>NZ_JBIVOA010000007.1:0-307703 GCF_044753885.1 Streptomyces sp. NPDC093221 | reverse complement strand
GCCCCCCCCCGCCCCCGCCGCCCGGCGGCCCCCCCCCCCCCCCCCCCCCCCCCGCGCCCCCCCCCCCCCCCCCCCCCCCCCCCCCCCCCCCCCCGCGGCATATCCGGCCTACGGGTCGAAACGGCTCCAGGGTACGGGCGGCGCGGAGCAGGAGGCAGAGGGTCCGGTGGATCAGCTCGTGATCGGCGCCGTCCGGATCATCGTCCAGGAGACCGGCGGAAGCTCGGCGGACAGACCGTTGGCGTCCACGAAGTGCCGGGTGCTGGAGCGCGGCTCGACGCGGCCGGGGGCCGTCCTGGAATTCGTGGCGAGCAGGTCCTGGCCGCCGAGGACGACGTGCTCGACCACGTCGTGCTCGGCGCCGGCCATCCGCAGCCGCAAGGTGGCCGCCTGGGTGTCGTCCCGGTTGACGGCGAAGATCGTCGTCTCGCCGGTCTCGGGGTCGCGGGTGGCGGTGACGTCGACGGCGGCGACGTCACCGAGCGTCGTGGAGTGCAGGACGGGTGAGTCCGGCTCGACGCGCAGGACCTCGCCGCGGGCGTGCCGGGCGGTGAGGGCGAAGGGGTAGAAGATGGTCTGCCGCCAGGCCCCGGTGTCGGGTTCGGTGCGGATGGGCGCGATGACGTTGACGAGCTGCGCGAGGCAGGCGATGGTCACCCGGTCGCTGTGCCGGAGCAGGCTCATCAGGAGGTTGCCGAGGACGACGGCGTCCTCGACGGTGTACTCGTCCTCGATCAGCCGGGGCGCCCGGGCCCATTCGAGGTTGTCCTGGCCCTCGAACCGGCTCTCGTACCAGAGATTCCACTCGTCGAAGGAGAGCTGGAGCTTGCGGCGGGAGCGCTTCTTGGCGGCGATGTGGTCGCAGGTGGCGACGACCCCCTCGATGAAGGTGTCCATGACCTGCGCGGAGGCGAGGAAGCCCACGCGGTCGTCGCCGTGCTGCTCGAAGTACGCGTGCAGCGAGATGTAGTCGACCACGTCGTACGCCTCGTCCAGGACGTCGGCCTCCCAGGAGCCGAAGGTCGGCATCCGTTCGTTGGAGCTGCCGCAGGCGACGAGCTCGACCGACGGGTCGATCCGGCGCATGGCCTTCCCGGTCTCGGCGGCCAGGCGGCCGTACTCGGTGCCGGTCTTCTGGCCGACCTGCCAGGGGCCGTCCATCTCGTTGCCCAGGCACCAGGTCTTGATGCGGTGCGGTTCGCGGACCCCGTGGGCGATGCGCAGGTCGGAGTAGCGGGTGCCGCCGGGGAAGTTGGCGTATTCGAGCAGATTGCAGGCGTCCTCGACGCCGCGGGTGCCGAGGTTGACGGCCATGATCGGTTCGACGTCGGTCTGTCTGGCCCAGGCCATGAACTCGTTGAGCCCGAAGGTGTTGGGTTCGAGCGAGCGCCAGGCCAGGTCGAGGGCGACCTGGCGCTCGTCGCGGGGGCCGACACCGTCCTCCCAGCGGTAGCCGGACACGAAGTTGCCGCCGGGGTAGCGGACGGCGCTCACGCCGAGTTCACGGGTGAGCTTGATGACGTCGAGCCGCAGGCCGTCGGCGTCCGACTCGGGGTGGCCGGGTTCGTATATGCCTCCGTAGACGCAACGGCCCATGTGTTCGACGAAGGAGCCGAACAGGCGCGGCGGAACCGGGGCGATGACGAAGGCGGGGTCGATGGTCGCGGTGCAGGTGAGCACTCCGGTCTCCGGTTTCTCTGTGATGTCTCAGCGAAATGGGCATGGCGGAAAAGGGCGGGCGGAAGGAGCGGTACGGCATGGCGGGGGGATGGCGGGGCGGCCGCGGGCGCGGAAAGGCGGCGGGGAATCGGCTGGGCGGCGCTATTTGATTCCCGTGGTCGCGACGCCCTGCACGAAGAAACGCTGGAGGACGAGGAAGGCGATGGCCAGGGGACTCAGGGAGATCGCGGCGCCCGCCATGAGCGCGGCGTGGTCCACACCCGACTGACTGGAGAACAGCGTCAGGGCCGCGGGCAGCGTCTGCATGTCGACGTTGTTCGTCACGACCAGCGGCCACAGGAAGTCGTTCCACAGCGCGGCGAACTGGATGATGAACAGCGAGGCGAGGGCCGGTTTGGCGTTGGGCAGGATGATCCGCCAGTAGACCGTGAAGTCGTTGGCCCCGTCGATCCTGGCCGCGTCGTCCAGTTCGCGCGGCAACTGCATGAAGAACTGGCGGAGCAGGAAGATGCCCAGCGCGCTGGTCGCGCGGGGAATGATCAGGCCCTGGTACGAATTGAGCCAGCCGAGGTGGAACAGCGTCAGGAAGACCGGCACGAGGGTGACCTGGAAAGGCACCATCAGCGTGGCCAGGATCAGCAGGAACACCACGTTCTTACCGCGGAAGCGCAGCCTGGCCAGCGCGAACGCGGTCATCGAGTCGAACAGCAGCAGGAGCACGGTCGTGCCGCCCGCGAAGACGAACGTGTTGAGCACGAGCTTGCCGAACGGGAGTTGGCCGAGCACCGCGCGGACGCCGTGCAGGGTCCAGTCCCGCGGGATCAGCCGGGCGGGGTCGGCGTACAAGTCGGCGTTGGTCCTGAAGGCGACGCCGAGCATCCAGACGAACGGGATGATCATCGCGACCGCGCCGACGGTGACGGCCGCCCAGGACAGGACCGTGCCGCACCTGGCGCCGTACCGGACGGCGACCTTGGCCGCGGGCCACAGGCGTACCGGCCCGGTCGGCCGGGGGCCGTTCCCGTACGGGCTCGCGCCGCCCTTGGCGGGGCGCGGCCGGAGTGTGTCAGTCGGCATCGCGGAACCTCGACAGACGCAGTTGGAGTGCGGAGATCGCCAGGATGATCACGAAGAGAATCCAGGCGACGGCGCTGGCGTAGCCCATCTGGAATTCCACGAAACCCTTCTGGTACAGGTACATCACGACGGATTCCGTGTGGAAGATCGGGCCGCCGCTGGTCATGGAAAAGACCAGGTCGAACAGTTGCAGCCCGGTGACCGTGGCGATCAGCGTGGTGAACAGCAGTGCCGGGCGCAGCGCGGGCAGGGTCACATGGCGGAATCGCTGCCACGCGCCCGCGCCGTCGAGCGCCGCCGCCTCGTACAGGTCGGGCGGGATCTGCTGCATACCGGCGAGCAGCACGATCATGGTGAATCCGACGTTCTTCCAGATGCCCACGGCAATGACGGTGGGCAGCGCCAGCGAGGTGGATTGCAGCCATTCGGGAGGCGTGACGCCGATTCCGGAGAGCCAGGCGTCGACCAGGCCGACCTGCGGGTCGAGCAGGAATTTCCAGACGATTCCGCTCACCACGAGCGAGGCGATGAAGGGGAAGAAATACGCGGTGCGCAGCAGCGCCGAATACCAGGTCGTCCTGCGCAGCCGGGAGGCGATGGCCAGCGCGATCAGCACTTGTCCGACGGAGACGGCGGCGGTGTAGATCACCGTGACGCGCAGCGCGTTCCAGAACCGCGAATCGTGGTAGAGCGCCGTGTAGTTGTCGAGACCCACGAATTTGTGGCGGGCCTCGCCGACGGTCCAGTCGTGCAGGCTCATCCAGCCGGACTGGACGATCGGCTCCGCGATGAACACCCCGATGAGCAGGACGCTCGGCAGGATGAACAGATAGGCGCTGTTGATACGGGGCCTGCGCCGCCGTACGGGTGCGGGCTTCCCTGCGGAGGGGAAGGGTGTGCTCGACATGAGGGCTACTTCTTGCAGCCGGTGAGCGAATTGATCGCCTTGGCGGCCGAGTCGGCGGCGGACTGGACGTCGGCGCCGCGTTCGATCTTCTGGATCAGCGGGACGTAGACGTCGCTGTCGATGCGGGTCGAGTTCGGCTGGCCCGCGAGGTAGAGCTTGGCGTGCGGCAGCGCGGCGGCGAACTGCGCGACGGTGGGATCGCCGTTGACGGCGCCGCCGAGGTCGGTGCGGGCGGGCGGGAATCCGGAGACCTTCGAGAACTGCGTCTGGGCTGCCTTGCCGGTGTACCAGGCGAGGAATTCCTTGGCCTCGGCCTGGTGCTTGGAGGTGCGGGCGATCATCAGCGGGACCGTCGAGGCCAGTGTCACCGGGCCCGCGGAGCCGACCGGGACCTGGGCGACGCCGAGGTCGACGCCCGCGGACGTGAAGCCCGCGGCGGCCCACGGGCCGTTGATCTCCATCGCGGCCTTCTTGGCGGAGAACAGCGTGTCGGCGTCCGCGCCCGCCTGGCCGACCGGGCTGATGTGGTCCTGGCTGACCAGACGGCTCCAGCGGGTCAGCGCCTGGACGCTGGCGGGGCTGTTGACGACGGCGCAGTTGTCGGGGCCGACGATGTCGCCGCCGCTCATCCACTGGAGGATCGGCCACATCTGGATCGTGTTGTTGTCGGCGAGCGAGAGGCCGTACTGGCTGGGCTTGCCGCCCGATCCCTTGGTGAGCTTCTTGGCGTCGGCGATGAACTCGTCCTCGGTGGCGGGCGGCCGGCTGATGCCCGCGGCGGCGAACATCGCCTTGTTGTAATAGAGCACGAGCGTGGCCATGTTGGCGGGCACCGCGTAGAGCTTGCCGTCGACGGTGAAGGCGGACTTCACGGCGGCGGGGAAGGCGGCGGAGTCGATCTGTCCGGTGCCGGCACCGACCGCGGGGTCGAGCGGCAGCACCGAGTTGGTCTTGATGTAGGTGAAGATCGCGCCCGGGTCGGAGCTGGGGGTCGCCAGGTCGGGGCCCTGGCCGGTGGCCCAGGAGGCGGGCAGCTTCTGACCGATGGTGGCCCAGGGTTCGGCCGTCATCGTGACCTGGATCTTGGGGTGGCCGGCGTTGAACTCCTTGATCAGCGCCTGGTACGAGGGGGCGTCGGGGCCGGTGAAGCCGGTGAGCATGGTCAGCTTGACCACGCCGCCGGAGGTACCGCCGCCCGCGCCGTTGTCGCCGCAGCCGGCGAGGAGGAGTGAGACCGTGGTGGCGGCGGCGAGTGCCGCGGCCGTTCTCCCGAATCTGACGTACATACCGATCGTTCCATTCCGTTCGGTGCCCCGTCGCTGCGGGGTCGGAGGGTCGATGTGGCTGTCTCCTTCTGCGCACCGCCCGTCCGGGGGCGCGCACCGCCCGTCTCCGGGCGTCGATCACCCGTCCGCGGGCGTGCGTCAGCCGCGTGCGGGTGTGAACCACCCGTCACCGGGCGCGTACCGCCGGTCCTGGGCGTGAACCGCCCGTCCGGGCGGGGGTGTTGGGTTCGGGCCGCCCGTCCGGGCGGGGATGTTGGGTACGGGCCGCCCGTCCGGGCGGGGTTGTTGGGTACGGCGTTGGCCTTCGGCCGTGGCCGGTGGCTGGGCGGGGCGGTCGCTCAGCCGGGGTGGCTTCCGCAGGACTCCCGGATCACGAGGTCGAACGGCAGCACGGTGTGGACCGGGTCGGGTGCGGTCCCGTCCACCAGGTCGAAGAGGATGGCCGCGGCCTTCTGGCCGAGCGATTCGGCGGGGACGTGGACGGTGGTGATCCCCGGCGTGGTGAGCCGGGAGACGCCGAAGTCGTCGTATCCGGCGAGCGCGATGTCCTGCGGTATGCGCAGCCCGCGGGAGCGGATCTCCAGCATCGCGCCGTAGGCCATCTCGTCATTGGCGGCGAAGATCGCCTGGACGTCGGACATGCTGTCCAGCACCTGCCGTGCGGCGAGCCTGCCGGACTCCTCGCTGAAGTCGCCGACGGCCAGGGTGTGGGTGCAGGGCCGTCCCGAATCGGCGAGCGCGGTGCGGAAGCCCTCGTAACGGTCCACCGCGGTCTGGTGGTTGAGCGGTCCGCTGATGTGGGCGATACGGGTCAGCCCGTGGTCCTCCACCAGGTGGCGGGTGATGGCCGCGGCGCCCGCGATCTCGTCCACCCCGACGCTCACCGCGTGCGGCAGGTGGACGAACCGCCCGATGAGGACCACCGGCAGCGCGGAGTCCACCATGCGGTTGACGTTGGGGTCGCTGATCGAGGCCGAGGCGACGATCGCACCTGACGCGGCCTGCGAGCGCAGCACCCGCTCGTACGCCGCGACGCCGTGGGTCTCGTCGGGGTTGGTCGACACCATGAGCGCGGCGTCGCGGGTGTTGGCCTCCGCGGTCACCCCCACCAGCAGGTGCATGAAGTAGGGGTGGCCGAAGACGTGCTGGCCGGTGTTGGGCACGACGACCGCGATGGAGGTCGAACGGCCCGCCCGCAGCGCCCGCCCCGCGGAGTTCGGGACGTAGCCGAGCTTGGCCGAGGCGGCCCGTACCGCCTCCTTGGTCGTCTCACTGATCCGCGGATGGTTCGACAGCGCCATCGAGGCGGCGCTCTGCGAGATCCCAACCGCCGTCGCGACGTCCTTGAGCGTGACGGTGGCGCGCTTGTCCGCCGACGCCATATGGCACCCCTCTCAGCAAGAAGCCACCGCCTGAAGCAGGCAACCACCGTCGGGAAGATACCGGCCGGATGTGGTGCGCCAAGGGTTGCTCTAACGATTCAGCGCCTCGGACGCTAAGTGACGCCGGACCGCTCGTCAAGCCTTCGGGACAAGATTGTCCGGCCTTATGACCGCAGGGTCCGAGGGTTGACGGGCACTACGAGACGCCTCTAGCTTCGAAGTCGCTGAATCGTATGAGCAGTTCGCATCTCTCACCGTGTTCCGTGCCATCCCCCCACGGAGAAAGGTCGACGATGACCGCTTCGACGACGACCGCTCGCGACCACCGACCATCCGCACGCCACCCGTTGAGGCGCTTACGCGGCGTCCTGCTCGCCCTGGGCGCGACCTTGACCCTGACCCTCGGCCTGCTGGTCGGCGTCACCGGTCCCGCGCACGCCGCCGCGAACCAGCCGTGCGACATCTACGGCAACGCCGGCACCCCCTGCGTGGGCGCCTTCAGTACGGTCAGGGCGCTGTACGGCTCGTACAACGGCGGCCTGTACCAGGTCACGCGCGTGCGGGACAACGCCGCCCTCGACATCGGGCCGACCGGGACCGGCGGCTACGCGAACGCCGGTGCGCAGAACGCCTTCTGCAACGGCGCGGTGTGCGTCATCACCAAGATCTACGACCAGTCGCCGCGCCACAACGACCTGACCATCGAGGGTTCGGGCACCGCCGGGGCCGCCGATGTCGGCGCCCTGGCGAACGCGCTGCACGTCACGGTGGCGGGGCACTCCGTCTACGGCGTCTACGTGCCGCCGGGCGTCGGGTACCGCCATGCCGTCGGTTCGGGTGTCGCCGTCAACGGGCAGGCCGAGGGGATGTACATGGTGACCAGCGGCACCCATGTCAACCGCGACTGCTGCTTCGACTTCGGCAATGTCGAGGCGATCCCGAACGACACGGGCGCCGGTCACATGGACGCGCTCAACATGTCGTTGGCCCGCGCGTGCAGCCCCTGTTCCGGCGACGGTCCGTGGGTGCAGGCCGACCTGGAGAACGGCATCTTCCAGGCGGACACCAACGCCCACAGCGTCAACGGCGGCAATGCGAGCCCCTTCGTCACGGCCGTGCTGAAGAACAACGGCCAGACGTCCTTCGCTCTCAAGGGCGGGAATTCGCAGTCCGGCGGGCTCACGACCTGGTGGAACGGCGCGCTGCCACCGGGCTACGCGCCGATGAGGCAGGAGGGCTCCATCGTGCTCGGCACCGGCGGCGACAACAGCAACCGCGCGGTCGGGTCGTTCTTCGAGGGCGTCATGACCTCCGGCTATCCCACCGACGCGGCGGACAACGCCGTACAGGCGAACGTCGTGGCGGCCGGCTACGCGGGCGACACGGCCGGGGTCGCTCCGGCGACGGTCGCCGCGCCCGGCGGGAAGTGCGTGGACGTGACCGGGGACGACGTCGCGAGCAAGGGCGCCGCCGTCCAGCTCTGGGACTGCCAGAGCGGCGCCGCAGATCAGCACTGGGTGCACGAGCCCGACAGTTCGCTGCGGACGCTGGGCCGCTGCATGGACATCAACGGCAACGGCACCGCGAACAACACGCAGGTCGAACTCTGGGACTGCAACGGGGTCGGCGGGCAGAAGTGGGTGCAGCGGGCCGACGGCTCGCTGTTCAACCCGCAGTCCGGCCGCTGCCTGGACGCCACCGACGGCGCGACCGCCAACGGCACCCGCCTCCAGATCCACGACTGCAACGGCACGGCCGCCCAGGTCTTCACCGTCAACGGCGGTTCGATGATCGCCGGGCCCGGCGCGAAGTGCCTGGACATCACGGGCGACGACATCGGCGGCAATCTGTCCGCGGCGCAGTTGTGGGACTGCCAGTCCTACGCCCGCGACCAGCACTGGGTGCACACGTCCACGAACCGGCTCACCACGCTCGGCCGCTGCCTGGACATCGCGGGCGACGCCACCGCGCAGGACTCGTTGGTGGAGCTGTACGACTGCGACACCGCGGTGGGCGGCCAGGTGTGGGTCCAGCGGTCCGACGGATCGCTGCTCAATCCGCGGTCCGGGCGCTGCCTGGACTCCCCGGACGGCGCCACGGCCAACGGCGCCCGCCTGCGGATCCACGACTGCAACGGCACGGCCGCGCAGAAGTTCGCCCTGAACTGACCTCGGCGCCACCGAGGCCCGGTGGTGCGGGAGCGTGAGCCCCGTACCACCGGGCCCTGGCTGCCAAGGCTCACGCGCGACCGATTCAGGCCGCCCGGCGGCTGCCGGTCCTGCCGGCCGGCGTCTCGACCGTGACGCCGAGCGGCCGGGCCAGGCCCGCCACGCCCTCGTCCAGCCGCTGGAGGTGGCGCAGCACGCGGAAGGTGACGGAGCCCGAGCGCGGTACGGCGGAGCCGGTGCCCTCCAGCATGGAGGCGATGCTGGGCTCGGTCCGGATCGCGCCCTGCGCCGTCCCGTCCGCTGCCGTCGTACCGTCCTTGGCCCTGCCCTTCCCGCCCTTGTCGTCCTTGATCTCCTCCACATGGGCGATGAGCACGTCGAGGTTGTGCTCCAGGCGTACGCCGACGGCCGTCAGCCGGGGGTCGGCGGCGATGCTCTTGCTGTACGGGACCAGTTCGGCGGTCGCCGCGAGCGAGCGCGCGTGGTAGGCGCAGGTCTCCAGCAGGGCGACCAGATAGCGGGCGGTGCGCCTGCGGCCCCGCAGCGGGGTGATCGGGTGGGTCAGCGGGTGGGTGGAGCGGCGCAGGTCGTCCAGCGCGGTGTCCAGTTCGCGGGCCAGGTCCAGCAGGTCGACGGCCGGGCCGCCGCTGAGCTGGGCGACGGCGGCGGTGGCCACGTCGCGGAGCTTGGCCAGGACGGTGACCAGTTGCTCGTCGGTGCGCAGATCGGTGTGGACCGGGAAGATCAGCACGGCCGCGATGACCCCGCAGGCGGCGCCGAGCGCGGTCTCCTCGATGCGCAGTACGAGTACCGAGACGCTGTACGTGTGCAGCAGGCTGTAGAGCAGGCCGAGCATCGCGGTGACGAAGAACGACATCAGCGCGTACGACACCGGGGCGGTGAAGAACATCGCGAAGATCAGCACCAGGACGAGGGTGAACGCCGTCCAGGTGTGGTTGCCGACGACCCCGGCGAGCAGCACACCGGCCACCACGCCGCACACCGTGCCGATCAGCCGCCGGTAGCCCTTGACCAGGATCTCGCCGGTCGAGGAGGTGTTGAGGAAGACCACCCAGCAGGTCAGGACCGCCCAGTACCAGCGCTGCGTGGACAGGAACTCGCCGCCGAGGATGGCCAGCGCGGACCCCGCGGAGACCTGGACGGCGGCGCGGGTCGTGCGGCGCTTGAGGCCGGTACGGTCCTGCTCGCTCTCGCCCTCCCCCGCCAGCGCCAGGTCCTCGGCCTCGAACTCCTCGCGGGAGCGGATCGTCTCGGGTGTGTCGTCGGACTCGTCGCCCGGCCCGTCGAGCGCCAGCCGCAGGCCGAGGACGGCGCGCGCGGCCTCGCCGATGCCGCGGAAGGCGTCCTGGACGGCGAGCGAGGCGCGCGGCAGATTCTCGTCGTCGCGGTAGGCCAGCAGGCGGTTGCGCACCTGGGTGACGGCGGTGCCGGGGTCGTCGGTGCCGAGCCGGGTCACCAGCAGGTGCAGCGCCCGCAGCTCGGCGCGCAGCTTGCGCAGCGCGTCGTCCTCGTCGTCGGTGCGGCGCGCGGGTGCGGGCAGCGGCGCGTTCGGCAGGTGGAGCGTCAGGGTGTCGGCGCGTTCGGCGCTGCGGGCGGTGAGCAGCAGCAGGCCGAGGCGTTCGACGGCGATCTCGGCGTCCGCGACCCGGCGTTGCAGCAGGGCGGCGGTGGCCTCGTCGTCGGTGCCCACCTCCAGCGCGCTCTGGATCATCAGGGCGGCCTCGTGCAGCCGGGCGACGTCCTTGCGCAGGTCGCCGATGACGCTCTCCAGCCGGTCGGAGTCGGCTTCGAGGAGGTCGATCTGGGTGGCGACGAGCTGGGCGGTTCTGGCCCGGAACGCCTGGCGCAGCCGCCCCAGGGTGCGTTCCGGGGTCTCGGGGACGAGCGCGAAGCGCATGACGGCGCTGCACGCGAAGGCGACGGCCAGCGAGAGGTAGAGCGACGGCAGGCCGGCGCCGGTGGCGTGGACGAACAGGGAGAGGAAGTAGATCTGGAAGCCGATCATGCCGAGCGCGGTGCCGCGTTCGCCGAAGCGGCGGGCGTAGGCGGCGCCGAAGATCAGCAGGATGAAGGCGAGGTCGCCGATGACGATGTGCGGGTTGAGCAGTGCGCCGAGCGACACCGAGGCGAAGGCGGTGGGCAGCCCGAGGGCGAGGGTGACGGCCTGGTCGCGTACCCGCTTCTCGCGGATGGCGAAGGTGGAGACCATGGCGGCCATGGCGCCCGCGACCATATGGGTCACGGAGATGTGCAGCAGGGACAGGATCAGCAGGGCGAGACCGATCGAGCCGACCGTCCGCAGTCCCGCCATCAGCCGCAGCAGGCCGGGGTCGGAGGCCGAGTAGCGGTCCCAGACCCTGTGGCGGATCCTCCGTGCCGTTCTCATCGTGCCGCCGCGTTCCCTCGTCAAGATCGGATCCCGCCCCAGCATCCCACGAGCGTGCCCGGCCGGTGCGACCGCCCACCCCCGGACGGGTCAGTGTTGCTCCGGATGACGGGTCGGTCGAGGGCCGGTTTCCGGCCGTGGCGCGGCGCATGTTCGCCCTCCGCGGTCATCCGCGCGATCGGCGTGCATGCGGCGCGCCGCGATGGGGTACGTACGGCTGCGGGTGCCCGTAGGCGGGCGTCCACAGGCCGCGGATCCACCAGGTTCCGCGACCGGTGCAGACCACAGACGCAGAGGACTCACACGCATGGCCAACGGCACGGTGAAGTGGTTCAACTCCGAGAAGGGCTTCGGGTTCATCGCCCAGGAAGGCGGAGGCCCCGATGTCTTCGCCCACTACTCCAACATCCAGGGCAACGGATACCGGGAGCTGACCGAAGGCGAGCCCGTCACCTTCGACGTCACCCAGGGCCAGAAGGGTCCGCAGGCGGAGAACATCGTCCGCGCGGGCTGAGCCGTACACGGTCCTCCGGGTCCGGGTCCGCCGTCATGGCGGGCCCGGACCCGTCCGTTTGCGGGCGACCGCCGCGTTTGTGACGCATCCAATGCGATGCCTCGGGTCCGGCCCCCGCGCGGCGGTCCGTACGAAGGTCAGTTCCGCTCGTGGGAGGCGAGCAGAGTGCGCAGTTGGGCGATGAGATGGCTGGGGTCGTTGTCGTCCGTCGGGGCGGCGGGACCGCGCAACGTGTCGGTGACGTCCTGGAGTTGGCTGGCGACGTCCGTGTCGTACGCCTGCTCGTGCTCCACGATGCCGCCGGGCTGGCGCAGCCCGACGGTCTTGTCGACGACCTTGCCGATGACGGCGGTCATGGTGAAGGAGAACAGTCCCAGGACGAGGACGGCGACGAGCTGGTCGCCTAGCAGCCCCCACGAGCCGCCGTAGAACAGGCCCTTCTTGCCGGTGACCGCGCCGGTCGCGGCCAGGCCGGCCATCAGCATGCCGAACAGGCCGCCCCAGCCGTGGATGCCGACGACGTCCAGGGTGTCGTCCACGCCGAGCCGGTACTTCCAGCTCACCGCGAAGGCGCAGGTCAGCCCGGCGAGGAAGCCGATGACGGTGGCCCATACCGGGCTGACCCCGGCGGCCAGCGGCGTCATGGACACCAGGCCGGTGACCGCGCCCATGGAGATGTCGAGCAGGGTGACGCGCCGGTTGTGCCAGTAGCTGGTCGCGGCCCAGCCGATCATGGCCGCGCCCGCCGCGAACTGGGTGTTCACGAACGCCATGGTGGTGCTGGCGGGCCCGTTCAGATAGGAACCGGCGTTGAAGCCGAACCAGCCGAACCACATCAGGGCCAGGCCGATCACGACCAGCGGCAGATTGTGCGGACGGATCGGCTGGCGCTCGAAGTCCTCGCGCTTGCCCGCGACGATGGCCAGCGCGAGACCCGCGGCGCCCGAGCTGAGTTCGACCACGGTGCCGCCGGAGAAGTCGACGGCGCCGACCTCCTTGGCGACCCAGCCGTCGCTGTCGAACACCCAGTGCGCCATGGGCACGTACACCAGCAGCGTCCAGACGCAGACGAAGGCCGTCCAGCCGCGCATCGTGGCGCGCCCGGCCACCGATCCGCTGATCAGGGCCACGGTGACGATGGCGAAGCTCATGTGGAAGACGGAGTGGATCACGGTGGGCACGTCACCGGTCGCGCTGTTGAGGGAGATGCCGCGCAGGAAGGCGTGGTCGAGGGTGCCGATCATGCCCAGCCCCTCGGCGTCGGGGCCGAAGGCGAGCGAGTAGCCGACCGCCCACCAGATCAGCGTGACGACGGCGACGCAGGCGAAGCACATCTTGAGCATGGCGATGATCTGACTGGTCCTGACCATGCCGCCGTAGAAGAAGGCGAGTCCCGGGGCCATCAGCAGGACCATGGCCGTGGCCATCATCAGCCAGGCGGTGTTGCCGGAGTCGAAGTGCTGGTTCATGACAGGTCCTCACACGGACGGCCGGGCGTGGCCGCTGATTCGGGTACGAGTACGGCTGCGGAGGGGTACGCGGGCGCGGTCATCGGTCGCGCTCGCGTCGTTCCAGGACGTCGAGGATCTTGTTGACGCGGGCCATGTCGTCGTCCGGGGCCGCCGGGGCGCCCACCCGCGCCGGGTGGCGCGGCTCGTCCAGCCGGGCCCTGACCTCGTCCAGCGTCGCGTTGTCGTACGCGATCTCCTCGTCCCGGCCCGGCACGTCCTCGTACTCCGCCTCGGTACGGAAGCCGACCGTGCGGTTGACGGCCTGGGCGATGAGCCAGGTGACGACGAAGGAGAACGAGCCGCAGGCCAGCACGGCGACGATCTGGCGCCAGAGCAGATCGAGACCGCCGCCGTAGAACAGGCCCTCGCGCCCGCTCATCGCCGAGGTGGCGAACAGGCCGATGGACACCGTGCCGACGATGCCGCCCCAGCCGTGCACGCCGACCACGTCCAGGGTGTCGTCCACGCCGATCTTGAACTTGAGGTTGATGGCGAAGGCGCACACCACACCCGCGGCGAAGCCGATGCACACCGCGCCCAGCGGCGACACCTCACCGCAGGACGGCGTGATGGCGACCATGCCCGCGACGGCCGCGGAGGTGACGCCGAGCATGTCCACGCTGCCCAGCCGCCACTTCTCGATCAGCGGCCAGCCGATCATGGCCGCGCAGGCGGCGAGTTGGGTGTTGAGGAAGGCGGTGGGCGCGGCGCCCGCCACGTGCAGCGCGGATCCCGCGTTGAAGCCGAACCAGCCGAACCACAGCAGGGCCAGGCCGATCACGACCAGCGGCAGATTGTGCGGGCGCACCGGCTGGCGCTCGAAGTCCTTGCGCTTGCGCAGCACGATGGCCGCGGCCAGGCCCGCCGCGCCGGAGTTGAGTTCGACGACGAGGCCGCCCGCGAAGTCCAGCGCCCTCAGATGCGCGGACACCCAGCCGTCGGGGGCGAACACCCAGTGCGCCAGCGGTACGTAGACCAGCAGGGTCCAGGCGGCCACGAAGACCAGCCAGCCGCGCATGGTGGCGCGGCCCGCGATGGAACCGCTGATCAGCGCAACGGTGATGATGGCGAACGACATCTGGAAGCAGGAGAACAGCAGTGTGGGGACGCTGCCGTGCAGGTCGGTCATGGTGACGCCGCGCAGGAAGGCGTGGTCGAGGTTGCCGAGCAGGCCCGCGCCGAGGTCGGGGCCGAAGGCGAGGGTGTAGCCGACCGCCAGCCACAGCACGGTCACCAGGGCCAGGCAGACGAAGCTCATCTTGAGCATCACCAGCACGTGCTGGGTGCGGACCATGCCGCCGTAGAAGAAGGCCAGGCCGGGTGTCATCAGCAGCACCATCGCGGTGCTCGCCAGGAGCCAGGCGGTGTCGCCCGTGTTGGCGGTGGCGGCCATGAGCAAGGGGAACTCCTGTGAACGTACGGCGTTCGGTCGAGGTCGGCGCCGTTGTCGTCGTCGGCGGGCGTGCGGGGGTCAGGGCTTGCGCATCGCGGGCGCGGGTACGCCGATCAGCAGCCTGCGTACGGCGTCCCACGCGAGACGCAGCGCGCTCGCGGCGGTCCGCGGGTCGTCGGTGAGCAGCCGCAGCCAGGCCCCGCTGTCGCCGGGCAGCACGCTCACGCCGAAGAGCGCCGGGCTGTCGGCGAGGGCCTCGTGCAGGGTGTCGGCGACGGCCGCGGCCGGTGCGCGCGCGGTGACGACGTAGAAGGTGGACACGATGTCGTGGCCGCCGAGGACGGCCAGGCCGGTCACCGGGGCAGCGCCCGGTTCGAGCCGCATGGCGTCCACGGCGAGGAGCGCGCCGTCGGGGCGCCGGATCTCGACGTCGGAGGCGAAGACCTCGTAGGCGTGGCGCTCGTCGCGCGCCAGGCGGCCCGCGTAGAGCGTCTCGGCGGCCAGGACGGTCGCGGTGGCGTCGGCGGTGACGGTGGTGCGCTGGTAGTAACGGGCCCCGCCGTAGGGGATCGTCGGGTCCGGCAGGTACTCGACGTAGGAGTCGGCTCCGGCGTCGACGGCGACCTGCTGGGTCGCGTAGTCGAACTCCATGCGGTGGACCCTGGTGGCCGTCTGCGTGGTGAGGTGGGTGGCCGCGCCCGGTCCGCAGGTGACGTCGATACGGAGCCGGTCGCCTTGCAGGATGCCGCCGCCGGTCGACATCACCTGTGTGATGGGCAGGTCGGGCCTGGCCGGGTCGTAGTAGAGCGGCCGCATGATCTGGAGCGGGGTCTTCTGGAAGTGGCCGGTCAGTTCCGTCCGTTCGGCGCGGCGCTCGAAGGTCAGCTCCAGCAGCCCGACCTTGCCCGCGTGACCGACCGGCAGGGTGTCGGGCACGGCCGCGTGCCTGCGGACCTCCCGGGGGACGCGCGCGGGCTCGTAGTGCGCCGGGTCCAGCCGGGCAGGGCGCGACGGCGCGACGGCCCGGTCGTCGGAGCCCTTGGTACGCACCGGGTGCTCGGGGCCGTCCGGTTCGGCCACCCGTACGGCCGGCGACGGCGCTTGCCGCGGCGCCCGGGCACGAGCGGCGCCGGTGAGGCTCATACGGCGGCGACCTTGCGGTACGTCTCCAGGAAGGTGGCGATCTCCTCAAGACCCTGCCCGCTCAGGCAGTTGGTGAGGATGACCGGCGCGCCGTCGCGTACCCGGTGCGCGTCGGCCTCCATCACCGACAGGTCGCACCGCACGTACTGGGCGATGTCGATCTTGTTGATGACCAGCAGGTCCGACTCGGTGATGCCGGGACCGCGCTTGCGGGGCATCTTCTCCCCCTCGGCGGTGTCCAGCACGAACAGGAAGAGGTCGACCAGGACCGGGCTGAAGGTGAGGGTGAGGTTGTCGCCGCCGGACTCGAAGAGCAGCGTGTCCACGTCGGGGAAACGGTCCAGCAGTTCCGCGCCCGCCGCCAGGTTCATCGTCGGGTCGTCGCGCACCGCCGTGTGGGGGCACGCTCCGGTCTCCACGCCCACCACCCGCTCGGGGTCGAGCACGCCTTCCAGGGTCCGCCGGACGTGCTGGGCGTCCTCCTGGGTGTAGATGTCGTTGGTGACGACGGCGGGCCGGTGCCCGCGGCTGGTGAGGATCGGCACCAGGGCCTCGATCAGCGCCGTCTTGCCCGATCCCACCGGGCCCGCGATGCCGACGCGCAGGACGTGGCGTTCGTTGTGCATGGGGTGCTGCCTTCCGTCGCTGAATGTGTGTGTCGTGGTGGGGTCCGGCCGTGCGGCCGGAGTCAGGACATGACGTAACGTCAGGTCATGAACAGCCGGGCCTGCGCGCGTTCGTGGCGGCCCGACATGACGTCGGCCATCGGTACGCAGCCCCCGAGGTCGGCCAACTCCGCGGTGAGGGCCCGCGCGACGACCTCCTCGATCACCGGCGCCGTCGCCCGCAGGACGACCTGGGCCCGTACGTGGTCGGTCAGGCGCAGCCGGAGCGCCGCGCCGACGAAGCTGACGGCGAGCGCGAACAGGTCGCCGGTCACCGCCTGTTCCGCGTCCACCCCGGCGGCGGCGTAGACGGCGCCCGCGACCGCCGCCTGCGACCCCGGCGCACCGCCGCCCGCCACGAGCGCCGCGTAGCGCTCCAGCACGGGTCCGCCGATCACGGTGCCCGCGATGTCGAGGAGTTGGCGCCCGACGCGGGTGGAGGCCACCCGCGTCTCGCGGTTGAGCTTGGCCGCGTGCAACCGCTGGTCGACCCGCGCGACCAGGTCCCAGTCCCCCGCGCACACCGCCCGGTGCGTGAGCACCAGGGCGGTGGCGTCGCAGGGACCGATCCCGTGGCGCAGCAGATCGGCGAGCAGCCCCGGCACGTCGGCCGCCGTCACGGCCTTGGCCTGGGCGAAGCCCTCCAGGCTGTGCGAGAGGGTGTAGAAGCCGCTGGGGAAGGCCGAGTCGGTCAGCTGGAGGCTGACCAGCAGCGCCCCCAGCCGCCCCGGCCGCCCCATGACGGAGTCGGCCGGAGCGTGCGGGGCGGCCGGAGCGTGCGCGTCGTTCGAGGCGTACGCGCCGTTCGAAGTCGTCATGCCAGGAAGAACAGTTGGGTGAGCGGCAGTTCGCGGGCGGGGTCGATGGTCGTGGGGACTCCGTCCAGCGTCACCTTGTACGTCTCGGGGTCGACGGTGATCTTCGGCAGGGAGTTGTTGCGGACCATGTGCTGCTTGCCCACCGAGCGGCAGTGCCGTACGGGCAGAATCCTGCTCTCCAGGCCGAGCCGCTCCGGGACACCGCCCGCGATGCCCGCCTGGGACATGAACGAGACCCGGGTGGCCTGCTTGGCGCGGCCCTTCGCGCCGAACATCGGCCGGTAGTAGACCGGTTGCGGGGTGGGCAGCGAGGAGTTGGGGTCGCCCATCTGCGCCCAGTTGACCAGGCCGCCCTTGATGACCATCTTCGGCTTGGCCGCGAAGGCGTTGATCGGCCACAGCACGATGTCCGCGAGCTTGCCCGCCTCCAGCGACCCGATGTGCTCGGCCATGCCCGCCGCGATGGCCGGGTTGATCGTCATCTTCGCGAGGTAGCGCAGCACGCGCAGGTTGTCGTTGCGCTCGCTGTCGCCGTCGAGCTTGCCGCGCTGGTCCTTGCAGTGATGGGCGGTCTGGAAGGCGCGGGTGAAGGACTCGCCGACCCGGCCCATGGCCTGGGAGTCGGAGGAGAAGATGGAGATGACGCCCTCGTCGTGCAGCACCGTCTCGGCCGCGATCGTCTCCGCCCTGACCCGCGAGTCGGCGACGGACACGTCCTCGGGGATGTCGTGGCTGAGGTGATGGCAGACCATCACCATGTCCAGCAGTTCGTCCACCGAGTTCACCGTGTACGGCAGGGTCGGGTTGGTGGACGACGGCAGGACGTTGGGCTCACCGGCGATCCGCATGATGTCCGGGGCGTGCCCGCCGCCGGCGCCCTCGGTGTGGAAGGTGTGGATCGTACGGCCGTCGATCGCGGACAGGGTGTCCTCGAAGAACCCGGACTCGTTGAACGAGTCGGTGTGGATGGCCACTTGCACGTCGTACTCGTCGGCGACCCGTAGCGCGGTGTCGATCACGGCCGGGGTGGTGCCCCAGTCCTCGTGCACCTTCAGACCGCACACCCCGGCCTCGACCTGCTCCACCAGCGCGTCGGGCTGCGAGCCGTTGCCCTTGCCCAACAGCCCGATGTTGACCGGCAGATCCTCGGCCGCCTGGTACATCCGGCCGATGTTCCACGGGCCCGGCGTGCAGGTCGTGCCGTTGGTGCCGTCGGTGGGTCCGGTGCCGCCGCCCACCAGCGTGGTGATCCCGTTGCTCAGCGCCGCCTCGGCCTGCTGCGGGGAGACGAAGTGGATGTGCGTGTCGATGCCGCCGGCCGTCGCGATCAGGTGCTCGCCGGAGATGACCTCGGTGCCGGGACCGATGGTCAGCAGGGGGTGGACGCCGTTCTGGGTGTGCGGGTTGCCGGACTTGCCGACCGCCGCGATGAAGCCGTCCTTGACGCCGATGTCGCCCTTGACCACGCCCAGCACCGGGTCCAGCACGACCACGTTGGTGATGACCAGGTCCAACGCGCCCTGGGCGGCGGTGGCCTGCGGGTCCTGGGCCATGCCGTCACGGATGCTCTTGCCGCCGCCGTAGACGGCCTCGTCGCCGTAGAGGCCCTCGTTGAAGTCCTTCTCGACCTCGACGACGAGGTTGGTGTCGGCGAGGTGGAAGCGGTCGCCGACGGTCGGGCCGTACAGGTCCGTGTACTGCTTGCGCGGGAGCGTCGCCATCACCGGTCACCCTTCGTCTTGTTCTTCGCGCTCTTCGCGCCCTTGTCGTTCTTCGCGGCGCCGTCGGCGGCGGCGCTCTTGCCCGCGCCGCCCGCGGTGTCCCCCGTCGCGCCCTTGAACCCCAGGGCGACGGCGCGGGCTTCGGCGGCGATCCGGGTGGTGGCCGAGTTCAGGCCGCCGTTGACGAGACCGCTGAAGCCGACCAGCCGCCGGTGGCCGCCGAATTCGGTCAGCGTCACCTCCCGTGAGTCGCCGGGCTCGAAGCGCACCGAGGTGCCCGCGGGGATGTCCAGGTGCATTCCGTACGCGGCCTCGCGGTCGAACTCCAGGGCCCGGTTGGCCTCGAAGAAGTGGTAGTGCGAGCCGACCTGGACCCCGCGGTCACCGGTGTTCGACACGGTGACCGTGGCCGTGGCGCGGCCGGCGTTGATCTCGACGGGATCATCGCCGTACAAGTAATTCGGCATGGCTGGTCTCTCTTTCTCGCGGGAACGGCGGCAACCGGTCGGTTCAGTGCGGGAGATGGGCGTGCGGGTGGCTGTGGGTGTGCGCACCTGGTGCGGATGGTGCGGAGATGTCGGCGTGCGTGTGGGCGAAGCCGTGGCCGTGTTCGGCGTCCAGGCCCGCGGCGACGCCGTCGTCGCCGTGCGCCAGCCGGTGCAGGGCCTCGGTGCGGCGGGCCGCGACGACCCCCTCGACGGCCGCCCGGCTCAGCAGCGGGCCGCCGTCGACCGCGCCCGCGACCGGCGGGGACGACGTGGCGGGCGGCCCGAACCCGGCCGACAGCAGCAGCACGTCCTCGGCGCCGAGCCGTCGGCAGCGCTCCACGCCCTGCGGCACATCGGGGTCGCCGTCGGTGAAGGCGACCTCGACCCAGCGGTGGCCGCCGTACTGGCGCACCAGCCGGGCCACCCGGAACAGCTCGGCGTCGGCGAACGGGTCGGCGGCGGGCGCGGTGACCAGGACGGCGGTAGCGTCCCCCGCGCCCCGGCCCGCGGCGGCGCGCAGCCAGCCGACCAGGTGGTCCTGGGTGCCGAAGGGCGCGCTCAGCACCGTACGTCCGCTGCCGCCGCCCTCCTGCGCCCAGCGCAGCGACCGCGCCGCCTCGGCGACCAGCGCGCGGTCGCGGCCCAGCGTCATCGGGATCACGCAGACCGGCGCGTCGCGCTCGGCGAGCAGGCGGGCGACCGCTTGGGTGAGGGGCGCGCCTGCCGGGACCACGGTGTACGTGTCCCCGGCGCCGCTCCCGGCCCACGGCGCGAGGTCGTGGGCGGCGGCGCTCTCGTGCCCGCCGACGAGCACCACGCTCGCGGCGGCGGCCGGGGTGCGCACAGTGACGGGGCTCGGCGCCGTCATGCCCCGACCGGGTCGTGACAGGACACCAGCTTGGTGCCGTCGACGAATCCGGCCTCCACCTGGAGCAGCGGCAGCATGTCGCGTACGCCCGGCATCACGTCACCGGCGGCGACGACCTGCTTGCCCAGCTCCATGCACTCCGCGACGGAGCGCCCGTCGCGCGCGGCCTCCAGGATGGCCTCGCTGATCAGCGCGCATGCCTCGCTGTAGTTCAGCTTCACACCGCGGTCACGGCGCTTGCGGGCCAGATCGGCCACCACGTAGATGAGGAGCTTGTCGACTTCGCGAGGGGCGAGGTTCATCCGTTCACTCTCTTCTTGGGCTCTTCGGCTCTTCGGTTGGGCTCTTCGGCTTCAGGGGTACGGACAGGGGGCGTGAGGCCGCCCGAGGGTGATCACATACGGGCGGTCGCATACGGGCGGTCACGTGCGGGCGGTCACATACGGGCGGTCACGTGCGGCGCAGGCGCGGGATCGAGGGGACGGCGGCGACGAAGACCACGGCGGTCAGCACGAACGGCCAGGTGAGGGCGTGTCCGCCGAAAGGCGCGACGATGTTGTCGAGGGCGGCGGTCACCACCGTCGCCACCCCCGCGCCGCCGATGGCGTAGACCAGGCTCCAGGGACCGGGCGCGATGAACACCCCGCACAGCGCCATCGCCACCAGGACCGCGTTGTACCCCAGCAGCCCCTGGCCGACCTCGGCCGCCGGTGCGCCGAGCAGGACCGCGACGGCCAGCGCGGTCGCGCTCCCCACACACGCCATCGCCGCCGCCAGCCGGTTGGCCAGCGCGATGCCGATGAGGAACATCAGGCCGACGTACCACTGGGACATGAAGAAGATCTGGCCGAAGCTGGAGAGGAAGGCGTGCCAGGTCTGATCCCACGTCAGCGCGGTCCGGCCGCTGGCGGTCGCGGGCAGGGCGGCGAGGCTGTGCCCCTGGTGCCACGCCTTCTCGAATCCCGGCGCCCCGACGGTCATGACGGTGGTGACCAGGCAGAACGGAATGGTGAACGTCGGTACGTCCCAGGTCCCCAGCATGATCGCCAGGGCCGTCGTCACCACGACCACCAGGCTGGAGGCGAAGACGGCGAGCAGGAACGTCGACCAGTGGCCGGGGCCGAGGAAGACCGAGAAGCCGGTGCCGACCAAGCAACCGTTGAACCCCCGCAGCCCCGCGCCGACCAACGCGTGCTCGATGCCCAGCGCGTGGGCCGTCGCGGTGGCGACCGCCGCGCCCAGCAGCCCGTACACCCCGTGCTGCCAGCCCGAGACGAACAGCGCCGCGAGGAACACCGCCCCGCACAGCGCGCTCGGCATGAAGTCCACCTGCGCGATGCCGCGCAGCACCTCCATCCCGAACGACACCGGAGGGCGGTTCTCCAGACGCCCCAGCGTGCCGCCGCCGCTGCCATCGCTCGGTCCGGCCTTGTCGGACATGCAGATTTCCACGCCTTCGGTCAGAACGGCCAGGTGCGACCCGTGCGCCGTGCATCCGGACAACCGATCAGCACAGATCCGTCCACAAAAGGACGAATCGGTGTAATCAGACCAACATCACGGAAGCTAGCAGCGCCGGAGCCGCGCCCGGCGCCGACATGATGGCGTCTTCACCCATTCGGCGACTTATGTGATGACGTGTCCGCTGACCGGCCGCGCGTAATTTCCGCCCACAGGACGCCAGTTGCCGTCCCGCTCGCGCCTTCTCCGGGCGTGCGGCCACCTCCCGCGATCCGCGGAAAGGCCGGCGCGCGCCCCGGCTCGTCGCGGATGAGCGGCGCGGGGCGCTCCGCACGGGCGTCCGGCCCTGGTCGCGGGGCTCACCCCCGGCAACGCCGCGGATCATGGGCGGTCCAGGCGGCGCCTGGCGCGTGCGAGCGCAAGGCGCCGGGACGGCCTCATAGCGGAGCTGTTCGGGTATTCCGGCAACGCGGCGGGCGTGCGTGCCAGAGGCCGAAGGGGCCGTTCGTGATCCGCCGGACAGGCCCTAGGCGGCCCCGCCGCCCATCAGCCGTCCGAAGGCGGCCGGATCGGCGTCGTATCCGCGGACGTTCCGGTGGAACCGCCACTCCCCCGCGTCCCCGCGGGTGAATTCGGCGACGGTCGCGGCGGTGGCGTCGGCCACGTCGGCGAAGTCGTACTCCAGGAGGGCGTTGTATCCCTCCAGTAACCGGATGTCGGGGTTCGCCGCCTGGCCGAAGGTGAGCCGGCCGTCGCGCTGCTGGATGGCGACGCCCACCACGACGCGGCCGTACGAGGCCGACAGCCGGTCGAGTTCGATGGTCATGCTCTCGTCGGCGCCGAAGCCCTTGCCGGTCTTGCTGTCGCGGTTCAAGGTGATGGTGCCGTCGGGCGAGCGGCTGTCGAAGTACACGAGGTACGCGGGCTCGCCGTGCCGGTCGTCCGTGGCGAACGTCGCGGCGATCAGGTCGAGATCGGTGTCGGGCGAGCCCAACGGACTCGGATCCCACCGCAGTTGGACCTCGATCTTCCCGCTGCCCTTGTTGAGGCTGCTGCTCACCGGGTCTCCCCCTCCTTGGAACCGCGCCGACGTGCGAGAACGTACCGATCGTGCCGGAAGCGAACGTGCCGGATGCACGGGCCGCGCCGCCCGGTCGTCCGCGCCCCGGCCGTGGCCGCGTCGCCGACCGCCGGGGTCCATGCCTCGATTAACCACACCGCCGGGCGCGCTGTCCACACCGCCTCCGGCGGCGTCCTGCCCACTTTCACCGCCGGGGCGCGCCGCAGCTCCCGGCCCCGCGTACTGGCATAGACCAATGACGGTCACCGGAGCCCCTTCCGCCCCAGGGTTCTACGCGCGTAACCTCCTTCATTGTCATGGCCACACCACCAAGGAACCACCCCCTCGCCCTTGGAGGCGCACATGGACAACGCCGGACACGACTCCCGGCGCGGGTCGGTGCCACGCCGCGCGCTCGCGGCGATCGGCACGCTGACCGCTCTCCTCGCCCTGTTCGTCGCGGCTCCCGGCGCGGCCACCGCGGCCTCCCCTTCCGGCGGCGGCAGCCCCATCGCACACCCCGAACTGGACTGGATGGGCTCGACCGTCGCGGCCCACGAGGGCCGGTCGAGCGGCGGCGGCACGGTGACCCCGAACGCCGCCCAGACCCTCGGCTTCGACGTGAGCCACTACCAGGGCGCCGTCAACTGGGCGGGCGCGTACGCCAACGGCGCCCGGTTCGCCTATATGAAGGCCACCGAGGGCACGACCTTCCGTGACCCCAACTTCTCGGCGAACTACACGGGTTCGTACAACGCGGGCTTCATCCGCGGCGCCTACCACTTCGCGAACCCCAACGCCTCGACGGGCGCGGCCCAGGCCGACTACTTCGTCGCGCACGGCGGCGGCTGGTCCAAGGACGGCAAGACGCTGCCGCCCATGCTGGACATCGAGTACGGGCCGTCGTCCACCTGCTGGGGGCTGAGCCAGGCCGCGATGCGGACCTGGATCACGTCGTTCATCAATGAGGTGCACGCCAAGACCACCCGCTGGGCGACGATCTACACCACGACCAACTGGTGGACGACCTGCACGGGCAACACCTCCGCCTACTCGGCCAACGACCCGCTGTTCATCGCGCGGTACGCCTCCAGCGTCGGCACCCTGCCGGCCGGCTGGCCGTTCTACACCTTCTGGCAGCACGCCGACTCCGGCGTCTTCCCCGGTGACCAGGACTACTTCAACGGGGCGCTGAGCGGACTGCGCAATCTCGCCAACAACACCTGAGCGCACGACGCCCGAGCGGGCGGCACCCGAGCGGGCACGACGGCGGCCCCGCACCCACGGCAGGGAGAAACCGTGGGCGCGGGGCCGCCGCACGCGCGGACGCGGGCCGTCAGCGGACGGCCGCGACGTCAGTGGGAGCTGTGGTGGCCCTCGAACGCGTAGCCGCCGCCGGCCTCGAAGCCACCGATCTCACCCTTGACGGTGGTGATCCCGTACGGGCCGCCGAGGTTGGTCTTCTCGAAGCCGGCGAAGCCGCCCGCGGTGTGGAAGCCGCCCATCCCGGCGTGACCGCCGTCGTGCGAGACGGCGGCGGCGGCCGGAACAGCCGACATGAGCCCGGCGGCGGAAACGGCGGCGACGGTGATGGCGATACGACGAAGCATGTCACTCTCCTGTGTGTTGGTGGGTGAGCCTTCACCGTGACCCGGTACCGCCCGGCCCGCACCTCGTCGCGCGCACACGGCTGACGGGCAGCCCCGAACGGGCTACGTGACCTCCGGCGCGGTCAGCGTGAACAGTCCGCCGTCCGGGTCACGGACGACCGCCGACTCCCCCGCGGGGCCCGCGTGGTGCGCCACGACACCGCCGCCGTTGGCGCGGACCGCCCGCAGCGCGGCGGGCAGGTCGCGCAGGGTGAAGAAGACCTCCCAGTGCGGGCGCTCGACGGGGTCGGGCGCGGCCTGGACGGCACCGCGGCCGAGCCGGGCCACGACCCGCCCCGCGCTGCGCAGCACCACCTCGTCGCCCTCGTACGCCACCTCGCAGGCGCCGGGCCGGTCGCTGGCCCACAGCAGCACCTCGCCGTAGAAGATGGCCGCCTCGAACGGGTCGGGGGTGCGCAGCCGCAGCCACACCGGCTGCTCGTCGCGCCAGCGCGGCCAGGATTCGGAGAGCAGGCCCTCCCAGATGCCGAAGACGGCGCCGTTGCGGTCGGCGGCCAGGGCCGCGCGGCCGGATTCGAAGGCGATCGGGCCGACGGCGACGGTGCCGCTGCGTTCCCTGATCCTGGCCGCGGTCTCGTCGGCGTCCTCGACCGCGAAGTACGGCGTCCAGGCGACGGGCACCTGCCAGGCGGAGGCCAACTCGGCGATGCCCGCCACCGGCCTGCCGTCGTCCAGCGCGACGCTGAACCGGCCGCCCAGCTTCGTCCCGCGGTAGGTCCAGCCCAGGACCGCCGCGTAGAAGCGGTGGGTCGCGGCCAGGTCGCGCGAGGTCAGGCTGACCCAGCACGGCGCGCCGAAGACGGCGTCGCTGGATGTCGCGCCCGTCCCGGGGCGCGGGCTCTGGCGCATGGACACGGCAATCACCACCTGACGGGTTCGACGCGGGGCCGGACGCGTTCCCGCGGGCCGCCGGGTCGGCGGGGCGGATCGTCCTGGTCCGTCCCTCAGTGTGCCGTCGATGGGCCCGGACCTCCTGTCGAGCCGGTCGGACCGTCACGCTCCGTGGTGACCGGCGCCTGACAGTGAGCGCGTACGGCGCGGCGGCCGGGGGTCTCCGAGGCGCCGCCGGGCGCGTCCTCCGAGGGCGAACACGGTGGAACTGCGGGTGGCAGGCCGCGTACCTAGGATGGGAGTGGCGGGCCCCGGCGCCATGCCGTGGCCCGGCACCGGTGATCCGCACGAATGGGGGCATGGATGCTGGGGACAGAGCCCAGCGGCGCGACACGGACCGTGATCGTGACCGTCGACGACGATCCCTCGGTGTCGCGTGCGGTCGCACGCGACCTGCGGCGGCGTTACGGCGAGGAGCACCGGATCGTCCGGGCGGAGTCCGGGGAGTCGGCGCTGGAGGCGCTGCGCGAGATGCGGCTGCGCGGTGACGCGGTCGCGGTGATCCTGGCGGATTACCGGATGCCCGCGATGAACGGCATCGAATTCCTCGAACGGGCGATGGATGTGTATCCGGGCGCCCGCCGGGTGCTGCTGACGGCGTACGCCGACACGGGCGCGGCCATTGACGCCATCAATGTGGTGGACCTCGACCACTATCTGCTCAAGCCCTGGGACCCGCCGGAGGAGAAGCTGTACCCGGTGGTGGACGCGCTGCTCGACGCCTGGCGCGCCTCGGACCACCGGCCGGTGCGGGAGACGAAGGTCATCGGCCACCGCTGGTCGGCGCGGTCGTCGGGGGTCCGCGAATTCCTGGCGCGCAATCAGGTGCCGTATCACTGGTACGCCTCGGACGAGCCGGAGGGCCAGAAGCTGCTGGCCGCCGCGGACGAGGACGGGGTACGGCTGCCGGTGGTGATCACCCCGGACGGCAAGCCGCTGGTGGAGCCCACCGACCAGGATCTGGCCAGCAGTGTCGGTCTGGCGACGACGCCCTCGGCGCGCTTCTACGACCTGGTGGTCATCGGCGGCGGCCCCGCCGGTCTCGGCTCCGCGGTCTACGGCGCGTCCGAGGGGCTGCGGACCGTGCTGGTGGAGCGCACCGCGACCGGCGGGCAGGCGGGGCAGAGCTCCCGGATCGAGAACTACCTGGGCTTCCCCGACGGGGTCTCCGGCGGGCAGCTCACCGACCGCGCGCACCGGCAGGCCACCCGCTTCGGCGCCGAGATCCTGACCGCGTGCGAGGTCACGGGGCTCGAGGTCAGCGGCTCGGCGCGGACCGTGACCTTCGCCGACGGCTCCGCGGTCTCGGCGCACACGGTGATCCTGGCGACCGGCGTGTCCTACCGGCAGCTCGACGCGCCCGGCGTGTCGGAGCTGACGGGACGCGGTGTGTTCTACGGTTCCGCGCTGACCGAGGCGGCCCGCTGCCAGGAGCAGGACGTGTACATCGTCGGCGGGGCGAATTCCGCCGGGCAGGCCGCGGTGTATCTGGCCAGGGGCGCCAAGTCCGTGACGATCCTGGTCCGGGGCGACTCGCTGACCTCGTCCATGTCGCACTATCTGGTGCAGCAGATCGGGGCCACCCCGGCGATCAAGGTGCGTACGCGCACGGAGGTCGTGTCCGCCGAGGGCGAGGACCATCTGGAGCGGATCACGCTGCGCGACACCACGACCGGCCTGACCGAGACGGTCGACGCGGGCTGGCTCTTCGTGTTCATCGGCGCCGCCCCGCTGACGGACTGGCTGGACGGGGTGGTGCTGCGCGACGAACGCGGGTTCGTCGTGGCCGGTCCCGATCTGGCGCCGCCGGGCGAACGCCCGGTGGACTGGCCGCTGGAGCGGCCCCCGTACCACCTGGAGACCAGCGTGCCGGGGGTGTTCGTGGCCGGTGACGCGCGCGCCGAGTCCGCCAAGCGGGTGGCGTCCGCGGTCGGCGAGGGCGCCATGGCCGTCATGCTCGTCCACCGATACCTGGAGCGGCTATGAGCGTCCAGTACCTGCCGTGCGACGTGGCCGAGCTGCGCTCGCTCTTCTTGTTCGAGAAGCTGACCGACGACCAGTTGGACTGGCTGTGCCGCAAGGGCCGGGTGCAGATGGAGGAGCCGGGCGCCGTCTATCTGGAGGGCGAGCCCGCGACCTGCTTCTACGTGCTGCTCGAAGGCACGGTGGTGATGTCGCGCCGGGTGGGCGCCGACGACGTGGAGGTCTCGCGCACCTCGGACCGCGGGGTCTACGCGGGCGCCTTCCAGTCGTATCTGGGCGACCGGGTGCCGCAGGTCTACAACAGCTCGCTGCGGGTCACCGAGCCGTCGCGCTTCTACGTGCTGTCGGCGGACCACTTCGCCGAGCTGATGCGCGAGTGGTTCCCGATGGCCGTGCACATGCTGGAGGGGCTGTTCTTCGGCAACCGCAGCACCAAGCAGGCCATCGGCCAGCGTGAGCGGCTGCTGGCCCTGGGGTCGCTGTCGGCCGGTCTCACCCACGAGTTGAACAATCCGGCCGCGGCGGCGCTGCGGGCCACGGCCACGTTGCGCGAGCGGGTGGCCGGGATGCGGCACAAGCTCGGCATGATCGCCGGGGGGCCGCTCGACCGGGCCACGCTCGCGACGCTGATCGAGCTCCAGGAGCGGGCGGTCGAGCAGTCCGCGAAGGCCGTGCAGCTCACCCCGATGGAGACCTCGGACCGCGAGGACGCCATCTCCGACTGGCTCGACGACCACGGCGTGACGGCCGGGTGGGACCTCGCGCCGAATTTCGTGCAGGCCGGGCTCGACACGGACTGGCTGGAGCGGGTGGCCGCGACGGTCACGCCCGACACCCTCGACAGCGCGATGCGGTGGCTGAACTACACCGTCGAGACCGAGCTGCTGATGAACGAGATCCAGGACTCCACGGCCCGGATCTCGACCCTGGTCAACGCGGCGCGGCAGTATTCGCAGCTCGACCGGGCGCCGTACCAGGTGGTCGACGTGCACGAGTTGCTGGAGAGCACGCTGCACATGCTGACCGGCAAATTCGGTCCGGGCATCAAGGTGGTCAAGGACTTCGACCGTACGCTGCCGAAGATCCCCGGCTATCCGGGTGAGCTGAACCAGGTGTGGACCAATCTCATCGACAACGCGGTGGCCGCGATGGAGGGGACGGGCACGCTGACGGTGCGTACGGCGCTGGACCGCGAGCAGCTTCTGGTCGAGTTCCGTGACACCGGAGCCGGTATCGCGCCGGAGATCCGGGAAAGGATCTTCGAGCCGTTCTTCACCACCAAGCCGGTGGGCGAGGGCACGGGGCTGGGACTCGACATCTCCTGGCGCATCGTGGTGAACAAGCACCACGGCGACCTCCAGGCGGAGTCGGTGCCCGGCGACACCCGTTTCCTGGTCCGCCTGCCGCTCACGGCGGAGCAGACGGAGGCCGCACCTGATGCCGCGTCCGACGCCCGGCCGGAGGCGGCACCGCAGGCCAGCTCCGACAGTCCGTCCGACAATCAGCGGGAGCCGTCATGACGACCACCCCAGGTATCGACCCCACCGCCCGGCCCAGCGGGGCCGGTTGCGCCGACTGCGACGCGGCGGGCGGCTGGTGGTTCCATCTGCGCCGCTGCGCCCAGTGCGGGCACATCGGCTGCTGCGACTCGTCGCCCGCGCAGCACGCGAGCGCGCACTCGGCGGCCACCGGCCATCCGATCATGCGGACCTTCGAGCCGGGCGAGGACTGGTTCTGGGACTTCACGACCGACGCGTACGTCGAGACCGACGTGGCGCTGGCCCCGCCGCAGAGCCGTCCGGCCGACCAGCCGGTGCCGGGCCCGGCCGGCCGGGTCCCGGCGGACTGGCGCGCCCACCTCAACTGAGCGGCGGACGCGCCGAGTCGGCGTACCGCGCGGACCGGCGTACGTCGGGCGGGAGCACGCCGTCACGGCGTGCTCCCGGCCCGCGTACGCCGGATCCGTCAGCGGTGGGCGCTGCTGTTGCGGCGGCGGGTGAAGTAGACCGCGCCCGCGCCGAGGACCAGCAGGGCGGCGCCGCCGCCCGCGAAGGCCACGGTCTGCGAGCCGTTGCCGCCGGTCTCGGCCAGGTCACCGCTGGAGGTGTCGGAGGCCGGCTCCACGACCGGCGAGCCGACCGGGCCCGCGGAGTTCGTGGGCGACGCCGTCGGTGACGTGGTGTCGTCGACGACCGGGGCGCTGGAGCTCGGCGTCGTCGACGGAGTGTCGGACGGGGTGTCCGACGGCGATTCCGACGGGGTGTCGGTGACGGAGTCCGTCGGGGACGGGCTGGTGGTCTCGCTGTCCGAGGGCTCGGGCGAGGTGGTGGTCGAGTCGCTGGGCTCGGGGCTGTCCGTCGTCTCGCTGGGGGACGGGGACGGGGAGTCGGTCACCGAGTCGCTGGGCGACGGGGACGGGGTGGAGCACGGCGCGCTGCCGTTCCACGCCGTGATCAGGTTCTCGGGGGTCGCGGAGTACGGGAAGCGCGGCAGCTTGCCGTGGCCCTTGCCCTCGCCGCCGTCGTACTTGATGCCGTTGCCGTACAGGTCGATCTGGCCGAAGCAGGACGGCGCGTAGGCGCCGACGTCCAGGGTGGCCCGGGTGTTCTTGTGGTCGAGCTGGGTGGTGTCCCAGCCGAGGAACGCCTGCGTGCCCGAGGTGTCCCAGGTGGGGCCCTCGGCGCTGTAGGAGGCGAGCGAGACGACGTACGTGCAGCCCTTGTTGACCTTGTCCGTCAGCCGGACCGTGATCTTCGTCGGGGCCGGGTCGTTGATCCGGCCGTTGTCGGACCAGGTCTTCCCGCCGTCCTCGGAGTGCTCGATGTGCGACCGGCCGCAGTTGTTCTTGTCGTTGCCGGACGCCTGCGCCGTACCGACGCCCGCCAGCGTGACGGCGGCGGTGAGCGAGCCGAGGCCGACCACGCCTATGGCTCGTCTGGTGATGGAACGCTGCACTGAATCTGCTCCCTGCACTGTGAACGGGCAGCGGAGGCAGGCGGAGCGGGTCGGACCCTACGCCGTGCGCGAGACTCGTGCCCGGTGGCCTGCGATGGAGTCTCGCCGCCGACGATGATCGGCCTGTTGGCCGGTGACCGAGTATGCCCGTGCGGGGGACGGTCTGTACAGCGCGAAAACGCCGTTTTTGCGGCTTTGCGGTCGGATTATCGCCCTGCGAATGCGTCGCCGCACTGATACCGAAATGGGGCGGCGTTCACGGGAGTTCCCAGGAGTTGACTGGAGTTCACCCGCGGCGGGGCGCTTCACCAGGAGTGCGTGCAGGTGCCGCCGGGCGCGTGGAAGCAGGCGGTGACGGTCTTCCCGTCGGGGCGCGGGTGGGCCTCCCACTCGTCGGCGAGCGCGTCCACGATGGCCATGCCCCGGCCGTGGGTGCGCTCCTCGTCAGGCGCCTTCTCGGCGGGCAGCATGTCGGAGGAGTCGCTGACGCTCAGGTGCAGGCAGCAGCCGTCCCAGACCATGACGACCTGGGCCTCGCTGTGCGCGTGCACATGGGCGTTGGTGACGAGTTCGGAGACGGTCAGGACGACGGAGTCCGCCGTGTCGGGCGCCTGCGTGCTCCAGCCGAGCACGTCCAGGTGCTCGCGCGCCCACTCGCGCCCGGCCCTGACGCCGTACGAGACAGGGAACGACCTGGCCCAGCCGACTGCTTTCACGGACATCTCGCACGCTCCCGCACCGAGTCGTTGTGTGCTCGCCGACCGAGCCCCGGCTCCGGTGACGGTCGGGGCCCCCGGCCGCCATGCCGGTGGGGCGATGGGCGGCCGGGCGCGGTCCCCTGCGAGTCCCCTGCGGGGGATGAACGTCCCCTACCCCCGCCCGCGAACGCCATGCCGGGCAGGTGGCGGGAGGCTTCCCGCCCCCGTACCGCTACCCCTTCAGCGCGTAGTCCATCAGCTTCCGCGCGTCCGCGGTGCGGGCCGCCTGCGTCGGGGCGGCGAGCACCGTGCCGATGACGGTCCTCTTGCCGCGGGTGGCCGCGAAGACCAGGCAGAACAGGGACACGGGCCCGGATCCGGTCTTGACCCCGGCGGCGCCGCGATAACTCCCGAGCAGCGTGTCGGTATTGGTCCACGTCATGGTGCGGTGGCCGCCGTTCTTCATCGCGACGCTCTGCCGGACCGACTTCGTCTTCACCACGGCACGGAACGTGGGGTATCGCATCGCGCTGCTCGCGATCCTCGTCAGATCGCGCGGAGTCGAGTAATTCGATCCGTTGCCGACGCCGTCGAACGAGTCGAAGTGGGTGTTCCTCAGACCGATGCCCTTCGCCGTGGAGTTCATCCTCGCGATGAACGACTTCACGCGGGCGGCCCGCGTCCGGCCGCTGCCGAAGGTGTCGGCCAGCGCGTACGCCGCGTCGCAGCCGGACGGCAGCATCATCGCGTACAGCAACTGCCGGACGGTGGGCCGGTCGCCGACGACCAGACCGCCCGACGACGCGCGCTTGGCCACCACGTAGTCGTGGTACGCCTTCTGGACGGTGACCTGCGCGTTCAGGTCGAGGCGTCTGTCGGCCAGCACCACCCGGGCCGTCATGACCTTGCTGGTCGATCCGGTGGAACGGCGGGTGTCCGCGGCCTTCGTGAACAGTGTCCGGCCGGTGCCGTCGTCCATCACGAAGCCGCCCTTGGCGACGATCGCGGGGGCGCCGGTCCGGGACGCCGTCGCCACGGGCGCCGGGGTCGCTTCGACGCGGGCCGGGACCGCGAGCCCGGTGGACGCCAGAACGGCCCCTGCCGTGAGGGCCGCCACGGACATGCGACGAATGATATTACTGCCGGTTTTCACGACGAATACTCCAACGGTCAACCCTGCGCGGGCGTTCAAGAACGCGACTCGACCAGGGGATGCGCGGGCGGACCCGATGGATGTACGCGCGACGACGAATTCACCCGCCCGCCGTACATCCCGCCGGATCGGCGTAGCACGATCTTCTGATCCGACCATGTGATCCGACGTCCTGGTCCGGCCTACTGATCCGACATTCTGATCCGGCGTTCTCGTCGGCGAATCTCGGCCGACCCCGCCGCAATCGCACGGCTCCGGCCCGTTCGGTCCGGGTACGGGGCCGTCGGTCCCGCACGCCGAGCGCCGAAAGCGGGGATGCTGGAGGCAGGGGGGGCGGAACACGCCAAGGAGGTCCACTCATGATCCGCGCGATCGTCAAGGGCGCCGTCGTCGCGGGGACGGACGGCTCGGCCGAGAGCCTCGCGGCGGCGGACTGGGCCGCGGACGACGCCGTGCGCCGCGGACTCCCGCTGCGTCTCGTACAGGCGGTCCCGCCCGGACACGTCCGTACGGGACCGGTCACGTCGGCGGGTCCCCGTGAGCGCGTGCCGCGTCCCGCAGGGTCCGCCCACCCGACCGCGGACGAGATCGGCCGCCGGCATCCGGACCTGTCCGTCACCGTCGACCAGATCGCCGAGCAGGTGCTTCCGGTGCTCTTCTCCGCCGCCGACAGCGCCGAGCTGATGGTGCTGGGCACACGAGGCGCGGGGGCGGTGCAGGAGCTTGTGCTCGGCTCGACCACGCTCACCGTCGCGGGCCGGGCACCGGTCCCCGTGGTCCTGGTGAGCGCCGCTTCCGGCACGGGTGCTCCATCGGGAGCCGACGGCGCCGGTGACGTCGTCCTCGGCCTCGACCTGGCCGCGCCGGACGGCCGACCGGTCGAATTCGCCTTCGCCGAAGCCGCCCGGCGCGGCGCGCGGCTGCGCGTCGTCCACGGCTGGAGCGAGCCGCTCCGCGACGGCGCCGGTCCCGATGATCCCGATCAGGCGCTCGCGGCTGCCCTGTGCCCCTGGGCCGAGAAGCACCCCCGTACCCCGGTGGTCACCGAGGCCGTGGTCGCGGGGGCCGCCGCGCGGCTCGCGGCGGCGGCATCGCACGCCGCGCTCCTCGTCCTGGGCCGCCGCCCCCGTACCACCCCGGTCAGCGCGCATCTCGGTTCGACCGCGCACGCCGTTCTCCGCCGGGTGACGCTGCCGGTGGCGATCGTGCCGCACGCCCCGGCGGCCACCTGAGGCGAATCACCCGGGCAGTTCGGTCACGACCTCCTCGCCCGGGGCCACGGTCACCGTCCGGTCGCCGACGACGAAACGGACGGGCTCCTGGCCGGAGAGCGGGACGGAGATGTGGAGGCGGCCGGAGCGCAGGGTGAGGCCCACGCCCCAGTGGCCCCGGTACCGCAAGGACAGGCGGAAGCGGGACAGTTGCGGCAGCGGCACCGGATCCAGTCGCAGCGCGTCACCCAGTGGTTCCAGGCCGGTCAGGCCCCGCTGGACGAGGTCGAGCGTGCCGGCCATGGCCCCCAGATGGATACCCTCACCGGTCGTGCCGCCCTGCACGTCGGCCACGTCGCCGACGAGCGCCTCGTGCACGTAGGTCCATGCGTCGTCGCGGCGGGAGCGAGCGAGCACCCATCCGTGCACCAGCCCGCTGAGCGTGGAGCCGTGGCTGGTCCTGGCGAGGTAGTGGTCGACGGTCGCCGACCAGGTCGCGTCGTCGAGCCGCTCCCCCAACCGTTCGAAGACAGCGGCCAGTTCGGCGGGCGGGAAGAGGTAGCCGAGCATCAGCACGTCGGCTTGCTTGGACGCCTGGTAGCGGTTGACGCTGTCGCCCTCGGCCTCCAGGACGCGGTCGAGACGGCGGATGTCGCCGTATCTGGCCCGGTAGTCCGCCCAGTCGAGTTCGGCGAGGTCGCCGTAGCCGTCGAACTGACTGATGACGCCTTCGTGGAACGGCACACGCAGGCGTCGTGACACGTCCTCCCACAAGGACAGTTCCGCCGGGTCGAGCCCGATGCGCTCGAACAGTTCGTCCCTGCGGGGAGCCGGCAGGGAGCGGGCCAGTTCAAGCGCGCGGGCCAGCACCCAGGCCGCTGTGACGTTGGTGTAGGCGTTGTCGTCGATGCCGGGGATCTCCGCGTCCGGGTACGCGTCGTGATATTCGTCGGGGCCGACGACCTGACGTATGCGGTAGCGCTCGTACGCCGGGTCCCATGCCGCGGTGTGCGCCCAGAACCTGGCGATCTGCAACAGCATCTCGGCGCCTTCGGTGTGCAGGAACGCGGTGTCGCCGCTGGCCAGGCAGTAGTGCCATATGTTGTACGCCACGGCAGAGCCGACGTGATGCTGCAAGTGGGTGTGGTCCGGCAGCCACCGGCCGGAGACGGGATTCAGGTGCAGCCGCTGCGTTTCCTCGCGTCCGTCACTGCCGCTCTGCCACGGGTACATCGCCCCGGGTCTGCCGATGGCGTCCGCGGCCCGGCAGGCGGCGCCGAGCCTGCGGTGACGGTACATCAGCAGCGCACGGGAGACCTCCGGCAGGTGTACGTCGAGAAAGGGCAGCACAAACAGCTCGTCCCAGAAGACATGCCCTCGGTACGCCTCCCCGTACAGCCCGCGCGCCGGTGTTCCGACGTCCAGGCCCGCCGTGTGGGGCGACAGTGTCTGGAGGACGTGGAACAGGTGCAGGCGCAGCACGTGTCCGGCCTCACCGGCCACCTCGATCTCCGTGCGTTTCCACAGCCGGTCCCACGCGCCCGTGTGCGCGCTGAGCAGGGCGGGGAACGCGGGCGCGCGGGCCACACGGTCCAGGGCGGCCTGCCGGGGACCGCCGATCGCCGGGTCGCGCGAGGTGTGCAGCGCGAGGACCTTTTCGACGGTGATCACCCGCCCGGGGACGACCGGGAGTGTCATCCGGTGGAAGCTGGCCCTTCCGCCGGGCGCGAGCGGCGTCGCCTCGCAAGGGTGCTCCCTGACACGGACGCGGGCGGCCATGGCGACGGCGATGCGGGAGGAGGAGGTACGGCAGGTCAGCCAGACCGTGTCCGTGCCGGTGGTCCCCGTACGGTGGTCGGTGAGGTGAGCACCCGCCAGGTCGCTGTAGCGCTCCACTCCGGTGTTGCGCACGTCGCCGTCGATTCCGGCTTCGATCTCCAGTTCGCCGGACCAGCCGTGGGTGGTGAACCGCGCCCGCTGCGCTGCTAGGTGCGCGTCGCCCATGTGGGTCAGGCGGGTTTCCTCCACCGTCAGCTCGCGCCCCTCGCGGTCGCGCATCCGTGTCCGCCGGTGCAGGACGCCCCGGCGCATGTCGAGGGTCTGTTCGTGGGCGAGCACGGTGCTGGTCTCGGGGCCGAACCATGGACCACCGACCGCGCGTACCCGCAAAGGCAGCCAGTTCGGAAGGTTGACCATGTCCTCGTTGTCGACCTCGCGTCCCGCCACCTCGGACGTCAGACGGTTGTAGCAGCCCGCCGCATATGTGCCGGGGTAGTGCACAGGACCGGCTGCCGCCTCCGCGAACGCCCCCCTTGTCGCGAAGTATCCGTTGCCCAGAGCGCAGAGCACCTCACGCAACCGCTCCCGCGACGGGTCGTAGCCCGCGTAGCGCCAGGTCCACTCGGGCTCCATCGGCGGTCCCTTCCCGTGTCACCCTCCATGGTCGCGGCTCGGGCGGACACCCGCAGCCCGAGCCGGGGCGGGGCCGTGCCCACACGGTCGGAGCGGTAGCGGGACGTCACTGTGGACGGTACGTTGCCTCACTCCGCGCGGCCCCGCCGCCGGGTTCCGGCTCCAGGCCGCTCTCGACGCGCCGTCCCGAGACGGCGCCGGGTCGGATACGCGTCCACACGGGCCGCGGGCCTCCCGCCCAGGGACCCTCGCCCTCTGCGGCCGCGAGGCGCCGTTCGGTCTCCTCGTCCCGCACGCGCTCCGCGGTGCCGGTGATCAGGACGCTCCAGCCCTGGCTGAGACGGTCGTCCACCCTGTCCACCTGGAAGGAGACGGCCTGCCCGCTCTCCGGACAGGCGGCGCTCCCGGGGCTGGTCCGGTAGACGACCGTGCGCGCGTCGACCGTGTAGTTGACCGGGATCACCACGGGCGCGGCGGCTCCGGCCAGCGCGATTCTGCCCACCCCATGCCCGCCGACCAGATCCCAGCACTCCGCCGTGGTCAGGCTCCGAAGAGACGGACGCGGAGCGGGCGCGGCCTGCCCGGGAGGCGGGTGGCTGGGGCCGTGGAGCAGTTCCGGGTAGGACATGCTCAGGGCCGCCGCGACGCGCAACAGCCCGTCGGGATCGAAGTCGGTGTCCTGCCGCAGCAGGTCGTTCAGATAGCGCGGGGCCATACCGGCTCGTCTGGCCACCTGGCCCATGCTCAGCCCGAGTGCGCGCCCGCGCTCGGCCACACGGCCCGCGATACCCGGGTCACCTGGCGACGGTGCGCTCATGCGATGGCTCTTGTGGTGGTTCATGCGCTGCTCCTCCGCCCGCTTCGGCTCCCCCGCACTCCGGTACGGCACCGCACGTGCGGGTCGAACGCGGCAGGCGTCGTCGTGTGGTCGGCCTGGTACGAGCGCGCCATGGGAACCCCGTACAGGTCCGTGATCCGGGCGTTCGGCACGAGGGCACGCCTCCTTGGGTCCGACTCCAGCCTCCCGCGTGTCGAGCGGCGTCGGCAGGGCCGAACGGTCCCGGTCCACGGGCCGGTGGACGGTCGTCCACGACGGCTCCCGCACCGTCGGCTCGGGAAACCGGGCGTTCGGTGCCCGAACGGCCTCGGGGGGAAGGCCGGTTGGCCCGTGGTGGACGTGACCGGGGCTGCCGGACAGTGCGGGTATGAAGAAGCGAATCGTCATCCTGGGAAACGGCAGTACCGGAATCCTGGCGGCCAACAGACTGCGCCGCCGGTACGACGAGAGCGAATTCCAGATCGTCGTGGTCGGGAAATACGACACGCGTGACCACGAGGTCGAACTTCTCATGGCCATCGGTGTCCTCGGCTCGCGCACCCTCCTGCCGCCGGAGGACGGCCGGCTCCGCGCCGGGATCGACTTCCGTCACACGGAGATCGGCAGTGTCGACGTGGCCCGGCGGGAGGTCTGCTGCACCGACGGCTCCTCGATCGGATACGACGTCCTCGTGGTCGCCACCGGAGCGCGGCCCGTACCGACGCCGGACGGTGTGCTGTACGGCGGCGCCAGGTACGTCGTACGCTCCGCCGGGCTCGGCGACGCGTGCGGTCTCGTCCGGGTGGACCCGCGTACCCTCCAGTCCCGCGCCGCTCCCGAGGTGTTCGCCGTCGGCGCCGCGACGGGAACGCCCGCCGACACCGGCGCGGGCCCGCACGTCGCGGTCGAACACCTGGTGGCGGGCGTGCGGGAATTCCTCGGCCGCACCGCGAACCAGGCGCCCATGACCCCGCGCCTTCGGGTGTCGCGGGACGTCGCGCAGTCCTGCTGAGCGGTCGGACGCCGACGCGGCATGGCCGACTCTCCCGGAGCAGGGCCGATCGGCCCTCGGCTGCGCCCCGGACGGCACCGGCGGGCCGCGCGGCGACCGGCGGACCGTGGAAGGGGCAGCCCACGAGCAGAAGAGCGCGGGCCGTCTCGGATACCGCACGCCGCCGGTACCGGGGCCGCCGGGCGGACCGGTCAGGTATCCGGCCCGTGCCCGCGATGGCCGCGCTGATCCGCACCGATCGATCGAGGTGAGCAGGGTGAAGACCATCCGCGTTCTCGTGGCGTACGGGACCAGGAACGGCTCCACCGCCGAGATCGCCGAGTGGATCGGCGAGGCGCTGCGCGAGCGCGGTATCGCGGCCGACGTCCGTGCGGCGGGCGAGGTAAGGGACGTCGGCGCCTACGACGCCGTGATCCTCGGCGCGGGGGTGTACGCGGGCCGCTGGCAGCGCGACGCGGTCCGGCTGGCACGTCGGCAGCGGGCGCGGCTCGCCCACAGGCCCGTGTGGCTGTTCAGCAGCGGCCCGCTGGACTCCTCGGCGACCGCCGGGGATCTGCCCGCGACACCCGCGGTCGCCCGGCTCGCCGACCGGATCGACGCCCGCGCACATGTCACCTTCGGCGGACGGCTGACCGAGGGCGCACGCGGCTTCGTCGCCCGGCAGATCCTCCAGCAGGGACGCGGCGGCGATTTTCGCGACCCGGAGCGGATCCGCGCGTGGGCGCGCTCGGTCGCGGAAGAGCTGCGGGAGGGGGCAGGCACCGTTGTCATCTGACCGCAGGGTGCAGGAGGCCCCGGCGCTCGACCACCGGCACTCGACCACCGGCCCGGCACCCCAGCCGATACGGTAGGACGCAGGGGCTGATGCTCGGGGTTCGCGGTGCGCGTGGAGGACCGGTGGGAGAGGACGGCGACAGCTCGGGCGGGCGTTTGCCCCGTTTGCAGCTCGATGAGCTGCTGGACGAGTTGCAGGTCCGCATCGGGGCGGTGCGCGGCACGCAGAATCGGGTGCACAGCCTGCTGGAGGCCGTGCTGTCGGTGGGCCGGGAGCTGGACCTCGCGCATGTGCTGCGGCGGATCGTGGAGACCGCGGTCGCCCTGGTGGACGCCGAGTACGGCGCGCTGGGCGTGATCGGCGACGACGCGCGGCTCTCGGAGTTCCTGACCGTCGGGGTGTCCGAGGAGGAGGCCCGCGCGATCGGGCCGCTGCCCTCGGGGCACGGTCTGCTCGGCGAGCTGATCCGCCACCCGGAGCCGCTGCGGCTCGCTGAGCTGTCCGATCACCCGGCGTCGTACGGCTTCCCGGCGAACCATCCGCCGATGCGCTCCTTCCTCGGGGTGCCGATCCGGGTCCGCGACGAGGTCTTCGGAAACATCTACCTCACCGAGAAGCGCGGTGGCCGGGAGTTCGACGGCGACGACGAGACGCTGCTGTCGACCCTGGCGGTCGCGGCGGGTGTCGCGATCGAGAACGCGCGGCTGTACAAGACCGCCCGCGAGGGGCAGCGGTGGATGGCGGCCAACGCGGAGATCGTGAGCAAGCTGCTGTCGGGCGCCGGTGAGATGGATGTGCTCGGGCTGATCGTCGAGCACGGCCGGCACATCCTGGCCGCGGACCTGGGCGTGGTGGCGCTGCCGGTCGAGGGGACCACCGACCTCCAGGTGATGATCGCCGTGGGGGTGGACGCCGAGACCCACCGCGGTCTGGTGCTGCCGTGCGAGGGCTCGTTCATGGGCGCCGCGATGGCCGCGGCGCGGCCGATCACCACGGTGGAGATCGCCAAGGACCCGCGGGTGACATCGGGGCCGCCGCGCTGGAACGGCCTGGGGCCGACGATCGCCGTACCGATGATGGCGGACGGCGCGGTGCGCGGTGTGCTGCTGCTCGCCCGCGAGCTGGGTTCTGTCCCCTTCACCGAGGCGGAGTCCTCGCCGCTGCTGAGCTTCGCCGGGCAGGCCGCGCTGGCGCTGGAGCTGGCCGAGCGGCGGCGCGGCGCCGAGCAGCTCGCGCTGCTGGAGGACCGCGACCGGATCGCCCGTGACCTGCACGACCTGGCCATCCAGCGGCTGTTCGCCACGGGGATGACCTTGCAGAGCGCGGTGCGCTTCGTCCAGCATCCGGAGGCGAGCGAGCGGCTGCTGCGCGCGGTGGACGACCTGGACGAGACCATCAAGATCATTCGCTCGACGATCTTCGGGCTGCGCTCGCACGACCGGGAGCGGACCGCGCGCGGCCTTCGGATACGTGCCTCGATGGCGGTCGAGGACGCGGTCCCGACGCTCGGCTTCACCCCCGCCCTGCGGATGGAGGGGCTGATCGACACCGATGTGCCCACGCCGGTCGCGGAGGAGACCGTCGCCGTCCTGGTCGAAGCCCTCTCCAACGTCGGACGGCACGCCCGGGCGACCTCCGCCGAGGTCTCCCTGGTCGTCGCCTCCGGGACCCTGACCGTCACGGTCGACGACGACGGCGTGGGCGCCCCTTCCGGCGGGCACCGCAGCGGGCTGCGCAATCTGGAGGAGCGGGCCGCGCGGCTCGGGGGCCAGCTGTCCCTCTCCGCCAGCCCCCGCGGCGGCACCCGCCTGGTCTGGCGGGTGCCGGCCGCCCCGCCCTCGGCGGGGCCCAAGGCGTAGCCGGGCGCCGCGCGCGTCAACGACCCTCCGGGTCAATACACCTTGGGCCTGTCCGGCGGATCATGGGCGGTCCAGGCGGCGCCTGGCGCGTGCGAGCGCAAGGCGCCGGGATGGCCTCATAGCGGAGCTATTCGGGTATTCCGGCAACGCGGCGGGCGTGCGTGCCAGGGGTCGAAGGGGCCGTTCGTGATCCGCCGGACAGGCCCTCGGGCGTGTGCGTTCCGGCATCGGTGACGTCGGCGCCGGGGCGCCGGGGTGTGGCCGGGCCCTCCGGTCCGTAGCCGAGGCGGATCAGCATCTGTACGTGTTCCATGCCGCCGCGCGGGTCGCGCAGCAGCCACCGCAGGTCGTCCCATTCCAGCGCCTGATGGAGCAGTGACGCGCGGACAGTGTGAGCGGTCGCGACGAGCAGGACGTGCTCCAGCGCCTGACCGGCGCGCAGCCAGTCGGCGGGGCGGTCGTGGCAGGTGGACAGGACCGCGATCACCGGGTGCCGCTCGAAGGCCGCGGAAGGCTGGTAGTTCTCCGGGCGCAGCGCGGAGAAGTCCCGCAGCGGCAGTCGGCCCGCGCTGTCCTGCGGGCCGAGCGCCCGGCCCGGCAGGCCGTCCGCGCTCCCCTCACGGATCCAGCTCCGGCTCTCGGCCCGGCGGTCGGAATCGCTCATGCCGCGCCGCTCGGCCTCCGTGGTGAACTCCAGCAGGCGGGCCGTCTCCTCCGCCGCGGGCCGTACCAGCCGGGCGCCCTCGGCGTCCGCGGCCTCGGCCAGTTCGGTCAGCACCTGGGCGGGAAGCGCCTGCTCGGAGAACGGCAGACGGCTGCTGTGCCGCCGCCAGATCGCGTCGTACAGGTCCTGCCGGTCGCGGCGGGCACCGGTCGGCAGCGGTCCGGCCAGGCGTACGGAGGCCAGCAGGTCGGGCTCGGCGGGGTCGGGCAGCAGCCGCGGCACGGGGTCCCAGCCGAAGTGGGCGACCGCGACCCGGAGGTTGAACAGGGCGGCGCCGACCGACAGGTGGACGGCGCGTCCCATCGGGTCGACGTGCCGCAGCCCGCGGTCGACGGCCGCCCGTACCTCCAGCGTGCTGGTGTCGGGGTCGAGCCGGAACCGCCACGGCTGAGTGTTGTGGATCGAAGGCGCCGCGCCCGCCGCGGAGATCAGCTTCTCCAGGGTCTCCGCGTCCAGTGGTGCGGTCCGCATCGTGTTCTCCTCCCGGCCGTCCTGCTTCAAGGCTGACGGAGCACGACGGGCGGCGGGAGGGGCCGTTGGTGCCCGGCCGGAGGGCCGGTCGGCCCCGTGTTCAGCGGCGGCCGTGCTCCGGCCCGGAGTGCTGGGCGGTGTCGTGCGTGGCCATGACGGCCGCCTGGATGCGGCGCTCCACACCGAGCTTGGCCAGCAGCCGCGAGACGTTGTTCTTGACCGTCTTCTCCGACAGGTACAGGCGCTTGCCGATCTGGCCGTTGGTGAGTCCCTCACCGACGAGTTGGAGGATCTCGCGCTCGCGCGGTGACAGCGAGGCGAGCGCCTCGACCTCGGGTTCCGCCGTCGCTGTCGGGCCGCCGCCGCGCAGATTGCTCATCAGCCGGGAGGTGGTGGCCGGGTCGAGCATCGACTGCCCCGAGGCGACGGTCCGCACGGCGGCGACCAGGTCGGAGCCCTTGATCTGCTTGAGCACATAGCCCGCCGCGCCCGCCATGATCGCGTCGAGCAGCGCGTCGTCGTCGTCGAAGGACGTCAGCATCAGGCAGGCGAGACCGGGCATCCGCGACCGCAGCTCGCGGCAGACGGTGATGCCGTCGCCGTCGGGCAGCCGGACGTCCAGGACGGCGACGTCCGGCCGCAGGGCCGGTCCGCGGGCCTCGGCCTGTGCGGCGGTCGCGGCCTCGCCGACCACCTCGATGTCAGGTTCCGAGTCGAGCAGGTCGTGGACGCCGCGCCGGACGACCTCGTGGTCGTCCAGCAGGAAGACCCTGATCGGCGCCTGCGGTGAGAACTGCCGTACTTCGGTCATGTGCGCCGATCCTTCGCCCTGTCGTGTGCCGCGCCCGGTCCTCTGATCATGAACGGTCGTACGGACCCGTTGCTAGGGCCGAACGGTCCCTTGGCCGGTATCGGACGTCGGGGCAGGGTCTGGAGCGCAGTTGTCGCCCATCGCGGGCCCACGGCCGGGAGGCCGCTCAGCCTCCTTCGCTTCCGCGCTCTCCGCGGCTCACGGGCTGCTCACCGCTCGAGCAGTCTGGCCCGGGTGCTCTGCAACCGGTGGGCGACGACCTCGCCGACCTTCATCGCCAGGGCTCGTCCGAACACCGGGTCCGCTTCGGCCAGCGCCCGTACCACGGTGGCGTCGAACTCCTGTGCCCGCACGGGGCTTTGGGCCTGGGCGCCCATCTGCCAGACGTACGGCGGGAACAGCCAGGACCAGCCGAGCAGGTCTCCGGGGCCCAGCATCTCCACCTCGGGGGCCGGGCGTCCGGGCCGCCGGAGGTCGAGGGTGACGGCGCCGGTGCGCACGACCCAGAACCGGTCGGCCCGCTCGCCCTCCTCGTAGATCCGGGTGCCCGCGGGGAACGACACCTCTCGGGCAAGGCTCTCCAGCCGCTGCCGTCCGGGGGACGGGAGCGAGCTGAACAGGCCAGTGGTAGCGGTTCTCATCACCGTGCCCCTTCCGGTCGCGTCGCTTCGGCGAGGGAGTCGTCGAAGCGTGAGGTGAGTCTGTTGACGACGCCGACGACCCCGTCGATCCGTCCGGTCATCCAGCCGGCCACCGGAACCTGGTCCGCCCGCTCCAGCCGGCCCTCCAGGGTGACCACGCCGCCGGTGACCGTGACCCCCACCGCGTCCGACGGCGCCCAGAAGGTCTTGACGAAGACCTCGTCGATCACCTCGGCGCGGATCTCGTCGTCCGGGCGGAGGAAGACCCGCAGCAGGTCGCGCCGGGTCACGATGCCGACCAGGCGGCTCTCCTCGTCGAGGACGGGCAGCCGCTCCACCCCGTGCTCCAGCATGGTGCGCGCGGCGCCGACGACCGACTCGTACGCCTGGACGGTGACGGCCGGGGCCGACATCAGCTCACCCGCGGTGCGGGCGCGGGCCTTGGCCGCCTTCCGGTACGCGGCACGGTTCAAAAACATGCGCCGCGCGGGGACGTTCCACGCCTGCTCCGCCTGGCGGAACATCAGGTCGGTCGCGGAGATCACCCCGATCACCTTCTCGTCGTCGTCCACCACCGGCACACCGCTCACCCGGTGCTTCCCGAGCAGCCCGGCGATGTCCTTGAACGGTGTCGCGGGGCGGACGCTGACGACGTCACTCGTCATCACGATCCCGACCTCACGCTGCTTCATGACCCACTCCTCCGCGGACGCGCTCGCCTGCCGCCCCTCTCCCTTCACGGTGCGGCGCGCGCACTCCGTGTTCCAGGGCCACAAGGGGTGGCCGCCCCGGCCGACCGGCCCTCGCGAGGTCCCGGCGCCGGGGCCGGTGGGCCGGCTCGCGCCGCCGCCCGGTTCCGCTCCACGTCGGCCAGGTACCGGCACGGAGCCCGCGGCGAAACCCCCTTTTATATGTATAACCAGGAGAATGGGAAGATAAAGGATAAAACGGTGAGATCTCGGGGCGTCCGGTCGATGTGCGGGCCGGTTCGGCCTCGGCGGCGAGAAGGGAACGGCCATGGCGTGCGGAAGCCTGCGGGTGTATCTCGGGGCGGCCCCAGGGGTGGGCAAGACGTACGCGATGCTCGGCGAGGGCCACCTGCGTGCCGACCAGGGCACCGACGTGGTCATCGCCTTCGTGGAGGACTACGGCAGGCCGCTGACCCACCGGATGGCGGAGGGCCTGGAGCAGGTGCCGCGCCGGACCGTCGGATACCGCGACTGCGCCTTCACGGAGATGGACCTCGACGCCGTCCTCGCCCGCCGCCCGCAGCTCGCGCTGGTCGACGAGATGGCCCACACCAACATCCCCGGCGCACGGAACAAGAAGCGCTGGCAGGACGTCCACGAATTGCTCGACGCGGGCATCAACGTGATCTCCACCGTCAACATCCAGCATCTCGAATCGCTCAACGACGTGGTGGAGCACATCACCGGAGCCAAACAGCGCGAGACCGTTCCGGACGACGTGGTCCGCGGCGCGGACCAGATCGAGCTCGTGGACATGTCCGCCGAGGCGCTGAGGCAGCGGATGGCCGACGGCGACATCTATCCGCCGGAGCGGGCCGAGCTGGCACTGGTCAACTACTTCCGCGCCGGAAACCTCACCGCCCTGCGCGAGATCGCCCTGCTGTGGGCAGCCGACCGGGTGGAGGAGGCTCTTCAGCGCTACCGCGAGGGCCACGGCATCCAGCAGCCCTGGTCCGCGCGCGAGCGGGTGCTGGTCGCCCTCTCCGGCGGCGCGGAGGGCGACACCCTCATCCGGCGCGCCAAGCGCACCGCGTCCCGCGGCGCGGGAGGCGAATTCCTCGCCGTCCACGTCGAGCCCGACGACGCGTCGACGTCCCCTTCCGCTCACCTGCCGACCGAACAGCGCGCGCTGGTGGAAGAGCTCGGCGGCACGTACCACACGCTCACCAGCGGCGACCCGGCCCGCGCCGTCCTCGACTTCGCCCGGCGGGTGAGCGCCAGCCAGATCCTGATCGGCGCGACCCGGCGCACCCGCCTCCAGAGGCTGTTCAGCCGGGGTGTCGGCGAGATCATCGTCGAGGGCTCGGGCGACGACATCGACGTATGCGTCGTCACCCATTCCCGTGCCGCCCACGGCCGGCTGCTCCGCGGCCACCAGGCCAGGCAGGACGGCTGAGTCACGCGCGGCGCTCCGCCCGACGGGGCGTCGGCACCACGCGGCCGGGGCGGTTGCTCCGGGAGCGATGCGGAAGGCGTGTCCGCCCGGATCGCGCCACACGCCCCGGGCGGTTACCCCGGCCGACCGGCACCTCGTGGCAGACTCGCGCGAGGAACGCCGTGTCCCGACCCGGGGGCGCTGGCCCGAACGGCCCCCGATCGCTGCCCGGTCGGCTCTGTCGGACCGCGGGCGAGACCTCCGAGTCTGGGACGACGACTTCGACTCCGCGGAGGAAGACATGTCTCAGGCACCCCCGGCCCAGCCGGGCAGCGCTCTTGACGACACCGAACTGGCCGCCCTGGTCGCCCACTGGAAGGCGGCCAACTACCTGTCCGTCGGCCAGATCTACCTGCTCGCCAATCCCCTGCTCGAGGAGCCGCTACGCCCCGAGCACATCAAGCCGCGGCTGCTCGGCCACTGGGGGACCTCCCCCGGCCTCAACCTCGTGCACACCCACCTCAACCGGGTGATCAGGACCCGCGGGCTGGACGCGCTCTGCGTGTGGGGCCCCGGACACGGCGGCCCCGCGGTGGTGGCCAACTCCTGGCTCGACGGCAGTTACTCCGCGACCTATCCCGACATCGGGCGGGACGCGGACGGCATGGCCCGGCTGTTCCGGCAGTTCTCCTTCCCCGGCGGCATCCCCAGCCACGTCGCGCCCGAGACGCCGGGCTCGATCCACGAGGGCGGCGAGCTGGGATATTCGCTGTCCCACGCGTACGGCGCGGCCTTCGACAACCCGGACCTGCTGGTGGCGTGTGTCGTGGGCGACGGCGAGGCGGAGACCGGTCCGCTGGCCACCTCCTGGCACTCCAACAAATTCCTCGACCCGGTGCACGACGGCGCCGTCCTGCCGATCCTGCACCTCAACGGCTACAAGATCGCCAACCCGGCGGTGCTGGCCCGGCTCCCCGAGCACGAGCTGGACGAACTGCTGCGCGGCTACGGCCACGACCCGATCCACGTGACGGGCGACGACCCGCACGACGTGCACCGGGCGATGGCCGCGGCCATGGACACCGCGCTGGACCGTATCGCCGCCATCCAGGACGCGGCGCGTGCGGGCGACGACGGCGAGCGGGCCCGGTGGCCGATGATCGTGCTCCGTACACCGAAGGGCTGGACGGGACCCGCCGAGGTCGACGGGCTGCCGGTGGAGGGCACCTGGCGGGCGCACCAGGTGCCGCTGGCCGGGGTCCGTGACAACCCGGAGCACCTGCGCCAGTTGGAGCAGTGGCTGCGCTCGTACCGCCCCGAGGAGCTCTTCGACCGGGACGGCCGCCCGAGCGCCCAGGTGCTGAGCTGCACGCCGGACGGCGAGCGGCGGCTGGGTCTGAACCCGCACGCCAACGGCGGTCTGCTCCGGCGCGACCTGCCGGTGCCGCCGCTGGAGGACTTCGCGGTGGCGGTCGACAAGCCGGGGGTGAATCTGCACGAGCCCACGCGGGTGCTCGGCGGGCTGCTCAAGCAGATCATGGCCGACACCGCGGAGCACCGGGACTTCCGGCTGGTCGGCCCGGACGAGACCGCCTCCAACCGGCTCGAAGCCGTCTACGACGTGAGCGGGAAGGCGTGGGAGGCCGAGGTACTCGACACCGACGAGCACTTGGAGCGCGGCGGCCGGGTGATGGAGATCCTGTCCGAGCACACCTGCCAAGGGTGGCTGGAGGGCTATCTCCTGACGGGCCGTCACGGCCTGTTCTCGTGCTACGAGGCGTTCGTGCACATCGTCGACTCGATGGCCAACCAGCACATCAAGTGGCTGCGCACCTCACGGCCGCTGCCGTGGCGGCGGCCCATCGCGTCGCTCAACTACCTGCTGACGTCGCATGTCTGGCGGCAGGACCACAACGGCTTCTCGCACCAGGACCCCGGCTTCGTGGACCACGTCCTCAACAAGTCCCCCGAGGTCGTGCGGGTCTACCTGCCGCCGGACGCCAACACCCTGCTGTCCGTGGCCGATCACGTGCTGCGTTCCAAGGACTACGTGAACGTCGTGGTCGCCGGGAAGCAGCCCTGCTTCGACTGGCTCGATCTGGAGGCCGCCCGCGCGCACTGCGCACGCGGCGCCGGCATCTGGGAATGGGCGAGCTCCGAGGACGGCGCGGAACCCGATGTGGTCCTGGCCTGCGCCGGTGACGTCCCCACGCAGGAGACCATCGCCGCCGTGTCCCTGCTGCGCGAGCACCTTCCCGACCTGTCGGTACGGGTCGTCAACGTGGTCGATCTGGCGCGGCTGCTGCCCAAGGACGAACACCCGCACGGCATGCCCGACGCCGAGTACGACGCGCTGTTCACCCCCGACAAGCCGGTGATCTTCGCGTACCACGGCTACCCGTGGCTCATCCACCGGCTCACCTACCGCCGCACCGGCCACGCCCATATGCATGTGCGCGGCTACAAGGAGAACGGCACCACCACCACGCCGTTCGACATGGTGGTCCGCAACGACCTCGACCGCTACCGGCTGGTCATGGACGTCATCGACCGCGTCCCCGGCCTCGCGGTGGCGGCGGCGCCCGTCCGTCAGAAGATGGAGGACACCCGGCTGCGCCACCACGACTGGATCCGCGAACACGGCGTCGACCTCCCCGAGGTCGCCGACTGGTCCTGGACCGGCTGAGGGCCGGGAACGATTAGAGGTGGGAACGGCGGGCCTTCCGGATTCCGGGAGGCCCGCCGTCGCTGCGCGGGGCTCGCGGTCAAGGGGCGGCCGGTGCCGCGAGGGCGTCCTTCGGGGTGCTCGGGCCGGTGAGGGAGGTCGCGAGGGTGGCGGCGGCGATGGTCACCAGGGCGCCGAGCATGAGGGCCGCGGCCTCACCGGGTTCGAGCAGGCGCAGTTGGGTGCCCAGGGTCGCGGCGGCCACCGGGACGCCGAGCTGGGCGGAGGCGAGGACGCCCACGGCGAAGGGCTGGCCGGTGACCCGCAGCGCGGCGTGCACCGCGACCGCGCCCAGCCCGAGCGCCACGCCGAGCACCGCGAAGGAGGGGTGACCGGCCAGGGCGCGCAGATCGAGGGACGCCCCCAGCCACAGGAAGAACAGCGGGCCGAGGAAGCCCTCGGTCAGGGCGAAGAGCTGTTTCGCCAGGCGGCGGGGTTCGCCGATCGCGGAAACGACCAGGCCGAAGGAGAAGCCCGCCAGCATGATCGAGACATGGGTCCGCACGGCGAGCGCGGCCAGTGCGAACAGGATGACCAGGCTGATCCGCAGTTCCAGGGCGAACCGCCGCTCCTCGGAGAGCCGGTGCATTCTGCGCCGCAGGCCGTCGCGCTCGAACCGGCGCAGGACCAGGAACAGCGCCGCCGCGCAGGCGATGACCGCGCACGCGCCGAGCGCCGCGCGGGCGGCGTGGCGCGGGTCGATCACCAGGGGCAGGGCGACGATGCAGGCCGTGTCGGCGACCGCGACCTGGGGCAGCATGCGCAGGATCTGCGGGCCGCCGAGCGACAGCGAGTCCACGATCGGCAGGATCAGCGCGGCGGACGACGACGCCATCAGCACCGTATAGAGAGCGGTGTGCCCGGTGTCGAAGCCCCGCGCCAGGAGGAATGCGGGGACCGCCGCCAGGACGCCGACGGCCAGGGCGCGCCCAGCCCCGCTGCCCAGTCCCGCGCGCAACTGCGGGTCACGCACCGGTACCCGTGCGCCGGCGACGAACATGATCAGGGCGAAGCCGATGTCCGCGAGGAAGGCGAACGTCGGATCGTCGGCGTGCAGGTAGCCGATCACGGTGGGTCCGAGCAGGACACCGGCGGCCAGCTCGCCCAGGACGACGGGCAGGTGCCACTGTTTCGGCAGGGCCAGCAGCGGGCCCAGCAGGGCGGCCAGGGACAGGACGGCCAGCGTCGCGAAGCTCACAGGCGGGGTCTCCTGGCAGACGGAAGGACCGGCGGGTCACTCACCGTACTGGCGGGACCGTGGCCGGGCCAGCACCGTCGGTCACACGCTGTGGTGGCCCCAGCGCGAGTCGGCCTCCGTCCACTCGGCGTCCCAGCGGGCACACCGGCGGTGGTCGAGGAGTTTGGTGGTGATCCCGCAGCCGATCAGGACGCCGACGCAGATGGCGAAGGCCGCTCCCGCACCGATCACATCGGCCTGGAATTCCCCGGAGGAGGGGGACAGCGGCTGCGCGACCTCGACACCCTGGCTGTTGGTCCACACCGGAACGACGGCGCCGCGGGAGGTGCCGGGACTGGCCGTGACGATGCCGGTGAGCACGGTGCCGTCGGGCGCCTTCCACTGCGCAGGTACGTCCACCCGGGACAGCCGGTAGCCGTCCGGGGCCTTCTGGGTCAGGACCGCGCTGGTGCTGTGCCGGTCGAGACGCTGCTGCGCGTACTCGCGCTGGAGACCGTGCGCGGTCGAGACTCCGACCAGCACCGCGACCACCAGCGCGGCCAGGGCCGCCGCGAGGAAGGCCCACGCCTCCACGGCGTACGAACGTCGGCGCAGCGGATTCTTCCGCAGACGCCACAGCCAGATTCCGCGTTCCATGGTCGGTCCCTCCTCGTCGAGCGACACGACGGGGGCCGACTGACCCCGTGTCTCCACGCTCCCGCCTCCCGCGCCGTCTGCGGAGGGCCGAACGGCCCTGTCGGGTGGGTGGACCGGACCGCGTGGGACGCCGCCGGGCTCCGCGGCCGGACCGGATGAGCGCTTCGGCCACCCGTCACCGAAACGGAGCGGTCATGAGCACACGGTGAGTGGTCGCGGGACGGCCGGACGGGTGAGGTCTGTCGGGGCGCGCCGGAAGGTATCAGCGGCGGAGGGTGGCCGACGGGCCCGCCGTGGGACGCCTGCCGCCTCGGAGCCTCGACGCCTCGGCACGTGACGCCTCGGGGCTCTCGGCCCAACCGGGCCGCCGGGCAGAGCCGTTCGGCCCTGCGGGTCGGGCCGTGAGCCCCCAGCGTGCGGCCAACACCGCGCGGCACAGTGGTGTCTGACCGAACGTCAACCCCCATTGAACTGGGAGCCGTCATGGCAGTCCACGACCACACCCGGCAGCACGCAGGGTTCCGCCTCCCCGCTCGGAACAAGGCGTCCGCCGACCGCGGCGGCGACGCGACGGCCGTCGGCACCGACTCCGCGCTCGTCGCCAAGTCGCTCGCCACCGTACGGATCGCGACCGGTTTCGTCTTCCTGTGGGCCTTCCTCGACAAGACCTTCGGCTGGCACTACGCGACCGGCTCCGGCAAGGGCTGGATCGACGGCGGGTCGCCCACCAAGGGGTTCCTGTCGGGTGTCTCCGCCGGTCCGCTGGAGTCGTTCTTCCACGACATCGCGGGCAAGGGCTGGACCGACTGGCTGTTCATGCTCGGCCTGCTCGGCATCGGCGTCGCCCTCATGAGCGGCGTCGCCCTGCGTCTGACCGCCGCCGCGGGCACCGTCTTGATGGCCATGATGTGGGCCGCCGAATGGCCGCCCGCGCAGCACCTGTCCACCGGCGCGCCGAGCATGTCCTCCAACCCGTTCGTGGACTACCACCTCATCTACGCCCTCGCGATGATCCTCTTCGCCTTCGCCGCGGCGGGCACCACCTGGGGGCTCGGCCGGGCCTGGGCCCGCGTCCCTCTCGTCGCCCGCCACCGCTGGCTCGTGTGAGCCCCGCACCACCCGCGCCTGACGGGGCACCGCCACCACGGCGGTGCCCCGTCGCACGCGTGCGCGCCCTCGATGTCCGTCGTGGGCGCCGTCAGCGGGCGACAGCGTTCGTGAGCGGTCAGTCAGTGGCCGGTCAGCGGTCGTCGTCAGCGCGAGGCCCGGCGGAGCCGCTGTAGGCGCCGCAGGCGGCGGAGCCTGGCCAGGAGCGTGCGGTGCCGTGCGGTCGGCACGTTCTTCGCGGGGGACGGCCGAGGGTCCGCGGGGGACGGCTGGGGATTCGCGGGCCGGGTGGAGGTTCGGCGGTCCGCGGTGGACGGCCGGGAGGTCGCGGGCATGGGCGGGCCGGGCGGCGTCAGACCGTCGGGCCGCGGGCCGGCGTCCTGGACCGGGTAGAGGCCCTCCTCCGGGTAGCGGGCGGTGGCGATGGCGTCGACGATCTGGTCGTCGGTGAAGGCGGCGCCGCCGAGGACGTGCGGGAGGAAGCCGATGAGGACGCCGTCGCGCGTCACCACCGCGTCCAGCCCGGCGGCTCCGCCGAGGTTCCACTGAGCCTCGCTGCCGTCCCCCAGCGCCACGCCGATGCCGAATTCGTAGACGCCCGCGTCGGCTCGGTGGGCCATGACGCCTCGTGCGCGCAGGGCGGTCACCATGCGCTCGATGCGTTCAGGATCCATGGCAGAAGTCCTTCTTTCCGTCGCCTCTCCCCCGTGCCGCCGCGTGGGTGCGGCCTTCGGTCAGGTGGTGTGGCCCGCTCCGTGGGCGGCAGGGGGCCGGGCCGGCGGGTGCGGGTGGCGCCGGGTCAGCCCGGCGATGTCCTCGGCGGTGACCACGCCGACGACGCGGTTGTCGTGCAGGACGAGAACGGGGCTGCCCGAGGTGGTGGCGAGACGGTCGAAGACGTCGGTGACCCGGTCGTCGGGGTCGACCAGCAGGCAGCGGTCCAATGGCATTGCGACGTCCCGTACCCGGGTGTCCCGCCTGCGCACCGGCGGGACGGACAGGAGCGCGGACGCGGTGACGACGCCGCTGGGCCTGCCGTCGAGGTCGGTCAGCGGAATCACCGTACGGACGCCGACGCCGGAGGCCGAGGTGGCCAGGAATTCGTCCACGGTGTGCCAGTCCTGGCCCGCGACGGCCGGGTGCATCGCCTGGGTGACACGGACGCCGCGCAGGGTCTCGTACAGCACCGAGCGGCGGACCTCCGCGTAGGCGGTGAAGGAGATGAAGGCGCCGAGCAGGACCAGCCACAGCCCCGCGGCCTGGCCCATGAGGACTTCGAGCCAGCCGCCGGCGAGCAGTGCGACGCCGAACACCTGGCCGCAGCGCCCGGAGATCCTGGCCGCGCGCTCGCGGTCGCCGCGGATCCGCCAGATCACCGCCTGCAGGACCCGGCCGCCGTCGAGCGGGGCGGCGGGCAGCAGGTTGAAGACGCCGAGGAGTCCGTTGGCCCACGCGACCCAGGCGAGTACGGCCGCGGCCACGGCCCAGTGCAGCGTGTCGTCGACCGCCACGGCGGCGGCCAGGAACAGCCCGCCGAGCACCAGGTTGGTCAACGGCCCGATCGCCGCCACCCGGCCCTCGTCGCGGGGCGTGGTCGCCGACCCCATCCGCGTGACGCCGCCGAGCGCGAAGACCGTCACGTCCTTGACCTCGATCTTCGCGCGGCGCGCCGCCAGGGCGTGGGCCGCCTCGTGCGCGACCAGGCTCACGGCGAGCGCCAGGGCGCCGATCAGCGCCCCGGTGCGGTAGGCGGCCGCGGAGTGGCCCGGCGCCCAGGCGGACAGGACGCCGCCGCCCAGGGCGACGCTGACGAAGACGATCAGCAGGGGCGCGCTCCAGTGCATCCGCAGCGGCACACCGGCGATCCGGCCCAACCGCACCGATCCGTTCATCGCACCTCCAGCCCCCGCCCACCGCGCACCGCGCAAATCGCGACAAAAGCCGCCCTCCCCTCCATGGTCCTCCCCCGCGCCCCGGACCGTGCGGCCCGGCCGACTCCGGTGCGGGATCTTGACGTCTCCCATGCACCGCCGCCCCCGTCCCCCAGAGGCGCCCGACGAACGGAGGCCGGGGCACCCAGGGCGGGATTTCTTCTGCCCAACGCCTTGACGCCGCCACAGTGAGCGCTAACAATAACGGCCAAGCGATAGAGGGTCGGACCCCCGCGTGACGCGCTCTCGCGCTCTGCGTCCAGGCCGAGCCGCCACGGACGGACCCAGGAGTCGGGAGCGCGTCGGAGGGGCGAACGGCCCTCCGGTATCCCGCCGCCGCCAGGGACGGCGCGGGCCAGGACCGTTCACGCACGGTCGGCGCGCCTCGGCGTGCGGGACCCGCCGCGTGCCGCCTTCGCGTTGCCGCAGCACAGGACCATGTCGCGTTGTTAGCGATCACAATACAAGCCCACCGCAACCGTCACGGATCCGCCGTGCGGCCAGGTGCGATGCGCCGCCGCCCGCTGCCGGGCGGCGGTCCCCCCACTCACATCGAGGAGGACATTCATGTCCCTGACCGCAACGAATCCCTTAGCGGGCCGCTTCAGGAAATGGGCGCTCTGCCTCGCCGCCGCGGCGACCCTCGTCGCGGGTCTCCTGATCGGCGGCACGGGCACCTCCCACGCGGCGGGTTCGCTCCCCTGCGACGCGTACAGCGCGGGCGGCACCCCCTGCGTGGCCGCCCACAGCACCACACGGGCGCTGTACTCCACGTACAACGGCTCGCTCTACCAGGTCAGGCGCGCCTCCGACAACGCCACACAGAACATCGGCGTGCTGAGCACGGGCGGATACGCCAACGCCGCCGCACAGGACTCGTTCTGCTCCGGGACGACCTGCGTGATCACGGTCATCTACGACCAGTCGGGACGCGGCAACAACCTCACCCAGGCGCCCGGCGGCGGGGCCGCGGGCGGACCGGACAATCTGGCGAACGCGACCGCGGCGCCGACCACGGTGGGCGGCCACAAGGCGTACGGCGTCTACGTGGCGCCCGGCACCGGCTACCGCAACGACCACACCAGCGGGATCGCGACCGGCGACCAGCCGGAGGGGATGTACGCGATCCTCGACGGCACGCACTACAACGGCGGCTGCTGCTTCGACTACGGCAACGCCGAGACCAGTAACAACGACACCGGCAACGGCCACATGGAGGCCATCTACTTCGGGAACATCAAGGTCTGGGGCTACGGCGCGGGCAACGGCCCCTGGGTCATGGCCGACCTGGAGAACGGCCTGTTCTCCGGCGTGAACCAGCACTACAACGCCAACGACCCGACGGTGAATTTCCGCTACCTGACCGCCATGGTCAAGGGCGGCCCGAACCAGTGGGCGATCCGCGGCGGCAACGCGCAGTCGGGCGGCCTGTCGACGTACTACAGCGGCGTACGCCCCAACGTCTCGGGCTACAACCCGATGCACAAGGAGGGCGCGATCATCCTCGGCATCGGCGGCGACAACAGCAAGGGCTCCGCCGGTACGTTCTACGAGGGCGTGATGACGTCCGGCTACCCCTCCGACGCCACCGAGAACGCGGTACAGACCAACATCGCCTCCGTCGGGTACACGACGCAGTCGTCGGGCTCCGGTTCGCTGACCCCCGGCTCGCGGATCTCGCTGCGGGCCACGACCGCGTGCTGCACCACCGACTACATCCGGCACGACGACAGCGACGCCAATGTGGTCATCTCCCCGGTGTCCGCGTCCAGTTCGGCGACCGACAAGGCCGACGCGACCTGGATCGTACGGGCGGGTCTGGCCAACAGCGCCTGCCTCTCCTTCGAGTCCGCCAACACCTCGGGGCAGTACCTGCGCCACTCCAACTTCCAGCTCAAGCTCAATGCCAATGACGGTGGTTCCCTCTACGCCCAGGACGCCACCTTCTGCCCGCAGCCGGGCAACAACGGCCAGGGCAACACCTTCCAGTCCGTCAACTACACCGACAAGGACATCCGCCACTACAACAACACCGTCTACATCGGCGGCAACGGGGGCTCCAACGCCTGGGACAGCGCCACGTCCTGGAGCGACGACACGAGCTGGGTCGTCTCCCAGCCCTGGGGCTGAACCGTCCGACGCCTACGGGCCGCGCCGCCACCCGGCGACGCGGCCCTCCCCGTCCGCCACCGCCTCTCCTTCCGTCTCTGTCTCCGCTTCCGTCGCTGTCTCCGCTTCCGTCCCCGTCTGCTGGGGGCCGGCCGCCCGGCGGGCGCGGGTCTGCTGGATCTCGCAGCCGATGAGGGGGCCGCCGAAGAAGACGAAGCCGACGCCGATCAGCCAGCACTGCACCATCAAGACGGTGCCGACCGAGCCGTAGGTGACGGCGTTGGTGACGATGAGCGGCGAGAAGACCAGCCAGGAGAAGCCCCGCAGGCCGACGAGGCCCGCCATGGTGAGGACGGCGCCGGGCAGGGCCGCGCGCCAGGTGATGAGGCCGCCGAGGAGGAAGCGCTGGCCCCACCAGAAGAAGAGGACGCCGAAGACGAGGGTGAGGGTGATGCGCACCACGGCCTGCCGCCAGCCGTGGCTGAGGAAGGCGCCGCTCTGGGCCTCGGCGAAGAGATACGCCGTCAGGCCCGCGAGCCACACCGCGCGCCGCCACACGCTGTGCCAGGGGCTGGCGGGCAGCTCCCAGACCTTGCGGTAGCCGGTCTCGACGCTGGCCGCGAAGGACAGTCCGAAGATCGCGAGCGAGGCCAGGCTGAGCGCGCTGGTGGTGCTCAACACCCGCCGTGGTGTGGCGAACAGGCGCTGCACGGACTCGGCCGGGTGCGGGGACAGGCCCATGCCGTCGACCACCCACTGGGCGAAGCCGGTGCGTTGGAAGGGCGCCGCCGCGGCGACCACGATCAGCAGCGGCATCAACGTGACCAGGCCGAGCGCGGCGAAGCCCATCGAGCGTTGCAGCAGCTCCAGTTCGGCGCCCTTGCGCCACACCCGTCCGGCCGCCGAGCCTTCCCAGACCCGGCGCAGATCCACCATCGTCCCCCTCCTCAGCCGGAGTTCAGCCCTGTGCGGTCGTTGCCACCGTTCCCCGTACGCCGTCCTCGTCGCTCCTGTGTTCGGCGTATGCCCCCGCGCACGGCCGGCTATCCGGGATGGGCCAGGTCTCCGCGACGCGGCACGGGAGTACGGGGACAAGGGAATACGCATCGTCACCGCCGCCCGTGGGAGACTGCACGGTCGATCGCGAGGGGTGGGGCATGCACACGGAACGCGGATTTCCGGACCGCGAGCGGCTGGAAGGGGTGGCACGGGCCGCCCTCGGACCCGGCCGCCGCATCGCACGGGTCGACCGACTGCGCGGCGGCAGCAAGAAGGGCGTCTACCGGCTGACGCTCGACGACGACTCGACGGTCATCGTCTACATCTGGGACGACACCGAGGACTACTGGCCGAGCGACGGCACGGACGCTGACCACACCGACCCGTTCTCGCACGCCTCCGGCATCGACCTCTTCGAGGCCGCGCACGGGCGCCTTCACGCCCTCGGCGTCCGCTCACCGCGGATCCGTCTGACCGATACCAGCAAGGCGCACTACCCCGCCGACATCGCGGTGGTCGAGGACGTGCGGGGCCCGACCCTTGAGGAGATGCTGCGCGCCGACCCCCGGAGCGCGGCCCCGGTCATGGACCGCCTCGCCGAAGCGCTCGGCCTGATGGCGGACCACACCGCTCCGGGCTTCGGCAAGGTCGCGCTGGTCGACAACGGCGGTGTGTCGAAAGGCGGTTCGTGCGAGGGGGCCGTCCTGGACCGCGCCCTCGACGACCTGTACGAGGCCGCCCGGCGCGACACCCGTATCGCCGTCGTCCGCGACCGGCTGGAGGACGTCGTGCGGACGGCGTACGCCGCGGTGCCCGCGCGCGAGCGGTTCGCCGTCGTGCACGGCGAACTCGGTCCCGACCACGTACTCGTGGACGCCCGAGGCAGGCCGGTCCTGATCGACGTCGAGGGGCTGATGTACTTCGACGTCGAGTGGGAGCACGCCTTCCTGCGCATCCGCTTCGGCGACCACTACGCCCGGCTGCTGCCCGGCCGCCCGGCGCCCGGCCGAGGTCCGGACCGGGGCGGGGCGGAATTGGACGGGCGGCGGCTGCGGTTTTACGCGCTCGCCATGCGGCTGTCGCTCGTCGCCGGGCCGCTGCGCCTGCTCGACGGCGACTTCCCCGACCGCGACTTCATGCTGGGCATCGTCGAGCACAACCTCCGGGAGTCGTTGGCGTTCCTGGAACCCGACCGGACCCGGTCGCCCTGACTCAGACCGCGATGGCGCGCGGGGCGGACTTCAGGGAGACGGCGGCTTCCGCGGTGTGGACGAGGAAGGTCAGGGTCTCCTGGAAGTAGAGCCGCACGCTGGTGTCGTCGTGGGACAGGTAGCCGATGGACAGGTCCTGGCCGAGGCGCAGTTCGAAGTCGCCGCCGCGGCCGGCGATCAGGAACGCGCCGTCGATGGCGGGCGCCCAGATGATGTCGCCGTCCAGCAGCCGCGCCAGGTGCTGGTGGATCGGGTAGCCGTGGTCCGAGGTCTCGTTGACCGCGGTGTACGCGTCGGCGCTGAGCGCCAGGTGGTAGGTGCCGTCGACGCCCGCGAGGCGCAGCGCGGTGATCGCCTGACTGACGGCGTTCGGGTAGTCGCGTACGTCGTCGGGCAGGGTGATCGCCTGGTTGGAGGAGGCGGCGCGGATGCCGTCGATACCGGCGGCCGGGTAACCCTCGAAGATCACCCGGTCCTCGGCGAAGGCGAGCTGCCGGGCGGCGTCCTTGACGGGCTGCCAGTCCGCGTCCTTCGCGCCGCGCTCGACGTCGTCCACCTGGCGGCGGTCGACGCTGAAGGGCAGCCGCAGTTCGACCACCGGCTGCGAGCGCCGTACGTGCGCGGCGACGCCGTCGGCGGGCGACTCGATGGCGTCGAGGTGCCCGGTGGCGACGGCGGACAGCTCGGATCCGGCCGGTTCCGGTACGTCCACGATCCGGCGCCCCGCCACGTTGCGCTTGAACGTGCGTCGCGCCTCGTCCTCCAGATCGGCCCAGGCGGCGGCGGAGATGGGGGCCAGTTCACGATGCAGGTTGTTCACGGCGTGGTGCTCCTCTTCAGGTCGCCGATACCCAGTGAGTCGTCGGGTACGGCGGGGGCGGATTCGACGGTGGCGGATTCGACGGGGACCGTGCCGGGGGCGGGTGCGGCCAGGGTCGCGGTGCCCGGCGCGGACGCGCGGGCGGGCGGGTCGGGGAGGTCGTCCAGGAAACCGGCGGCCGGGGCGTGGAACAGGGTCCCGGTGACGGCCGTGGAGAAGTCCAGGATGCGGTCGTGGGTGGCGGGCGGCAGGCCGAGGAACATGTTCCGCAGCATCTGCTCGGTGACGTCGGGGGTGCGCGCGTAACCGATGAAGTAGGTGCCGAATTCGCCCCTGCCCGGACTGCCGAAGGGCATGTTGTCGCGCAGGATCTTGCGCTCGGTGCCGTCGGCCTCGGTGATGGTGTTGAGCGCGACGTGCGAGGCGTCCTCGTCCAGCTCCACATTGCTCAGCTTGCGGCGGCCGATGATCTTTTCCTGCTCCTCGACGGGCAGCGCGTTCCAGGCGTCGAGATCGTGCAGATACTTCTGCACGATGACGTAGCTGCCGCCCGCGAAGTCGGCGTCCTCGTCACCGATGAGCACGGCCCGGTGGGCGGCCGGGCCGACCGGATTCTCGCTGCCGTCGACGAAGCCGAGCAGGTCGCGGGCGTCGCGGTAGACGAAGCCCTGGGTCTCGTCGCGGAGGGTGACCGAGCCGCGCAGCCGGTTCATGATCTCGGTGGCGAGCGAGAAGCACAGGTCCATCCGGGTGGCCCTGATGTGGAAGAGCAGGTCGCCGGGGGTGGAGACGGCCCGGTGCCGGGCGCCGCGCAGTTCCTCGAAGGGGTGCAGCCCGGCGGGGCGCGGTCCGGCGAAGAGCCGGTCCCACGCCTCGGAGCCGATGCCCGCGACACAGCTCAGCCTGCCCTCGGGGCTGCCGAAGCCGATCGACCGCTGCAAGCCCGCGAGGTCGGCCAGCAGGTCGCGCGCCACGGCCTCGCCGCCGGGGTCGACGGTCACCACCAGGAAGGTCGCCGCGGTGGTCAGCGGGCTCAGCACCGCCTGCGGTTCCGCCGCCGGGGACGGTGCCGCGGGCACGCCGCTCTCCTGTGTCGTCAATGCGTTCCTCACCAGGCTCGGATCGGACAGGGACCCCGTGGATCGGAAGGGGTCCGCGTACAAGCGGGACATCTCAACTATCGCAAAGCACCGGGACTCGTGCCCGCGCCCCGGCCGGACATGCCGGTCGGGGCGCGGGGATGTGCGATGCGGTGATGTCCGCCGGGGTCGATCCGTACAGGTCAGCCCGGTGGCGGCGGCGTCAGCCCAGGGTCGACAGCGCCTGGTTCAGCGTCTGCGACGGCCGCATGACGGCCGCGGCCTTGGCCGCGTCGGGCCGGTAGTAGCCGCCGAGGTCGACCGGCGAGCCCTGGACCGCGATCAGCTCGCCGACAATGGCCTGCTCCTGCTCGGCCAGCGTCGTGGCGAGCGCGCCGAACGCCTCCGCGAGCTTGATGTCGTCGGTCTGCGCGGCCAGCTCCTGGGCCCAGTAGAGGGCCAGGTAGAAGTGGCTGCCGCGGTTGTCGATGCCGCCGAGGCGGCGGCTGGGCGACTTGTCCTCGTTGAGGAAGGTGCCGGTCGCCCGGTCGAGGGTGTCCGCGAGGATCTGGGCGCGCGGGTTGTCCGTGCTCTGCGCGAGGTGCTCGAAGCTCACCGCGAGGGCGAGGAACTCACCGAGGCTGTCCCAGCGCAGGTAGTTCTCCTTGACGAGCTGCTGCACGTGCTTGGGCGCGGAGCCGCCGGCGCCGGTCTCGAACAGTCCGCCGCCGTTGATCAGCGGGACGACCGAGAGCATCTTGGCGCTCGTGCCGAGTTCGAGGATCGGGAAGAGGTCGGTGAGGTAGTCGCGCAGCACGTTGCCGGTCACGGAGATGGTGTCCTCGCCGCGGCGGATCCGCTCCAGCGAGAAGGCGATGGCGTCGACCGGCGGCAGGATCCGGATGTCGAGGCCGTCGGTGTCGTGCTCGGGCAGGTACCGCTCGACCTTGGCGATCAGGTTGGCGTCGTGCGCGCGGTCCTCGTCCAGCCAGAACACCGCGGGGGTGCCGGTGGCGCGGGCGCGGGTGACGGCGAGCTTGACCCAGTCCTGGATCGGCACGTCCTTGGTCTGGCACATGCGGAAGATGTCGCCCGCGCTGACGGCCTGCTCCAGCACGGCCCGGCCGGCTCCGTCGACCACGCGCACCGTACCGGTGACGGGGATCTCGAAGGTCTTGTCGTGGCTGCCGTACTCCTCGGCGGCCTGGGCCATCAGGCCGACGTTGGGCACCGAGCCCATGGTGGCCGGGTCGAAGGCGCCGTGCGCGCGGCAGTCGTCGATGGTGACCTGGTAGATGCCCGCGTAGCTGCGGTCCGGGATGACCGCGAGGGTGTCGGCCTCCTGGCCGTCCGGGCCCCACATGTGACCCGAGGTGCGGATCATGGCGGGCATGGACGCGTCCACGATGACGTCGCTGGGCACGTGCAGGTTGGTGATGCCGCGGTCGGAGTCGACCATGGCCAGCTCGGGGCCCTCGGCGAGTTCGGCGTCGAAGGACGCCTTGATCGCGGCGCCCTCGGGCAGCGACTCCAGGCCCTTGAGGATGCCGCCGAGGCCGTCGTTCGGGGTGAGACCGGCCGCGGCGAGCGTCGCGCCGTGCTCGGCGAAGGTCTTGGGGAAGAAGGCGCGTACGACGTGGCCGAAGATGATCGGGTCGGAGACCTTCATCATGGTGGCCTTGAGGTGCACCGAGAACAGCACGCCCTCGGCCTTGGCGCGGGCGATCTGGGCGGTGAGGAATTCACGCAGCGCCGCGACCCGCAGGACGGCGGCGTCCACGACCTCACCGGCCAGTACGGGTACGGACTCGCGCAGCACGGTGGTGCTGCCGTCGTCCCCGGCCAGCTCGATGCGGAGCGATCCGGCCTCGGAGAGGACCGCGGACTTCTCGGTCGAACGGAAGTCGTCGCCGTCCATGTGCGCGACGTTCGTCTTGGACTCCGGCGTCCAGGCGCCCATGCGGTGCGGGTGCGCCTTGGCGTAGTTCTTCACCGAGGCGGGGGCGCGGCGGTCTGAGTTGCCCTCGCGCAGCACCGGGTTGACGGCGCTGCCCTTGACCTTGTCGTAGCGGGCGCGGACGTCCTTGTCCTGGTCGGACTTCGGGTCGTCCGGGTAGTCGGGCAGCGCGTAGCCCTGCTCGCGCAGCTCGGCGATGGCGGCCTTGAGCTGCGGGATCGACGCCGAGACGTTCGGCAGCTTGATGATGTTCGCGGCGGGCGTCTTGGCCAGTTCGCCCAGCTCGGCGAGCGCGTCGTCGATCCGCTGGTCCTCGCGCAGGTACTCGGGGAAGACGGCGATGATCCGCCCCGACAGCGAGATGTCGCGGGTCTCGACGGTGACACCGGCGGTGGAGGCGTACGCCTCGATCACCGGCAGCAGCGAGTACGTCGCCAGGGCCGGAGCCTCGTCGGTATGCGTGTAGATGATGGTCGAGTCAGCCACCGGTCACTCCGTCCAGGTCTGCAACATTGCTCGACATCAAGATATCCCGTGACCGACCCGTGTCCTACCCGCCCCCACCTCCGCGCCCCGCGCGGACGGCCCGGATACCGCCGTACGCGCGCCGCATGACCGCGTCCCGGCGCAGGTCAGAGGGCCCGCGTCGGGCAGCGTCGGGCACCAGACCTCACTTGTCAGACAATATTCATGGCCGTGAACTCCCCTTCCCCGCCCGGTCGTACGGGAGCGTCGGGCCACGACGGATGCCGCGCGGGCGAGGAAAGAGCCGCGGTGTCCGGGGCGCGGACCGGGCCGTACGCGCCGGTGTCGCGCGGGCCGCGATACGGGTCACCGCCTGGGCGATTTGTTCCGTTTGCGGCACTTTGGAACCTCGGCCATGCTGAAGGAGATCCAGCCGAACAAGGAGATGATTCCATGAACTCGGATCTCACAGCCCCGGTCGAGTCGGCGGTCCTCGCCGCTGAGGTCGAAGGACTGCTGGACTCCGCGGAACCCGAGGGCATCTACCGCGACACGCGCGAGTGCGGCGGCGGTCTGCTCCTCGCAGGACTTCTGCTGATCTCGCCCCCGACCCCCCGTCCGACGAAGACGGACGCGTCCTGAACTGAGGGGTCACGTTGGCAGAGCAGGCGCAGGGGACATCCCCGCTGAGCGCTGTGGTCGCCGACGTCGCACAGGCAGTCGCCCTCGCCCTTCGGGGCGGGGGCGGCTCCTATGCGCTGTCGCGCGTACTCCCGCAGGGCGAAGCGGTGGCATCGGCCGCGATCCGGGTACTGGGCGCCGACGTACTGGCGCCGTACGCGCTGGACCGCGGCCCCTCCCATGACACGGGCGGCGCGGCGGGCACGGCCGATCAGGCCCTCGTCCGCGCCGCGCTCGCCGCCTATCCGCCGGGGGCCGACGCCTCCGAGGTGTCGGTGTGGAGCTACCGGGGGCTCGCGGCGGCGGCGCGCGCCTTCCTGCCCGCGGACGCCGGCGGCCGGCCGCCGGAGCCGCCCGCCGCGACGCGGTGGGCCGCCACCGACGCGTGGCCGCGACTGGCCCACCGGGCCTCGCAGTTGGCCTCGCTGTCGCTGCCGGGGCTCGACACCCCGCTGGCCGGGTGCCTGGCGGAGCGCACCGACGACCTGGCCCGCGGCTTCGTCCGCGCGGTCCGCCGTCGGGACTGGCTCCAGGCGGCCGGGCTCGGCCGCTGGCTGGCGGGCCTGCCGGACGTTCCGGACTCGCTCGGTCTGGACAGCGGCCTGGTGTTCGTCCGTCAGATGAGCGGCGACGACCCCCGCGTGGCGCTGCACATCACCGCGGCGGCGCGTTTCCACGGGCGCGGTTCGTGACCGGCGGCCGGGTCCCCGCGGCGGGCGCCGGCCCGGAGCCGCTGGACCGCATGGCCGTCTCGGCGCTCACCTGGCTGGACGGCATGCGCCCGTGCTTCCGGCTGCCCCCGGACGTGACGACCGACGCCGATCCCAACACCACGCTCAAACCCCTCGGCGAGCTGGCCGAACTCAGCCACCTCATCCGTACGCACCACCCGCTGCCCGCCGTCCGCGACCTCGCGGACGGCCTCTTCCGCTTCGCCTGGCGTGAGACGGGCGACGGTGAGCTGTTCGGCGACCTGATCCGCGGCGAGCCGCGCGCGACCTACCCGGTCGAGCTGTACGGGGTCTTCGCGCAGACCGGGCTGAGCCATCCGGGCGTCGAGGAACTGGTGCGCACCATGACCGGGCTGCGCGGCTGGCGGGTGGCGCGCGAGGACCACACCCGTACCCTCGGCGTGCTCAACGCCGAGCGGCGGATCGGGCTGCGCCACCACGCCGACTTCGACGCGGTGCTGGCCATGACGGGACTCGGCCGGGCGGTCGAGCCGTGGACGCTGGACCGCAAGGCGGCCTACGGCGTGACGCACGACGTCTTCCACCTCACCGACTGGGGCCGCGCCCCGCACCGGATGCCCGCCGACCGCGCCGAGTATCTGCGGCTGTGGATCCCGTCCTGGCTGGAGAGCTGGCTGGAGGAGGAGCTGTGGGATCTGGTCGGCGAACTGCTCGCCGTGGCGGCCTGCCTGCCCGCGCCCGTCCCGGACGCGGCGGCCTGGCGGCTGCTGGCCGGGGCGCAGGGCGCGGACGGCGCGGTGCCCGAGATCGGCGCCGCGCCGCCGCCGGGCACGGCCGCCGCCGAGGCGTTCACCGCCTGCTACCACTCCACGTTGGTGACCGCCTTCGCGGCCACCCTGGCCCGGATCGGCCCGACGCGGCCGGCGGGCCCGACCGCGGGCGTACGGCGCCCGGTCCTGGAAAGCGAGGCAGCATCGTGATGACGACGGCCGCATCCCCCGCGCTCCTGCACCAGGTGGGCGAGCGCGCGCTGGCCTGGCTCGACGCGAACCGGGAGCACTTCCGGCTCACCGACGACGACCGCGCCACCAGCGGCGCGGTCATCGAACGCCTCAAGCCCATCGGCGAGTTGGCGATCAACATGCGGGTGCTCTCGCGCGAGGGCGTGGCCGGGTCACGGCAGCGCGACCGGTCGCTGCGGCTGCTGGACTTCGCCTGGCGCGAGTTGCTGGACGGCGGCAACGTACTGGCGGCGCTCCAGCGCGACGAACCGCTCTCCCCCGTGCCGCTGGAGATCTACGCGACCTTCTACGAACTGGGCCACCGGCACCCCGGTGTGGAGGACGCGGTCGCCCTCTCGCGCCGCACGGCGTCCTGGCGGGCCCTGGAGATGGTGCCCAACCGGCGCCTGGGCCTGCTCAACGCCGAGCGCAAGCTGGGCCTGGTGCCCAGCGGTGACTTCGACCTGGCCGTGGAGCGCACCTGGCTGGGCCAGACGCCGGAGCCCTGGACGGTGCAGTTCCACATCGCGTACGACCTCACGCACACCGTCTTCCACCTCACCAACTGGGGCGAGGCGCCGGACCGCATCCCGCCCGCGATCGTCGACTATCTGACGCGGTATCTCCCGGCCTGGACCGAGGACTGGGCCGACCTCGCCCACTGGGACCTGCTCGGCGAACTGCTGGTCGTGGACGCCTGTCTGCCGCGCCCGGCGCTCGACGGCGAGGTGTGGGAGCGGTACGCCGCCGCGCAGTCCGACAGCGGTGCGATGCCGGTGCGCAACGGGATGCCGGACGGGAACGCGGCCGAGGTCTTCGACCAGGTGCACCACCCGACGCTGGTCGCCGCCTTCGCCTCCGCGATGGCCACCTCCCGCGCGCTGTCGGCGGACGCGGACGCGGTCGCGTGAGCGCCACAGCGGTGGACCTCGCGCCGGACGAGGCCGAGGACCGTACGGCCGACGGCGCGCCGGTCCGCGACCTGCTGGAGCGGGCGGTCACCGAGGTCAGGGCGCCCGATGTCGTGCTGGCCGTCTCCCGCGCGGGACGGCGGACGCTGGTGGGCGGCGGCAGCGCGCCGCCGCGGGCGGCGCGCGAGGAGGCGCGGTACGAACTCGGCTCGCTCTCCAAGACGTTCACCGTGCTGCTGCTGGCGGCACTCGCCCGCGACGGCGTACTCGGTCTCGACGACCCGCTCGCCGCGCACCTGCCGGACCTGCCGCTCCCCCACCCGTACGCGCGGCGGATCACGCTGCGGCACCTGGCGACCCACACCTCGGGGCTGCCGCGCGTGCCGCGTGACCTGGTGGCGGGCGCGGTGCTGCGGCCGTACACCAACAGCTACGCCCGCTACGACACCGGACGGCTGCTGCGGGCCTTCGCGGACACCCGTACCCGCCACGCCCCCGGCAGCCGCTGGCACTATTCCAACCTCGGCATCGCGCTGCTCGGACCCGCGATGGAACACGCCACGGGAGCGGACTACGGCACGCTGCTGGCGGGGCGGGTGCTGGCGCCCCTGGGGCTGCACGGCACCACGACGGGGCCGGGCGGTGTCCTCGCGGCGGTCGGCTACCGGACCGACGGGCGTACGCCGCTGCCGCCGACCGACATGGCGGCCTTCACGGCGGCGGGCGGGGTCCGGTCCACACCGACCGACCTGCTCCGCTACGCCGAGGCGCACCTGCGGCCCGGCGGCACGGCGTTGGAGGCGGCGCTGCACGACGTCCAGGTCCCGCAACTGCGCCGGGGGCTCGGTCACCGGAACACGCATACGCTGACCTGGTACCACCATCCGGGGCCGGGTGGCCCCCTGCTCTTCCACGCGGGGGCCACCTTCGGGCAGCAGACGTTCCTCGGCTTCCACCCGGCCACCGGTACGGCGGTGGCCGGATGCGCCACCCGGCACGACCGCGGCTGCCGCATCGTCAAGACGGCCTACGCGCTGCTGTACCGGCTGTGCGGCGAGCCGAGGGACACGCCCTGACTCAGGAGGTCGCCGCCTCCACCTTCTCCTCCTGCGAGAAGTCCCCCGCCGTGGTGCGCAGCGGGACCTCCTTGATGAGCAGCGACAGCACGAAGGCGATCACCAGGACGCCCGCGCCGACGAGGAAGGCGACGTTGATCGCGTCGGTGAAGCCGGTCTTGAAGGGGTGGGCGAGCGCCGGGTCGACATGGCTGAGGAACGACGTGTCGTTGAGCGTGCCCGTGCTGCCCGAGGATGCCGAGGTGAGCGTCTTGAGCTGGTCCGGGTGCGCGGCGGCGGCCTGCTGGAACGCTTCTCCTCCCTTGGCGGCGGCGAAGGCGGAGCCGATCTTGCCGCCCACGACGGAGTAGACGATCGACAGGAAGACGGCGACGCCGAGCGTGCCGCCCATCTGCCGGAAGAAGGTCGTCGAGGAGGTGGCGACCCCGATGTCGCGCGGCGGCACCGCGTTCTGCATGGCCAGCACGATCGTCTGCATGTTCAGGCCGAGTCCGGCGCCGACGACGAACATCGACACGTCCACGTAGAACAGGCTGCTGTCGGCGGACATCTGCCACAGCATCAGCATGCCGCCCACCAGCAGGGCGCAGCCGATGATGGGGAAGATCTTGTAGCGGCCGGTGCGCGAGGTGATCTGGCCGGACACCATCGAGAAGATCATGATGCCGAGCACCAGCGGCAGGGTGAGCAGACCGGCCTTGGTCGGCGAGTTGCCCTTGACGAGCTGGAGGTAGAGCGGCAGCAGCGTGATGCCGCCGAACATGCCGATGCCGATGATCGCGGACTGCGCGGAGCCGACCGCGAAGACGCCGTTGCGGAAGAGCCGCAGCGGCAGCAGCGCCTCCTCGCCCGCCCGGCGCTCGGCCAGCAGGAAGGCGACGATGCCGACCGCGCCGATGATGTAGCAGGACAGCGAGGACGCGGCGCCCCAGCCCCACTCGCGGCCCTGTTCGGCCACGATCAGCAGCGGTACGAGGGCCACGATCAGCGCGGTCGCCCCGAGGTAGTCGATCCGGTGCGGCCGTCGTTCCTGGCGCACGTGCAGGACCCTGGCGACCACGAACAGGGCGAGGATGCCGATGGGGACGTTGATCAGGAAGATCCAGCGCCAGCCGTCGATGCCGAGCAGCGAGTCCTGCCCGGCCAGCGCGCCGCCGATGACCGGTCCGAGCACGCTGGACGTGCCGAAGACGGCCATGAAGTAGCCCTGGTACTTGGCTCGTTGGCGCGGCGGGATGATGTCGCCGACGATGGCGAGCGCGAGCGAGAACAGCCCGCCCGCGCCGATGCCCTGGAGGGCGCGGAAGCCCGCGAGCATGTACATCGACGTCGACAGCATGCACAGCGCCGAGCCGACGATGAATATCGCGATGGCGAAGAGGAAGAACGGCTTGCGCCCGTACTGGTCGGAGAGCTTGCCGTACAGCGGTGTGCTGATCGTCGAGGTGATCAGGAAGGCGGTGGTCACCCACGCCTGGGCGGTCAGGCCGTTGAGGCTCTCACCGATCTTGTAGATGGCCGTGGAGACCACCGTCTGGTCCAGTGCCGCCAGGAACATGCCGAGCAGCAGCCCCGAGAGGATGACCATGATCTGCCGGTGTGTGTACTCCGTCGGGGGCGCCGCGGTGCCGGCCGGCGCGGCGTCTGCCTGAGCACTCATGGTGCTGCTTCCTCTCCCGTAATGCTGCTCTGTTTGCCTTGGGCAACATTACGCCGCCCGGTGCCGCGACCCCCTACCGGCTGCTGGGGGGTGCGGGGTCGCGGGTGCGGGCGGGGCGTGAGCGGGCGGCCTACCGGGGCGTGACGGCGTCCACGCCGGTCAGTTCGGCGGACAGCGTCCACAGCCGGGCGGCCTGGTCCGGGTCGATCGCGTAGTCCTTCACACCGATCCTGGTGCCGTCCGCGGGCGCGGGCTCGGCGATCTCGCAGTCCGCCAGGTAGACGCCGCCCTTGCCGTCGAGCATGGGCGAGGTGGCGGCCCAGACCTGGGTGGCGGCGCCCTGCTCGGTGCTCTTGAGACCGGCGGACTCCAGCGGCTCGCCGTTCTCGTCGATCAGGCCGCGCTCGATCAGCTCCGACTGGGGCAGGTGGCGCTGGAGCGGGGTGAGGATGCCGCCGGGGTGCAGCGCGAAGGCCCGCACCCCGCGCCGCGCGGCGAGCTGGTCGAGGTGCACCGCGAACAGCACATTGGCCGTCTTGGCCTGGCCGTACGCCTGCCACTTCTCGTAGCCGCCGCGCGCGAACTGCGGGTCGTCCCAGCGGATGGCGGAGTAGTGGTGACCGGCCGAGGAGACCGCGACGACGCGCGCGCCGCCGTCCTCGATCGCCGACCACAGCCGGTTCACCAGCGCGTAGTGCCCGAGGTGGTTGGTGGCGAACTGCGCCTCCCAGCCGGGTCCTACCCGCGTCTCGGGGCAGGCCATGACGGCGGCGCTGTTGACGACGATGTCGATGCCGCGCCCGGTGGCCAGGAAGCGCTCGGCGAAACCGCGGACGCTGTCGAGGTCGGCCAGGTCGAGCTCGTCGACCTCCACGCCGTCGACGCCGTCGAGCGCGTCCTTGGCGGTCGCGGGCCGCCTGGCCGGTACGACGACGTGGGCGCCCGCCGCGGCCAGCGCGCGGGTGGTCTCCAGGCCGATGCCGGAGTAGCCGCCGGTGACGAGGGCGAGCCTGCCGGTCAGGTCGATCCCCTCCAGCACCTCCCGCGCGGTGGTCTGTGCGCCGAATCCCGAGCCGATCGCGTGCTGAGTCGTTGTCATGCCTCACACGCTAGGAGCTGGAGTGGACTCCAGCGCAAGCGCCGCGGCCCCGGACGTGTCGGGGCGGTTCCTAGAAGAAGCCCTGGTTCGGCAGCGGCGTTCCGTTGAGTTCGTAGCGGCCCACCGCGACCGCTTTGAGCGTCTTCGGATTGTGGGCGGCGATCGTACGGATGTTGCGCCAGTGCCGGTCGAGGTGGGCGCCGCGGCGGACCAGCGAGCCGCCGCCGATGTCGAAGAGCTCGGACGCGGCGCGGTTGGCGAGTTCGTCCACGACGACCTTGGCCTTGGCGTTGAGCAGCGACGCGCGCGCGGACAGCTCGGCCTCCTCGGAGGTGCCGTGCGCCGCGTAGGCGTCCTCCAACGCGCGTCCGGCGGTCAGGACCAGGGCCTGCGCGGCGAACGCCTGGCTGTGCAGCAGCCCCACGCTGTACTGCACGATCGGGTCCTCGGTCGGCGCGTCGGCGGGCGCGTGGTAGAAAGCCCGCTTCTTGGCCCGGACGTGTGCGACGGCGTCGGCCGCCACCCGGCGCAGGATGCCCGCGATCATCGCGTTGAGCTGGATGTGGAAGAACGTCGCGGGGTACGGGACGGATTCGCGGGCGTCGGTCGCCCGGGTGAAGTAGTCCTCGGGTGTGATGGCGACGTCGTCGAAGGTCACCGTGCCGCTGCCCGTGAAGCGCTGGCCGAAGCCGTCCCAGTCGTTGGGGCGCAGCACGCCGGGGCGGTCGGTGGGGACGATGACCTGGGCCCTCCCGCCGTCCACGTCGGTGACGCCGACGACCAGCCAGTCCATGTACAGGCTGCCCGTGGTGTAGTGCTTCGTGCCGTTCAGCCGCAGGCCGCCGTCCGTGCGGCTGACGGTGGTCCGGTACGGGAAGTCGGTGGCCCCCGCCTTCGCGCCCAGTTCGGTGGAGGCGGAGCCGATCAGCTCGCCCCGCGCGACACGGTCGAGCCAGACCGCGTCCTCGGGGCGGCCGCCGCGCAGCAGCCCCTCCACCACACCGAAGTGGCTGCGCAGGATGTGCGCCACATTGGAGTCCGCGGCGCCCAGGTCGATGAACACCTCGAAGAGCTGGGTGAGGCTCGCGCCGCCCCCGCCCCGTTCGACCGGCACCCGCAGAGCGCCGAGCCCTGCCCTTTTCGCCGCCTCGACGGCCGCGTACGGCAGTTCGTCGCGCTCGTCCCGCCCGATCGCGCCGTCGCCGATGTGCTCGATCAGCTCCCGCAGTCGCGCCGAGCCGAAGGTGACACCGCTCGTGGCCTCGGCTGTTTCCGTCATGCGTGCTCCCCTGCTCACTGTGGCGCCCGGTTCCTGTGGCACCTCAGCGTCGATCCGGCGGCGTGGCCGATCAACAAGGTTCGGCTACGGCGTCGTTGCGGCTGCGCTTAACTGTCGGGCCGAGGTGCGCTCGTCACCGCGGCGCGGGTCCCGGTCCCGAACCGCGCGGGCGCGCGGCGCGCTACGCGGTCCTGGCGGCGCGGTCAGGAGGCGACCCGCAGGACCCGTCTGTGCAGCGCCTGTTCACCGATCGAGCGCAGCGTGCGCAGGACGAGCGCGATGTTCGGGTCGTTCCTGCGGGTGGTGCGCGTGACCGAACTGATCGTGCGGTAGCCGATCGGCACGCCCTCGACGATGAGGTGTTCCAGGTGCGCCGGTACGGACAGCCGGGGCACGATCGCCGAGACGACCTCGGTGGCGGCCAGGTCGCAGACGATCTGGGCGGTCACCAGCCGGTGCGTGATCCGCGGGGTGAACCCGGCCCGCTCGGCGGCCCGCAGCAGCGCGGTGTCCAGGGTGGAGTTGGCCAGACCGGTGACCCACACCTGTTCGGCGAGCGCCGCGAGCCCCAGGCTGCGGACCCGCGCGTGCAGCCCGGTCGGCGCAAGGAGCACGAACGGCTCGACCAGCAGCACCTCCCGGCTCAGCCCGTTGAGCAGGTCCTGCGCCTCGAAGTCGCACCGGTAGGTGACGGCCACGTCGACCTCGCCCTGGCGCAGCAGGCGCAGCGCGTCATCGGCCTCGGCCTGCTGGAGGTGGATCTGCAAGTGCGGCTCCTCGGCGCTCAGCAGGTGGATCAGCGGCGCCGCCAGGACGGGTATGCCCAGGTTGTAGGAGACCATCGCGATCTGTCCCGAGACCTGGTCGCGGGTGGCAGCCAGCGCGCTCATCGCGTCGTCGACGGCGCCGAGCACAACGCGTACGTGGTCCACGAGGATCCGGCCGCTGCGGGTGAGGCCCAGGGTGCGCCCGTCCCTGCGGAACAGGATCGAGCCGGTCTCGACCTCCAGGACCCGAAGTTGCTGTGAGACGGCGGAGTTGGTGATGTTGCGCCGTTCGGCGACGGCGGTGACCGTGCCGAGATCGGCGAGATCGCGTAGCAGCATCATGCGACGCAGGTCGAGCATGCTCATGGTTGACCTCAGATGTTGTCGAGTTGACCCCCACGACGCCCAGGCGCGGCGCGGCCGGTACCGGCGGCGGCGGTCTGGGTTCGATTCTGACGAGCGGCGGCGCTCCTAGGAGGGCAGGCCGCGCTTCGGCACCAACGGCGTGGTGCGGATCAACGACGACAGGCGGCGACGCAGACGCGCATGAGATCGACATGGCGTCGCGCGAAGAGGTCCGTCCCGGTCACGCACCGAGGATCGCACACCCACCCCGATTCCCACCACGTCCTAGATCGTGTCGATTCGCACAGTGCCGCCCCGGCCGCCCTCGCCCACCCCACTGTTAAGCCAGGTCCCGGCTATTGCTGTAGCCAGATCTTCTTGTTCGCCCCTTCCCGTCCCCGCAGGCTGAGGCCCTATTCGCAGCTCGGCGTCGCCGTCGGGCACTCGATCGGGGAAGTCCATGGGTCTCGAACTCGAAGGAAAACGCGCCGTCGTCACCGGGGGCGGCACGGGCATCGGTTACGCCATCGCCGAGGAACTGGCGCGCGAGGGCGTGCGGGTGGCGATCACCGGACGGCGGGGGGACGTCCTGGACGACGCGGTCGTACGGATCAGGGAGTCGACCGGCGCCGACGTGCTCGCCGTGCGGGCCGACACCGGTGACGACGACTCGGTGCGCGAGCTGGTCGACACCGTGAGAACGGCCTTCGGCGGTATCGACATCCTCGTCAACAACGCCGCCGAGCAGCCCGCGCAGAAGGGGCCGAGCTTCCAGGACGCCGACGACGCCTGGTTCCAACGGCAGCTCAACGTCAAGGTGATCGGCTATCTGCGCACCATCAAGGCCGTCGCGCCGCTGCTGATCGAGAACGGCTGGGGCCGTGTCATCAACATCAGCGGCACCGGGGCCCGTTCGACCGTCTCGGTGATCGGCTCGGTCCGCAACGCCTCGGTGATCGCGCTGACCAAGAACGTCGCCGACGAACTCGGCCCGCACGGCGTCAACGTCACCGTCGTCCACCCCGGTCCCACCCGCACCGAACGGTACGTCGAGCTTCAGAGCGGCGGCGCGGCCGACGGCGCACCGGGCAATGTCATCGGCCGGGTGATCGAGCCGCACGAGGTGGCGTGGGTGGTCGCCTTCCTCGCCTCGCCGCGCAGCGTGGCCGTCGTCGGCGACGGCGTCTACGCCGGCGGCGGCGTGCCCGGCGCCATCCACTACTGATCCGACCAGAGTCCAGGAGAGTTCCCATGACCGAATCCGTGGCCCCCGCCATCGCCGTCGACGAGTTGCGCGCGCTGCTCGACGGCGGCCAGGAGTACGCGCTCGTCGACGTCCGTGAGTCCGGCGTCACGGCGGCGCAGGGGTCGATCCTGCTCGCCGTCTCGATCCCGCTCAGCGTCCTGGAGCTGAAGGTGGGGGCGCTGGTCCCCCGCCGTGACACGCCGGTCGTCGTCTACGACGGCGGCGACGCGGAGCTGGCGGGGCGCGGCGCGGCCCGGCTGCGCGCGCTCGGCTACACCGACGTCCGGGTGCTCGACGGCGGCCTCGCCGCGTGGGCCGCAGCCGGGCACAAGGTCCACAGCGGCGGCGATCACGTCATCGGGCAGGCCTTCGGCGAGTGGATCGAGGAGGTCTACCAGACGCCGCACATCAGCGTGCCGGACTTCCTGAGCCGCCGCGCGGCCGGTGAGGACATCGTGCTGCTGGACAGCCGCCCCATCGGCGAGTTCCGCGACCACAGCCTGCCCGGCGGGACGTCGATACCTGGCGCCGAACTCGTCTACCGCGCGGCCGAGGCGGTGTCGTCGCCCGACACGCTCGTCGTGGTCAACTGCGCCGGGCGCACGCGGAGCATCCTCGGCGCCCAGGTGCTCATCAACGCGGGCCTGCCGAACCGGGTGGTGTCGCTGGAGGGCGGCACCCAGTCCTGGGTGCTGGAGGGGCACGAACTCGACCACGGCGAGACGTCCTCGGTGGCGCCGCCGACCGGCGCGGCGCTGGAGGCGGCGCGGGAGAGCGCGGTCCGCTTCGGCGAGCGCTTCGGGATCGAGCACATCGACGCGGCGGCGCTCGCGGCGTTCGGCAAGGACGACACGCGTTCGCTGTACGTCCTGGACGTGCGCACGCCCGAGGAGTTCGAGGCCGGGCACCTGCCCGGCTCCCTGTCGGCGCCGAGCTGGGATGTCGCGCCGTGGGTGTTCCGGCACGTCGGCACGCACCATTCCCGTGTGGTCCTCGTCGACAACGACGGCGTACGGGCCGCGGTCGCCGCCTCCTGGATCGCCCAGATCGGCTGGGCGCGGGTGTTCGTCCTCGACCGGGCCCTGGAAGGCGTCGACCTGGAGACCGGCCCGGTGCCGCGGCCCGTCCTCGACCCGCCGTCCGGCGGCTTCGAGACGGTCACCGCGCAGGAGCTGGACGGCGCCCCGGCCGACACCCGGCTCGTGCTCGACGTGGCGCCCAGCCCGGAGTACCGCATCGGCCACGTCCCCGGTGCCCGGTTCGCCATCCGCGCCCGCCTCGCCGCGTCGGCGGCCGAGCTGCCCGGCACCGGGCCGGTCGTGCTGACCTCCTCCGACGGGGTGCTCGCGCGCTACGCCGCCGCCGACCTCGCGGCGGCCACCGACCGTCCGGTGCGGGTGCTCGACGGCGGCACGGCGGCGTGGCGCGCGGCCGGTCTGCCCGTGGAGACCGACCGGGCCGAGTGGCTGCACGCCCCGGAGGACGTCGTCGCCTCCGGCTGGCGCGAGAGCGACCCCGAGGACCGCAAGGCCGGATTCCGCCGCTATCTGTCCTGGGAGCTCGGCCTGGTCGCCGAGTTGGCGCAGGACGACACCGTTCCGTTCAAGAAGTTCGCCTGAGGCACTGACCCCCTGTGAGGACACGCTCATGACCGCCATCGCCAGGCCCCTCACCACCCGGCCGGTCGACACCGCCGCCGAGGTGACGCGTTGACCGGCGCCGCTTCCGTCACCGACACCGCGCCCGCGCCGGGTGCGCCGACCGCCACGAGGACTCCGCGGGGCGCGGCGGGGCTCATCGACCTCAGCCCGCGCAACCGCGGGCGCGAGAGCGTGCGCAAGCGGGTCCGCTTCTGGAGCGGCTGGACCCTGCGCGTCGGCGTGCCCGTCGCACTGATCGCCCTCTGGCAGCTCGCGTTGACCTGGGGCTGGACCACCGAGGACGTGCTGCCCTCGCCGAAGACCATCGTCGAGGCGTACCAGTACCTGTGGAACAACGGCTCGCTCCAGGCCGCCGTACCGGTGTCGCTGCGGCGGGCCGGTGAGGGGCTGCTGCTCGGCGGCAGCGCGGGGCTGGTGCTCGGGATCTTCGCCGGTCTGTGGAAGATCGGCGAGGAGATCTTCGACGCCACCCTCCAGATGCTGCGGACGGTGCCGTTCATCGCGCTGGTCCCGCTGTTCGTCACCTGGTTCGGCATCGACGAGCCGTCCAAGCTCGCCCTCATCACCGCGGCGGCGCTGTTCCCGCTCTACCTGAACACGTTCCACGCCGTGAAGGGCGTCGACCAAAAGCTCATCGAGGCGGGCAGGACCTTCGGGCTCAGCGGCTTCCGGATCGCCCGCCGGATCATCTTCCCGACGGCGCTGCCCGGCATCCTCACCGGTCTGCGCTTCGCCTGCTCCTTCTCGCTGCTGTCGCTGGTGCTGGCCGAGCAGGTCAACTCCACCGCCGGGATCGGCTATCTGATCATCAACGCCCAGAACAACCAGCGCCCGGACATCGTCATCGCCGGCATCTGGATCTACGCCGTGCTGGGCATCCTCATCGACTTCGTCATGCGCGGCGTCGAGCGTCTCGTCCTGCCCTGGAGGGCCCGTGTCGGTATCAACTGAATCGCCGGGCGACCTCGCCGCGGACAGCGCGGGATACGCCGTCACCGCGCTGGGGGTCCGACGGGTCTTCGACGGCCGTGCGGTGCTCGACGGGGTCGATCTCCGGCTGCGGAAGGGGGAGTTCGTCGCGCTGCTCGGAGCGTCCGGCACCGGTAAGACGACGTTGCTCCGTATCGTCGGCGGACTCGACACCGCCGACGAGGGAAATGTCGTCGTGCCCCGCGTGCGGTCGACCGTCTTCCAGGAGCCGCGGCTGGTTCCCGCGCAGAAGGTGTGGCGCAATGTCGTGCTCGGCGCGCGGCGTCCGCGAGCCGCGTACGGCAAAGCGCTCGACGCGCTGGCCGAGGTCGGTATCGAGAGCCACGCCAAAGCCTGGCCCCGGACGCTGTCCGGCGGTGAGGCGCAGCGTGTCGCGCTCGCCCGCGCGCTGGTCACCGAGCCCGATCTGCTGCTGCTCGACGAGCCCTTCGCGGCCTTGGACGCGCTGACCCGGATCAAGATGCACGACCTGCTGGCGGCGCTGTGCGCCAAGCACGAGCCCGCCGTCGTCCTGGTCACCCATGACGTGGACGAGGCGATCCTGCTCGCCGACCGTGTCCTGGTCCTCTCGCGCGGTTCGATCGCCCTGGACCAGCGGGTCGAGATCGACAAGCCCCGCCACCGCGACGATCCGCGGTTCCTCGAACTGCGGGCGGCGCTGCTCGACCAGCTCGGCGTGGCCCGCACCGTCGGCGGCGGCGGCGAGGAGGTGGCCGCCGGCCATTGACGGCCCGTCAGATCAGAGCACCACGAACCGTCTTCACCCGACACATCCCGAGGAAGTCATCGCACATGTACAGCACCGGCAAGCACTCCCCCTTCGTCCAGCGCACGTTCACCGCCTTCGCGGCCGTCGCCCTCGCCATGGTCGCCACCGCCTGCGGCGGTTCCGGCGGCGCCTCGACCTCCGCGAAGAACGCGGGTTCCGCGTCGAACGGCGGCTCGACGGGCGGTTCCTCCTCCGCCGCCGCGGTCGACCTGTCCGGCGTCAACCTCACGATCAGCTACCAGACCGCCGACTTCCCCGCGCTGCTGAAGGAGTCGGGCCTGTTCGAGGACACCCCGTACAAGTACAAGGTCCCGATCATCGCGGGCCCGGCGAACCAACTGGCGGCGCTGTACGGCAAGCAGATCGACGTCGGCCAGGTCGGTGAGAACACCGCCGCCTTCGAGGCCGCCAACGCCTCGGCCGACTGGACGAAGACCGGCGCCCCGATCCAGGGCTTCGCGGTGACCTGGACGCCCGACGCGCCCTACCCGGCCGCCGTGTACGTGACGAAGAGCTCCGGTATCACGACGCTCGCCGAGCTGAAGGGCAAGAAGATCGGCTACAACTACGGCGGCAACATCTACGCCGCCTACGTCGTCGCGCTGGAGAAGGGCGGCTTCGGCCCCAAGGACGTCCACGGTGTGCAGTTCCCGAGCAACCAGGCCGCGGCCAACGCCTTCAACGCCGGGCGCCTGGACGCGGTCGTGACCAGCTACAGCAACGTGAAGAAGCCCGTCGACGCCGGAAAGGCGATCAAGATCGCCGACAACGCGACGCTCGGCATCCTCGGCGGCAGCGGCTGGATCGCCAGGACCGAGGTGCTCGACGACCCGGCCAAGCTGGCGGCGCTCAAGGACTTCTACGGCCGGCTGCGGACCTTCTACGAGCAGTGGATTCCCGGTCACGAGACCGCGTACGAGAAGGTCGAGCAGCAGGTCCTCAGCCAGACGCCCGACGTGGCCAAGGTCAACTGGGAGAACGCCCGGCACTCGACCTTCTACAAGATCGGTGACCCGGAGTTCCTGCGGATCCAGCAGGCGACCGTCGAGGCCGCGTACAAGTACGGCGGGCTGAAGACCAATGTCACGTCCAAGCTCGGGTTCAACTACACCACGGCGCTGGACGACGTGACGACCGGCTGACACGGCGCCGCTCCCGAACCACCGGCTGAGGAGTAACCATTGACCGACATCACTCGACGCAGGCTCGGCACCGAGGGGCTGGAGGTCTCGGCCCTCGGCCTGGGCTTCATGAGCTTCGCGCGCTCCACCGACGCCGACGAGCGGCACAGCGCGTCGGCGTTGGTGGGCGAGGCGATCGACCTCGGCATCGACTTCTTCGACACCGCCGACATCTACGGCCCGGCCATCAGTGAGACGCTGCTCGGGCAGGCGGTCAAGGGCCGCCGTGACGGCCTGGTCATCGCCACCAAATTCGGCAACCCGCTCGACCGGGCCACCAACCCCGACGCCCGCCCCATCGACGGCCGTCCGGAGTACGTACGGTCGGCGGTGGAGGGCTCGTTGCGGCGCCTGGGCGTCGACCGCATCGACCTCTACTACCAGCACCGCGTCGATCCGGCGGTGCCGATCGAGGAGACGGTCGGCGCGCTGAAGGAGCTGGTCGAGGCGGGCAAGGTCCGCTGGATCGGTCTGTCGGAGCCGGGTCCGCGGACCCTGCGCCGCGCCCATGCCACACATCCGGTCACCGCGATCCAGAACGAGTGGTCGCTCTTCACCCGCGACATCGAGGCCGAAACGCTTTCCATCGCGCGGGAGTTGGGCATCGGCATCGTGCCGTTCTCGCCGCTGGGCCGCGGGTGGCTGACCGGTCGGCTGCGCAGCCGCGCGGACCTGACGGGCCGTCGGCTGGAGCACCCGCGGTTCGCCGAGGAGGTCTTCGACACGAATGTGAAGTTGGCCGACGAGGTCGTCGCCGTCGCGGCCGAACTCGGCGCCGAGCCCGGTCAGGTGGCCCTCGCCTGGGTGCTCTCGCGGGGTGAGGACGTCGTGCCGATCCCCGGCACCCGGCACGCCGCGTATCTGCGGGAGAACGTCGGCGCGTTCGACGTCACGCTCACACCGGAGCAGGCCGCGCGGCTGGCCGGTATCGCCGAGCGGGTCGAGGGCGACAGGGCGCTGCGGCCCGGCGCCATCGGGGCCGAGGCGCGCCTGCCGGACGCCGGCGGTTCCTGATCCGGCGGCAGCCCGAAGAGCCGCCCGGCGTACCGGCCCCGTGGGATGGGGGTCGGTACGCCGGGCGGCTCCGTCGCGCCGTGCTGCCCTGCGGCCTCAGACCGGGGTGGCCGCCGGGACAGGCAGGCCGAGGTTGCCGCGCAGCGTGCTCGCCTCGTACTCCTTGCGGAAGATCCCGCGCCGCTGGAGCTCCGGCACCAGGTGGTCGACGATGAGGTCGAGGCCGTCGGGGTAGAGGTCGTGGTTCAGGTTGAACCCGTCCGCGGCGCCCTCGGTGAAGTACGCCTCCATCTCGTCGGCGATCTGCTCCGGGGTGCCCACCACCATGCGGTGACCGCCGCCGGCGATGTGCCGGTCGAGCAGGTCGCGCACCGTCAGGTTCTCGTTGCGGGCGGACTGGAGCACGGAGTTGGCGAAGCCGTAGCTGCTCGGCTTCCACTCCGGCGAGTTGATCAGGTCCCAGGGCGGCTGCCGGTCGAGCTCCAGGCTGTCCACCGGCAGGCCGAGCTGCGCCGCCAGCGACGTCAGGGCGTCGGTGGTGTCGGTGCTCAGACCGGCCAGCAGGTCGCGGCGCTCGCGCGCCTCGGCCTCGGTGCTGCCGATGACCGGCCACAGTCCGGGCAGGATCAGAACGTCGTCGGGGTCGCGGCCGTGAACGTCGCGGGCCCGGGCCTTCACCTTGGCGGCGAAGTCCTTGCCCTGCTGGAGGTTGTGCGCGGCGCAGAAGACCGCGTCGGCGTACTTCGCGGCCAGGTCGATGCCCTGCTCCGACGCGCCCGCTTGCAGGACGACGGGGTGGCCCTGCGGCGAACGCGGCACCTGGTACCAGGTCTTGACCCGCAGGTGCTCGCCGACGTGGTCGACCTCCCGCACCTTCGTCAGGTCGGTCAGCTCACCTGACGCCTTGTCACCGACGAGCGCGTCGGGGTCCCATGACTCCCACAGCGCCCTGATCACCGCGATCGCCTCGTCCGCGCGGCCGTAGCGGGCGTCCCGGTCGGGGTGCGCGTCGAGGCCGAACTGGGCCCCGGCGCGCGGCGACTGCGTGGTGACGACGTTGACCGCGGCCCGGCCGCCCGAGACCAGGTCGAGCGAGGAGCCCAGCCGGGCGATGTGGTACGGGTGGCGGTAGGTGGACGACACGGTCGCCACCAGGCCGACGTGCGTGGTGGCGCGGGCGATCGCGGTCAGCACGACGAACGGGTCGATCGCGTTCCACGGCCTGGTGAAGTCCTGCTGGGAGAATCCGAGGGTCTCGGCGAGGAACACCGCGTCCAACAGGCCGCGTTCCGCGGTCCGGCCGAGGTTCTCCCATTCGTCGATGTCGAGGAAGCCGAGCGGGTCGTCGCGCAGGCGCCAGCCCCCCGGTGCTCGGCCCAGCGCGTTGGCGTTGACGTTCAAGTGCAGTCGGCGTGTGCTCACTGGTGGTGGTCTCCTGATCAGGCCGTGCGCGCGGTGGCGCGGCTCGCGTCGGTCACCAGGGGCGGAAGCCCGTAGTGGCCGCGCAGCGTGGTGGACTCGTACTCCCTGCGGAAGATCCCGCGCCGCTGGAGCTCCGGCACCAGGTGGTCGACGACCTGCTCCAGGCCGGAGGGGAAGATGTCGAAGTTGATGTTGAAGCCGTCGGCGGCGCGTTGGGTGAACCAGCTCTCGATCTCGTCGGCGACCTGCTCGGGCGTGCCGACGATCGCGTTCTGCGCGTTCGCGCGGCGTTCGAGGACCTCGCGCACGGTGAGGTCGCCCTGGCGTGCCACGGACAGCACGCCGTTGGCGGCGCCGACGCTGCGCGGGCTCCACCGCGGCGAGTTGATGTAGTCCCAGGGCAGGGCCTTGTCCAGGCTCAGCAGGTCGACGGGGACGCCGAGTTGGACGGCCAGCGCGCGCACTGCGGCGTCGTCCGCCTCCACGGGGCCGACCAGTTCGGCGCGGCGCCGGATCGCCTCTGCCTCGGTGCCGCCGAGGGTGATGTTGAGGCCGGGAAGGACCAGGAGTTCGTCGGGGTCACGCCCGTGGGCGGCGGCGCGGGCCTTCAGCCCGCGGTAGAACTCCTGCCCGGTCGACAGGGTGTTGGAGGCGCAGAACACGGCGTCCGCGTGCTGCGCGGCCAGTTCGATGCCCAGGGGCGACGCTCCGGCCTGGACGATGACCGGCCGCCCCTGCACGGAGCGCGGGAACTGGAACCGCCCCCTGAAGCCCACGTGTTCGCCGTCGAAGTCCACCGTCGGGACCCGGCCGTCGTCCACCAGTTCGCCCGTCGTGGGGTCGGCGACCAGGGCGTCCGGGTCCCAGGAGTCCCACAGCCGCTTGACGGCGTTCAGCACCTCTTCGGCGCGCCCGTACCTGACCTCGCGTGCGGGAAGCGGTCCCCGCCCGTACAGGGCCGCGGCCGCGTCCTCGCCGGAGGTGACGATGTTGACCGCCGCCCGGCCGCCGGAGGCGATGTCGAGCGTCGCGGCGCGGCGCGCGATGTCCCACGGCTGGTAGAAGGTCGCGGACAGGGTCGTCACCAGACCGATGTGGCGGGTGGCGCGGGCCACCGCCGTCTGGAGCATGAACGGGTCGAAGGCGTGCCACGGCTTGCTGAAGTCGGTGGCGCCGAGGTGGTCGGCGAGGAAGACCGCGTCCAGCAGGCCGCGCTCGGCGATCCGCCCGAGCTTCTCCCAGGAGGCGACGTCGAGGAACCAGGTGGGCGGAGAGCTGTGCCGCCAGCTGTTCGGCGGTTTCGCCAGCCCGTTGGCGTTGACGTTGAGGTGCAGGAATCGTTCGGTCACGGCCCCATGCTTGGGCGAACCGCTCCGGGGATGAAGCCGAAGCGGCTACCGGTTCTCTTAAGCTCCCCTTCGCGGTCCGCGCCAGGGCCGGGCCGCTGCCGGGCCGCTGCCGGGCCGCTGCCGGGCCGTTGTCGAGCCGGTGCCGGGCAGATGTCAGGTCGGTGCCGGGCGGCCCGTGCGGTCAGCCCGCCAGTTCCCTGATCAGCGGGACCGCGCGGGAGAGCCGGACGGTGCCGTACGCGATCAGGCCGACGGCCGCCAACTGCGGCACGACCCACCAGCCGGTACGGATGTGCTCGCCGTAGACGGTGATGCCCAGCGCCAGGCTGACGGTGGCGTCGCCGAGGGTGAGGGCGGGCTGCGAGGCGATGATCGGCCCGGACTGGAGGGCGCTCTCCAGCAGGAAGATCGCGGTGACGCCGCACAGCGCGAAGCCGTAGGTCTGCCAGGCGGTCAGGAAGGCGACGCCGCCGTGCGCGGAGAAGGTGTCGGCGGCGGACTTCATCAGCGCCGCGGTGAGCGCGTTGGCCACCGCGGAGGCGGCGCCCAGCAGGGCGGCCCTCGGCGCACCGGAGGGCCGGTGGCGGGCGATGACGACCGCCCAGCCGATGGCGCCCACGCAGAGCAGGACGGCGGGCACCCAGTGCGCCATGGACGCCTGCGCGCCGCCGCCGCCCGGCGCCGCGGCACCCAGGGCGAGCGCCAGACCCGCGACCATGCAGGCGACGCCGCTCCAGCCCGCGCGCGGCAGGGCGCGCCCGAGCAGCGGCACGCTGAAGAGCAGGGCGAGCGGAAGTTCCAGGATGAAGACGGGCTGCGCGAGGGCCAGCGGTCCCGCCACCAGGGCGAGGGCCTGGAAGGCCGCGGCGCCCGCCACTCCGCAGATGCCGAGCAGCCACACCGGCTGCCGGATCATCGCGAGCATCTGACGCGGGCGCATCGCGTCGTTGGGCGGCACGGCGAGCGCGGCCTTGCGCTGGAGGACGGTTCCCACCGCGTTGCTGGCCGCACCGAGCAACGCGAAGAACACACACAGCACCAGCAGGGTCGGCCTCCCGTGACGTAACTCCCCTGGCGCAGCGTAGGCGGCGCGCGGCGCCGACGCACACGCGGGTGGGGGTCACGGGCCTTGCTTCACCCGTTCGCGGGGGCGGCCCGGTGCTCCCGCCTGCGCGGGAGCACCGGGCCGCCGTCACCGTGGGTTCACGGTGAGGGGATCAGCGGGTCAGGGATAGGACACGACATTGCTGGGGGTGGTGTTGGACGCGGTGACCGCTCCGGTGTCGTTGATGACGTGGGTGATGGTGCCCACGCCGCCGAGCGAGACGGTCAGCGCGCTGTGGAATTTCACGCCGGAGGTGTTGGGCACCTCGAACGCGTGGTAGCTGTTCACCGCCGGGTTGACGTTGAAGTAGCAGTAGCTGCCGAGCCCCCACGCCTCATGGGTGGTGACGTTCGCGCCGACCTTGTAGGCGGCGTATCCGTTCTGCCCGTTGGGGTTGACCCAGGCGGCCTGGTTCGGCGGGTCGTACGGCATCTCGTTCTGGAAGAAGATCGTCTTGCCGCCCTGACCGTTCCAGACGACCTCGTACTTCTGGTAGTGCTCGACGAACAGACCGGTCGCAAGCACATTGGCGCCGTTGACGATCAGACCGGTGTCGGCGGTGTTGGACGTCCAGCCGACGCCGCTGCCGTGGTCGGCGCGCCAGGCCCAGATGTGGTCGATGATCGTGTTGGCGCTGTTCACGATGAGGCTGGTGGTGGCCTTGCCCGCGACCTGGCCGCCGATCCGGAAGAAGACGTCCTGGATGGTGGTCGGGTTGGCGGCGTGGCTCGCGGTGGAGCCGGAGGGGCCGACAGTCAGCAGCGCGGCGGAGTTGGTGGTGCCCGCGTCGAAGAGCAGACCCTTGAGGCGTACGCCGTCCACGTCGGCGACCTGCATGGCGTTGACGCCGTTGTCGGGCACGAACGTCGGGTAGCCGATGCCGAGGATGGTGGTGTTGGCCTTGGTCACGTTGAGCGTCTGGTTGAGGTGGTAGACGCCGGGGGTGACGAAGAGGTTGCAGCCCTGGGACAGGGCGGTGTTGATGGTCGCGGCCGTGTCCCCGGCCTTGACCACGTAGAACTGGCTCATCGGCAGCGAGGTGCCGGGGGTGCTGCCGTTGGCCCAGCTCGGTCCGGACGCGTTGGTGCGCAGCGACGGCAGGAAGACCCGGTACTTGCCCGCGCTGTCGACGTACAGGTACGGCACGTCACGGGAGACCGGGGTGGTGGCCAGCGTGGTCTCCGGCGGGTTCGGGAAGGTGTTGGCCGGTGCGCCGTTGACGCCGGAGAAGACCATGTTCCACACGCCGCCCGCCCAGCTCCCGAGGTTGCTGTCGCGGGTGTACCACTGCTGCTGCGAGACGGACGCGGCCTGGCCGCTGACCTTGGTGTCGGCGATGTAGCCGCCGCTGGCGTAGCCGTAGCTGGCCGGGTAGAGCGCGAGCCCGCCGTGCACGTCGATCCGGCGGAAGGGCGCGGCCTGCGCGACGGCCCAACGGTCGGTGCCGCTGGAGGGGTTGATCGCCAGATTCTCCGCAGACCGCCAGAAGTTCTGGGTCGCGTTGCCCGCGTCGGAGGCGTTGAAGGCGTCCACGGTCACGTCACCGTTGATCGTGACGTCGTCGGGGTTCTGGCCGAGACCGGCCACCGAGGTGTAGAAGCCGACGTTGTCGGACACGTTGTACGTGCCCGGCTTGAAGAGCTGCGCGACCCGGTTGTTGCTGAACTGCGCGGTCTGGGTGTCCTTCTGCTGCGCGAACTGCGCGTCGAGCTGCGCCTGGATGGTGGCGCTGGACATCGACGGGTCGTAAATGTGGACGTTCGACCCGAAGTTGGGAGTGTCCGACTGCGTCGGGCAGCTCGCCGAGGTCGAGCCGATGGTGTAACTGGCGGTGGCCACGGCCGAGTTGGTGGACCCGGACTTGATGCCGATCGCCTTGACCGTGGTGCTCGCCGAGATGTTCAGCGGCGCGCTGTAGAGCGTGGAGGAGGCGGTCGGCGTGGAGCCGTCCAGCGTGTAGCGGATGCTCGCGCCCGAGGTGGCGTCGGATATCGTCACGCTCTGCGCCGAGCTGAAGGTGCCGCCCGCCGGGCTGAACGTCGGCGTGGCGACGGTCGTTCCGGTGCCGCCGGTGCCGCCTCCGGTCGTACTCCCGCTGCCCTGGGTGTACGAGAAGTGCGGAGTGTCGTACTGCGGGCCGCTCTTCTCGTACGTGAACCAGTAGTCGAGCACGGTGCCGGTGGTCAGCGAGCTGACGGTCTGGGTCCAGACGCCCGCGTTGTTGGTCATCCGGACGTTCTGCTGATTCGCGCCGTTGACCAGGTAGTGGACGTCGACGTAGGCGGCGGCCGTGGTGGGCTTGAACGTGATCTGCGCCTGCGTGGAGTTCAGTTGGGCGACGCTCTGCGTGTAGTCGGACGCGTCCGCCGAGGCGGTTCCGACGGTCTGGGTGAGGCCGATGATCCCGGCCAGAACGAGGACGAGGGCCCCGAGCAGGGCGACCACGCGTCGCTGCCGACGCGGCGTGCCCTCGGTACGGGCCGGGAGGATGGATCTGCGCATGTGTGGGGGTCCTTTCGCCTGGGTTCGCGAAGTGAACACCAGGGTCAGCGCGGAGATGTGGGGGTGGATCGCGCTCGGCACTGCACATTCAGAGCCAAGGTCCCGCCTTGGCCCTTTGATTCAGTCTCTTGAAAACGCTCTCAATCTGCGGATGGCGGTAATCCCGAATCCGTAAGGCAGTGTCAAGTGGCCATGGCGAGCCGTCAAGCACATGCACCGGATTCACACAGTGAACGATTCGAGTGGGGCGTGCGGGAGGCGTGGGATCCGTGGTGCGCCGCCCAGGTCACGCCTCGTCCGCGGTCATCCCTGCCCCCGCTCACGCCCGCCCCGCTCACGCCCGCCCCGGTCACGCCCTGCCCGCCGCGTCGTCGCGGGCCAGGAACGGGCGCAGGAGCGCGAGCAGGGCGCGCGGCCGGTGCAGCGGGATGATGTGGCCGCAGTCCTCGATGAGGTGTGCGGTGAGATCGTCGGCCAGCGGGCGCAGTTGGCGTGCGAGCACGTCGCCGACCGGCTGGGCGCCCAGGGCCATCGTCGGCACCGTCAGGCGGTGGGCGGCGACCGCCTCACCGATCCTCGCCGCGCTCTCGGGCAGGGCGCGGTAGTACGAGAACGCGCGGCTCAACGCCTCGCGGCCGGTGTACGCGCGCACGAACGCGTCCCGAAGTGCGGGGCGCACTCCCTCACCGAGCGTGCCGGAGCGCAGGAACCAGTCGACGTACTCGGCTTCGTGACCCTCCAGCACGGTCTCGGCGAGGCCGGGCGCCGCGCGGTGGAAGCCGAACCACCACGGCGGTCCGGCGGCGAGGAAGTCCTCGGCGCCGGGCAGCGCGCCCAGCAGGGATTCCATGACGACCAGGCGGCGGACGAGGCCGGGGTGGCGCAGGGCGAGGAGGAAGGCCGCGGGGGCGCCCGCGTCGATGCCCACCACCGCGGCGGACGACACGCCGAGCGCGGCGAGGAGCGCGGCGGCGTCCTCGGCCAGGGTGCCCGCGTCGTAACCGGACGGGGCAGGACCACTCGCGCCGAAGCCGCGCAGGTCGGGCGCGATGACGCGGTAGCGGCCGGACAGATCGGCCATGACGTCCGTCCACACCTCCCAGGTGTGCGGGAAGCCGTGCAGCAGCAGGACGGCGGGACCCGATCCGGCGAGGGCGACGTTCAGTTCGACACCGTTGACGGGCACGCGGCGCAGTTCGGGCATGACGGGACTCCAGGAGTGGTAACCAATGGTGACAAGATCACGCTAGGGAACTAAGCTGGTCCGCCCAAGACGGCACTTTCCCCTCAGGTGGTGAGCCCCAGGTGACCACGTCCGGGCCCGACGCACCGGGCACGTACGGGCCGCGGCCCGGCGACCGCGGTGACCTGCTGGATCCGCGCTGCCCGACCCGCCAACTGCTCGACCGCATCGGCACCAAGTGGACGTCGATGGCGGTCAAGACGCTGGCCGAGCAGGCTCCGGGCGAGGTCCGCTTCGCCGAACTGCGGCGCCGCATCCCCGGCATCTCGCAGAAGATGCTGTCCGCCACCTTGCAGAGCCTGGTCCGCGACGGCCTGGTCACGCGCCGCGTGGAACCGACGGTGCCGCCCGCCGTCCACTACCGCCTCACCGACCTCGGCCTGTCCCTCGAACACCCCCTCGCCGCCCTGCGCGACTGGGCCGAGACCCACATGCCGGAGATCGACCGCAACAACCGGCTCGCCGACGGGCCGTCTCCCGACTAGGGCCTGTCCGGCGGAACATGGGCGGTCCAGGCGGCGACCGGTGCTCCCCCGGACTCCGGCCGGGGGAACCCGCTGAGCGGAAGGCGCCGGGATGCCCGCACAGCGGAGGTATCCGGGTATTCCGGCAACGCGACGGGCGTGCGTGCCAGGCGCCGAAGGGGCCGTTCCCGATCCGCCGGACACGCCCTCGTCGTATTGACCTAGCGCCCGCGCGGACGACGGCGACAGGCGCCGTTGCTCAGCGCTGGGGGCTCAGGCCAGCCACCGACAGGTCGAAGAGTTGGCGGGCGCGGGCGGCCGGGTCGGGGGCGTGCTCCGTGGCCAGGGCGATGCCGACCAGCAGGGTGATCAGGTCGAGGGCGGTGACGTCCTTGGCCACCGCGCCGTCCCGCGCGGCGCGGCGGAGCAGCGGGCCCGCCGCTTCTTCGAGCGTGGCCGAGCAACTGTTGTTGTGCACCGGGTCGACTCCGGCGGCGTTGTAGGACAGCGCGGTGGCCAGGCCGCGGGCGGAGACGCAGTAGGTGAGGACGTCGCCGAGCCACTCCAGCAGCGCGCCGCGGCTCTCGCCTTCGCCGGTCAGCTCGTGGGCGCGGACGCGCAGGGCCTCGATCCGCTCCCGGGAGACCGCCTCCAGCAGCGCTTGGCGGGTGGGGAAGTGCCGCCGCACGGTCGCGGAGCCGACTCCCGCCGTGCGGGCGATCTGTTCCAGCGAGGCGTCGGCGCCGTGGGCGGCGACTTCCTGCTGGGCCACGGCGAGGATGCGCGTGTAGTTGCGCCGGGCGTCTGCGCGCTGGCCATCCGGCATGGCCTACCTCCATGGTTGCCAAGTGGCGGGGTCCGCCATATCGTACCCGGAAGAGAAACGGCGGGCCCCGCCGTTTAGCGTCTCCCCGCACGAGCACCCGAGGAGCATCATGTCCGCACGCCCCGCACCGGTCCTGGTCACCGGCGCCACCGGCCGGCAGGGCGGCGCCACCGCCCGCGCCCTGCTCGCGTCCGGCGTCCCCGTCCGCGCCCTGGTCCGCGATCCGGCCGCCGACCGGGCCAAGGCCGTCGAGGCGCTCGGCGCCGAACTGGTCACCGGCGACCTGCGCGACCGCGGCTCCGTGGTCCGGGCCGCCGAGGGAGTCCGCGCCGTCTTCTCCGTACAGATGCCCGAGATGACGGCGGAGAGCTTCGACTTCGAGGGAGAGGTGACGCAAGGCGTCAACCTCGTCGAGGGCGCGAAGGCCGCAGGAGTGCCGCAGTTCGTGCACACCTCCGTGACCGGCGCCGGTCAGCACACCGAGGCGCCCGGCTGGGCCGAGGGCCGCTGGCATTACATGGAACCCGTCCTGGGCGCCAAGAGCGCGATCCAGGACGCGGTCCGCGCGGCGGGTTTCCCCCACTGGACGCTGCTCAAGCCCGGCTTCTTCATGGAGAACTTCCTTCCGTCCATGGCGTTCCTGTTCCCGCGCGGCATCGAGGGCGGCCTGGTGAGCGTCCTCAGGCCGGACACCCATCTGTCGCTGATCGCGGTGGACGACATCGGCCGCGCCGCGGCGGCGGCCTTCGCCGATCCGGAGCGGTTCGACCGGGTCGAACTGGAGCTGGCGGGCGACTATCTGTCGATGACTCAGATCGCCGACGTCCTCTCGCGGGCCCTGGGCACGCACCTGCCCGCGCCGGACATGACAGAGCAGGAAGCGCTCGCCGCCGGAATGCCGGCCATGGGCGCCTCGCATGAATGGCTCAACGCGGTCGACCAGCCGGGCCGCCCGCAGTACGCGCGGGACCTCGGCATCCCGCTCACCGGCTTCGAGGAGTGGGCGCGGCAGCGCATGGTGGCCGCGGCCTGAACCGCGCCCGCGAGGCGAGCGGGCCCGCACCGCGACCGGCCGGAGCCCGCGGTGAGCCGTCCCCTCAGGCGCCGGGGAGGACGGCCGCGACGACCTTGCGGATCGCGGCGGGTGTCGGCGGCGGTCCGTCGCGGTCGGCGAACAGCAGATGACCGGCGCCGATCAGGGTCGAGGCGAGGGAGTCGACGTCCGCGTCCGGCGCGAGGCGGCCGAGGTCGCGCTCGGCACGGAGGCAGGCGGCGATCATCTCCGTGGCCTGATGCAGCAGGGAGACCGCCGTCGGCATGGACCGGCGCAGGCGGGCGCGCAGGTCGTCCCGGAGCAGGATGCGCTCGGCGGCGTCGAGAAGCTGCTCCCGTACGTCCCGCATGGCCACCCCTGTCGGCACCGCCCGCCCGGTGGAACTCCTCAGCGTCCTCGGCCCGCAGGGCGAGCACTTCCACATCAGGGGCCGCCGCGTCGAGCGGCTGCGGCGGCTGCGTCCTGGTCGCGACCGGCCCACCGACGGGGGCGAAGAACTCGTCCTGCCCAGCCGGAGCGCACGTGCTCCGGCCGTCCGACCCGGCTGGGACGGCACCTGCCGCCGCCTCGTGGCGACCTGTCTGCGAGGCCCGCGGCGTGAGCCGTGACCGACCCCGATGGCCCCGCGCGCCTCGGCCGGCGGAAAACCACAGGCCGCGCGGCGGCCCAACTGCCTATATTCCTGGCCATGCCCCAGATCGAACTGCTCCATCCGGACCACTCCCCCGCGCTGCTCGCCTTCGAGCGGGAGAACCGGGCCTACTTCGCCGCGACGATCCCCGACCGGGGCGACGACTTCTTCGCCCGCTTCGACGACCACCTCCGCGACCGGCTGGCCGAGCAGGAGACCGGCGCCTGCTACTTCCACGTCGTGACCGGTACCGAGGGCGACGTCCTCGGCCGGATCAATCTCGTCGACGTCGCCGACGGCGGCGCCGACCTCGGCTACCGGATCGCCGAACGCGCCGCGGGCCGGGGCCTGGCCACCTGGGCGGTACGGGAACTGTGCCGCACGGCCGCCACCGAGTACGGGCTGACCGTCCTGCGCGCCGGAACCACCCTCGACAACGCGGCCTCCCGAGCCGTACTGGCCCGTACGGGCTTCACCGTCGTCGGCGAGCACCAGTTCTCCGGCCGCCCCGGCCTGACGTACCGCCGCGCCCTCACGCCGTAGCGGACGGGGAGAGCTGTTCGCGCACCCACGCGGGATCGGGGTTGGTGTACGGCCGGCCCGCGACGACGACGGTCGGGACGGTCTCATTGCCCTCGTTGACCGCCCTCACCGCCTCCGCCGCGGCCGGGTCACGCCAGATGTTGACCCAGTGCAACCGGCGGGCCCTGCGGCCGAGTCGGAAGCGCAGGCGCAGGCAGAATTTGCAGCCCGGCCGCCAGTAGACGATCGGCCGGCCGTCGGCGGCGCTGAGGCGCTGCGCCTCGGACGCGCCGATCGACCGGGGGAAGACCAGAGGCGAGTTCAGCCCCGCGAGCAGCACGAAGGCCAGCAGGAAGGTCGCGGCCCGGCCGGGGCTCCCGCCGAGGATCAGCCCGGTCGCGGCGGCCACGCCGCAGAGGACCAGCAGCATCGGCAGGAACCACGCACGCATCATGATCAGGCAGCTTATCGGTGCGGTGAACCGCCTCTCGGGCCAGGCCGCGGCTCGCTCGCGTACCCCCCGGACAACCGGACAACCGGACAACCGGAGTCGGCCTCGCGCGCGACGCGTCGCCTTCGGTCGATGACGCCGGTATTCGGTTTGCCGTCGGCCGACGGGCTCGGATAGGAAACGTGCATGCTCAAGGGGAACAAGGTCGGGCTGAGGGCTCGGCACGCGGATGACATCCCGGTCCTGCGGACCGAGCTCTACAACGACGTGGTCAACGCCGCGCGAGCGGAGGGCGGCCCGTGGCGGCCGGTCTCGCCCGAGTCGAAGGATCCGCGGCTGTTCGTGGACGACAAGGAGGAGGGGCACGTCGCCTTCTCCGTCGTGGAGTTGGACGGCGGCGCCCTGATCGGCACCGCGACGCTCTGGGGTATCGACACCCACAACCGGTCGGCGCACATCGGATTGGGCCTGTTGCCGTCCGCTCGCGGGAAGGGCTACGGGACGGACGTGGTCGCGGCCCTGTGCCAGTACGGCTTCGTCGTGCGCGGCCTGCACCGGTTGCAGATCGAGACGCTGGCGGACAATGACGCGATGCTGCGCTCCGCCGAGCGGAACGGCTTCGTCCGCGAGGGCGTGCTGCGCTCATCCGCGTGGGTGATGGGCGAGTTCCTGGACGAGGTCCTGCTCGGGCTCCTGGCCGCGGACTGGAAGCCGTAGCCAGGGGCCGCTAGAGGGCGCGGGCACGGGCCGGTTTCACATGTGCTGCCCGTGGTGGTCCACGACGGCGGTGAGGAGCCGGGCCAGCTCGGCGCGCTCCGGTTCGGACAGCGGGGCGAGCACCTGGTCCTCCACCTCGGTCAGCAGTCCGTCGAGCTTCAGGAGCCGGCGGCGGCCCGGCCCGGTGAGCGCGATGATGTTCTGCCGACGGTCGGCGGGGTTGGGCGAGCGTTCGAGCAGCCCGCTCTCGGCCAGTTCGTTGACGACCGCGACCATGTCGCTGCGGTAGATGCCCGTACGGCCGCTCAGTTCGGCCTGGCTGGCGGGCCCGAACTCCTCCAGGGTGGCGAGCACCGCGTAGTGCCATTTGCGGGCGCCCTCCCGCGTCAGCTCCTCGTTCACCAGGCGGTCCGAACGGATCGCGGCGAGCGACAGGAGCCGGGTCCGCAGATTCCGCAGCCGCGCCGGAGTGGCCGCGACGGTGGCCTGCGGTGCGGTCGGGGGTGCCGTGTCACGTGCGCCGTTGCTCATGCCGTGATCATACCCTTTGCGTTAGTGCCACTAACGGATTATCTTCGACACGAGATAACCGTTAGTGTGACTAGCGATGCGGAGAAGAGTCATGCCCGTGACGAAGGTGCTCGATTCGACGATGTTTTACGAGGAGACGGGCAGCGGCACTCCCGTCGTCTTCCTGCACGGCAATCCCGGCTCGTCCCACCTGTGGCGCAAGGTGCTGCCAGCGATCGACCTGCCCGCCCGCCTGCTCGCGCCCGACCTGATCGGCATGGGCCGCTCGGGCAAGCCCGACGTGCCGTACCGGTTCGCCGACCACGCGCGCTACGTGGACGCGTGGTTCGACCGGCTGGACCTGGACAAGGTGGTGCTCGTCGGCCACGACTGGGGCGGGGCCCTCGCCTTCGACTGGGCGGCCCACCACCACGACCGGGTCCTGGGTGTGGCCTTCTTCGAGACCATCGTGCGGCCGATGTCCTGGAGCGAACTGGGCGAGGGACCGCGCTCGCGCGCCGAGACCATGCGCGGGCCGCAGGGCGAAGCCCTGGTGCTCGACCGGAACGTCTTCCTGGAGTCGGCCTTCACCGGCGGGGTGCTGCACCCGGTGGGCGAGGACGACCTGCGGGCCTACCGGGCGCCGTACCCGACGCCCGAGAGCCGCCGCCCGATCCTCGCGTGGGCCCGCTCACTGCCGCTGGACGGCGAGCCGGCCGATGTCACCGAGCGCGTCGAGCAGTACGACAAGTGGCTCGCGAGCAGCGATCAGGTCCCCAAACTGCTGCTCACCTTCGACTCCTCGCCCACCTTGCTGATCGGCCCGGAGACGGCGAACTGGTGCGCGGCGAACATCGCGGCCCTGGAGACCCGGCACTGCGGTCCCGCCGGGCACCACGCCCCGGAGGACCAGCCGCTGGCCATCGCGGACGCGATCACCGCGTGGGCGCGGCGGCACGCGGTGGTCACCGGCCGCTGAGCGCGCTGCCCGGCCGTTCCCGCGCCGGGCCCGTACGGGAAATCAGTTGCGCCCGGTGGCCTCGTGTCAGCAGGGTGCGGGGGTGATCGGAACGGGGACCGCACCGGCCACGGACGTCGGTCGAGCCGCGACCGTATCGGCGTCCCCTCCGTATCCGCCAACCGTATGCGCTACCCGCATTCGCTTCCGCAGGAGGATTCGCCGTGCAGCGTTCTGAAAGCCCGGCCGTCACGGAGATCCCCGTGGCGGGCAAGGACGCCGGCCCCTACGGCATCGCGGCAGGACCTGACGGCGCCCTGTGGCTCACCCTCGCGCAGAACGGCAGCGTGGCGCGCCTCACCCTCGACGGCGAATTCAGCGAATTCCCGCTGGACTCGCCCGAGAGCCGCCCCACGGTCATCACTGCGGGCCCGGACGGCGCGCTGTGGTTCACCCTCCATCTGGCGAGCGCGATCGGCCGCGTCGGCACCGACGGCGCACTGCGCTCCTACCGGCTGCCGACGCCCGACAACGGCCCCTTCGGCATCACCACCGGCCCCGACGGCGCGCTGTGGTTCACGCAGATGAACACCGACCGGATCGGCCGGATCACCGTCGAGGGAGAGATCACCGAGTACGCCCTTCCCGTACAGGGCGGCTGTCCCTCGGCGATCACCGAAGGCCCGGACGGGGCGCTGTGGTTCACCCTCAACCAGGCGAACGCGATCGGCCGCGTCACCGTCGAGGGCGCGGTCGACCTGTACCCCCTGCCGACTCCGGGTGCCGCGCCGGTCGGCATCGCCAGTGACGGCGCCGCCTTGTGGTTCGTCGAGATCGCGGCGGGGCAGATCGGCAGGATCACGACGGACGGGCGGATCGAGGAGTTCCCGCTCCCCGACCGTACGGCCAAGCCGCACGCCGTCGTCGCGGCCGGCGTCGGGGACTGCTGGTTCACCGAATGGGGAGCCAACCGCATCGGTCACCGCGCGGCGAGCGGCGAGATCACCGCGTACGACCTGCCGACCGCTACATCGGAGCCGCACGGCATCACCGTGGGTCCGGACGGCGCTGTCTGGGCGGCCCTGGAGGTGGGAGCCGTCGCACGGCTCGCGCCCTGAGGTGAACCGCCGCCTCGGCGGGGCCGGGCGGGTCGTCACCGGGCCCGCGCGGAAAATCCGGTCGGCGGACCGCGCGTCGCCCGCTCGAACAGTCGCGGTCGTCCGAGATCGCCAGCCACATCGATCGCACCGCCTCAAGGAGCCGTCCTGACCACGCAGCACACCCCGGACACCGCGGACTTCCGCCCCGCGATCGCCACCGCGCTGGTACGACGGCTGGTCGACAGACAGTTCCCGCGGTGGGCCGGACTTCCCCTGGAACCGCTCGGCGCGGCCGGTTCCGATCATGTGATCCACCGGCTGGGCCGGGAGTTGTCCGTCCGCCTCCCCCGCCACCGCGGCGCCATCGGCCAGGCCGCGAAGGAGGCGCGGTGGCTGCCCCGGCTCGCCGCGCACCTTCCGCTGGCCGTCCCCGTACCCGTAGCTGTCGGACGGCCCGACCTCGGCTATCCGTGGCCGTGGGCGGTCACCCGGTGGCTGGACGGCGAGGTGGCGACCGTCGAGGGGCTCGGCGAATCGGTGGGTGCGGCGGTCGAGTTGGCGGAGTTCCTGCTGGCCCTTCAGCGATTCGCGCCGCCGGACGCGGTCGCGGACGGGCCAACGGGCCTTGCGGCAAGCCCGTTGGCCGCGCGGGACCGCGCGACCCGGGCCGCCGTCGCGAGGGTCGGCGACACCTTCGACGCGGCGGCGATGACCGGCCTGTGGGACGCGGCGCTGCGCGCCCCCGCGTGGGACCGGCCGCCGGTCTGGGTGCACGGCGACTTCCACACCGGCAATCTGCTGACCGTCGACGGCCGCCTCAGCGCGGTCATCGACTTCGGCGGCCTCGCCCTCGGTGACCCGGCCTGCGATCTGATGGTCGCCTTCACCTTGATGTCGGCCGGGAGCCGGGCCGCCTTCCGCGCCACACTCGGCGTGGACGACGCCACCTGGACACGCGGTCGCGGCTGGGCACTGGCCACCGGCCTGAACGCCTACGTGTCCTACGCCGCCGACGATCCGAGAGTCGCCGCACAGACCACCCGCCAGATCACCCAGGCCCTCACCGGCTAGGTCCCGCACAGGGCCGCCTCGCTACGACCGCAGGGTGGTGTTGTCGTGGCCCTCCGCCATCAGTGCGAGGACTTCGCGTTCGCACGCCGCGCGCAGGCGCTCGTCCCGGAAGCCGGGCGGCATCCGGGACGTCGAGCACGGCGATGGCCGGGCGGTGTTCGAGCAGCGCGGGGAGCGCCTCGGGGCCGGGGCCGACGACGTCGACCACCTCGTGCCCCGAGGAGGTGAGCAGCAGGACAAGACCTTGGCGCAGCAGCGCGTTGTCCTCGGCGATCACCACACGCACGGCAACTCCGCCTGGATGACGGTCGGTCCGCCGACCGGACTGGACGCGGTGACCTCGCCGTCGAGCGCGGCGACCCGGCGGCGTGTGCCGAGCAGACCCGAGCCGCCGTGCTCTCCGCTCGCCGTCCGCTCGTCCACGCCGCCTCGGCCCTCGTGCCGCCGCGCGCGTCGGCCGCGTGACGGCGCGGAACCCCGGGTGAGCGGGGAGGACACGTCCGCTCATACTGGGGCGACCGCAGACCCCGCACTCCTGGAGAAGTCACGTGATCGTCGTCGGTCTCATGTCGGGCACCTCGATGGACGGCCTGGATGTCGCCGTCGGTGAGTTCGGTTTCGACGGGGAGGTGCTGACGCTGCGGCCGCTCGGGGCCGAGGAGTACCCGTGGCCGCCCGAGACGCGGGAGCGGCTGCTCGGGCTGCTGCCGCCGTCCGCTGTCGGACTCGCCGAGGTGTGCGAGGTGGACACGCTGGTGGGGCAGGCGTCCGCGGCGGCGGTCGTCAGGGCGATCGAGCGGTTCTCGGGCGGCCGGGCCGACCTCGTGGCCTCGCACGGCCAGACGGTGTTCCACTGGATCACCGACGGCCGCGCCCTCGGCACCCTGCAACTCGGCCAGCCCGCGTGGATCACCGAGGCGACCGGACTCCCTGTCGTCTCGGACGTACGGGCCCGCGACATCGCGGCGGGCGGCCAGGGCGCGCCGCTCGCCAGCACGCTGGACACGCTGTGGCTCGCGGACGACACGTCGGCCGGTGCCGGGACCGTACCGACCCGCCGGGCCGCGCTGAACCTCGGCGGCATCGCCAATGTGACGGTGGTCGGCGGCCGGGACGAGCCGGTCGTCGCCTTCGACACCGGTCCGGCCAACTGCCTGCTCGACGCCGCCGCCCACCGCGTCACCGGGGGCCGGGCCGGGAGCGACCTCGACGGCCGCCTCGCGCTGGCCGGGACCGTACGCCCGGACCTGCTGGCCCGGCTGCTGGACGAGCCGTACTACCGGCGGGAGGCGCCGAAGTCCACCGGCCGCGAGCTGTTCAGGGCCGACTACGTCGAGCCGCGGTGCGCGGGGCTGCCGCCGCTGTCGGACGAGGATCTGATGGCGACGCTGACGGAGCTGACGGCCGTGACCGTCGCGGACGCCTGCCGCCGGTACGGGCTCACCGAGGTCGTCGCCTCGGGGGGCGGGGTGCGCAATCCGGCGCTGATGGCGGCGCTGCGCGAGCGGCTGAGCCCCGCGGTCCTCGTCACCAGTGACGAGCGCGGGCTGCCCGCGGGCGACAAGGAGGCGTATCTGATGGCGCTGCTGGGCTTCCTCACCTGGCACGGGATTCCCGGTGTGGTCCCCGGCGCGACCGGCTCCGCGACCCCGCGGGTACTGGGCCGGATCACTCCGGGCGACGCGCCGCTCCGGCTGCCGGAACCGGCCCCGAGCCCGCGCCGCCTCGCCGTCCTGCCGCCGGTCTGACCCGTACCGCCTGGCGACGGCCGACGGCCCGCGGTGGGACACGCTGGGCGGCATCGCCTTGTGCGTACCGCCGTTGAGGCGTGCGCCGTTGAGCCGTGCGCCGATGAGCGGCCGATCAGGCCCGGTCGTGGAGCGTGATCTGGTACCCGTCGGGGTCGGCGAAGGTGAACGTCCGGCCGAAGGGGCCGTCGACCGGCGCGGAGACGATGGTGTGACCGTCGGCGACGAGAGCGTCGTGGACGGCCTGGACGTCGGTGGCGTGCAGCCAGATCGCGGCACCGATGCCGGGCTGGGCGACGGACGCGAGATCGGTGCCGGGAACGATGTCGCGCAGTGCGAACGCGATCGGCTTCGTCTCGAAGACGACGGCGTGCGGAGGTCCGGCCTGCGAGCGGACGAGGCCGAGGTACTGCTCGTAGAACGCCTGCGAGGCGCCGACCTCGCGCGCGGCGCGTTCGTCACACGGCAGTCGATGAACGTGCTGCTCCAGACCCTGGAACGGGACGGCTACGTGACCAGGCCCGCGGCGGCGCCCGTCGGGAAGGTCCTCCCCACGCGGCTCACACCGCGCGGCCGACGGAGCCTGGAGAAGGCGACCGTGGCCGTCCGTTCCGTAGAGGTGAGAATGCTGGCCGGCCTGACCGACACCGAGCAGTCAGGCGCGTTCCGAATCCTGCAGAGCATGATCCATTCCCTGCGCGACACCTAAGCCGACGGCCCATGCGGCGCTGGTTGACGCAACATCGTCTGGGAGACGCGGCTCCTGGCCACGCCTTCCAGCGCCTCGGCTCCCGCGCCGCGTCCGTCAGGCCACCGTCACTTCGAGAGGAAGTCGCGCAGCGCGGTGTTGACCTCGTCGGCGTGGGTCCAGAGCAGGCCGTGCGGTGCTCCTTCGACCTCGACGTAGTCGGCCTCGGGGAGCGCCTTGTGGAATCGGCGGCCAGTGGCGTCGATCGGGAGGATGTTGTCCTTCGTTCCGTGCAGGATCAGCGCGGGCTTGCCGCTCGCACGGACCGCCTCGACATCGGCGCGGAAGTCCTCGATCCATGCCGGGACCGCGGCGTACGCGGCCACCGGAGCGCTGAGGACCGCGACGTTCCAGCTACCGGTCACCGCCTCCTCGCTGATACGGGTGCCGAGGTTCTCGTCGAGGTTGTAGAAGTCCGCGTAGAACTGCTTGAACCAGGCGTACCGGTCCGCCTTCGCGGTCGCCGCGATGCCGTCGAACACTTCCTGCGGCACGCCGTCGGGGTTGTCGTCGCGGGCGACGAGGAACGGCTCCAGTGAGGCGAGGAAGGCGAGCTTCGCGACACGCTCATGACCGTGCCGGCTCACGTAGCGGGCGAGTTCCCCCGTGCCCATCGAGAAACCGACAAGGACGACGTCCCGCAGGTCGAGGGTCTCGAGGACCGTGTTCAGATCGGCGGCGAAGGTGTCGTAGTCGTAACCGGAGTTCACCTTCGAGGACTGGCCGAAGCCTCGGCGGTCGTAGGTGATGACCCGATAACCCTGGGCCAGCAGTTCGCGCGTCTGACGTTCCCAACTGTGCCCGTCCAGCGGGTAGCCGTGGACCAGGACGACCGGCTGCCCGGAACCCTGGTCCTCGTAGTAGAGCTCGACCGGCGTGCTGTTCTCCGTGCCGACGGTGATGTAACCCATGGTCTCTTTCCCTTTCCGGCCGACGAACCGAACGCCGACCCGTGTCTTTGAGCCCGATGGCTCGATTTCTGTGCGAGAACTCCGTTTCACCGGCGGCGAGTCGGATGATTCCCCGCTCCGCCGCCGACCGCTTCCCGTGCCGGGCCGCCCCTCGGCGGACGCACGGCCTGGTCCACGGTGTCCACGACGGTGACGCGGCCACCGTCGCCGGGATCGGGATCGGGCATGATCGATTCCGGGTCGGCGAGATACACCTCGTGACCACTCAGCGTCAGCCGACGCACGACCTCCAGCAGCACGCGCCGCGCCGCGCCGTCCATCGAATGGACCCTTGTCAGGTCCAAGGCCACCCTTACGGCCGAAGGCGGAACGGCCATGGCTTCCTGAACGACCCTCTCGGCCATGGCGAAGCCGATGCGGCCTTGCAGTCGCAGGACCCGGAGCGCGTTCGGTCCGCTGCCCACGTCATGGTGGGACCGCGCCACCGCACGCGCGGCGGCGGGGACCTCCATCACACGCAGGCCCATGCCCCCGGAGAATCGTTCGAACAGGGACACCCCGCGAACGCTGTTCCCGTGACGATCCAGGCGTGGTGAGAACGTGGCCATGCCGATCTGTCCGGGGAGCGCGCCGATCAGGCCCCCTGCCATCCCGCTCTTCGCCAGAATGCCGACCCCGCGTGGTGACGAGTACGGAACACTGCCGGATGTAACCGTCCACGACGGCCTCGGGGTCCTCGGTGAGGCCACGCGCTCTGCCGGAAGCAGGTTCTCCGCACCGGCGAGTGCGTGCACGGTGATCGCACCAACGTTGATCATGGGATTGAGAGGGCGCAGTGCCTCTGCCGGATAGTCGGGAATGATCGGCCGCATTCGTCCTCCATGCGCAATCGGCGTCGGGCACCGCCGCACGACGGTGTGTCTGACTGTCCATCCGCGCGGAAGGCGACGAGATGACCGCGGTTCTCCGGTCCGGTCGAGGCGCCGCTGTTCTTCTGCGACGAGTGCTCAAGCAGCCGTGCCGGACTCGGGGGCGGCGGTGAGCGCGCGGAGCCGGTCGATGTCGACGTTGGCTCCGAAGGCGGGGGTTCCCGGCTCGAGCCGGACGCCCGCCGCAAGGCCGCCGATGGCGAGGGGGTCGAATCCGAGTGCGGTGATCAGGTCAGCGACGACGGCGAGATCCTCGGGCGAGTCCCCGGCGATCGCGATGGCCTTGCGTCCGACGGAGCCGACCGGACGGGCCCCGTCCTCGAGATCGTGGTAGCCCATGTGGTTGAGGGCTTTCACGACACGTGCGCCCGTCAGGAACCGCTGAACGGCCTCGCTCGACGACGTGTCGGGCGGGAGGATCTCGTCGCGGGGACCGTCGACCTCCCACCAGTGGTTCATCGCGTCGACGACCAGCTTGCCCTTCAGCTCCGTGACCGGGAGGTCACGGTGTTTGCCGAGCGGGAGGGCCAGGACCACCACGTCGGCGGCATCGGCGGCCCGGGCCGGCCATACGGCGGTCGCTCCGGGCGTGAGGACCCTGGCGGTGAGCGCGACCTTGGAGGGGTCGCCGGACCCGGAGATCAGGACTCGATAGCCGGCGGCGACCGCCAGGCGTGCCAGGACAGTGCCGACCTTCCCGGCTCCCAGGATTCCGATCGTGGTGACAGGGTCAGTCATCGCGTGGCTCCCGCCGAGGCCGCGGGCCGCTCGGACAGAAGTTCACGGACCCGAGGGATGACCTGGGTGCCGTACAGCTCGACCGAACGCAGGCGCGCGGAGGCCGAAACGGTGCCGGCGGCGGAGTAGATCATGTCGAACCGGCCCGCGTCCAGGACCCGGACGGCATGGGCGATCCTCGCCGCGACCGTCTCGGCCGAGCCGACGTACAGCGACCCGCGGTCCACCTCCGCGTCGAATTCCTCCCGGCGGAGCGGCGGCCAGCCGCGCTGCCTCCCGATGCGGTCGCGGATCTCCTTGTACCCGGGGTAGAAGAGCTCCTTGGCCTCTTCGTCGGTGGAGGCGACGAAGCCGGGCGAATGGGTCCCGATCGGCTGGGCCGTTGTGCCGAACTCGTCGCTGGCCCGCCGGTAGAGATCCACGTAGGAAGCGAACCGGTCGGGAGCGCCGCCGATGATGGCGAGCATGAGCCGGAAGCCGTATCGCGCGGTGCGGAGCACGGACTGCGGTGTCCCGCCCACCCCTACCCAGGTGTTGAGACGTCCCGACTCCGTCTTCGGGTACACGTCGGCATCGCGCAGGGCGGCACGCGTGGTGCCGTCCCAGGTGACCGGCTTCTCGTCCAGGAGTCGATGGAAAAGGTCGATCTTCTCCTCGAACAGCACGTCGTAGTCCTTGAGGTCGTACCCGAACAGCGGGAACGACTCGGTGAAAGAACCGCGCCCGAGGATCACCTCGGCGCGGCCGTTGGAGAGCGCGTCGACCGTGGCGAACCGCTGGAACACCCGCACCGGGTCGTCCGAGGACAGCACGGTCACGCCCGAGGCGAGCCGGATGCGCCTCGTGGCCGTCGCGATGCCCGCCAGCACCGTCTCGGGGCTGGAGATCGCGTACTCGGGTCGGTGGTGCTCGCCCAACGCGACGACGTCGATACCGACCTGGTCGGCGAGGACCGCTTCGGTCACCGCGGCGCGGATGGCCTGGGCGTGCGAGACGATGACGCCCTGGTCGTCCCGGGGCCGGTCCCCGAAGCTGTCGATGCCGAACTCGATTTGCGAAACGTCCATCGTGCTCACTCGCTCAACGCTTTCGTCGGGTCGGGGCATGGCGATGCGTGGTTCGTGACCGCCGGGCGGGACATCCGTCCCGGGCGACCTGTGCGCGGATTCCCCGCCGGTCAGGTGCAGCGACCGCATCGCCGTCGCTTTAGTTGACATGTAAACCATGTCACTCTCATGGTTGAGATGTCAACTAGATTCCGGTGCGACACCCTCGCCAGCAGTGGATGGAGGGGAGGCCGGGCACAGACCTCCGGCCCCTGACGAGGATTCCTCGCCTGACGCGGGCCCGCATGGCCGTGCCGCCCACCGGCAGGGGCCGCTGCGGCCCCGCAGGAAGGTACTCGCTCTCAGCCTCACCGTCGTCGCGGTCGCGGCGACCGCGCTCGCGGCCGCTTCCGCGGCGACGACGGACACGCCCAAGGACACCGCGGCACCCCTGAAGTGGGGACCGTGCCCGAAAGAAGCCGCCGCGCCGCGCACGTCATCCGGGAGGCGACGTACGCGCGTACCGTCGCCGGCAGTGCACCGGCTCGCGCAGCGCGTCGATGCTGCCGCACACCACCACCGCCAACACCGCGCGGGACATGGACCGCATCCGGGCGGCCCTGGGCGAGCGCAGCTCTCGTACCTCGGAGCCTCATACGGCACCTCGCTGGGTTCGGTCTACACCACCCTGTTCCCCACACGCGGCGACCGCATCGTCCTTGACAGCAATCTGGGGCCCCAGGGCTACGACACCGGCGCTTTCCGGCTGGTCGCCAAAGGCATGGAGGAGCGCTTCCCAGACTTCGCGGACTTCGTGGCCGACCATCCCGGATACGGCCTGGGCACCACGTCCCGTCAGGTGACCGCGAAGTTCTTCGACCTCGCCAAGCGGCTCGACGACCATCCGGTCGGGGGTGTCGCCGGGACGATGTTCTGCGGCAGGACACTCGACGGTCCCTATGCCGACACGCTGTGGCCGGATCTGGCGAAGACCTGGCAGTCCCTCGACCAGGACACGCCCGTGCCCCCGGCCGTGCCGCCGAACGCGGAGAACTCCATGGCGGCCCGTCTCTACGTCCTTTGCGCGGACACCCGCTGGCCCACGAAGATCGGGGAGTACCAGCGTGACGTGGCGATGGACCGGCTCCTGTATTCGAAGCTGGGCGGGTCCACGGCCAATATCGGGCCCTGCGCTTTCTGGCCGCACACGTCCTACGAGCAGCCGGTGAAGATCGGCGACCGCGGCCCTTCGAACATCCTCCTCGTGCAGAACACGCGCGACCCCGGAACCCCGCTGATCGGGGCCAAGAAGCTGCGCTGGGCGCTGAGCGGCCGGGCCACGATGGTGACCGCCGACGAAGGCGGACACGGTGTCTACCCCTTCGGCCGCGATACGTGCGCGAACGACGTCGTGACGACCTACCTGGTCGCCGGGAAGCTTCCGACCCACGACACGACCTGTGCGGCCGAGCGAGCCTCATGGAAAACACCTACAACAGGCTGAATGGTGCCGGGGCCCGAGCTGGTTCGGGCGGCGATCAGCCCTCTCAGATCCTGTACCTGTGACGTTCAGGACTGCTTGACGCGTCAACTATGACCTTCTAGTGTAGATGACGCGTCAACCACATTCTTCCGGTCCCGCCCGTCCGCCGCCGTTCCCACCGCGCGGTGTCGAGCGGCCGGTGCGCTGCCGGAGGCCCTCCGGAGCAGAGGTGGCGTAACCGGATACCACGAGGAGGACACATGGCGGTCGAAGTGAGGGACGCGCCCGAGGCGAAGCGCTACGAGGCCCGTGTCGACGGAGACGCCGAAGTGGCGGGCGTCGCGGAGTACATCCGTACGGCGGAGCTCATCGCGTTCGTGCACACCGAGGTCCGAACGGAGCACGAGGGGGCGGGAGTCGGATCCGCGCTGGTGCGTACCTCGCTCGACGAGGCACGTGCAGCGAACCTGCGGGTTCTGGCCACGTGCCCCTTCTACGCGGGCTGGATCAGCCGGCACCCGGAGTATCAGGACCTGCTGTACCAGTCCCGCAGCAAGGTCAGTGACTGACGAGCCGAGTACGGCAGGAACGGAGACGGGCGCGAGGATGAACAGTGGATCCGAGCAAAAGGCGTACCGGGCGGAGTCGATCACGGTGACGTTCGAGGCGCGGCGCTGCCTCCACGCCGCCGAATGCGTCCATGGTCTGCCCGAGGTCTTCGACCTGGAGAAACGACCGTGGATTCAGCCGGACAACGCCACGGCCGAGCGCCTGGCGGAAGTCGTGCGGCGCTGCCCCTCGGGCGCGCTCCAGTACCGACTCGTCGAGGGTGGGGCGGAAACCCCCGACCGGCCCACGACGGTCACGCACAGTTCCACCGGGCAGTTGACCGTCCGCGGGGAGCTGAGCGTGGAGACGCCGCAAGGGGTGCGCGCTGAGACCAGGGCCGTGTTGTGCGGCTGCGGTCAGAGCCGCCTCCAGCCGTACTGCGACCACGCGGGGCCCTGCGGTCAGTGACACGACCGGTGCCCCGGCGCGCAGTGGGGACACCGCTCGGCTGAGTTCTCGTCAGCGGCGCCGAGAACGACTCCGCCCGCCTCACGCGCCAGAGGTCGGCCGGATGCTTCCGTCAGCCTCTGTGCGGCCGACTTCGACCACCGCCTTGCCGTGGAGCGTGCGCGTGAGGAGCCGGTCGATCGCTTCGTCGACGCGGTGCCAGGAGCCGCGCCACGCCACTGACGGAGTCAGGTCCCCCATGGCGACCCGCTCGCTCAACCAGCTGAGGTCAGGAGGCAGCGGAGCGCCGTCGAGCTGGTGGAAGGTGACGATGCTGCGGTTGTGACGCGCCGGGCCGGCGATGAGGGCACCCGGCGGGAACGACTCCGACTCGGGAGCGACGTGCCCCAGGGCGACGAGCACCCCGTCCCGCTCCAGGAGGTCGAACGCCTCCACGAGGAGCGCGCCACCGACACACTCGACGACTCCGTACACGGATCCGGCGTACTCACTGGGACGAGAGACCACCTCGGCGGCACCGAGAGAGCGCAGCTCGTCGGCGTACGGCGCGGCCGAGCCGGTGACGGCGACGACCGTGGCCCCGCCCATGCGCGCGAGTTGCACCGCGTAGCGTCCGACTCCCCCGGTGGCGCCCGTGACCATGACGGTTCGGCCGAGGATGGGGCCGATGCGCCGTAGCGCGCGCAGAGCACTGTTGGCGGCGACCGGGATGGTGCTCACTCCGCCGAGATCCGCGTCCCGGGGAACCACACCGATCATCGTGGTGTCCGCGACCCTGTACTCGGCCCAGCCGTTCGCCTCGTCGAGTGTGATGACAGGCGTACCCACCGGGGGCCCGGAGCCGTCGCGTGCGGCTTCGACGACATGTCCGGCCGCTTCCCACCCCGGAATGGCACCGTCGGGCAGTTCGCGCGCGGTCACGATCTCCCCGTAGTTGAGCGAGAACGCGTCTACCTTCACCAGGACCTGGGAAGGGCCGGGCCGAGGTGGTTCGGCCTCGCCCACCCGGAGCGCCGTACCGCGCGTGTGGTCGACCATCAGTGCTCTCACGGAAGCCCTCCTCGATGTGCCACTGAGAGGCACATGCTACCAAGTGGCGCATCGAGGGTTTCACGGTAGGCTGCACGCGTGGATGGCGCCAGACCGGTCGGAGGGCAGGGCGGAGCCCGGCCGGAGACACTCAGGGAGCGCAAGAAGGCGCAGACCCGCCGGGACCTGGTGGTCCATGCGCTGGAATCCTTCACCCTTCACGGCGCGGACGCCGTCACCCTCGACGACTTGTGCCTTCAGGTGGGCGTCTCGAAGCGCACGTTCTTCCGGTACTTCACCAGCAAGGAAGACGCGGCGATGACGCCGTTGCAGGATCTGTGGCGCGAGTTCCTGCGGCGGCTGGATTCGGAGCCGCAGTCCCGCGACGCCGACGCGACAGTCCTCTCCGTCCTGCGCGACACCCTGGTCGCCTCCATCCGCGAATGTGCGGCTCGGGACGCGAACTGGACCCGGCTCACGCTCCTTGCGCTCGGGCTCGACGCCGTCCACCCGTCGTTCACCGCGCACAATCTCCGGTTCTGCGACGAGGCCGTTCAGGCTGCGCTGAGCACCCTGGCACCGGTCCTGGGCATTTCGGATACGGACGATCCCAGGCCCAGGCTCCTGCTCGACCTCTTCCTCGTCGCCTCGCGTGACGCCCAACGAGTCTGGATGCGGCGCCCGGAAGACGGCGACAGCGCGGAGAGTCTCGTCCTTCTCCTCAACCGCACCGTCGCCGCGCTCCCGGCGAGTCTCGAACTCAAGGCGCCTCAAGTCTGATCGCTCACGCGTCCACGCCGACCCTTCCCTCCGGCCCGTGGCTCGGCTCGCGCCAGGAACGCGCACCGCTCCGGCGCGCCCGTGCTGGCACTCGCCTCACATATCCCGTCACGTCAGATCGGCACCGGTTTCTTCCAGGAGAACCACCTGGAACGGCTGTTCGTCGAGTGCGGCGAATACCGCGAGATGATCAGCACCTCCGAGCAGATGCAGGGGTACTGCGGAGGCGGGCGCTCTCGCACGACGGACCGTTCCCGGTCGACCTGGTGACCGACCCCGACGCACTGTCGATCCGCCGCACGTCTCGGCCGCTTCGGCCTTGGGGGCCGACATCGCACGCCCGGTGGCGCTTCCGTACGGGCTCGTCGGCTGCGTCGCCGAAGGCGACCTCGGGGTCGTCCCGTCCACGTCAGATCTGGTTGGTGCCGCCGTCGACGTAGATGTTCGCGCCGACGACGTAGCTGCTCTGCTCCGAGGCGAGGAAGGCCACGACCGCGGCGGCTTCCTCGGGCTGGCCCATGCGGCCCTTGGCCACGGTCGCGGCGACGTTCTCCTTGACGGCCCGGGCGGTCTCCTCGTCGCCGAAGGCGGCGGTGCCCCCGGGCGTCTCGATCCATGCCGGCGAGACCACGTTGACCCGGATGCCGCGGGTCTTGAGCTCGTTGGACCACGTCCGCGCGAAGGACCGGACGGCCGCCTTCGACGCCGCGTAGGCGCCGAACGCTTCCACGCCGCGGTCGCCGGCCGTCGAGCCGACCAGGACGACCGACGCTCCGTCGTTGAGCAGCGGCAACGCCTTCTGCACGGTGAACAGCGTGCCTCGGACATTGACCCCGAAGGTCTGGTCGAAGTGCTCCTCGGTGGTCTGTTCCAGTGTCACGAACGCGCCGATCGCCGCGTTCGCCACGAGCACGTCCAGACCGTTGCCTCGCGCCCGGACGGCGGCGTAGAGCCGGTCCAGGTCCTCCGGCTTCGCGATGTCGCCGACGACCGCGGTGGCCCGGTCCGCTCCGATGGTCTTGACGGCGGCCTCCAGCTCGGACGCGCGGCGGCCGGTGACGAAGACGTACGCGCCCTCGTCCGCCAGCCGTACCGCGGTGGCCAGACCGATACCCGTGCTGCCCCCGGTGACCACCGCCGTCTTGCCTTCCAGCTGTCCCATGTGGATGTCTCCCTCACCGTCCCGGTGCCCATCTGTACGACATCGATACTGCGGGAGCAGTGGAGTACGATCAATGACGGATAGTCTTCCATTGTTTACGTATCGTCCAGGAGGTGTCGTCGATGCTCGGGTTCGGGGATCCGGTGGCCGACGCGATCAGCCTGCTCCGGCCCCGCACGGTGATCGGGCCCAATCTCCGGGCCTCGGGAAAGTGGGCTCTGCGCTTCGACACGTTTCCTCACGTGCGGGTCGGGGGTCTCGTACGCGGCACGTGCTGGTTGATCCTCGAAGGGCACGAGCCGGTGCTCCTGCGGGAGGGTGACACCTTCATGCTGGGCAACCCGCAGCCTTACGTGCTGGCCAGCACGCTCGACGCAAGCCCGCGCCCCGCGGAGCCGGTATGGGCGGGCGCCGACGACGGATTCGTGCGGATCGGCCCGGAGTCCGAGGAGGACCTCTGCCTCTGCGTCGGGCACATCGCGTTCGACGACAGGAACGCGGCACTCCTGACCGATCTTCTGCCGCCGCTCGTGATCGTCCGCGTTGGCGATCCTCATGGCGGGCGGCTCGCCCAGCTGATCGATCTCCTCGCCACCGAGGTCGGGATCACCGCCGCCGGTGGCCCGTTGGTGCAGAACCACCTCGCGCAGATCCTGCTCGTGCACATGCTCCGCGCCCACGCCGGTCAGACCGACCGGCCCACCGGCTGGCTGGGCGCCCTGAACGAGGACGGCATCGGTGCCGCCCTGCGCGCCGTGCACGCGGACGTGGCCCACTCCTGGACCCTCAAGGAGCTCGCCGAGATCAGCCACATGTCACGTTCCGCGTTCGCCCATACCTTCAAGAGCCACGTCGGTGTCCCGCCGCTGGAGTACCTGATCCAATGGCGCATCAGCCTCGCCCGCGACGCCCTCGCCCGCGACACTCTGTCGATCTCCGAGCTGGCGCGCGCCACGGGTTACCGGTCCGAGAGCGCGTTCAGCACCGCGTTCCGCCGCGTCGTCGGCTCATCGCCCGCACAGTTCCGGAACCAGGAACGGCAGTCATCACGCTCGGCCGCGAACGGAAACTGAAGGAGCCGTCCCACGCTCAGCCGACACCGCCCGCGCTCGCGACTCATACGGCGGATCCGCGGGCCTGACATGGGGACATCGGGTCGCGTCCTGCTTGCCACGGAAGCAGGTGAGATGTCAACAACATCGATAGACTGTGCGCATGGACGTGACGCCACGCTGGCTCGAGCCGGAAGAGAAGGCCGCCTGGGACAGCTTCATCCGCATGCAGGAGACCCTCATCGGACGGCTGTCCCGCCACGTCCAGACCGACTCCGGAATGTCCGCGTCCGACTACATCGTGCTCTCCAGCCTCACCGAAAGGGGCGGGGGGCGCATGCGGTTCCTGGATCTGGCCAAATCCGTGGAGTGGGAGAAGAGCCGGATGTCCCACCAGGTCTCGCGGATGACGAAACGCGGGCTCACCGTCAGGGAGGAATGCCCCGACGACGGCCGTGGAGCATTCGTCGTCGCGACTCCCGCCGGCTACAAGGCGATCGAAGACGCCGCGCCGATGCACGTGGAGCGCGTACGGCGCCTGTTCGTCGACGCCCTGACCCCGAGTCAGCTCAGCACGCTCGCTCTGATCTCCAAGAGAATCCTGGACCACATCGAGAAGCAGCCGGACTGACCGGGCGTCACCGTCAGTTCACGTCCTGCCCGGCCGCCATGGCCTCGTCAGGTGCTTCGAAGGGGGCTCGGACGGCCGCGGAGCCGGCACCGGAGCGCTGGGCTGAGGGCAGTACCGCGCACGGAGGGCGTCGGCGTAGAAGGCGGCAGGGCGGTGGCGGCGGGCGAGTCGAGCGGTGTGGCGGGGTCAGTGGTCCTCGGCTGACGCGCGTCGGCCGGGGTGGGGGTGGGGGCGGCGCTGGTGCACCACGCCGTAGGTCTGCGCGAGCGCGGCGGTCGTGCGGTCGTACGAGCGCTGGGCGATTCCGACGAACAGGCAGTCGACCACGGCCAGTTGGGCGATCCGGCTGGCGGTGGAGCCGGACCGCAGGGGCATCTCGCGGACCGCGGTGGTGAGCACCAGGTCGGCGGACCGGGTGAGCAGCGAGCCCGCGAAGTTGGTGAGGGCGATGGTGGTCGCCCCGCGCTCGGCGGCGGCCTCCAGGGGGTCGACGGTGTCCACGGTGGCGCCGGAGTGGGAGATGCCGACCGCCACGTCGTTCTTGCCGAGCAGGGCGGCGGCGGTCAGGGCCGCGTGCGCGTCCGTCCAGATGAACGCCATGAGGCCGATGCGGTGCAGTTTCTGGTGCAGGTCCTGGCCGACGAAGCCGCTCGCCCCGATGCCGAAGATGTCGATCCTGCGGGCCTGGGATATCGCCCGTACGGCCAGTTCCAGGGTGTCGAGGTCGAGGTTGGCGCCGGTCTCCTCCAGCGCCCGCGCCTCGTTGTACACGATTTTGTCCACGACCTGGGCGAGGGTGTCCGCCTCGCTGATGTCGCCGCTGGCCCGTAGCCGGTCCGCGCTCTGCGCGTCCTCGCGCGCCGCCGCTCCGGCCAGCGCCACGCGCAGGTGCGGGTAATTGCGCAGCCCGATCGTCCGGCAGAAGCGCATCACCGTCGTCACCGAGGTCTCCGCCTGCCCGGCCAGCGCCGTGCTGGACAGCCGCGCCGCCCCGGCCGGATCGCTCAGGATCGCCGCCGCGACCCGCTTCTCCGCGGGCTGGAGGGAGGGGACGGCGCCGCGGATCCTGACCAGTACGTCACCGGCGAGCGCGTCGTCGGGCGCCCGGTGCGCCGTGACGCCGGAGACGGGAGGGGCCGCCGCGGTCGGAGGGACCGCGGCGGACGCGTCCTGCGCGGTGGGCACGGGCAACAGTGCGCGCTTGGCCATGGCTTCCTCCAGATGACGTCAGCGACAGCGTAGCTCGGAGATGATGTTAAAAACGAACACTATGACCGCCGCTCGCGGTAGTTATTGACGCGTCAGGCCGTCATCTCCATACTTGCCGAATCACCGCAGCCCAAGGGCGGTCCGCAGCCGGACCGTCCGGCCATGCCGTACGCCCGACGGGCGGGGCTGCGCGTACGGGGGACGGCGCCGCCGGGGTCCCCGTCCGACACCTCTGGCACCGCACCGCGAAGGAGACACAGCTCGATGAGATCTATGTGCAAGGCAGGCATTGCCGGGCTCACCGCGGCCGTCTTCCTGCTCACCGCGTGCGGGAACGACGGCTCGTCCTCCTCTTCCCCCTCCTCGGCCGACGGCAAGTCGCTGACCTGGTGGGTCATGAAGGGCACCAACCCGGACGCGACGGCCTTCTACGCCGCGGCGAAGAAGGAGTTCGCCGCCGAGACCGGCGCCACCTTGAAGATCCAGGAAGTGCAGTGGGCCGACGCCCACGACAAGCTGGTCCGCGCCTTCGCGGGCGGCGGCGGTCCCGACGTCTCGGAGATCGGCACCACCTGGACCCCGGAGTTCGCCGCCGCGGGCGGGCTCACCGACCTCACCCAGCAGATCGACTCCGCGGGCATCTCCAAGGATCTGATCCCCGCGCTGAAGGACTCCGCGACCTACGACGGCAAGCAGTACGGCGTCGGCTGGTACGCCGGTGTGCGGGCGATCGTCTACCGCAAGGACGTCTTCACCGAGCTGGGCCTGAAGACCCCGGCCACCTGGGCCGAGCTCGAGCAGACCGTGAAGACGCTCAAGCAGAAGAAGCCCGACATGATGCCCATGCCGATCGCCGGCGCCAGCTCGTACGCCTCGGCGCCCTTCATCTGGGGTGCGGGCGGTGACTTCGCCAAGGACAGCGGCGGCAAGTGGACCGGCACCCTCGACTCGCCGCAGGCCCGGGCGGGCCTGGAGTTCTACACCAACCTCGCGCTCAAGGACGACTCCTCCAGCGTCGGCGCCTCGACCTGGAAGGAGACCGACCTGCTCGACTCCTTCGTCAAGGGCAAGGCCGCCATGGTGATCCAGGGCAACTGGACCCCGAAGACCGCGATTGCCACCGACCCCACCCTCAAGGACAAGATCGGCGCCTTCCCGATCCCGGGCAAGGACGGCGGCATCGCGCCCGCGTTCCTCGGCGGCTCCAATCTCGCGGTCCTCAAGACCAGCAAGAACCCCGATCTGGCCTGGAAGTTCATCAAGATGATGACCACCGGCGGCCTGAGCAAGCAGTGGGCGGACCAGGCGGGTTACTTCCCCAGCACCACCACGCAGCTCAAGCAGTACGCCAACAGCCCCGACCCGCTGGTGGCGCCGTTCGCCAAGACGATGCTCGAAGCGGGCAAGAACGTGCCGAGCGCGCCGCAGTGGGGCGCCGTCGAGGGCGACCAGACCGTGACGCAGATGCTCCAGTCGATCCTTACCGGCACCTCGGTGCAGAAGGCCACCACGACAGCCTCTGACTCCATCACCAAGACGCTCCAGGGGAGCTGACGTGGAGGACGTCACCGTGACCGACGGCGTGCGCACCGTCCCCGCACTCGCGGAGGACGTGCGCCGTCCGGTCCGGCGCACGCCGCCGCTCGTGGCCCGGCTGCGGCCGTGGCTGCTGCTCGCCGCGCCGCTGGCCGTGATCGCGGCGCTGCTGCTCTACCCGATCGTGCGCGTCACCTATCTGTCGTTCCAGCGCTACGGCCTGAAGGAGATCATCTCCGGCCACCCGACGTACATCGGTGTGGACAACTACCGCGAGGCGCTGGCGGGCTCGTATCTGTGGCACACCGTGCTGCCGAACACCGTGCTCTTCGCGCTGGTCGCCGTCGCGGGCACCATCGTCTTCGGGACGCTGGTGGCGCTGCTGCTCCAGACCCTGGGTCCCAAGTCGCGGGCCGCCGTCATCGCCTCCGCGCTCATCGCGTGGGCGCTGCCTGCGGTCACCGGCACCTATGTCTGGGTGTGGATCTTCGATCCGGACTCGGGCCTGGCCCGGCGGGCCTTCCAGAGTGTCGGGCTGCTCGGTCCCGACGGGTACAACTGGTTCACCGACCGGCTGTCGTTCTACTCGATCGCCGAGCTGAACGTGATCCACCACAGCTACCCGTTCGTCGCCATCACCGTCTTCGCCGGGCTGACCACGGTGCCGCAGGAACTGCACGAGGCGGCCCGGCTGGACGGCGCGAGCGCCTGGCAGCGGTTCTGGCACGTCACGGTGCCGGTGATGCGGCCGGTGTTCGCCGTGGTCACCGTGCTCTCGACGATCTGGGACTTCAAGGTCTTCACCCAGATCTACCTGATGCCGGGCGGCGCGGGTTCCAACCCGGACGTGCTCAACCTCGGTGTGTGGTCCTACATGAAGGCGATCAACCAGAACCAGTACGGGCTGGGCGCGGCCATCGCCGTCCTGCTCACCGTCGTCCTGCTGGCGATCACCGCGGTGTACCTGCGGGTGCTGTTCAAAGAGGATGAGATCCGATGACTGCCAGATCCTCCAACTGGGTCAGGACCGGCAAGTTCGCGGCCACGGCGCTGGTCCTGCTGTTCACGCTGTTCCCGGTGTACTTCATGCTCTCCACGGCGCTGAACGGGCGGGCGAGTTCGGGCACGGACAGCCTGTTCCCCACGCACTTCACGATGGGGCACTTCTCGAAGGTGATGTCCTCGGGGGCCTCGGGCGGCTTCGGCCGCTACATGGTCAACTCGGCGATCGTCACCGTGATCGTGGTGGTCGCCTCGGGTGTGCTCGCGCTGCTCGGCGCGGTCGCCATGGCGCGCTTCCGGTTCCGGCTGCGCACCACCGTGCTGGTGCTGATCCTCGTGGTGCAGATGCTGCCCGCCGAGGCGCTGGTCATCCCGCTGTTCCTTCAGATGAAGGACTTGCGGATGCTCAACTCGCTGCTGGGCCTGGCGGTTGTCTACACGGCCTTCGCGCTGCCGTTCGCGATCTGGAATCTGCGGGGCTTCGTGGCCGCGGTGCCGGTCGAGTTGGAGGAGGCCGCCTACCTGGACGGCTGCTCCTGGTGGCGGATGTTCCGCTCGATCCTGCTGCCGCTGGTCGTGCCGGGACTCATCGCCACCAGCGCGTTCTCCTTCGTCCTGGCCTGGGAGGAGTTCACCTTCGCGCTGACCTTCCTGTCCGACCAGAACAGGATGACCGTCGGCGTCGGCCTCGCGGAGTTCCTCGGCCAGAACACCAACGACTGGGGCGGCCTGATGGCGGCCTCCACGCTGGTGACGATTCCGGTCGTGATCGTCTTCGTGCTGGCCCAACGACGGCTGACCATGGGCCTGGTGGCCGGCGCCGTGAAGTGAGGACTCCATGTCATCTGTGAACACCGGGACCTCCGGGAGCACCACGAGCACGGCGCCCGCCGTGGACGACCGGACCCGGCGGCTGGTCCACGCCGTTCTCATGCCGGGCTTCACCGGTACGTCGGCGCCGCCGTGGCTGCTCGACGCCCTGCGCGACGGCCTGGGCTCCGTCTGCTACTTCGGGCACAATCTGGAGTCGCCCGAGCAGACCGCGGCGCTGTCGGAGCGGATCCACGCGGCCGGGCGGGCGGTCATCGCGATGGACGAGGAGGGCGGCGGTGTCACCCGGCTGCATGTGCGCGGCGGCTCTCCGCACGTCGGCGCGGCGGTGCTCGGCCGCGCCGACGACCTCGCGCTGACCGCGGCGGTCGCGCGCGGGATCGCCCGTGACGTACGGGCAGCGGGCATCGACCTGGCGCTCGCGCCGGTGGCGGACGTCAACTCCGACCCCGCCAACCCGGTGATCGGGGTGCGCTCCTTCGGCGCGGACCCCGATCTGGTCGGCACGCACACGGCCGCGTTCGTGACCGCGATGCAGGCCGAGGGGGTCGCGGCCTGCGCCAAGCACTTCCCCGGCCACGGCGACACGAAGGTCGACTCGCACGTGGGCCTGCCGGTCGTGAGGGTCGATCTGGAGACGCTGCGGAGCCGGGACCTCGTGCCGTTCGCGGGCGCGATGGAGGCCGGGGTGCGCTGCGTGATGACCTCGCACATCGTCTTCCCCGCGCTGGACAGCGCCATGGCGACGGTCAGTCCCGCCGTCGTCGCCCTGCTCCGCGACGGTCTGGGCTTCGACGGCGTGATCGTCTCCGACGCGATCAGCATGCTGGCGGTCGCCGAGACCATCGGCTTCGCCGAGAGCGCGGTACGGGCGCTGGCCGCGGGCGTCGATCTGGTGTGCCTGGGCAATCCGGGCCTGCCGCTGACCGGTGGCACGCCCACCGACGAGGAGGAATTCCGCGCGGTGCTGGACGCGGTGACGCGGGCGGTCGCCGAGGGCCGCCTGCCGGTAGCCCGGCTCGAAGAGGCGGCGGCCCGCGTCCACGCCCTCGCGGACTGGACTCAAGGGGCCCGAGGCGGCGACGTCTCGGAAGCTTCGGTGACGTCGGACGTGACCGACGCCAACGCCGCCGCGGCGCGGCGGGCACTGCGCGTACGCGGACAGGTCGCCGGATCGCTGAGCGGGGCGGTGCGCGTCGTGGACGTGCGCAGGCGGCGCAATGTGGCGACCGGGCGGCTCTCCGACCTGGTCGCGGACGCCCTGCTCGAACGGCTGCCCGGCTCGACCGTCGAGGCGGTCTTCGCGCGGACGGCCACCGTCGAGGGCCGGGCCCAGCAGGGGGACCTGACACCGGGCGAGGCGCAGGACGGTACGGCCTCCCCCGATATCCCGGCCGATGTGGTCCTGGTCGGCACGCCCGGCAGCGATCCCGCCCAGGACGCGGCGCTCGCACGGCAGTTGGCCCTCTCCCCCGGCGCCGTCGTCGTGTGCCTCGGCTGGCCGGGCACCGAGGACGTCCTGCCCGAGGCGGTCAACGCGGTCTTCACCCACGGCGAATCCCTCCCCACCGCCCGGGCGGTCGCCGCGCTGCTCACCCGCTGACGCCCGTCGGTCCTCGGCCGTGGGGCCGAGGACCGCGGGTGCTGCGGGTGGGTGCCGCGCGTCGGTGCTACGCGTTCGCCGCCGTGCGGCTGATACGGACGCGTTGGGCGATCAGGGCGAGGGCGCCGAAGACGATGACGGCCGCGCTGTAGACGACGGCGGTGCGGTGGAGGCCGACGTCGGTGGTGGCGAATCCGGCGACCACGGCGGGGATGCTGAAGGCGAGGTAGGAGATCACGAAGGCGACGGCGAAGAGTTCGCCGCGCTCGGCCGGTTCGGCGATCCGGGCGAGGGTGCCGAAGCTGGCCAGACCGGCGGCGCCGAAGCCGACACCGGCGACGGCGGTGCCGAGGGCGGCCGTGGTGACCGACTCGGCCTGCACTCCGGCCAGGCCGACGGCGGTGCCGGTGACCAGCAGGGCGGCGCCGAGCGCGAGGGTGCGTTCGGTGGGCCAGCCGCGCAGGGCGAAGGCGGTGATCGAGGCCGGTCCGCACAGCAGGGTGACGACGAGTCCGCCGATGACGTGGCTGGACAGGCCGAACAGTCCCACCGCGACCGAGGGGCCGAGCGCGAGGTACAGACCGCCCAGCGCCCAGCTCGCGACGAGGATCGGCACGAGTCCGACGAGGTCGGCGCGGAGCCGGGGGGCGACGCCGAGGCGCGGTTGCAGCGAGCGCGCCGCGCCGGGCCGCCGCTGCGAGGTCTCGGGCAGCAGGGAGACGAGCAGGCCCGCGAGCACCAGACCGGTGAGCAGGAGTACGTAGACCAGCCGGGTCGGGTGCGGGCCGTACTGCACGAGGAAGCCGCATCCGAGCGCGCCCACGCCGAGGCCGAAGGTGGGGGCCGCGCCGCTGATGACTCCGGCGCGGTGCGGTGCGTGCGGTGGGTTGAGGTCGACCAGGGTCGCGCCGAGTGTCGTCATGGCCGCGCCGGTGGCGATGCCCTGGACGAAGCGGGCCACCAGCAGCACGGAGACGTCTCCCGCGACGATGAACAGCAGCATCGCGACGGCTTCGAGCGCGATGGCCGAGACGAGGACGGGGCGGCGGCCGATGTGGTCCGACAGCGCCCCGAGCACCAGCAGCGCGCCGATCATGCCGACGACGTACACCGCGAAGACGGTGGTCAGCATGGACGCGGAGAAGTTCCATTCGTGCTGGTAGACGACGTAGAGCGGGGACGGCGCGCTCGACGCCGCCATGAACAGGATGAAGATCGCGGCGATGGCGGCGAAGGCGACGGGACGGCTCAGGCCGCGCCGCCGGGAGCCGTTCCCCGCGCCCGGTATCGCCACGGGCTCGGCGCCCCGGGACGTGACACCCGGGGACGCGGGGCTCTTCTCTTGGGGCGTCAGCGCGCCGGTCATACGACTCTCCGATTGCAGTGATCGTTGCGTTAGCGACGTTCATGCTAACGCAGCGATTGGTGCGATAATTTCCGCATGACCGAAGCAGTCCAGACCCGTCCCGGTGGCCGTTCCGCACGCGTACGGGCCGCAGTGCACCGAGCCGTCGAGGAATCGCTCGCCACGGAACCGGGCGACGCGCTCACCATTCCCGCCGTCGCCGCGCGCGCCGGGGTGCACCCCACCACCGTCTACCGGCGCTGGGGTTCGGTGGCGCAGCTCCTGGCCGACGTCGCGACCAGCAGGTTCAGCGGCGACATCGTCGTACCCGACTCCGGCTCGCTGGCCGGTGACCTGGAGCGGTGGATGGGCGACGTCGCCACCGACCTCGCCGACCCCGACGTGCTGGCCCTGATGCGCGCGACGATCGGCTCGGGCCCGGAGGGCGGCTGCGCGTGCACGGCCGACCGGCACGACCAGCTCCGCGCGATCATCGAGCGCGAGCAGGCGCGCGGCGGCAAGGTCCCGTCCTTGGAGCGCGCGGTCGACACGCTGCTCGGCCCGCTGTACTACCGCGCGATCTTCAGCGCCCGGCCCGCTTCCAGCGCATGGGCGCGCGGCCTGGTCGCCACGCTGCTGGCGACCACGTAGCCGCGGGGGCCGGAGGTCACGTCACCGCGATCGGGGAGCCTCCGGCTGCCAGGGTGATGTCGAGGGTAGCGGGATTCAGGACGTGGTCGCGGACGAGATAGCCCGCGCCTGCGATCCCGGCGCGGGACTTGTAGCGGGTGGGCACGATGCGCAACTGCCGGGTGGCCAGCGGGAGTGAGCGCTGGTAGATCACCTCGCGCACGCCTGCCAGCAGGTGGTCGCCGGTGGTGCCGAGCATGCCGCCGAGGACGATGACGTCGGGGTTGAGCAGGCTGGTGGCGTAGGCGACCATCTCGCCGAGAACGCGGCCCGCGGCCCGCAGGCTGGCGACGGCCTCGGTGTCGCCGCGCTTGACCTGGGTGACGACATAGCGCGCGTCGTGGCTGTCGCTGTGCTGGCGGCTGCGCAGGTCGCGGGCCAGGGCCCAGCCGCCGATCAGGGCTTCCAGGCAGCCGAGGTTCCCGCAGCGGCACTGGGGGTCGCCGAAGCCGCCGATGTGCGCGTGGCCGATGTCGCCCGCCGCGCCCTGGGCGCCGCGGTTGATCTGGCCGCCGATCACCATGCCGCTGCCGACCCCCGTACCGGCCTTGATGTAGAGCAGGTGCGGCTCGTCGCGCCAGAACCGCCGGTGCTCGGCCAGGGTGAGCAGATTGACGTCGTTGTCGATCAGGATCGGGACCTGCCAGGTCCTGCGCAGGTGGCCGCGGATGTCGTAGCCGTCCCAGCCGGACATGATCGACCAGCCGAGCACCTTGCCCGCGTCGTAGTCCACGGGCGCGGGCAGGCCGAGGCCGATGCCCGCCACCGGTATTTCGCCCAGTCCGGCCTGGACGATCATGTCGCGCACGGTCTCGGTGATCTTGTCGAGCAGGACGTCGGGGCCCTCGCCGAGGGCGAGTCGTTCGACCCGGTCGACCAGGATGTTGGTGTTGAGGTCGGTGACCGCGATACGGGTCCGCTCCTCGCCGATGTCCACGCCGATCATCAGCATCGCCGCGTGGTTGAGCTGGAGCGTCTTGGACGGCCGGCCGCGCGAGGGCACGTTCTCCGCGCCCTCGCGGATCAGGTCGGCGGCGAACAGCGCGTCGAGCCGCTGGCCGACCGTGGACCGGGACAGGCCCGTGACCTGGGTGAGGGCGGACCGCGTGCGGGCCTGGCCCGTGGTGATGAGTTCCAGGATTCTTCCAGGCCCCTCGTCGGCCCGCCACGGTGACGGGCCGCCTGTCGTCGTACTGGTCGTCGCAGTCATCTCACTCCCGGTCTCGGACGTCGGCCAGAGCTTAGTGAAGCACGTTCTTTTGTCGGTGGAAAGACAAAAGATAAATATTTCTGCTTGACAGCCAGTGAAACATTGCGAAATATCTCTGTCATCGCCCCGTGCTCTGCCGACTGGCCGAGTTAACGGCCCCGCATCCAGGAGGAACCCCATGAAGATCACCCGATGGGCCAGCAGACCGGCACAGCTCGGAGTCATGGCCCTGGCCGGAACCTGTGCCCTCGCCGTCGCGGGGTGCAGTTCGAGCAGCGGCAGCACCACCGGCAGTTCCGGCGGAGCGGTCACGATCGGCATCGTCGAGCTGAACCTGAGCAACCCGTTCTTCGGCACCCTGGAGAAGGCGACCGAGGCCGCCGCCAAGGCCAAGGGCTGGAAGGTCATGAAGGCCGAGGCCAAGGTGCCCGGTGACTCCGCCACCCAGGTGACCGCCATCGAGAACATGATCGCCAACAAGGTCAAGGCCATCGTGCTCACCCCGGCCAACGCGACCGCGCTCAACGGCGTGGTGAAGCAGGCGAGGGACAAGGGCATCCTCGTGATGACCGTCAACTCGCCGCTGTCGCCGGAGAGCGCCGCGGACGCCACCTACGCGACCGACAACGTCGCCGCGGGAAAGCTCATCGGCCAGTGGGCCAAGGCGTCCTCGCCGCAGGACCCGCACATCGCGATGCTCGACTTCGACCTGTCCGACGGTCCGGCCAAGGGACGCCACGACGGCTTCCTCGAGGGCTACGGCATCACCGCCAAGTCGCCGCAGGTGGCGGGCACCGCGCTCACCCAGGGCACGATCGACACCGGGCAGTCCGCGATGGAGAACCTGCTGTCGGCCCACCCCGACATCAACGTCGTCTACACGATCAACGAGCCGACCGCGCACGGCGCTTACACCGCCATCAAGAACAAGGGCCTCGCGGGCAAGACCACGCTGGTCTCGGTCGACGGCGCGTGCTCCGGCGTCCAGGACGTGAAGAACGGCGTCATCGGCGCCACCGCCATGCAGTTCCCCAGCAAGATGGGTGAGATGGCCGTCGAGGCCGCCGCCGCCTACATCAAGGACGGCACCAAGCCGAAGGCCGGCGTCACCGACTCGGGCACCGTCCTGATCACCGACAAGCCGGTCAAGGGCATCGCCTCCGAGACCTCCGCCTGGGGCCTCGACCACTGCTGGGGTCCGAAGTGACAGGAACGACGACGCATGACGCGGACGCGGAGGCGCTGGAGACGGGGATCTCGCGCGGCAGCCTGCTCCGCGCCTTCGCCGGCAACCAGATCGCCGGACCGCTCGCCGCCCTGATCGTCGCGGTGATCGTCTTCACGCTGTCGACCAGCACGTTCTTCAACTCGGAGAATCTGTCGCTGATCGCCCAGCAGTCCGTCGTGGTCGGCACCCTCGCCCTCGGACAGACCCTGATCATCCTGACGTCGGGGATCGACCTGGCCAACGGCGCGATCATGGTGCTCGGTTCTGTCGTGATCGGCAAGATCGCCGTCCACAACAACCCGGCCCTGGCGCTGCTGGTCGGCCTGGTGGTGTGCGTGGCGGTCGGCTCGGTCAACGGCGCGCTGGTCTCGCTGCTGAGACTGCCACCGTTCATCGTCACCCTCGGCGTGATGTCCGTGGTGGCCGCGGCGGCCAGGCTCTACACCTCGTCGCAGACGTACCCGATCAACTCCAGCCTGCTGACCTGCCTCAACAACGGTGTGACGGTCGGCGGGGTGACGATCACCTACGGCGTGATGCTCTGGATCGGCCTCACCGCCGTCCTGGCCTACGCCCTCGGACAGACCTCCTGGGGCACGCGGGTCTACGCACTCGGTGACAACCACAAGGCCGCCGAACTCGCCGGGATCAAGGTCAAGCGCCTGCTCCTCGGGGTGTACATGGTCGCCGCGGTCGTCTACGTCTTCGCCGCCTGGCAGGCGCTCGGCCGCACCCCGACCGCCGACCCGAGCGGTTACTCGACCGCCAACCTCGACAGCATCACCGCGGTCGTCATCGGCGGCACCAGCCTGTTCGGCGGTCGCGGCGGCGTCATCGGAACGTTCATCGGCGCGCTGATCGTGACCGTGCTGCAGAACGGCCTCACCCAGGCCGGTATCGACTCGCTCTACCAGCAGGTCGCCACCGGTGTCCTGGTGGTCGTCGCGGTCGGCGTCGACCAACTCGTACGAAGGAGGCAGTCGCGATGACGCACTCCGCATCCCTGCCCGACGGGTCCGCTCCCGGCAGGTACACCCCCACCGGGTCCCAGCCCGCCGAGTCCGGGTCCCAGCCGAAGGTGCTGGAGGGCCGCGGCCTCACCAAGCACTACGGCCACGTCGTGGCCATGGACAACACCGACTTCGACCTGCGGCCCGGCGAGATCCTGGCCGTCATCGGGGACAACGGCGCGGGCAAGTCGACGCTGATCAAATCGCTGACCGGCGCAGTCGTCCCCGGCTCCGGCACCCTGCGTCTGAACGGCGAGGAAGTGCAGTTCCGCAGCCCGCTCGACGCGCGCAGGGCGGGCATCGAGACGGTGTACCAGGAGCTGGGCGTGGCCCCGGCCCTGGACATCTCGCAGAATCTCTACCTCGGCCGGGAGCAGCGCCGTCGCGGCGTACTCGGCACGGTCTTCCGGCAGTTGGACAAGGGCGCCATGCGCCGCGGCTCGGCCCAGCAGATGGCCGACCTGGGCATCCGCGTCCAGTCCATCCGGCAGAAGGTCGAGACGCTCTCCGGCGGGCAGCGGCAGGCCGTCGCGGTGGCGCGCGTCGCCGCGTGGGCGACCCGCGTCGTGGTGATGGACGAACCGACCGCCGCGCTCGGCGTGCGCGAGACGAACCAGGTCCTCGACCTGATCCTGCGCGTCCGCGACAACGGCCTGCCGGTGGTGCTCATCAGCCACAACATGCCGAACGTCTTCGAGGTCGCGGACCGGATCCACATCCACCGGCTGGGGCGGCGTATCGCCCTGGTCGACAAGAACGACACCAGCATGGAAGAAGCCGTCGCCGTCATGACCGGCGCCAAGGCGCCGGACACCCTCGTGGGCGTGGAAGCGCCCGCCGGGGACTCCGCCCCGCAGGGCGCGCACGCGGCACCGACGGATCTCTCGAAAGGCGAAAATTGAACCCCCCAGGACCGGCCGCCGACCCCCAGCACAATCCCGGGGCCGACGGCGCGGACTACGACGCCCTCATCGACTCGGCCCGGGCGCTGATCACTTCCGGGCAGCGCCGGATCCTCGGAATCACGGGCGCGCCCGGCTCCGGGAAGTCCACTCTCGCCGAAGCCCTGGTGAACGCGCTCGGTGACCAGGCGGTGCTCGTCAGCCTCGACGGCTTCCACCTGGCCAACGCCGAACTGCACCGGCTCGGCCGCCATGCCTCCAAGGGGGCCGCCGACACCTTCGACGCGGCCGGTTACATCAACCTCCTGCGCCGGCTGCGCGCCCGCGACGAGGAGGTCGTCTACGCCTCGTTCTTCGACCGCGCCATCGAGGAGTCCATAGCCTGCGCGGTGCCCGTCCCCCGTGACGTCCCGCTGGTCGTCACCGAGGGCAACTACCTGCTGGTCGACGGGCCCCGGTGGGGAGCCGTACAGCCGCTGCTCGACGCGTGCTGGTACGTCGACCCCGACGAGGACGTGCGCATGGAACGGCTGATCGCCCGGCACATGCGGTACGGCCGGTCGGCGGCGGAGGCGTACGAGCGGTCGCACGGCTCCGACCAGCGCAACGCAGAACTCATTCACGCAACCCGCACTCGCGCGGACCGGATCGTCCGGGTGCCCGACGCGCAGTCAGCGCCGACGTCAACCGAGGAGCAATCGGCATGAGTGTCCTGGATCAGTTCCGGCTGAACGGCAAGGTCGCCGTCGTCACCGGCGGAAACCGCGGTATCGGCAAGGCCATCGCCACCGCGCTGGCGGAAGCGGGCGCGTCCGTCGCCATCGCGGGCCGGGACGAGGCGCGCAACGCCGAGGCGGTCGCCGAACTCACCGCGCTGGGCGCCACCGCGATCTCGACGAGGACCGACGTCACCAGCCGCGCGGACATCGTGGCCATGAACGAGCGGGTCACCGCGGAGCTCGGCCCGGTCGACGTCCTGATCAACAACGCGGGCATCGGCATCCACGGCGAGTCCCTGACCATCGACGACGACAGTTGGGACCGTGTGATGGCCACCAACCTCGACGCGGTCTGGAAGGTCAGCCAGGTCGTCGGCGAGTCGATGGTCGAGCGCGGCACCGGATCGATCGTCAACGTCGGCTCCATGTCCGGCATGATCATCAACCGCCCGCAGTGGCACGCCCCTTACGCCGTGTCCAAGGCCGGGGTGCACCACCTGACCAAGTCCCTGGCCGCCGAGTGGGCGCCGAGGTCGGTACGGGTCAACGCGATCGCGCCCGGTTACACGAAGACCGAGATCTCGGACATCGACCTGCCCGAGTACAAGCACTACTGGATCGACGAAGTGCCCATGCAGCGGTACGCGCAGGCGTCGGAGATCGCCCCGGCCGCGCTCTACCTGGCCAGCCCCGCCTCGTCCTTCGTCACCGGCGAGATCCTCGTCATCGACGGCGGCTACACCCTCTGGTGAGCCGGCGGGCCCCGCCCCGCCCGCACCCTCTTTTCGTGTCGAAGGAGCGCTCGTGACGAGCACGTACGTTCAGCATGCCCACATACCCTGGACCGAGGACGACCAGCGGGCCGTGACCACCGCCCGCGTCCTGGCCATGGACGCCGTGCAGGAGGCGGGCCACGGTCACCCCGGCACCGCCGTCAGCCTGGCGCCCGCCGCCCATCTGATATTCCGGCGCTTCCTGCGCCACGACCCCGCCGACCCCCGGTGGCGCGGGCGGGACCGGTTCGTCCTGTCCTGCGGTCACTCCAGCCTCACGCTGTACATCCAGCTCTACCTCGCCGGATATCCGCTCACGCTGGACGACCTGCGCGCCTACCGAAAGCGCGGCAGCCTCACCCCTGCGCACCCCGAGTGGGGGCACACGCCGGGTGTGGAGACCACGACCGGGCCGCTCGGCCAGGGCATCGCCACCGCGGTCGGCATGGCGATGGGCGCCCGCCGCGAGCGCGGCCTGCTCGACCCCGACGCGCCCGAGGGGACAAGCCCCTTCGACCACCGGGTGTTCGTCCTGTGCTCCGACGGCGACATCCAGGAGGGCATCAGCGCCGAGGCCGGTTCCTTCGCGGGTCACCAGCGCCTGGGCAACCTCGTCGTCGTCTACGACGACAACCGGATCTCCATCGAGGGCAGCACGGACCTGGCCACGAGCGAGGACGTCGGCGCCCGCTACGAGGCGTACGGATGGCACGTGCAGCGGGTCGGCCTCGCGGCCGACGGCGACATCGACGTGTCCGCACTGTCGCGGGCGCTGGAGGAAGCCGCCGCCGAGACGACGCGGCCGTCGATCGTCTTGATGCGCAGCATCATCTCCTGGCCGGTGCCCGGCGCGCAGAACACCGCGAAGTCGCACGGCTCCGCTCTCGGGGCCGACGCGGTCCGCGCGGCGAAGTCCGTCCTCGGCGTGAACCCGGACACCGCCTTCGACGTATCGGCCGATCTCCACGAGCGGCTGACGTCGGCGGCGCGCGCGGCGGGATCGGCGGCCCACCGGGAGTGGGACGCGGCGTTCGACGCGTGGGCGCGCGGGAATCCGGACGGGCGGGCGCTGCTCGACAGGCTGACGGCCAAGGGGCTCCCCGCCGCCTTCGAGGACGCGCGTCCGGTCTTCGCGGCGGACACCCAGGTGGCCACGCGGAAGGCGTTCGGGCGGGCGTTGAACGCGGCGGCGGCGGAACTGCCCGAGCTGTGGGGCGGCTCGTCCGACCTCGGCGACTCCAACAACACGACGGTGGAGGGCAGTTCGTCCTTCCTTCCGGCGTCGAGCGCGCAGCCCGGCGCCGACCCGGCGGGACGCACCGTCCACTGGGGAATCCGCGAGCACTTCATGGCCGCCGCGATGAACGGCATCGCGCTGTCGGGCCTCAGCCGTCCCTACGGCGGCACCTTCCTCGTCTTCAGCGACTACATGCGCCCGGCGGTACGGCTCGCCGCGCTGATGAAGCTGCCGACGCTCTACGTGTGGACGCACGACTCCATCGGTCTCGGCGAGGACGGCCCGACCCACCAGCCGGTCGAGCACCTGGCGTCCCTGCGCGCGATTCCGGGCCTGGACATCGTGCGGCCCGGTGACGCCAACGAGACGGCCGTCGCCCTGTGGAAGGTGCTCGGCGCGGCCGGGTCCGCCGGGCCGACCGGTTTCAGCCTCAGCCGTCAGGACCTGCCGGTCTTCCCCGACGGCACGGACGGGTTCGGCTCGGCCGCCGAGGCGGTCAGGGGCGGTTACGTACGGTACGAGGCGCCCGTCGCGGACCCGTCGGCCGGTCCGGCCGACCCGGACGTCGTGGTCATCGCCACCGGGTCCGAGGTGCAGCTCGCCGTCACCGCGGCGCGGGCGCTGGCCGCGGACGGGATACGGGCGCGCGTCGTGTCGATGCCGTGCCGTGAGTGGTTCGACGCGCAGGACGCGGCGTACCGCGACAGTGTCATCCCGCCGGGCGTACGCCGCCGGATCGCGGTCGAGGCGGGCGTCGGTCAGGGCTGGTACGACCTGATCGGCCTCGACGGCCGGTCGATCGGCGTCCAGGAGTTCGGCGCGTCGGCGTCGGCCGCCGAACTCTACGAGCACTTCGGGCTGACGGCGGACGCGGTCGCGTCGGCGGCGCGGGAGCTGATGGGCAGGTAGTGAGGCGGCAGCGGGGCCGCCGGTCGGAGCGCGGGGTTCGGGCGTACCCGCAGGTGTGAGGCGCAGGCGTCGCAGGCGTCAGGCGTACGCGTCGTCCTCCGGCCGTCAGTAGCCAGCCGTCAGCAGCCAGCAGCCAGCCGTCAGCCGTCAGCCGTCAGCCGTCGAAGGAGGCGGCCAGGCGGTTGCTCTGCGAGACCGGGAGTTCGCGCTCGATCAGCGGGATGAAGTCGCGCTGTTCGTGGCCGAGGAACTGGTCGATGTCGGCCAGCACACCGTTGACGGTCTGGGCGCGCGTTCCGGCCGGACCCGGCGACGCGATGGAGCCGTCGAGGAGGGCGAGGAGGTACGCGCCCTCCTCGCGGTCGCGCCTGACCGCCTCGGCGACCGGCGGGTGGGACTCCAGCGCGCGCCCCGCCGTGGCGTCCTTGGCGGCGCAGTGCCGACGGAAGGCGTCGGCCACCGGCCGCAGATCGGCCGGGGCGGTCGTCTCCTTGTTGAACAGCGCCTGGATCATGTCGTGCACCGCCGTGCCCGACTCCAGCAGCCGGACGGACACGCCGTGGAAGCGGGCCCGATCGGCGGTGGCCGCCTCGGTCTCCGCGTCCCGGACCGACTGGTCGAACTCCTCGGAGTGGTTCTGGATGTTGTGCGGCCCCTTGGGCCGGTCCCCCATGCCATGGCCCGCGGTGCCGCCGTCCGTCGCCGGGTCCCACACGGTCGAGCCCTGCCGTCGCGTTGCCTCGTTCATGTCCGGACCTCCTCCACCGAGGGCGAGCCGCGGCGCGTGAGCCGCGACACGCGGGCGAACACCCCGATTGTCCCCCTCTCCCCCATTCTCCGCCCCTCCACCGCCTCTCCACCCGGCCGTGTCCCCGGCCACCGGCGGCGGAGGGGCGGCTGTCGTACGAACGTGACGAGATGGACTCGCACAAATATTCGAACACGTGCCAGGATTGCCCCCATGAAGCAGCACGACTTCCCCGCTGATCTCATCGAGGCGCAGCGCGACTGGTACATCACCTACCGCCTGCTCGCCGACGCTCCCGCCGGTACGCAGACCACCGTGCTCCGGCGCCGCCTGCAAAGGCTCTCCGTCCGGATCTCCACCCATCCCTACTGGGCGTCGCTGCCCGGAACGGCTCCGGCCGCCCGGATGGAGCTCAAGCAACTGACCTGGGCCGCCTCCGAGCAGTCCCCCCGGCCGGCCGTGTGACCTCGGACTCCGGGCCGGGCGCGACCGCCCCCCGACCGTCCCGGCTCGTCGCCCCCGGGCTTGTCCCGCCGCCGGGGCATAATGCAGACAGATCTGTCCGAAAGGTGACGGCCATGGCGACTTCCCGGACCACCACGAAGCCGTCGGCGCGTGAGCGACTACTCGCCGCCGCGGACGAGCTGTTCTACGCCGAGGGCGTGCGGAGCGTCGGCATCGACCGGGTCATCGAGCACGCGGGCGTGGCCAAGGCGTCGCTGTACAACACCTTCGGCGGCAAGGAACAGCTCATCCGGGCCTACCTCGACAGCCGCCACGCGGGCATCACCCAGCGGATCACCGACGCGGTCGACAGCCGCGACACTCCGCGCGAGCGGCTGCTGGCGGTCTTCGAGGCGCAGGGCGCGCTCTTCGGGGAACCGGGCTTCCACGGCTGCGCCTTCGTCCGGGCCGGCGCGGAGGCCGGTCCCGGCAGTCTCGTGGAGGAGGCCGCGGACAACCACCGTGCCTGGCTGCGGGAGTTGTTCACCCGCCTCGCCGGTGAGGCGGGCGCCGCCGACCCGCGGTCGCTGGGCCGCCAGCTCCATCTGCTCTACGACGGCGCCGGGATCTCCGCCCGGATGGACCGCGACCCCTCGGCGGCCGTCGCCGCCCGGGCCGCCGCCTCGGCGCTGATCGCGGCGGGGACCGGTGACGTCGGCCGGACCGGGCCCGCCGTGACGGTGGCGGGCGCGCTCGGCTGACGCCCTCCGTACGACCGGCCCCCGCAGGGGACAGGCGTACGGGATCGGTCAGGCCCTACAGGCCCTAGGAAGCCCGGTCGTCCGGTCCGGCGCCGGAGCGCTCGCGCAGGATGCTCTCGACGGCCGCCGGATCGTCCGGGGTGATGAAGGGCCGGACGAATTTCCCGGTGTCCAGGACGAGACCTTCCGTCTTGGACAGCCGCCGCGGATCGAGGCTCGCCCAGTACCGGGGGTTCGCGGTGCCCCAGATGCGGCCCTGCCCGCTGAACACGCCCATCTTCACGCGGGTGACCGTGCGGATCGACGCGTACGGAATCGTCTTCGTGCCCCAGGGGAAGTAGTAGCCGCGGATCCGGAGCGCGTCAGGTGTGCACTCGATCCAGCCGTCCTGGTAGCTCGTGCTCATGTCCCCGCCCTCTCTCGTCATTCCTCCGCCTCCCCACGGAACGGATGATCAATCCCGTCGCGGTCCGCGCGCGGTACGGCTTCCGATGCCGGTGCCCAGGCCGGTTCCGATGCCCATGCCGGCTCCGGTTCCGGTGCCGGTGCCGATGCCGGTCAGCGGGACGCGATGGCGACGAGTTCGGTCAGGGAATTGATCCGCCAGTCCGCGGCGGCGGCCACGTCGGGGTCGTCGGCCCACAGGTGGCCCCAGGGCCCGCGGCGCAGGTGGGCGACGCGCAGTCCCGCGCGCTTCGCGGGGAAGACGTCGTTGCCGGGGTGGTCGCCGACGTAAAGGATCTCTTCGGGTTCGGCCCCCGCGACCTCGACGACCTTCGCGTAGAAGCCGGGGCTCGGTTTGGCGACGGCCCATTCCGCGGAGGTGGCGACCAGGTCGAGCGGCAGGTCGAGGCCGCGCAGCAGCTCCCCGACCCGGGCGGTCTGGTTGCCGGCGGCGAGCACCTTGATGCCGGCCTCCCGCAGCCGGGCCAGCGCGGGGCGGACGTCCGGGTACAGATCCGTCTCGTCCAGGTGCTCGCCCCGCCCGGCCGCCTCCCTGGCGGCGTAGGCGGCGGGGATGTCGAGGCCGGGGGTGATCAGCCGCAGCGCGTCGCCGTCGTCGCGCCCTTCGGCGACGACCGCTCCCACCAGGGCCGAGACGGTGTGTGACGGGACGCCGAGCCAGTCGGCCCAGCCCGCCCAGTGCCGCGCGTCGGAAATCAGGGTCTCGCCGATGTCGAACACGATCGTGGTAGTCATCGTCGTCACCCTAGGGCAGCCGCCGCGCCGCCCGGCGCGCCACGACCGGTCCTTCACTCCGTCGTGGCGGCCGTCGGCTCACCGGTGGACGCGCGGGGCGGGCGGACGGCGGCCCGTCTCACCTCACACGCGCGCGCTCTTCCCCCGCGGGCGGGGACGGGTGCGGCAGGAGCTGGTCGGCGCGCAGCAGTTGGCCGGGGGTGTGGAGCTGGGCGCGGAGCGCGAAGGTGGCGGGCGCGTCGAGCGGGGCGATGACGGTACGGCCGCCGGGCGCGCGGACGGCGAGCAGTTCCGCCGGGTCGATCTCGTCGGTGTCGAGGAGGTCGGGGCTGTGGCTGGTCGCGATGACCTGGCGGCGGTCGCTGGCGTCTCGCAGCGCGGCCAGCAGCGCGCCGGTCGCCGTGGGGTGCAGGGCGGTCTCGGGCTCCTCGACGGCCACCGTGCTGTAGGCGCCGCCCGCGGGGGTGAACAGCGAGGTGAGGACGCCGAGTGCGCGCAGGGTGCCGTCGGAGACGGAGGGCGCGCCGAACCGCCAGGGCGCCTTGGCGCCGGGCACGTCCTGGGTGAACTCCAGGATCTCGCGGCCCCCGCGCGTGCGCCGGGTCACGCCGTGGATGCCCGGCACGATCTGCCGCAGATAGCTCTCGATCCGCGCCTTGTCCTCCCGGCCGCGCGCGCTCCGGCCCAGCCGGTGCAGTACCGCGGCGATGTCGGAGCCGTCGCGCTGGAGGAGTTGACCGGATCCGGGCGTCCGCGGCTCGCGCATGGCCTCCGGGTTGAGGGTGAACACGCCGATGTCGGCGAGGCCGTCGTGGACGTGCTTGAAGGGCTTGCGGGTGGCGAGGTCGGCGAGCAGCAGGCGGTGACGGTCGGCCGCGGGCATACCGGACTCGGTGCTGGAGGTCAGCACCCCGTCGTCCACCCGGTAGGCGGCCGCGCCGTCGCGGGCGGCGGCGGGCCGTACGGTGCAGTGCTCGCGCACGATACGGAAGCCGCCGCCGCGTTCGGCCGCGACCTGGATTCCGTAGCCGCCGTCGCCGTGCGGGCCGCGGAAGTCGAGGTCGACGCTGAAGCGGGTCGGGTGTCCCGCCGACCTGCGGCGGACCTGCGCGACGCCGCCGCGCCGGTCGAGCGCTTCGTCGAGGGAGGTCCGCAGTCCCTCGGAGACCAGGCGCAGGGCGTCGAGGAAGTTGCTCTTCCCCGAGCCGTTGGGCCCGATCAGGAAGACGAGCGGGCCGAGCGCCACGTCGGCTTCCGGGATGCTGCGGTACTGCCGCAGCCGGACACGGGTCAGCGAGAAGGAGGTGTCCTGCATGCGGCCAGTCTGTCAGCCGCGCCGCCGGGTTCCGCGCCGACCGGGCGGGTCGCGCGGTGGCGTGGCGCGGCGGAGGCGCGATCCGGCCATGAAGCGGCGCGTTCCGGGCAGGAGCGGGCCAGGGCCGGACGGGCCCGGGAGCCGCGCGGGCGTGGGTGGTACGGCCGCGGACGTTCACCGAAGGGATCACCGCGTGATCGTGGATTGCGCCATCTACCGGGACGGTCGTCGCGAGAAGACGCCGGACGACCTGTCCGACGCGCTCGCCGAGGCCCGCGCGTCGGGGAACTGCTTCGTCTGGATCGGCATGCACGAGCCGACGACGAGCGAGTTCGACCGGGTCGCCACCGAGTTCGACCTGCATCCGCTGGCCGTCGAGGACGCGCTCAAGGCCCGTCAACGGCCGAAGATGGAAGCGTACGACGGGGCGCTGTTCACGGTCGTGCGGCCGTTGCGCTACGACGACGAGAAGAGCCGCGTCACGGCCGACGAGCTGATGATCTTCATCGGCGACTCCTTCGTGGTGACGGTGCGGCACGGGCACGCGAAAACGGCCGCCGACGCCCGTTCCCGTTTGGAGAAGTCCCCCGAGGTGCTGCGGCACGGTCCGGTGGCCGTGCTCTACGCGATCTGCGACGCGGTCGTGGACGACTATCTGGACATCGCCGCGGAGCTGCAAGTGGATCTGGAGGAGTTGGAGGAGCAGGTCTTCTCCCCCACCGGCGGCGACTCCTCGCGGGTGGCGGGCGTCATCTACTCCTTCAAGCGCCAGGTGCTGGAATTCCGCCGGGCCATCAGTCCGCTCTCGGAGCCGATGGCCCGGCTGGCCGGCGGCAACGCGCCCTTCGTGGACGCGCGCACCAAGCCGTTCTTCCGCGATGTCGCCGACCACCTGGCGCGCGTCAACGAGGCGGAGGAAGGGCTCGACCGGCTGCTGTCCGACATCCTGGCGGCGCATCTGACGCAGGTGGGTGTGCGGCAGAACGACGACATGCGCAAGATCTCCGCGTGGGCGGCCATGGCGGCGGCCCCGACGATGATCGCCGGGATCTACGGCATGAACTTCGACCACATGCCGGAGCTGCGCCAGGTCTGGGGCTATCCAGCGGTGCTCGGCCTGATGGCGTCGGTGGTGACCTTCCTGTACTTCCTGTTCAAGCGGCGCGGCTGGCTCTGAGCCGGTGCGGGTCGGGCGGTCCCGTTCACTCCTTGATTTCGCAGATGACGGCACCGGAGGAGACGGAGGTGCCGACTTCGGCCTTGAGGCCGATGACGGTGCCCGACCGGTGGGCGTTCAGGGGCTGTTCCATCTTCATGGCCTCCAGGACCACGATCAGATCACCCGCGGTGACCTGCTGGCCCTCCTCGACCGCGACCTTCACGATCGTGCCCTGCATCGGCGAGGGCAGCGCGTCACCCGAGACCGCCGCACCCGCCTTCGCCGCCGTCCGCCGCTTGGGCTTGGCACCCCCCGCGGCCGCCGTCCGCGCCAGCGTCATCCCCAGCGACGCGGGCAGGGACACCTCCAGACGCTTCCCGCCGACCTCCACCACCACGGTCTCCCGGCCCGGCGCGTCGTCCTCCTCCACGACCGCACCCGCGAACGGCGGGATCGTGTTGTCGAACTCCGTCTCGATCCACCGCGTGTGCACCGTGAACGGACTCCCGTCCGTCGGTGCGAACGCCGGGTCGGTGACGACCGCACGGTGGAAGGGGATCGCCGTCGCCATCCCCTCCACCGTGAACTCGCCCAGCGCCCGCGCCGCACGCTGCAACGCCTGCTCACGCGTGGCACCGGTCACGATCAGCTTGGCCAGCAGCGAATCCCACGCCGGACCGATCACACTGCCGGACTCCACACCCGCGTCCAGCCGCACCCCCGGACCCGTCGGCGCGTCGAAACGCGTCACCGTGCCCGGCGCGGGCAGGAAACCCCGCCCCGGATCCTCACCGTTGATCCGGAACTCCACCGAATGCCCCCGCAGCACCGGGTCGTCATACCCCAGCGCCTCACCGTCGGCGATCCGGAACATCTCCCGCACCAGATCGATCCCCGAGACCTCCTCGGTCACCGGGTGCTCCACCTGCAGCCGGGTGTTGACCTCCAGGAACGAGATCGTGCCGTCCTGGCCCACCAGGAACTCACACGTACCCGCACCCACATACCCCGCCTCACGCAGGATCGCCTTCGACGCACTGTAGAGCTGGTCGACCTGCGCCTGCGACAAGTACGGGGCAGGGGCCTCCTCCACCAGCTTCTGATGACGCCGCTGCAACGAGCAGTCACGCGTGGAGACCACCACCACATTGCCGTGCGTGTCGGCCAGGCACTGCGTCTCCACATGCCGCGGACGGTCCAGATAGCGCTCCACGAAGCACTCCCCGCGGCCGAACGCCGCGACCGCCTCACGCACCGCGGAGTCGTACAGCTCCGGCACCTCCTCCAGCGTCCGGGCCACCTTCAGACCCCGCCCGCCACCGCCGAACGCCGCCTTGATCGCGATCGGCAGCCCGTGCTCCTCAGCGAACGCCACCACCTCATCCGACCCCGACACCGGATCAGCGGTCCCCGCGACCAGCGGCGCACCCGCACGCTGCGCGATATGCCGCGCCGCGACCTTGTCACCCAGATCCCGGATCGCCTGCGGCGGCGGACCGATCCACGTCAGACCCGCGTCCAGGACCGCCTGCGCGAACTCCGCGTTCTCCGACAGGAATCCGTACCCCGGATGCACCGCGTCCGCACCCGACTCCGCCGCGGCGGCCAGCACCCTGGCGACATCCAGATAACTGGTCGCCGGAGTGTCACCGCCCAGCGCGTACGCCTCATCCGCCACCCGGACATGCACCGCGTCCCGGTCCGGATCGGCGTACACCGCCACACTCGCGATCCCCGCATCCCGGCAGGCACGGGCAACGCGGACAGCAATTTCACCGCGGTTCGCGATGAGCACCTTGCGCACGATGGCTCCCTTGGCTCATTTGGCTGGTTCGGCTTCCCCGACCCCGGCGGCTTCCCGGCTCCGACGCCCCGCGGCGGTCAGGGGGCCGCGCGACGGCCGGCCGCGCTCACGGCGTCCAGCCGCCGCTCCGGCCGCCGCGCCGCCACTGGCCGGGGCCGCGGTCCGGGGCGGGCACCGTGCCCCGCCGCCACGATCGCCGCGAAGGTGACCGCCGCGCCGCGGGCTCGTCACCGAGCGCGGCGCCGGCGCCCGCCCACACCGCGAGCAGCGCGGCCAGCTCCTCGGCGGTGGGCTCGCCCCGCACCACCCGGATGTCGGGGTCGCGCGCGCCGCTCACAGCGGGATGTTCCCGTGCTTGCGCGGCAGCCGCGTCACCCGCTTGTCGGCGAGCGCCCGCAGCGCCTGGGCCACTTGCCCGCGGGTCTCGTGCGGCATGATCACCGCGTCCACGTAGCCCCGCTCGGCGGCGACGTACGGGTTGCACAGCGCCTGTTCGTACTCGGCGCGCAGCCGGTCGCGCTCGGCGGCCGGGTCCTCGGCCTGCTCGACGGCGCGGCGGTGCAGGACGGTGACCGCGCTCTCGCCGCCCATGACGGCGATCTCGGCGGTGGGCCAGGCGAGGTTGACGTCGGTGCCGAGGTGCTTGGAGCCCATGACGCCGTACCCGCCGCCGTACGCCTTGCGGGTGACGACCGTGACCATGGGGACGGTGGCCTCGGCGTAGGCGTAGATCAGCTTGGCGCCGCGCCGGATGATGCCGCCGCGTTCCTGCTCCAGGCCCGGCAGGAAGCCGGGGACGTCCACGAAGGTGAGGACGGGGATGTGGAAGGCGTCGCAGGTGCGGATGAAGCGGGCGGCCTTCTCGCTGGCGTCGATGTCGAGTGCCCCGGCCATGTGAGAGGGCTGGTTGGCGACCACGCCGACGCTGCGGCCCTCCACCCGGCCGAAACCGCAGATGATGTTGCGGGCGAACAGTTCCTGCGTTTCGAGGAGCTCGCCGTCGTCGAGGACGGTGTGGATCACCTGGTGCATGTCGTAGGGCCGGTTGGCCTCGTCGGGGATCAGCTCGTCGAGCGCGAGGTCGGCGGCGGTGTACTCCTCCGCGGCGCGCACCTCGTAGTCGGGCGCGTCGTCCATGTTGTTCGACGGGAGGTAGCCGAGGAGCAGGCGGACGTACTCGAACGCCTCCTTCTCGTCGCGCGCGAGGTGGTGGGCGTTGCCCGAGACGGCGTTGTGGCTGTAGCCGCCGCCCAGTTCCTCGCGGTCGATCTGGTGGCCGGTCACCGTCTTCAGCACGTCGGGCCCGGTGACGAACATGTGGGAGATGCCCTCGACCATGACGATGAAGTCGGTGATCGCCGGAGCGTAGACGGCGCCGCCCGCGCAGGGGCCGGTCATCAGGGAGATCTGCGGGATGACACCGGACGCCTGGACGTGCCGCTTGACCAGTTCGGCGTAGAGCGCGAGGGAGACCACGCCCTCCTGGATGCGGGCGCCGCCCGAGTCGTTGATGCCGATGATGGGGCAGCCGGTGCGCAGCGCCAGGTCCATCACCTTGAGGATCTTCTCGCCGTAGACCTCGCCGAGGCTGCCGCCGAAGACGGTGAAGTCCTGGGCGAACAGGCAGACCCGGCGGCCGTCGATCGTGGCGTATCCGGTGATCACGCCGTCGCCGAGCGGACGCTGGCGGTCCATGCCGAAGTCGTGGCAGCGGTGCCTGGCCATGGCGTCCAGCTCGACGAAGCTGCCCGGGTCGACCAGGGCGTCGATGCGTTCGCGGGCGGTGAGCTTGCCCTTGTCGTGCTGGCGCGCGACGGCTGGTGCGTCGGTCGCCAGCCGCGCCGACTCGGCCCGCCTGCGGGTGAGTTCGGACAGCCGCTCGGCGGTGGTTCCTCTTCCTGGGCTTGCGGACACGGTGTCTCCTCGGTGCGTCATGACCTGGCCGTGCGGGCGTCGCGGGGCCCGGACGTCAGCCGCTTCGTACGACGGCGTCGGCCAGCGATCCGTCCGTGTAGAGCTGTCGGCAGGCGCGGCGTCGCACCTTGCCGCTGGAGGTCTTGGGCAGAGTGCCGCGCCGCACCAGCAGTACGTCGTCCGCCTCCAGCCGATGATTGTCCCAGACCGCCTCACGTACAAGCCTGTGCAGCCGTTCCGTACCGGTCTCGCGCAAGGTCCGCCCGTCGGCCTCCACGACGACGACCAGTTTCTCGGTGCTGCCGTCGTCCACGGAGAAGGCCGCCGCGCAGTTGGGGCGCAGGCCGGGGGCGGCGGTCTCGGCGGACAGTTCGATGTCCTGCGGGTAGTGGTTGCGGCCCGCGCGGATGACGAGGTCCTTGAGCCGCCCGTTGATGTACAGGGTGCCGTCGTGGAGGAAGCCGAGGTCGCCGGTGCGCAGGTATTCGTGGCTGTCGTCGGCGGCGGGGGCGGTGCGGGCCCAGAAGGTCTCCTTGCTCGCCTCCGGGCGGCCCCAGTAGCCGGCCGCGACGCAGGGTCCGTTGATCCAGATCTCGCCGACGCGGCCGTCTGGCAGCGGGTTCAGGGTCGCGGGGTCGACGATCCTGATCCGGGTCCCGGGCTCCGGCGCGCCGCAGCCGACGATCGGCACGGCGCCGGGCGCGTCCGCGTCGACCTGCCGGACCACGCCGTCCCGCAGGGCGTCGTCGGAGACCCACAGGGCGGCGGGTTCCCGGTCGACGCGGTCGCCGGTGGCCTTCAGGGTGTTCTCGGCGAGCCCGTAGCCGGGGCACATCGCGCGCGGGTCGAAGCGCGCGGGGGCGAAGGCGGCGGCGAAGTTCTCGATGGTCCGCCAGCGCACCGGTTCCGCGCCGTTGCCCGCGACCTGCCAACTGGACAGGTCGAGGCCGGGGCCGATCCGGCCTTCCGCGGCGGCTGACACGCACAGGTCGTACGCGAAGCCGGGCGCGGCGGCGTGCGTGCCGCGGAACCGCGAGATCGCCTCCAGCCAGCGGGCCGGGCGGCGGATGAACGCCTCGGGTGTCATCAGGTACGAGGTCGGGCCCGCCCACAGCGGCAGCACGATCCCGAACAGCATGCCCATGTCGTGGAAGAGCGGCAGCCAGGACACCACGGTGGCGCCGGGGCCGCAGGGCCACAGGTCGTCGGTCTCCCGCGCGTTGGCCATGAAGTTGGCGTGGGTGACCATCACGCCCTTGGGGTCGCCGGTCGACCCCGAGGTGTACTGGAGCAGCGCGGTGTCGCCCGGTCCCGGCAGCGTGCCGTGCCACTGCTCCGGGTCCGCGCCCCCGGCGGCGTCCTCGGGCAGTTCGTCGGTGTGGATCAGCGTCAGGCCGGTCAGCTCCGGGCGGTCGCCGAACCGCTCCCGCAGCTCGCGTGCCACGGCGGCCGTGGTGAGGACGGCGTGGGTGTCCGCGTCGTCGGCGATGCCGCGCAGCCGCTGGAGTCCGCTGACCCGGCTGGGCACCTGGACCGGCGCCGCGGCGATGCCCGCGTACATGCAGCCGAGCAGGGCGCGGACGAAATCGAATCCTGAGGGGTAGAGCAGTACGGCGTTGCGGCCGGCGAGTCCCGCCGCGGTGAGCGCGGCGGCGTGCCGCCGGGCGTCGGCGTCGAGGGCGCCGTAGGTCAGCGGGTCCTGCGGCTCCTCGCCGTCGTGCAGGAAGACGAAGGCGGTGTCGTCCGGCCGTGTCGCGGCGCGCAGCCGCAGCGCGTCCACCAGGGTGCGCACCTCGGGCAGGGTGCGCAGGTCGAGCGGCGCGGAGGGGTCGGGGTACGGGGGCACGGCCTCGGCGACGGGCTGTCGCGTCAGGTCGATGCTCATGGTCAGCGCTCCTTGTCGAGCCGGGCGAGCCGTCCGCGGTAGAAGGTGAGCGGGCCGTCGTCCTCCAGCGTGCCGAGCGAGGTGACGGCGCCGACCACGATCCGGTGGTCACCGCCGTGGTACTCGTCGGCGACCTTGCACTCCAGGTAGCCGATGGCGTCGCGCAAGATGGGCGCGCCTGCGCTGCCGCTGAGGCAGTCCAGCCCGTCGAAGCGAGTCGGTCCCGGTGCGGCGAAGCCCATGGCGACCGGGCCCTGTGCCGCGCCGAGGATGCTCACGGCGAAGGTCCCGGTGGCGCGGACGGCCGCCAGCAGCCGGGAGTCGTGCCGCAGGCAGAACAGCACCAGGGGCGGTTCCAGCGAGACGGAGGTGAAGGAGTTGACGGTGGCGCCGACCCATTGCCCGTCGATCACGCTGGTGACGACGGTGATGCCGGTGGTGAAGTGCCCGCACACCTGGCGCATGGCGGACGGCTCCGGCGGCAGGGCCTGGGCGGGGAACCTCTTGGTTCCGGTGTCTGCTTCCATGTCCACGATCCCCAGGTGGGCGAGTCTGCGTCGGATGTCCTGTTCCTGGTCAGTCGTCATGGCCGAGGTCTTTTCCGCCGCCGCGCGCGCCGTAGGGCCGCACCAGGCGCAGCACTCCCGGTGGTGCTTCCTTGCGCGCCCACAGCAGGGTGCGCACCCGTTGCGGGGTGGTGAGGACGTACTCGCGGTCGGTGGGGTCGCCGAAGCCGTAGATCGGCGGCACCATCGCCTCGTTCCGCAGGCGGACGAAGATCCGGTCGGCGCTCTGGCGGGCGGTGGCGCGGCCCTCGGCGGTGTCGCGGCAGGCGGCGAGGGTGAAGTCGAGCAGCTCGCGGTATTCCGGCAGCGTCTCGTGGCAGACACCGGTGGCGGGGTCGGCGCGCAGCGAGGTGAGGGCGGCCTCGGCGGCGCCCGACGCCATCGTCTTGGCGCTCCGCTTGAGGGAGAGCGCGTCGAACATGGTGCCCAGCAGCCAGACCCTGGCCGTCGCACTCCACAGCGCGGGGTGCGAGCTGGCGGTCAACGCGGCGTCCACCAGGCGGTCCTGACGGTCCGCCATGCCGTGCTGCAAACGCTCCAGATAACGGAAGCGGCCCGCCGACCAGTCGTCGTCCCTGGCCGCGGCGAGGATGTCGGAGGCCGCGGAGTAGACGAGTTGGGCGGAGGTGTAGAGGTCGCGGCCGAGGACCGGGTCGCCGCCGAGCGCGGAGCCGTCGAGCAGCAGCATGCGGTCGCCCACGGTGCGCGAGGCGTGCCACTGGCCGGAGTCGGCCGTCCAGCAGAACATCGGCTGGGCGTCGGCGAGTTGGGCGGCGATGGCCGGGTGGCGGGCGGCGCGGGCGAGGATCTCCTCCCAGCCGTCGGTCCCCTGCCGGGGGAAGCGGGCGGCGTCCAGCGACAGGGTGACGGTGGCGAGCGCGGAGCCGGCCGGCGTACCCGAGCCGTTGCGGAAGTGGCCGACCTGTATCCAGCCGCCGTCGAAGACGTGGTGCAAGGTGCCCTGCGACCAGGGGTGCGAGCCCTTGAGGACCGGCGCGACCCGCTCGTACGGCCGTACGCCGACGGCGTGCGCGCCGATCACCCGCGTGCCGGTGCCCCCGGAGACCCGCTCGGCGCCGAGCGCGCGGGCCACGGCCGAGTCGGGGCCGCCGGTGTCGACCACGAAGCGGGTGCGTATCTCCTCGCCCGAGGCCAGGGTCAGGCGTACCCGGTCGTCCTCGGGGACGGCCTTGTCGACCCGGACCCGCTGCCGTACCCGGGCGCCGTACCCGACGGCCGCGGCGAGCATCCAGGCGTCCAGGTCGGGCCGGTAGAAGCGGCTCTCGCCGTGCTCCGAGGGGATGTTGAACTGGAGGGAGTCGGCCCGCCGGTGCCCGGCGCCCTCGTGGTGGTGCACGAAGCCGAGGGTGCGCTGCACGCCGCAGTTGTACGACAGTTCGCGTCCGACCCGTCCCGCGTCGGCGAGCAGCGCGATCTCCGGCACCCGGAAGCGCTCGGCGATCACCTCGTAGAGGAACGAGGTGCACGGCAGCGTCATCTCACCCGGCTCGCTGCCGGACGTGTCGTGCTCGCCGAGCAGCAGGACGCGCAGGCCGTGCCGGGCGAGGATCACGGCCAGCGAGGTGGCCGTGATCCCGGTGCCCAGGACGGTGACGTCCGGGTCACGCTGGTCGTCTCCGATGTGGTCGGGGTCGGTTCTCATGGTGCCCATCACCTGTTCGGGTCGGATACGGATGGGTCAGCCGCCGTGCGCGACGCGTTCCATGGCGAAGCCGCGCATGGCGTGGGTCACCGTGCCCGCGATGTCGGCGGGTGCCTTGGTCCGGGCCCAGGCGACGGTGCGCGCCATGCGCGCGGGGGTCGCGTGGAAGAAGTGGTTGCCCGGCTTGTCGAGGTTGAGCGGCGGCGGGATGAAGTCGGCGGCGGAGAGCTGCGCGAACAGCCGCCGGGTCGCCTCCTGCGGTGTGATGGTGCCGTTCTCCACCTGCTCGCTGACGGCGGTGGTGTGGCGCAGCAGTTCGTTGCAGCCGTCGTGGGTGGGGAAGGGCGAGCCGAGGTACTTGGAGTGCTCCATCTCGCGCAGCGGGCCGGTGTCGCCGCCGCGCCGCAGCCGGTCGTAGACGCCTTCGAGGTGGAAGGTGCCGAGCACAGTGGAGATCGCCCAGGTCCTGAAGACCGCGTTCCACATCTCGTAGTCGCGGAAGGCGATGAAGGAGCTGTTGACCAGGTCGTCGTTGGCGCTGAGCAGGCCCTGCTCCAACTGCTCGACGAAGGCGAAGCGTTCGCGGGAGAAGTCGTCGTCGCGGATCGCGTCGAGCAGCCGGTAGCCCAGGACGTTGACGACTTCGAGGGTGTTGGTCAGGCCGCGGGAGTAGAGCGCGTCGATGAATCCGGCGGCGTGCGCGGTGATGCAGAAGCGGTCGCCGACGGTGCTGGTGGTCGAGTACTGCAACCGGCCGGTGGAGACCCACTCGCGGACCGGGCGGGCGTTCTTGAACTGCGGTGCGATGTCGGGGAACCTGCTGAGGAATTCGTCGAATTCCTGCTGCGGCGGCCCGTCGGGCCGCGGGTGCCGGCGCGGGTCCAGGGTGAGGCCGACGCTGCACAGCCGGTTGGTGCCGCCCTTGTTGTTGTCGAAGGGGATCACCCACAGCCAGCCGCCGTCGAAGACGTGGTGCAAGGTGCCCTGGTGCCACGGGCTGGGGTTGCCGTACTGCGACGGGTTGCGCATGACGTCGTCGTACGGGGTGACGCCCACCATGTGCGTGAACAGCGAGCGCGAGTGGTGCTTGAAGCGCGTGGGCTGTTCGCGCAGGCCGAAGTGCTCGGCGACCGGGGAGCGGTGGCCGCTGGCGTCGACCACGTAGCGGGCCTGGAAGGTCTCGCCGCGGTCGGTGGTCAAGGTGACGCCCGAGCCGTCGATGTCGACGTCCTGGATCCGGGTCTGCTGCCGCAGGACCGCGCCGTAGGAGGCGGCGGTGTACGCCATGTAGGCGTCGATGTCCTGCCGGTAGAAGTGGTTCTCGGTGTGCAGCATCTTCGGGATGACGAACTGGTTGACCTCGTCGGGCCGTTGGGCCTGGCCCTCGCGCTGGTAGACGAAGCCGAAGTTGCGCTTGACGCCGCAGGCCCCGGTCACGTGCTTGCGTACGCTCTGGAAACTGGCGAGGTGGGCGATCTCCGGCACGTCGTAGCGGGCGCTGACGACCTTCATCAGCACCGAGGTGTAGGGGATGGTGGACTCCCCGATGGCGAACCGCGGGTGGGTGCCGGCGTCCAGCAGCAGCACCTTGGCGCCGTTGCGGGCGAGTACGGCGCCCAGGATCGAACCGGCGATGCCTGCGCCGAGAATGGCTACGTCGTGGCGGGTGTTCATCTGCGACCTCCTGGGATACGGCGGTGTGTCCTGGGGCTTCGGCCGGTGCAGCCGGATCGGTGGGTCAGTGCTGACGGGCGACCTCGGCGGCGAGCAGCCGTGCCCAGTGGACGGCCGGTTCCTCGAAGAAGGGACGGGGTTCCAGGCGCAGGGCCAGGTCGGCGCGGTAACGGGCGATGACCTGCGTCACCCCCAGCGAGTCCAGTCCCAGGTCGAGCAGGCTGATGTCGTCGGTGATCTCGGTGAGCGCGACGCCGAGGTGGTCGGCGAGGACCGTTCTGACGTAGCCGTCGAGCAGCGGTTCGCGCTGGTCGGCGGGCGCGTCCAAGACGGCCCGCAGGTGTTCGGAGGGACCCTGGTCCTGGCCGGGACCGGCGCTGTCGGCGCGGACCTCGGTCAGCAGCGGGCGGGCGCGGCGCGATTCCAGCAGCGGGCCGAGCGTCGTCCAGTCGGCGCCGGAGACCACGGCGTGCGCGGTGTCGGAGGCGAGCAGCGGGCCCAGGTGCCGCAGCCCGGTCTCCGGGTCGATCGCCCGGAGCCCCAGGGCCTCCAGACGGGCCATCAGCTCGTCGCCGCCCAGGCCGCTGGCCACCCGCCAGGGGCCCCAGCTCACGCTGAGCGCGGTGGCGCCGGTGCCGCGCCGGTAGGCGGCGAGCGCGTCGAGGAAGCGGTTGGCCGAGGCGTACGCGCCCAGGTGCGCCGAACCCCACACGGAGGCGATGGACGACATCAGCAGGAAGAAGTCCAGCGGTGCGCCGTCCAGCAGCCGGTGCAACGTCCAGGCTCCCTCGACCTTGGGCAGCAGCACGGCGTGCAGCGACTCGGGGTCGGCCTCCGCGATGTTCTGCGCCCCGGCCAGGCCCGCGGCGTGGATGACGCCGCGCAGCGGCTGCCCGCTGTCGGCGATGTCCGCGAGGACCGCCGCCATGCCCGCCTCGTCGCCCACGTCGGCGGCTGCGACGGTCACCCGCGCGCCGTGGGTCTCCAGGGCGCGGATCGCGGCGACCCGCTCGGCGACGGGCGCGGGGAGCGCCGGGTCGTCCCAGCTCTGACGCGGGGGCAGGCCCGCGCGGCCGGTGAGGACCAGGTGCCGGGCGCCGAGGCCGACCAGCCACTCGGCCAGCGTCAGCCCGAGGCCGCCGAGCCCGCCGGTGATCAAGTAGCTTCCGTCGCCGGTCACTTGGAGGCGCGGGGCGTCGTCGGCCGGGGGGCCGGAGCGGATCAGACGGGGGACGAGGCGGGCGCCGCCGCGGTAGGCGACCTCGTCGTCCTCGTCGCCGAGGAGCAGTTCCTCGGCCAGTTCCGCGGCGCCGCTGTCGGCCGCGCCGCCTTGCGGGTCCAGGTCGACGGCCCCGCCCCACAGGTCGGCGTGTTCCAGCGAGACGACCTTGGCGAGGCCGGTGAGCAGCGATCCCGCCAGGCCCTCGGGGGCCTCCTCCTCGCCGGTGGCCTGCGCGCCGCGGGTGACCAGCCACAGCCGGGGCGGCCGGGCCCCGGCGGTGGCGGCTTCGGAGGCGGAGCCGGGAGGCGCCTGAGAGGCACCTTCAGCGAGCGCCTGCATCAGGTGCACCACGGTCTCGGGTCCCGTCACACGGGCCCGCGCCAGGTCCTCGACGGTGGTCTTGTCGCCGCCGGGCGCGTCGAGGGCCGCCAGGTGCACGATCCGGTCGACCGGGCCGACGTCGGCCAGCAGCGCGCGCAGCGCGGCGGGATCGCCCGCGGGGACGCTCCGGGCGCCCGGCAGCCCGGCCGGACCGTCGCCGATCCTGGCCAGCACGCACTCCCCGCCGAGCGAGGACAGCTCCGCCGCCAGCCGCTCACCGACCCCCGTGGTGTCGGTGAACAGCAGGGTGCGCCCGGCCGGATCCGCGGCGCGGCCCGCGCGCGGCGAGCGGCGCCACTCCACCGCGTACTGCGGGTAGTCCGCGGCTTCGGGGTCCGCGACCGCCCCGCCGGGTCCTGGCAGTACCGGAGAGGTGTCGTCGGCCAGCGGGAAGTTCAGTCGCAGCCGCTGGAAGGCGTACGTGGGCAGCGGCACGTGCCGGTCGGCGGTGGCCGGGTGCACCCGCGACCAGTCGACGGGTACGCCCCAGGCGTGCAGCGCGCCCAGGCTTCCCAGGACCTGCTCGGCCTCGGGCCGGCCGCGCCGCAGGGACGGCAGCCACAGCAGGTCGGGGTCGGGCAGGGCGCGGGCGGCCAGGCCGAGCAGGGTCCGGCCGGGGCCGATCTCCACGAAGGCGCCGACGCCGGTCTCGCGCAGTGCCAGCACGCCGTCGTGGAAGCGGACGGGCTGCCGGGCGTGCCGGGCCCAGTAGCCGGGGTCCGCGAGGGTGGCGCGGTCCAGCGGCCGGCCGGTGAGGTTGGAGATCAGCGGGACGCGCGGCTCACGGAAGGTGATCTTCGCCGCCGCCTCCTCCAGCGGGGCGAGGACCGGGTCGAGCAGCGGCGAGTGGAAGGCGTGCGAGACGGTCAGCGGTTTGGCGGTCACACCCTCGCGGGCCAGCTCCGCCCGGATCTCCGCGATGGCGTCGGCATCGCCGGAAAGGACCGTGTCCTGGGGCCCGTTGACGGCGGCGACGGCGACCAGGTCGGCGCGGGAGCCGATGGCCCGCTCGGCGGCCTGCGCGTCCAGTTGTACGGCGAGCATCGCGCCGGGCGCGGTCACCGACTCCATCAGCCGGGCCCGCAGGGCGATCAGCCCGAGCGCGTCCTCCAGGTCCACCGCTCCGGCGACGCACGCCGCCGCGTACTCGCCGACGCTGTGGCCGATCACGGCGGCGGGGCGGACACCCCAGGACGCCCACAGTTCGGCGAGCGCGAATTCGACGGCGAACAGCGCGGGTTGGGTGTAGCCGGTCCTGTCGAGCGAGCCGTCGGGCTCGACGGGGTGGACGATCTCCAGCAGCGGTCGGTCCAGGACCGGGTCGACGATCTCGGCGCAGCGCTCCAGAGCCTGCCGGAACACCGGCTCGGCCTCGTACAACTCCCGTCCCATGCCCGCGAACTGGGCGCCCTGGCCGGTGAACATGAAGGCGGTCTTCACGCGGTGCGCGGCCTGGGCGCGGCGGGGGGCGGGGCCCCCGTCGCCGGTCCCGAAGTCGTGCAGCCGGTCGGCGAGCGAGGCGGTGTCGCGGGCGGTGAAGGCGGCGCGGACCTGCTGCGGTGAGCGGCCGGCGGCGATGGTGCGGGCCACGGAGTCCAGCGGGGTCGCCGGGTTGGCGCGCAGGAAGTCGGCCCAGCGCAGGGAGAGTTCACGCAGCGCCGGTTCGCTGCGGGCCGACGCGACGAACACTTCTGCCTGCCGCCCCGGCCGCGGGTCCGGCTCGGGCTGCTCGGTGGTCATGGCGGGCGGTTCCTCGATGACGAGGTGGACATTGGTGCCGCTGGCGCCGAACGAGCTGAGGCCCGCGGTGCGCGGCTGCCCGTCGGACGGCCACGGGGTGTGCTCGGCGGCGACCCGCAGGTGCAGCGCGTCCCAGTCGACGTTGGGGTTGGGCGTGCGGAAGTGCAGGCTCGCCGGGATCTCGCCGTGGCCGACGGCCAGCACGCTCTTGATCAGCCCGGCGATGCCCGCCGCCGCCTCCAGATGGCCGACGTTGGTCTTCACCGACCCGACGTAGACGGGGTGATCCGCCGAACGGCCGGTGCCGAGGACGGTCTCCAGGCTGCGCAGTTCGATGGGGTCGCCGAGGGCGGTGCCGGTGCCGTGCGCCTCGACGTAGCCGATCCGGTCTGCGGTGACTCCCGCGTCGGCGAGGGCCGCGCGGATGACCTCCTGCTGCGCCTTGCCGCTGGGTACGGAGATGCCGCTGGCGTGGCCGTCGTGGTTGACGGCGCTGCCCCGGATGACGGCGAGCACCCGGTCGCCGTCGGCCACCGCGTCGCTGAGCCGCTTGAGCACCACCAGACCGCAGCCCTCGCCGCGTGCGTAGCCGTCGGCGGAGGCGTCGAACGCCTTGCAGCGGGCGTCGGGCGAGACCGCCCCGGCCTTGCTGACCAGCACGAAGCCGTACGGGGACAGGATGACGTTGACCCCGCCCGCCAGTGCCAGATCGGTCTCGCCCAGGCGCAGGGCCTGGCACGCCTGGTGGACGGCGACCAGTGAGGAGGAGCAGGCGGTGTCGACGACCTGCGCGGGTCCGCGCAGCCCGAAGGTGTGCGCGATGCGTCCGGCGATGAAGCTGTTCTCGCCGAGGAGTTGGTAGCCGTCGATCGCGGCCGGGTCGCCGTACTGCTGCCGCAGCCGTACGTAGTCGCTGGTGCTCGCGCCGATGTAGACGCCGGTGCGGGAGCCGTCCAGCGAGTCGTGCGGGATGCCGGCCCGCTCCAGCGCCTCCCAGGCGACTTCGAGCGCGATCCGCTGCTGGGGGTCCATTCCGAGCGCTTCGCCCGGCGCGATCCCGAAGAGCTGCGCGTCGAAGGTGTCGGCGCTGTCCAGGAAGCCGCCTTCCACGACGTACGCCTTCGCGGGCGCCTCGGGGTCGGGGTCGTAGTACGGGTCGGTGTCCCAACGGTCGCGCGGGAAGGGGCCGATGGCGTCCACGCCGTCGCGCAGCAGGTCCCACATGCGCTCGGGCGAGTCGGCGCCGCCGGGGAAGCGGCAGCCGACGCCGATGACGGCCACCGGGCTGTGCAGCGCGGCCCGTTGGTCCTCGACCATCGTGCGCAGCCGCCCGATGGTCTCCAATGCCTGGGCGAGGCGGGACCGTTGGTCCGGTGCGCGCTCCGGCGTACGGTCCGATGTGCGGGGTCCGGCACCGTCGGTGGGCTGGTTCATCGCTTGTCTCCCTCGATGAGGGCGTTCACGGCGGCGACTTCGGCGTCCAGACGGGCGAAGAGGTCCGCGTCGTCGGGGTCGTCGTAGTCGTCTTCATCGGTGAGGTCGCCGGTGACGGTGGCGTTGTCCGCGGTGCCTTCGGTCCTTTCGGCGCGTCCGGTGGTCGCGGCGTTCTCGGCGCGTCCGGTGTCTTGGGTACGGGTGACGCTGTCGGCGGCGGGCTGCGGCGCGTCAGACCGCTCGTCGCCCGATCCGCCGACCACCTCGGCGGCGAGGAATCCGGCCACGGCGTCGCCCGTCGGGTATTCGAAGGCGAGGGTCGCGGGGAGCGCGCTGCCGAAGCGGCGCTCCAGCCGTACCTTCATCTCCAGCGCCGTGATGGAGTTCAGGCCCAGTTCGAAGAAGCCCTGCCGGGGCTCCAGTTCGCCGGGTCCGTCCAGGCCGAGCACCACCGCCACCTCCTCCAGGACGCACTCCAGCAGCAGATCGCCGCGCGCCGCGTCGGGCAGTGAGCGCAGCTTGTCCAGCAGCGCGCCGGAGTCACCGGGCGCAGCCGCCGCCTCGGCGGCCAGGGCGTCGAAGAGCGGCCAGGGGCGGGCCTGTTGGTAGAGCGGCAGCAGCAGGCCCCAGTCGGCGTCGGCCGCGGCGGCGCCGGTCAGGCCCGCCGCGGTGATCCGGTCGAGCAGTTCCACGGCGATGCCGGGCGGGAGCAGGCGCATGCCGCTGCGTGTCAGCCGGTTGGCGCTGTCGCGGTCCAGCAGATCCACGTCGAGCCAGGGCGCCCAGGCGATGGCGCAGACCGGCAGGCCCAGGGCGCGCCGGTGCCCGGCGAGGGCGGTGAGCAGCGCGTCCACCGGGGCCTGTACGCCCGCCCCGATCGCCGCCCAGGCCGACGCCACGGTGCCCCACACCTGGAAGAGGTCCAGGTCGGTACGCGTGTCGAGCGCTGCTTGGTGCAGCAGCCACGCGCCGCGGGCACGGTCCTCGACCGCCTCGGCGATCGCGGCGGCGGTCGGCTCCTGGTCGATCGGCAGATTCCAGCCGACGCCGAGCCAGATCACGCCCGCGACGGGGTGTCCGGCCGCGGCCTCGTCCTCGATCAGCCGGGTCGCCTGCTTGGCGTCCTCCACGCGGGGCACGACCAGCGTGCGGCCCGCGCCGCGCGCGGTCAGCCAGGCGGCCACCCGGTCGGGCAGCGGTCCTTCCGCGCCCGCCACCAGATAGCTGCGGTCGGCGGCCAGTTCGACCGGCTCGAACAGCGGCGGCGGGGCCGGGGCGCGCAGCACCCGGGCGGTGAGCCTGCGTCCGGCGCGCAGCGCGATCTGGTCCTCGACGTCCTCGCCTCCGGCGCGGTCGGCGCCGTGGGCGAGCAGTTCGGCCGCGACGGCCGCCGCGTCCTCCGCCACACCCGAGGTCAGGGGGTCCAGGTCGAGCGCGGCGCCCCAGGCGGTGGGGCGTTCCACGCCGGAGACGATCGCGGACTGCCGCAGCGGTGCCTGTGCGGCGGCGGGCAGTTCCAGCTCGTCCACCGCGACCGCGCCCCGCGTCACGTACAGCACGCGTGCGCCGCTGCCGACCGCCGCCGTCACGGAGGCGACCGCCGTCACCCCCGCGCACGCGTCGGCCACGGCGAGGGGGTCGGGCTCGTCCCGCTCCGGCAGGTCCAGCGCCCCGAGGTGCACGACGTCCCGGCAGCCGGGCCCGGTGCGCAACTCCCGCAGCACGTCGGCGAGTCGCTGCCGTACGGCGTCGGGCTCGCCGTCGGCCGCCAGCAGGGTCGCGGGCCGCCCTTGTGCGGCCAGTGCCCGTGCCAGTTCCTCGGCGACGCCGCCGCGGTCGGCGAGGACGACAGTGACGGGCCCGGTCAGGGGCGCCCCCGGTCCCCCGGCGGCTGTGGACGGGTCGTCCTCGGTCCGCGATGCGCCGAGGCCGTCCCGCTGGGCCGGGACATGGGCGGTCAAGCCGCGCTGCGGAGTCCCGGCTTCGAGCCGAGCCGGGGTTTCGGCCGACCGCTGCTCGGGCTGACGGACCGTCAGCGGGCGCTCCTGCCAGCCGAGGACGTACAGGCTGGTGGTGAGGCGCGCGGTCTCCTCCTGGTTGAGGACGCGGCCTCGCGGCGGGGCGAGGCGCAGGCCGGTGATCTCGGCGAGCGACCGGCCCTCGGGGGTGGTCAGGCGGATGTCGGCGGTCGGGTCGCCCGCGGTGTCGGGGCGCAGGGCGGCGGTGACGAGGACGCGGTCGTCGGGGGCCGCGTACAGGGTGAGGCTGTCGAGGGAGGCGGGGAGCGGCGCCGGGTCGGCGGGGTCGGCGGACAGCAGGAACGCGGGCAGCCGCAGGGCGAGTTCGAGGAGGTCGGGGGCGAGGTGCCAGCGCATGGTGGCCGGGCGCAGCCGCAGTTCGAGTTCGATGCGGCCGTCGGCGGTCCGGGCCGATTCCGGGGTCGGCGCGCAGTCCCCGGTGGCGTGCCGGGCCACCCAGGCGCGCAGGGCCTCGTCGACCGGGCCGCGCGGGTGCGGCGGGGCGTCCGCAGCGGTGTCGGACGGCGCGCGTCCTGGCAGGGCGCGGCCCGAGACGAGGCGGCGGGGGCGCGGCGCGGTGTCGCTGGCGGGCTCCCACAAGGTGAGCGCCAGACCCGGCCGGTCGCCCGACGCGGCCCGTTCCAGGGTGAGTTGGGTGGTGACGGAGCCGTCGGCCGGGACCAGCAGGGGGCGGTCGAGGGTGATGTCCTCAAGGCGGACGGGGCGGCCGGGGCCGAAGGCGGTCCCGGCCGCGGCGACGGCCAGCTCCAGCCAGGTGGCGCCGGGCACCCGCAGTGCGGCGCCCACGGGTTCGGCGCCGAGCCGGGTGGCGGTACGGGCGTCGAGGTCCGTCTCCACGACGCGGCCCGACGGGGTGCGGACGTCGCGGGTCAGCAGCGGGTGGGCGCCCTTGTTCGCGGGGGCGGCGTCGCGCTGGTCGACCCAGTACCGCTTGTGCTCCCACGGGTAGGTCGGCAGCTCGGCGAGCGGGCCGTTCCCGGGGTGCAGCCGCGGCCAGTCCACGGCCTGGCCGCCGACGTGCAGGGCGCCGAGCCCGGTGAGCAGCGACTCCGGGCCGTCCTGGTCGCGCAGCAGTGACGGCACGAACAGTCCGTCGGTGCCCGCAGCCCGCAACTCCTGCTCGATGGGCACGAGTTGGATGGGATGGGCGGACAGCTCCACGAAGGTGTCGTGTCCGTCCGCCGCCGCTGCCCGTACGGCGTCGGCGAACCGTACGGTCTGCCGCAGGTTCCGGCCCCAGTAGGCGGCGTCCAGGGGGGTGTCGGCGGCGAGCGGCGCGCCGTCCACCGAGGAGTACATCGGCAGGCGCGGGGCGGCCGGGGCCAGCCCGGTCAGGGCGTGTACAAGCTGTTCGCGCAGCGGCTCGGCCCAGGGGCTGTGGGCCGGGCCGCCGGCGTTGACCGCACGGAAGAACACGTTGCGCGCGCGCATTCGGGCGCCCAGTTCCTCCAGTGCGGTCGTCTCTCCCGACACCACCGTCGACTGTCGGCTGTTGACCACGGCGACGCACAACCGGTCGCCGTACGGTGCCAGTTCGTCCTCGGTGCGGTCGGCGTCGAGGCCGACCACGGCCATGCCGCCCTGGCCGACCAGGGCCCGCAGCAGGTGGGTGCGGCGCACCATGATCTCCGCGGCCTGCGCCAGGTCGAGCGCGCCCGCGCACAGGGCGGCCGACACCTCGCCCATGCTGTGGCCGAGCACGGCGGCGGGCTCGACGCCCAGGGCGCGCCAGCTCGCCGTCAGGCCGTACTGGGTGGCGAAGAGCATGATCTGCTGGTCGAGTTCGTTCGAAGGCTCGCGCGCGGATTCCAGCGCTTCGCGCACCGACCAGTCCAGGTGGCGGGCGAGCGCGGCGTCGCAGTCCGCGATCGCGTCCCGGAACACCGGGTCGGCGGCCAGCAGGGAGCGGCCCATGGCGGGCCAGTAGGAGCCGTGCCCGGAGAAGACGAAGACGGGTCCGCGTGCGCGTGCGGCGGCCTTGCCGAGGACGGTGCCGGGGACGCTGTCACCGTCGGCGACGGCGGTCAGTCGTTCGGCGAGCGCGGCGCGGTCGCGGCCCACGACGACCAGCCGGTGGTCGAGGTGGGAGCGGTGTACGGCCAGGGTCCGTGCCACGGCGGCCGGTTCCGCGCCGTGCGCGTCCCGTGTCGCGTCGCCGTCCGGCTCGGCGGTGAGCAGTGAGCGCAGGGCGGCGGCCCGGTCGCGCAGTGCGGCGGGGGACGCGGCGGACAGCGGCAGGACGTGGAGGCGGGCGGTCAGGGCCGCGCCGTCGTCCGCGTCGGAGGTGCCGGGGGCATCAGAGGCGTCGGAGGCGTCGGTCGCGGGGGCCTCGGCGAGCACGATGTGCGCGTTGGTGCCGCTGAAGCCGAAGGCGCTGACCCCGGCGACCCTGCGGCGCTCGCCGCGGGACCATGGGCGGGCCTCGGTCGGGACGTCCAGGGGCAGTTCGTCCCAGGGGATGTCGGGGCTCGGCCGCGTGAAGTGCAGGTGCGCGGGCACCGTCTCGTGCCGCAGGGCCAGGACGGTCTTGATGAGTCCCGCGATGCCGGACGCGGCTTCCAGGTGGCCGATGTTGGTCTTCACCGAGCCGACCAGGCAGGGCTGCTGGGCCGTCCGGCCGGCCAACGCGGCGCCGAGCGCCCGCAGTTCGATCGGGTCGCCGAGCGGGGTGCCGGTGCCGTGCGCCTCGACGTAGTCCATGTCGTCCGCGCCGACGCGGGCGTCGGCGAGTGCGGCGCGCAGCAGTGTCTCCTGCGCGGGACCGTTCGGGGCGGTGAAGCCGCTGCTGGCGCCGTCCTGGTTGACGGCGGAGCCGAGGATCAGCGCCAGGACCCGGTCGCCGTCGCGCCGGGCGGCGGACAGCGGCTTGAGGATGACGGCTCCGCAGCCCTCGCCCCGCGTGTATCCGTCGGCGGTGGCGTCGAAGGTCTTGCACCGGCCGTCGGCCGCGAGGGCCCCGGCGGCGTCGCTGGCCCGGTGGATGGTGGGGCCGAGGATGAGATTGACGCCCGCGGCGACCGCGAGGTCGCTCTCGCCCGAGCGCAGACTGGCCACCGCGAGGTGCACCGCGACCAGCGAGGACGAGCAGGCGGTGTCGACGGCCAGGCTCGGGCCGCGCATGCCGAGCAGGTACGACAGGCGGCCGGCGGCGGCGCTGAAGGAGGTGCCGGTGCCGTAGAAGGCGTCCACGTTGTCGGGGTGGCTGCCCACGATCTGGGCGTAGTCGGTGGAGTTCATGCCGACGAAGACCCCGGTGCGGGACTCGGCGAGCGAGGTCGGCGGGACGCCCGCGTGTTCCAGCGCCTCCCAGGCCACTTCGAGGAACATCCGCTGCTGCGGGTCCATCACCTTGGCCTCGCGCGGCGGGATCCGGAAGAACGGCGCGTCGAAGCCCGCCGGGTCGTCGTCCAGGAAGCCGCCCCACCACACGCGCGGGTCGTCGAAGCGGCCGTCGGGGGCGCGGCGTACGGCGTCGCGGCCCGCGGTCAGCAGCCGCCAGTAGGCGTCCGGGCCCTCGGCGCCGCCGGGGAAGCGGCAGCCGACGCCGATGACGGCGATCGGCTCGGGCGCGCCGGGCGTGCCGGTCGGCGCGGCCGGAGCCGCGGGCGTGGCGGTCGTACGGGACACGGCCGCCGTGTCGGTCGTACGGGACACGGCGGGTGCGGGAGCCGGGGCGTCGCCGAGCAGGCCGTCGAGGTAGTCGGCGAACCGCCGCACGGTGGGGTGGTCGAAGGCCGCGGTCTTCGGCAGCCGCAGCGGCACAGACCGTTCCAGCACCTTGCACAGCTCGACGGCGCCGAGGCTGTCCATGCCGAGGTCGGTGAAGCCGCGACCGCGCGCCACGGTGGTGCCGGAGGCCAGCCCCAGCACCTCCGCGGCGGCGTCCGCGACCAGGTCGGCGAGCTGGTCGCGGCTGGGGCGCGCCGGGGTCGCCGGAGCGGTGGCGGGAGCGGCGTCCACCGGCGCGGGCAGGGCGGGCGGCGCCGTCTCGGACAGCGGCGCGCCCGGAGTGCTCAGGCGCAGCCCCACGGTCTCGGCGACGAGCCGCCCGGCCTCGTCGTACAGCTTCAACTCACCGTGCAGTGCGCTCAGTTGCGGCAGGGTGTCGCCATCGGCGTTCGCGTCGGGCGCGGGGATGTCGAACCACAGCTTGTCGCCCTGCCACGGGTAGCCGGGCAGGTCCGTGACGGACGTGGGTCCCGGATTGACCTCGGGCCAGCGGATGTCGACCCCGGCGGCGTAGAGCCTGGCCAGCGAGGTGCGCGCGGTGGCGACGTCGTCGGTGTCGCGGCGCAGGGTGGGGACGACGAGCCCGTCGACTCCCCGGTCCTCCAGGCTCTGGACGACGGGCTGGGCGAGCACCGGGTGCGGGCCCAGCTCCACGAAGAGGCGGTGACCGGCGTCGAGCGCGCGGCCGAGCGCGGCGGAGAAGCGGACCGGCTGGCGGAGGTTGCGTCCCCAGTAGTCGGCGCCGAAGGGACCATCGGCGCCCGGCTCGCAGGTGAGGTGGACCGGCACGCGCGGCTTCGCCGGGGTGATCTCGCCGAGCAGTGCGACGAGTTCGTCCTGGTAGGGCGCCATCTGCGCGCTGTGGAAGGCGTATTCGCCGGGCATCGCGCGGTAGCCGTGGCCGAGCTCGGCCAGTTCGGCGCCCAGGGCCTCGACGGCCTCGGTGCGTCCGGAGACGACGGTGCTCGCGGGACCGTTGACGGCGGCCACGGTCACGTCGTCGCCGTATGCGGCGAGCAGCGGCAGCAGGTCGGCTTCGGGGAGGGCCACGGAGGCCATCCGGCCGCCGCCCTCGGCCCGTTGGAGGAGGCGTCCGCGGTGCACGATGACGCGTACGGCGTCGGTGAGGGTCAGTGCGCCCGCCACGTGGGCGGCGGCGATCTCGCCCATGCTGTGCCCGATGACGGCGGCGGGCTCCACGCCCCAGGAGCGCCAGAGCGCGGCGGCGGCCACCTGCACGGCGAAGACGACGGGCTGGGCGAATTCGGTCCGGGTCAGCCGGGAGTGCTCGGCGTCCGCGGTCAGTTCGCCGATCACCGACCAGCCCGCCTCCGCGGCGATCAGCTCGTCCACGCGGGTCAGTTCGGTCCGGAAGGCGTCCTCGTGGGCCAGCAGTTCGCGGCCCATGCCCGTCCACTGGCCGCCCTGCCCGGAGAAGACGAAGCAGACCTGCGGCAGGTCGTCGCCCGAGTCGCCCGGGTCGCCGAAGTCCCCGGCGTCCGTGCCGCCCCACTGCGCGCCGCCTCGCTCTTCCGCCGCCAGGTCCGGCACGGCGGAGTCGAGAGACGTCTCCAGCAACGCGCCGAGTTCCTGGGCGAGTTCGGCGGCCGTCCTGCCGGTGACGGCGATGCGGTGCTCGCGGTGCTGGGTGCGCCGGGTGCCCGCCGCCGTGACGTACGCGGCCAGTTCGGCCTCCGGCTGGTCGAGCAGCCGGTCGCGGTGCGCACGGACCAGTTCGCGCAGCGCGGCGCCGGAGCGCGCGGAGACCGGCAGGAGCAGCCGGGACGGCCGGTCCTGTGCCGCCTCGGCGGGCGCGGCGACCGCTGGCGGTGCCTCGACGATCACATGGGCGTTGGTTCCGCTGAGCCCGAAGGCGCTGACGCCGGCCAGTCGCCGCCCGCCGCCGTCCGGCCACGCGGTGAGGTCCGTCGGCACCCGCACCGGCCAGCGGTCCCAGCGGATACCGGGGTTGAGCCGGTCCAGGTGCAGATGCGGGGGGATCTCGCCGTGCTGTGCGGCCAGTGCCGCCTTGAGGAGCCCGGCCGCGCCCGCCGCGCCGTCGGTGTGCCCGAAGTTGGTCTTCAACGAGCCGACCAGCAGCGGGTGTTCCGCGTCGCGTCCTTCGCCGAGAATCCGGGCGAGCGCGCTCATCTCGATGGGGTCGCCGAGCGGGGTGCCGGTGCCGTGCGCCTCGACGTAGCCGATCTCGTCGGGCCGTACGTCCGCGGCGGCCAGGGCGTCCCGCAGCAGCGACTGCTGGGCGGCGGCGCTGGGCACGGTCAGTCCCGCGCTGTGCCCGTCGTGGTTGACGGCGGAGCCGCGGATCACGGACAGCACGCGGTCGCCGTCGGCGAGCGCGTCGGTCAGCCGCTTGAGGACGAGCACCACGCAGCCGTCGCCGCGGACGATTCCGTCGGCCGCCGCGTCGAAGACCTTGCAGTGCCCGTCCTTGGCCATGGCGCCGACCTTGGACATGAACACCGTCAGCTCGGCGGAGAGCAGCAGATTGACGCCGCCGACCAGCGCGGTGTCGGACTCCCCCGTGAGCAGGCTCTGCCGCGCGAGGTGCACGGCGACCAGCGACGAGGAGCAGGCGGTGCTCAGCGCCACGCTCGGGCCGTTGAGGCCGAGCAGGTACGACAGCCGCCCGGGGCCGAAGCTGGCCTCCTTGCCCGAGGCGTACCAGGGGTCGATGCCGCGGACGCCCGCCTCGCGGGAGTGCCGCAGGAAGTAGTCGACGCTCAGGCCGCCGGAGAAGACGGAGGTACGGGTGCCGGCGAGGCTGCCGGGGACGATCCCGGCGTGTTCCAGCGCGTCCCAGGCGACCTCGATGAGCATCCGCTGCTGCGGGTCGATCTGCCGGGCCTCGCGCGGGGCGATACCGAAGAACTCCGCGTCGAAACGCGTCTCGTCCTCGATGAAACCGCCCCAGCGCGTGTACGTCCGGCCTGGCGCGTCGGGGTCCGGGTCGTAGTGCCGGGCGAGGTCGGAGCGGGACGGCGGGATCTCGGTGATCACGTCCGTGCCGTCCCGCAACACCCGCCAGAATCCGGCCAGGTCCGCCACGCCGCCCGGGAAGCGGCAGCCGGCACCGATGATCGCCACCGCCTCCGGGGCCTGATCGGTCATCAGAACAGCGCCGCCGCTGAGGGCGCGGACAGGCTGCCCAGGTGCTTGTACCAGAGGTGGTCGGGATCGTTCTCGACCGTGGCGACGATCTTCCGCATCGCGGCGAGCGCGCGCGGTTCGTCGTCGTCGTAGACGTCGCCCTGGAGCATCTTGAGGACGTCGAGCCGGTACCTGGGGTCCTGCACGAAGGCGGTGAACAGGATGTTCAGCCGGTAGTAGATGGAGATGAACTCGTACCAGTTGCTCACCCCGCGCCGCAGCGTCCGCTCGTACTCGGTGAAGCGGGACTTGCTGAAGTCCCCGGCCTCCGCCGCCGCGATGATGTCCTTGGTCGCGATGCGGGCGCTGTTGAGCGCGACGCTGACGCCGCTGGAGAAGATCGGGTCCACGAAGCGCGCGGCGTCGCCGATCAGCACGAAGTTGTCGCCGGTGATCTCCTTCATGCCGTAGCTGTAGTCGCCCTCGGCCTTGAAGGGGCGTACGCGCTCGGAGTCCTCGAGCGCGGCGCGCAGTTCGGGGCGGCTTCCCACGCACTCCCAGAAGAAGCCCTCCAGGTCGTCCTTGGAGGCGGTGAAGTGCTTCTTCTGCGTGACGACGCCGACGCTGGTGATGGTGTCGGTGATCGGGATCTGCCAGACCCAGGTGTCGGTCAGCGGCAGGAAGTGGATGAAGATGTAGTCGGCCTTCTTCTTGTCGTGCGAGAGGGCCGTGCGGTCCAGGCCGTCGAACCAGGTGTGCACCGCGTACTGGTTGAACACCGGGTCGGGGACCTTGAGCTTGAGCTGGCGGCCGAGCATCGTGCCGCGCCCGCTGGCGTCCACGACCATGCGGACGGTGACACCGGTGTCCTTGTCGCGGACGGGGTGGATCACCGGGTGCTCGCCGGAGAAGTCGACGCTGCCGATGCGGGTGTTCTCGAAGACCTTCGCGCCGCAGGAGGCGGCGTGCTGGAGCAGGAGCTGGTCGAACTTGCCCCGGTCCACGTGGTACGTGTGGGACTGGAGGACGCCGGGCTGGTCGCGCTCGTCGAATTCGATCTCGGCGGCGCCGAGGCCGTGCGAGAGGCCGCCGAAGCCCATGGTGGGGATGCCGGCCGGTGCCGCGGACGTCCAGGCCGCGCCGAATTTGCGGGGGAATCCGGCCTGCTCGACGAGGTCGAGCGCGCCGATGTCGCGCAGTACGGGGGTGGTGGCGGGCACCAGTGACTCGCCGACGTGCTCGCGGGGGAAGGTCTCCCCCTCGAAGACCGCGACGGTGAGTCCGGCCCTGGTCAGGTATGAGGCCGCGGTGGAGCCTGCCGGGCCTCCACCGATGATCCCGATGTCATAGTCGACTGCGGACAAGACTGCTCCTCTTGAGTCGGATCGGACGGGCCCTGCCTCGGCACGGGCCGCGCTTCCGGTCGGGCGGTTCGCGTCCGCGTCAAAGCGGCGGCGGCACAGCGGCGTCGGACAGAGCGTCAGGCCATGGCGGCGGGGTCGGTCTGGATCCGGACCACGAGCTTGCTGATGGCGTCCAGGCTCTTGAAGTTCCTGCCGACGATGTACTCGGGCGGCATGAACAGCCCGTACCTGTCGTGGATATGGGCGATCAGCTCGGTGGTGTTCAGCGACGTGAGGATTCCGAGCTGGAGCAGCGGGGAATCGGGCTCGATTCCCTCCTCGCCCTCGGGCAGGAATCGCGTTTCGACGAACTCCTTCAGCTCCGCGAGGACTTCGTCGTAGCCGAGCTGCGGATCAGAACTGTCGGACATGCGTAGCGACCTTCCGGAGTCCGGGGTTGACACGGCGGAACCCCCGACTCCACGAAGTCGCGGTCGGCTCGGCCAGGGCCCCAAACGTAGCTACGGGCGCCGCCGGAGGACTTCACCAGACCTGATGAATTACGCCCGCGCACACACGCCCCGAAGTGCGTACTTACGGGGGAGGCGCCGCTTCCGCTTCACGTGCGGGTCCTCATTAATGATGAGTACTCACGGCCGTGGCCCCGTGCCGCCGCAACGGCGAGGATCGAGGGACCATCCGGTGCGCCCGATCACAGGAGGTCCGCGGCCGTGCTGCTTCCCGCCCTACGGCCCCAGTTGCTGTGCCTGCCCCATGCCGGCGGCAGCGCGGTGATGTACCACGCGTGGCGGCCCGGCCTCGCCGAGGTGGCGCGGGTCCGCCCGGTCGACCTGCCGGGCCACGGCAGCCGCAGGCGCGAACCGCTCGCCCAGGACATCGGCACGCTGACCCGTACCCTCGCGGCCGAGCTGGCACCCGGTATCGAGGGACCCTACGCGGTGTTCGGGCACAGCTTCGGCGCCGTGGTCGCCTTCGAACTGACTCACCGGCTCTCGCAGTTGGTCGGGCCGCCCGCCGCCCTGATCGTCTCAGGACGCAATTCGCCCCGCACCCCGCACGCGCTGCCGCCGCTGCACAACGCGCCGCCCGCCCAACTGCTGAGCGGCCTGCGGACGTTGGAGGGCGCGCTGCCCGCCGTCGAGGACAGTCCTGAACTGCTCGACCTGTTCCTTCCGCCGCTCCGCGCCGACCTGCGGATGACGGAGACCTACCGCCGTCCCACCGAACTGCCGCCGCTGTCCTGCCCGGTGCATGTCTTCGCCGGCGACCTGGACCCGGTGGTGGACGCGCCGGGGCTGGCCGCGTGGGCGGCGGAGACCACCGGGCCGTGCCGGGTCACCACCGTGCGGGGCGGCCACATGATGCTCGCCAGCGCCGAACTGCGCTCCGCGCTGGCGGACCTGCTCACGGTGGGCGCGATGTGATCCGCGACCCCTGACCGCGGGGCCCTCGGCCCCGAGCCCCAGCCCTGAGCCCCGAGCCCCGAGCGCAGCACCCCACCTTCCGTCTCTCTCTCCCTCCCCCCTCCCGATGCAGGAGCCAGCGTGGACTTCAGTTGGAGCACCGAGCAGACCGCGCGGTACGAGGAGACCGTCCGCCGGGCCGCCGACGCGTTCCCCGCGGACCGTCCGCGGCGCCCCGGTGAACGGTCCGACTGGCGGGAACTCGGCCGGATCGGCGCCCTGGGTGCCTGTCTTCCCGCCGAGTACGGCGGGGACGGCCTCGGCGCGCTCGACACCGCGCGGGTCATCGAGGCCGTGGGCCGCGGCTGCCACGACACCGGGCTGGTCTTCGCGGCCAGCGCCCACCTCTTCGCCTGCGCCGTGCCGATCGCGGAGTTCGGCAGCGCGGACCTCAAGAAGCGCTTCCTGCCGGAGCTGGCGTCCGGCCGGATGATCGCGGGCAACGCCATGACGGAGCCGGAGTCCGGCTCCGACGTCTCGCGGCTGCGGGTGACGGCGACCGAAGTGCCCGGCGGATTCGTCCTGGACGGCGAGAAGAGCTTCGTCAGCAACGGCCCGGCCGCCGACGTCCTGGTCACGTACGCGACCAGCGACCCCGACTCGGGACACCTCGGCCAGACCGCCTTCGTCGTGCCGGCCGACGCCCCCGGGGTGCTGCGCGGTGAGCCCTTCGAGAAGATGGGCCTGTCCTCCTGCCTGGCGGGCACGGTGACCTTCCAGGAGTGCTTCGTCCCCGACGACCAGGTGCTGGGCGTCGAGGGGATGGGCGCGACGATCTTCCAGACGTCCATGGGCTGGGAGCGCGCCTGCCTCTTCGCGGGCTATCTGGGCCTGATGGACCGCCTGGTCGAAGAGTGCGTCCGATTCGCCAGCGAGCGGCGGCAGTTCGGCCGTCGCATTTCCGGCTTCCAGGCGGTCTCGCACCGCATCGTGGACATGAAGCTGCGGCTGGAGAGCGCCAGACTCCTGCTCTACCGGGCCTGTTGGGAGATGGACCGCGGCGGCAGGGCGACCCTGCCGGTGGCGCTGTCGAAGCTCGCCGTCTCCGAGGCCGCGGTGCAGAGCGCGCTGGACGCCGTACGGATTCTCGGCGGTCGCGGATACCGGTCGGAGTCGGGTATGGAGGCGGCGCTGCGGGACGCGGTGCCGAGCGTGCTGTTCTCCGGTACCTCGGAGATCCAAAAGGAGCTCGTCGCGAAGGAGCTGGGACTGTGAGGCTGCACGAATTCGTCACCGCCGCCGCCCGCAGGGCGCCGGATTCCCTCGCGGTCGACGCCGTCGACGGACGGCTGACCTACGGCGAACTGGACGCGCTCGCGGCGCGTTACGGCGCGGCGCTGGCCGCGAGCGCAGTGCGGCCGGGCGACCGGGTCGTGCTGTGGAGCGCGAAGAGCCTGCACGTCGTGGCGCTGATGCAGGCGTGCCTGCGCGGCGGCGCGGTCTACGTACCGGTGGCGTCCTCGAACCCGCCGTCGCGGCTGGCGCGGATCGTCACGGCCTGCGCCCCCGCGCTGGTGGTGACCGACGAGGACGGCGCGGACGCGGCGGCCGACGCGGGCTGGGACGCGGCGCCCTGCCGTACCTTCGCGGACCTGCTGGCGACGGGCGAGGGCCAGCCCGTACCGTCGCCGGTCGAGGGCTCGGAGCACGATCCGGCGTACATCCTGTTCACGTCGGGTTCGACCGGTGAGCCCAAGGGTGTGTGCCTGAGCCACCTCAACGCGCTGGCGTTCGTGCGGTGGGCGGCGGCCGATCTGCGGCTGGTCCCCTCGGACCGGCTCTCCAACCACGCGCCGTTCAATTTCGACCTGTCGGTCTTCGACCTCTACGCGGCGTTCCTGGCGGGCGCCAGCGTCCATCTGGTGCCCGAGGCGCTGGCCTACGCGCCGGCCCAGCTCGTCCGCTTCATGGACGAGCACGCGATCACCGTCTGGTACTCGGTGCCGTCGGCGCTCACCTTGATGATCACCAAGGGCGGGCTGCTGGACGGGCCGCCGCCGCGCGCGCTGCGGGCCTGCGTCTTCGCGGGCGAGGCGTTCCCGATCGCCCATGTGCGGCGGCTGCGCTCGGCCTGGCAGGACGTCAGGCTGCTCAACTGGTACGGCCCGACCGAGACGAATGTCTGTACGTCGTACGAGGTCTGCGCCGCCGATCTCGACCGCGCGGGCGCCCTGCCGATCGGCGCGGTCTGCTCGGGCGACACCCTGGAGCTGGGCCCCGAGGTCGCGGGCCAGGCGGGGCGGGAGCTGCTGGTCTCCGGCCCCACGGTGATGCTCGGGTACTGGGGCCATCCGCCGCAGAGCGGCCCGTACGCGACCGGCGACCTCGTGCGGTACGACGACGCGGGCATGCTGGAGTACCTGGGGCGCCGCGACCACATGGTGAAGATCCGCGGCAACCGGGTGGAGCTGGGCGAGATCGAGAGCGTCCTGAGCCTGCACCCGCAGGTCAGGGACGTGGCCGTGGTCGTGCTCGGGACCGGGCTCACGGCACGGCTGCACGCCGTGGTGGTCCCGGCCCCGGACAGCGCTCCGGGCCTGCTCGCGCTCAAGCGGTGGAGCGCCGAACGGCTCCCCACCTACATGCTCGTCGACAGCCTCAGCCTTTTCGACGAGATACCCCGAACCGGGAACGGCAAGAAAGACCGTTCCCAGGTCGCGAAAATGGTGTCACATACTGGTACCGACTAAAGATTCTAAATTGCCGCCGGCTCTGACAATTCCTTTTTCATAAGCATATATAACGGCGTGTACTCGATTGCGCAGAGCCAGCTTGTCCAGCATGCGCTGAACGTGTGATTTCACGGTGCTCTCACTCAGAAAAAGTGCTTCTGATATTTCCGCGTTCGAATAGCCGCGGATGATGAGCTGGAGCACGTCGCGCTCACGCCGGGTTATTCCACTGGACACCAGATCGGTCTCCGATGTTTCCGCTTGCGGCGGTTCCGGCGTGATGGCCGCCGCGGTGGCGGCGGCAGTGGCGGCGCCGACGGTGGGAATCACCAGTCGGTAACCGGCGGCGACCATCCGGACGGCGGCGATGATCCGCTCCGGACTCGCCTGACTGTCGAGCACACCCCTGGCACCGGCCGCCTGCCAGTGCTGAGCGCACTGCTCCAGGCTCTGGACCAGGGCTAATATCTTAGGGCAGCCGTCGGCGCCGCCGACGATGAGCTGCTGGATGGCATGCGGAACATCCGGCGCCACATCCAGCGCGTCGATGATCACCACATGCGGAGACAACCTTGCCACACAGGGCAGAGCGTGCCGAATATCGGCAACCTCGCCCACGACTTCCAGATCGGTTTCCCTGCTCAGCAGGACACTGAGTCCCACACGGGAAACCGCTCTGGAGTCGACGAGAAGAACTCTCGTGATCCCATCCTGAAGCATCGAGCCCCCGACCTTCAGCAAACAGCACGTTATTTCGACTCTAGCACGCACGCCTGACCAGCATCAACATGGAACATTTGAGCTCGTTATGATTGAAAGTTAAATCTATAGCCCTTTCGGGCAATGCCCCGAGCCGCCGCACAGGTCACGGCGCGCCGATAAACTCCCCTCGCGGACAGGTCGCCCGTTTGCGTCCCAAAGAGGTTTCAAGCGACCCTCGCGGGTAATTCTTCCGGGTTCGGCGAGGCGTGTCGAGCGCCCTGCGGGCGGCCGGGCCGCGTCGGCGCCGGACCGGACCGGCGCCCGGTCCGCACGCGGTCCGCGCCCGCGGCGCCGACGGTGGCCGGCGCACGGCCGGCGGGTGGTTGGCGTTTCACCCCGCCGAGGCTACTCTCATAAATCACCGAACGGTGAATTTACGTGACAGGGCGGCGGTCATGGGAGAGGCGGTCACCGGACGGCCCGGCCGACGGCCGGGCCGCAGCGGCAGCAGGGAGGCGATCCTGCGGGCGGCGCGGCTGAAATTCGCCGAGTACGGCTACGAGCGGACGACGGTGCGCGGCATCGCCCGCGAAGCGAAGGTCGACGCGGCGCTCGTGCACCACTTCTTCCGGTCCAAGGAAGGGGTGTTCGCCGCCGCCGTCCACGAGGCGGTGCGCCCGATGGAGTTGCTGCCGGTGCTCGCCGGGGATCCCGCCACCTCGGGCGAGCGGCTGCTGACGACGGTCCTCGGCCTGTGGGAGTCGGCCGAGCGGCACGACGCGCTGCTGGCGGTGATCCGGTCGGCGGTCTCGCACGAGACGGCCGCCGGGATCCTGCGGGAATTCCTCGGCCGCGAAGTGCTCGGCCCGCTGGCCCAGGCACTGGCCGAGCCACAACGCGCTTTGCGCTCGGCCCTGTTGGGCTCTCAGCTCATCGGTCTGGTCATGGCCCGCTACATCATCCGCGTCGAGCCGCTGGCATCCGCGAGCACGCCGTCGCTGATCGCCGTGTACGCGCCGGTGATCCAGAATTCCCTCACCGGCGACCTGCCGCTCCCCCGCACGGCCGACCGTCCTGGCGGCGCGGGCTGAGCCGCGCCCGGCCCGGTCCTTCACCATTCGCCGCGCAGTACACCGGTTCGTGATTCACCATCGCCGCGCAAAGCCTTTACGCGAGCTACGCGATCCGGGCCGGTGATTCGCCGTCACAATGGTGATTTAGCGTCATATCGAGCCGGCCCGGGGCCCGTTGGCCATGCATCGACCGCGCGCGAATCTTGGTGTAGCGTCTGCCGCCAAGCAGCGTGTCCTTCAGGGGAAAGGGCCCGAAGAGAAGCCTGCCCCGAACACCTTTGCCGCATTCATCGGCGAATGCACAAAAGGGTAACGGGACAGCTCGACTCCGGGTATCGCCCCAGGTCTTCGCCCTGCGCGTGTCGCAGTCGCGTCGATACGAGGAGTCACAGGATATGGTCACGGTCGCGGCATTCGACAGCCGTAAGAAGGCCCCCGCGCTCAGCGGTGCTTCCCGTCTTCTGCTGGTGCTTTTCTCGGTATTGGTGCTTTTCACGGTGGGGTTGCTCCTGGCGCGCGGCACTTCCGCCGCCGCTCCCATCCCCGGTTCTCCGCTGGACGCGTACGACAAGCAGGTCCCCTACGACATGGGCGTCCACAAGATCGCGAGACTCGCGGCTCTGATCGCGTATGTGCTGATGGTGGCCACCGTCGTCCTCGGTGTGCTGCTGCGGCTGAGATTCCTGCAGCACGCGGTCAACCGGGCCACCTTCTACGGCGCGCACATGACGCTGGCGCTCTCCGCGATGATCTTCGGTGTCGTGCACGGCGCGACCTTTCTCTACCAGCCGGTCTGGCGGATCGGCGGCCGTGAGCTGACCGTGCCGTTCACCGGCGGTGTGCAGCGGCTCCCGGTGGGCTTCGGCATCCTCGGCACCGAACTGGCCATCGCCGTGGGATGTTCGGTGTGGCTCCAGCGCAGACTGGGCTACCACCGCTGGCTGAGGACTCATCAGTTCGCTTACGTGGCCTTCGGGTTGATCTGGCTGCACGTCTTCCTGGTGCACCCGGAGCCGCGCCATCTGAATCTGGTGTCGGTCGGCATCGCCACCGGCGCGGGCACGGTGTTGCTGGCCTTCCTGATCCGCGCCTTCCCGTCCCGCTCCCGGCTCAGACAGCGCACCTACCTCGGCAGGCCGGGAGCCGCCGAATGATCCAGCCGCCTCCCCCGGGCCGTGTCCCCCCGGCGCCCTGGCCACCGGGTCAGACGCCCGCCGCACGGCCCACCACACCGGTCGTCGTCCACCAGGGCCGCCCGCCCGCGCGCACCGCGCCGCCGCTCCCCCAAGCCCCCATCGCCGCCGAGTCGTTCGCGCCCGCCAGGCCCGTACTGGTGCCCGAGGCGGAGCCGGTACGGATCAGCGTCGACAACAACCGGTGCCACATCTACGGCATCTGCCAGCAGGAGGCGCCCGAGGTCTTCCGGATCGCCGAGAGCGGTTCGCTGCACTACACGCGCAGCGTGCCCGCCGACTACGCGGCCAAGGCCCGCCAGGCGGTGCGGTGTTGCCCGATGCAGGCCATCACCGTCCACGGCGGGCAGAGCCCGTCCGGCGCTCCCGCCGCGATCGGGCGGCGGGCGGCGAGGCCGCTGCGCAGCGGCTCCGCGGCGCGGGCGAGCCTGCGGCGGATCGTCGTCGCGGGCGCCGGGCTCGCCGGGCTGAGCGCCGCGACCCGACTCAGGGAGCGCGGTTTCGACGGGGAGTTGGTGATGGTCGGCGAGGAGCCGCACCGGCCGTACAGCCGTCCGCCGCTGTCCAAGCAGTATCTGTCGGGCCGGCTCGCCGAGCAGCAGTTGCCCTTCCGGGCGGACGCGGCGCTGGACGCGCACTGGCTGCTCGACACCCGGATGACGGGGCTGGACCTGGCGAAGTCCGCGATCGAACTGCGCGGCGGGGAGTATCTGCCGTTCGACGGGCTGGTGGTGGCGACCGGTGTGGACGCCAAGCGGCTGCCCGAGGCGCCGGTGTTCAGCGACCGGGTCCGTACCGTCCGCACGATCGAGGACGCGGCGGCGATACGGCGGGCGATGCACGCGGCGCGCGCCCGTCGGGTGGTGATCCTCGGCGGCGGCTTCATCGGCTGCGAACTCGCCTGCACCGCGCGGGAGAACGGGATGGACGTGACGCTCGTCGTCCACAGCGCGCCGCTGCTGCGCCGGGTGCTCGGCGCCAGGGTCGGCGCGGTGGTCGGCTCGCTCCAGCGCCGCGCGGGTGTCGACGTCCGCCTCGGCACGAAGATCACCGACTGGCAGGACCACGGCGACGGGCTGCGGCTGCGGCTCGACGACGGCGCGGTCCTCGACTGCGACTTCGTGGTGCTCGGTCTCGGCGGCCAGCCCCGTACCGAGTGGCTGCGGGGCAGCGGTCTGGAGATCTCCGACGGCGTGCTCTGCGGGCCGACCTGCCACGCGGTGGACCAGTGGGGCAGGACCACGCCGCATGTGGTGGCGGCCGGGGACGTGGCCCGCTGGCCGAACCCGCGGTTCGACACCGAGCCGCGCCGGGTCGAACATCTCATCCACGCCGTGGAGATGGGGCAGCACGCCGCCGACTCGTTGCTGCGCGGCCCCGGACGCGCGGCGCGCTTCACTCCGGTGCCGCGCTTCTGGTCGGAACAGCACGGCATCCGGATCCAGGCGGTGGGCATCCCCGCGCTCGGCACGGACACCGAGGTCATGGCGGGCTCGATGCGCTCCGACCGCTTCCTCGTCCGCTACTCCCGGCAGACCGCGTACGGTCCGCAGATCGTGGCGGCCGTCGCCTTCGACATGCCGCTGGAACTCCTGCGCTACCGCGACCAGATCGGACGCACCCTGCCCCATACCCGGCCCACCGGCGGGAGGGGGCGCCGATGAGCCGTCGCGGCGTCAACCGCAGGAGTCGTTCCGGGCTGCTGCTGTCCGGCGGGATGCTGTCGTTGCTGCTCAGCGTCCCCGCCCGGCTGCACCTGCGCTGGCTGATGATCCTGCTCGTGATGGCGGCGGCGATGGCGGCGTACGGCAGGGTGCTGATCACCGCGGCGCCGATGCCGCCCAGCAAACCGCCGGGCGTCCGCTCGGGTTCCCCCGCGTCCCCCACCTACTCGATGCCGCCCGCGACCTCCAGCCCGCCGGACGTGCACTGAGCCGGCGCCGGCGCGGACCGACCCCCGCCGTCCCCGTCAGGACGGCGGGTTGCCCGTCGCGCCCGCGGTGAAGGGGGTGACCACGAACTCGTTGTCGCAGTTCGTGATCTTCCCCGGGAAGACCAGCGACGCCCTGCTGCCCGGCGGGTAGATCCGCAGGCTCGTGGAGGTCGGCAGGCAGGTCCCCTGCTGGTTGACGGTGTGGATGGTGTCGCTCGCGGACTCGCCGGGCCGCAGCACGACGGGCCCGTGCGGGAGATTCTGGTACGTGGCGGGGGCGCCGATCTGCTTGCCGTTCGCGTCCAGCAGCGACAGGCCGGGGAAGCCGGTGACATGGCAGACCGTATCGCTGTGGTTGGTGAGCAGCAGGTAACGGTAGAGGTTGCCCGCGCCCGCGTCGCCGTCGCCGAGGGAGGCGGTGAGCTGCGCGGCCGTGCACAGCGGTGTGGCGGCGGAGTCGGTGCCGGTGCTGGTGCTGGTCGGCGAGGTGGGCGGGGTGGTCCCTGACGGCTCGGACGTGACGGTCGTACCGTCGCCCGGGCCCTTGGTGGGCGTGGTCCGCGTCGGGGTGGGCGCGGGCGGCGGCACGACGGGCGGGGTCGTCGGTCCGGGGGCCGTGGTGACGGGCCCGCTGCTGTTGGCCGGTGTGGGGACGACCTCCTGCGAGTCGTCCCTGTTGAGCGTGCCGGCTACGTAGAAGGCACCGGTGATGACGGCGGCGGCGAGCGTGCCGCCGACCATCGCGCGGGAGCGGCGGCGCCTGGCCGCGCGGCGGCGGATCAGCTCGAACGAGCCCGCGGGCGGCGGCAGATAGACCGCGGGCGGGCGCAGCAGCGGCTCCAGCGGGTCGAAGGGCTCCCCGCCGGGACCGTCGTCAGACAGTCCGGTCATGGTGTTCCCCCAGCCTGGCGCGCAGCAGTTCGCGGGCCGCGTGCAGGTCGGCCTTGACCGTGCCCTCGTTCCGGCCGAGCAGCGCGGCCACCTGCTGTACGGGCAGGTCCGCGTAGTAGTACAGCAGTGCCGGGTCGCGCAGTCGCTCCGGGAGGGACTGGACGAGCATGCGCACCGAGGGGTCGCTGCTGTCCTGCTGCTCCTTCACGGCTTCCTCCGTGGTGAATCGGCGCATGGCGCGGCGCTCCCGCTCCAGTCTGCGCCAGTGGTCCCTGACCAGGTTGGCCGCGGTCACATAGAGGTATCCGCTGGGCTCCTCGACCTTGGTCCAGCGCGCCCACAGCCGGGTGAAGGCCTCGGACGCGATCTCGTGCGCGGTCCCGTCGTCGTCCACCAGACGGCGGCACCAGCCCGCCAGGCGCGGATAGACGGCCTCGAACAGCTCGGCGGCCGCGCGCTCTTGGGACCGGATGGCCGCTCTCCTCACTCGTCGTCCTCGTGGTGATCGTCGTCTGCCCCGGTGGCGCCGGGGCAGACCTCCCGGGCCGCCCGGTGCCGCCCGCCCCGCGCCGGCCCCGGTTCGGGGCCGGCGCCGGGGACGTACGCGCGGACCGGGTCCGGTGCGTACGAGCGGTGGGCGTCCGGACGGCGGACGGGTGCGGGGTCCTGTTCAGGTTCCCGCTCCCGACGACAGGGACGCGTAGACGATCACGTTGTCCTGATAGCCGCTCCCGGTGATCCGGGTGCCGCCACAGGTGATGAGACGCAGAGCGGGGTGGTCGACGTTCCCGTACACGCGGTCCGTCGGAAATCGCGCTTTGGCGACCGTCTGGACGGAGTCGACGGTGAAGGCGGCCGTGGCGCCGTCCTTGAGGCCGATCTCGATCCGGTCGCCGGCGGCGAGCTCGGACAGGTGGCGGAAGACGCCGTCGCCGTACTGTCCGACCGTGACGTGGCCGAGGATCACCGAGGGTCCGGTGACGCCGGGCGTCGGCGAGCCGCTGTACCAGCCCGCGGGCGAGCGCGCCTCGATCGGCGGTACGGCCACGGTGCCGTCGGAGTTGAGCCCCAGTGACATCACCGGGGTGTCGACGCCGATGGCCGCGATCCGCAGCCGGACCGGGACCGAGCGGGCCAGCGGTACGGCCCCGGTGGTCGCCGGGGTCGTGCCGCCGGACGACGGCGTCGAGGTCGCGGACGCCGAGGCGGACGGTGTCCGCTCCGTCCCGCCCGGGGTGGCCCGAGCGGGCGGGTCGGACTGGCAGCCGCTCAGCAGCACCAGTACGGCGGCGGCGAGCACGCACCAGGCCCGTACCGGGACGGAACGGCTGAGGGAGGTGACGGTCGGCAACGGTCAGTCCTGTGCCCGGCCGTGCGACCTGCGGCGCATCCCGGTGACCAGGCCGAGGGCGCCGACGGCCAGCACACCGGCGCCGGCCAGCGCGAGGGTGTCCTTGTCGTGGGTGCCCGAGGAGTGCGCGGTCTCGGCGAGGCCGGTGTCGGGGGCGCCGCTGGGTACGGCGGTGACCTGCGAGCCGGAGCCGGAGGACGTGGTGGTGGGCGTCGGCGCGGGCGCGGAGTTGGAGGGGTTGCCGCCCGTGCCCGCGACGAGCGGGGTGACGGAGAACTGGTTGTCGCAGTTGGTGATCTTCCCCGCGAAGACCAGCGACGCCTTGTTCCCCGGCGGGTAGATCCGCAGGCTCGTGGAGGTCGGCAGGCAGGTCCCCTGGTGGTTGATGGTGTGGATGGTGTCGCTCACCTTGCCGCCGGGGCGCAGCACGACCGCCGCGTAGCCGTTGTGCTCGCGGGTGGCGGGCGCGCCTATCTGCTTGCCGCTCGCGTCGAGCAGCGACAGGCCGGGGAATCCGGTGAGGTGACAGGTGGTGCCGCTGTGGTTGGTCAGCACCAGGTAGCGGTAGAGGTTGCCCGCTCCGGCGTCCTGACCGCCGAGGGACGCGGTGAGCTGGGAGGTGGCGCACATCGGAGTGCTCGATGTGTCGCTCGCGGGGGCGACGGCGGTCGCCGGGGACGCTCCGAGTACGGCGAAACTGGCCGCGGTCGAGAACGCGGCGGCGCCGACGGCGAGTGAACTCATGCGCATGTCCGGTCTTCCCTTCTCCCCCCGGCTGCCGCGCTCCGGAACGAGCGCCGGCCGGGCCGTAAGGGGATTCGCAGGGGAGAGACGACGCGGGGTGGCGCCGGGTTGTAAAGAGATTGCCAAATCAATCGAGCGGCGAGCGGCGGCACTTCGCACACGGCGTTTCCCGCGCCGCCTCCCGGCGGGTCCAACGGCGGGCCTGGCAGGATCGGTTGCCATGGGCGCGCATCAGTGGGGCACGCACGCCGTGACGTTCGCGGCCGACGGCGTGACCAAGCGGTTCCCGGCCACCGCCCACGAGCGCGCCGTGCGCGAGTGGCGGGCGTTGACGCTGCTCGACCGGCACGCGCCGGGGCTGGCGCCGCGGCCGTACTCCTGCGACCTGGGCGACGCGGGGCCGGTGGTCTCGATGTCCCTGCTGCCCGGAGCGCCGATCCGGGGCGCGCCGTTGGACGGCGAGCGGCTGACGCGTCTCGCGCGGACGGTGAACGCGCTGCACAGCGCGCTGCCCGCCGACGTCCTCGCGCGGGTGCCCGTACGGCCGGAAGGTCCGGCGGAACTCGGCGCGCGGCTGCGCGGTTGGGCGCCGCGGCTGCGGGGACGGGTGGACGCGGCCGTGGGGGCCGCTGTCGACGCGGGCCTCGCCTGGCTGGACGCGTCGGGCCTGGACCGTACGGAACAGACCGCCGTGCCCGCGGTCTTCGGCCCCGGTGACGGCAATCTCGCCAACTACCTCTGGGACGGCTCGCGTGTGCGGGTCGTGGACTTCGAGGACTCCGGCCGCAGCGACCGCGCCTATGAACTGGCGGAGATCACCGAGCATGTGGCGAGCTGGGTGGAACACCCGCTGGACGTCGCGGCGTTCCTGTCGCACGTCGAGCTGACGGCGGCGGAGACCGTACGGCTGCGGGACTGCCGACGGCTGATCGCGCTGGTGTGGCTGTTCCTGCTGTCCTTCGAGGACCTGGCCTCGGGAGATCCCGCCGCCCGGCGCAATCCGCCGGGTACGGCGCGGCGGCAGGCGGGCCGTCTGCTGGCCCTGCTCGGCTGACCGGCCGTACGCCCTCACGTGGACGGCCCGCCGAGCGCGGTCTCACGGCCGCGGCCACTGCCGCCCTTCGCGGGACTCGATGCTGCGGTTGAAGCGGGCGAGCATGTCGCTGAGGAGTTCCACGTCCTGCGGTGACCAGTCGGTCAGGACGCTGTCGATGCCCGCGATGTAGAACGCGCGGTCGGCCGCGAGCCGTTTGGCGCCCTCTTCGGTGATGCGGAGCTTGCGGGCGAGGCCGCCGTCGGGGTCGGGGACGCGCTCGGCGAGGTCGGCCCTCAGGAGGGCGGCGGTCTGCCGGTTGACCGTCGAGGTGTCGAGCGCGAAGGCGTCGGCGAGCTGTCCGATGGACATCGGGCCCTCCGAATCGAGGCGCGCGAGCAGCAGATACGCGGACTTGTCCAGCCGCTCGGCCGAGCTGTCCCGGCGCGTCAGCACATGGTGGCGGGCCACCAGCATCAGTTCCCGCTCCAGCCGCTCCAGCACACCGCCTCCGCATGACGTATGGACGCACGACGTGGGACGTACGAACCGGGGGCGCGCGCCGTGACGTCCGTGCTCCCGCCTCCCGAGAGTACCCACGACCTGGGCAATGTGCATGACGCACATCCTATGTATCATGCACATCTCCCTGCCCACGTCGTCCACGGCCCGCGGCCCGACGACCCCCATCGAAGGCGACGACATGTCCGACTCAGCAAGCGGCACCGGCATACCGGCAGCCGGTCACACCGCCGGTGTCCACCGGCCCGCGAGTGGCGCGGTCGTCGCCGTGCTGGCCTTCGCGGGCATCGTGGTCGCCCTCATGCAGACGCTGGTCGTCCCGCTGCTGCCCGAACTGCCCGGCCTGCTGCACGCCTCGGCCTCCGACACCTCATGGGTGATCACCGCCACCCTGCTCGCCGGAGCGGTCGCCACCCCGGTCACCGGACGGCTCGGCGACATGTACGGCAAGCGCCGCGTCCTGCTGCTCAGCCTCGGTCTGCTGGTCGTCGGCTCGCTGGTCTGCGCCTTCACCTCGTCGCTGGTCCCGATGGTCGTGGGCCGGGCGCTCCAGGGCGGCGCGACGGGCGTCATCCCGCTGGGCATCAGCATCATGCGTGACGAACTGCCCGCGGAACGGCTCGGTTCCGCGATGGCGCTGATGAGCTCGTCGCTGGGCATCGGCGGCGCGCTCGGCCTGCCCAGCGCCGCGCTGATCGCGCAGCACGCCGACTGGCACGCGCTGTTCTACACCTCCGCGGGGCTCGGCGTGGCGGCGATGGCGCTGGTCCTGTTCCTCGTGCCGGAGTCCCCGGTGCGCACGCCGAGCCGGTTCGACGTGCCGGGCGCGATCGGGCTGTCCGTGGGGCTGGTCTGCCTGCTGCTGGCGATCTCCAAGGGCGGCGACTGGGGCTGGGCCTCGGGCACCACGCTGGGACTGCTGGCCGCGGCCGTCGTCGTACTCGTCGGCTGGGGCATGTTCGAACTGCGCACCACCGCGCCGCTGGTGGATCTGCGCACGACGGCCAGGCCGCAGGTGCTGCTCACCAACATCGCCTCCGTCATGGCCGGTTTCTCGCTCTTCGCGATGTCGCTGGTCCTGCCCCAGCTCCTCCAGCTCCCCGAGGAGACGGGGTACGGGCTCGGCCGGTCCATGCTCGTGGCCGGTCTGTGCCTGGCCCCGTCAGGGCTGGTGATGATGGCCGTGTCGCCGCTGTCGGCGCGGATCTCGGCGGCCCGCGGCCCGCGTGTGTCCCTGATGATCGGCATGGCCGTCGTCGCGGTCGGCTACGGGCTCGGCCTGTTCCTCACCCACGCCGTGTGGCAGGTGGTGGTCGTCGCCTCCGTCATCGGCTGCGGGATCGCCCTCGCCTACGCGGCCATGCCCGCGCTCATCATGGGCGCGGTGCCGCTGGCGGAGACCGCCGCCGCCAACGGGCTCAACACCCTGATGCGGTCCATCGGCACCTCGTCGTCCAGCGCGGTCGTCGGCGTGATCCTCGCCCACATGACCACCACGTACCACGGCGCGCCGCTGCCCTCGCTCAGCGGCTTCCGGGTGGCCTTCGCCGTCGCCTGCGGCGCGGCCGTCGCGGCGCTGGTCATCGCCGCGTTCATCCCGGCGCGGCACGTGCGCGCCACGGGCGGCGGTGCGGCGAAGGTCCCGGCACCGGCGGACGAGCCGGTCTGAGCGGTCCTCGGCCGTACCCGGTCCGAAGGCCCCAGAAAGTCACAGAAGGTCACAGAAAGTCCCAGAAGCTCAACGTGAGGTCGACCTTCAGGGCAGGATCACCGCGCGGCCGTTGATCTTCCCGGCGTGCAGCCGCTCGTAGGCGAGCGGAGCGTCGTCCAGGGAGTACGTCTCGACGTGGACCTCGACCGCGCCGGAGCGGGCGAGGTCGAGCACCTCGATCAGCTCGGCGCGCGAGCCCCAGTAGGGGGCGCGGACGGCCGCGTCGTAGGCGATGGTGCCGAAGCCGACCGTGGCGCTGCCGCCGCCGATGCCGACGATCGTCACGTCGGACTCGACGGCGGCGCAGGCGGTGGCGCTGGCGACCGTGGGGGCGGCTCCCACGAAGTCGAAGACGGCCTGGGCGCCGACGCCGTCGGTCAGCGCGCGGACCCGGTCGGCCGCGTCGGCGTCGGACAGGACGGTCTCGTGGGCACCGACCGCGCGCGCCAGCTCCAGCTTCTCGTCGCTGACGTCGAGGGCGATGACGCGGGCCGGGCTGAGCACCCGCAGCAGCTGCACGGCGACGTGGCCGAGGCCGCCGGTGCCGATGACGACGGCGGTGCTGCCGGGGACCAGCTTCGGCAGCGAGGTCTTGATCGCGTGGTACGGCGTGAGGCCCGCGTCGGTCAGCGGCACCGAGGCGACGGGGTCGAGGTCACCGAGCGGCACCAGGTGCCGGGGGTCGTCGACGATCATGTACTCGGCGATGGCGCCGGGCGCGCCGAGGCCGGGCGGGCGGATGCCCAGCTCCTCGGCGCGCAGACAATAGTTCTCCTTGCCCTGCGCGCACATCAGGCAGCCGCCGCAGCCCCACGGGCCGTAGACGGCGACCGACTCGCCCGGCTCCAGGCCGCCGACGCCCTCGCCGAGCGCGGCGACGGTGCCCGCGCCCTCGTGGCCGAGGGTGAGCGGCAGCGCGAAGGGCAGGGCCTCGGCGGGCCAGCTCATGACGGCGATGTCGGAGTGGCACACCCCGGCCGCCGTGACCTTGAGCAGCACCTGGCCGGGGCCCGGCTCGGGGCGCGGGACGGTCACCACTTCGGGGGCGGCGCCCACGGTGCGGTACTGAACCGCCTTCATCTCGGCCTGCGGCTCCGGTGTCGTCCCGGCCTGAGTCGTGGCCGTCGTCCCTTCAGGGCTTGCTGATGTCGACATTCGGTGACCTCTCTCCGGCTCTCGCTCCCCCGCTTCTGCTCCCGGTCCCGCCGCCGGGACCCCGCTCCCGGCTCTTCGATTTTCCCCCGGTCCCGCCCGCCCCGCTCAGCGAACGCGGAAGGCCCCCGGCGGGTCGCCGGGGGCCTTCGGGCCTACGAGGTCGCTGGTGGGGTGCTTACGCGACGGTGCCGGATGCGGAGATGACGACCTTGGCGGAGGGCGTGCCGCTGCGCGAGCCCTTGCCCTCGATCTGCTTGACCAGTTCCTCGCCCTCGACGACCTCGCCGAAGACGACGTGCTTGCCGTCGAGCCAGTCGGTGACCACGGTGGTGACGAAGAACTGCGAGCCGTTGGAGTTCGGCCCGGCGTTCGCCATCGACAGCAGGAACGGGCGGTCGTGCTTGAGCTTGAAGTTCTCGTCCGCGAACTTGTTGCCGTAGATGCTCTTGCCGCCGCGGCCGTCGCCGCTGGTGAAGTCGCCGCCCTGGAGCATGAAGGACGGGATGATCCGGTGGAACGCCGAGCCCGCGTAGCCGAAGCCGTGCTCGCCGGTGGCCAGCTCACGGAAGTTCCGCGCCGTCTCGGGCACGACGTCGTCGAAGAGACGGAAGACGATCCGACCGGCCGGAGCGCCGTCAATGGAGATGTCGAAGTACACGTTGTCCATGGGCACCATCCTTGCATCCCCAGCGGGAGACGCCGCGCCCAGAGCGGCCCAACACGGCAGATCCGCAGGTCACAGCCGTACCGGAGGTGCCCCAGCACCTCCGGGGGCGTCCGGGCGCCCTCGGAAGGCCGACCGGGTCAACCTCGTCGCCTTGCCCGTGCGACCGGTGGCAAACTGCGCGGGTCCCAACTGTGGCGGATGCGTTTCGGTCATGGCACGTCGGCAAGACGCCCCGTTGACGACAGACCTGGGAAAAACGTCCGCAGGTGTCACCGCGCACCGCGGGCGACCTCCCCGGACCGTCGCCGTCCGTTGCGACCCGATGTCGAATTCCTGGAGATCAGATGGCCGCTGACAGGCCGCCGCCGGGTGGTGGGCAGCGCTCCACGCAAACGCCCCCCACCGGTATGCGAGCGCTTCGGGCCCCCTTCACGGCCGCCGCCGTACGCGCTCTGGTGCGGGAGACCGTGGCCGCCGACCCCGAGCCGTGCGATCCCAGAGCCATGGGCGACGCGGTGCTCGCCACCTCGGAACTCGCCACCAACGCCATCGTGCACGGCGGCGGTATCACCCACTGCCAGGCCCGCCTCGTACCGCTCGGCGTCGAGGTGAGCATCGACGACCTGAGCCCCGCGCTCCCCCGACTCACCGAACGCCCGCCGGGCACCGAAGCCCCTTACGTGGGCGGCGGATTCGGCTGGCGTCTGATCCAGCAGCTCGCCCTGCGGGTGACCGTCACCCCGCACGACCCCGCGCCCGACGGCACCCCGCGCGGCAAGCGGATCACCCTCATCCTGCCGCTGTACTGAACCCGGCGCACGCGGCGGCCTACGCGTCCGCCGCGGCGTGCACGAATCGCCCCAGGTGGGCGCGCGGCTCGCCGATGTGACCGTCCAGTGGGTCCGCGCGGCCTTCCGCGCCGAGTTCGGCGTTCATGGCCCAGTTGACGGGACGCCGCCGCAGAGCGTCCCGCGCCGCCCACCGCCGCCCCCGTACGGGGTCGGCGACGTGCCGGGCAAGGGTGTGGCGGCCCTGCCACGGCGAGTGGCTGATGCCGGGACCCTTGACCTTGACCGGAGGTGAAGGTCGACAGTGCCGGTGGAGACCAGCCGACGAGCGGAGCCCACGCGGCTCCGGCGGGAACCGGACGAGAGGACCCACCCATGGACGACGACGCCCTCGTGGCGGAGCAGATGGCGTACTACCGGGCGCGGGCGGGCGAGTACGACCGGACCTACGCGCAGTACCAGGAGCTGCGGGACCTGCTGGAGGTGGTCGACGAACTCCCCATCACCGGGGACGTGCTGGAGTTGGCCTGCGGGACGGGCCAGTGGACCCCGAGGCTCGCGGCGCGGGCGCGGTCGGTGACGGCGGTCGACGCGGCGGCCGAGGTGCTGGCCATCGCCCGTACCCGTACCGCGTCCTCCACCGTCCGGTTCGTCGAGGCCGACGTGTTCGCGTGGCAGCCGCCGCGCCGCTACGACACGGTCTTCTTCGCCTTCTGGCTCTCCCACGTCCCGCCCGCCCGGCTGCCCGGGTTCTGGGGCACCGTCGCCGCCGCGCTCGCCCCGGGCGGCAGGGCCGTCTTCGTCGACGACGGCCCGGGCGCGGCGACGTACGAGGACGTCCTCACCGGCCATGCGACCCCGGCGGCGCTGCGCAGGACCGACGATGGCGGTCGGTACCGCATCGTCAAGGTGTTCCACGACGCCCGGACGCTCACCGACGACCTCACCGCGCTGAAGTGGTCGGTCAGCGTCCGCACCAGGGCCGGGTTCCTCGTCGGCGTCGCGGAACCGCCGCCCGGCGCGGGCCCCGCACCGACGGCGTAAACGGCGTGACCGGTGGTCGGGCGGGCGCGAGACTGGCCGCATGACCGTAACGGATGCCAAGACCGACCTGCGCTTCTACCTCCAGTCCGCGCGCGACGCCCTGCTGTGGAAACTGGAAGGGCTCTCGGAGTACGAAGTGCGCCGCCCGATGACGCCGACCGGCACGAATCTGCTGGGCCTGGTGAAGCATGTGGCCAGCGTGGAGTTCGGCTACCTCGGCGACACCTTCGGACGGCCGTCGGGCGAGCCGTTGCCCTGGCTCGACGCGGGGGCCGAGGCGAACGCGGACATGTGGGCCGCCGCCGACGAGTCACGCGAGTACATCGTGGGCCTCTACCACCGGGCGTGGGCCCAGGCGGACGCGACGATCGACGCGCTGGCCCTGGACGCGACCGGCCGGGTGCCGTGGTGGCCCGACGGCCGGGACGAGGTGACGTTGCATCACGCCGTGGTGCGGGTGATCTCCGATACCCACCGGCACGCGGGGCACGCGGACATCCTGCGCGAACTCACCGACGGCGCGGTGGGCATGAACGAGAACAACGGCAGCCTGCCACCGGGCGACGCGGCATGGTGGGAGAACCACCGTGACCGCCTGGAGCGGGCGGCCCGGGAGGCCGACGCGTGAGGCCGTAGGACCGTCGTTCACCGACCGCCCGGCGCTGACGGCACGCGCGCGGCCTCAGTCGGCCGCGACCGCCTCCGGCAGGTCCACGATGCCGCCACTGCTGTCCGCGATGGCCAACGCTGGCCGACAGCGGCCTCGAAGCGGACGCCCTGCTCCGGCTCGCCGCGTCGGCCGAGCATCCCAGCGAACACCCGCTGGCCCGCGCGGTGGTGGACGCGGCCCGCGAGCGCGGCCTTCCGCTGTCCGCCGCCGACGGCTTCACCTCGGCCCCCGGCCAGGGCGTCACGGCCACCGTCGACGGCCGCACCGTCCAGGTCGGCTCCCCCGCCCGCCTCCTCCCCGTCGGGACCGGCGAGGCGGCGCGGGACGGCGTGCGCGAGGCAGTGCGGGAGGTGGAGGCCGCCGGGCGCACGGCCGTGGCGGTGCTGCGCGACGGTACGCCGCTGGGAGTGCTGGGCATCGCGGACCGGCTGCGCCCGGACGCCGCCGCCACCGTCGCCGCCCTCGCCCGTATGACCGACCTCCCCCCGGTCCTGCTGACCGGCGACAACGTACGGGCCGCCCCGCAGTTGGCCGCAGAGGTCGGCATCACCGACGTACGCGCCGGCCTGCTGCCGCAGGACAAGGCAGCGGCCGTACGCGCGTGGGAGGCACGCGGTCGCAAGGTGCTGGTCGTCGGCGACGGCGTCAACGACACGCCCGCGCTGGCCGCCGCACACACCGGCGTCGCCATGGGCAGGGCCTGGTCCGACCTCGCGCTGGAGACCGCCGACGCCGTGGTGATCCGCGACGAGTTGGCCACCGTCCCGGCCGTCGTGAAGCTCTCGCGCGCCGCCCACCGTCTGGTGATCCAGAATCTGACGGTCGCCGCGGTGTTCATCGCCGCTCTGGCCGTCTGGGACCTGACCGCCACTCTCCCGCTCCCGCTCGGGGTCGCGGGCCACGAGGGCTCCACTCTCGTCGTCGCCCTCAACGGCCTCCGGCTGCTGCGCGACACCGCCTGGACCTGGCCGTGAGGCGACCGGTCTCCGCGCGCCTGCTCTGCCGACAGCGGGTGTGTTAGCGTCGCTCGCTCACTTTCACAGAGCGATCAGTGCGGGGGCGTCATGAAGCTTCTCCTTACCGACTCCGGTGTCAAGAACGCCAGCATTCTGGCGGCGCTGCTCGATCTCCTGGACAAACCGATCGCCGAGGCCAACGCCCTGTGCGTTCCCACCGCCGGGTACGGGGGCCCGTACGGCGATCCGGGCGGCCCGTGGCGTTTCATCAGCGGACAGTCCCTTCACCCCATGACCGGGCTGGGTTGGAAGTCGGTCGGCGTACTGGAGCTCACGGCGCTGCCCGGCATCGACAAGGAGCGGTGGGTCTCCTGGGTCCGGGAGACGGACGTCCTGCTGGTGAACGGCGGCGACGCGCTGTACCTGTCTCACTGGATGCGGGAGTCCGGCCTGGCCGACCTGTTCCCTTCGCTGCACGACACGGTCTATGTGGGGCTCAGCGCCGGGAGCATGGTGCTGACTCCCCGCGTCGGGGAGCACTTCGTCGCCTGGCAGCCGCCCACCGGTGACGACCGCGCCCTGGGAGTCGTCGACTTCTCCCTTTTCCCGCACCTCGACAGTCCGGGCTGCCCCGAGAACACCATGGCCGAGGCGGAGCGGTGGGCCGCCTCGCTCAAGGCCCCGGCATACGCCATCGACAACCAGACCGCCATCAAGGTGACCGACGACGGCGTCGAGATCGTCTCCGAGGGGAACTGGAAGCTGTTCAACGCGGCGCCGTGACCTGCTCGACCGTGAGCACGATCTTGCCCTGGAGGTGTCCGCGGGCGGCCCGTTCATGCGCCGCCCGCGCGCGGGCGAGCGGGAAGGTGCTGTCGACGGCGACGCGTACCGTGCCCGCGTCGAGCAGGCGTCCCAGTTCGGCGAGTTGCGCGCCGTTCGAGCGGACCTGGGCGGTCGAGACGGTGACGCCCAGCCTCGCGGTCTCCTCGGCGTCGAAGTCCCCGGGAAGCACGGGGAATTGGGCGCCGCCGCGCTTGAGGGTGCGCAGGAACCGCCTGCTGTCGGGGCCGCCGACGGCGTCGAGTACGAGGTCGACGTCGTGCACCAGCTCCTCGGGACGGCTCTTGGTGTAGTCGATGAACCGGTCGGCGCCGAGATCGCGCAGGAACGCCTCGTGCGCGCCGGACGCCACGGCGGTGACATGCGCGCCCTTCCACTTCGCCAACTGCACGGCGAAGTGCCCCACGCCGCCCGCGGCGCCGTTGACGAGCACCTTGCTGTCGGCGTCGAGCGGCGTCGGGCGGTGCCGCGCCGCCTGGAAGGGCGAGGGGTGGTCGTGTCCTGCCTCGATGAGGAACTGCCACGCCGTGAGCCCGGCCATGGGCGCCCCGGCGGCGTGCACGTGGTCGATGCCGGACGGCTTGCGCGCGAGGTCCGACGCGGGCGCGGCCACGTACTCGGCGTAGGCGCTGCCGTGGAAGCCGGGGAAGCGCAGAAGACCGAAGACCTCGTCGCCCACGGCGAGGTCGTCCACGTCCGGAGCGACGGCTTCGACGACACCCGACACGTCCGTTCCCGGAACGGCGGGCAGCCTGACGGTCGACTCCGGCTCCCCCGGCACCGAGGTCAGCCCGCCGCGCAGGTACCAGTCCGGAGGATTGACGCCCACCGCGTGGACGCGGACGAGCACCTCGCCCGGTCCCGGTTCGGGAATAGGCACCCGGTCCTCACGCAGCACCTCGGGGCCGCCGTGCTCGTGCAGCCGGATCGCCCGCATCGTGTCTGACGGCATCTTCGTGGGCATCGTCGTCTCCTGCCCCCACCGGGGGATACGCTGAACGGATCAGTGGTCCATCTATCCGAACCACTGATCCGAATATATGGACCACTGATCCGGATAGTCAAGAGGGACCCATGCGCGCCGACGCCAGGAAGAACCGCGACCACCTGCTCGACGTCGCGGGCGCCGTCATCGCCGAGCACGGTGTCGACGTCTCGCTGCGCGACATCGCCCGCAGGTCCGGCATGGGCCTGGCGACACTGCTCCGGCACTTCCCCACCCGGGAGGCCCTGCTCGAAGCCCTGCTCCACACGAGCTTCGGTGAACTGACGTCGCGAGCGGCCGACTTGGAGACACAGGGGTCACCCGAGGACGCCCTCGTCTCGTGGCTGCGCGACTGCGTCGCCTGGACGACCGAGTACCGGGGTGTGACCGTCCTGATGGCCGCCGCCATCGAGGACGCCGAATCCGCGCTCCACGCCTCGTGCGTCACCCTGCGCGCGGCCGGAGCGCGGCTCCTCACCCGCGCCCAGGCCGCGGGCGTGGCACGCGACGACATCGACGGCGCCGACCTGTTCGCCCTCGTCGCCATGCTCGCCTGGCTCGGCGACCAGCCCTCCCTCGCCCCCCGCGCCGACCACCTCTTCGACGTGATCGCGAGCGCGATCCTCACGAGCGAGGACAGCGCCGACACCGGCCGGCAACCACGCCCCCCGGTCCTCGGCTGAGGCCGTCGCGCCGGGGTCCGCGACGGGCTGGTCCGCACGCGTCACCGTCCACGCGGGCTCGGCGATGCCGCCGCACAGGAGCGGGCCGTCAGCGGATCAGCAGCGTCGCCGCGATCGTCGGTGGCGGCCCGGCGCCGTACGGGTCACTTGGACTCCAGGTGTCCCAGGGGGTGGGCGGCGGCGAGGACGGAGCGGGCCGTCTCCCAGTCGGTGTGGTCATCGCCGGTGATGTGGCGCAGGTAGGCGAGGGTGACCTGCTGGACGAGAGCGACGCGGCCGGGGTCCTCGTCGGTGGTCTCGGCCGACCGGTAGCCGGAGATGCCGCCGAGGAAGTGCTCGCCGCCGCGGACGGTGAGCAGGCTCTTGTCGCCTCGGCTGAGCGTGTAGGGGTCGGTGGTCCACGCCGGACCCCGGGTCGAGAGGGGGAGGTCGTCCTTGTCGCCCGCGACGACGAGTCCGGGGGCGGTGATGTGGGAGAAGTCCTGGTCACGGAGCCAGGGAAGGTGCTCGTGGGCGAAGGGGGTGAGTTCCGCGCCGCCCTTGCCCGCGGTGGCGAGCTGGACGCTGGCCATGACCCGCGGGTCGGACAGGTCTTCGGCGAGGCCGGTCCGCGGGTCCTTGACGCGCAGCCCCACCAGGATGCCCGCGGTCTGACCGCCGAAGGAGTGTCCCGCCGCGACGACACGGCCGCGGTCGGTCCGGCCCGCCAGGCCCGGCACCGACGCCTCCAGCGTTCCGAGTTCGTCCAGGACGCGCTTCATGTCCTGGACGCGGTAGCGCCACAGGTCGGGCGTACGGGGGTCGTCCCCGGCGAGGCCGAAGCGCTTGGAGTCCAGATGGGTGGCCTGGACGGTCACGAAGCCGTGCGCGGCCCAGTGGTCGACCAGCGGCGCGTAGCCGTCCAGGTCGGAACCGAAGCCGTGCGCGAACAGCACGATCGGCAGACGGGTGCCGGTGACCGGGGCGGAGATCCGTACCCGCAGGTCCGCGCCTCGGTGCGGGGCGGGCAGGACGAGCGGCTTGACCGAGACGGTCGGGGTGGGCGCGGGGCCGGTGAGGCCGGTCGCCGAATACGTGGTCATGCGTGTCTCTTTCGGAGGTGCGGGGGTGCGGAGGTGCGGAGGTGCGGAGGTGCGGGGGGCGGGCGTGCGAAGGTGCGTGCGTGCGGGCGTGCGTGCGGTGGCTCGGGAAGCGGGGCTCTCCGGGAGGAAGCTCCGAGAGAAGGGCGCATTGGTTACGCTAAAACCTGACGTTGACGTCAAAGGCAAGTGGCTGTGACGCGGATCGCAGGGACGTGGAGTGGGACATGCGCATCGGGGAACTGGCTCGTCGCACGGGCGTCAGCACCAGGGCGCTGCGGTATTACGAGGAGCAGGATCTGCTGGTCTCCGAGCGCAGCGACAGCGGCCAGCGCCACTACGCGGAGGCCGCGGTCGACCGGATCAATCTGATCCGGGAGCTGTACGCGGCCGGTCTGTCCAGTAAGACCATCGCCGCACTCACCCCCTGCGTCATCGACGGCCGGGCCACGCCCGAGCTTCTGGATCGCCTCACCGTCGAGCGTGATCAGATCGACCGGCACATCGCGGATCTGACACACACCCGCGACCGGCTCGACTCGGTCATCGCCGGCGCCTCCGTGAACCTGCGCACCGGCGCGTCCTGCCGACAGGACACGTCCGGCTAACGGTGTCGCGCCGGTCCCGCGGTGGCACTCTTCATCCCCCCATCGCCCGCCGACTGACAAGCGGCCTTGTGCGATTCCAAGGTGCGACGATGACGCCCACGCGCCACGCGGACGACCGCGCAGAGTGCCCGCGCCGCCACCCAGGGTGCCGCCACGTTGGCGCAATGTCGCTGTCGTAATTCCCCTGCATGGTTGGTGCATGGTCCAGCGCGAAGATCGCCGGGACCCACTCTGACTAGGGGGATACGCAGTGACGTTCAGCCGCAGACAACTGCTCGGTACCGGAGGCAGCCTGGCCCTGACCGGTGCGCTGGCCGCCGCCTGCGGGTCGAACAGCGGCCGGGACGACGGGGGCGGCAAGGGCGGCAAGGTCACCTTGCAGCAGTGGTACCACCAGTACGGCGAAGCGGGTACGGAGCAGGCGGTGCGCCGGTACGCCGACGCGTACACCGCGGCGAACGTCAAGGTGCAGTGGCGGCCCGGCGACTACGATCAGCAGACCGCCGCGGCGCTGCTCACCTCGTCGGGACCGGACGTCTTCGAGGGCGGCCCGACGCTGGACCAGATCCAGGGCGGTCAAGTGGTGGACGTCACCGACCTGGTCGGCCCGGTGAAGGCCGACTTCAACCCGGCTGTGGTGACGACGTACGGGGACAGGATCTGGGGTGTCCCGCAGGTCATCGACATGCAGCTCCTGTACTACCGCAAGAGCCTGCTCACTGCCGCGAACATCGCGCCGCCGACCACGCTCGACGAACTGGTCGACGCGGCGGCGAAGTTGACCACCAAGAAGGTCAAGGGGCTGTTCCTGGGCAACGACGGCGGCGCCGGGGTGCTCGGCGGTACACCGCTCTACGCCGCCGGGCTCAGCCTGGTGACCCCGGAGGGCACCGTCGGCTTCGACGACCCGGCCGCCGCCCGCACCCTGGCCAAGTTCCACCGGCTCTACGCCGACAAGTCGCTGCTGTTGGGCGCGCCGACCGACTGGTCCGACCCCTCGGCGTTCATCCAGGGGCTCACCGCGCTCCAGTGGTCCGGACTCTGGGCGCTGCCCGCGGTCAAGAAGGCCCTGGGGGACGACTTCGGGGTGCTGCCGTTCCCGAAGGACGGCGCGGCGGGCAAGCCCACGGTGCCGGTCGGCGCGTACAGCTCGGCCGTCAACTCCCGCAGCAAGCACCAAGCCGAGGCCAAGGCGTACATCAAGTGGCTGTGGATCGACAGGACCGAGTACCAGGAGGACTTCGCGCTCTCCTACGGCTTCCACATCCCGGCCCGGATCTCGCTGGCGAAGAAGGCGGCCAAACTGCGGGAGGGCGCGGCGGCCGACGCCGTCTCGTACGCCACCGACCACGGCTTCTCGCAGCCGCTGTTGTGGACACCGGCCAGCCAGACCGCGTACCAGGACGCGCTGAGCCGCATCATCAAGGACGGCGCGAACCCCGACACGGAGCTCAAGTCGGTGGTGCGCAAGACCAGTTCCGAATTGCAGCGGGTCCGGAAGAAGTCGTGAGACACCGCACGCTGTGGTTCTGGGTCTTCGTCGGACCATTCGCCGCCGGGCTCGCCCTGTTCACGTACGTGCCGCTGTTGTGGAGCGTCTATCTGAGCTTCTTCGACGCGCACAACACGGTGTCCCCGCACCGCTTCGTGGGCCTGGGCAACTACGCGGACGTCCTCGGCGACCAGGCGTTCACCGACAGCCTGCGCACCTTCGGGGTGTTCGCGCTGTTCATCGTGCCCGCCACCTACGCGCTCTCGCTCGCCCTGGCGCTGATGGTGAACCGGCTCCGGTACGCGCAGGCGTTCTTCCGTTCGGTGTTCTTCCTGCCGGCCGCCTGCTCCTATGTGGTGGCGGCGCTGATCTGGAAGCTGTCGATCTTCAACGGTGTGCGGTTCGGCCTGGCGAACACCGTCCTGGGCTGGTTCGGCGCCGACCAGACGGCGTGGCTGTCCACCACCCACCCGCCGTGGTACTGGCTGGTGATCGTGACCGTACGGCTGTGGTTGCAGGCCGGGTTCTACATGATCCTCTTCCTCGCCGGACTCCAGCGCATCCCCGCGCAGTTGTACGAGGCGGCGGCGGTGGACGGCGCGCGGCCCGGCTGGCAGGTCTTCCGCCACATCACGTTGCCCCAACTGCGGGCCACCTCGGTGGCGGTGGCGCTGCTGCTGGTCATCAACGCCTTCCAGGCGTTCGACGAGTTCTACAACCTGCTCAGCGACTCCCGCGGCTATCCGCCGTACGCCCGGCCGCCGTTGGTGTACCTGTACACCACCGCGCTCGGGCGGGGGCAGAACCTGGGCGTGGGCAGCGCGGGCGCCGTCGTCCTCGCGCTGATCATCGCGGTGGTCACCGTCGTCCAGGCCCGCTGGTTCGGGCTCGGCAGGAGGGAGGACTGACATGGAGCAGGCCCTGCTCAGATTCGGGCGGGCGGTGCGCCTGGTGCTGCTCGTGGTACTCGCGCTGCTGTTCCTGATCCCGTTCTACCTGCTGGTGCGCAACGGCCTGTCGGCCGAGCAGGACATCACCTCGCCGGACTGGACGTTCTTCCCCACCCACCTCCAGTGGTCCAACATCCGCGAGCTGTTCGACGACCCGGCGGTGCCGATGGCCCGGTCGCTGCTCAACTCGGCCATGATCGCGGTCACCACGACGGTGGGCACGGTGGTGCTGGCGTCGCTGGCGGGATACGGACTGGCCCGTATCCCGTACCGCTGGTCCAACCAGGTGTTCTACGCGATTCTCGGCACGCTGATGGTGCCCGCCGCGGTCACCTTCGTGCCGAGCTTCGTGCTGGTGTCCTCGCTCGGCTGGATCTCCACGCTGCGCGGCCTGATCATCCCGACGATCTTCTCGGCGTTCGCCTGCTTCATCTTCCGGCAGTACTTCCTGGGCTTTCCCGGTGAGTTGGAGGACGCGGCGAAGGTCGACGGACTCGGCTACTGGCGCACCTATTGGCGGATCGTGGTGCCCAACTCCCGGCCGGTCTTCGCGGCCGTGTCCACGATCGTCTTCATCGGCGCCTGGAACGCCTTCCTGTGGCCTCTGGTCATCGGCCAGGACACGTCGTCCTGGACGGTGCAGGTGGCGCTGTCCACCTTCACCACCGCCCAAGTGGTCAACATCCACGAGCTGTTCGTCGCGGCGGCGGTGTCGATCCTGCCCCTGCTGCTGGTCTTCCTGCTCCTCCAGCGGCACATCGTGGCGGGCATCGAACGCTCCGGCATCGACGACTGAGCCCCCGCCGGGGAGTCGCGGCGGTACGCCCGCGACCCGGTCAGCGGACGTCGCGGACCGCGGCCAGGCCGCGGTCGTAGAGGTCGAGGATGTCGCCCTCGCCGTCACCCTCGATCCAGGTCGCGGTGGCGGCGTCGAAGCAGCCGAAGGCCGTGGCGAGGACGGCGCGGACCTGTACTCGGTCGGCGCCCGAGGCTGCCAGCCTGGCTTCGAGGAGCGGGAGCAGTTCCTCCTGGCAGCGCACGCGCTTTCCGAGGTAGGCGGCGCGCAGCGAGTCGGTGCGGTGGATCAGGCGGAAGCGCTCCAGGGCCTGTTCGGGACCGGTGTGGACGGAGAGCGCGGCCTCAAGGGCGGCGCGCAGGGTCTGCCAGGCGTCGGCGTCGGCGGGCTGCTCGCGAACGGTCTCCGTCAGCAGGGTGACGAACTGCTCCTGGCTGCCGCCGATGAGGTCTTCCTTGGTGCCGAAGTAGCGGAAGAGGGTGCGCTGCGAGACACCGGCCTCGCGGGCGATCTGCGCGATGGTCGTCTCGTCGTACCCCTGCCGTGTGAACAGCCGCAGGGCGGTGTCGAGGATCTCCCGGGCCGCGAGCTGCCGCGTCCGGTCCCACAGTGTGGGCGCGGCCGGCCCGTCGCCCGTTGTTCCCTGCGTCATGACATCACCTTAGCGCGGCCTGCCATCGTGGCATTCACACGACATTTGGCAGTCACTGCCATACGGGCGTACGGTGACAATCAGTGGGGCCGTCCACGCGCCCCACGCGTCGACAAGGAGAGCGACCGTGGCAGCAAAGACAGCACTCGTCACCGGCGGCACCAGCGGGATCGGCAAGGCCACCGCGGAACTGCTCCACGCGCGCGGCTACCGCGTCATGGTCACCGGCCTCGGCAGCGTCGACAGCTCCGGCCTGCCGCACGACGTGGTCGCCATCAGGGCCGACGCCGGTTCGCTCACGGACATCGACCAGGCGGTGGAGCGGGCGCGCGGGCACCTGGGCTCCCTCGACCTGCTCCATCTCAACGCGGGCATCTCCCGGCCCGGACCGATCGAGTCCACCGACGAGGCCGCCTTCGACGCCCTGTTCGACATCAACGTCAAGGGGAACTTCTTCACCCTGCGGAAGGCGCTCCCGCTGCTGAACGAGGGCGCGTCCGTGGTGTTCACCATCGGCGCGGGCGAGGGGCTCGGCGCGGCCATGACCGCCGCCAAGGGAGCGCTGCTGCCTCTGATGCGCTCGCTCGCCATCGAACTGGCCCCGCGCCGTATCCGGGTCAACGCGGTGAGCCCCGGCCTGATCGACACTCCCGCGTACGGCAAGCTGGGCATCGGCCGGGAGACGGTCGCCGCGTGGGGCGAGGACGTTCCTCTCGGCCGCGTCGGAGCCCCCGCCGATGTCGCCGAGGCGGTCGCCTTCCTCGCCTCCGACGCCGCCGGTTACATCACGGGCGACAATCTGATCGTCTCCGGCGGCATGGGGATCCACGCCCGCTCCGCCTAGCGGACGGTCCGCCGCAGCGGCCCATCGGTTTGCGACTGGTTCCGACCGCTTGCGATCAGTTTCTGACCTGGGATCGGGCTCCACCGGCGCGCGTCGACGGGGGCGCACTCGGGTTCGCCCTGATCCGCTCTTTCCTCTCCCCCGTGACGCTGGACATACTTGTCATATGTCGACACACCACGACGCGCATAGGGACCCGGTCGTCGGCGACCTCCCGCGCATTGTCACCCCGCACGGCGACCTCGACGCGGACACGCTGGGGCCGTTGCGGCAGGAGCTGACCGAGGCGGCCGAGGCCGGCCGGGTGCTGGTGCTCGACGCCAGCGGGATCACCTTCGCCGATTCCAGCTTCCTCAATCTGCTGCTGAGCATCCACCAGCACGGTGACCTGCGAGTCGCCGCCGTGCCGCCGCAGTTGGCGCGGCTGCTCCGTATCGTCGGCGTGGACCGCGTCCTCAAGGTGTACTCGACGGCGGAGGAGGCACTGCGGGCGACGGCGTGAGCCACCGGGTCCGGATCAGCGGGTGACGGTGAGTCCGGCGCACTCCCAGTGCAGCAGGCTGGTGCGCGCGTCGGGCGGGGTGTGCCCGTACGCGCCCGCGGACACGCTGATGTTCACCACCGGCCAGGCGCGCCAGGCGGGGCCGACGCCGTGGCCGTCGCGGAAGACGACCTCGTCGTCGATGGACCAGCAGACGTCGTCGGCGTCGAAGCGGACCCGGAGTGCGAAGGGGCGGCCGGGCGCGATCACGTCGGCCGCCTCGAACCCGCCGGGGCGTACGTGGTTGGACAGTTCGAGCAGCCGCGGGTTGGTGGGGTGGTACTCGAAGAGGTCGATCTCGCCGTGGCCCGGCTGGGGGCGGCCCGCGTCGCTGTCGCGGCCCCAGGTCCAGATCGCGGGCCAGGCGCCCTGCGGGGCGTGCACCACGCACGTGGCGGTGAGTTCGTCGCCCGGCAGCAGCTCGAAGCCGCCGGGGGCGTACTCGGTCGACACCAGGTCGGTGTGCCAGACGCCGCCCGCCGCCCGCCGGGCGCGGAAGACACCCCCGGCGGTGGGGGCGTAGGCGGGGCCGATCTGGTCGAGTTTGTTGTCGCCGGGATTGCGGCCGCTCTCCGGGTAGGCGGAGGTGCGGCCCGCCGCCCAGGCCGTGCGGTCGGTGAAGGGCGCGTCGAAGACCACGCGCCGGGGGCGCCGGGGCGGCGGCGGACCGTGGGGCGGGGCCTGCGGCGGGTCATGAGGGGTCGGTTGCTGAGGGGGCGGCTGAGCCGCGTCCTGGCCGGTGGTCACGGTGCTCCTGGTGGCTCGGCGAGATCCGGCCGAGAGTTCAGGCGGGCAGCTCGCTCCGTACCCAGTGAAGATCACCGCGCGGCTCGCGAACAGGAGCGTGCGGAAGCGCGGGCGGCGCGTAACGCGTCAGCCCACGCCCCCTGACCGGGTCAGGCGCTCACGCTCCGAGGGCGACGCGCACCTTGATCCGCTTGCCCACCGGCTCGCGCCGGACGTCGAAGCCCTCGCAGACCGCGAGGATGATCTCCAGGCCGTGCTGGCCGATCCTGCCGGGCTCCGCCGCGCGCGCGAGCGGCATCGACGAGTCGGTGTCCCACACGGTGATCACCAGTTCCGTGCCCTGGATCTCCAGGTTCAGCGCGCAGGGACCCGGCGCGAATTTGCACGCGTTGGTCACCAGCTCGCTCACCACGAGTTGCGCGTCGGCGACGACGACCGCGGGGATCGGCTGGGCGCGCCCGCCCGTCACACCGGCCAGGAAGTCGGCGGTGAAGGCGCGGGCCGCCGCGATCGATCCGGTCTCGCCGTCGTACGCGGCTCCCGCCCAGATGTCCTGCCCGGCCTGCTGATGCGGGCCGTTCACGGCCATCGCGCTGGAACGCATGTTCTTGCCCCTGTCCGGTTGTCCGGCACAACCGTCAGGGCTTCTGCCCCACCCCAGTCGCTTCACACCCATCTTTTTTTCGGCTTCTCCTTCTGGGCCGGACGCGGGCCTCGGACGGGCGGCGCGCTCGGGCTACGGGCGGTTGGTGAGCGGGCCGTGAACGGATGTCGCGCGGAGACGGCCGCCCGGCAGGACGGCCGTCTCCGCGCGGCCCGGTGGGCACGGCCGACGGCGTACGGGCGCGACGGCCCGGTCACAGCTCCAGGTCGTTCTCGATCCGCTTCAACTGGTGCCGGGCCATCGCCAGGTTGGCGCGCGACTTGTCCAGCGCCAGGTACAGGAAGAGGCCGTTCTTGCCCCGGCCCTTGAGCAGCCGGATCAGGTGGTACTGCGAGCCCAGGGTGATGAGGATGTCCTCGATCTCGTCCTTGAGGCCGAGCAGTTCCATGGTGCGCGCCTTGGCACGGACGACGTCGGTGTTGCCGGCCGCCGCGACGTTGAGGTCGAGTTCCTTGCCCCCGCCGAGGGCGCCCAGCGCCATTCCGCTGGTGTAGTCGACGAGTGCGACGCCTATGACGCCGTCGATCGAGGTCATCGCGTCCTTGAGGGCGGTTTCGGTGTTGGCCATGATGGCTGGGCTTCCTTCCGGTCGGTTCATGTGCGGTGCTGACGTGGATGCGGTGGACGCGGTGGATACGGTCGATGGGGTGGATACGGTCGATGCCGTTGCCGCGTCGGGGGCGGTGGGCGCGCGGTGGCGGGCGCCGCCGGTCCGGGTGGGTCGGGTGGTCATGGTGTGGGGGCGTCCTCCCGTGGCTCGGGGTCGCCGTCGACCAGGTGCGCGATGTGCGCGCCGGAGCGGCGGGCCTCCATGTGCAGCCGGCCCACGTTGACCTGCGGTCCGGCCAGGACGGTGAGCACGCAGGCGGTGCCCGCGGCGTAGATGGCGACGTATCCCTGCTCGCCGCGGACCAGCAGTTCCCGGAAGGGGCCGTGGGACGCGGTGTCGGTCAGCCGCAGGCCGACGCCCAGCGCCGCGGCGGTGAGGGCCGCCACTCCCTCGGCCTCCACGGTGTCCGCCTCCTGGGCGAGCACCATGCCGTCGACGCCCGCGGCGAGCGCGCCCGTCGCGTGCGGCAGCCGGGCCCGCAGCCGCCGCAGTTCCTCGCGTATCTCGGCCTCCTGCGCCATCAGATTCCTTCTCTCCTCTCTCCTTCCGACCTTCTTGTCGGCGCGTTGTCGCACGACGCGCCTCATATCTGTGCGGTCCCGGTCCTGCGGGCGGGAGTGCGCTTCACGGTCGTGCCTCCAAGGCGTCGAGGACCCTGCGGAGCGTGCCGACGTCGGGAGGTCCCGGCAGGTACCCGGCGCGGTCCGCGGTGGCCGGTGCGGATGCGGCTTCCTGTGCCCGTCCCGGTGGCCGCCCCTGCCCTGGTGGCGGTGCCGCGCGCCGCGGGGTCTCGCAGTACCCGGCGGCGGCCAGCCGCCGTACGTCGACCAGCGCGTGGAAGGTGGGCCTGCCGAGCACGGTGGCGATGGCGGACGGGGTGCGTACCCCGTCCGCGAGGTCCAGCAGGGCCCGCTGCCGACGCGGTACGGGCGGCAGGCACGCGGCCCTGCGGCGGACGACGGGGGCGGTGTCGAGCTGCGGATACGGCCACAGGGCGTCGAGGAGTCCGCGGCGGCGGCGGGTCTCGCGCTCCACCTCGGCCACCCGCACCGGGCGCACGGGGCCGAACCAGTGGACGACACCGTGCCGGAAGCGCGTGGGGCCGCTGCCCGCGGCGAGGACGAAGAAGGCGGCGTCGTAGAGCGCGCCGAGGTGGCTGATCTCCAGTTCCGCGGCGGAGATCCTGCGGTGTTCCAGGAGGTGGCGGGCGGTCCGGCAGCGGGCTCCGGCGGCGTCCACCGCCTCCTGCCACACCTCGACGGGAAGTCGGCCGCCGGCGGTCAGCAGGACGTCGATGCCGGGGGTGGCCGGGCTCTCGGCGTGCACCACGACGCCGTCCGCGAGGTAGAGCGCCCCGCTGTCCCGGAGCAGCGCGCCGGTCGCGCCCTCCTCGGCCAGGCGCAGCAGCATCGGTGACAGCGGCCCGGTCATGCCAGCACCAGCCGTTCGGCGAGGTCGCGTACGCGCATCATGGCGAGGGCGAGGTTGGCGTGCTCGCGGTCGAGCCACAGGTGCAGGAACACCCCGCCGTCGAAGGGCGCTTCGACGAAGCGCAGCAGGTGGTAGCCGGTGCGGGTGACGACGATGACGTCCTCGACCGGCAGTCCCTTGGCGGTGTCTGCGGGTCCTGAGGCAGCGGCGGGCGCGGCGGGTCCCGTGGTCCCGCCGCGCGGTGAGCCGAGGGGTTCCGCCGGTTCGAACGCCGAGTGCTCCACGGCCATGCGCGCGAATTCCGCGGTCTCGGCCGCCGCCGTCTCGGGGTCACCGCCCGGCGCGTCTCCGACCTGTCCGAGGGAGAGCCCGCTGATCCACTCCACGAGAGCGGCGCCCCGGGCTCCCGGCAGCGTCATGGCCTCGCGCAGGCACTCGTCTATCCCGGACACCCGACTCCCCTGCGTGAGGCCGCTGTTGGCCCGCCGACGGATCGGCAGTGACCGTCACGTTACGCACGGTGGCACTCGCGCGAAGGACTTCTGGCAATTTCCAGCGGTACATGACCGCACTGGGCATAAAATGCTCCCCCTCCGTCCGGCCGTCCGCGCCTGGTCGCCGTCCCCGGAGCGCCACCGGCCCCTCGCGTATCGCACGCGAGGGGCCGGGCCGGTTGTGCTCAGGGACGCCGGCCGGGTCGGGCCGGGCCGGAGGAGGTCGGGTCGGAGGAGGTCAGTCCGGGTCAGGTGTTCCAGACCTGGAATTCGGAGATCTGCCCGGCGGGCCAGCCGGAGTTGGCGGTGACCGTCACCCGGAAGTACCGCGCGGTGGCCGCGGTGAAGGTGAGGGTGACCGTGTTGTTGGAGGCGGGGTCGAAGGAGTAGGAGGCCGAGGACTTGAGGGTGGTGAAGGTGCTGCCGTCGGTGCTGCCCGACAGGGACAGCGTCTGGTTGCGGGCGCCCCAGCCCGCGGGGAGCTGGAGGACGACCTTGCTCGCACTCTGCGCGGAGCCGAGGTCGACCTGGACCCACTGCGGGAAGGCGTTGTTGGCGCTCTCCCAGTAGCTGTTCTGGCTGCCGTCGGTGACGTTGGAGGACCCGTAGACGTCGGAGTGGCTGGACTCGCTGGTGGCCTTGCCCGCCGCCAGGTTGGTGCTCACGGTGCCGCTGCCGGTGCCGGTCAGCGCCACGGTGGTGGGGCTGTTGGAGGCGTTCCCGCTGATCGTCAGGGTGCCGGTGCGGGTGCCGGAGGCGGTGGGGGTGAACTTCACCGCGACCGAGCAACTGGCGTTGGCCGCGAGCGACGTGCCGCAGGTGTTGGTCTGCGAGAAGTCCCCGGAGGCGGTGACCGAGCTGATCGACGCGGCGGCCGTACCGGTGTTGGTCACCGTCACGCTCTGCGCGCCGCTGGTGGTGCCGGGCGCCTGGGAGGCGAAGGTGAGCGAGGTCGGAGTGACGGACAAGGTCGCGGACGACGGGTTGGTGCCGCCGCTCGGGTAGACCTGGAGGCCGGACAACTGGGCGGCGCTCCAGCCCGAGTTGGCGGTGACGTTGATCCGTACGTAGCGGGCGGTGGCCGCGGGGAAGGTGAGGGTCACCGTGTTGTTGTTGGCGCTCGGGTCGAAGGTCTGCGCGGCGGAGGGCGACAGGGTGCTGAACGAGGTGCCGCCCGTGGAGCCCTGTACGGACAGGGTCTCGGTACGGGTGGCCCACGCCGTGGACGGCGGGAGCCGCAAGGTCACCTTGCCGACGGCGTAGTTCTGCCCGAGGTCGACCTGGACCCACTGCGGGAAGGCGCCGTTGGCGCTCTCCCAGTACGTGGACGCGTCCGCGTCGGTGACATTGCCCGCGACGAAGGTGCCGTTGGCGGAACTCGCCGTGGCCGGGCGGCCTGCGGCGATGTCGGTGCTGCTGTCGATTCCGGCGCCGCTGAGCGCGACCGTGGTCGGGCTGTTGTTGGCGTTGCTGGTCAGTGTCAGCGTGCCGTTACGGGTGCCGCCGGCCGTCGGCTTGAAGGTGACGGTCACCGCGCAGGACGAACCGACCGCGAGCGACGAGCAGTTGTTGGTCTGGGTGAAGTCGCCGGTCGCCGCGACGGCCGAGACGGTGGCCGTGGTGGTGCCGGAGTTGGTGACGGTGACGGTCTGCGGGGCGGCCGTCGCGCCGACGACCGTGCCGCCGAAGGACAGGCTCGCCGGGTTGGTGCCCAGGATCGGGCCGGGCGCGGTGCCGGTGCCGGACAGGGCGACGGTGCTGGTGTTGCCGCCCGCGCCGACGGTCAGTGTCCCGGCACGCGCCCCGGTCGCCGTCGGCGCGAATTTCACGCTGACGGTGCAGGAGCCGTTGGCCGGGATGGAGGTGCCGCAGGTGTTGGTCTGCGAGAAGTCACCGCTGGTGGTGATGGCGGAGACGGAGGCGGCCGAGCCGGTCGGGTTGGTGACCGTCGCGGTCTGGGCGGCGCTGGTCGAACCGGTGGCGACCGAGCCGAAGTTGAGCGCGCTCGGGCTGGCGGTCACGCCTTCCGCCGGGTAGGGCGGGAAGACGGGGGTGGGGAATCCGCCGCAGAACGGGGTGCCGCTGATGCCGGAGTTGCCGCCGCCGTCGGTGACGGTGAAGTTGTTGCCCTCGCAGCTATAGATCGGTGAGCTGGCGCCGATGCCGGTGGCCGTGACGTTGGTGAACTTCGCGGCGCCGCCGGTCTGTTCCTGGAGGGCGAAGGTGCCGGCGCCCGCGATGGTCACGTTGTTGAGGCTGACCCCGCTGACGGTGCCCTCGACCCACTGCACCGCCTCGTAGGGGCTCTGCTGGATCAGCGCGTTGGTCACGTTGATCGGGCCGGTGATGGCGCCCTGGCTGCCGTCGAACCACAGCGCGCCGACGCCGAACTGCCAGTTCGGGTCGAGACTGCCCGCCCTGATCAGGGTGTTGTTGGAGATCGTGGTGGTGCCGACCGGGGTGGAGGTGAAGCGCTGGCCGACGTGGATGCCGCCGCCCTGGGCGAGTCCGGTGTCCCGTACGAGGTTGCCGCTGACGGTGTTGTCGTGGCCGCCGTAGATCGCGATGGCGTTGGCCAGGATCTGGGTCTCCACGGTGTTGTTGGAGATGGTGTCGTTCGCGTCGGCGCCGAGCGCGGCGTCGGCCCAGGTGGCGATGCCGTCGTCGCCGGTGTTGCGGATCTCGCTGTTGGTGACGGTCGAATTGGTCACTCCGCCGTGGAAGTTGACGCCGTCGGCGGTGGTGTCACGGATCCGCAGACCGCTGAGGGTCAGCTTGTCCATCGGCCCGTCCATCCAGGCGCCGACCTTCAGGTGGTCGATCCAGAGGCTGGAGACGGTGGAGTTGCTCATCGCGCCGCCGATGCCGTTGACCTGGTCGCAGTCGTTGCGCTCGCCGACCTGGCCGAAGATCGCGAAGTTGGAGAGGTGGACGTTGCTGCTCACCCCGCGATTGCCGCCGACTCCGCAACTGTCGGGCTCGCCGAGCCCGTAGAAGCCGGGCGCCGCGCCGGTCACCGTCGAGTACCACATGCCCGCGCCGGTGACGGTGACGTTGTTGACCGTGATGTGCCGGGGGATCTTGAAGGTGCCCGGCGGGATCCACACCGTGCCGCCGGGGCCCGCCGCGTTGATCGCCGCGTTGAAGGCGGCCGTGCTGTCGGCGGCGCCGGTCGCGTCGGCGCCCTGGCTGGTCACCGAGACCGAGCCGGACGGCTGCGGGAGGGCGGCGCCGACCTGCTCGAAGTCGGCGAAGTCGATGGTGGTGGCGGCGCTGGAGCCGCTGGTCTGGAGGGTGAAGGTGGTGCCGGCCGGATACGTCTGCGGGAGCAGCCGGTGGACCTCGTCGTAGAAGTGGTGCGGGTTGCTGCCCGGTGTGTTGGTGAACGGGTAGCTGCCGTAGTACCAGCTATAGGCGTTGGTGAGGGTGAAGTCGGGCTGTGCGGCGCCGTTGATCGCGAACGACAGCGGGGCGGTGTAGACCGAGCCGCCCGAGCCGTCGGGGATGCTGTAGCGGAAGTCGATCGAGTTGGTGGCGACCGGGGTGGTGAAGGTGACGTACTTGCCGCTGCCCGAGAGGGTCACCGCCTTGCGGTACGACGCCTCGTCGGCGAGCTGTCCCGCGGCGAAACTCGGGCCGATAGCCGTGCCGTTGGTGGCGGAGTTCTCCGCCTGCACCTCGACGTAGGGAAGGCTCGCGCCGCTGCCGCCGGTGGCTGCGGCGGCCGATGCCGGTGGGGCCGCGAGGGCGATGACGCCCGCGGCGGCGATCAGCGCGGTGGTGCCTCCCACGGCGATGGTGCGCCTCAGGGATCTGATGGGCTGGAACAACGTCTGCTCCTTTTCGACACGGAATGCCGGACCTGCGCCGTGCGGACAGCCGTACGAGGGCATGGAGAAGCGAGGTGAAGCGGAGCTGGGCCGCCGACGCCGGAGCGGGCCTGGGACACGGCCCGTCGCGGTGGCGGTGAAGGGGATGGCGACTGGGGCGTTGCGCTGAAGCGGTCGACGGGTGGGGGGTGACGGCGCAAGGGGAACCGTAATGTCGTGGACACGGCAGCGCAATATACGAACTTATCTTTGCTCAATCTCTACTTTCTCTCGCAAGATCCAATGTTGCCCGTCCGTGGATTCGGGAGACCGCCGCCGCTCGCCCCGTGCGCCCTCCGATCGACGGGCACCTCGTCCACCTTCTACAACGTGTAGTAGATTCGCGGGCAGCCCCCGGCCGGGGCCGTCCGCCGAGGTCACCGCGGGGCGCGGGTCCGGCATGCCCGGCTCCCGCTGCCCACGCCCGCAAGGAGGCCGATCACCGTGACTCCTCATTCCGACCGGCGGATCGTCGCCCGTACCGTCCTGCGCACGGGTGCGGTGGCCGCGTCCGCGCTGGCCGCCGCGTACGCAGGGCCCGCGCTGTCGACCTTCGGGCCGCTGCGCAACCGGCTCATGCCGCGGCTGTCGGGACGCGGACGGCCCGACAGCGTGGCGCTCACCTTCGACGACGGCCCCGACCACCTGTCCACCCCGCACTTCCTGCGACTGCTCGACACCCGCCGCGTGCGGGCCACCTTCTTCCTGCTCGGCTCGATGGCCGTCCGCTCCCCCGGCCTCGTCACGGAGATGTACGAGGCGGGCCACGAGGTCGCGATCCACGGCTGGACCCACCGGCCCGCGCTGCTGCGCGGCCCCTGGACCACGTACGAGGACCTGGCCCGCGCCCGCGACCTCGTCGGCGGCCTCACCGGCGGCGCGCCGACGCTCTACCGGCCGCCGTACGGCGTCATGACCGCCGGTACGCATCTGGCCTGCCGCCGCCTCGGACTCACGCCGGTGCTGTGGACCGCCTGGGGCGAGGACTGGCGCGGGCGCGCGACGCCGCGGACCGTCCTCGACACCGTCACCCGCGACCTGCGCGGCGGCGGCACCGTCCTGCTCCACGACTCCGACTGCGCCTCGGCCACCGGGTCGTGGCGCAACACGCTCGGGGCGCTCCCCCGCCTTCTCGACTTCTGTCAGGAACGCGGCCTGACGGTCGGCCCGTTGCGCGATCACGGGGGTCTCGCGGTGGCCGGTTGGTCGGGCGGCCGGGGCCGGGGCGGCCAGGTCGTGCCGTAGTACCGTGAGGATTCCTACGAAGGAGCGGGAAGCGTGGCCGAGCAGGAAGGCCCGGCCGCCGGGCGACGCGCGCCGGGCGAGCTGGAGAGCGAAGTCCTCGCGGCGCTGTGGGCCGTCGGCGAGCCGGCCGGGGCGGGCGCCGTACGCGAACAGGTCGCGGGCGAGCCCGCCTACACCACCGTCCTGACGATCCTCACCCGCCTCCACGACAAGGGCCTGGTCACCCGCGAGCGCGCCGGACGCGGCTACCTCTACTCCCCCGTGCGGGACGAGGCGGGCCACGCGGCGGCCGGCATGCGCGACCTGCTGGAAGCCGGCGGCGACCGCGCGGCCGTCCTGGCCCGCTTCGTCTCCGAACTGCCAGCGGAGGACGAGAGGTTGCTGGAGAGGTTGCTGCGCGATCACGCCTCGGGGCAGGCCACCGGCGCCGCTCCCGGCACCCGCCCGGCGCGGCGCCCGCGCGGCCGCCGGTCCTGACGACGCCGGGCACGGGCGTGCGTGCCAGGGCCGAAGGGGCCGGGGCCGAGGGGCCGTTCGTGATCCGCGGAACGGACCCTAGCCCGGCGGGAGTGTCACCTGGAAGCGGGCTCCGCGCGGTGCGGGGACCAGGGTGATGTCGCCGCCTGCCGCGCGGGCGAGGCGGCGGGCCAGGGGGAGGCCGAGCCCGGCGCCGTCGTGGGCGTCCGTCTCCGAGCCGAAGCGGCGGCCCGCCTCGAAGACGGCCTCGGCGTGTTCGGCGGGGACGCCGGGGCCGTCGTCGGCGACGAACACCCGCGCGCCGTCGGGGAGTCGGACGCATTCGAGGGCGATCGCGCGGGCGGCGTAGCGGCGGGCGTTGTCGAGCAGCGGGGCGAGGACGCGTTCGAGGAGTTCGGGAGTGACGCCGACGTCCACCGGCTCGCCGGACGCCGTGACCGGGGGCGCCTCGGGGTGTTCGGCGCGGCTGCGGTCGGCGACCGCGCGGGCGACGTCGAGGGCGGCGCAGCGGCCCGCCGCCGCCGCGGACGGCTGCCGGGCCTCGCTGAGCAGTGTCCGGCAGATCTGCGCCATCTGTGTGGCCGCGGCGGCGATGGCCTGGTGGGAGGAGCGGGACTGGTCCGCGGTGCGGGGGCGGGCGGTGAGCCAGTCCGTCTCCGCGGTGATCCGGGCCAGCGGATTGCGCAGTTCGTGGGAGAGCTCGGCGGTGAGCTGCTGTTCGTGCCGCAGGACGGCCGCCTGGCGGTCGAGGAGCTGGTCCAGATTGGCGGCCAGCGCGGCCAGTTCCGCGGGCCTGGCCTCCCGCGCGCCGAAGCGCTGCGCCGCGCCGTACCGGCTCCAGCGGGACGCCTGATCGCTCATGGTGCTGACCGGGCGCAGGGCGCGGCCGATCACCATGCGGGTGACCAGGTAGACGCCGCCGACCAGCAGCAGGGCGAGGCCGAGCGAACCGGCCAGCGCCGAACGGGCGGTGAGCAGATACGGCTCCAGGCTCGCGGCGGCCACGACGGTGGCGATCTGAACTCCCGCGCTGCTCAGCGGCATCGCGTACAGCCGGGTCGAGCGCGGGGTGGAGGTGTCGGCGAATCGGGTCCCCTTGCCCGCGAGGGCGTCCGCGCGGCGCTGGAGCGGTTCCGGAGCGGCGGGGAGTTCGACGACGTGGGTGCCGCGGTAGATCCAGATGCCGCTGTCGAGCGCGCCGTCGTCGCCCGGTTCCCGGACGGCGATGGTCCCGTCGGCGCGGATGTCGACGGTCGCGGCGACGGCCGCGGCGCGGGTGCGCAGCAGGTCGTCGGCCTGGCGGCGCAGTATCTCGTGCAGCGCGACGTTGAACGCGGCGGTGAGCAGCGCCACCCACAGCACGGTGGTGACGAGGGCGAGCAGCGCCAGTCGGCCGCGCAGGGTCGCGGGCAGCGTGCCGGACAGACCTCGGCGGCGCGCCCGCCCCGCGCGCGGCTGCTGCCCGGCGCGGCTCGGGCGTTCCGCCCGGCCCGGACGTCGCACGCGCGCGGGCGGCCTCACGCGAACCGGTATCCGATGCCGCGCACGGTGTCGATGCCGCGCGTGCTGCCCGTCTCGCGGAGCTTGCGGCGCAGCCGCGACACGTACTGGTCGAGGGTGTTGTCACTGACCTGGGCGCCGTGCGGCCACGCCGCCCGTACCAGGCTGTGCCGTCGTACGGCGGCGCCGGGCGCGGCCATCAGGCAGGCCAGGATGCGGAATTCGGTGGGGGTCAGGGGTACGGCCGCGCCGCCGTCCGCGGACAGCGCGTGCGTGACGGGGTCCAGGCGCAGTCCCTCGACCTCGCGGGCCGCCACGCGGTTGCCGCGGCGGAGCGCCGCGTGCAGACGGGCGGTCAGCTCGGCCAGGTGGAAGGGCTTGGCGAGATAGTCGTCGCCGCCGGAGGAGAAGCCCGACAGCCGGTCGTGCAGCGCGTCGTGCGCGGTGAGGAAGAGCACGGCGGCCTCGATGCCGACGGCGCGCATGGCCTGGCAGACGTCCCGCCCGTCGGAGTCGGGCAGGCCGACGTCGAGGACGACCGCGTCCACGCGCGGGCCGACCGTACGCAGCGCGCTCGCGCCGTCGGCGGCGGTGAGCACCTCGAAGTCCTCTTCGCGCAGGCCGCGGGCGAGGACGTCGCGCAGTCCGTGGTCGTCCTCGACGATCAGGACGCAGTGGGCGGTCATGGGCCCAGTATTGACGACCGGGCACGTCGGGGAAGGGCCGGGCGGCCGGAGGCGGGGCGGCGCTCAGGTTGTGTTCAGGCGCCGCGTGCCAGCCTGCGCGGCATGACAACGACCATGGAACGCTCGGGCTCCGCGCCCGGGGTGCGCACGATGCTCAACAAGGTGCCGGAAGTCACCGTCTACTTCTGGCTGATCAAGGTCTTGTGCACCACGGTCGGCGAGACCGCGGCGGACTATCTCAACACCAATCTCCACATGGGCCTGACGAACACGACGTACGTGATGTCGGTGCTGCTGGTGGCGGCCCTGGTGGCGCAGTTCCGGGTACGGCGGTACGTGCCGGGCGTGTACTGGCTCGCGGTGGTGCTGATCAGCGTGGTGGGCACCTTGGTCACGGACAATCTGACCGACAACCTCGGGGTGGCGCTGACCACCACGACCGCGGTCTTCGCGGTCGTCCTGGCGGCGACCTTCGCGCTCTGGTTCGCCGTCGAGCGGACGCTGTCGATCCACAGCATCCGCACCCCGCGCCGTGAGGCGTTCTACTGGCTGGCGATCCTGTTCACCTTCGCCCTGGGCACGGCGGCGGGCGACCTGGTCGCGGAGCGGATGAACCTCGGCTACTGGCTCTCCGCGCTCGCCTTCGGCGCGGTCATCGCGGTGGTCGCGCTGGCGCACTTCCGGCTGCGGCTGAACGCCGTGCTCGCGTTCTGGCTGGCGTACATCCTGACCCGGCCGCTGGGCGCGTCCCTGGGCGACTACCTCTCGCAGCCGCGCGCGGACGGCGGTCTCGGCCTCGGCACGGTGGGCACCAGCGCGCTGTTCCTGGCCACGATCCTGGCGCTGGTCGTCTACCTGACCCGGACCCGCAAGGACCAGCGGCCCGCACCGCACACGCCGCTGGACGAGCACGCCCAGCAGGACCGGCGGGCGGCGGAAACCGCCTGATGACGTACCCGGCTGCCACCGTCCTGTCCGCGCTGATACGCGGCCCGCGCCGGTCACCGGCGTCCACCGGTCCCCCGTGCCGTATCGCAGCAGACAGGAACGACAGCCCGTGCGTGCTCCCTTCGTCCCCCGCGCCCTCGCGCGCGTCCAACGGTCCCTGACCTGGCTGATGGCCCTGGCCTACGCCGTCGCGACGGTCGCTCCCGCCGCCGGTCTGTGGCTGCGGCACCTGCGGTGGAGCGTGCCGCGCGGGGTCGGCGTACCGGCCGCCGCGCTGTCGCCGCCCTCGGCGCTGCTGGCGTTCGTGCTGTTCACGGCGGCCCTTCAGGTGCCGGTGCGGCGGCTGCCCGCGCTGGCCAGGCGCCCGGGGGCGCTGATGACCGGTACGGCGGTGAACGCGGCCGTGCCGCTGCTCGTCCTGCCCTTGCTGGCGGGACTGTTGCGGTTCTCGCCCGACACCGACGGCGGCAGCGGGCTGCTGACCGGGATCGCGCTCGTCGGCGCCATGCCGGTGGCCGGGGGCGCGACGGTCTGGGGCGGCCGGGCGGGCGGCAACCACGCGCTGGTGGTCGGCATCGTGCTCGCCTCCACGCTGCTCAGCCCGTTGACCACCCCGCTGACGCTCTCCATGGCCGCCGTCTTCGCGCACGGCCACTACGCCCACGATCTGGGGCGGATGGCCGGTGCGAGCAGCGGCGCCTTCGCGCTGGCCGGGGTCGTCGCGCCGTGCCTGGCCGGGCTGTTGGCGCAGCGGATGACGTCGCGGGAGCGGCGGGACCGCGCGCTTCCCGGTCTGAAGCTGGCCGCGCTGCTGGCGTCACTGCTGCTGACGTACGCCAACGCGTGCGGCGCGCTGGGCGGTCAACTGCGGCACCCGCAGGTGGCGTTCATCGCCGCGTCGGTCGGTGTGGCGGCCCTGGCGTGCCTCGCGGCGCTGGCCGTCGGCTGGGGTCTGGCGCGCGGTCTGCGCAGTGACCGGGCCGACACGGTCGCGATCACGCTGGCCTCGGGGATGAACAACAGCAGCGCGAGCGCGGTGCTCGCGGCGACTCATCTCCCCGCGCATCCGCAGGTGTTGATGCCGGTGCTGGCGTACAGCATCGTGCAGAAATTCGGCGCGGGGGCGGTGGACAGCTTCCTCGGCCCCCGCGCCGCCGCCGGATCCCGGCGGCGGCGCGGGCGACCGCGCGTCACGTCCGGTGCTACGCGCCCGCGTTCGCGGGCAGGTCGCGGTGACTGACCGCCAGGAAGCCCACCAGCGCGGCGATCAGGACGGTGAGCACCAGGCTGACCGGTCCCGTGCCCCAGCCGAGGCCGCCGCGGTGGAGGGGTACGCCCATCCAGTCGGCGAAGGACGCGCCGAGCGGGCGGGTGAGGATGTACGCCCACCAGAAGGCGGCCACCGCGTTGAGCCCGAGGAAGCGGCCCGCGAGCGCCGGTACGGCGATCAGGACGGCGAAGACGACGCCGGAGGAGAAGTAGCCCAGGTGCAGGCTGCCCGCGGTGAGGTCGCCGGCCGCGGTGCCGAGCGCGAAGGTGGTCAGGACGGTCGCCCAGTAGAACGCCTCGCGGCGCGGGGTGCGGACGCTGTGGATGGACAGCGTCCCCTCGCCGGCGTACCAGGCGGTGAGGACGGCCGCGAGGATCAGCGAGAAGGCCACCGTGGAGACCGCGTACGGTACCCCGGCCACCACGTGCACGACGTCGGCGGCCATGGTGCCGAAGACGCTGACCATGACGATCGCCGACCAGTAGATCCACGGCGAGTAGCGCGGCGCGCGGAACTGGGCGACCAGCAGCGCCACCAGGCCGATCAGGCCGAGGCCGCCCGCGACGACCGGGCCGAGCGCGCGGGCCAGGAAGTCCGAGGTCGTCTCGCCCATGCCGGTGGTGAGTACTTTGGTCAGCCAGAACCAGGCGGTCACCTCCGGCACCTTGCTCAGGGCGCCGCCGGCCGCGAGGCCGCTCCGCCCCGTCCGCCGGTGCCGTACGGGACCGGCGCCCGCCGACTCGTACGGCACCGCTCCGACCGTCCGCGCACGCGCGGACCGCTGCTCCACAGGTTGTTCCACAGGACCGCAACTCTCCCGGCGCGCAGGCCGATTCCGCTCTCCGCACAGCACGGCCCCGAGCACGCGCCGACCAGGGCGGCGAGCCCCGACAGGCCGACGACTACACGACTGTAGACGAACGGCATGCGGGCGAATCGGACACGCGGGCGGTCCTCGCTGATCCTTTGCCGACCCCTTACCGGGACCCGCGACGGACAGCGCCCACGGCGGTCGCCGCGGTTCCCGGGGACCGGCCGGGCCAGGCGGTCAGCGCAGCGTGGCCGTGAAGCTGCGGCCGTACGCGTGCCGGGTGGTCACCTCGACGCGGGTGCCGCCGGGCACACGGGAGACGCGCACGCCGTCGTCGGCGGTGACCGCGCGCAGCGGACGGCCCCGGAGGACGAGCGTGATCCGGTCGCGCTGCGTGGTCGGGTCGGCGACGGCGAGGGAGACCACGCCGCGCCGGTCCTCGCGCAGCAGGACGGACGCGGGCCCTTCGACGGAGAGCCGCTCGGCGTGGTGCGAACCCGCGGTGAAGGTGTTGACGGCGAGCAGGCCCAGGTCGCGGTGGCGTATCGCCTGCGCCGCCGTGGAGTTGGCGACCACCGACAGCGGGCCGCGGGCGTACGACCGCAGACGCGTCTCGCTGGCGTGCGGGACCAGGGCGTACGCCACGGAGACCGGCCGCGCTCCGGCGGCCTGCTCGACGCGGACGGCGAAGACCTGCTTGGTCACGGTGGTGTCGGGGTTGGAGGTACGGACGACGCGGCGGCTGCGGGCCACGGTGTCCAGCGCGACGGTGGTGCGCGGTCCGGACCGCCCGTGTCCCCGGTCCGGTTGTCGCCGATCCTCGAAGCCGTCGAGGAAGACGTACCCCACGGCCGTGCCCTGGCCCGCGTCGGCGTAGCGCAGCCAGGCCAGCGGCGCGGTGCCGGTGCCGGACCACGGGGCGCCGTCGCGCAGCCGCCCGGTGAGGGTGACCGGGTCCGCCGGGTCGGCGATCCGGGTGTCGAGCGTCGTGGTCACCGCGCGGCCCGCGCCGTCGCCGACTCCGGCGGCGAGGACCACGATCTCGTCGTCGAGCATGAACCAGGACTTCGTGGCGTCCGCGTTGCGGTAGACGACGAAGTCGTCCGGCAGGAGCCCGGCCCGCTCGGCGGCGTAGGCGGCGTCGTCGGACTGCACGAAGGCGGCCGTCCCGTACGCGCCGAGGGTGGCGCCGCCGGAGAGGGCGTTGGTGGCGCGCGGGAAGTAGACGTAGGTGTTCTGCGACTCGGAGGAGGCGGTGAAGCCCAGCTCCGGGTTGTCGTACCAGGCGGTGCCGTACAGCTCGGGCACGCTGCGCCGGGTCTCGACGGGGGCGGTGACGCCCGCGAGGCCGTAGGGCGACACGGCGGTGAGGTAGTCGATGCCGTAGGCGCGGGTATGGTCCTGGCCGGTGAGATAGAGGTAGTGGGCGCCGTCGCCCTGGAACCACGGCAGCAGATTCTCGCCGCTCATGTACTCGTACTTGCTGATCCTGGCCGAGCTGCGGGCCAGCGCGAAGGCGTAGCCGGGGCGGCGGTGGACGGTCCTGTCCATGGAGTTGAGGGCCGCGTGGTGCGCGGCCGGGACGAGGTCGCGCGCCGGGGCCGAGGTGTCGGCGAGGATGTCGGCGTAGCGGACGACGGTCGTCGGGGAGACGAAGCTGACCGGGTCGAGGGCGGCCCGCGAGGTCTGCCGTACGTAGCGGACGTAACCGGCCAGCGCCGCCGCGTCGTTCGCGGTGGCGTAGGCGGATATTCCGGTGACGGCCTCGACGACGGTGGCGACGTCCGCGTATCCGGTGGTGGTCCTGGAGATCGCGCGACCCTTGACGATCTCGGTCATCCACCCCTCGAAGATCAGCGGGGCGAAGCCCTCGGCGATCCAGCCCTGCACGACGCCGATCAGGTCGTCGCCCTGCACATGGCTGGTGCCGTCGAGCATCCGGACCGTCTGCACGACGCGGCTCAGCAGCCCGGTGCCGTACGAGCCGGTGTAGGCGACGGAGGCGTGCTGGATGAAGGAGCCGTCCGCGTAGAAGCCGTCGGTGACGCCGTGCCGCAGACCGTACGGGTCGATCGTGGCGAAGACCGTCAACTGGTCGGCGACGGCCTTGGACGTGCGGGCGTCGTCGCCGAGGACCGCGCCTTGCAGGATGCGGTTGGTGGTGATGTCGGCGAGGTTGGCGCCGGTGTGGAAGCGCGAGTCGAGGTCGACGTCGCCGTCCTCGCCATTGCGCAGATAGGCGTCCATGGCGGCCACGAACGCGGCGGTGAGGTCGGGCCGGTAGGCGGCGAGGGCGTCCTGGAGGAGCAGCAGCGTCTTGGTGACGTGGGTGGAGATGCCGATCTCCCAGTTGAACCAGTTGCCGTAGTAGCCCTTCGCCTGGTCGCCGTAGTAGCCGTCGTAGAGGAAGGCCAGGCCGTCGATGACGCGCCGCTGCACGGCCACGTCGTCGCGCAGCCCGGAGCCCGGACCGCCGGGCGCGCCGGGTACGCGGGTCGCGAGCGCCGTCTCGTACAGGTACTGGAACGACGTCGTCAGGTTGGTGTCGCTGGTGCCGAGCGTCAGGCCGCCGAAGAGCTGATGCGCTCCTGCCGTGCCCAGCGCGGCCAGCCTGGCGCGGGCGGTCGCCTCGATCGCGGTGAGCTTCGCGGCGACCTCGGGGCGAACGTTGGACTCGGCGGTACCGGCGAAGACCGCCACCGTGTTGGCGACGAGCGCCGCCTGGTCCGCGCTCGCGCTGTGCGCGCCGCCCGCCGGGACCGGGCCGTCCGCGGCTCGCGCGCGCAAGGGTGCGACCAGGGCCGTCAGGCTCGCCGCCGGGACCGAGGAGAGCAGGACACGACGGGATATCGGCACGGCGGCGGCTCCAGGGAAACGGGGACGGAAAGCGCTTGCTGCATTGAAGCAACGCGGGCCACGCCTGTCACTACCCTTGCACGGCGTCCGCGCCGGGCCACGGGGGAAGGGACCGGTTCCGCGCCTCGGGCCGTCCGCCGCCGACGGCATTGCGGCGGTGCTCCCCCGCGGCCACAGTGGGCACATGACTGACGCGGCGGCCCCGGACCCGACAACGATGCTGGCCACGGCCCTGGAGGAGGCCCGCGCCGGGCTCGCCGAGGGCGGCATCCCGATCGGCGCGGCCCTCTTCGGCCAGGACGGGCACGTGCTGGGCCGCGGGCACAACCGCCGGGTGCAGGACGGCGACCCGTCGGCGCACGGCGAGACCTCGGCCTTCCGTGCCGCCGGACGGCTGCGCGGATACGGGCGCACGACGATGGTGACGACGCTGTCCCCGTGCTGGTACTGCTCGGGGCTGATCCGGCAGTTCGGCATCGGCCATGTGGTGATCGGCGAGGCGCGCACCTTCTCCGGCGGCCACGACTGGCTCGCGGAGCACGGCGTGCGGATCACGCTGCTGGACGACCCCGACTGCGTCGCGCTCATGCGGGACTTCATCGCGGCCCGGCCCGAGCTCTGGTACGAGGACATCGGGGAGTGACGGCCGACCGGTCGCGCCTCCCCGAGGCAGCGGTACGGCGCGCGGGCGGCGGGAAATGCGCTTGCGGCGCCGTGACCAGGTGTTCCTAGACTGGGCGGTATGCCCGCTGTCGAGGTCTCCGCCGTCGATCTGCACCGCATCGCGTCCTTCCGCGCCGCCTTCCAGCGGCGGCAGGCCCGGTGCGTCGTCGAGTTCCCCGGCGGCGCGGCGGTCCTCAACGGCGCGTACGCCGCCTCCCACGAGCACAATCAGATCGTCGTGGAGGGACCGGTGGCGGTGGACGAGCTGCCCGCGTTCGCCGACGCCGTACTCGCCCATCTGCCGCACCGCCGGATCTCGGTGCTGGACGACGAGTTCGGTGTGCTGTGCGCGCCGACGCTGCTCGCGGCCGGTTACGAGCACGAGACGGAACTGGTGATGCGGCACTCGGGTCCCGCGCCCGCGCCGGACCCGGCCGCCGAGACCGTCACGCCGCGGGCCCTGCGGTCCGCCGTGCTGCGCCAGACGCGGCAGTGGCTGCCGAAGGCCGACGACGAGGTGCTGCGCCAGCTCACCGACCGCCGCGCCGCCCGGCTGCGGGGCGCGGAGCAGGTGCGTTTCCTGGCGGTCAGGGACGAGCAGGGGGCGGTCGGCGCGTGGACCGACCTCTACCTCGACCCGGCGGAGGGCATCGCGCAGATCGAGGAGGTCGTCACCGCGACCACGCATCAGCGGCGCGGCTACGCGGACGTCAATCTCGCCACCGCCGTGCACCTGGCGGCCGAGTGCCCGCTGCTGTTCCTGATCGCGGACGCGAACGACTGGCCGCGCACCTGGTACGCGCGGCGGGGCTTCACCCCGATCGGCCGCTCACACGTCTTCACCCGCGCCGCGTGAACCGGGTGAGCCGCCGCCTGAGCCGGACGAGCCGTCCGCGCTGCCCGAACCGCGCGAATCGTATGCTCCCGCGCGGGAGCGTACGAGCACGGCGGCGATGTCGTCGTCGAGCTGTCCGTCGCTGAAGCGCAGCAACTCGGCGCGGAGCTGGTCGAGCAGTTCCCTGGGCTCCACGGGCGGTCTGCCGCTCACCCATCGGCGCAGCGAGAAGAAGGCGCCCGTGTCGTCGCGGGTCTCGATGACGCCGTCGGTGTAGAGCAGCAGCCGGTCGCCGCGGACCAGCGGGACGGTGTCCATGCGGTAGTCGGATCCGATCAGCACGGCCATGTTCAGGGGCGGTGACGGGGCGCTCGGATCGAGGGACGTGGCCTGGTCGCCGCGCAGCAGCAGCGGCGGCGGGTGGCCGCAGTTGAGGAGGACGGCGTGGCCGCCGTCGGCCGGGATCTCGACGAACAGGGCGGTGGCGAAGCGCTCGGGCGCGTCGCCGCCGGGGATCGACGCGCTGTAGCGGACCACACTCCTGTCCAGCCTGCGCGCGACCGCCGCGAGGTCGGGTTCGTCGTGGGCGGCGTCGCGGAAGCTGTTGGCGATCGCCCCGGCCGCGCCCGCCGCGTTCAGCCCTTTGCCGCGGACGTCGCCGATGAGCAGGCGTACGCCGTGCGGGGTGTCGGCCGCCGCGTAGAAGTCGCCGCCGATCCGGGCCTCCGCGGCGGCGGCCACGTACAGCGTCTCGACGTCCACGTTCCCGACACGGGGCGGCACCGGGCGCAGGACGACCGCCTGTGCGGTGTCGGCCACCGATCTGACCTGGGTGAGGGTCTCCTCGCGGTGCAGCCGGCTGTGCGCCGCGTATCCGGCCGCGGCGGTGACCACGGCGATCGCCCCGGCCGTGAACAGCATGTTCGGGGAGTCGATGATGAGCGAGTCACCGACCACCACGGCGGTCGCCACTACGCCCAGCGCGACGGTCGGGCGCACCGGCCACATGGAGGCGGCGAGCGCGGGAGCGGCGGGCAGCAGGCGGCTGATCGCGAAGTCGGTCGGAGTGACCAGCGCCACCACTATGATCATCACGGTCAGCAGGAGCGGGGTCAGGAGGACGGGATCCCATCGGACGTCCGGCCACCAGGAGCGCCAGCGGGATCGGATCGTCTTCACACCGTCGAGCATAACGGGGCATATCGGACAATACGTCTTCCCGACCAGGCGGGTCGGCCGCTTCCTGCCGCGTACGCGAGGGCATGTGAACCGCGCCGCGCGGCCGTCCGCCGGTCTCCCCGGCCGACCGGCTGACCGGCCGACTGACCGACTGACCGTACGTCCATGAGCCGGACGCGGTGAGTCCGCCCTACGGGGTCCACTCGTCGGCGAGCAGCCCGAGGACCACCTCGTCGAGGAAGGAGCCGTACACCCAGGCCGCCCGGCGCAGCGTTCCCTCGACACGGAATCCGGCGCGCGTGGCCGCGGTGATCATCCCGGTGTTGTCGGCGAGGGTTTCGAGCTGGATCCGGTGCAGGCCGCGCACGACGAAGCCGTAGTGGCACAGCGCGCGCACGACGTCGGTGCCGAGGCCGCGACCGCGGTAGGCGGGGCGCAGACCGATCCCGAGGTGGGCGAGCCGGTTGTGGGTGTCGATTCCCCACATCGAGGCCGCGCCCGCCAGCTCCCGCGTCCGGGTCTCCACCACGGAGAAGACGACCACCTCCGGAGGAAGCCCGTTCACCGCGTACGGTGAGTCCGCCGTGCCCGGCGATATGGGGCGCCAGGGGCGGGAGTCGGAGCGGGACCTGCCCACCACGTCGTCCTGCAACTCGGCGTGGAGCACCGGGACATCGCTCTCGATCCTGGCCCTGAGCTGGATTTTCTCGCCTTCTATCACCCGGCATTGCTATACCGGCCGCATGCGTCGGTCAACCGAATTCGAGGCCGGCGCCCGCACCCCCGTACCCGTGCTGAAAGAGGTCTCCCCCGTGAAGGACGAACACGAATTCCTCGCCGCCGCGGACATCCCGTGGACCCCGGCGGAGGGCTCGCCGGGCGTCAGCGAGCGCGTGCTGTCCGCCGACCCGGCCGCCGACGGCGCGGAGCTGACCCGGCTCGCCCGCTGGGAGCCGGGGCTCGACACCTCAGCCGCCGGGGTGATCAGGCACGCCTACTACGAGGAGGTCTATCTCCTGGAGGGCGAGCTGGAGGATCTGACCCTGGGGAAGACCTTCGCCAGCGGCCACTTCGCCTCCCGCCCTCCCGGCATGCCGCACGGCCCGTACCGCACGGGCCCCGGCTGTCTGATGCTGGAGATCCGCTACCGCCCGCGCCCGAGCTGACCGGCCGTCCCCCGGAGCCGGGCGGGTGACGCGGCGGTGGCATGCTGGACGGCGTGTCCACCATCCCCGCCGACGCGGAGCCGATCGTGGCCGAGGCGCCGCCCGGCGCCGCGGCCGAGCCGCTGATGACGCAGTGGTGGCTGGACCTGGCTTTCGTGCACTGGCCGGTGGAGCCTGGGCTGGTGGCACCGCTGCTGCCGCCGGGCGTACGGCCCGACACCCTGCACGGCGTCACGTACGTGGGTCTGGTCGCCTTCCGCATGCGCCGGGTCGGCTGGTTCCGGCTGCCCGGTGTGCCGTATCTGGGCACCTTCCCCGAGACGAATGTGCGGCTGTACTCGGTGGACGAGCGGGGGCGGCGCGGTGTGGTGTTCCGGTCGCTGGACGCGTCCCGGCTGATACCGGTCGTCGTGGGCCGGGGCGTCTTCCGGCTGCCCTATCTGTGGTCGCGGATGTCGGTGCGCCGGGACGCCGACACCATCACGTACACCAGTTCCCGCCGCTGGCCGGGGCCGCGCGGCGCGCGGGCCTCGCTGAGCGTACGGATCGGTGAGCCGGTGGCGGAGCCCACGGAACTCGAACACTTCCTCACCGCCCGCTGGGGCATGCACAACGCCTTCTTCGGGCGGCCGGTGTATCTGCCCAACGCCCATCCGCGCTGGCCGCTGCACCGCGCCGAGCTGCTGTCCCTGGACGAGGACGTGGTGACGGCCGCCGGTCTGGCCCGGCCGCTGGGGGACCCGGTCAGCGTGCTGTACTCCCCCGGCGTCCCGGTCCGCTTCGGCCTGCCGAACAAGCCCGCGGGCATCCCGACCCCGTAGCGCGGGTCCCCTGCCCTTTCGGACTCCCGTCACCGCCGGTCATCATCGCCGGGCTTTACAGTCGCTCATACCGCCGGTCTTACGGTCGGCCGCGCCAGGCCACGGCCGGTTCCCGGAGCGTGCCGGCCGCGGCCGACTCGGGGGCGCTGCAGTACGGCAGGTCGTCCAGCGGGTGGCCGGCGCAGAAGCGGGTGACGAGGTCGGCGAAGTCCGCGATCCGCTCGACCGGCGCGAGGTGGTCGGTCTCATCGATGGTCAGGAAGGTGGCCGCGCGCAGCACCGCGGCGACCTCGCGGCCCATCTCCGGGGTGCACAGCGTGTCGTACTCGCCGGTGACGACCAGGCTGGGCACCGCGGGTACGGGCTCCGGCCGGTACCACTCGTGCCGCATCAGCCGCTTGTTGTGCTCGGCGGACTTCCGCAACTGCTCGGCGTCCTGGCCGATCAGACCGCCGTACACCAGGCGGGCGACGGCCGCGTGCTTGCGTACCCGGCCGGTGCCGGGCGGGGACATGAAGCGGTCGGTGAGCTCGCGGGCGATCCGGTCGGTCTCGCCACGGTCGATCATGCCGTCCCAGCGTTCCATGGCCGCCGCGTAGTCCGGCGGGATCCGGGTCGTCATGCCGACGAAGAACAGCCGCTCGACCCGCGCCGGGTAGTGCTGGGCGAAGCGCAGGCCGACGGCGCCGCCGAAGCAGGCCGCGACGAGGTTGACGGCGGGCACGACCAGTTCGTCCAGCAGATGCCGGACGACGGCGGCCAGGAAGTCGATGCCGTAGAACGCCGGGAGGAAGTCGGCGGTGCCGTAGCCCGGCAGGTCGACGGTGATCACGTCGGCCGCGGTGCCGATCCGCTGCTCGTGCCGCATCCACGAGTGCCGGTCCTGGGAGGAGCCGCCGAGGATCAGCAGGGGGGCGTCGACCGGCCGTTCGTGGTGCCTGATCCGGCAGGTGTACCGGAAGCCCTCGTACTCCAGATGCCACTCACTGATCCGGGCGAATGGCCGCGCCGTGGCGCCGTCGCTCTGGGCGGGCACCGGGCCGGGCAGGCAGGCGGTCGGCTCCTCGCGGGCGGCGGTGGCGAAGGACAAGGGGACTCCAGGGTTCGATGGCGGGCATCGACTCCTGCCTAACAGGGCGAACCGCCTCCGTGCGGGTCCGTGACCCGTTCGAGGGCGGTTCGCCGTGCCGCCTGCGCCGGTGGATTCGACATTCGTACACCTGGGGTACGAATGCCTCCCCCAATGGGCTCCCCCGGTCCGTACGCCCGTCGGCCGGCCGGTCCGCCGGTCCGCCGGTCCGCCGGGTCAGGGTGCCGTGCGCACCTCGATGAGCATCGCGTGCTCCGGGTCGAGCGTGGGCATGGGGATTCCCGCCGTGGCCAGGACGGCGCCAGGCAGCGGCAGCCAGCCCTCGAGGGCGCGGGCCAGCCACGGCGGTGCGGTCGTCTGGTGGAAGGAGGGCAGGCCGATCTCGGTGCGGACGCGGACCTGGTAGGCGATGGCGGGGTCGAGGCCCGGCAGCCGGACGCGGCCCGACTGGCCCTCGGGCGAGGTGGCGATCCTGGCCCACGCGTACAGCGCGGCCGAGCCGTCGGCGGCGACGACGCCGTGCAGCAGGACGGCGCCGCCCGCGAGGTCGGCGCGGACCACCCGTCCCGAGTGCAGCAGCGGGCGCTGCTCGCGGTAGAGCGCGGACCAGTGGGTGAGCCGGGCCAGCTCCTCGGGGGTGCAGCGGCTGAGGTCCTGCTCGATGCCCGCGTGGCCGAACAGGGCGGTGGCCATCCGGAAGGTGTCGGTGCCGGGACGGCTCGTGGTGTGGCTGGGCGTGGGGCCGACGTGCGCGCCGAAGAGTTCCGGCGGCAGCAGCTGGCCGGTCCAGCGCTGGATGGTCTGCCGTTCCACCGGGTCGTTGCAGTCCGAGGCCCACACCCGGTCGGTACGGGCGAGGATGCCGAGGTCGATCCGGCCGCCGCCGCTGGCGCAGCTCTCGATCTCCAGGCCCGGGTGGCGGGCCTTGAGCGCGTCGATCAGCCGGTACAGCGCGAGGACCTGGGCGCGGCTTCCGGGCCGGTCCAAGCCGCCGGGGCCGCGCTCGACCGCCTCGTGCAGCTCGCGGTTGTGGTCCCACTTCAGGTAGCCGATCCCGTACCGGCCGACGAGGGTGTCGAGCGAGGTGAGCAGGTACTGCCAGGCGTCCTCGTTGGCGAGGTCGAGCGTGTACTGGTGGCGGGAGCTGGGTCCGAGGCCCGCCGAGGGGCCGAGGATCCAGCCCGGGTGCTCGCGGGCGAGGTCGGAGTCGAGGTTGACCATCTCCGGCTCGACCCACAGGCCGAATTCCATGCCGAGGGAGCGGACGTGGTCGGCCAGCGGGGTCAGGCCGTCGGGCCAGACGGTCGCGTCCACCGTCCAGTCTCCGAGGCCCGCGGTGTCGTCGCGGCGGCCCTTGAACCAGCCGTCGTCCAGGACGAAGCGCTCGACGCCGACCTCGGCGGCCCGGTCGACCAGCCGCAGCAGCCGGTCCAGGTCGTGGTCGAAGTAGACCGCCTCCCAGCTGTTGAGGATCAGCGGGCGCGGGGTGGCCGGGTGGGTGGGGCGGGCGCGCAGCAGGGTGTGGAAGCGGTCGGCGAGCCCGTCGAGGCCCGCGTCGGACCAGGCGAACCAGCAGACCGGGGAGGTGTACGACTCCCCCGGTGCCAGCCGTACCTCGCCCGCGCGCAGCAGTTCGCCGCCGCCGAGCACCACGGCGTGGTCGCTGCCCGCGCCTTCCGGCAGCCGCTCGACGAGATACCGCTGGTCGCCGCTCCACCCGACGTGGAGGCCCCACACTTCGCCGTCCCGGAAGCCGAAGCCGGGCACGCCGACGGTCAGCAGGTACGGCGAGTCGACGCCGGGCTTGCCGCGCCGGACCTCGCGGACGTACGAGCCGTAGTGCAGCGGGCGGCGCTGCGGGGAGCGTTCCCTGCTCCACTTGCCGGTGAAGTCCAGTACCTCACCGGCGCGTTCGGGCAGCGGCAGCAGCAGGCCGAGCGCGGACAGGTCGTACGGCGCCGGGTCCGTGTTGGAGCCCGCCGCCTGCCCCGCGGTCAGCTCGGCGTGCACCCCGAGCACGCCCGACGGCTCCAGGCGGTAGGTGACGGTGACGGCCAGGTCGCTGACCTCGTCCCGCAGGCGGATCACCAACTCACCGCCGCCGCCGGGCACTTCGCGCTGCTCGGCGCCGGTCAGGGACGGCCGCGGGGTGGTCGCCGTGCCCGCCCGGTGGCCCTGCTGGGCGGGGCTGCCGGACCAGCCGTCGGCCTCGGTGGGCCAGACGGTGAACCGGCGCGGGACGTCGAGGGAGTTGTTGAGCACCGCGCCCTCGGCGGTCAGGCTCAGCGCGGCGAGGTCGGCGTCCGAGAGATCGCCAAGGTCGGCGCCCCAGTGCAGGACTCTGGGCACCGGCTCGCCGAGCTCCACGACGAGGGCGGCGCCTGCCGCGCGCAGGGTGACGATCCGCGCGGGGATGGTGGTCATGAATGAGTCCTTTCCGCAGGTCCGGTGACCATCATCGTCATCGGGCACCAGGGCGCCGCCGGTGGGGTGCGGCAGCCGTGGCGGCTGCCGCGCCCCAACCGCGGGACGGCGACCGGGGTCAGACGGTGACGCGGTCGACGTCCGAGGCGTAGTCGGCCGGGTTGCCGAAGGTGACGGTGTTGTCGCCCGCCTTCAGGTGGACCGGTACGGTCACGGACCGCGCCACGCCCCAGTTGTTGTCGTTGCCGCCGGGCAGCGGGAGCTGGAACGACGAGCCGCCCGCGGTGACCACGGCGGTGCGGCCGGAGGACCCGTCCGCGTAGCCGAGCGTGAGGAGGTAGGTGCCGTCCTTCGGCGCTGTCACATGGTTGATGGCGACCGCGCTGTCCCCGCCGAGGTTGCCGACTTTCTTTCCGCCGGAGCAGGCGGCGCAGTCGGTGATGCTCGCGTTTCCGGTGAGGGTGTTGGCGGGGGCTTCCGCTTCGTAGGTGACGCGTCCGCCGGGGGCGGGGGTGGTGACCGGAACCGGTTTGCCGGGCGCGGAGTGGCGTCCCTTGGCGTCGTGGGCGGTGACGGTGAAGGTGTAGCCGGTGGCGGGGGTGAGGCCGGTGACGGTGGCGGAGGTGGTGCCGGTCGAGGTGGCCTTGCGGCCGTTGACGTACACGTCGTATCCCGTGGTGGCGGGGCCGGTGTTCACCGGGTTCCAGGCCAGGGAGACGGTGGTGGCGGTGGACGCGGTGCCGTGGACGCCGAGGGGGGTGCCGGGGGCGGGGGTCTTCTTGGCGGGGGTGAGGGTGAACAGGCGGGAGCCGTGCGGGGGCAGGTTCTTCGTCAGGTGGCCCGAGGCGCTGCCGAGGCCGGTGCGGCTCCACAGGTCGCGGACGGCGGCCTTGCCGGTGATGCCGAGGTCGGCGAAGTCCGCGGTGACGTCGGCGGGTGCGCTGCCGAGGTTGAACAGGGCGACGGTGTACGTTCCGTCGGTGTTGCGGGCGTACCAGACCTGCTGGTCGGTGGCCTGGCTGACGGGCCTGGCGGGGTTGCCCGCCTGGTCGACCGCGATCACCTCGTCATTGGTGAGGAGTTTCAGGCCGTAGGGGTCGAGTCGGGTGAGGTCGTCGCCGGAGTACAGCGGTGCGGACTCGACCGCCCACAGCGTCATGTAGGTCTGCCGTTCGGCGTCGGTGAGGCCGTCCATCGCGCCTGCGCCGACGTCGAGCGAGTCGAGGTTGTTCCAGTGGCCGGGGCCTGCGTCGTCGATCCACTGGACGACGTCGTTCCACCGCTGCTTGACGGAGTTGTCCCAGGTCACCAGCGTGTCGCAGTAGCACTCCACGTCGGTGTCGACCCGCCACCCGTTGGAGTTCCGCTTCCACACGTCCGCCCGGTCATGACTCAACGACCAGGACACCGTGAACTGCATCGGACGGCCGGTCTTCTGGAGCGCGGCGTGCCATGCCTGGACGTCGGGGATGTTGTCGTGGGCCGCGTCGCCCTGGTTGGAGCCGGGGCCGACGCCGTCGACCTTGAGGAAGTCCACGCCCCAGCCCGCCAGTTCGGCCGCGACGGAGTCGATGTACTTCGCGGCGCACGGGCTGGAGAAGTCCATCTGGTAAGAGACGTTGTCCCAGCCGCTGGTCTTGCGCAGGTCCGGGTAGACGATGTCCTTGGTCGTACAGCCCGGTGCCCCGTAGATCGGCGACTTCCCGTCGTTGTACGCGTCGAAGTAGAGCCCGACGGCCAGATAGGCGCCGAATTTCAGGCCCTTGGCGTGCACGTAGTCCGCCAGGCCCTTCAGTCCGTCGGGGAACGTCGTGGCATTGGGCATCGGGCGGCCGTAGTGGTCGAAGCCGCCGACCCAGCCCGAGTCGATGTTGATGTACTCGTAGCCGTGGGACTTGAGCTTCTTGGCCACCACATCGGCCTGCTGCTTCACATGCGCCTCGGTCAGCCAGCTCATCCCGCCGTAGCCGGGGAAGTTGGTCGACTCCAGGCTCCAACTGCTCCAGCCCATGTACGGCTTGGCGGCCAGGACCGAGGACGGAGCGGGGGCGGGGGCGGCTCGGGAGACGGCGGCTTGTACGGACTCGGGTGCGGAGCCGGGCGCGGCAGCGGGCGCCGACGCGGACGCCGGTACGGCGAAGGCCGCGATCAGTGCTCCGGCCGCCAGCAGGGCGGGGAGGACGGCGTTCCGGGCGCCGCCTCTGGCGCGGGCGGCACGGGCGCTGAGGCGTACGGGTCCATCGGAAGGTGCCATGACTGCTCCATCTCGGCACCGTGCGCGGGCACGGCGGGGCCGGGTGACGAGGAGGGTTGGTTGGCGTGGACGCCTGCGCTCGCGGGGCGGTCCGAGGGGACGCCGCCCCGTGCGCGGGCCGCGGCCGGAGGGGAGGAACGCCGGTCGCGCTCCTGCCGTTCGGGGCCGTCCCGGACCCCGTTCGGCTGTGGAGTGCGGCGACTGTAGCCAGAGTTTCCTTCCAGCGTCAACATAGTCACCACCTGGTTTCCCGGCGGATTCTGTGAATCCTGTGCACCCCTCGCGCCACTCTCGCCCTTCCCTTACCTTCCGGCGGAAAGGTAGGGTCGGAGACGTGACTCCCGCCGATCAGCCGCCCGCCGCCGCCCTGGTGTTCCAGACCCTGCTCGCCCACGGGCCGCTCACCCGGGCCGAGGCCGGCCGACGTACCGGCCTGTCCGCGGGGGCCGTCACCAAAGTGACGGCGCCGCTGCTGAGCGACGGCTGGATCACCGAGCTGAGCACCCCGGCCCCGAAGCGGGCGACCGGCAGACCCGCCACGCTGATCGCGGTACGCCCGGAGCGGGCCCGCTTCATCGGCGTCAAGGTGACCGCGGACGAGCTGATCGGCGTACTGGCCGATCTCACGGCCAAGCCGCTCGTCGCACGCCGGGTCACCCTCGACTCGCGGGATGTCGGCACCGTGGTGCTGGCCATCGCCCGGCTGGTCAAGCGGCTGCGCGCGGCGGCCGGGCCCGCGCACGGCGAGGACGTGCACAGCATCGGCGTGACCATCTCCGGCGACGTCGACGGGCAGACCGGCATCGTGCAGTACTCGCCGTTCCTCAACTGGCGCCGGGTCGCGCTGGCCCGGCTCGTCGAGACCGCCACCGGCACACCGACGGTGATCGAGAACGACGTACGCGCGCTGACCGTCACCGAGCAGTGGTTCGGCGCGGGCGCGGGCCTGGACTCGTTCGCGCTGATCACCGTCGGCGCCGGGATCGGCTGCGGACTCTCCATCCGCGGGCGCGTGGTGTCGGGGGCGCACGGCGTGTCGGGGGAGGTCGGCCACCTGCCGGTCGGCGGCACCGAGCGGACCTGCACCTGCGGCAACACCGGCTGTGTGGAGGCCGTCGCGTCCACGCACGCCATCACCGAGCAGGCCAGGCAGGCCACGGGGAATCCGGGGCTGACGATGACCGAAGCGGTACGGCTGGCGCACGCCGGGGACGAGGCGGTCCGCGCCGTGTTCTCCCGCGCCGGGCACGCGCTCGGCCTCGCCATCGCCTCGGTCGCCAACCTGATCGGTCCCGAGCGGATCATCATCTCCGGCGAGGGCGTGGCGACCTACGACCTGTTCGCCGACCAGATCCGCGAGACCTTCGCCGCCCAGGCGTTCGGCGCCGCCGCCGAGTGCGATCTGCTGCTGCGCCCGCTGCCGTTCGAGGAGTGGGCGCGCGGCGGCGCGGCCGTGGCGGCGCAGCACCTCTTCGCGCCGGTCAAGTAGCCGGTCGGGTTACGGGTCGGGGAACCGGGCGAGCAGCGGTTCGGGGAACGGGGCGGGCAGCGGGCGGGGCGGCCGGTCACGTAGCGGACCGGCGGCAGCGCGACTACGGCCGCGGGCGGCCCTGTTCGGCAAAGCCTTCCGGGGCGGGCCGCCGACTGTCACACTCGCTGGTGTGCCCGACTTCGACGTGTTGGTGATCGGTTCAGGTCCTGGTGGTCAGAAGGCGGCCATCGCGGCGGCCAAGCTCGGACGGCGGGCGGCGGTGGTGGACCGCGCGGACTCGCTGGGCGGGGTGTCGATCCACACCGGCACGATCCCGTCCAAGACGCTGCGGGAGGCGGTGCTCTACCTCACCGGCCTCAACCAGCGGGATCTGTACGGCCAGAGCTACCGGCTCAAGGAGGACATCACCGTCGCGGACCTGACCGCGAGGACGCAGCATGTGGTCGGCCGCGAGGTCGATGTGATCCGCAGTCAGCTCTCCAGGAACCAGGTCGCGCTGCTCTCCGGCACCGGGCGCTTCGTCGACCAGCACACCGTCGCGGTGCGCGACGCGGTCGGCCAGGACCGGCTGGTGACGGCCGAGCACATCGTGATCGCCACCGGCACCCGGCCCGCGCGCCCGGCGAGCGTCGAGTTCGACGACCGTACGGTGCTGGACTCCGACAGCGTCCTCAGCATGGAGCGGGTGCCGCGGTCCATGGTGATCGTCGGCGCCGGGGTCATCGGCATGGAGTACGCGTCGATGTTCGCCGCCCTCGGCAGCAAGATCACCGTGGTGGAGCAGCGCGAGGGAATGCTGGACTTCTGCGACGCCGAGATCGTCGAGGCGCTCAAGTACCACCTGCGCGATCTCGCGGTCACCTTCCGCTTCGGCGAGACGGTCGCGGCGGTCTCGCGGCACGAGCGCGGCACCCTGACCGTGCTGGAGAGCGGCAAGAAGATCGCCGCGGACGCGGTGATGTACTCGGCGGGACGGCAGGGTCTGACCGACGAGCTGGACCTCGACAAGGCCGGTCTGCAAGCCGACAAGCGCGGCCGGATATCGGTGGACGAGCACTTCCGCACCGCGGTCCCGCACATCTACGCCGTCGGTGACGTCATCGGCTTCCCCGCGCTGGCCGCGACCTCGATGGAGCAGGGCAGGACCGCCGCGTACCACGCCTGCGGCGAACCCGTGCACGCGATGCGGGACGGCCAGCCGATCGGCATCTACACCATTCCCGAGGTCAGCTTCATCGGCCGCACCGAGGACCAGCTCACCGACGAACTGGTGCCGTTCGAGGTGGGTGTCTCCCGCTACCGCGAGCTGGCCCGCGGCCAGATCATCGGTGACGCGCACGGCATGCTGAAACTGCTGGTCTCGCCGGAGGACCGCAAGCTGCTCGGCGTGCACTGCTTCGGCACCGGCGCCACCGAGCTGATCCACATCGGCCACGCCGTGATGGGCTGCGGCGGCACCGTCGACTACCTCGTGGACGCCGTCTTCAATTACCCGACGCTCGCCGAGTCCTACAAGGTCGCGGCGCTCGACGTCACCAACAAGATCCGGCAGATCGACCGGCTGGGGGACTGAGCCGCGCGGGTGCTGTGTCGCCGATGAGTTTTCGGCGGGCGGCCGGTCATAAAGGTGAACGGCGGCGCTCGGGCGCCGACGACAGCCTGACGCGAGGAGACCGCGATGCCCCGGATCACCCCCAACCTCTGGTTCGACACCGAGAGCCAGGAAGCCGCCGAGTTCTACGTCTCGGTCTTCCCGAACTCGCGGATCACCGACACCACCTACTACGGCGAGGCCGGTCCGCGCGAGGCGGGCACCGTACTGACCGTGGCGTTCGAGCTGGACGGCCAGCCGTACATCGCGATCAACGGCGGCCCCGAGTTCCCCTTCACCGAGGCCGTCTCGCTGCTGATCACCTGTGAGGACCAGGCCGAGGTCGACCACTACTGGGCCCGGCTCACCGAGGGCGGCGGCTCCGAGGGCCCGTGCGGATGGCTCAAGGACAAGTACGGGCTGTCCTGGCAGGTCGTCCCCACCGGCATGGTGGCGATGCTGAACGACCCCGACGCGGAACGCGGCCAGCGCGCGATGAAGGCGATGCTCGGCATGAAGAAGATCGACCTGGCGGCGCTCAAGGCCGCCGCCGACGGCACCGGAGCCTGAGGGACGCCGACGGGAGGACGTACCACGCGCCGCTAGGAAGCGCCGTCCGACGCGGGACGGGCACGGGGGTGGCGGCGCAGGAAGTCGTCCACGAGACGGTCGGTGAAGTCCCGGTCGACCGGGTCCCCGGTCACCAGGACGCGGTGGTAGATCGGCCCCACGAGCCGGTCGACCTCGGCCGTCAGGTCGAGACCGGCGGGGAGTTCGCCGCGGCCCACCGCGTTCTCCAGCGGGAGCCGGTCGCGGCGGCGCTGCTCGTCGAGATAGCGGGCGCGCAGCACGGCCGCGAACTCCGGGTCGTGCTGCGCGTGCCCGAGCAGGGCCCGGAAGACCGCGCCCGCGTCTGACGCGGTGAGGAAGCCGGCCAGCAGGCCCAGGTGCTCGCGGAGATCGGCGCCGAGATCGCCGTGGTCGGCCGGGGCGAGGGCTTCGGCGGCGTCCTGGAGGAAGGCGTCCAGAAGGATGTCGGTCTTGGTGTTCCAGCGGCGGTAGATGGTCTGTTTGGCGACCCCGGCCCGCGCCGCGATGCCCTCGACGGTGACACCGGCGAAGCCCTTCTCGACCAGGAGGTCGTCGGCGGCTTCCAGTACGGCCATCCGCGCCTGCTCGCTGCGCCCGTGCCGGTTGCCGTGGTGCCGCGCCGTCCGGTCGGCGTCAGCCACGGCGCCCCCCGCACCCTCCGTGCCGTCCGCACCCTCAGCGCCCCCCGCGCTCTCGGCGCCCCTGGCGCCGTCGGCGACCGAACTCCCTCGCTCCATGTCTGCATCCTCCGGGTCCCGGGGTAGGTCGGCAACTTCTAGACGCAACGCAACGGTGCGTCTACCCTAGAGCCCATGACAGCCACCAGCACCCTCCGCGACCCCCGGGTCGTCTCCGCCCTGACCGCGATGTTCGACCGGGCCGCGCAGGACGACGCGACCCGCCGCCGTATCCGGGCAGCGTGGCCCGACGGCTTCGCCCCGGCGACGCCGCGGGAGTTGGCCGACGCCAACGCCGAGGTGTACATGCCGATCTCGGCCGACGGCGGAAAACTCCTGTACAGCCTGGTCCGGGCCGTCCGTCCGGCCACCGTCGTCGAATTCGGCACCTCCTTCGGGATCTCCACCCTCCACCTGGCCGCCGCGGTGCGCGACAACGGCGCGGGGCGGGTGATCAGCACCGAACTGAGCGCGGACAAGGCCGCCGCGGCCCGCGCGACCTTCGCCGAGACGGGTCTCGACGGACTGGTCACCGTCCTCGAAGGCGACGCCCGCGACACCCTCGCCGAGCTGTCAGGTCCAGTGGACTTCCTGCTGCTCGACGGCTGGAAGGACCTCTGTCTGCCCGTCCTGCGGCTGCTCGAACCGCGCCTCGCGCCGGGCACCCTCGTCGTGGCCGACGACGTGGACCTCACGGACCTGGCGCCGTATCTCGACTACGTCCGCGATCCGCGCAACGGCTACGAGAGCGTCACCTTCCCGGTCGAGGACGGCATGGAGATCAGCTGCCGCCTGTGAGCCGCGGCGGCAAAGGGCCCGGCAGGACGAACGGCCGGGCAGGGGCCCCCGGCGGACGGCAACGGGAAGAGGGCCGCGGCGGCCCGGAAAGCAGAGGCGGATGAAAGGCGACGCCGTGGAGCGCGCGGAGCAGCCGAGCCCTCGCGGAGCGCGGCGGCTGCTCGCCGACCACGCCATCGACACCCGCCCGCTGGCCCTGCCCGCCTTCCGGCGGCTCTTCATCGGCCAGGGCACGTCGTTCGTCGGCTCGATGCTCACCCAGATCGCGGTGCCGGTCCAGGTCTTCCGGATCTCGCACTCGTCGCTGGCCGTCGGCATGGTCGGCTTCGCCGGTCTGGTGCCGCTGATCGTCTTCGGCCTCTACGGCGGGGCCGTCGCCGACGCCGTCGACCGCAGGACGCTGTATCTGTGGTCCTCGCTCGGCACCTGGACGGTGACGCTGGCGCTGCTCGCGCAGACGCTGCTCGACCTGCGCAATGTCGGGCTGATCCTCGCCCTGGTCGCGACGCAGTCGGCCGGGTTCGCGATGGCCAGTTCCGCGCGCGGCGCGATCGTGCCGCGCATCGTCGAGCCCGGCCTGATCCCCGCCGCGAACACCCTCAACTACGTGATCGGCACGGTGGGCGAGGTGGTCGGCCCGCTGATCGCCGGTGTTCTCGTCACCGTCCCGCACGGCTTCGCGTACGCGTACGGCGCGGACGCCGTGCTGTTCACGGCCGCGCTGCACTCCACGCTGCGGCTGCCCCGACTTCCGCCGGACGGCTCCGCGGCCCGCCTGGGTCTGCGGTCGGTACGGGACGGGCTGTCCTTCATCGGCGGGCGGCCGGTGCTGGTGATGAGCTTCTTCGTGGACATCTGCGCCATGACGCTGGCGATGCCGCGGTCGCTGTTCCCCGCCGTCGCGGACGCCCGCTTCGGCGGCTCGGTCGGACTGCTCTACTCCGCCATCCCGATCGGCTCCGTCCTGGCCGGGTTCGCCAGCGGATGGATCGGCCGGATCCGGCGGCAGGGCGTGGTGCTCACCGGCGCCGTGCTGGTGTGGGGCGCCGCCGTCGCCGTCTCCGGCCTGGCCCGGCAGCTCTGGCTGGTCGTCCTGTTCCTCGCCGTGGCCGGCGCGGCCGACCTGATCAGCGCGGTCCTGCGCCAGACGCTCCTCCAGACCTACGCCCCCGACGAGATGCGAGGCCGTATGCAGGGCGTCCACACCGTCGTCGTCGCCGGCGGCCCCCGGCTGGGCGACCTGCGCGCCGGTACCATGGCCGCCGCGCTCGGCGCCGGGCTGTCCTGGACGATCGGCGGCCTCGCCTGCGTGGCGGTCGTGGCACTCGCCGCGCCGCTGGCCCGCTCCTTCTGGCGCTACGACTCCGGCGCCCCGGCCCCGGCGGCCGACCCCGCGAAGGACACCGGCCCGCTGCGCGAGCAGACCGCCCCCTGACGGCTCACCAGCCGGTGCGCCCCGCCGGGTACATCCGCTCGCATCAGCTCTTTGCACCAACCCCATTCGCGCCAGTCGGCACACTCCCCTCGCGGCGCCGGATCTGTCATCGTCGACTTGTCAGCGCACGAACAGAAATGCGCTCCAGCGGACCCACAACCAGACATGACCCGACGTCGAACCGACGCCGTGGTCTCGAGCGCGGTTCGAGGTCCTCTCCCCCACGCTGATCCGCACCGCGTACGCGGGCGACACCGCGTTCCTGGACGCGCCGACCTTCAACGCCGTCGGCCGTGACGGCTTCGGCGGCGCCCCGTTCACCCAGCGGGTTCTCGCGCGCGTACGGCTCACTCCAGACCGGCGGCTACGGCGGCAGGGCCGGGCTCGTGACCGGGCCGTGGGCCGACAAGCGCACCACCGTGTACTTCACCGGTGACACCCGCTCGAGCGAGGCGCTGCTGCCGTACACGTACACCCTGGCCGAGGAGGCTCGGAGGCCCGGTGTGCCGGTGTGCCGGTGACCAACGCCACCGCGCCGAAGTCCGTGACCGTGGACGGCGTCCCGGTGGCCAGGAGCGCCTGGGCGTGGGACGCCGCCGCCGGGAAGGTGACCGTCACCGTTCCGCAGAGGTCCGTGCGTCAGCAGGTCACCGTCAACTATCGGTGACGCCGCCCGGGGACGCCGCCGAGGCCCACCGCGCCTCGGTGGCGTCCAGCAGGTGTGCGATACGGGCGGGGTCCGGCAGCGGGCCGTGATCGCCGGGGACCCGCAGGGCCGCGCCCGCGGTGACATGGCCGAGGCGCAGCGCGCGGACGGGCGGCTCGCCGCGGAGCAGGCCGGTGAGGAATCCGGCGGCGAAGGCGTCGCCCGCGCCGACGGGTTCCACGACCTCGACGGCGCGGGCGGGCACGGTGTGCGCCGTCGCGCCGTCGAAGGCGGTCGCGGCGCGGGCGCCGTCCTTGACCACCAGCACACGCGGGCCCGGCAGCAGGGCGCGTACGTCGGCGGCGTCGGCGATGTGCGCGCCCCACAACTCCTGAGCCTCGTCCAGGCCGACGAAAGTGATGTCCGCGCGGTCGGCGAAGTCGCGCAGGACGCCGGGCGCCGCGCCGTCCGGCCAGAGCGCGGGCCGGTGGTTGACGTCGAAGCTGACCGGCAGCGGGCCGCGCAGCGCCGCGTCCACCAGGTCGCGGCAGGAGTCCGACAGCGCCGCCGTGACGCCGGTCAGGTGCAGCAGCCCCGCGGTGCGTACGGCCTCGGCCGCCAGCGATCGCGGCCCGAGCGCGGACGCGGCCGACCCCCGCCGGTAGTAGTGCACGCGGGTGCCCTGCCCGCCGGGGCTCTTCACCATCACCCCGGTCGGCCGCCCCGTGTCGGTCTTGACGCCGCCGACGTCCACCCCGCACGCCGCGACCTCGGCCACGATCCGCCGCCCGAACGGATCGTCACCGACCGCCGACACCCACCGGGCCTCCACCCCGTGGTCGGCCAGATACATCGCCGCGTTCGACTCCGCCCCGGCGACCTCCACCCGCAACCGCCGGGCCTCCGCGAGCGTTTCACCGGTCTCCGGCACCATCGCGACCATGGTCTCCCCGAGGCAGGCGACGGGCCCGCCGATCCGGATCACGGCAGTCTCCTCGCGGGGGTACGGCGCGGGCCCCGTCCGGTCATGGCGAGTGACGGCGCCGGGCGCTGCCCCCGTCCCGTCGTACTCCCGGTCATCGCGCGGCCCGCGCGCTCGGCGCGTCCGTCTCCGCGACGGCGGCGAGGAAGTCCTTGGCCCGCGCGCGGAGCGCGGTCCGGCTGCCGCCGCTCGCCGCGTCGCCGATGAGGGGCGAGCCGACGCCGACCGCGAGGGCTCCGGCGGCGAAGTAGGCGCGGGCGGCCGGGATGTCGACGCCGCCGACGGGCACGAAGGGCAGGTCGGGGAAGGGGCCGCGCAGGGCGCGGAGGTAGCCGGGGCCGCCCGCTTGCTCGGCGGGGAAGAGCTTGAGCGCGGTGGCGCCGAGCCGCCGCGCGGTGACGATATCGGTGGGCGTCATCACTCCGGCCAGCACGGGCAGGCCCAACTCCCGTGCGGCGCTGACGCCTTCGCCGACCGCGGGCGTGACGACGAAGTCGGCCCCGGCGCGGTGCGCGTCCTTGGCGTCCTGCTCGGTGAGGACGGTGCCCGCGCCGAGCGGCGCGTCGGGGCCGAGGGCGGCCCGGGCCGCGGCGATGACGCCGAGCGCGTTCCGGCCGCTGAGCGAGACCTCGACCAGCGCGACGCCCTCCTCGACCAGGGTCAGTACGGTGCGCAGCGACGCGTCCTCGTCGTCGCCGCGCACGATGGCGACGAGGCGGTGGGCGCGCAGCGCGGTGAGCAGGTCCACGGGTGATGTTCCTTTCCTGTTGCGGTGATTGGGACGGCGTGGGGCCGGGGCGGGCGGTGGGGTCGGTGTGAGCCGGTCGCGGTGCGGTGAGCCGGTCGTGGTGAGCCGGACACGGTCAGCCGATCCCGTCGAGGGTTCAGCGGTTCTGGGCGGACGCGGCGGCGGTGGCGGCGGAAGCACCGGCGGCCGTGACCGTGAGCCGCCAGCGGACCTCGCCGCTCGCGGGCACGCGGGCCGCGTCCCCCTCCCCCGCTGTCGCCAGGTCGAAGACCCGCCCGAGCATCGGCTCCACGCCGATCGAGCGGTACGGCGCGCCCTCGGGGAAGCCGCCCAGATTCCGCCACAGGGCGATGGACGCGGGCTGACCGGCCACGTCGAGCGCGAACCGCAGCCGGTCGGGCCCGTCGTGCACGGTCGCCGTCGCGGCCTCGACGACCGCGCCGCTCGCCGTACCGTCGTCGGGCCCAAGCAGGTCGAAGCGGGTACGCGTCCCGTCGCCCGTGCCCCCGGCGGACGGCCAGGTGAACGGCTCGCGCCGCGCGCCCCCGTCCGGGTAGTGCAGGGCCTGTGCGCCGGGCGGCAGTTCGATCCGGCCGTCCCGCGACACGTCGAGGAGCGCGTGGGCGGCCCACAGGAAGCGGTAGCCGGGCGCGGCGGTCAGCCGGTAGTCGACCACCGCGCCGCCGCCGGGGCCGCCCCCGATCCGCCGGGTGAGCCGGAAGTCGGGGTGGTCGACCCGGTCCGCGCCATCCGCGCCGCCCGCGCCATCCTCGCCGTCCCCGCCGTTCTCGCGCCGCCAGGGGCGCGACCACACGTCGCCGTGGTCGGGGACGCCCCGGACGGTGGGCAGGCACTCCTCCACACCGCCCGCGTCGGCGAAGGCGTCACCGGGCGCGACGCCCGCGCGGCGCGGCTCGTCCCGGTGCCAGAGCCATTCGCGGTCCCCGGCCCGCAGCGACGTCCAACGGCCGCCGTGCGCAAGGTCGGTGACGATCCGTACGGGAAGCGCCGCCCCGGTCAGCGCTGTCACCATTCCGCGAACGACCCGTCGGCGTGCCGCCACACCGGATTGCGCCAGGCGTGCCCACCGCGGTCGGCGGCGCGTACCGCCGCCTCGTCCACGGTGATCCCGAGCCCCGGCAGCCCGGTGCGCAGCGCCTGGCCGTCCACGAAGCGGAACGGCTCGGTGTCCACCAGATACGACAGCAGGTCGGCGTCCTTGTTGTAGTGGATGCCGCGGCTCTGCTCCTGGATGAGGAAGTTCGGCGTGCAGAAGGCGACTTGGAGGCTGGCGGCGAGCGAGATCGGCCCCAGCGGGCAGTGCGGGGCGAGTTGGGCGCCGTACGTCTCGGCGAGCGACGCGATCCGCGTCACCTCGGTGATGCCCCCGGCGTGCGAGAGGTCCGGCTGCGCCACGGCTATGCCCGCGGTGAGCGCGGGCAGGAACTCCGCACGCCCGTACAGGCGTTCACCGGTCGCGATCGGTACTTCGGTGGAGGCCACCAGGCCGCCGAGCAGATGTCCCAGCTCCGGCAGCAGCGGCTCCTCGACGAACAGCGGGTGCAGCGGGGCGATTTCACGCAGCACGCGCCGGGCGCCCGCGGCCGTGAAGCGGCCGTGGAAGTCGACGGCGACATCGCGTCCGGGGCCGAGCGCCTGGCGCGCGGCGGCCACCCGCTCCACGACGGCGGCGGTCTCGGCGGGCGTGGTGAGCGCCGACGTGCGGCCGGCCGCGTTCATCTTGACGGCGGTGAAGCCCGCCTCGACCTGCGCGCCGACGTCCTCCGCGAGCCGCGCGGGCTCGTCGCCGCCGACCCAGGCGTAGACCCGGACCGCGTCCCTGACCGGACCGCCGAGCAGGCCGTACACGGGGGCGCCGTACGTCTTGCCCGCGATGTCCCACAGCGCGTGGTCGAGACCGGCGACGGCGCTGGAGAGCACCGGGCCGCCGCGGTAGAAGCCGCCCTTGGTGAGCACCTGCCAGTGGTCCTGGATCCGCAGCGGGTCCTGGCCGATCAGATACTCGGCCAGCACGTCGACGGCGGCGCGCACCACCTCGGCCCGCCCCTCGACCACGGGTTCGCCCCAGCCGACGACGCCCTCGTCCGTCTCGATCCGGCAGAACAGCCACCGGGGCGGTACGAGGAAGGTCTCGACGCGCACTATCTTCACTTCGCCGCCTCTGAAGCCGTGGAGGTCTGGGATTCCTTGGTTGCCCGCGCCGTTTCGGATGCCTGCGCCCTTTCGGATGCCCGCGCCGTTTCGGATGCCCCGGTTGTCCCGGACCCGCCGGACCCGCCGGACCCCTCGACCGCCTCGGCGCCCGAGCCGTGCACCAGGTCCAGGTCGCGGACGGCCTGGTCAAGCAGGGCCCGCATGGCGCGCTCGGCGGCGTCCGGGTCCTGGTCGCGTACCGCGTCGAGGACGGCCCGGTGGCTGGGCACCGGGTCCTGGCCGTGCGGGGAGCTGTGCACGATCTCGTCGCGGTGCGCGAGACCGGACTCGATCACCATCTCCATCCGCTCCAGCAGTTCGTTGTGGGTTGCGGCGAGCAGGGCGCGGTGGAAGGCGAGGTCGGCCTCGACCGCGTGCGCGGCGCCGCCCTCGTCCTCACCCATCGCGGTGAGCGCGGCGTCCAGCGCGACCAGGTCGCCGTCGGTACGGCGCACCGCCGCCAGCCGTACGGCGGCCGGTTCGACGATCCCGCGGACCTCGCCGAGGCTGCGCAGCAGCCCCAGGTCGGCCCCGGTGCCGGTGCCGCCCGCGAACTGCCAGCGCAGCACGTCGGCGTCCAGCAGATTCCAGTCGGCGCGGGCTCTGACGAAGGTGCCGCGTTTCTGCCGCGCGTCGACCATCCCCTTGGCCGCCAGCACCTTCAGCGATTCGCGCAGCGCGGTGAGACTGACGTCCAACTCGCTCTGCAACGCCACGAGATCGAGTGTCGCCCCTTCGGGGATCTCGCCGCTGAGCACCCGGCGCGCGAGAGTCTCCACGGTCTGCCCGTGCACTCCGCGGCGCGCGTATGGCGTCATGTCGTTCTGCCTTTCTCCAGGTCGGGTGGGGTATCCCGGGTGAGGTACGGCGATGGTGGTCGGCGGCGGTCAGGCCGAGGCCTTGGTGACACTCCAGCCGCCGTCCACCAGCAGGCTCGAACCGGTGATGTACGAGGCGTCGTCCGAGGCGAGGAAGGCGATGGCCGCGGCGACCTCCTCCGGGCGGCCGAAGCGGCGCGCCGCGGTCTCCGCGACGCTGCGGGCCCGGTCCTCCTCGGGCACCCGGTCCCAGGCCGCGGTGAGGATCGGACCAGGGAGCACCGCGTTGACCCGGACTTCGGGCCCGTACTCGACGGCCAGTTGGCCGCTCAGCGACAGCAGCGCGCCCTTGGCCGCCGCGTAGGCGGGGTGGCCGGGGATGCCCTTGTGCGCGTGGACGGAGGAGGTGAGGACGGCGGCGCCGCGGGCGGTGCGCAGGTCGGGCAGCAGCGCCCGGAAGCCGAGGAAGCCGCCGGTGAGGTTGACCGCGAGCTGACGCTCCCAGGAGGCGACGGACATCTCGTGGGCCGGGGCCACGTCGACGGTGTAGGCGTTGGAGACCAGGGCCGCCACGGGGCCGTAGGCGTGCGCCACCGCGACGATCCGCTCCCAGTCCTCGGGGTCGGACACGTCCGCCCGTACGGACACCGCCCGGCCGCCCTCCTCGCGGATGCCCGCGGCGACGCCCTCGGCGCGGTCGGCCGCGATGTCGGCGAGGACCACGGCGGCGCCCTCGGCCGCGAGCCGTTCTGCGGTGGCCGCGCCGATCCCGGAAGCGGCTCCGGTGACCACGGCCACCTTGTCGGCGAAGCGGAGTGCTGCGTTCATGTGCTGGTCCTGCTCCTCGGTACGGTGGGGCTGGTCGGTACGGTCGGTGCGGTCGGGTCGCTCGGTGCGGTCGGACCGGTCCGGGCCTCCCGCGACTTTAGTGACGCCCGGAGCCGTCGGCGGCCTCCTGCCGCGCCAGCACGACGAGTTCGGCGTCGTGTCGACCGGTCCAGCCGAACGGCAGGCCGCTGTGGAGCAGATACGCCCCGCTGTACACCGTCCCGTCCGCCGTGTCGGTGTAGCGGGCGGCGGGGTCCAGGCCGCGCAGCCGCAGCCGCGAGGCGCGTCCGGGGACCAGCGGCGCGCCGTCGAGCCGTCCGGTGCTCCACGCGGTGACCACGACCCGCGCGCCGCCGCGCTCCTCGTACTGGACACCGCAGGTCGGATCGGCGGGGCCGTTCAGCAGCCGGGCCGTGCCGTGGTGGACGACGTCGCGGATCTCCTTGTAGCGGGCGATCCAGCCCGCCGCCTCGGTGCGCTGCTCCGGCGTCCAGGCGCGGATGTCGGCGCCGATGCCGAGCACGCCCGCGATGGCGAGGACGAAGCGGAAGGCCAGGGAGCGGGGCCGCGGGTCGAAGACGCCGGGCGCGTCGGTGACCCAGGAGCTCATGGTGTGCGGGGCGTGCGCGTGCAGATAGCCGTACTGGATGGCGAGCCGGTCGAGCGGCGCGGTGTTGTCGCTGGGCCAGACCACGTCGGTACGGGCCAGCGTGGCGTGTTCGATGCGGGCGCCGCCGCCCGCGCAGCCCTCGACGGTGACGTGCGGGTGGTGGGCGCGCAGGTGGTCGAGGACCCGCAGGTATCCGGCGACGTGGTCGGCGTCGAGGTCCTGGCCCGCGGCCGGTCCCGTGTCGGGCCTGCCGCGCTCGGTCGGCGGGCGGTTCATGTCCCACTTGAGGTAGCTGACGGCGTGTTCGCCGAGCAGCCGGTCCAAGGTGGCGATCACGAAGTCCTGCACGTCCACCCGGCCGAGGTCGAGCAGCAGTTGCTCGCGGACGAGGGTCGCCGGGCGGCCGTCGATCCGGTACACCCACTCGGGGTGCTTGGCGTACAGCTCGGACCGCGGGCTGATCGCCTCCGGTTCGACCCACAGGCCGAAGTCCATGCCGGTGGCGCGGACCCGCTCGATGAAGCCGTCGAATCCCTCGGGGAAGTTGGCCGGGTCCGGGGTCCAGTCGCCCAGTCCCCCGGTCTCGTCCCGCCGCCCGCGGAACCAGCCGTCGTCCACGACGAAGAGTTCGACGCCCATGTCGGCGGCGACGGCGGCCAGTTCGAGCTGCGCGTCGGCCTCGACGTCGAAGCCGGTGGCCTCCCAGGAGTTGTACTGCACCTTGCGGGTACGGTGCAGCCGCTCGCCGCTCAGCGCGCGCTCGTACGCGTGCCAGATCCGCGTCAGTCCGTCGAGCCCTTCCGGGCTGAAGGCGCAGGCGACGCGCGGGGTGGTGAGCGTGGCGCCGGGCGCGAGGCGGACGGACTCCTCGTGCGGCAGCCGTCCGGCGCGTACGCGGACGATCCCGCCGGGTTCCGCGTCCGCGGTGATGTGCCAGTTGCCCGACCACTCCAACGCGATGCCGTAGGTGGGGGTGTCGCCCTCCTGCGGGGCGGCGGCGTCCTGGACCGCGAGCCAGGGCGCGTAGGCGTGGCCCGGCACTCCCTGGGTGGAGGCCATCTCGAACCGGCCCCTGACGAGGTCGAGTTGGGTGCGCTGGAACTCCTGCGACCACTGGCCCGTGAGGTAGGTGAGCCGGGCGCCCCCGCCGTCGGTGACGGGGACGCTGATCGCGGCGGAGTCCAGGCGTTCCAGGCGCAGTTCGTCCGGTCCCGTGCAGGTCAGCTCGGTCCAGCGCAGCAGTACGTCGGTGCCGGGCACGGTCTCGTAGCGCAGCGCGACCCGCAGTCCGAGGTGGTCGTCGGTGAAGTCCAGGCGCAGCGACCGGTCGTCGTCCTGTGTGGCGCGCTCGAAGGTCCACCACACGCCGCGTTCGCCGTCGGGGCGGCGTACGACGAGGTCGGCGCCGCCGAAGGGACGCATGCCCTGGGGCAGGTATTCGGCCGGGGCGGCGTCGGCGGGGGTGATGTAGTGGGTGCGGCGCGACCAGTCCAGCGGGGACGGGCCGGTCTCGGCGCCGTGCGGGCCCCAGGCGGCGACCTCGGCCCACCGCCCGTCGCCGCCGAGGCGGACGGCGTAGGTGGTGGTGTCGGTGCGCAGCAGCCACGGTGCGGCCGACGGCGTTGCGGACGGGGTCACTTGACTGCTCCCAGGTTGAGTCCGGCCACGAAGTGCCGCTGGAATCGGAGGAAGACGATGACGGTCGGGGCGGCGGCGATAACGGAACCGGCCGCGATGACGTTCCACATAGAGACGTACTGGCCCTGGAGGCCGATCAGCGACGCGGTGATCGGCATCTTGCTGTCGGTGCGCAGCACGGTGATGGCCCACAGCAGGTCGTTGAAGATCCACGTGAACGACAGCGCGGTGAGCGCGGCGAGCGCGGGCCTGGCGAGCGGCAGGATGATCCGCGTGTAGATCTGCCAGGGGCCCGCTCCGTCGATGACGGCGGCCTGCTGGATCTCCGGCGGGATGGACCGCATGAAGCCGTGCAGCACGAAGACGTAGAAGCCGACGCCGAAGCCGACCTGGACGCCGATGAGGGCGTACAGCGAGTCGTAGAAGCCCAGTTGCTCGCTGAGCTTGGAGACCGGGATCAGCAGGATCTGCGGCGGCAGCAGATTGCCGCTGAGCATCACCAGCAGCAGTACGCGGCGCAGCGGCACGTCGTAGCGGCTGAGCGCGAAGGCGGCCATCGAGGCGAGCAGCAGCGAGATCAGCACGGTGGGGACGGACACCAGCATGCTGTTGATCAGCGCGCGCTGCTGTCCGCCGTCGACCCATGCCTGGCGGAAGCCGTCGAGGGTGAAGGAGTGCGGCAGGCCGCCGAGGCCGTTGGCGGCGATGTCGTCGAAGGAGCGGGTGCTGGTGACCAGTACGACGACGATGGGGATCAGCCAGATCAGCGACAGCAGTCCCGCGCCGGTGTGGAAGGCGGCGGTCCCCCAGGCGCGGCGCCGGTCGGGCCGACGGCTCCCGCCGCGCGCGGCCTTCGCACCGGCACCCGCGTCCTCGCCGGTACGGTCCGCGGTCGGCGCCGCGTCGGCGCCCGCGTGCGTGACGGTCATGAGTCGGCCTCCTTGAAGGCGCGCACCAGGTACGACGCGATCACGCCGAACGCCAGCACGAAGATCACGACGGCGAGCGCGGAACCGTAGCCGAGCCGCAGGGACTGGAAGGCGGTGGAGTACATGTACGTGCTGAGCAGTTCGGAGGAGTGGTACGGGCCGCCGCGGGTGAGCGCCCACACCACGTCGAAGGAGCGCAGCGAGTCGATGATGATGACCGACAGCACGACCGCGTTGACGCTGCTGAGCTGCGGCAGCGTGATGTGCCGGAACTGCTGCCAGCGGGAGGCGCCGTCGACCTTGGCGGCCTCGTAGAGCATCGGGTCGATGCCCTTGAGTCCGGCCAGGTAGAGCACCATCACGTAGCCGATCTGCCGCCACAGGGCGGGCACGATCACGGCGTAGAACGCGGTGTCCTGGTCGGCGAGCCAGGGGTGGGTGAGGCTGCCGAGTCCGAGGCCGGACAGGGTGTGGTTGATCAGGCCGTCCGGCTGGTACATCGCCTGCCAGACCAGGGCGGTCGCAGTCAGCGAGAACACCACGGGCAGGAAGAGCGCGGCCCGGTAGAAGCCGACCCCGCGCCGCTCCTGCTGGAGCAGCAGGGCCGCGCCGAGGCCGAGCGCGGCGGACAGGCCGCCGAAGAGCACCAGCCACAGCACGGTGTCGAGCACGGCGGTGTGGAAGACGCTGTCGTGCACCATCTCCCGGTAGTTGCCCAGGCCGATGAACCGCGGCGCCGAGACCCCGTCCCACTTGGTCAGCGAGAGGTAGAAGCCCTGGAGGGCGGGCCAGAAGACCCAGAAGCCCTCGGCGAGCAGCGGGACCAGGACGAAGGCGAGGACGACGGGCGGGACCCGGGTCGCCTGCTTGCGCTTCTTCGGCTTCCCCGGCTTCTTGCCCGGGTCCGCGCGGGTCGCGGTGAGCACCGCCATCTCACTGGCTCCAGATCTTCTGCGCGTCCCGCTGCCAGGTGGTGAGGATCGAGTCGATCTCCTTGGGCTTGGCCAGGAACTTCGTCAGCGCGGTGTCGGCGGTCGGCTGAAGGGCGTCGCTGGAGTCGCGGTTGAAGAACTGCGTGACCTCGGCGGCGCTCTCGATCAGCGCGCGGCCCTTCTTCACCAGCGGGGTGCCGCTGTCCTTGGCCTTGGGGTTGGTCGGCAGCGCGGTGCCGGAGGAGCCCTTGATGTAGGTCTCCTGCGCCGGGGCGGTGGCCAGATACCGCATGAAGTCCTTGACCTCGTCCCGGTGGCCGGTGCGGGCGCTGGCGAAGTAGCCGTCGGTGGGGCCCTCCTCGGCCATCGGGATCTTGGCGTCGATCACCGGGAAGCGGAAGAAGTCGATGTCGTCCAGTTCGCCCTTCGGGGCGGAGTCGGCGAAGAAGGTGCCGATCAGCATCATCCCGGTGCGGCCCTGGAGCAGCGCCGTGGTGGCGTCCTGGAAGGCGAGCGCGGTGCCGTTGGGGTCGAAGTACGGCAGCGCCTCGGCCCACTTGTCGAAGACCTTGCGGACCTCGGGGTCGTCGAAGCGGTGCTTCCCCGCGAGCAGGTCGCGGTGGTACTGGGCGCCGTTGATACGGATGTTGAGGTAGTCGAACCAGGACGACGCGACCCACGCGGTGCCGCCGCCCGCGCCGAGGCCGATCGGCGCGACGCCCTTGGACTTGAGCGTCTCGCACAGGGCCATGAACTCGTCCCAGGTCTTGGGCTCCTGGACGCCCCACTTCGCGAAGTTCGACTTCCGGTAGAACACGCCCCACCAGTAGTACGTGGCGGGCACGAACACCTTCTGGCCCGACGAGGAGGTGCACAGAGTCTGGAGCGCCTTGGAGTAGCCGGACAGCTCCGGCTCGGCCCAGATGTCGCCGACGTCGAGCAGCAGATTCCTCTTGGCGTACGAGTCCGCGACCGAGCCGGGGTACCAGGTGAGCAGGTCCGGCGGGTTGCCGGAGGTGAGGTACGTCGGGAGCTGGGTGCGGAAGGTCTCAGAGGCGACCGTGTTCAGCTTGGCCTTGCCGTCGCCCTGCTTGTTGTACGCGGCCACGAGGTCCTGCATCGCGGCCTTCGCCTGCGGGGACGACAGGTTGGACTGAAGGGTGACCGGGCCCTTGCCCGACTGGGTCTTGGCACCGGACGAGCCGGAGGTGACGCAGCTACTCATCATCGCCGCGGCGCCGACGGCGCCCGCACCGGCGAGGAACCGGCGGCGGCTGGGTTGCGAGGTGTTCATGGGACTCCCTTACGCCCACGGAACGGGGCCCGGCCCCCTGACGACCGGGCCCTCGTTCGGCTGGTACAGACTGTCGTGACGGCGGAGCGCCGTCAAGATTAATTCCTAATTTATTTACTTAGGCACGTCCGTGGCCGTGCGCGATCCCGCACCGGACGCCGTACCCGACCTGTCAGAGCGTGCTCTGGCGGACGGCTCCGCCCACCCCGCGGAAGACCACCAGCACGCTCCCGTCCGCCGCGGCCGTGGCCCCGGCCGACCCGTCGAGCGCCCCGCTCACGAACGCCGTGCGCGGGTACCACCCCGACCAGGTGTCGCTCGCGGCGTCGTACCCGCGCTGCCAGAGCGTGTAGTCCGAGGCCCGCGCGAGCAGTTGGACGGTGCCGCCCGCCGTGACCAGCGTGGGCGCGGCACTGATGGTGCCGCCCAGCGACGACCAGCCGGACCAGGCGCCCGAGGTGTCGCGCACCCGCGTCCACACCGCGTCGTCCGCGGCCCGCACCGCCACATGGATCCGGCCCGCGGAGTCGGTGACGGCCGACGGCCGTCCGTACAGCGCCAGTCCGTCCGGCGCGCCGATCGAGGTCCAGCCGGTGCGCGGGCCGCGGCTGCGGACCGTGCCGTCGCTCCCGGTGGCGAACAGCGTCCACCGGTCGGGGCCGTCGAAGGCGACGGTCGGCGCGTCCGCGAGCCGCCCGCCCAGGCTCTGCCAGCCGCCCCAGCGGCCGTGTTCGTAGGTCCGCCGGTACGCGGCGCCGTCCGTGCCGCGCACGAACACGTCGATCCGGCCGCCCGCGCTGCCGTACGCGGCGGGGTCGCCGAGGAACCGGCCGCGGGTGGGGCCGCCGAGGTCGGTGGTGCGCGCCGGCCAGTGACCGTCCCGGCCGGTGCGCGCCCGCAGTTCGCCGCCGTCGCCGCGGGTGAACGCGGTCAGCGTGGCGCCGTCGCGCACCAGCGCGGGGCTCGCCGTGGACCGGCCGCCGAGCGTGACGCCGGGCGCGTCGTCGCGCCCGGTGAGCTTCAGGAAGGCGGTGCCGTGGGCCGGGACGGTGACGGTGTACGAGCCGGTGCGCGTGCCCCGGTCGGCGCGCGCCCGCAGGTCGCGTACGGCCACGTTGCCGGTCAGCCCGGCGGCGGCGAAGTCGACCGTGCGCGCGGCGGGCCGGTCCGAGCGGTTGAGCAGGACGACCGCGCGGCGGCCCGCGCCCTGGAGGACCTTGCTGTAGACGTCGCCGGTCGCGTCGGTGGCCACCCGTACGCCCTGGATCGCCAGCGGGTCCTGGTCGACGGCGAGGATCTCCGGATTGCGCAGCGTGTCGAGCATCGCCTTGGGCAGGGTGCGCGGGTCGGAGCCGATGACCAGCGGGGAGGCCATCTCCGCCCACATCACGAGCTGCGTGGTGGACTCCTCCTGCGTCAGCTCGTACGAGCCGTCGGGCATCTTCCGCATCGGGATCAGATAATCGGGGTCGTTGTAGTGGCCGGGGCCCTGCGCCTCGGGGTGCCAGGCGTTGGCGTCCATGTTGCGCAGCACATTGGGCCACTCGTCCGCGGTCGGCGTGCCGTAGGCGATGTCGGTGCCGCTGCGCCAGGAGTCGGCGGCGGTCGGCCCGTACACGTACGCGTTGTGCGCGTCCTGCGCCGGGGTGTGCGGCAGACCCCAGTCGTCGGTGAGCGGGTTGCACAGGTTGAGGATCATCGGGCGGCCGGACTTCGCGACGGCGTCGCTGAACTCCTTGAAGGCCGGGCCGGGATCGAGCTTTTCCGCGATGCCGCACAGGAAGTCGACCTTGACCGCGTCGATCTTCCAGGCGGCGAACTGGTCGGCGTCCTGCCGGTAGTGGCCGCGGCTGCCGAGCCCGCAGTTCGCCGGGTCGTAGTCGCCCGCGTCGGTGTAGATGCCGGCCTTGAGTCCGCGCTGGTGCAGATAGGTCACCAACGCCGGTATGCCGGAGGGGAATCGGTCCCGGTTGGCGGTCAGGCGTCCGGCGCTGTCGCGGGGCGTGTCGGCCTGCCAGCCGCCGTCGAGCCACACGATGTCGTAGCCGCTGTCGCGCAGACCGCTGCTGACGAGGTGGTCGGCGACGCTTCTGACCTGGGCCTCGGTGGGGGCGCCGAGGCCGTAGTAGGTGTTCCAGCCCATGTACGGCGTCGGCGCGAGGCCGCTGTCGTAGAAGGCGGGGGCGCCGTCGGCGGCGGTACGCGCCGAGGTGTCGGCATGCGCCGCCCCCGGCACCGCGACCGCGAGCAGTACGCCCGCTCCCGCCGTCGCCACGGCGCGCCGGGCACGCGCCGTCCCTGAACGATGCGAAGTCATGAAGGGTCTCCCGAGAGTTGGGGATACGCGGACGGCCGCCTCCCGGAACACCGGGGACCGCCGCCACGACGAAGACTGTGGCGGCGGTCCCGAACCCTGTCAACGATAATTCCTAATTAACTTAAATTTGCAGCTCCGGGTCGCTGTCCTGGCCGCTTCCCCGGCCGCCGTCGCGCCCTTCCGGAGCGGGCGCCGTCCAGTTGCCGAGGAGCTGGAGCGCCTGGGCGCTCGGCGAGCCCGGCTCGACGGTGTAGACGCACAGCGTCTGGTCCTGATCGCCGGGCGGTTGCAGCGACTCGTAGGAGAACTCCAGGTCCCCCGCGACGGGATGGCGGTAGCGCTTGATCCCGTGGGTGCGGCGCAGCACCCGGTGGTCGTTCCACCACGTGGTGAACTCCGGTGAGCGCAGGGTGAGTTCACCGACCAGGTCGGCGAGCTGACGGTCGTTCGGGTAGCGGCCGGCCTCCAGCCGGAGCATGGCGACGGTCTCGGCGGCGAGTTGCTCCCAGTCGACGACGCGCTCGCGCGCCTCGGGGTCCAGCAGGTAGTAGCGGGCCATGTTCCGGCGGGTCGCGGGCAGCGCGTCGAAGTCGACGAGCAGCGCGCGGGCCAACCGGTTGGACGCCAGCACGTCGGTGCGGCGGCCGAGGACGAAGGCGGGCACGTGCTCCAGCGTCTGGAGCAGCAGATGGAGTCCCGGCCGAACCCGTTGCGGTCCGCTCGGCGCGTGCCGGGAACCTGCGGGCCTGCGGGTCAGCAGGTCGGTCAGGTGCTCGCGCTCGGCGGTGTCGAGCCGCAGCGCGCGGCTGAGCGCGTCGAGCACCTCGGGGGACGGGTTCCCGCCGCGCCCCTGTTCGAGCCGGGTGTAGTACTCGGTGCTCACCCCGGCCAGCCGGGCCACCTCGTCGCGGCGCAGCCCCGGCACCCGGCGGACCCGGCCGTCGGCGGGCAGTCCCGCCTCGTCGGGGGTGATACGGGCCCGGCGCGAGCGCAGGAAGTCGGCGGTGTCGGTGCTGCGGTCCATACCCCCAGTGTGGCGGGCGGCGCGCGGGCCGCGCGCGTCGTGACTGGCCCTGTCAGTACCTGCCTCGCCGGTGCGGGTCAGGCCGTTACCTGCCTGCTCAGGGCGCTTTTCGGCGCTCCGCGGCGGCTGCCCGAGTGGTGTGCTGGACGGCAGGCGGACCGAGGGTCCGCCGCCGGATCACACCGAACACGAAAGGTGGACAGCCATGTCCGCGCACGACATCAGCAAGCCCCTCACCGGCCGCGTGGCGGTCGTCACCGGCGCCTCCAGCGGTCTCGGCGAGGCGTCCGCGGAGCACCTGGCGGAACTCGGCGCGAAGGTCGCGGTGCTGGCCCGCCGCACCGACCGGCTGGACGACCTGGTCGCCCGGATCACCAAGAACGGCGGCGCCGCGCTGGCCCTGCCGGTCGACGTCACCGACCCGGAAGCCCTGCTGGCCGCCGCCGACCGGGTCGCGGCCGAACTGGGCGGCGCCGACCTGCTGTTCAACAACGCGGGCGTGATGCTGCCCTCGCCGATCGAGGAGCTGCGCACCGACCTGTGGCAGCGGCAGATCGACCTCAACGTCAAGGGCCTGATGAACGCGATCGGCGCCTTCACCCCGCAGTTGATCGCCGCCGCGGCCGAGCGCGGCGTCGCCGACCTGATCAACACCTCGTCCATCGGCGCGCGGAACATCTTCCCGACCTTCGCCGTCTACTGCGGGACGAAGGCGTTCGTGACGCATCTGTCCACGAATCTGCGGGTCGAACTCGGCCCGAAGAACGTGCGCGTCACCTCCCTGGAGCCGGGCATCGTCGGCACCGAACTCCAGACCCACGTCACGGACGCGGGCGCGCTGGAGTGGCTGGACGGCGCCCGGCGGTCGATGGAGTTCCTGGAGGCCGGGGACATCGCCAGGACCGTCGGTTTCATCGCGACGCTGCCGCCGCGGGTCAACATCCAGCAGGTCACCGTCATGCCGACGGGCCAGCCGAGCTGACCCGTCGGCAGCGCCGGTCAGTGGCCGGAGGTCGCCTTCAGACCGACCACGGCGACCAGCAGCAGCGAGACGAAGAAGATCCGGGCGGCGGTCGTGGGCTCGCCGAGCACCGCCATGCCGACCACGGCCGCACCGGCCGCGCCGATGCCGACCCAGACGCCGTACGCCGTACCGATCGGCAGCGTCTTCGCCGCCTGGGAGAGCATCAGCATGCTCGCCACGATGCCCGCGCCGGTCAGCAGACTCGGGACGGGACGGGTGAAGCCGTCGGTGTACTTCATTCCGATCGACCAGGCCACTTCGAGCAGACCTGCGACAACAACAAGGACCCATGCCATGAGGGCACCTCCGTGGGTTTCGTGCTTACGGGGGTGCGCCGTCTTTGCAGGGTCCCGGTACGACGCGCTCGTCGGGTACTCATCCGACCATAGCAAATTCCGGCAATACGGCCACCGGCCGAGGTGCGGACCGGCCGCCGTTTCCGGGACAGTCCCGGCGTCGCACCCCGTATGCGTACGGCGTATACCTTGATCCTCGGCGGCACCGTTCGCGGCTGTATACGCAGTACGCTGCGTAGTGGCGGCGGCGAGGAATCCGGTGTCGCTCAGGCTGTCGACCAGGAGGTGGCGGGATCCGTGGCGGCTCACAAACGCTTGAACAGGGACGAGCTGATTTCCACCGCGCTCGCCGTGGCCGACAGCGAAGGTCTCGAAGCCGTCACCATCCGGCGGGTCGCCCAGCAGCACGACGTGACGCCGATGGCGCTGTACCGGCACTTCCCGGACAAGGACGGGCTGTTCGACGCGGTCACCGAGCGGCTGCTGACCGACGTCCGGGTCCCGGAGCCGGACGAGCGGCCGTGGCACGAGCAGATGAACGACCTGCTGAGCGGTTTCCTCGCGGCGCTGCGCCCGCACCCCAACGCCGCCGGTCTGGTGATCACCCGGATCTTCGCCTCGGAGCCCGGTCTCGTCGTCACCGAACGCACCCTCGCGCTGCTCTCCGCGGCCGGTCTGCCGGTCGAGCAGGGCGCGCAGACCGCCGGTCAGGCGCTGTGCTCGCTGGTGACCCTCGTCATCACCGAGCCCGGCCGCAGCAATCCGGCCCTGGACCCCGAGTCCCGCGAGGAGGCCGTCAGCGCGAAGAAGGCGAGCCTGCTCGACCTCTCCCCCGACCGGTACCCGCACGTCGTGGCCGCCGCCGACGCGCTCTTGTCGTGCGCGAGCAACGACGCGTACTACCGGCGCGGTGTCGACATGATCGTCGCGGGCATGCGCGGCACGGCGCAGGACGCCCTCGCGGCCGAGGCCGTCACCGGCTGACCCGGCGCACCCTCGGGACTCGGTGCTGGAAGCCGTTACCAGGGGACGACGCCGGCGTCCTCGAAGAACCCGCCGGTCGGGCCGCCGTCGGGCAGGGTGGCGAGGCGGATGGGGGTGGCCGCGCCCTGCTGGGGGGTGCGGGGGCCGAGGAAGCCGGTGAAGTCGGTCGCGACCAGGCCGGGGCAGGCGGCGTTGATCAGGATGTTCGTACCGGCGAACTGCCGGGCGTAGTGCACGGTGACGGCGTTGAGGAACGTCTTCGTCGGCGAGTAGGCCGCCATGACCGGGCCGATCTCGACGTCCGGGTCCGCCTGCCGGGTCAGGGAGGCGACGCTGCTGGAGACGTTGACGACGCGCGGCGACGCGGAGCGCCGCAGAAGGGGCAGCATCGCGTTGGTCACGCGGATGACGCCGAGGACGTTGGTCTCCACGACCGTGCGGACCAGGTCGAGGTCGAGCGTCGTCGGGTCCTGCGTCCACCCCGGCCCCGTCGGTCCTGAGATACCGGCGTTGTTGACCAGGGCGTCCAGGCGGCCCTCCCGCCGCTCGACGAGTTCCGCGGCGTCGGTGACGCTGCGGTCGCCGGTCACGTCCAGCGGCACCCCGAAGGCGTCCACCCCGGCGGCGCGCAGCTTGTCGACGGCGGCTTCGAGGCGGCCCCCGTCACGCGCTCCCACGCCCACCCGGTAGCCGAGGGCGCCGAGGCCGCTCGCGATCTCGTAGCCGATTCCCTTGTTCGCGCCGGTCACCAGCGCGATCTTCGTTTCGCTCATACCGTTGATGCTCGCCCGCGGCCGGGCCGCGCATCCAACACCGATACGGTGCTCTGTCATACCCGGCAGGTATCACACGTACGGTGGGGTCATGGACACCTTGGAGATCCGCGAGCTTCGGTACTTCACGGCGGTCGCCGAGGAACTGCACTTCGGCCGCGCCGCCGAGCGCCTCGGCATGGCCCAGCCACCGCTGTCCCGCGCGATCCAGCAGCTCGAACGGCGGCTCGGTGTCACGCTGCTGATCCGCGACCGCCGCGGGGTCGCTCTGACCGGCGCCGGTCAGGTGCTGCTGCACGAGGGCCGCGCGGCCCTGGACGCGACGGCCGCCGCCGCGCGCCGTACCCGCCGGGCCGGTGACGCCGACCGCGCGGGCGGGGCCCGCGACCGTCTGGTCCTGGCGGTGAAGGCCGCCGCGTCCCACGAGCTGCTGCACGAGCTCCTGGACGCCTACGCGGCCGAGCCGGACGCCGCCGAGATCGAGGTGCTGCCGAGCGGCACGTGCGAGCAGGGCGAGATGCTGCGCGACGGCCGCGCCGACGTGGCGCTCATGCACAAGCCGTTCAACTCCCTCGCCGGATTCGACAGCGAGGAACTGATGACCGAGGGCCAGATCGCCATTCTGCCCGCAGGGCACCCCTTGGCCACGCGCGAGGTCCTGTCGCTGGCCGACGTCAGCGACCTCCCCGATCTCCCGCTCGCCCGCTGGGCCCACGACGGCACGTATCCCCCAGGCCCTGGCCCCGAGATCCACGACCAGACGCAACTGGCCCAGCTCATCGCCCTCGGCCGCACCATGGCCGTCTTCCCCGACTCCGCCCGCGCCTGGCTGTGGGCCGAGCACACCGCCGTCCCGCTCAGCGACGCTCCGCCCGTCGTCACCCACATCGCCTGGCCCGCCCACAGCCGCTCCCTCCCCCTCGCCGCCCTGGTCCGCACGGCCACCCGGCTGTGAGCCGGGTGGCCCTGGCGACCGGCAAGCGGCCGGGGCGCGGGGGTCAGGCCCGCTCGGGGAGCGCCGCTCCGACCGCGGTGAGCCAGGCGTCGGCGAGCAGGGCGTGACCGTCCGGGGTCAGGTGGATGCCGTCGTCGGTCCACTTGCGGGGACCGGCGTCGGCGGCGGCCCGCGTCATCAGCGCGTCGGCGGGGACGAGGGTGGCGGAGAAGTCGGCGGCCAGTCGCCGTACCACCGCCAGCTTGCCGTCCAGGTCGTCGCGGAACGCCAGTTGGTCCTCGCTGACGGGCATCACGAACGGCTCGATCAGCACCAGCGCGCTGCCCCGGTCGGCGGCCTGGCCGAGCACGGTGCGGTAGTGGTCCTCGTACTCCTCGTCGGAGGTGGGGTCGTCGCTGTCGAAGCGGCGCCACACCTCGTTGATCCCGACCAGCACGGACACCACGTCGGCGCCGACCGCCAGGCAGTCCCGGTCCCAGCGGCCCCGCAGGTCGACCGCGCGGTTGCCGCTGATGCCCCGGTTGACGAAGCGGACCCCCGAGCCGGGGTGCTCGGCCGCGTACCGCTCGGCCACCATCGCCGCGTAGCCGTCGCCGAGGGAGTCGGGCGCGTCCAGGTCACGACCGCAGTCGGTGATGCTGTCGCCGATGAAGAGCACGACGCCGTCGTCCGGAACGAGATTCGGGCGGACCTGCGGGCTCAGAGGGGACGTCATGATCGGGCCTTTCCCGTGCCGACACGCGTTTCGCTGTTCGTACCACCGTTCGGATCGCCCACTGTACGGTCCCCGACCTGCCCGTTCGCGACCGGCCACCCGCCGACCAGCGGCCCGCCCAGCCGGATTCCGTCCGCACCTGCCGGTACCAACGGCGATGGACGGCGGGTTCGACACACAGCACGGCGGCACCGGCCGCGCCGCGACGTGGTCGGCGGGGGGCGGAAACGTATGTGGGTGCTGCCGTCCGGCAAGAGCTGGACGGACGCCGCCAGGTACGTGGTGCTCGGTGTGGCCGCGCTCGTGTCGCTGTGGTTCTGGCTGATCCCGCTCATGAAGTGGCGCGGCACCCTCTACATCCTGACCACCAAGCGGGTCCACATGCGGGTCGGCTTCGTGAACAAGACCGGGCGCAGCATCCCGTTGGCCCGGATCAACGACATCTCGTTCGCCGCCTCCCTGTGGGAGCGGATCATCCGGTGCGGGACGCTCAAGATCGAGTCGGCCTCCGAGCAGGGCCTGCTGACCCTGAAGCACATTCCCGACCCCGAGGGTCTGAAGAGGACCATCTACGAGGCGATGGACGGCGACCAGGAGCACCGCTACGGCGCCGAGGAGCGGATCTCGCGTTCCCGCTGACGGAAAGACACCAGGACGGCAGGAGAGCCCCTGGGCGGCGGTGACGCCGGCCAGGGGCCCTCTCGCGATCGATCCGGCTCGGACCGTCAGCCGTCGTTCTCCGACGACGGGATGTACGCGCCCGGTACGTCGTTCGGCGCGAAGATCCTGGCCTCGCCGGGGTACGGCTTGGTCCAGTTGTGCGTCTGGTACCAGGTGAGGTGGTTCATCTGCGCCGGGTTGGCGTAGTCGGGCACCGCGTTGGGGCCGGTCAGGCGCTGCTGGGACTTCCAGGTGTCCCACTGGTCCGCGAGCCGCTTCTCGGCAGCCGGGACCGCCGCCGCCGGTACCGCCGCCGCGTTGGGGTTCTGCGCCGCCGGGGTGTCGACGCCGCAGGAGGGCGGGGTGGACAGACCGTCGGTGAGCGAGGTGCGATTGGCCAGCGCGTTGAACGGCGCGAGGTCGGGCTTCTTGGTGAAGGCCGCGGTCATCGGGCTGGCCGCCGTGTCCTTCTGGTTCATCGGGTGGACCCCGAGGATCTGCTCGATGGTGCGGATCATCGTGATCTGCGAGTAGTAGTGGTTGTCGACGACGCCGTGCCGGGCGTACGGGCTGATGATCTGGATCGGGGCGCGGTGGCCGTCGATGTGGTCGAGACCGGCCTGGGAGTCGTCCTCGACCACGAAGATGGCGGAGTCCTTCCAGTACCTGCTGTGCGAGATCTCGTCGACCATCTTGCCGACCGCGAGGTCGTTGTCGGCGACCTGCGCGGCCGGGCTCGCGGGACCGCCGGTGTGGTCGCTGGAGAGCCAGAACATGTTCAGGTTCGCCGGACCGTTCTTCTCGAAGTCCTGCTTCCAGATCTGGTACCGGTAGACGTCGGGGACGCTGGTGTCGAACTTCGGGAAGCCCGGCACGGACACGGCGTTGAGCGACGGGATCGGCGAGGAGGAGTCCAGCGGGTAGGCGGTGTCCTTCCCGGTGGCGTCCATGGTCTTGGCGTCGCAGTACAGGTTCTGCCAGCTCGCGTCGGCGGGTTTGGTCAGGAACTGCTGGAACTCGCCGAAGTCCCGCACCGACTTCCCCGCCGCCTGCGCGCCGGTCCACAGGAATCCGCTTCGCTGGTGGCCGAGCGCGTCGTCCTCGGTGTCGTAACTGCGCAGGTACTCACCGGCGGAGGACTCGGTGTACTCCGGATTGTCCGCCTGCATCAGCCAGTTGTGGCCCTCGGCGGAGTTGGTGCCGATGTCGTACGTGTTGTCGTACAGCCCGAACTGGCGCGCCAGCGCGTGCTGGTTGGGTGTCACGTTCTCGCCGAACTGGGTCAGCGACGGGTCGCCGTCACCCTGCGGGAGGTCGCCGAGGATCTGGTCGTAGGTCCGGTTCTCCTTGACGATCAGGAAGACGTGCTTGATCGTCGAGGGGTCGCCGAGCCGCGCGGGGACCGGCACCGGCTTCGCGTGGCCCTTGGACGCGGCCTCCTTGAGCGAGCCGTTGGTCCAGCCGTTCTGGCGGAAGACCTTGGCCGTCTGGGACGCGATGACACGGTCGTTCGGCAGCGTGAAGTGCTGCACGCTCGACGTGGTGTCGTGGGTGCCGTGCCCGGCGGCGGTGGTGGGCCGACGGGCGTCCACGCCGCGGGTGTTGGAGACGACCACCTGCTTGCCGACGGTCGCGATCTCGGCCGGGAAGTAGTCCGTCGGGAGCAGTCCGACGTAACTGACCGGCTCCTGCGGGGTCGTGTAGCGGTAGACGGCGACGGCGTTGGCGCGGCCGAGCGTCACCAGGAGGTGCCCGTCGTCGGTGAGGGTCACGGCGTCGGGTTCGTAGCCCACCGACGCCTCGGGCCACGGCCGGGTGGCGATGGTCTGCACGACCTTGTCGTTGGCCGTCCTGATCACCGACACGTCGTTGGTCGCGGTGTTGGTGACGAACACCGCTCCCTTCTTGGCGTAGACCGCGGTCGGGTGCAGCCCGACGGTGATGCTGGCCGGCGCGGCGTCGGGCTTGGCCAGGTTGATGACACTGACCGTGCCGGTCGTGGTGGCGGCGGTCACCGGGTCGGCGGCCACCTGGGTGTTGTACGAGTTGATGGTGGTCTCGCCGGGACGCGCCGGACGTCCGCCCTCGTTGCTGACGTACAGCTTGTCGCCGACCTGGACGATGCCGCGCGGGGCGTTGCCGACGGGCCAGCTCCGCTGGACGGATCCGGTCGCGGCGTTGATGGCGACCACGCGGTTCTGGCCGTTGACCACGCTGTACACGGTGGCGCCGTCGGGCGAGAAGACCGCCGCGCTCGCCAGCGCGTGCCGGGGACCGTCGGCGGGGATCTTGACGGCCGTCGGGTGGGCGAGGCTGCCGTCCGCGTTCACGGTGAACTTGGTGTATCCGTCGGTCTGGCCGAGCCACAACTGCGAGCCGTCGGGCGAGTACGCGGGGCTTTCCTGTCCCACGTCATTGCCGCCGATCCGCAGATCGGCCGCGGCGGAGTTGCCGATGAGCTGCTGCACCTTCCAGCTCTTCAGGTCCACGACGGACAGCGCCATCCCGCCGTCGGTGACCGCGGCCGCCAGGTGGGTGCCGTCCGGGCTGACGGTGGACGACATGATCTTGCCGTTGTTGACGACGAGGCGCTCGCCGTACGGGGCGATGTACTGGTCGCTGGAGATGACCTGGCCCCGGTCGGTGGTCTGCCCGACCTGCTGGGTGCCGAACTGGTGCGTCTGGGCGAACGCGGTGCCGGTGGCGGCGAGGGCGAGGGCGCTGACGCCCGACGTCACCAGGACCGCCCGGCGTCCGACGCGTTTGCCGAAAATGCTGAACTCCGGTTTCTCGGTACGCCTTCGGCGGCGAGCTACCTGCATGGAGTCATCCCTTCGAGGAGTGGAGCAGTTCGACGTTGCCGTCGAACTGCCAGAGCGGGTTCGGCGCGTCCCCGACGGGGGTGCGCACGAGGAAGTAGCCGTTGACTTCCTTCGGCCCGTCGCCGTCGGCCACGAACCGCCCGTCCGCGGTGACGTCGAGTTGGTAGACAGCCGTCCCCGCGGCCGTGACGTCGGGGAGATGCCAGGTGACGACGCAGCGCCAGTCGTTGCCCGGACCCTCGGCGGCGACCTGGCCCCCGCCCCTGTTGCACGCCGCGGTGACGCGCAGGTGCTCCTCCGTCACGTCGGGGCGGTTCAGGTCGCCGGCCTGGACGCGGTAGAGGTGGGCGAACGCGGTGGCCACCGACCGCTGGATCTTGTCCTGGTCGATTCCGGAGCCCGTCGACGGGGTCGCCACGGCGATGACCGCGAAGGTCGCGGCCAACAGGCCGGTCAGCGGCAGGAGTCCGGCGGTGACGGCACGGCGCCCCGAGCCGTCGGAGGTGAGGTCGGTGAAATCGCGGCGCAGGAAGAGCAGACACGCGAGTCCCGTCGCGACCACGGCCCACACCACGCTCACCGCGATGCCGATCAGCAGCGGTTCGAGCTGTCCCGGACTGGTGAACAGACCGTTCCACGAGAGGAAGGCGTAGCCGGGCAGGGCCAGGCGCAGGGCGACGGGCAGCGGCAGCATCTGGGCGAGCTGCATCGCGAGCGCGACGAGCGCGGGCAGGAGCAGACCCATCGGGGACCGTCCCAGCGCGATCGACCCGAGGAGTCCGATCGCGGCCAGGGCGAGGGTCGGCGCGACGACACAGGCCCAGGCGAGGAGGACGTCACGCGCGGCGTCGGAAGGCGCCAGCAGGTGCCCGTCGAGGCCGACCAGCGGATGGTTGCCGACCGACAGCAGCCCGCCGACCACGCCGGAGGCGGCCAGCCCGGCCACGAGCAGCAGGATGACGGTGAGGCTGGCCAGTGCCTTCGCGGCGAAGATCCGCCCGGGCGACCTGACCGCCACCAGCAGGTGCCGCCAGGTGCCGAGCCGGTCCTCGGAGGCGAAGACGTCCCCGGCGACCAGCGAGGTCAGCAGCGGGAGCGCCCAGGTGCCGGAGAAGCCGAGCACCACCAGCGATCCGGCCCACCCGGTGGCATGCATCCAGCGGCCGAAGAGGGTGTCGGAGGGGAGCGTGCTCTGCTGGCTCACCGCGGCGACGAAGAGCGCGGGCGCGATCCAGCAGGCGAGCACCAGCAGGCGGATGCGCCACTGCGACACCAGCTTGACCAGTTCGAAGCGGTAGGCGCGGGCCACCGAGACGCGGCGGACTCCGGCCCCGTCGTCATGGCCGTCATGGGCGTCATGGCCGTCAGCCGGGCGGTCGGTCGCGGACACGGTCGCGGTCATCGGGCCGCCTCCTGCTCGGTGAGGGCGAGGAACGCGGCTTCGAGGGGCGATTGCACCGGGCCCACCTCTCGTACGGCGACACCGTCACGGACGATCCGCGCCACCAGGTCGTCCAGGGCCGGCGTCGGCGCGCGGACGACGAGGACGTCGGCGCCGCGCCATGTCGCGGCCTCGTCCACGACACGCACACCGGCCGTGTCATGGGCCAGCCGGCTGGCGGCCCGCTGGTCCGAGGTCAGCAGCCGGTAGTCGAGTTCGCGGCTCTCGGCGGCCAGCTTGCCCAGCGGGCCGGAGAAGACGGTCCTTCCGGTGGCGAGGATGGTGACGTCGGAGCACAGCGCTTCGAGGTCGTCCATGCGGTGGCTGGAGAGCACGACCGCGGCGCCCTCGGCGGCGAGCCGGGTGAGGACACCGTGGACGTGCTTCTTCCCCGCCGGGTCGAGGCCGTTGGACGGTTCGTCGAGGACGAGCAGCCGGGGTGTGGTGAGCAGGGCCGCGGCGAGTCCGAGGCGCTGCCGCATGCCGAGGGAGAACCCGCGCGCCTTGTCGTCGGCGACGTCGGTGAGGCCGACCTGGTCGAGTACGTCGTCGATCCCCGCCGTCCGCGCGTCGCGTCCGCGCAGGGCGGCCAGCGCGGCCAGATTCTGCCGGGCGGTGAGCGAGGGGTACAGCCCCGGCCCGTCCACGAATCCGGCCACCCCCTCGGGAGCGGCGAGCAGTCGGCCGATCGGCGTGCCCAGGATGTCGAGGTGCCCGGCGTCGGCGACGGCCAGGCCCAGGAGCAGCCCCAACAACGTGGTCTTGCCTGCGCCGTTCGGTCCGACCAGGCCGTGGATCCGCCCCTGCGCGACGTCCAGATCCACGCCGTCGAGGGCGACGACGTCACCGAAGCACTTGGTGATCCCACGAGCCCGGACAGCAAGGAGAGTGTCCATGAGTCCCTTCTTTCACAGCCCTCAGGGACCCTAGGGACAGCACAATGCGCCGTCATGGACTACGAGTTGAACGCTGGAAGAACGACAGGAGACCCGCTCGCGGTGCACGCGTGCCCCGCCCCGAGCCGCCGCACGCCGCCGCGCCGACGACCGCGACGGCGCCTTCCGTGACTACATCGCGGACTCGGCCAACAACGTGATCCGCCGGGTCGACGCGCGGACCGGGACCATCACGACCGTGGCGGGCGACCATACTGCCGACAAGGCGGACGACGGCCTCGGCGCGTTCTCCGGCGACGGCGGCGCGGCGACCTCCGATCGACCGGTCCTCGGACCTGCTGTACCTCGCCGACACACGCAACAGCGCGGTCGCCCAGGTGCTCGGTGTCGCCCGGTCCGGTGACGCGGCGGGGCCGACGGCTCCGCCCCGCGCGGTCCCGCCCCGCAGAAGTCCTGACCGGGTCCCACGAGACGGAGAGAAGACAGACGATGAGCAACACCGCTTCAGGCCGCTCGGGAATCTCCCGGCGCCGCTTCGTCGCCAGCGCCGCCGCGCTGGCGGGTGCCGCCGGGGTGGCGGGCGTGCTGCCCGAGAACCTCGCGCGGGCCGCGACCGCGGGGCCGGCCGAGGGGGACCTGTCCCAGATCAAGCACGTCGTGTACGTGATGATGGAGAACCGGTCGTTCGACCACTACTTCGGCGCCTTTCCCGGTGCCCGCGGCTTCAACGACAAGACGGCGATCAAGCTGCCCAACGGCGACTCGGTCTTCCGGCAGCCCGATCCGGCCAACCCCGACGGGTACCTCGAACCGTTCCACATGTCCACGCTCAGCACCGGCGCCGCCGCGATCCCGTCGCTCTCCCACGACTGGCGCGACCAGCACGCCTCGTGGAACCAGGGCGCGATGGACGGCTGGCTGTCCGCGCACATCGCCTCGGACGGCGAGGTCAACGGCGCGTACACGATGGGCTACTTCACCCGCGAGGACATCCCGTTCCACTGGGCGCTCGCCGAGTCCTTCACGCTGCTGGACAACTACCACTGCTCCGTCCTGGGCCCGACCGACCCGAACCGGCTGGTGTGGATGTCCGGCACCAACGACCCGGAGGGCAAATTCGGCGGCCCCGTGCTGGAGACGGTCACGCCGAACCCGATGACCCACCCGTCGGCGGCGGAGATCCTCTACGACGCGGGGTACAGCGTCAAGACGTACTTCTCCGGCGCGACCAGCGGGTTCAACGTCTTCGCCTGGTTCGCCAGCTTCAAGAACAAGGCGACCCTGCCCGTCGCCCTCCACACCGCCGTCATGACCGGCGGCACGCTCTACGGCGACGGCACACCGGGACGGGTCGGCGATCCCACCCACCCGTCCCCGGCGTCCGACCCGGCGCTCGGTTTCGAGGAGGACTGCGCCAACGGCGTCCTCGCGGACGTGTCCTGGCTCTACATGCCGAGCGAGGCCGACGAGCACCCGCCGAATCTCCCGGCGGCCGGCGCGCAGTACCTGGCGTCCAAGCTGGAGGCGCTGGCCTCCAACGAGGAGCTGTGGAACTCGACCGTCTTCGTCCTGAACTACGACGAGAACGACGGCTTCTTCGACCACGTCCCGCCGCCCGTCCCCAACCCCCGTACGTACCCGGAGGAGTTCGTCCACCTGACGTCGCCGAAGGGCACTCCGGGCGGGGGGCTGCCGGTCGGCGCGGGCTTCCGCGTGCCGTGCGTCATCGTCTCCCCCTGGACCGTGGGCGGCCGGATCTTCTCCGAGGTCTCCGACCACACCTCGGCGCTCCGGTTCATCGAGACCATCACCGCGGCGGGCGGCCTGTCCGGCCACGGTCCGGTGACCTTCACCCCGATCAGCAAGTGGCGCCGCCGCACCTTCGGCGACCTCACCGGCGCCCTCCGCCTCCAGGACCGCAAACCCGCCCCGACCAGCCCGGAATTCGCCCCCGCCACGACGGCCGCCCACCTCGCCGCCCAGACCGCGGCCTCCACCCAGCCCATGCCCGCGCGACCGGGCGCCACCCAGTCCTTCCCTCCCCCGCGCTGACCCGCCGGGTGCGGCGGGTCCATCTCGGGCTGTGACCGGGCCGCTCGCCCGCGCAGGCCGTCAGCGCCCAGGCCGGCGGCAGGGCGCCCGCTATCGCCAGGAGACCGGGGAGGGGGTCGGGCGGCGCGGTCGAACACACCGGGAGAACATCCGCGCGCCGGGAGGCGGGAAAGGCTCAATACCGGGGCACACGGAGTCGGTAGGGCCCGGAGGCCGACCTCACGGGGGAGCACGAGCCGGGCCCCAACCAGGGCCTATTGGTCATACCTTAATCAGCTACTATGGGGTCGTCCGCGTCTAGGGAAGGAACCCTTATGGCCGCTCGCCGTCCGACAGCGAGGACCGAGGACGGTCAGTCCGGCCGGCTCCTCAGCCCCGTGAACGACCGCCGGATCTCCGCGCTGATCGTCGACCAGGTGCGCTCGCTCATCCATGAGGGCAAGTTGACGCCGGGCGACCGGCTCCCTCCGGAACGCGAGATGTGCGAGCGGTTCGGGGTCAGCCGGGTGACCGTGCGCGAGGCGCTGCGGGTGCTCGAGGCGGGCGGACTGGTCGAGATCCGGGTGGGCGCGCACGGCGGGGCGTTCGTCACCACGCCGACCAGCGACCGGATCGGGGCGAGCATCACCGATCTGCTCACGCTCTCCTCGGTGTCGGCGGCCGATGTGACCCAGGTCCGGCTGGTCCTGGAGGTCGGCATCATGCCGCTGCTGTGCGCGACCGCGGACGACGAGGACATCGCCGCGCTCCAGGCGATCTGCGACCGGCAGGAGGAGGCGGTCGCGGGCGGCGACTACGACGTGTCGCTGTCCGCCGAATTCCATACGCGGCTGGCGGCGAGCACGCACAACACCGCGTTCGAGATGCTGATCCACTCCTTCCACGGGCCGCAGTTGATATCACCCGCGACCGCGCAGCGGACGGCGCCCGAGAGGGGCAAGCGCGGCATGGAGGAGCACCGGGCGATCATCGCGGCCATCCGGGCGGACGACGTGGAGACCGGGCAGCGGATCATGCGCGAGCACCTGAGCAGGACCGCGGAGCGGCTCTGCCTGGACGAACCCAAGGCGGCGGGGCGGCGCAAGAAGCAGTAGGCGGCCGACTTCCGGCACGCGTGGCCGAGCCCCCTTCGACGCGGAGATCCGCGCCGAAGGGGGCTCCGGCGTTCCCGGCCCCCCCGCCCGCCCAGGTCGGCGGCATCGGAGCGCGGGCGGCGGGCACAGCAGTACGTCGGCGGGCGGGACCGGCGGGCCGGCGGGTTGCCGGTTGGAAAGACGATCAGCGTCGAGGAAGCGACTCTCCCGGGATGCTGTCGGGCCGACCCCGCCCGACACCATGCTGCTGCACCTGTGCCGCTATTGCAACTCTATCGCAATAAGGTCATAGGGTGGGTCGCGGCACGTATTCTCACTCTGTCGAAAGGGGCCGTGCCTGATGGGCACCTACGCGCTTCCTGACATGCCGTACGACTACTCCGCTCTGGAACCGGCCATCACCGGCGAAATCCTGGAGCTGCACCACGCCAAGCACCACGCCGCCTACGTCAAGGGCGCCAACGACACGCTGGAGCAGATCGCCGAGGCCCGCGAGAAGGAACAGCTCGCCCCGGCCCGGCTCGTGGGCCTGGAGAAGACATTCGCCTTCAACCTCTCCGGCCACGTCCTGCACTCGATCTTCTGGGAGAATCTGTCCCCCGACGGCGGCGACCGCCCCGACGGCGCGCTGGCCACCGCCATCGAGGAGCACCTCGGCGGATTCGAGGCGTTCAAGAAGCACCTCACCGCCGCCACCGCGTCCGTCCAGGGCTCCGGCTGGGGCGTCCTGGCCTGGGAGCCGCTCGGCAAGCGGCTGATCGTGGAACAGGTCTACGACCACCACGGCAACGTCGGCCACGGCGCCACCCCGCTGCTGGTCTTCGACGCCTGGGAGCACGCCTACTACCTCCAGTACAAGAACGTCCGCCCCGACTACGTCACCAAGCTCTGGGACCTCGTCAACTGGACCGACGTCAGCGCCCGTTACGCCAAGGCCACCGGCGCCTGACCCTCGTAGCACGCCGCACACCGGACGCCGTACGCCGCAGGGGCACCGCCGACCACGGCGGTGCCCCCGGCCGCTTCCCTGTCACTCCCCCACCGTTCCCGCGCGGACAGGAACTGCCGCGCGCGGCCCCGTCGTCTCCCCTGACGCGTAGCGACGGACGCGGCCGAGGGACGGCAACAGGGGGGCAGCACGGTGGAGTTCACCAGGAGCGGGCGGCTTCGCCGGAGCGGCAGACGCTGGGTGGGGTGGGGGGCGCTAGTGGCGGTCGGCGCCGTCGTATGGGCGGCGCTCGCGCGCGGCGATTCCCGGCAGACGGCTTATATCGCCCTGCTCCTGGCCGTGTTGTCCGTCCTCGCGGGTGCGCGGTCGCTGCGGAGGGCGAGCCTGCCGTTCCGGCTGCGGGTGGACGAGTACGGGATCACCCTCGATGAGCACCGGCTGGGCTGGGGTGAGATCGAAGGGGTCGGGCTGCGCTACGGACCGGCGGACCCGTCGGGGGCGCCCAACAGGCCGTCGCCCTCGGGCCGTTGGTCGGGCTCAGCGGTCTGTACGGCAGCGGTTGGCTCTTCTTGCGGTGGCTGCGGCCGTTGCGCCTGCGGATCGGCCCCGAGGGCATCGCGATGCGGGACTTCGGCGCCACCGACCTCGTCTTTCGCTGGGACCAGATCGCCGCGGTCACCGTCGACCCGCGGCCGTACACCTCGGAAAGGCACCTGTGGCTGCTGGTCTGGCCGGTTCCCGGGGAGAGGTTCGCCCTGCCGCGCACCCACGTGGTCGACGGCCATGAGACGTACGCCCTGGTGGCGGTGCGTCGCCTGCGCGAGCCCGGCGAGGTCGAGCCGGTCGTCAGGCACTTCGCCTGCCGCCGCTACGCCGAACCGGCCTGACCGCGCCTGACCACGTCCGACCCGCTCGACCGGTGCGCCGGGACCCGCTCACAGGGTCCCGGCGCACCGGCGTGTCCGGGATCGCGCCCGTCCACGCAACTCTAATTGAAAACGATATCCATCTCCATATAGTGTGGTGGCTCGCCCGTCCGCCCACCTCACGAAGGACCGTCATGGCCGTTCCCAAACGCAAGATGTCTCGCGGCAACACCCGGCACCGCCGCGCCCAATGGAAGGCCGCCGCACCGCGGTTGGTCACCGTCACCATCGACGGCGTCGCGTACGCGGTCCCCCGGCGGCTCGCCAGGGCCTACGAGCGCGGCCTGCTCGACCCCGCGCGCTGACCCGACACCGCGGCCGGAGAAACCGGACCCCGCAGCCGACGACTCACGACGAGGACACCTCCATGAAGCCCGACATCCATCCCCCGTACGGCCCGGTCGTCTTCCGCGACAAGGCCGCCGACTTCGCCTTCCTCACCCGCTCCACCGCCACCAGCGACACGACGGTGGTGTGGGAGGACGGCAGGACCTACCCCGTCATCGACGTAGAGATCTCCTCGCGGAGCCACCCCTTCTACACCGGCACCGCCCGCGTCCTGGACACCGCGGGCCGCGTCGAGCGCTTCGAGCGCCGGTACGCGCGGCGGGGTCCGCGATGACGCGGGGGTACGACCGGCTGCCGGTCGTCGTGGTGGCCGGTATGCACGGCGACGCGCGCCGCACGGTCGTCGGGCAGTTGCTGTCGATGGTCCCCGACAGCGTCGCCCTGCACCACGACCTGTCGCGGGCCGCGGAACGCGGTGTCGTGCGCCGTACGGTGCGCGACGCGGACGGCCTCGTGTCCGAGGGCGAGACACCGCTGGTCAACGACTGCGCGTGCTGCGCTCTGCGCGAGGACCTGGTGCCGGAGCTGGAGCGGCTGGCCGCGAGCGGTCTGACGCGGCTCGCGGTGGTGGAGCTGTGGGACTCCGTCGAGCCGCAGGGGATGGCCGAGATCATCGCCGAACCGGGCTCCGGCTTCCTGGAGTTGGCCGGTGTCATGACGGCGGTCGACCCCGCTCTCGTCCTGCCCTGCCTGGCCAACGGCGACGACCTCGGCGACGCGGGCCTCGCGGTGGCGCCGCAGGACCGGCGCACCGTCGGCGACACCTGGGCCCGCCAGTTGGAGTACCCGCCGGTGCTGGTCGTCGTGCAGGACGAGGAGCCGACCGACGAGGAGCGCGCCCTGCTGCGTCAACTCCACCCGACAGCGCGGCAGGTGGCGGCGGGCACCACCGAGCTGGCCAGGATGGCCTTCGCCGGTTTCGACGTCGCAGGCGCCGCCGCCGCGCAGCACCCCGCCTGCTCACGGCTGCCGCAGGACGCGGAGGAGGCCGGGGTAGGCACCCTGGTCTGGCGCAGGCGCCGCCCTTTCCACCCCGGCCGGTTGTACGCGGCACTGGAGGATCTGGCCTGCGCCGCCGCCCGCAGCCGTGGCCGCTTCTGGCTCGCGGACCGGCCCGACACGCTCCTGGCGTGGGACGCGGCCGGTGGCGCCCTGTGCGTGGAGAGCGTCGGCCCGTGGCTGGCGTCGCTGCCGGACGCGGCCTGGGAGCTGGAGTCCCCGGTCCGTACGGCCGCCGCGTCCCTCGACTGGGACCCGGAGCACGGCGACCGCTGCCAGCATCTGGTCTTCACCTCCCCCGGCCTCGACCGGTCGGGACTCGAAGACCTCCTGGACTCCTGCCTGTTGACGGACGCCGAGTACGCGGCGGGCCGCGCCGGATGGCGGACCCTCCCGGCCGCCTTCGACGAACTGCTCTCCCCGCTGTCCTGATCCGCTCTTTCCCCCGGCCGGAGCGGCCGGGACCCGAACCGACCGAGGAAGTGCCGCCCATGCCCCGCCGACCCGATCCCCGCAAGGCCCCCGCATCCCAGCCCAACCCGCTGGACGCGGCGAAGATCGAGTACATCGACTACAAGGACACCGATCTGCTGCGCAGGTTCATCTCCGACCGGGGCAAGATCCGCAGCCGCCGCGTCACCCGGATCAGCGCGCGGCAGCAGCGCCAGATCACCAAGGCCGTCAAGAACGCCCGCGAGATGGCGCTGCTCCCCTACGCCTCGACTCCGCCGAAGGGGAGCGCTTCCCCGCGCTAGGCCGCCACACGAGCCGCTCGCGCGGCGGTCGTTCGGAGCGGGGGCGTGGTCCAGAGCATGGCGCTGGTCCAGAGCGTGAGGGCGGCTCAGGCCGTGAGGGCGGCTCAGAGCGTGGCGGACGCGTCGCCGATCGCCTGGTCGAGGACGGCCAGGCCCAGGGAGAGTTCGTCCTCGGTGGCGGTCAGGGGCGGGGCGATGCGGAAGACCCCGCCCATGCCGGGGAGTTGGACGATGTTCATGTGCAGGCCGAGTTCGAGGCAGCGGCGGGTGACGCGTGCGCCCAGCTCGTCGGAGCTCTGCTTCGTGTCGCGGTCGACGACGAGTTCGAGTCCGGTCAGCAGGCCGCGGCCCCTGATGTCGCCGACCACAGCGTGGTGTTCGGCGATCTCCGCCAGGCCCTCGCGGAGGAACGCGCCGAGCGCGCGGGCGCGTTCGTCGAGCCTGTCGGCGATCAGGACGTCGAGGACGGTGTTGCCGACGGCCGCCACGAGCGGGTCGGCGGCGTGCGTGGTGAAGAACAGGAACCCGCGGTCGTACGCCTCCTGTTCGATCGCGGCGCTGGTCACGACGGCCGCCAACGGCAGTCCCGCGCCGAGCGTCTTGGACAGGGTGAGGATGTCGGGGACGATGCCGTCGCGCTCGAACGCGTACCAGGTCCCGGTGCGGCACAGACCGGTCTGGGCCTCGTCCAGGATCAACAGCATCCCGCGCTCACGGCACTTGTCGCGCAGGGCCGCGAAGTAGCCGGGCGGCGGCTCGATGACACCGCCCGAGCTGAGGATCGGCTCGACCAGGCACGCGGCCAGGCTGCCGGTGGACTGCGCGTCGATCAGGTCGAAGGCGAAGTCGAGTTGGCGGCGCCAGTCGAGCGCGCCGTCGGGCGTGGTGAAGTCGGGCCGGTACGCGTTCGGTACGGGGATGGCGAAGTTGCCGGGCGCGGCCGGCCCGTACCCCTTGCGGCCCGCGCTGTACGTGGCGGACGCCGCCGCCTGCGTCATGCCGTGCCAGGAGCGGGCGAAGGAGACGATCTCGTGCTTGCCGGTGACGAGTTTCGCCATCCGGATCGCGGCCTCGTTGGACTCGGCGCCGGTCGTCAGCAGCAGCACCTTGTCCAGGGGCGCGGGCAGGGTGTCGGACAGCCGCCGGGCGAGGTCGACGACCGGTCGGCTGAGCATGCCGCTGTAGAGGTGGTCGAGGTCCGCGATCTGCCGCCGGACGGTGGCGACGATCGCCGGGTGCGAGTGCCCGAGGATCGCGCTCATCTGGCCGGAGGTGAAGTCCAGGATCTTCCGGCCGTCGGCGGTGTACACGAAGCTTCCGGCGGCGCGTTCGATGATCTCGGGGGTGAACTCGGGTCCGTAGCGCACGAGATGCCGTTCGGCGTCGGCCCAGAAGCTCTCGGCGGACGGCGGGGCGGACGGGACGGCCGCGGGGCCGGTGATCACGCCGGGGGTCGTGCCCGCGGTCGTACCGGTGGAAGCGCCCGTGGAGGTGCCGGTTGAGGTGCCGGTAGTGGACGTGGGGGTGCCAGTGCGGGAAGCAGCCATGTCCTCGACGGTAGGCGGCCCGCGAGCGACACGTCCATCGCACATTTCCGGCTGTCCTGTTCGGTAGATCCGCACAAGAATGGCCCCGTGATGAATCCCTGGCGGCTGCGGCTGCTCACCCAGCTCGACACGCTCGGCACCATCCGGGCCGTGGCCCAGGCCGCCAGCCTGAGCCCGTCGAGCGTGTCGCAGCAGCTCGCCGTGCTGGAGACCGAGACCCGTACGCAGCTTCTGGAACGCACTGGACGCCGGGTGCGGCTGACCTCGGCCGGGCTGATCCTCGCCCGGCGGGCGCGCGCCGTCCTCGACCACATGGACAGCGTCGAGGCGGAGCTGCACGGCTTCGGCGAGGAGCCCGCCGGACTCGTACGCCTGGGCGCGTTCCAGAGCGCGATCCACACCATGGCCGTGCCGGTCGTGACCCGACTGGCCCGTGAACACCCGCGCCTCGACATCGAGTTGCTGCAACTGGAGCCGCACGAGAGCATGCCCGCGCTGCGCGGCGGCGACGCGGACGTCATCATCACCACCACCGACTTCGACGAGCTGCCCCTGGGCCCCGACCTCGACCTCGTCCCGCTGGCCAGGGACCCGATCCTGCTGGTCGTACCGCCGGAGCACCCCGCGGCGGGACGCGGCGCCGCGGACCTCGCGGCGTACGCGGACGAGCCGTGGTCCTTGGACATGCCGCAGTCGTACATGGCCGGGCTGGCCCTGCGGCTGTGCCGCCAGGCCCAGTTCGAACCGCGCGTGGTCTGCCGCTTCAGCAATTACATGATGACCCTCCAGCACGTCGAGGCCGGGCTCTCCATCACCCTCCTCCCCGGCCTGACCGTGGCCCACAGCCGCTACCGCGTCGCCACCCGCGAGCTCGCGACCCCCGTATCCCGTACCATCACCGCCGCGATCCGCCGCGGCTCCCCGCCCCGCGCGGCCGTCCACGTCGTCCTCGACGCCCTGCGCCAGATCACGGACCTCCCCCTGCCCCTCCCCGGCTCCGTGGCCGGGCCACCGGGCGGGCCCTAGCATCGTCCCGACCGCAGGGACCGTCGACCGCCGCCAACCCGAGGTGTCCTCCATGACGCAGCTCGTCCGTCACGTCGTACGCGACCAGGTCGCGACGATCACTCTCGACTCGCCGCACAACCGCAACGCGCTCTCCTCCCGACTGGTCGCGGAGCTGACCGAGGCCCTGGAGTCCTCGGGCGCCGACGCCGATGTGCGCGCGGTCGTCCTCACCCACACCGGGCGTACGTTCTGCGCAGGCGCCGACCTGTCGGAGGCGGGCGGCGGCTCGATGACGGCGGCGACGCAGGCGATCGTCTCGCTGCTCGGCCTGATCGTGGAGCTGCCCAAGCCGGTGATCGCGCGGGTCACCGGGCATGTACGGGCCGGTGGGATGGGCATCGTCGGCGCGTGCGACATCGCGGTGGCCGACGAGAGCGCGTCCTTCGCCTTCACCGAGGCGCGGATCGGCGTCACGCCCGCGATCATCTCGCTGTGCACGCTGGACGTCATGGAACCGCGCGCGGGCGCGCACTACTACCTGACCGGCGAGACCTTCGACGCGGCGCGCGCCGCGCAGATCGGCCTGATCACGTCGGCGGCCCCGGCCGACGGGATCGACGCCGTCGTCGCCCGCTTCACCGCCGCCGTCCGCGAAACCTCACCGCAGGGTTCCGCCGAGACGAAGAAGCTGCTGACGGCGGACCGGCGGCGGCGGATCGCCGCGGACGCGAGCGACCTCACCGCGCTGTCGGCGCGGCTGTTCGCCAGCGAGGAGGCGCAGGAGGGCATCCGCGCGTTCATGGAGCGCCGCCCGCCCCGGTGGCGCGCCGCCGGGTGACTCCACGCGGTACGGCCACGGACCGCCTGGGCGTGGCCGGTGGCCACCGCCGGACACCGCTACGCCGACACGTCACCGATCGGCGCGGGCGGCGATCGAGCGGGCGCGCAGGTGGACGGGGCGGTCGACCATGTGGCCGTCCACGAGCTTCACCTCGTCCTCCGTGGTGAGTTCGAGGACCCGCAGGGCCCAGGCCAGTTCGTCCGGGTCGGGGGCGAGGGCCTCGTGGACGGCGGGCACTTGGGCGGGGTGAATGCACAACTTGCCGGTGAAGCCGCTGTCGAGGGACGCACGGGCCTGGGCCAACACCGTTTCCCGGTCGCGGACTTCGGTGCAGACGCCGTCCACGGGAGCGGGCAGTCCCGCGGCGGCCGAGGCGGCGACCAGGGCGAATCTGGCGGGGACGAGCCGCGCGGTGTCGTCGGGCCGCAGCCCCAACTGGGCGCAGAGGTCCAGGTGTCCGAAGACCAGCCGGACGACGCCGGGCGCTCCCGCGATCAGCCGGGCGTCGAGGACGCCGACCGCCGTCTCGATCAGCGGGAGCACGGCGGAGCCGGGCGGCAGGGCAGCCAGGACCGCCGCGACCGTGGCCGCGTCCTCGGCTTTGGGGACGACGACCGCGACGGGCGCGCCCGCCGCGCCGAACGCCGCCAGATCCGCCGAACCACGGTGCGTACGGGGGTCGTTGACGCGGATCACCACGCCGGGCGCGCGGCCCAGCAGCGCCGTCGCGTTGGCCAGCGCGGCCTCCTTCGCGTCGGGCGGCACCGCGTCCTCCAGGTCGACCACGACCGCGTCCGCACCGCTGGCGAGCGCCCGGTCGAACCGTTCGGGCCGGTCGCCCGGCACGAACAGGAAGGACCGGGCGCGGCCCAGCGCGTCCGCGACACCCGTACGGTCGCCTCCGCCGTACGGGCCCGCCCTCTCGTTGTCCTCGGAAGGTGCCATGGCTGATCCGCTCTCCTTCGATGGTGCCCGGCGGCGACGGCGCGGCCGGTTCAGTCGGCGGCGGGTGCGGCGTCCCGCGCGGTCATCCGTACGCAGCAACGCCCTTGTGACCATGCCTCGATGGACAGGGCGCCGTCCTCCCGCCCGGCCGAGCCGACGGTGACCTCCTGGCCGACGTAGGCGGTCGAGGTCAGCCGGTAGGTGAGGTGCGTCGGCGCGGCGCCGAGGCGGTACCGGGCGTGTTCGGCGCACCAGAGGGCGAGCAGCGGGCCGTGGACGACGAGGCCGGGGTGGTGCTCGACCTCGCGGACGTACGGGGCGTCGTAGTGGATGCGGTGCAGGTTGTAGGTGAGCGCGCTGTACGCGAACAGGTAGCGCTCGTCGGGGACATGGGTGGCCGACGGGGTGACCGGGGACACCGCGCCTCCGGTGGTGGCGGTGGGCGGTCCGATGTCGGCCGCGCGGCGGTAGACGATGTCGCGCCGCTCCCTGATCCGGTCCTCGCCCGCGACCGACCACACGTGGTCCTCGGTGACCAGCAGCAGCACGCCGGAGCGGCCCTCGCGCACCCGGACGTCGGCGACGCGGCTCATGCGGTCGACGCGGTCGCCGACCCGCAGCGGCGCGACGACCTCCACCGTGCCGCCGCCGAACATCCGCCGCCGGTCGGCCAGCGGCGGCAGCAGCGCCCCGCCCTCGGGGTGTCCGTCGGCGCCGATCCGCTCGATCCCGACGGCGTCGCGCAGCAGCACCTCGTGCCAGAGCGGCGGCAGTTCGGCGCCGTCCTCGGGGGCGGGTACGTCCAACAGCGCGGCGAGCTTGTCGGTGGTCCCCCGTTCCACCGCGCCGCTGACCTGCGCGGGCTCGGGTCGCCAGGTGGCGGCGATCTTCTCGAATTCGGGGGCGGTCAACGGCCTCTCCTGCCCACGACCGGCCCGCGTACCCGCACGCTCGACGCCATGGCCACCGACCTTTCATATACGATTTCTCAAGATCGTACATGATGTAGGGTGAACGCCGTCCCAGCAGGGGAAACCGTCGGAGAACCCGGCAGAGGATCAGCGGAGAGAGTGGGTGCGGCCGGTGACGGACGGGCGCCGGAGGTCCGACGACGTCGCCTCGTACGTACGCGATCTGATCGTCTCGGGCGGGGTCGCGCCGGGTGAGTTCCTGCGGCTCGAACCGCTCGCCCAGCGGCTGGGGCTGAGCGTCACGCCGGTACGCGAGGCGATGGGTCTGCTGCGCGGCGAGGGATTCGTGGAACTGGAGCCGAACCGCGGCTTCGTCGTGCTGCCGCTGTCCCGCTCGGACATCGAGGACATCTACCGGGTGCACGCGTTCGTCTCGGGTGAACTGGCCGCGCTCGCCAGCCGTCGCCTCACCGCGGAGGCGCTGGACGGGCTCGTGGCGCTCCAGGAAGAGCTCGTCGCGGCACACCGGGCAGGTGACGCCGCGCGGGTGGAACAGCTCAACCACTTCTTCCACCGCGAGATCAACCGGGCCGCGGGCTCCCCGCGCCTGCTGTGGTTCCTGCGGACCGCGTCGCGTTACGCGCCCCGGATGTTCTTCTCCGGCGTCGACGGCTGGGCGGAGGCGTCCGCGCACGACCACGAGGCGATCCTGACCGCACTGGCGGACCACGATCCGGACGCGGCCCGTACGGCGATGGCCGACCACGTCCGGCACGCGGGCGAACTGCTGGCCCGGCACCACGAGAGCCGCTGACGCGAGCCCGACTCCCTTACGAGGAGCCGGTGTTGACCTCCTCCCCGCCGACAGAGCAGGGACGTCGGGCCGTGGCCTCTCGCACGCCGACCCGGTTGAGGGCGGCGGCCAGGTCGGGCGATCTCGATCAGGGCGACGGCGGCGCCGCGTCGGCGCGGGCCGTGGTCGTTCAGCATCCGTCGAAGGATGCCGACCCGGCGGCGATCCGCTCCGCGCGGCCGGACCCCGGATCCAGCGGCGCGCCCTCGCCCGCGATCTTCCCGGTGGACCATTCGCCGAGGTGCCCCGGACACCGTCGAAGGTGTGGTTCATGCCGACGACCACGGCCGCGAGGGGTCGACCGCCAGCCGTTCGAGGACCCGCCCGTCGAGTCCGTCGGGGCGCGCCGCGTCGGACTCGACGCCCGGACACCGGCCATCAGACCGCTGACGATCGTGGCGGCCGTCGTCCGGGACACGCCCGCGTGGCGGGCCGACCCGGCGCGGTGCGGCGGCCCGCGGGCGAGCAGCAGGGCCGGGATCCGCTCCTGGCTCGTCTGCCGCAGGGCCCGCGGCGAGCCACCGCTCTTCTGACGCGTGGCAGGGAGATCACCCGCACAGGCACTCTTCCCCCCGGAGGGCACGCCCCTCGCTTCGGCCGCCCAGCCGCACCCGAGACGGCGGCATCTGCGACCGCTGCGGCGCCAAGTACCTGATCGGCATCGGCGGAAGGCTCGCCCCGCGTCCGCGCCGCGTGGCGTCGTACGGCCCCGAACCCTCCGCTCTGGGCGTCGCCCGGCCGGTAATCTCCGGGCCATGGGAGAGCATCGCGAGCGCTCGGCGCGTCTGGTGCCGGGGATCCTGGCTGTCCTTCAAGCGCTCTGGTGGGCTGTGGCCGCGCTGGGGCGGGACGCGTCGCCCGGTCCGGCCCGTACGGCGCTGGCCGCGGCGGCCGTCGCGGTCGCCCTCGGTGCGATGGCGGTCCGGCGTGCCGCCCCGGCCGCGGCCCTGGCCGCCGCGGTCGCCGCCGTGGTGGGCGCGGATGTCTCGCGGGTCCTGGCCTGGGCACCGGTGACCGTGGCGGCGGTGCTCGTCGCGCTGTACTCACTGGCCCTGCGCCGTACCGCGGGCGCGTCGGCGCTCGGGGCGCTCCTCGCCGCCCTGACCGTCGGCTGCCTCGTGCTGTGGCACGGCGCGCAGCCGCGGATCGTGGCGGCAGGCGCCCTGCTGGCCTGTGCGGGCGCGGCGGCCGTATGGGTACGGGGCCGGTCCCGCCGATGGCGCCGGGCTCTCGGTTCCGCGCGGGAGGAGTACGCCCGGCGGGCGCCCGACCTGCTCCGGCACACCGCGCGCGGTGAACGCCGGGGTTTCGCGGCCGAGTTGCACGACGTGGTGGCGCACCGGCTGACGGGTGTCACGGTGTCGGCCGCCGCCGCGCTGCGGCTCGGACATGAGGACCTGATGGCGGAGGCCACCCGGCACGCGGGCCACGAGGGGCGGCTGGCGCTCCTCGAACTCGACGCGCTGGCCGACGCGCTCGCGGTGCCCCGCCGCCTGGAGGAGGTCGACGCCCTGGTGGCGGCCTTCCCCGGCGTCCGCTACACCCGCACGGTCGCCGCCCTGGAGCCCGCGGTGGAGCCCGCCACGGCCTCGCTGGCCTTCCGCGTCGTCCGTGAGGCGCTGACGAACACCGTCCGGTACGCGGCCGGAGCGACGGTGGAGGTGCGGCTGGCCGTCGAACGCGGCGACCTCGTCGTCCATGTGCGGGACAGCGGCGGCGCGCCCGCGGCCGACGACCTCGGCAGCGGCAGCGGCCTGACCGCGCTGGCCGAGGCGGTCGCGGCCGACGGCGGGCGGCTGACGGCGGGCCCGGTGGGCACGGGGTGGCGGGTCAGCGCGCGGCTGCCGCTGGCGACCGGGCCGACCGCCGTACGAGAAAGCGCCCGTTTCAGGTCCGGTCGGCGCGGCCCCGCGGCACTGGACGCGGCCCTCGCCCTGCTCACCCTGGCGGTTCCGCTGGGCGCCGCTCTGCTGCCCGGCGGCGGCCCCGACGTCTTCCCCGGCGGCGCCGGGGCCACCGGCCACATCGCGCTCCTCGCCCTGCTCGTCCTGCACGCGCTGCCGCTCGCCCGGCGGCGTACGGCACCGCGAAGCGGCCTGCTGGCGGCCTCGGCCGTGGTGCTGCTGTGGCTCGGTTGCGACCGGCTGGGCGTCACCGCGCCGCACACCACAGACTTGCTGCTGTGGTGCTGGTGGGGCGATCTGGTGCTGCTGTACTCGGTCGCGGCCCGCGCGCCGACCGCCCCGGGCGCGCGGCGGACCTGGCCCGCGGTGCTCGGCGTCGCCGCGGTGGCGGGGCTGGCCATGGTCAGCGAGGACGTGCGGCGGGTCGCGCTGGGCTGGGCGGTGTTCGGCGCGCTGGCAGCGGTGCCCGCGGCGGCCGTCTGGGCGTGCGGGGTCCGGTCCTGCGGGCGCCGCCGCACCGGAGCCGACAGCGAGAGCGCCCGGCGAGCGGCGCTGAACCGGGCGGCGGCCGAGGCGGCGCGGGCCGAACGGCTGCGGCTGGCCGCCGAACTGCGCGCCACGGCGCGCCGCCCGGTGGCGGCCATGGTGGCCGCGGCCGACGCCGACGACCTGCCGCAGGTGCTGGCCGAGGCGCGCGGCGGCCTGCGGGCGCTGCGTGAGCTGCTGACCGAGGTCCGCGAACCGCTCGACGCCGACGACGACGTACCGCCGCCCACGGTGGCGGGCATCGCCGCCCTGGCCGCCAGGCACCGCGCGACGGCCCGGCTGACCGGGCGCGTGCGGTCGCTTCCGGCCGCGATGGAGGTCGCCGCCTACCGGTCGGCGGAGGCGCTGATGTCCGACGAGGCGCGGGTCACCGTGCACTACGCGGCCGACGGGGTCGAGGTCGTCGTCCATCGCCGACCCCCGGCCGGACCGTCGCTGCGGCGGCTGCACGCGATGGCCGACGCCGTCGGCGGTACGCTCGCGACGACCGGCGACGGCACGGTCCGCGTATGGCTTCCCGAGGTGGTGCCGGCATGATCCGGGTGACGGTCGCGGACGACCAGGCCGTGGTGCGGGCCGGTATCGCCGCGGTGCTCGACGCCGAGGCCGATCTGAGCGTCGTGGGCCAGTGCGCCGACGGGGAGGCCGCCGTGGCCCTCGCCGCCGAACTGCGCCCCGACGTGGCGGTGGTGGACATCCGCATGCCGAGGCTCGACGGCATCGCCGCCGCCGCGCGCATCACCGCCGACGTGCCGCAGACCCGCGTCCTGGTGCTGACGACCTTCGGCCTGGACGAGTACGTGTTCGCCGCGCTGCGGGCCGGGGCCGCGGGGTTCCTGCTCAAGGACGCCGAACCCGAGCGCGTCATCGACGCGGTGCGGGTCGTCGCCGCGGGGGACGCCCTGCTGGACCCCGGCATCACCCGCCGTCTGATCGACCGTTTCACGTCCGCGCCGGGTCCCGACGACGCGGCGCCGCTGGCCGCGCTCACGCCCCGGGAGACCGAGGTGCTCGTCCAGGTGGCGCGCGGCGGGACGAACGCGGAGATCGCCGAGGCGCTCGGCATCAGCGCGGCCACCGTCAAGGACCATGTCGCCGTCGTCCTGGGCAAGTTGGGCGTACGCGACCGCGTCCACGCCACCATCGCCGCGTACGAGTCGGGGCTGATCCGGCCGGGCGTACGCCGACCCCGCCGGACGGCGGGGTCGGTCCCCGCCGTCCGGCCGTCGCGCCCCCCTGTCGATCCGGCCCCTGAGCAGGAGGAACGCGGCCAGGGGCGCTCATAGCGTTTCCGACATGGCACAGACACTCCTACGCCGCACCGCTGGCGTCCTGCTTCTTCTGGTGGCCGCGGTTCTCGGGCTCGCCGCGGCCGTGGCCGGTTTCATCGGCGCGGGCGCGGCCACCGCTTCCGTCCCGCTCCTGGTGGCGGCGGCCCTCGCCGTCCTGTTCGGCGTCACCTTCCTCGTGGCGTGGCCCGGCTTCGTACTGTTCGGCGTCGCCCGTCGGCGCCGGGCCGCGGTGATCTCCGCCACCGTGCTCGCCGTGGTGGCCGCGGCGCTGTCGGGGGCGACCGTCCTGCGGCCGATGCCGCGGCCCGCGGACGGGAAAGTGCCGCCGGACGTGCGTTTCTGGGCGCTGCCGACCGGCTCCCGGATCGCGTACCGCGAGGCGGCGGCCACGGGCACGGCCAGGCCCGCACCGGTGATCTTCCTGCACGGCGGTCCGGGCACCGCCAATGACGACATCTCGCGGGCGGGCCGCGCACTGGCCGCCGACGGCTTCGACGTCTACGCGTACGACCAGGTCGGCTCGGGACGCTCCAGCAGGCTGCGCGACGTGACGCAGTACACCGTCGCCCGGCAGGTGGCGGATCTGGACGCCATCCGCCGGACGATAGGCGCGGAGAAGATCATCCTGGTCGGCCAGTCCTGGGGCGGCTCGCTCGCCGCCCACTACATGGCCGCGCATCCCGACCGGGTGGCCAAGGCCGTCCTCAGCTCGCCGGGCGTGCTCTGGTACGGGGCCTTCCCCGACGGCAAGACCGGTGAGCTGTGGGACCGGCTGACGCCGGAGGCCAGGAAGCGGGTCGACGAGCTGACCAACACTCCCCGGATGATCGCCATGGCCCTGCTCCAGTCGGTCAACCCCGACGCGGCGCACCACCTGGTCGGCGACCGGGAGGCCGACCAGCGCTTCCGGGAGATCCTCACCACGTCACTGCCCGCCGCCCAGTGCCCCGGCCGACCCCCGGCGCGGCTCCCGGACAACCGCACGGGCTTCTACGTCAACCAGTTCACCATCGACGACGCCAAGCACCTGCCGGACCCGCGTCCCCGGCTGCGCACGGCGCGCATACCGACGCTCATCATGCGCGGCGAGTGCGACTACAAGAAGTGGGAGGTCACCTACGACTACAAGCGCACACTTCCCGACGCGACCCTGGTGTACGTGCCCGGCGCCGGGCACGCCATCGCGATCGACCGGCCCGCGGTCTACGAGTCGGCGCTCGTGGCCTTCCTGCTGGACCGGCCGCTTCCGTTGCGGCCCTACACCGGGACGGCTCCGCCGTCGTGAGGCACCCGTGAGATGCCCGTGACATGCCGGCGTGAGATGCCCGTGCGGTGACAAACCCCCCGGGGGCATTTCACGCTCCCACGGAATTCACGCGCCCACGGGAAAAGGCCGCCCCGGCGAGTGCCGGGGCGGCCCCAAATTTCCCTGCCGCTCGCTGTGTCAGCGGTTACGGTGGCTGCCGTAGTACTCGCCCACCTGCTGGTGGTATCCGGCGTCGCCGACGTGCTTGTCCTTGTCGAACTCAGGGGAGTTCTTGATCTGCTCCTTCGTCAGCTCGACGAAGATCTTCTGGTCCGCCGCGTCGATCGACCTCACGGTGCCGGCCGGGAGCAGTACGTGCTTGCCGAAAATCCACACACCCGTGTCGACCACCAGATATGCGGAGTCGACGTCATCGGAGTGCTTGTCGACCTTTCCGATGTGGCCGTCGGTCGCCTCGACCTTGTATCCGATCAGGTCGGTTCCCGCCGTGTGGCCGGAGGTCTGCTCGTAGCCCCAGATATTGTCACTCATGTCGCGGCTCCTTTATCGCAATTTCCGTCCCGATTCGCGGTAGTGACGTTGTGTCATCCGATAGTCAGTGACGCTTACTCACACCGTCGCGTGCCCGCCCGTCCCGCACGCACACCTCATATGCCGAAGATTATTGCCGTGCGGCAAATATTCGTCTGAGCAGCGGAAACGGCGCGGTGCTCCGGCCGGACGCCCGGCGTCCAGGTGTGATCGGGGTCACGACAAAAGCCCGCCGGGCCGGAGAATCGCTCTCCGCCAGCGGGCTTCGCGCGGCCCTCGGACCCTCGGTCAGAGGCGCAGCAGGCGCTCGGTGAGTTCACGGTAGTCGCGCAGCAGGCCCACGGCGCCGTCCGGGACGCCGTCTGCGTCCTGCCAGCGGGCGCGCAGGACGCGCAGCCGCTCGGCCAGCACCTCGGCGAGGTGGCCGCTGGCCGCGTCGAGGGCCTGGTCGGCCTCGTCCAGCGCCTGGCGCGGACTCTCGCCGAAGGAGCCCGCGGCCCGCTGGAGGAGCGCGGCGGAGTCGTCGCGCTCCTTCTGCGGCAGCAGCGGCTCGGGCCGGGACTCGCGCTTGGCCCACCGTTCGGTGAACGCCGGATTCTCCGCCCCGGTCGCGGGCTGCCGTGCGCGTTCGGCGTCATACATCATGTGAAGTGCCACTTCTCTCTGCCGTGCGGGTCGTGATCCGGGCCGTGGTGTCGTGCCGACGCCCACCCGAACACCATGAGATCGGTGGAAGCTGAAGGCTGTGGCGTGCCGAAGGCGCGCCGCGTACCGCCCTACGCCGTACTGGCCAGTGAACTCCGGGCGTCACCGCATGTCAACGCGTCATCGGCCGACCGGGGCGCGCCCGGGCGGTTCCGCCTCACCGGAGCTCCGCCGCGTGGCGCGGCTCCCGGGGGTGGCGTAGGAGATGACGGTGCCGGGTCCTTCGAGTGCCCAGGCCAGGAGCCGGTCGACGGGGACACCCCGGATCGAGGCGTCGAGCACCTGCACGGTGTGGGCGACGGGCAGCCGCTCGCCCATGCGGGCCAACGTGGTGGCGACCTGCATCCAGCAGCCGGGGTTCGCGGTGACCATGATGTCCGCGCCGGTCGCCAGGACCGCCTTGGCCTTGCGTTCGCCGAGTTCGCGTGCGGGCTCCGCGTGCAGCAGGTTGTACGTGCCCGCGCTGCCGCAGCAGATCTCGGCCTCCGCCAACTCCCTTGTCTCCAGGCCGGGAACGGCCCGCAGCAGTCGGCGCGGCTGGTCGCGTACGGCCTGCGCGTGCGCCAGGTGGCAGGCGTCCTGGTAGGCGACGGTCATGGGGAGCGGGTGCCTGGGGGCCACCGGGCCCAATTCGTCGAGGAGTTCGGTGATGTCCATGACCTTGGCGGCCAGCGTCTCCGCGCGCCGCGCCCAGTCGGGCTCGTCGCGCAACTGGTGGCCGTACTCCTTGAGGTTGGACCCGCAGCCCGCGGCGTTCACCACGACGGTCTCCACCCCGGCCGCCTCGAACGTCTCGATGACGGACTTGGCGAAGCCCTCCGCCTCGGGGGCCCGGCCCGCGTGCGCGGACAGCGCGCCGCAGCAGCTCTGACGTCGCGGTACGACCACGTCGCAGCCCTCGGCGGCCAGGACGCGTACGGTCGCGGCGTTCACGTCGGGGAAGAAGGTCCCCTGGACGCAGCCGGTGAGCAGGCCGACGGTACGGCGGCGGGCGCCGGCGGCGGGGGTGTGTTCCGGCAGCTTGTCGACGTGGCCGAGCCTGGGGGCCAGCGACTCCATGGCCTGGAGGGGGCGCGGCAGCCGTCGCAGCACTCCGCCGCGGGCGAGCAGCCGCCCGAGACCGCTCGCCTGGTAGACGCGCAGCGGTCCGCGCAGGGCGCGCAGGCGGCGGGGGTAGGGGAACAGGCCGTAGATCAGGGCGCGCAACAGCCTTTCGGCGCGCGGCCGTTGGACCCGGCGTTCGAGCTGGGCGCGGGTGCTCTCGATGAGCTTGTCGTACTGCACGCCGGACGGGCAGGCCGTCACGCACGCCATGCAGCCGAGGCACTGGTCGAGGTGACGCACGCTGCCGGCGTCGAAAGCGTCGCCTTCGAGTCCGGCCTTCATGATGTCGATGCGTCCGCGCGGGCTGTCCATCTCCTCGCCCCACAGCACATACGTCGGGCAGGTGGGCAGACAGAAGCCGCAGTGCACGCAGTCCCCGACGAGCGCCGCGTCCGGCGGGTGGTGGGCGTCGAAGGCGCTGCCCGGCGGTGGCGCGCTGCCCGGCATGCCGAGGGCGACGGTGGCGGCGCCCGCGCTGGGCGCGACGGACACACCGAGTACGGGCGGCACCGGGACCGGGGGCTCCCCAGAACCCCGTGGCGGGAGCGACCCGTTGGAGGCGCCCACTGAACCCCCGTCCGGGAGCGACCCGTTGGAGGAGCCCTTGAAAGCGTCCTTGGAGGAGCCCTTAAAGGCGTCCTTGGACGTATGCGCCGAATTCCCGTGCGGAAGGGGCCCGTTGGGGGTGTCCGCGGCCATCTAGAGTCCTCCGAGCAGTCGGCCGGGCGACAGACGCCGCTCCGGGTCGAAGCGGTCCTTGACCCGCGTCATCAGGTCGAACGAGTCGGCGACCGGCCCCCAGTGGTCGAGCGCGTCGCGCGCGTCGTCGGCGGCGATCACCACCGCGGAGCCGTCGTACGGGGCGATCGACGCCCGCAGCGCCGCGAGGTCGGTGTCGGTGGGCACCGCCATGTACGCCACTCCCGTGCAGGCCGACGCGGTGCCCGAAGCGCCGTCCGGGAGGGCGTCGAGCACGCGGGGCAGCGCGAAGGGTTCGTGGGCAAGCCGCAGGACGAGGCCGCCGGTCGGCCGCGCTCCGAACCAGCCGGGGACCTCGTCCGCGTGCGCCCCCGCCCCCAGCAACGCGATCGCGGCACGCGACTGGGCGCGTACGGAAGCGGCGCTGCTCTCGAAGAGTACGGTCAACTCCCCTGCCCGCGAGGACCAGTTGAGTTCGACGGCGGTGGGGGTGAGCGTGGAGCGGGCGAGCAGCGCGGCGTACCTGCCCGCTTCTGCGCTGTCCGGCACGGGCACGGTGACCGCGCCGGTGACCGGCGGCAGCGGGTGGAGGCGCCAGGTCGTGGATACCAGGACGCCGAGGCCGCCGTGCGCTCCGGTGTAGAGCTTACCGAGGTCGTATCCGGCCACGTTCTTGACGACCTTGCCGCCCGATCGCGCGAGCGTGCCGTCGGCCAGGGCGACGGTGACGCCGATGAGCAGGTCGCGGGCGGTGCCGTAGCGCAGTCGGCGCGGCCCCGAGGCATTGGCGCTGACGATCCCGCCGAGCGTGGCGCCCGCTTCCGGCGGGTCGAGGGCGAGCATCTGGCCGTGTTCCGCGAGCTGTCGTTGCAGGTCGGCCAGTGGCACCCCGGCCTCGGCGACGACCACGAGGTCGCCGGGCGCGTACTCCACGACCCGGCCCAGTCCCGTGGTGCGCAGCAGCAGGTCGCAGGAGGTGGCAGGGGCGGCCCAGCCGGTCTTCGTACCGCCGCCGACCGGGACGACGGTGCCGGTGGTGCTCCGCAGGATCTCGGCGACCTCGGCGGCGGTCGCGGGTTCGACGGTCTCCGCTGCGGTCGCGGGTTTGACGGTCTCCGCTGCGGTCGGGGGTTCGGCGACCTCGGCGGCGGTCGCGGGTTCGACGGTCTCGGACCGTACGGCGCCCGCCTGCGCGGTGTCCGGACGCGCGCGGCGCTGTGCGGTCATGTCAGAACACCTCGCCCAGCGCCGGGTCGTGCGTGTCGGCGGCGGTGCGGACGCCGGGGCGCTCCCCGCACAGCCGCGGGGTCGGGAACTGCTTGCCGGGGTTGGCGATGTTGTCGGGGTCGAAGGCGCAGCGGACGAGTTGCATGGTGTCCAGGTCCTCGTCCGTGAACTGCCGGGTCATCCGCGACTTCTTCTCCAGGCCGACGCCGTGTTCCCCGGTGATGGAGCCGCCCGCGTCGACGCACAGGTCGAGGATGGCGAAGCCCAGCTCCTCGGCGGCGTGCGCGGCGCCGGGGACAGTGTCGTCGAAGAGGATGAGGGGGTGCAGATTGCCGTCGCCCGCGTGGAAGACGTTGGCGACGCGGATTCCGGCGCGCTCGGCGAGGCGGCCGACCTCGGTGAGGATCTCGGGCAGCCGGGTGCGCGGGATGACGCCGTCCTGGACGTAGTAGGCGGGGCTGATCCGGCCGACGGCCGCGAAGGCGGACTTGCGGCCCTTCCACATCAGGGCGCGCTCGGCGGCGTCGCGGGCGATGCGGGTCTCGAACGCGTGTCGCGCGGTGGCCAGTTGCTCGACCTGGACGAATTGTTCGTCCACCTCGACGTGGGGGCCGTCGAGTTCGATGACGAGGACGGCGACCGCGCCCTGCGGGTAACCGCAGTTGACCGCGGCCTCGGCCGCCTCGATAGCGAGGGCGTCCATCATCTCGATGGCCGCGGGCAGGATGCCCGCCGCGATGATGTCGCTGACCGCTCCGGCCGCGTCCTCCACGGTGTGGAAGCCGACGAGCATGGTCTGTACGGATTCGGGCGCCTGGATGGTGCGGACGGTGACCTCGGTGGCGACGCCGAGCGTGCCCTCGCTGCCGACGAACGCGCCGAGCAGGTCGAGGCCCGGGTGTTCGGGCGCGGTGCCCCCGAGGTGCACCACCTCGCCGTCGGGCAGGACGACTTCCGCGCCCATGACGTGGTTGACGGTGAAGCCGTACTTGAGGCAGTGCGCGCCGCCCGCGTTCTCCGCGACGTTCCCGCCGATGGAACAGACCTGCTGCGATGACGGGTCGGGCGCGTACGCCTGGCCGTAGGGGGCGGCCTCGCGGGTGACCGACAGGTTGATCACGCCGGGCTCGACGACGACGCGGGCGTTGTCGGGGTCGACGGAGACGATCCGGCGGAGCCTGGACAGCACGATGAGGACGCCGTCGGCGACGGGGACGGCGCCGCCGGACAGCCCGGTACCGGAGCCGCGGGCGACGAACGGGACTCCGGCCTCGGCGCACAGCCGCACGGCCGCCACGACGTCGTCGCGGTGCTCGGCGAGGACGACGACGGCGGGCCGTACCCGGAAGTTGGTCAGGCCGTCGCATTCGTAGGTGCGCAGTTGGGCGGGGTCGGTGAGGACCTTCTCCGCGCCGATGGAGGCGCGCAGCCGGGCCGCGAGCCCTGGCGCCTTGGGCGTGGGCCGGTCCGCGTCGGCCGGGACGGCGGTCATCGCGCACTCCTCCGCTTGATTCCACTCCTCGGTAACTGAATACCGAATGATGGAAGAATGCCGTCGCCTTCCGAGCACGTCAAGGGTGGCGGGTGGCATTCGTCACCCCCGCACGGACCGCCCCTCCCGCCCCAGGCGGCCACAGGCCGCGACCGCCGCCTTCCGTCCGGGCTTGGAACAATGGGGCTCGATTCAGCAGCTAGAGTGCTGAATCATGGAACTGCGCCAGCTCGAATACTTCGTGGCGGTCGCCGAGGAGCGGCACTTCACCCGGGCCGCCCAGCGCATGCTGGTCTCCCAGTCCGGGCTGTCCGCCTCGGTGCGCGCGCTGGAGCGCGAGCTGGGCTCGCCGCTGTTCGTCCGCACCACACGCAGCGTCGAACTCACCGGCGCCGGGCGGGCGTTGCTCGTGGAGGCGACCCGTACGCTGGCCGGCGCCCGTGCCGCGCGGGAGGCCGTGGCCGCGGTGCAGGGGCTGCTGCGCGGCACCCTCTCGGTCGGCATCGAGCAGTGCGTGACCATCGACATCGGCGACCTGCTGGCCCGCTTCCGCGCCCGGCACCCCAATGTCGAGGTCCGGCTGCGCCAGGCGGGCTCGACCGTGCTCGCGGACGACGTGGCCGACGGCCATCTCGACGTCGCCTTCGTGACCCTGCCGGGAGCGCCGCCCGAGGGCGTACGCCTGCTGCCGCTGACCACCGAGCCGATGGTGTTGCTCTGCGACCCCGGCCACCGGCTGGCGGGCGAGCCGCAGGTGAAGTGGGCGGACCTCGACGGCGAGACCTTCGTGGACTTCCACGCCGACTGGGGCGCCCGGCAGCTCACCGACCGGGCCTTCGCCGCCTGCGGCGCCTCCCGCCAGGTCGCCCTCGAGGTGTACGACGTGCACACGGTGATCGACCTGGTCCGCTACGGGCTCGGCATCGCGGTCGTCCCGCGCCCCATCGCCCGCAAGGAGTCGGCCGCGTCGCTGTGCGCCGTGCCGATCACCGGCGCCGAGGACCCGGGCTGGCCGGTCTCCGTCGCCCTGCCCGACGACGACCGGCCAGGACCGGCCGCGCGGGAACTCCTGTCGTACCTGGACCGCTGACCGGATCACGCCCGTCCCCCGTCCGCGCGCCGTGCCCCCGCCATAGGGTGGCCCCAACGCGACGAGGGGGGCGGCGTGATCACCGAGCCCGAGCTGACGGACGGGTCGGGCGACGACCGGCCCGTCGATGTCATCGGCGACGACGACCGGCCGCGGGAGCCGCGCGGCGGACGGCTGTCCGGTGTGCACCGGCGGCGCGGGCCCTGGGTCTGGGCGCTCGCCGGGGCCGTCGTCGCGTCGGCGGCCTGGGCCGGTGCGCTGCGGGGTGCCGACTACGGCCGTACGGCCCCGCCCGACCTGCACGGATACCGCCTCGCGGATCCGTGCACCGTGGCGGCGCTCCAGCCCCTCGTGGACATGATCGGCCTGTCCTCGATGAGCGAGATCCCCGGACCGATGAACGTCGGCAGGACGCTCGACCACATCGCGTGCCGCCTGGTCGGCAACACGTCGGAGAACGACGGCTGGATCACCTCTTACACCATCTCGGTCAGCGTCGACCTGCACAAGAAGACCGACCCCCGGACGGAGTTCGAGGACGGACTGAAGGCGCGGGACGCCGACCCGGCCGAGCCGGCCGCCGGCAGCGGCGTGGTCATGGTCCACGACCCGCGGACGAGCAGGCCGGTCACCGGCCTCGGCGACCGCGCCTTTCTCACCGGTGACTCCACGAGCCAGACCGTGGACGTCCTGCACGGCGGCGCCGTGTTCTCGATCGAGGCCGGCGCCACCGAGGAGTGGATCGGCGCGGGCGAGCGCCCGACGGACGCGGACGGCTCACCCGAACCCCCGCCCCATGTCGACACGAAGCGGTTCGGCGCCCAACTGCCCCGCGCCGTACGTCACTTGATGAGCGTGCTGTCGGCGCGCTGACGAACCCCGCGGCTCAGCCCCAGAACGCCTGCGCCAGCGCCGTACCGGCGAAGGCCGCGCCGAGCCCGGCCGCCACGCTCGCCACCGCGTTGGCCGCGGCGAAGAAGCGGGCGCCGCTCTCGGCCAGCCGCAGCGTCTCGTAGGAGAAGGTCGAGTAGGTCGTGAGGGCGCCGCACAGGCCGGTGCCCAGCAGCACCTGGACATGGGACGAGGCGGCGCCCTCGGTGACCGCGCCGGTCACGACGCCGAGGACGAGACAGCCGACGACGTTGACGGTGAAGGTGCCCCAGGGGAAGAGGCTGTCGTGCCGGCTCTGGACCGAGCGGTCGGTGAGGTAGCGCATCGGAGCGCCGACCATGGCCCCGACGATGACCAGCAGCCAGTTCATCGCGCCTCCGCCTCGTCGGCCCGCTCGGCCCGGTCCGCGAGCCGCCCGAGCACCACGTGCCGGGTCGCGGCCGCCGCCAGCCACACCGCGGCGAGGGCGGCGAGCAGCGTGAGCGCCAGATACGCGAGCGCGGTACGGGCCTGCCCGCCGTCGATCAGGGCCCGGATGTCGGTGGCGTAGGTGGAGAAGGTGGTGAAGCCGCCGAGCACGCCGGTGCCGAAGAAGGGCCGCACCAGACGGTGCGTGTTCCAGACGTCGGTGATCAGCACCATGAGGACACCGATGACCGCGCAGCCGACGACGTTGACGATCAGCGTCGTCCACGGGAAGGTGCCGGAGGCCGTCGGCCAGAGCAGCGCGGCCCCGTAGCGGGCGCACGCGCCGATCGCGCCGCCGACCGCGACCACGGCGACGACCGGGGCCTGGCCCTCGCGCGACGCTTCGCGCTGTGCCGGGTCGTGCAGATCGATGTCGGGGTCCACGGGTTCGTCGGGCGTCACGGGCCGGACTTCTGCCACTTTCGTCTCCTACTCACCGGGCACGCCCAAGCTTGGCGTGCGCGCGTCGCAAGTAGGGACCGTTGACGGCTGTGTCGCCGTGGTTCGGGTACGGCGGGCCCCACCGCCGCGCGGTGCTCCGGGGAGCGCCGCAGACCGCCATGCTACCCGGCGCGGTACGAGGGGCGCGTGGGAGTCTGTCTCCTGCCGGAGCCACGCGACCGCGAGGGAGAGTCCCTGTGCCGACCTACCAGACCTCGATCACCGTCAACGCTCCCGTCGAACGCGTCTGGGAGGTGCTCGTCGCCGTCGAGGACTGGCCCGCTCTCACAGCCTCCATGACCTCCGTCCGCCCGCTCGACGCGGACGGCGCGAGCCGGAGCGGGAGCGCGGACCACGTCGTCGCCGTCGGACGCCGATTCGCGGTCGAGCAGCCCAAGTTGCGCAAGGCGGTGTGGACGGTCACGGCGCTGGACGAGGGTTCCCGGTTCTCATGGCGGTCCGCGGTTCCCGGAGTGACCACGAGCGGCGACCACCTGGTCGAGCCGGAGGGCGACGGCACCCGCCTCACCCTGGTGCTCACCCAGCGCGGCGCGCTGTCCGGCCTGGTCGGCCTGGTGGCGGGCGGCCTGACCCGCAGGTACCTGGAGATGGAGGCCCGCGGCCTCAAGGAACGCGCCGAGTCGCCCGCCGCGGAGTAGCGGCCACGGCGCGCCGCCACCTCATGTGGCGGCCGTCACAGCAGATTCTCTCCCGTGGATGTCGACCGGACGTCCGGCCCCAGGCGTATGCGTGATGAGGCCGAAGAGAACTGGGAGCCGTTGTTGACCGCTGAGGAGTTCGAAGAGTTCTACGCCCACGCGGTCAGACGGCTCACCGGTCAGCTCTATGTGATGCTCGGCGATCTGCCGGAGGCGCAGGACGTGGTGCAGGAAGCGTTCGTCAGGGGCTGGAGCCGACGGCGGCAGCTCGCGAGGGACGGCAACCCGGAGGGCTGGATCCGTACGGTCGCCTGGCGGCTCGCGGTCAGCCGCTGGCGCGGCCGTCGGCGCTCGGAGGAGGCGTGGCAGCGGTACGGCGGCCCGCCGTCCGTCGAGGAACCGGGCCCCGGCACGGTCGCCCTGGTCTCCGCGCTGCGCGAACTGCCGCCAGGACAGCGGCGGAGCGTCACCCTGCACTACGTGTGCGACCTGTCCGTCGACCAGATCGCCGCGGAGACCGGTGTGTCCAGCAGCACCGTCAAGACGCACCTGGTCAGGGGCCGGGCCACGCTCGCCCAGCATCTGCCGGAACCGCACGCAGAGGAGCCCCCTGGTGCCTGATACCCACGAGGAGCGCTTGAGGTCCGCGTTCAAGAACGCCGCGGCGGACGGTCGCCGCGCGGCGACGCCCGCGCCCCCGGCCGTCGTCCGCGCCCGCGGCGACCGCAAGCGGAGGCAGCGGCTCGCGACGGTCGCCGCGGTGGCCTGCGTCCTGATCGGCGGTACGACCGCGTCGCTGGTCACGCTGCTGCCCGGTGACGGCGGCGCCGTCCCGCCCGCCACGAGCCCGGGGCCCGCCACCACCGGCCCGAACGGCCTCCCGTCGTCGACCGCGACCTCCGACTACCCGGTCCGCACCTACCCGCCGACCGGCACGGTCCACATGACGACAGCCCGCTAAGCACTCCCCCTGTCGCACCCCGCCCCGGCCGCACCGGCCGGCCGGGCAGTCCGGCATGCCCGGAACCGCCACCTGTACGTCGTCGCCCACGCGTCGCCCGAGCGGTCCGTGGCAGCCCCCTCAGGAGCACGACCATGCCCAAGAGCGCCTTCTCCCCGCCCGCGACCGCGCCCCGCCCCGTACCGTCCGAGCCGCCGGACCGTACCGTCCCGCTCCGCCACCGGCTCCCGGGGCGTCTGCCGCTCCCCCGCCTCGGCCCCACCGACCGCGCCGTGCTCTGGCTGTACGCGCTCACGCGGGTCGGCGTCTGGACGACCGCGTACTGCACGGGGCGGCTGTTCACCGGCGACGGCAAGGCACAGCGGGCACCCTCGATGATGTCCCGCTGGGAGCAGTGGGACTGGGGCTACTACCTGCACATCGCGCGCGACGGCTACTTCCCGGCGCCGGTGCCGGGAGCCGTTCTCGGCAGCGGCGCGGCCACACCCGACAACCGCGAGGCGTTCTTCCCCGGCTTCCCGCTGCTGCTGCGCGCCGTGCACCTGCTGATACGCGACTGGACCGCCGCGGGGCTGCTGATCTCGTTCGTGGCGGGGGCCGTCGCCGTGCTGTCGCTGGCCCGGATCGCCGCGCTGGACGGCCGGTCCGCGCGTACGTCCGTAGCCGGGCGCGGCGCGGACCGGCTCCCGGACGACGGGAACGGCACCGGATCGCGCGCCGTGCTCTTCCTGCTGCTCTCCCCCTGCGCGGTCTTCCTCGCCGCCGGGTACACCGAGGCGCTGTTCCTCGCCTTCGCGTTGCCCTGCTGGCTGGCCGCCAAGCGCGGGAACTGGCCGCTCGCCGCCGCGCTGGCCGCCGCCGCGACCACCGTCCGGATCAGCGGTCTGTTCCTCGGCGCCGCGCTCGTCGTCCAGCTCCTGACCTCGGGGCCGCTGACCAAACGGCTGCGGCTGCTGCACTGGCCGGCGCTCTCCGCGCTGCCCGCGCTCGTCTACGCCTGGTATCTGCACGCGCGCACCGGCGACTGGATGGCCTGGAAGCACGCGGAGGAACGCGGCTGGTACCGGACGTTCCACTCGCCGTGGCAGGCGTGGCGGCACACCTGGGACGGCGCCTTCGACCACACGCAGGCCACGCCGTACGCGCTGCTGTTCCAGTTCGAACTCGTCGCCATGGCGGTCGGTCTGGCGCTGCTCTGCCTGCTGCTCAAGCGGCGCCGCTGGCCGGAGGCCGTCTACCTCGGGCTCAGCCTGTGGGCGCTGGGCACCTCGTACTGGTACATGTCCGTGCCGCGCGCCTCACTGCTGTGGTGGCCGCTGTGGACGGGGCTGGCCGCCTGGAGCGTACGGCGCCCCTGGCTGACCACGGCGTACGTGTGCGTCGCCGCGCCGCTGGCCACCGTCCTCACTGTCGCCTTCACCTCGGGACGGTGGGCGGGCTGACATCAGCGGGCGCGACGACACGCTGAGGCGCGACGGTGGCGCGGACGAAGGCGCGGCGGATCAGACCCGGTCGATGTGCACGTTCGTGGACTTCACGCGGGCGGTGGCCTGCATCCCGACCTCCAGGCCCAGTTCCTCGACGGCCTCGCGGGTCAGCAGGGACACCAGCCGGTGCGGCCCGGCCTGGATCTCCACCTGGGCAGCGACGTCGCCGAGCTTCACGGCGGTGACGATGCCGGGGAAGGCGTTGCGGACCGAGGTGTACGAGGCGTCCTCGTCCGCGCTGTCGGACTGCGCGATCTCGACGGAGAACGCGGCCAGGTCGCGGCCGTCGATGAGCCTGCGGCCGTTGTCGTCGCGGTGGGTGGCGACCCGGCCGCCGTCCGCCCAGCGGCGGACCGTGTCGGGGCTGACGCCCAGGAGCCGCGCGGCCTGGCCGATCGTGTAGGACTGCATGGGGAAGACAATAAGCGCAGCCCGCCACCCGGCTCCGCACACCACGGGCGGCGACACGGCGGCCTCTCGATGGACTCCGGCGGACGCCAGAGGCGGGCGGCACGGGGGCGGGCGCAGGCGGCGGCGACTCGGCGGACGCGCCGTGCCGGTTCGCGCCCCGGCGCGCGTACGGCGCCCGGTTAGAGTGCCAGAGCCGCACCCGGCAAATCCGACATTCCATACGGCGATCGAGGCGTATCCCCATGAGCCTGAGCATCCGCAACCAACTTCCCGGCACCGTCGCGTCCGTGACCCCCGGCGAGGTGATGGCGACCGTCAAGGTACGGCTGGACGGCGGCCAGGACATCACCGCCGCGATCACCCTGGAGGCGGCGGACGAACTCGGCCTCGCCGAGGGCACGGCGGTCCGCGCCCTGGTGAAGTCGACCGAGGTCTCCCTTGCCACGGGCCCGGTCTCGGGGCTCAGCATCCGCAATCAACTGCCGGGCACCGTTACGGACATCGCCACGGGCGGCGCGATGGCCGCGGTGAAGATCTCCGTCGAGGGCGGCGAGTTGACCTCCGCGATCACCAAGGACGCGGCCGTCGACCTCCGACTCGCCCAGGGCACCGCCGTCACCGCCCTGATCAAGTCGACGGAGATCTCGCTCGCGACCGTCTGACGACCCGTCCGCCGGTGGCCGCGGCGGCACTCCTGAGGCCAGTGGTGTGCTGGTGAACCCGGTGGAGTCACCAGCCGATTCGCTGCGAGAGAGCGCTCTCTTCGTGCTTGACACCCAGTCGCGCGGCCCGCGAGGGTACGTCTCCAAGAGAGCGCTCTCAATTCCCCCCTCGCCGTCAGAAGGTGGTCGTAGCTCATGTCTTCGTTCAGGGCCGCAGACAGTGCACTTCCCAACTCGCAGCAGCCGCAGGCGCCATCGCAGTCGCAGCACACATCCGGGGAGCGCGGCGGTCTGAGCCGCCGTTCGCTGATCGCCACGGCCGCTTTCGCCGGTGTGGTGCCGTTGGCGGGTGCCGCGACCCCCGCCGCGGCGCGGTCGGCCGGCGCGCACTCCCCCGGCTCCCACTCCCCCGGCGGCCACTCGCCGTCCACGGAACCCGACTTCGGCCCGAACGTCACCGTCTTCGACCCGAGCATGCCCGCCGCCGACATCCAGGCCGCGCTGGACGCGGCCACCGCCGTACAGGTCGCCAACGAATTCGGCACGCAGCGCTTCGCCTTCCTCTTCAAGCCGGGCACGTACGACGTCGACGCGCAACTCGGCTACTACACCTCGGTCGCGGGCCTCGGGCTGTCGCCCGACGACGTGACCATCAACGGCGCGGTGCGCGTCGAGGGGCAGGCGCAGCCGGGCGGCGGCGACAGCGCCCTCACCAACTTCTGGCGCTCGGCGGAGAATCTGGCGGTCAACCCGACCGACGGCATCAACTGGTGGGCGGTGTCGCAGGCCGCGCCGCTGCGCCGGGTGCACATCCGCGGCCAGCTCTTCCTCTTCCCCCGGCAGGGCGGTTACTCCAGCGGCGGCTTCATCGCCGACTCGGTGGTGGACGGGCAGGTGATCAACGCCTCGCAGCAGCAGTGGCTGACGCGGGACAGCTCGGTCGGCTCCTGGTCCAACGGCGTGTGGAACCAGGTCTTCGCGGGTGTCGTCGGCGCCCCCGAGCAGTCCTTCCCCGACCCGCCGTACACGACGCTGGCCACCAGCCCGCTCAGCCGCGAGAAGCCCTTCCTGTACGTCGACTCGGCGGGCCGTTACCGGGTGTTCCTGCCGTCGCTGCGGCAGGACGCGGTCGGCGCGTCCTGGTCCGGCGGTACGACCGAGGGCACCTCGGTCCCCATCGACCGGTTCTTCATCGCCAAGCCCACGGACTCGGTGCGCACCATCAACCGCGCGCTGGCGCAGGGCAAGCACCTGCTCCTGACTCCGGGCGTCTACCGGCTGGCGGAGTCCATCAAGGTCAAGTGGTCGGGCACGGTGGTGCTCGGCCTGGGCTTCCCCACCCTCACGCCGGTCGGCGGCGCGGTGCCGATGACGGTCGCGGACGTCAAGGGCGTCCGCGTCGCGGGGCTGCTCTTCGACGCGGGGAAGACCAACTCCCCCGCCCTGCTGGAGGTCGGCAGCAGGCGCGGCGGCCGTACGGACCCGCGCGACCCGACCTCGCTCCAGGACGTGTTCTTCCGGATCGGCGGCGCGGGCGCGGGCAAGGCCACCACGAGCCTGGTCGTCAACAGCGACAATGTGCTGCTCGACCACATCTGGGCCTGGCGCGCGGACCACGGTACGGGCGTCGGCTGGACGGTGAACACGGCGGAGACCGGCGTGGTCGTCAACGGTGACCACGTCCTGGCCACCGGCCTGTTCGTGGAGCACTACCAGAAGTACAACGTCATCTGGAACGGCGACCACGGCCGGACGGTCATGTTCCAGAACGAGTTGCCGTACGACCCGCCGAATCAGGCCGCCTACGGGCATCACGGCGTCGCGGGCTGGGCCGCGTACAAGGTGGCGGATTCGGTCCGGCACCACGAGGGCTGGGGTCTTGGCAGCTACTGCTTCTTCAACGTGGACCCGACGATCCACAACGCCCACAGCTTCGAGGTGCCCGACCGCCCGGGCGTACGATTCCACGACCTGCTGACCGTCTCGCTCAACGGAGACGGCGTGATCGACCACGTCATCAACGACTACGGCGCGGCGGCGCAGGGCTCGGCGACGGTCCCGGTGGACGTGGTGAGCTACCCGCCGACGCACTGACGTCGCGCGCACGCCCGGGCGGCGGGCGGTGACGCGTAGTGACGGGACCCGGTGACGCGCCGCGTCACCGGGGCGGCGCGTGCGGCGGGCGATCGGCGGCCGATACGGGCGGGACGTATGTGATGCCGTCCGGCGGGTAGCCGAGGGGTACGCAGCTCACCATCGGAGGTGACCGCAATGCTGATCCTGGGATTGCTGCTCCTGGCCGGTGCCGGTGCTTTCACCGGCCTCGCCATCGCCGACAACACGTCGGGAGGTCCCGAGTACAACGTGTCGGTGCTCGGGCACTCCATCGCGACCATGAACACCCTTCAGATCTTCTGCGCCGGTCTGGCGCTCGCCCTGATCTTCTGCCTCGGCGCCGCGATGGCGATGGGCGGCGGAGTGAGCCACCGGCGCAAGTCCCGCAAGCTCACCGAGGCCCGCAGGGCCGCGAAGGACAACGCAAGGGAACGTGACGCGCTGGCGGCCCGGTTGGAGACGGCGGACACCACGGCCGCACCGGCCGGGGACACCGGGACCGACTACGCGTACGGCGGTTCCACGGCGGCCGACAGCGCCGACGGTTCCGAGACGGCGGCCGCACCGCGGCACCGTCACGCGCGGCACCTGTTCGGCCACTGACCGACCGCGGTCCTCGGATGCCGTGAGGGCGGCGCCCCCGTGACACGGGGGGCGCCGCCCTCCGTCGCGTCCTGGGAGCCGTACGAGGCGCGCGAGCGGTACGAGCGGTACGAGCGGCCCGAGCGGTACGAGCGGCCCGTGCCGTTCTGCTGCCGACCGGACGTGAACGCGGTGCGGACTGCCGCGAACAGCCTTCCTGCGGGCGAGGTGTCCGATTATGATGCGGATCACGCCGCCTCCCCTACGAGGTGGCACCCGGCAGTGCCCGGACATCCATGTCGACGACGAAGACGACACAGAAGTCGGGAAGGCCATGGCAGAGCAGGGTGCGCTCCAGCACCGCAGGACCGTACTGGAAAACGAATGGGCCCGCCGCGTACCGCAGTTGAGGTCGGCGGGGGGCTATCCGGCGGGCCCGGCTCCGCTGCGCCGTGAGGTCACCGACTCCTGGGTGCGCAGCGTCGGCACGGTGGATCCCGCGCGGGACAGCGCGCCGGTCTCCGAGGACGGCGCGGTCCATCCGCGGTGGAAGGGTTCGCCGCTGCGCGCACCGGTCGCCGACCTGTCGGGGGAACTGCACAGCATCGCCGAGGACGCGGGTTTCGTCGCGGCGGTGACCGACGAGTCCGGCACGATCCTGTGGACGTGCGGCGGCAGGCTGATGCGGCGCAGGGCGGAGCGGGTCAATTTCGCGCCGGGCGGGCGGTGGGACGAGCGCGCGATGGGCACCAACGCGCTGTCCCTGGCGCTGCGCACCGGCCGCCCGAGCACGGTCTTCTCCGCCGAGCACCTGGTCGCCGCCCTGCACGGCTGGGTCTGTTACTGCGCGCCCATCCACGCCCCCGACGGCCGGGTGCTGGGCGTCCTCGACCTCTCCACCACCTGGGACCGCTCGCACCCGCTGGCCCTGCCGACCGTACGCACCCTGGCCTCCGCCATCGAGGCCCGGCTGCTGGACGGCGCTCCGGAGCCGGAGCGCCCCGCCGGTCTCGAACTGCGCTGCCTCGGTACGGCGCAGGCCAGCAGCGACGGTGAGCCGCTGCATCTGCCGCCGCGCCAACTGGAGATCCTGACGCTGCTCGCCCTGGAGCCCGAGGGCTTCGCGCCCGACCGGCTGCGGGCGTCGCTGTACGGCGACCGCTGCGTGACCGCGTCCACGTTCAAGGCCGAGCTGTCGCATCTGCGGCGCGCGCTGAACGGCGGGGTGGCGACCAGGCGGTACGCGCTGACGGTGCCGGTGAGCTGCGACGCGGCCGAGGTGCTGCGGGCGCTGGAGTGCGGTGACATCGCGGCGGCCGTCGGCCACTACCGCGGGCCGTTGCTGCCGATGTCGGAGGCGCCGGGCATCGTGGCCTGGCGCGAGCATCTGGAAGTGGTGGTCCGCGAGGCGGTGCTCGCCGACACCCGCCCCGAGCACGCGCTGCGGTACGGGGAGCGGGCGCCGTACGACGCCGCCGTGCACGAGCACGCGCTGCGGCTGCTCGGTCCCGGCGACGCGCGGCGCGGGATCGCGGCGAGCCGGCTGAACGCGGCGCTGCGGAGCTGACGCGACGGTCTCCGGCCGTGCGGGAAGCGGCGCCCGCCCCCCGGCGTCCGCACAGGCCCGGGGCCGCCAACCTTGCGCGCCCCGGCGTCCGCACAGGCCCCGCGCCGCCAACCTTTTGCCAACCTCGGGCCACCACAGTGAGTGCTGACACCGTAACCCGCACACCGGTACACCGAGGAGCGCCGTCATGGTCTACGCGCAGCCAGGCACCGAGGGCAGCATCGTCAGCTTCGCCCAGCGGTACGACAACTTCATCGGGGGCGACTGGGTCGCACCGGCCGAGGGACAGTATTTCGACAACCCGTCCCCGGTGACCGGTGAGACCTTCTGCCAGGTCGCGCGGTCCACCGCGCCGGACATCGAGCTGGCCCTGGACGCCGCGCACGCGGCCGCCGGTCCGTGGGGCCGCACCTCGGCCACGGAGCGGGCGAACATCCTCAACAAGATCGCCGACCGGATCGAGGAGAACCTCGAACGGCTGGCGGTGGCCGAGACGTGGGAGAACGGTAAGCCGGTCCGCGAGACGCTGGCCGCCGACCTGCCGCTGGCGGTGGACCACTTCCGCTACTTCGCGGGAGCGCTGCGCGCGCAGGAGGGCAGCATCTCGGAGATCGACGCCGATACCGTCGCGTACCACTACCACGAGCCGTTGGGCGTGGTCGGCCAGATCATCCCGTGGAACTTCCCGATCCTGATGGCCACATGGAAGCTCGCGCCGGCGCTGGCCGCGGGCAACTGCGTGGTCATCAAGCCCGCCGAGCAGACTCCGGTCAGCCTGTTGGTCGTCATCGAGCTGATCGCCGACCTGCTGCCCGCCGGTGTGCTCAACGTCGTCAACGGATTCGGCGTGGAGGCGGGCAAGCCGCTCGCGTCGAGCCCGCGGGTGGCGAAGGTGGCCTTCACCGGTGAGACCACCACAGGGCGGCTGATCATGCAGTACGCCAGCGAGAACATCATCCCGGTGACGCTGGAACTGGGCGGCAAGAGCCCGAACATCTTCCTGCCGGACGTGATGGCCGCGGACGACGACTACCTGGACAAGGCGATCGAGGGCTTCGTGATGTTCGCTCTCAACCAGGGCGAGGTCTGCACCTGCCCGTCCCGCGCACTGATCCACTCCTCGATCTACGACGAGTTCATGGCCCGGTGTCTGGAGCGGACCCGCGCCATCGTCGGCGGCGACCCGCTGGACCCGGCGACCATGCTCGGCGCCCAGGCCAGCAACGACCAGTACGAGAAGATCCTGTCGTACTTCGACATCGGCAAGCAGGAGGGCGCCGAGGTCCTGACCGGCGGCACCAGCCGTACCGTCCCCGGCCTGGAGGGCGGCTTCTACATCGAACCGACGATCTTCCGCGGCACCAACAACATGCGGATCTTCCAGGAGGAGATCTTCGGCCCGGTCGTCTCGGTCACCACCTTCGACTCCACCGACGAGGCCCTCAAGCTCGCCAACGACACCCTGTACGGCCTCGGCGCGGGCGTCTGGACCCGCGACGGCAACACCGCCTACCGGCTCGGCCGCGAGATCAAGGCGGGCCGCGTCTGGACCAACTGCTACCACGCCTACCCGGCCCACGCGGCCTTCGGCGGCTACAAGAATTCCGGCATCGGCCGCGAGAACCACAAGATGATGCTCGAGCACTACCAGCAGACCAAGAACCTCCTGGTCTCGTACTCCCCGAAGAAGCTCGGCTTCTTCTAGACTCCTCAAATATGTCGCCTGACCTGGCCTTTCGCCAGGTCGGGCGCCGCCTTGGTGTCCTCAGCGCCGTCGGTGTACGGCGCCCGGTGTTCTCCCGACATCTCCCCCTGGTTCCCCCCTCTGACCAGCTGTCCCGGTCTATTTCCGGACCGGGCCGCCCAAGGCCCGCCGTCGACGGTCTCCGCCATCTGCCCCCAGAGCCGCACCGATTCCTCGATGCGACCGTCGGCGTAGTCCTGCGCTCCAGCAAGAAACGTGGCGCAGCAGCTGAACATGACCTGGATGCCCGGCCCTTCGGGCGCCCTCGGCAGGATCACCGCCGGAGGCCAGCCAGAAAGAGATGCCCGCGTACCGAAGGTCATACGGCCGCTTCCCGAGTATCAAGACCTACGTTGTTCGCCCCCGAGCCAGCCATAGCGAACGGCGGCAGGGGTATATTGCGAGTTTCCATCCACGGCATTGACGGCGATCTGGACGTCATCACGGGTTCTTCCGGGTACGCCTCTACGATCCGGCATCTGGACGATTCCTGCAAAATGATCCGGTCGCCGACGTCTCGCCGAATCGCTACGGATATTCTGCCGATCCGCTGACGTATGATCTCAACGGTCAGTCCTGTCTGGGCAAAATGCGCAAAGCTTGGAGAATCCTCAAGTGCGCCAGCGCCATGGCCTTGTCTTAGCATCACGGTGGCTGCCCGCCGTCAAGATCCTGAAAATCAAGCGCGCGATTCGGGGACTGTGGGGTGTAAAAAATGCCGCTCGCCTCATCGTCAGAGCAACAAGCGTTCGATCGCGAAAATCGGAATCACATTCGGGGTCAGCATCCCGGATGTCGATTCAATTCTGAGCAACTGCAATTAGCGGCACTTGCGGGGCGGACACAGAAGAGACTGCACCCGCCCCACCATCGGAATTCACCAAACGAGGTGGGAATACCATTCGCAACAATAGAAATTGCGATCGGTTGCAGCCTCGACGTAGTGCGTGCGTGTGCGCGCAGCCCGACAGGCGGTAGGCGTCGCCCGCGCGCAGGGCGCGGGCGGGCCCGCCGAAGACGTCGAAATGGCGGCGCTGGGGCCAGGAGGTCCCGACGAGTCCGTCGCGAAGGTGTCCTGTGACCGGGTTCGTCTGGCCTTTGACGGTCCACAGGTGGGTGTCGCCGTGGCAGGGTTCCGATTCGGGCAGGTCCAGCTCAGGTACCCGCTGCCGGAAGCGGTCGAGGGACTCGACCAAGCGAAGGCAGTTGGCGCACATACGGGAAGCCGATGAGGGGCGCGCAGCAAGCGCCTTGCCGCAATAGCCCATCAGGTGGCCGGGAATCGGCCGGTGGGCGGCGCGCAAGGGTCAGCTGTCAGTCGCCACGGACGACCGTGAGGTGGCCTTCGGGGTCTGCTGCACGTTTGGCTGACAGGTCAGGTCAAGATGTCACCCAATCGTGCGGCAGACCCAACTGCCAGAGCTCGGCATCACCACCGCCAGAGCAAGCTTCCTGGCCCAATGAGCCCGGCACACCCACAACCGTGTCAGCTCCATCGCACCCGAAGGACCACGTCGTGCAGTTCCGTCTGTTCCGTATCGGGTTACCGCCCGGAGCAGGCTCCGACATTGGCCCCCCAACTACCGGCAGCGTCAAACCGGTCCGGGGATAGCCACCCCCACTAGCCGGCGGCGTCACGTCGGCCGGTAACCGATGGCCGCGCCGCCCACGCGGCGCGGCCATCCCCACCCAAACGACTACGGGAGGATCGCCTCGATGCCTGCACGCTGCCACGGCGCCACCAGCCGTCTCCTCACCACTGCCGCCGGTTCACCATGACGGGGACACTCACCACCGCTGCGGGTCTGCGCCCTGGGCATGAGCCATCGGTCGCCGCCGCCGTGATCCTTCATGACGGGTGCGTGCTCCTGGTGCGCCGCACGGTTCCAGAGGGCACGTTGCTGTGGCAGTTCCCCGCCGGACGCATCGAGCCCGGCGAAAACCCGCAGCATGCGGCGGTCCGCGAGACCGGCGAAGAAACGGGATTATGCGCGACCGCGATTCGGTCCCTGGGCTATTGAACCTGAACGGGTGTTGTCGGGGAGCGGTGTGCATCGCGTTGCCCACGCTGGCTCCCGGGTAGGCGTCGCGGCAGGATGAGTGCATGACCGAGAACAACGCGGATCTGCTGGTGTTGCTACGTGAGCTGGATGATCCTGAGTGGCTGGAGTGGCCGCGGGACTTCGACCGTCGCGAGATCGCCGTGCGCTTCGGTCAGCTGGTAGACCGACTCGAAGGTGACTTCGCAGCTCACTGCACGACCGTGGCCGGGCAGGAGAATCAGGACTCCAGCGAGTACGGACGTATTTACGTGCCCGGGGACGCGACTGTGTGCGGGACCCGGATCGTCGTCTGTGTGAGCCAGTTCGGCTCACTGGCGCTGGTGTGCGCGGACAATCCTGGTGCCTTCCTCGGGACGGACGACGCGCAGGCTGAGGGTGAGCTGGACGGTGCTGACCTCGCCAGGGTCAACCGGGCGCTGGAAGAGCTCGGCTACGTCGTGGTTCCCGAGGAACTGCTGGAGAGCGACTACGACGGGCCGAGCCGACTGCACCCGCACATCCAGCGGCCCACCTGGTGGAATCGCTTCTTCGGCTACTTCTGACGATTACCCCGACAAGTTCAGGCCGGTGCCCGTCAGGCAGCCATCGATGACCTCCGGTCGGTACTGCAGCATCTTGAGCTTGCGTTTCACCGCGCGGGTGATCTGGCTGAGGTCGGCGGCGTCGAGGTTGCCGATGTCGCGTGTGACCAGTGACCAGACGCCCTCCTGCGGGTTGAGGTCCGGAAGCGTATGTCGGTAGCTGGAACACGGAGAGCCAGGCGGTGTCGGCTTCGAAGAACGCCCGCAGGGTGCGACCAGGTGCATGCGCAAGTTGTCCCAGACCAGGACGATCGGGCCGCCGAGCTGGGTGTGGGCGCGGATGACCAGGTCGCGGTAGTCCTTCCAGCCGAAGCCCTTCGGTTCGTCCTTGCGGCCCCGGTACTCGCGGATCGCGTAGATCAGCCTGGACTGCTCACCGGGCTTGTAGCAGGTCATCCTGGACAAGGTCGTCATCCCGGCCAAGGGCGAGTTCGAGTTCAGGCCCCACGAGCACTTCCTGCTGCTGGGCCACTCATCCCGACACTGCGGCGAGAACGAACGTCTGCGGTTCGTCCTGTCCACCAACGAGCTCTTCGAGGTCGACGTTCCCGTCGGGGGCACGTTCTTCCCCGAAGGTATGTTCGTGACGGACTGACAGGGTTGGGTCGTGGGTGGACCAACCGCAGACACCTTCTGGGAACCATCCCGCGTACCGGGCCTCGACCTTGATCCGCCGCCTACACCTTCACCGTGAAGGCGGCCGACACCGGCGGCACTGTCTCGGCCGCGTCCGTACCGCTGATGGTCGCCGCCAATTCCTCGGCCAGCACGGACTGCACGACCGCCTACACCGTCACCAGTGGCTGGGGCGTGACCTGGGTCTTCGGCGGTGACCAGCGGATCGACAACGCGTGGAACGGCGTACTGACCCAAATTGGCCAGACCGTCACGGCACGGGACGCCGGATACAACGCCACCCTGGCACCCGGCGGCGCCGTTGACATCGGATTCACCGCCGCCTATCGCACAAGCAACGTCGTGCCGTACGGCTTCCGAGTCAACGGAACGGTGTGCGCGGCCGCCTGACCTTGTCAGCCGGTGCCGGCAGGGCCGGCCCCAGTCAGACTCAAAGACGCGGTCAATACCGCTTTCCCCCGCGTGGGGGCTCGTCCAATCAATTGCCCGTGCCGGGCGTACCGCGGTGGCCGGCCCGGCAAGATTTCCGGGCCGGCCACCGCCGTAGAGCGGATGGTGCGTCAGGATACGGTGCAGGCAGAGCCGTTGAGCGTAAACGCGGTGGGCGAGGTGGTGCCGGAGCCTGTTCCCTGGAAACCAAAGCTGGTGGAGCCGCCCGCGGGGACGGCGCCGTTGTAGCCCAGGTCGGTGGCGGTCACGGTGGCGCCGGACTGGGTGGTCGTGGCGTTCCATGCGCTGGTGATCTTCTGGTCGGCAGGGAAAGTCCACTTGAGCGACCAGCCGTTGACTGCGCTGCCGCCGGTGTTGCGCAGGGTCACGTCCGTGGTGAAGCCGCCCGTCCAGGCGCTGACGATCTTGTAGCTGACGGAGCAGGCCGCACCTGTCGTGGGCGGGGCCGTGGTCGGCGGGGTCGTCGGCGGGGCGGTAGTCGGCGGAACGGTGGTCGGCGGGGCGGTAGTCGGCGGGGTCGTCGGCGGAACGGGGTCCGAGGTTCCGGCGGATGCCAGCGCGTATGCCACGTCCGGCAGGAAGGTACCTGCGGCGCCGGCGCAGCCATCCGCCTCGCCTGGCGGCTTCACCCAGAGGAACGCGTCGATCGCCGCGTCGCCGGTGTTGGTCGTGGGATAGGCGCCGATCGCCCGGCCAGACGGGTCGCACCATGCCCCGCCGCCCGCTGGACCGTTGCCGTTGCGGCTGGTGTCCACCACGGCGTGCAGATTGGCCGGGTTGCCGAGCGCGGCCAGCACGTTCTTGGCGAAGTTGACCTCATTGGCCGTGGTATTGAAGTTGGAGACGTTGGTGAAGAGGCCGTCGGCATTCGTCAGGATGCCGGCGCTGCGCAGCCGATTGGCCTGCTCCGAGGCACTGTTCCAGGCCGAGTGGCCGCCGTCCAGGTAGACCTTTGCGTTGGGTGCGGCGGCGTGGATGGCGGCTCCCGCCCGGGAGAGCGAGGCGAACCGGTCGGCCTGCTGCTGTGCGGTCAGGCAGGTGGTCAGGGCGATGGAGTCGGGCTCCAGGATGATGATCGACCGGCCACTGCCCAGCCCGGCGGCGAAGTTGCGCACCCAGGCGTCGTACGAGGCCAGGTCCGGTGCGCCGCCTGCGGACGCGCCGCCGCAGTCACGGTTGGGGATCTCGTACACGGCCAGCACCGGCACCTGTCCGGCGGTGGCCGCGGCCGTGGTGACAGCCCGGACGTCACCGGTGACGGTGGAGGGGCGGTAGTTGGAGAACCAGATCGCCTGCGGCTGGCTTGCGATCCGCCGGGCGATGACCGGCTGGCGGGAGTCACCGGGATTGGCGGCAACCCAGCGGACGACCTGGGAGTTGGGGTCCGCGTAGAGCTGGGTCCCGGTCGGGAGGCTGCCCTGCGCCGCGGCGCCCGCGGTGATCTCGGTGCTCAGGACGATGCCGGTGGCGGCGAGACCTGCGGCTACGCCGAGCGCCATGGCCTTGCGCAGCCGCGACCCGCGCGCGGGAGCCTTGACCGCCTCGGCCGGGCGTGGGGTACCGATGGGGGGTGTCACAGTTTTCCTCCGTGCTCTCGTGGGGGGAGAGGGCCCTCAGGGAGCGAGGGCCAGATGCGACGGGGTATGTGGGAGCGCTCCCACTGCTGGATTGAGCCTAGCGAGTACGACGAGGGCCCGTCATCCCCTGCGCGGGACGCACTTTCGGGCCGGCTCACTCTGCCGCGGTCCATCTGGCCTCATCGGCAGGTCGATTCCCTGGCCACCGGAGTGAAGCGGCTGACGATCCCTTCCTGGTCCTTGACCGACGACGCGACCGCCGGGCCAGGAGGCCGACCGCGGACTGTGCCCTCGCGTCGTCGTCCGGGTCGATCGTGGACAGCGAGGGGGCGCGGTATGCGCTCGTCTCGACGTTGTCGAGGCCGATCAGCTTGACCTCACCGGGCACCCGCACCCCTGAGTCGGCGAGGCCGCGCGGCACGCCCATCGCCACCGTGCCGGTCGCGCAGAAGACACCGTCGAAGTCGAGGCCGTCGTGCACCATGTCCCTGGCGGGCGGCTGGCATCGGAGCTCGGGGTAGGAGTGACCTCATCGCAGCGTATGGCCGCACGCCGGGCCGTCTTCCACTTCGACGCCCACCTCAAGCGCAAGTCGACGGTGGACCAGACCTCCGGCGACCTCGTGGTGCACACCAAGGGCGCACTCGAAACCCGTCGCCCGGCGCGTCGTACCCGGGGCTCTGGACAACAGGCAGGAAGCCGAAGCCGGGCTGCCCCTGGTCGGTCTGGTGGCGATGGCCAACACGCCCCGCGAAGGTGTCGCACAGGCGGTGCAGGCCGCGACCGGGCAGGCATGCGGATCCATGTCGTCACCGGTGACTACGGACTCACCGGCGCTGAAATCGCCCGCCAGGTCGGCATCGGCGGCAAGGGCAGCCCGGTCGTGGCCGGCACGGCGCTGGACGCGATGAGTGACGACGGCCTCGACGCCCTCATCTCGGGCGACGAGGAGATCGTGTTCGCTAGGACGTCGCCCGAGGCGAAACTGCGCATCTGCGAGGCCCTGTGTCAGAGGAACAAAGAAGACTCCCCGCTGGCGGTCAGTTGGGCTCCCTGCTGGTGGACATGAAATCTCCCCGGTGATGGACAGCTGATCTCCCCGCAGACCCATTCAGCCCATGACTCAGAGTGGGCGGGGTGAAGAGCGATGAGGAGATCATGGAGATTCTTGAGGCCCACGACCTCACGGGGAGTTACCGGAAGGCGGCCGAGCTGGCTGGCTGCGACCACCACACCGTGCGCCGTTATGTGCAGCTGCGCGGGCAGGGTGTCGATCCGACCGAGCGGGTGGTGCGATCGAAGCTGATCGACGACTTCCTGCCGAAGGTGGAGGAGCTCGTCGAGCGGTCCCGAGGCCGGGTCGGCGCCGACGCTGTTCACAAGAAGATCGCTGCGATGGGCTTCACCGGCACCGACCGCACGACCTGGCGGGCCGTCGCGGCGGCTAAGGAGTCCTATCGGGCCGGGAACCGCAGGGTCTTCCGGCCGTGGATACCCGAGCCGGCGATATGGCTGCAGTGGGACTGGGGCGAAGGCCCGCGGATCGACGGCAGACGCACGAGTCTGTGGTGCGCGTGGCTGGCCTGGTCCCGGTTCCGGGTGGTCATCCCGGTACTCGACAAGACTTTGCCCACGGTCACGGCCTGCCTGGACACGACGTTCCGCACGCTGGGCGGGGTCCCGACCTACTGCCTGACCGACAACGAGAAGACCGTCACGGTCGAGCACGTGGCCATGATCGCGGTCCGCAATCCTGAGTTGGTGCCGATCGCCCGCTACTACGGCACGGTCGTCCGCTCGTGCATGCCGGCCGATCCGGCTTCGAAGGGCGGCACGGAGGCGACGGTGAGGATCGCGAAGCGGGACCTGGTCCCCACAGCGGTCAATCTCCGCCCCGACTACGACGTTTCACCGAACTCCAGCAGGCATGCGTTGACTTCATGACGGAGGTGAACGGCCGGATTCACCGCTAGACCCGCCGGATCCCGGCCGAGCTGCTGGCCGAGGAACGGCTGCGGCTGCACCCGGTGCCCGAGCAGCCGTTCACCGCCGCGTTCGGCGAGACCCGCCGGGTCGGCAAGGACTCCACGATCTCGGTCGAGTCGGTCCGCTACTCGGTCCCGCACCAGTTCGTCGACGAGCGGGTCTGGGTCCGCTTCCACGGCGACGAGCTGATCGTCACCGCGCTGAGCAGAGGCAGCGCGGTCGAGGTCGCCCGCCACCTTCGCTCGGCGCCGGGAAGCCCACGGATCGCCGACGAGCACTACCCCAACGCCCCGCGGGGCGAGCGCACGCCGAAGCCGACGAACCCGGCCGAGGCCCAGTTCCTGGCCATCGGGCCAATGGCGGCGACCTGGCTGATGGAGGCCGCCGCCACCGGCATCCGCAGGATCAGGGCGAAGATGGCCGACGCGGTCGCGCTCGCCAAGCTCTACGGAGCGGCCGACGTCGACCGTGCGCTCGGCGCCGCGGCGACGGTCGGACGGTTCACCGAGGGTGACCTGCTGTCGATCCTGGGCCACCAGGACGAGCACGACCGCGCAGAGCCGGTCCACCGAAGCGAGACCCACAGCCTGCAGCCGGGCGCCTCCGCCTGGTCGGGCTTCGGCTCAGTCTGAGTCCTCGGGCTCATCGATCAGCCCGAGCGCGGCGGGGAATTCCTCCAAGAACTCCCGCCGGCTCGGGGTCTCCTCGGCCTCGGCCAGGTCCACCAGAACCTGCAGCATCCGGTCGCGCTGGTCCTGGGGCAGACGCCCCAGGAACCAGGCGACGCTCTCCATCATCTTCACCGCGGAGTCGGGGGCGACCTCGTCGTCCTCGCAGCTGTCGAGGAACCAGACGATGTCGACCACGAATCCGGCGAGGACGGGCACCAGCGGGTCCGTGTCAGTCATCCGGGCAACCTATCTGACCCCCATGACAGCAACTCCACCATCTTGGCCGACGGGCATCCGCGTCGGCCCCTGACCTGGAAAGAGCACCTGTTTCATGAAGGACAGTCCCGCCCAACCGGCCGCGACGCGACCCCGCATGCAGGCACCGGCCTCGGCGGTCGCCGCGACGTCCGGCGCCGCGTTCGACGAGGCGATCGCGCTGACCCGCAGGTTGAAGCTGCCCCACATTCGCCGGGCGACGACCGAGATCGTCCCCACTGCGCCGGCCCAGCGCTGGGATCCCGCCGAGATCGTCCGGGCCCTTCTGGCCGAGGATGCGGCCAACCTCCGCACCCGCCGCACGCGCGCGGCCTTTCCGACCGGCAAGACCTTCCACATCTGGAACGAGGGGGCGTCTTCGAGCCCCATCCCGACGCAGTCCGCGCTGCGGACCCTGGAATGGGTCGGCCGGCGCGAGAACCTCTGCGCCGTCAGCCCGTCAGGGACCGGGAAGTCGCACTTCAGCGAAGCGCTCGGCCAGTACGCGGTCGACGCCGGGATGACGGTCGCCTGGTTCACCATCGAAGACCTCGGGGCCCTGATCCGTCGTCACCGCGTCGACGACTCCGTCTCGAAGGCCATCACCCGGATCACCCGAACCGATCTGATCATCGTTGATGACATCGGGCTACTACCGGTCTCGCCGGAAGCCGCCGAAGGCTTCTACCGGCTGGTCGATGCCGCCTACGAACGGCGAAGTCTGGCCGTCAGCAGCAACCTGCATCCCTCAGGATTCGACGAGATCATGCCCAAGACCCTCGCCACCGCGACCGTCGACCGGCTCCTGCACCACGCTCACGTCGTCGTAACGCAGGGCGACAGCCATCGTCTCGCCGAGGCGACCACCGGCCGCGGCGTCGCCCCGCTCGGCTGACCAACCAGCGGCGAGATCAGCAATCCACCGGGGATTTCCAGCGTCCGTCAGTGGGGAGATCAATTGTCCGCGAGTGGGGAACTCCTGCTGTCCCTTGACACCCTGCGCGCCCGCGGCGAAGTGGTCGCGCTGTCCGGTGGCGCGGTGCCGCTGCCGCTGCCGCTGACGGTCCTGCAGATCCTCGCCATCGACCTCGGAACGGAAACGCTGCCCGCGCTGGCGTTGGGACGCGAGCCCGCCGAACCCGGAGTGATGGACCGGCCGCCGCGACCCCGCACCGCTTGAGTCATCGACCGGGCGCTGCTCATCCGCGCCTGGGCGTTCCTGGGAAGCATCTCGGCGGTCCTGGTCTTGGGCGGCTTCTTCTTCACCCTCTGACGGGCCGGCTGGCACCCCGGCGACCCCACCGGCGGCGGTACGGCCCTTCACCACGCCTATCTGCAGGCCACGACCATCACCTTCGCCGACATCGTCGCCTGCCAGATCAGCACGGCGTTCGCCGCCCGGACCGACGACGCCTCGCTGTTCACCATCGGCCTGCGGTCCAACCCGCGCCTGCCGTGGGGCATCGCCTTCGAACCGGTCTTCACGGCAGCCGTCGCTATACGCCCCCGCTCCAGGACCTCTTCGGCACCGCGTCGCTCGGCCCGTCACAGCTGGCCGTGATCGCGCCGTTCCCCTTCATCATCTGAGGAGCCGACGAACCGCTCCGGTGGCTCCGCCGCCGGAACACACCAGGCCAGAGGGCCGGGACGCCGTAGTCATCGATTCAGGGTCAGTACACGCCTACACCCGGGCCGTGCCGCCTGCCGCACGCTTCAGCGAGCTGAAGCGTGCGGCCCGCCGTCGCAGCAGGCGCCGGTGACCCGCGTGTGGCAAGGGAACAGTGTCCGGCGACGGCAAGGTGCGGTAGAAGAGCCACTTGCCCGCTTCGATCAGTCCGAGATAGCAGACGGTCAGGGCCGCCAGCGCCGCGAAGAACCCTGCCGGCAAAGGCTGGAATCCGAGGGTGTGGGCCAGCGGAGTCGACGGCAGTACGGCGCCGACCGCAGCCGCGCCGAACGCCGCCAGCACCAGGGGAAGGCTGGGGTGGCTGCGCCAGAACGGAATGCGGCGGGTACGGATGGCGAAGATCACCAGCGTCTGGGTGGCGAGTGACTCGACGAACCAGCCGGTCCTGAACTGCGTCGCACCGGAGTGGAAGACCCACAGCATGACGCCGAAGGTCGCGAAGTCGAAGACCGAACTGATCGGCCCGAAGCAGATCATGAAGCGACGGATGAAACCGATGTCCCAGTGCGAGGGGCGGCGCAGTTGCACCTCATCGACGTTGTCGGTGGGGATGGCGAGCTGACTGGAGTCGTACAGCAGGTTGTTGAGCAGGATCTGCGACGGCAGCATCGGGAGGAAGCTGAGGAAGAGCGAGGCACCGGCCGCACTGAACATGTTGCCGAAGTTGCTGGACGTGCCCATGAGGACGTACTTGATGGTGTTGGCGAAGATCCGGCGTCCCTCCGTGACCCCGTCGGCGAGCACGTCGAGGTCCTTCTCCAGCAGGATCACGTCGGCGGCGTCCTTGGCCACGTCCGTGGCGGAGTCGACGGATATCCCGACATCCGCGGCGTGCAGGGCGAGGGCGTCGTTGACGCCGTCACCGAGGAACGCCACGTCGTTTCCGGTGGTGCGCTGGACACGGACGATGCGTGCCTTGTCCTCCGGGCTCACGCGGGCGAACACCGTGGTGCGCTCGATCGCCTCGATGAGCTGGTTGTCGTCGAGCGTGTTCAGGTCTGTCCCGGTCAGGGCGGTGGCCGCAGGCAGACCCAGGTCGTGGCAGACCCGGACCGCCACCGCGGGGTTGTCGCCGGTGACGATCTTGACGTCGATCCCCAGGCCAGCGAGCCGGAGCAGCGCCGCTGCCGCATCGGGCTTGGGCGGGTCGAGGAATACCAGCAGGCCGCTGAGGTGCAGGGTGTTCTCGTCCGGGGCGGTGGGCTTCCGCAAACCGGGAGCCGGCCGGGTGGCGACGGCCACGACGCGGTTGCCCGCGGCGAACTCGGTCTCCAGCGCCTTCCTGGCGGTGTCCGGTACGTCGACGCAGCGCTCCAGCACGCTCTCCGGGGCGCCCTTGGTGACCAGGATCGCCGTGCCGGAGCCGTCGCGGACCACGGTGGAGACCATCCGCCGCTGGTGGTCGAACGGCAGTACCGCCACCTGCGTCCAGGCGGCGAGAGCCGTGTGCTGGGTCTGCGCCGCGGGTGAGCCCCACAAGGCGGCGTCCAGTGGATTGCCGCTCACCGCCGAGCCGTCGGCGGCATTGCTCTCGGTACTCAACAGGCCCCAGCGCAGTACCTGTTCGGGAGAGTCGTCGCCTGCGGGCACGGCGCGCATGAAGTCGATGCGCCCCAGGGTCAGGGTGCCGGTCTTGTCGGTGAACAGCATGTTGACGTCACCGAGGTCCTCGATGCAGACCAGGCGTTTGACCAGTACCTTGCGGCGGCTCATGCGCCGCGACCCGGCGGCCAGGCTGGTGGAGACGACAGCCGGGAGCAGTTGGGGGGTGATGCCGACCGCGATGGCGAGCGAGAAGAGCAGCGAGTCGATGAGCGGCTTGTGGAGCGCCACGTTGATCACGAGGATCGACGCGGTGAGGGAGCCCGCGACGTAGACGAGCAGCATGGAGAATCGGCGCAGCCCGCGCTGGAACTCCGTCTCCAGTTGGTGGCCGCTCAGCCCGACCGCGATCTTCCCGAACTCGGCATCGGCGCCGGTGGAGACCACCAGAGCGCGGCCGCTGCCGGAGTGGACGACCGTGCCCATCAGGGCGCAGCAGGTCAGGTCTGCCAGCGCCGTCCCGGCCGGAACCGGGTCCGTCGCCTTGGACACCGGCAGCGACTCACCGGTGAGGACGGACTCGTCGCATTCCAGGTCGGTCGCCTCCAGCAGCCGCACGTCGGCGGGCACGATGTCACCCAGCCGGAGGCTGACCACGTCTCCCGGTACCAGGTCGGTCACCGGAACGCTCACCGCTTTGGCGTCGCGGAAGACGACCGCCTGGTGGCGGATCTGGCTGTGCAGCGCCTCGGCGGCCTTCTCGGCCCGGAACTCGTTGACGAAGCCGAGGCCCACCGAGAGGGCGACGATCACCGCGATGATCACGGCGGCGCTGCGCTCTCCGACACCGTAGGAGACGGCCGCGGCAGCCAGCAGCAGTCCCAGCAGCGGAGACCGCAGTTGCCGCCACAGCACGGGAAGCGCCCGCGCACGGTGCGACGACACGGCGTTAGGCCCCCATCGCAGCAGCCGCTCCGCCGCCGCCTTCGCGCGAAGACCGTCCCTGCTGGAGGCCAGTTCGCCGACGACACGGTCGGCCGGAAGACTGGCCGCCGCAGTGACCGTGTGCGGCGTCCGGGCGTCGATGCCCCCGGGCGCCGCTGTTGCGCGCCCACGCGCCCTTGGGTTTCCGTGAAATACATGCACCCGATGCGCCTCTTCCAGACAGATCAAAAACCCGCTGCCGGGGACCGGGGCATCGTGCCAACCGTACGCGCGTCACCGGTGAGTGGCCACGCGCGCCAACGTGCGGGCAGGTTCGCGGGCGTTGACATGCGACCGAAGCGGGCGTTGACACCTGAGAACTCGTAACATGATCATGAGGATGCGTTGTTGAGGCGTCGCCAGCAGATGAGTGCGCAGGCGAGTGAGACGAAGGCGTTGTGGAGGTCGAGGCGTCGTTCCCGGCGGACGGCAGGTCGCTTGAACTGGTGGAGTTGGGCGAAGGTCTGCTCGACGACGTGGCGGAGCCTGCCGAGGCCGATGATGTCCCGTGATCCCTTGCGGGAGATGACCGGCAGGATCCGGCGCTGGCGCAGTTGTCGCCGGTTGGGGTTGCTGTCGTAGCCCATGTCCCCGAGCAGGGGCGTCGCGGCGTTTGCGGGGGTGCCCGACTCGGCCGGCGACGGGCGGTCGTTGACGTTGGCGGCGGAGGTGATCACGTGGAACGGAATGCCGCCGCCGTCACTGATCAGGTGGTGTTTGCTGCCGGTCGTGCGGCGGTCAACCGGCGAGGGGCCTGTCGCCTCGCCCCCTTTTTCGCGCGTACGTGGGAGGCGTCCACGCAGGCGCGTGTCCAGTCGATCAGGCCGGCCGTGTTCAACTCGGCCAGGAGTGTGCGGTGCAGGTCCTCGAACACTCCGGCCGCCTGCAACGACCCAGGCGCCGCCAGCAGGTCTGCCCGGAGCCGGAGCCGAGCTCCAGCGGCAACTGCTGCCAGGTGATGCCGGTGTACGGCACGAACAGGATGCCCTGCAGGCAGCGCCGATCATCCACGGGCCGCGGGCCCGGCGACAGGTCCGGCCATGCCGGAAGCAGCGGCTCGATCCGAGCCCACAACCCGTCATCCACGATCCACGGCTTCTTGCTCACGCCATCACGAACGGACGAATCCGTCGACAAGGCTGGCGAGGTTACGACGTACCTCAACGAACCCACTGAGGCTGATAGGACTATTCGCGGTGAAATTAACCGGGTTGCGAATTCGCCAGCGCTTGAATCGGTCACAGGTTCGCAGTTCCAGGAGAGGCCATACAAGCCTGCGCTCCGGACTAGCGGCCCGCGCCTGAGAACAGCGGGCATACTGAGTACGCTAGGTGGCATTACCGATAGCCTCCTCATAGTCGACGTTGTTGTACAGTATCTGAGGGGCGGGATTAGCTATTGTGAGATTTCTGGTGGGGACTGCGGGCCTCCCCCTGTGGCGTAGCCCCCAAAACATCGATGATGCAACGAGGTGACTGTGCCCGTGTCTAAAAAAGTATCTCCTGATGGCGAGTATATGCGCGCAGCTCTGCTCCACTGGCTGCCCGAGTGCTCTCCCTTGGTTGAGGAGCTGGAGGCCGCTGAGGTCGAGTCGGCGCGCGACCTAGGTCTAGTTCCGCAGGAAATAGGGATTTATTCGCTGCTGTCCGAGGCGTTTGTCTGGCCTGTGCTCGTCCCTGCGCTAGAGAGACAGCTACCAGGTGACCCCGTGGTGGTGAGATGTGCTCACCTCCTTGAAGAGCTCGTCACTTCCCCCAGTTCGGAGGTTCGTCAAGCAGTGAAGATTCGAGTAATCGAAATCCTTGCTGGATCAGGTCTTCCGATGGAGGAAATCAAGAAGAATATCGGACCTGTAACTGCTGGTCTGGTAGCCGCTAGTAGGAATTGAGTGATGTTCGCGATTCCTGCTGAAAAGCCTGGCCGAGGGATCTTCTGCATCACGCGCGCAATGCGCTTGTGGTTGACGTACTCGCCCGCCTTCCGGAGCTCGGCGGTGATCCTGGGGACGCCGTGGGTGCCGTCCGATTCGCGGTGCAGTTCCCGTATCCGGGTGGCGAGGTGAGCGTCTGCCGCTTGCCGGGCTGACCGTGCACCGGCTGTTGCGTGCTAGCAGTAGAAGCTGGAGCGGGCGATGCCGAGGATGGCGCACAGCCGGTTGACGCCGTAGCGGCGCTGGTGGTCGGCGACGAACTGGAAGCGGTTCACCAGCGCGTCTCCCCGGCGAAATACTTGGCCGCCTTCCGCGGGATCTCCCGTTCCTCTTCCAGTTCGTGGACCTTCTTGCGCAGGGCGTGTTCTCCGTTTCCAACGGCGTCGGCGGTTCCGCGGGTGCCGCTGTCCGGCGTCCCCGTGGCCGGCTGACTCCGGCCGCCCGGACCCAGTTCCGCAACGTCGCCGGGTCGATCCCCGAATCAGCGGCAAGCTGCCTGATCGCTGCCTCGGGCCGCGACTCGTACAGCGTGACCGCGTCCGCCTTGAACTGCGGCGGATAGCTCTTCATGACCACGAGATGTCCGTCCTCAGGTCCTCAGGATCCGGTGTCTCGTGTGTCCAAGATCAGGGGTCACGGCCCGTACGCGCTTGCCCCGTCACCCCGTCACCCCGGCGCAGACCAGCGACCTCTGCCTGCGCGGGGGCACCTGGGCGTCCGCGGGGCCGGTCGGCCACGCCGCGATCCGTTGGCCTGCCGGCGTCTCAGCGGCGGGGGGTGAGGCATACCGTGCCGCTCAGGTGGATCCTGGCCTGGTCGACGTAGCCCGAGAGTTCGCGTCCGACGACGGAGCCGTAGTAGCGGTGGGCGTAGTGGCTGTGCGGCTGTTCCGGGGCCAGGTCGAAGTAGTCGCCGCGGTGGATGCCGTCGCCCACCGGGGCGCCGTGGGCGTCGAGGACGTTACCGTCGCTGGTGACGACGTACTGCCGGGTGGCGCGGCAGGGGAAGTCGCCCGGCTGGGACCGCCCCGGCGTGCGGCCGGGACCGGACGGGACGGCGCCGTTCCGGTGTCCGGTGGGGTGGAACGCGACGGCCGCGTAGCCGAGCACCGCGATCACGACCGCGGTCACTGAGGCGGTGAGCAGGACCCGCCGCTGCCGTGACCGCGGCGCAGGGGTGGCTCCGGGCGGCGCCGGCTGTGCGGTCGGCCCGGCGGCAGGGGTCGCGGGCCCGTCGGCGGACGCCGGGCGCGGGTCAGGGGTGGCGGGCACCCCCGGGGGAGCCTCGGCCGGGGGCGTCGGCGGGACTTCGGCCGGCCCGCGGGGCGCGGCTGCTCCCGGCGCTCCCGGCGGGGTGACGGCCGGGGGGACGAGCGGGCCGGCGTCGGCGTTCTCGCCGGTGTCCGCGGACATCCCCAGGGCCTGGCGAGCGGCACGCCAGGCGGGTAATCGGGCCTCGGCACCGTCCCCGAGGGCGGTGATGATCGCCTCGGCCACCGGCCACGGCGGGACGCGCGTGCCGTTGGTCGCCTCGTTGCAGTAGGTGCTGCTGTAGCCCGCCCTGGCGGCGAGCTGGCGCACGCTCAGCCCGGATCGTCGCACGAGTGCCGCCATCAGGTCGTGCCATGCCGCGACCGGGTCCGGTGCCTGTGTCATCCCGTTCCTCGTCCCCTCGAAAGCTCTGCCCGCGTCAGGTGTCCGCCGGTGTCCGCGGACGTCCGCGGACACGGAGAGCTGGGCGGACACCCCCCTGGACACCTAGACCTGTCAGTGGCGCCGCTGTCCGGCGGACGCCCGGCCGCCCCGGCCCCCGGGCTCGTAGCCCGTCCGGCCCGGAACCCGGCCGGACGCCCCGGCTCGCACCGGCGCGACGACATGACGACACCTCGACGACACGACATCAGGAGATCCCCCATGCGTCTGTGGAAGCCTTTCGCACTCGCCGCCGCCACAGTAGCGGCGTCCGCCTCCGTCCTGGCGGCCCCCGCCTTCGCCGCCAACGGGCAGGGCGACAAGTACACCCACTCCACCACTCTTTCGCAGCCGAGTTGCTTCATCCATGCCAACTACCCCAAGGCCGGCATCGCTGACTGGGGATGGACGAAGCCGCAGCGCTCACCGAAGGGCGGCTCCTACCACGTGGGAGTCCGGTACACCTACCGCGGCTACGCGCTGGTGAAGGACTACGGAGCAGCCGGGGAGCCCAGTTGGGGCTTCGTCGCCACATCCTGCCTGACGGATCCGCACGCCTACGACACGCACCACCGCCAGCTCCCCGACCGTCGTGCCGTGGGCGGCAGCGGGGCGGTCAAGTCGGTGGCGATGAGCGCCCCGCACGCCGGCAAGTCCAAGCGGGGGCTCGTCCACGTGGGCACCGGGCAGGTCGGCACCCTGCGCGACGCCGGGAAGTCCTTCGCCATCGGCAACGTCCGGGCGGGCGATGCCTTCTACCTCACCACCGAGCACTGCGGTAAGCACAACACCCGTGCCTGGATCCTGGGTTACGCCCCCGCGTCCGGCCGCTGGGGCTTCGTCCAGGCCGCCCACCTGCCGGCCTGCCACTGACCTGTAGCGCGGGCCGAGGGCTCGTCCTGAGCGCCTGTCCCGGTGCCGGGCGCCGTCCTGAGCGCCCGGCCCCGGCACTGCGCCGGTCACGGCTTCAGGACGACCTTCGTCCATCCCCGGTCGCGGTCGTCGAAGTGCCGCAGGTTTCGCGGCGGTCATTCTTATCGTTCTGGGTGTCAGCGCGGCGATAAAAGGCAACGGGGCGCTGGCCGTCATCCCCCTCGTCTTCGGTATAGGCATGATCGGGGCTATAGCGTGGATCAGCCACCGCGCCTCCGCCGCTGGCAATAAATGATTCATCGCATCCCTGATCCCACACAGGCATTCGGTCAGCTCAGCCTCGTTTCAACGACGGAGCCCGGTGCCGGACAGGCGGTTGCCGTAGTGTTCCTCGCCTCGTTGGTAATCGTCGTCGGGTACTACATCATCATCCGACGTCGAAAATAGCCCGTACCGTGCGGGCCGCCACCAACACCCGGAACGCTCACGCTTCCCCGATTACCGGGCGTTCCGTCGCCCGGGCCACATGATGGGTGGATGCAGATCACTCCGCGCGCCTTCGCCCATATCCGCCTCACGGTCACCGGCGTCGACCGCTCCCGCGCCTTCTACGAGGACCTCTTCGGACTGCCCGTGGCCTTCGAGCTGCCCGCGGACGCGGACGACAAGACGCGCGAGGAACTGTCGTTCCTCTACGGCGGCGTCAGCTGCCGACTCGGTGACTCCCTGCTCGGGCTGCGCCCGGTCGCCTCGGACCGCTTCAGCGAGGACCGGGTGGGCCTGGACCACGCGGCAGCGAAACAGGCCCACAGAGCCCCGCCGCGCCGCTGACGCAACTGGGCGAGGCCGTCGTGGCCCAGGGCGCCGTGAACCTCAGTGAATGGGTCACCGAGCAACTGCCCACAACGCTGCGGCCCGCGTCCTGGGCTGCATCCTCCACCTCGCCGACGCCGCCTACGACGCCCGCCGGTGGTGGCAGTACGCCGCCGGTGAGGACCGCGCAGCCTCCCACTGCCTGTACCTGTCACCTGCCACGCGGCGAACCCACAGCCGCGTCATGGCTCGGCCAGTACAAGCCGCATCCCGGCCCGGCACCCCGAATCGAGCGGGCGGTATCCCGCACGGCGGGCAAACTGCTCGCCGAAGACGCCGGCCTGCCCGTGCCCAGCCTCTACTTCGCCGACCAGTTCATCTCACTGCTCGCCGCAGTCGGCGAAACCCGCCCCGGGACCCCGACCGCCTCTATGCCCTCCGCGCGCCGGCACCCAGGCGCCCACCTGGATTCCACACTGGAATCGGAGGGAATCGAGACCCGGGCGTCACCCGGTGGCGTGGACGGCCGGGGCTGCGAGACGGTACGCCGTCAGCTTTACAGCTGGTCGTCGCGCTCTGCTCGTTCGGCGGGCAGACTCGTGCGGCCACCGCCGCCCGGTCGGGGCGTCACACGTAGACGAGTTCTTACAACGGCTAACACAATGAGGTGGATCGGTTTTTGGTGGCCGGGTCCGGCTTATGAGTTGAGCGTTGGGCTGGTCGTTGGTGCCTCGCCGTGGATTGTGTCGGATGAGCTGTAGGAGCGGATCGAGCCGCTGCTGCCGAGGAGGGAGCGGCGGTTCTGGTTTCCGGGACGTCGGCCGGTATCTGACCGGGAGGCGCTGTCATCCGGCTCCAGTCCCTGCCAACACGAAGGAGCACCGACGAAACGGCGTGTGCGGGGTGACGGAATGAGGCCGCGTTCTCAGAGTGGGGTTGCTGCGCCGAGGTGGGTCCTTCGCTTGGCCAGCGGCCGGGGGGAGTCGGCGGATAGCGTGTTCAGTCCGCGCGAGGGGTGAGGGGGGCGTGTGCTGGTGGGGAACGAACAGTTAGGTGTTGTGCTGGTCCACGGAATCGCAACACGCAGCCGTCTCACTCAATCAAGTCCACACAGGTCAACTCCATGCGATCAACTTAGTTCGGTTAGACGGGTCATCCACGGTGACAGCGGGCCCGGGGAATTTCGAAGCGGGATCCGTCCGGGCCCGGGGCCTGTGACGGCGCAGAGGGCACCGGAGAGTCGGTGGGGCGGACGCGCCTGCTGACAGGCAGGTGCTTGTCAGTGCGTATCGGAGTAGATGCCAAATGAGCATCTGGCAGGCAATAACGGCGAACAGGGCTCATAAGGACACATCGGCCGCTAACATCGCCTGATTCCGCTTGGCCCGGGTGATCCGCCCGGCGGTCCGCGGAGGTGAGCTGAGGGGTGGGACTTATGCCGGGGACACGACGTGCGCTGGTCGCAGCGATGACAGGAATGCTATTAGCGGCGGGGCTCATGGCACCCGCGGCACGTGCCGAACTCCCGCAGGACATGCCGCAGCCGTCGGCTGCGGCATGGCAGCAGCCCGTTGAGAGTTCAGGGCTGCTCCATACGGACTTGCAGGGGAACTCCAGCGTCCAGGGATGCACGGGTAACGACAGCACAGGGCCGATGGTGCAGCGGTTCACTGCCGGTGGGTCTCCGCTTCCCGGCGCGCCCGCAGGAGCGCTGGCGTCTTGTGTCAGCATGGTGAGCGCCAGTGGTCTGACGGTAGGCATCCGCCCACGCCCGCACGGCAACGGCACCGATCCTTCGGTCGTGGCGGCGTACCAGGGCGCGGCGTTGAAGTGGACCCGCCCCATCAGCGTGACGTGCGGCCAGTCTCCTGTCGCTATCGGATACGGACAGCTCGTCCCGGGCGCGGACGGCAACATCTACGGCGCCGGCACCGCGTACACCAACTGCGGCTGGCAGGCCGTGATCTTCGGCATATCCGCGACGACCGGGGCATTGCTGTTCGCCAACCGGTCCGCGGACGCTTCCGGCATCGTCGGGGCCTACCGGCGGGGCCTGGTAGTGGAGAACTACGCCGGAGACGGCGTGCGGTACGTCGACTACCACGGCAACGACATCGGCCGCGTTCGCGTGGTGTCCGCCGCTGCCGAGATGCCGCAGCGGCTCGCTGTGAACCCCGACGGCTACGTGTTCGCGTACCTCACCAACCGCAGCGGCCCCACCTCCAAACCCGACTGCTGGCGGTACGACCCGGTTAACCGCCTCGATGTGTTCAACATCAGTGGCCGCACCGGCCGTTACACCCTGCCATACTGCGCCGACCCACTCATCAACGCTTGGACCGCTGCCTCGTGGGGGGTGCCGGTCCTGCTGACTGTCACTCAGGCTGGAAGCAGCACCGACCGCCTGATCGCTGTCGATCCCAGGGGCCATCTGCTGTTCACCCGTACCGTCCCCGAAAGAGACGACGCCCGCAACCGCGCCTACGCACCGGTCGCCGTCCAAGCCGACAGCCGCGGCCATATCGTGCTGCTGCGCAATGTCGCCTATAACGCGTACACCTCCACCAGCTTTCAGGTAGACACCTACAGCCACACCACCGGCGCGCCGGTGGACTCCTTCGACACCTCCGCGCTCGACTCCGGCGCAGGCGGAAACAGCAGCCAGTACGCCCTAGCCGAAGGCCGTCTCTACGTCGAACAAGTCCAGTGCACCGCCCCGGACGGGCTATGTGGCACTTGGCAGACCGTGCTGGTGTCCATGCCGCGCCCGGGGCTGGGGATGGACGAACCTCGCGCCACGCTCCTGAAATCCAGTGCGGCGCTTCCGGCGCCGGTCTCGACTGTCGCGCTGGGCGACTCCTACTCCTCTGGCGAGGGCAATCCGCCGTTCGACGCCGCTTCCCACGCCTGCGATCGTAGCCCGCAGGCGTGGCCCCGGCTGCTGGCGGTAGACGACGCGGCCGTGCATCTCGTAGCGCACCTGGCGTGTTCAGGGGCGGAAATCTCGGCGCTCAGCTCGACGTTCAAGGGGGAACCCGCACAGGTGACGACCCGTCTGCGTTCCCTTCGGCCCGCACCGAGCCTGGTCACGCTCACTATCGGTGGAAACGATGTCGGCTTCTCCCGCATCCTGACCCACTGCTTCCTCAGCGACTGCGTCCTGGATCGCACCCTCGCCCACGCGAGGAGCTACATCAGCCAGACGCTCCCGGGGAAGCTGCTGAGCGCCTATCAGCTGGTCAAAACGACAGCTCCGCATGCCCGGGTAGTCGTGGTCGGCTATCCGCGGTTGTTCCCCGCGCAGCAGTCGGCCACCAGGCGGTGCGGCTGGCTCACACCTTCTGAGCGCTCCAATCTCAACGACCTGGCCGCGCAGATGGATGCCGCCACCCGGGCCGCGGCCGCCCGCGCTCACGTTACCTACGTCTCGGTCCTGAACAGCTTCGACGGTCACGAACTGTGCAGCGCCTCACCATGGGTCTACGACGTCGGCCGGAACGGCGGCGACAACCGCGGCCACCCCCTACCCGCCGGACAACGCGCCATCGAATCCGCAGTACGGCGGGTGATCGACGCCGTCTGACCACCGCCAGGCCACACCGCCGGTGAGTGTCGCGAGGCTGGAGTGGCCTTGAAGGGTTCGCCCGGCCGTCCTCGCCTCAGTGACGCGCAGATCGCCCGGCTGGAGCAAGAGTTGCAGCGCGGTCCGCTAGTCCACGGATGGGCGGACCAGCGGTGGACGCCGACGCGGGTGAAGACGCTGATCGGGCCGCTGTGCCACGTCTCCTACACCGTTGAAGGCACCTGGTGGTTACTGAGATGGCACAGCTGGTCCTGGCGCAGCCAGCCCGGTGGGTGTTCGAGCGGAACGATGCGCCGAACGTCGGAGACGCCGACCTTGGCCTCATTACGCGTCTCGTAGTCCTCGGCCGCCGCCGGACTGTAGGCCACGCCGGGCTCCCGGCGCTGCGGGAAGCTTCGTGCGTCACCGCTGCGGCGCTCGTGCTGTCGGTCGCCGTGGCACTCGGCACGGCACCGGACTGGGCACCTACCGCTGGGTCGTCGAGCGAACCTTCGCCTGGCTCCACGGTTTCAAACGACTCCGCATCCACTGGGAACGACGAGCTGACATCCTCGAGGCCATCCTCAAACTCGCCTGCTGCTTGATCACCCTGCGACAGGTCAACTCATTGTGTTGGCCGTTGTTAGTACTCCAGTCGTAGATCGTGACCTTGCTGGTCGGGGCTGGTGCGGAGATGGCTGCGGCCCCCGTTGATCATCGTGAGTTGTGTGGACAAACGAAAATCAGGCGGTGGCCGCGGGGCCCAGCGGAGTGCCTGCCCGGTGGCGGGCGATGTTCGACCAGCTGATGAGTCGCGTGACGGGCCGGTTCGCTCGGGTCGAACCCCGACGTCGCGCAACCGCGTTGGTGCTCGGCCGAGTCTCGGACCTGCCGAGGAAGAACTGCTGGACGCTGGCCGAGCACGCCGGCGACGCAGCCCCAGACGGCATGCAGCACCTGCTCCACCGTGCGAAATGGGACGCCGACGCAGTCCCTGACGACGTGCGCGCCTACGTGATCGAGCACCTCGCCGACGACCAGGCGGTGCTCGTGGTCGACGAGACGGGCGACCTGAAGAAGGGCACGGCGACCGTCGGCGTCCAGCGCCTGTACACCGGCACGGCCGGCCACATCGAGAACGTCCAGGTCACCGTCTATCTCGTTTACTCCGCCGCCCGCGGACACGCCGCCATCGACCGAGCCCTGTACGTGCCACGCTCGTGGACTGAGAACCCGGAACGCTGCCGGAGCGCGGGCATCCCGGACGATCTGGCCTTCGCCTCCAAGCCCCAACTCGCTGCCCCCATGGTTGCGCGGGCCCTGGACGCGGGAGCTCCCGTTCGCTGGGTCGCGGGCGACGAAGTCTACGGCGATAACCCGCACCTGCGGACAGTCCTTGAACACCGTCGGACCGGCTACGTCCTCCTGCCGACCCCTTCGCTCACCCACGCCGTGCTGTCCGCGCTCACCCGACTCGATCCTGGCACGGGCGTCGACCAACTGGCGTTCGCTGCCCGGCTCGCGGCCGCCGATCCTGAGGCCGCCGCCCCAGTTCCGTCACGGATGCTGTGCTGGGTGGGGCGAGCGATGACGCTGGGTGTCACCGGCTCCGAGGTGGGCGTGAACGCAGGCCCAAGGCGGCGTAGACCAGGGTGTTCGGTGTAGCAGCGGTGCGGGCTGCGAGGTCCTCGAAGTAGATCCAGAAGTGGTTGTCGTGGACGCGTCTCTGTTGGTAGACGTATGGAGCCAGGGCGTCCCACATGCGGACGATTCCCGTACCGAAGGAGCCGACAACCAGTTCCTGATCGATTATGCCGTGGGCGACGAGCCTGCCGAGGTCGTCGAAGAACATCCCTATCTTCAATGCATGGGGGCGAGCTTCGTCGGGAAGTTCGGTAACGCCGCAGTCAACGGAGTGCCGGGCTAGATCGTTCAAGACATACTTCTCATCTTCGAGGTAGGTCGACTCCGGGCCGTGGACTAACTTGAAGGCTTCGAGGATCACCGGCAGGTGGTTCCCTCCGTTGCTGAGGCGGTTCTGCCGCAGGGCCAGCAGCAATGCCAGAGAGGCGATCACTATGGTGGCGAGGTTCAGGACAATGGTCACGTCCACGGACTCTATGGAAAAGTGGCCTCGGGGCCCAGGGTCAGGGTCGCTTCGTGCCAGGGTGACCGTGGTGCCGTTGAGAACGATCAGTCGCGTTCGGCTTCGCGGGAGGCCGGTTGCCCGCTGCGGCGGGAGGACCGGCGGGTGATGCACCGGGACAAGTCTCAGCCATCAACTTGTGGGCAACCGCCGCCGGCGCGAGCGCCTCGACAGCCACAGCCGTGGCGCAGTACCGCTACGACTCCGTCGGGCGGCAGGGCCGTCCGGTCAAGCAAGGCGAACTCATCGCCGTATCATTCGCTGTCCTGAGCCTCTGGGCGTGCCAGTACTTCCTGGACGGTCATGTATCGGCACACTCCAGTAGAGAGAGATCTACCAGGACCGGTAGATTTCCCAGCAGCCGCTCCCTTTTTCGGCCTTCGTCCAAAAAGGCTCGGGAGTTGTAGGGAATGACTGCGTGCCCGTCCTCGACGTAGGCGTGCTCCGGCTCAAGCCTCATCGTCTCCGGGTCCCGGCCTGCACCGCCCTGCACCAACAAAGTAGAGGTAGCGCCCAGCACTTCAGTCATTGACAGCTCGTCAGTTCATCCTCATGAGTTAGCACTCCCCCAGCCTACCGGCTGGGCCTTTCCTAACTGGTAGTCGAGGAAGACGATATTACCGTCCACGTTGACCACATTGAAGACGTAACCAATTCTGGATCCCGTGCCTCTGGTAACAGCAATGAGAACGCGACCACCTGGGCCCCAGAGGAGTACGTCCTTCATGACGCCACTCAAGCGCGCCCCCTCAAATCCAAGAGGCCGACGGTCGTCAGCAGGGCCGATCCTCTCCTGCCGCCCTTGGCCCCGCCAAGAACAGTTAAGGCAATCTGCTGAACCAGTTGGTCTGCGGCAGCGTACTCGTCGGCGAGTTGGTCACAGCTTTGCTGACAGAGCATTTGGGGCAGCGCGGTAGAGGCCAGGTCATATTCCCCCTGATCCACAGCGGAGAAGTCCACAATCTCGCCGCGGAGTTCGCCAGGCTCAGCCACAGCCGATCGCCTGGGACGCTCACTTCTACGGCACTCCAGGAGACCCGAACTCCGGCGAGGCCACTGCGTCATCGAGCGGACCCGCGGAGGCGCAAAGCGCCGTTTACGAACCGATACGGCCGGTACCAAGAATATCGGGCCTGCCCGAGGTTGGCCGCGCTGCTTCCACACCTTCGCTTCGGCAGCACAAGCACGACCACCTCGGCCTCGGCTGGAAGCGTTGTTCCGACGCGGCATCCCCAGCGTATGGCGTGATGCCGGTGGCACCAGCCCGCCAGGATCATGGCATGCCACGATTAGCCGGTGCGGCGGCGCCGCGGGGGCCTGGTTGGTGCGGCCATCGCCCAACTCACCAAAGCCCACTCTCGCAGATGTGTTGGCAACACTCGCGCCGAGGACTCTGCCGTAGCACAGGTACAAAGCCCCTTCGTAGCCGACGCGCTGGTCTGCGCCTATTGGGCGGTATGGCATATCAGCCCATACGACCACCCCGGCCCCCGCGGACGGACGGCGTTCTCCGCAATCAGAATGGGGTTGCTGGGACGGCATGGAGCATGTGCCCGCAGCCGAGACAGACGTTCACAGGGACCCCGACGACCCGGCGGCTCCTGGACAGTTCGCACGACCCCGGCTGTTCGACGGTGACCGCGATGCCGCACGGCCGCTTCTGCCTCGCACCTGTCCGCCGGTGCGCTTCCACGGGCAGGACCGCGGTGGCAATCCGGGTGCCGCGAGGACAAGTAAAGGTGCGGGCACTGCTCGGCATCTGGCGGGAGTCGGTCACCAAGATCCGGGCCATACGCGGGCCAACTCCGTAACCCTTTCGACAGGCCGGGCGCCACCTTGGGGACCTCAGCGCCGTCGGGGTACGGCGGTGAGAGTCGATTCGTTCACACGTCGAGTGAAGCAAGTGCCCTGCGAGTGACGTCGGCTGGGGCCGCAGCGATGACGTTGTTGAGCGCGTCCATGGAAGCCTGAAGGTCGCTGATGGCCTGAGCGATGCGATCGCGTTCCTGGTGGAGGTCGGCGAGCAGGTCCGAGCAGGTGGGGACGAGACGGTCGCCGGTATCCCGCAGGCACGGCAGGACCGCGGTGATCGTGGAGGTGCCCAAGCCGGCGGCCAGCAGGCTGCGGATGCGGCGGACCACGGCGACGTCCTCCTCGACGTATTCCCGGTAACCGCTGGGACGACGCTGCGGATGGAGGAGACCCTGCTCCTCGTAGTAGCGCAACAAGTACACGGCCACGTCGGTACGCCGGGACAACTCACCGATACGCACAGGGACCTCCTGACAGTCGCGCGAACATTGCCCGTTCGGGCTTGACTCTCATACCCATGTGAGACTTTAGCGTCTGCGGCATGAAGGTGAACAAGGGTTTCGCGGCGCTCGCCGCACTGTGCGTAAGCGTCTTCGTCGTGGGTACCTCGGAGTACCTGATCGCCGGGTTGCTGCCCCAGGTCGGCGAGGATCTGGGCGTCTCCGTGGGAACCGCCGGACAGGCAGTGACCGCATACGCGCTCGGAGTCGTGGTCGGAGGGCCGCTCATGGCCCTGCTGACCTCGCGTCTGCCGCGCAAGGGCCTCGCCATCGGGCTGATGCTGCTGTTCGCGGCGGGCAGTGCGACGAGCGCCGTGGCGCCGTCGTTCGGCCTGCTCCTGGTGGGCCGCGTGGTGTCCTCGCTGAGTCACGCCGCTTTCCTGGCGCTGGCGCTGGTGACGGCGGTTCGGGTGGTCCCGGCCGAGAAGACGGGCTCGGCCATCGCCACCGTGGCCTCCGGCTTCACCGTGGCCACGCTCCTCGGAGTGCCCCTGGGGGCACTGCTCGGGCAAAGCGCCGGATGGCGGGCTCCATTCGCCGCGCTGACCGTTCTGTCCCTGGTGGGCACCGTGCTCCTGGCCGCCGTACTGCCCCGTCAGGAAGCACCGTCCACGCGGTTGCGTGACGAGATACGCGTGGTGACCCGTCGGCCGGTCATGCTCGCCATCGCCACCACCGCGGTGGGCTTTTCCGGGGTCGCCACACTGTTCACCTACATCGCGCCGCTGCTGACCCGGGTCTCCGGCTTCTCCGCCGACGCGGTCTCCGGTCTGCTGCTCGCCTACGGCGCGGGTAGCTTTCTCGGCAACCTCACCGCCGGAAAGCTGACCGACAAGTCGATGAGCGCCACCGTACGCGGGGTCTTCGGCGGGCTCGCGGCGACGCTCTCGCTCATCCCGTTCGCCGTGGTGTGGCAGCCCACCGCCGTGGCGGCAGTCCTGGTACTCGGTCTGTTCGCCACCGCGACCATCGCCCCGCTACAGGGACTGATCCTGTACCACGCGGGCGCCGCGCCGAGCCTGGCGGTGTCCGTCAACGTGGGCGCCTTCAACCTCGGTGCGGCAGCCGGCTCGGTCATCGGCGGCGCGATCGTCGCCGCCGGCGCTCTGCGGTGGACCGGCCTGGCGGGCGCGGTCCTGAGCCTGATCGGACTGGCCCTGACCTATCTCGTCCTGCCCCGGACACGGACATCGGCGAAGGACGCCGGACACGAAGCCTCGGTCAACGCCTGATTCCCCGTCCCGGCTGCGGTACCCGGGCCGAGCGGGTCTCCCTGCCCGCCCGGCCGCTGGCGGCCGCACCCACCAGACAACGTTCTGATCACCGGCGCGGCCAGTGCCGTGGGCGGCATCGCCTTCCACCTCCCCCGCCGCACCGGGGCCACCGCCAACGGCTACGCCGCACCGATCGGCGCATGGCTCTCCGGCAGTGCCTCTGCCTGGGAACGCGTCATGCGCGGTCTCGACCCCGCCGACCGCGCCACGGTCATCGCCGCGCTGTACGCCTACGAGGCCGCCCTGGAGCAGGCAGGCGGCAAGTAATGGAGCGCGCAGCAGCGGGGTTGGCGGAGGCGGCAGAGCGCGGCCACCCGGACGCTGGCCCCCTTGGCTGACGCTGTCCGGAGCAGGATCAACTGGCGGCGGAGTGGCGGGCGGTGGCCGTCGTGGCGTCCGGGTGGATGGTGAAAACCTGGTCCAGGCCGATGATGCCCAGGATGCGGGCGGTGTTCGCGGGAACCGCGG
>NZ_JBIVOA010000006.1:118842-433366 GCF_044753885.1 Streptomyces sp. NPDC093221 | reverse complement strand
CGGGGGGGGGCGCGCGCCGGGGGGGGGGGGGGCCCCCCCCGGCGCCCCCCCCCCGGGGGCGCGGGGGGGGGGGCCCCCCCCCCGGGGGGGGGGCCCGGGGGGGGGCCCCCCCCCCCCCGCGCCGGGACGCCGCCCGTGGGACGGGCGGCCGGTGGTGCGGCGGATCAGCGGTGTGCCGCGCCGCGCCTGCGGTTGAAGACGAGCAGGCCCGCGCCCGCGGCGACGACGGCCGCGGCGATGCCCGCGATCATCGGCGTCGAGCTGGAGCTTCCGGTCTCGGCCAGGTCACCGGAGGCCGGGGAGGTGCTGGCCTGCACGACCGGGGCGTTCGAGGTCGCGGTCGTCTCGGGGGTGGTCGGCGGGGCGGTGGGCGTCTCGGACGCCGGGGTGGTCGGCGGCGCGGTGGGCGGCGGCGTCTCGGGCGTGGTGGGCGGCGGCGTGGTCGGCGGCTTCTCGCACGGCTCGGACGTCTTGTACTCGTCCCTGCCGTACTGCTTGCCGTCGCCCGCCTTCACGACCAGGTGCACCTTGATCGCGGTGCTGTGGTCGGGCAGCGCACCCGTGAAGTCGTAGCTGCCGCCGAACGACTCATTGCTCGCGAGCACGGCGCCGCCGTCCACGGAGACGGTCACCGAGTTGGTGACCCGGGCGTTGTAGGCGGTGAGGTGGACCGAGACCGAGTCGCAGTCCACCGACCAGTTGGGGGTGTGTGCCGATGCGGGCGCGGCCAGTACGGCCGACCCGATGAGCGCCGCCATTCCGGCGCCCGCTATGACACCGGAGCGCCTGCGGCTCTGGCGCGTCATTTGCATGAATCCTCCCTGAATTTCGCTGTGTTCTCCGACTCCCTGGCGACGCCCCCGTCCGCCATAACTACGGGGACCGGGACCCTACACCCGGCGGAATTCCGCCCGGCGACCGCCCCCCACCATTACGGAGGCCGTATCAATTCACCTGCAATTCCAGGGGATTCGATCACCGGGCGCCGGTCCGGGGCCCGCTGGTCGCGGCGCGCGGGGATTGTCGGCCGCGGGCGGTACCGTGCGGGAGACAGCACGGGGCACGTCAGGCGGAAGGAGGCAGGTCGCGTGGCCAAGGCACTGACCCCCGCTCAGCGGAAGGCGGTCGCCAGCTCCGATCCGTCGACCGGCCGGCTCTCGGCGCGCGCCGACGTCTGCGCGGCGCTGGTGGCGGCGGGTCTCGCGGTGCCGCACGGCCGCAGCGGCCACCCCGCCTACTACCTGACCCAGGAGGGTCTGCGGCAGCGCGCCGCGCTGGCGGCGGCCGAAGCGGCACGGCAGGCGGCGCGGGAGGCGGAAGCCGCCGCGGAGCCGCCCGCGGTCCCCGTCGGCACCTTCACGGCCGACGACGGTACGGGGACGGTGACGCCCGGCCGCGGTCCCGCCCGCGCGGCCGAGGTGGCCGCCGCGTGGGAGGGCCTGCTGGGCATCCGCGCGGTGCTGCTCGACGGCGTGACCGACGTGCCCGCGCCGTGGGAGCGCGAACGGCTCGTGCACGCCGTGGCGTTGGCCCTCGAAGCGGCGGGCTGTCCGCCCGCCCCTGACGGTTATACGGTCACGCCTTCCGCGCAGGACGGCGCCGTCGAGGTGTCCTGGCGGGGCGCTGCCGCCCCGGACGAGGCGGCCGGCCACCTCGGCCGGTGCGCGGCGCTGCTCGACGCCCGCGGCTGGCAGTCCACCCGGCACCGCGACCGCGCCGCCCGCCCCTTCCTTCTCACCTCCCCCCGGCGGTCGGCGCCCCGCCGCTGAGGTGCCGCTCAGCCGATGGTGACCACACGCGCCCAGGACGGCGGGGAGTCCGGGACGTACTCGGCGTCGTCCTCGCGCACGGCGCGCGAGGGGCGGGGGAAGAGGCCGACGACGGTACGGCAGGGCGGCTGCTCGGACGGCCACGGTGTCTGACCGTCCGTCAGGGCGACGACGACGTCCGGGCGGGGCCGGGAGCGCAGGGCGCGGGCGAAGCCGGAGCGCAGATCCGTACCGCCGCCGCCGATCAGCTCGATGCCCTCGGCGCGGCAGATCGGTACGGCCACACCGGCCGCGACATCGCAGGAGATCACGGAGACCAGGTCGCGCCGCCCGCCCACCGCCCGCGAGATCGCGGCCACCTCCAGCAGCGCGGCGCCCAGTTCGGCGTCGCTCACGGAGCCGGACGTGTCGATGACGACGCAGACCCGCGGCGGTGTACGGCGCAGGCTCGGCAGCAGCACTCCGGGGACGGCGGCCGAGCGCCGTGAGGGACGCCGGTAGCTGTGGTTCTCGCCCGCGCCCGGCGCGCCCGCCGCCGAGCGGACCGCGGCGCCGAGCAACTGCCGCCACGGCTGCGGGGGATGGAACGCCTCCTCGGCCCATCTGCGCCAGCCCTCGGGCGCCTCCCCCGGCCGCCCCTTGATCCCCTCGGCGACCCGGAAGCGGACCGCGTCCCGCTGCTGCCTGCTCAGGGCGTGCGCCCCGTCCGGTCCCAGCTCCCACGACCTGGCCTGCCCGTCGGCGCCGCTGCCGCAGTCCAGCCAGGCCAGGTCCCCGACGAGCCCGGACATCGACGCCGTCCGCAGATACTCCTCCATCAGCAGGCCGTCGGGCAGCCGCAGCAGCGACGGCAGCACGGCCCCGGCGGGCCGGGGCAGACCGTCCCCGTAGATGTCGTCGTTGATCTCGAAGTCGGCGGCGATGTTGCGCCGCAGCCTCTCCCGACCCTCGGACGGGGGCGTTCCCGCCCCCTCCCGCCCGCCCGGACCGGGCTCTTCGTGCTCCCTGGCGTACCGCTCGCCCCGCGCGTGGTGGTCCCTGAGCAGGTGGGAGACCTCGTGCACCCAGACGCCGGCCAGTTCCTCCGTCGGGGTGCGCGCGACGAAACCGGGCGAGACGTAGCAGCGCCAGTACGCGTCGACCGCCATCGTCGGCACCGACCGGTCCTCCACCACGTGCAGGGCGAAGAGGGCGCTGGCGAGGTAGGGGCGGACCGTGACCGCGTGGAGCCGGGCCGCCATCAACTTCTCGGTGTCGAGGGGCAGTCCGGGGGCGTACGGCTGGTCGGCGGGGCGCTGCCGCCTCGGCGCGAGAGGCCGTACCGGGCGCGGCGGCGCGGGCGGGGGCATCGGGCGCGGTCGCGCGGTGACCGGCCGTTTCCCGGTGACCGCCACCGGCTCCTTCGCGGTGACCGCCACAGGCTCCTTCGCGGTGACCGCCACAGGCTCCTTGGCGGTGTCCGTCATCCGACGCTTCGCCGTGTCCTTCATCGGCCCGTCCTCTTCGTCCGGGCGGCCTCGGCGTCCGCGACCCGCGCCACCGACTGGTCGGCGCGGCGGGCGAGGCCGATGACCGAGACCAGCCGCTCCACCGCGGCGGGCACCTCCCAGTCGTCGCGCCGCAGTCCGGCCAGCGCGGTGGCCGGGGCGACCAGCAGGTCGGGGGCGCCGGACTCCAGCGCCCTGACCAGCACCGCCCAGCCCGCCTCCCACCGCGCCCGCTCCGGCCGCGCGCCGACCGCGGCCACCACGGCCTCCAGCGCCGCCTGCCGCAGGTCGCCGCGCTCGGGCAGTTCCGCGGTCGGCGGGTCGGCCATCAGCGCCTCGGGGTCGGGCAGGTCCATCCGGTCCAGGTGGGCGAGGAGTTCAAGTCCCGGCCCGTCCCCCACCGCGCCCCGCACCAGCAGGGCCAGCACCTCGCGGGACGCGGAGGCCGCCGTACCGAACGCCAGCAAGGTCAGCGCGGCCTCCCAGCTCCGGGGCGAGGGCCACGCGCCGCCGCGCCGCGTCTCCGTGCTCGGCAGCCGGTGGATCAGCGTCGGCCTGGCTTCGAGGAAGCCGCAGACGGCGCGCCGCGCGAGGGCCACGGCCTCGGGCAGCGACTCCGGTACGAGCCTCGGCAGTTCCGGGCGCGGCCAGACGCCGCCGAGGCCGCGTACCACCACCTCACGGTCGTGCACCCAGAACAGATGGACGAAGCGGTTGGCCAGCGGCGGGCTCAGCTCCCATCCGTCGGCCGCGGACGCGCGCGGGTTGGCGGCGGCCACGATCCGTACGCCGGGCGGCAGTTGCAGGGCGCCGACCCGGCGCTCCAGCACGACCCGGAGCAGCGCCGCCTGAACGGCCGGTGTGGCCGTGGACAGTTCGTCGAGGAAGAGCAGTCCGCGCCCGGCGCGGACCAGTTCCACGGCCCACTGGGGCGGCGCCATCGGCACACCGCGCACCGCGGGGTCGTCGCCCAGGACGGGCAGCCCGGAGAAGTCGGTCGGCTCGTGGACGCTGGCGATCACGGTCGTCAGCGGCAGGTCGAGGGAGGCGGCGAGCTGGGTCAGCGCCGCGGTCTTCCCGATGCCGGGCTCCCCCCACAGCAGTACGGGCAGGTCGGCCGCGACGGCCAGGGCGAGCGCTTCGAGCTGTTCGTCGGGGCGCGGTTCCGTGGTGCTGGTCCGAAGGAGCGTCAGAAGGTCGTCAGCGACGGCGAGTTGGGGGTCGCTCACGGGGGCGGAGGCAGAGGTCAAGGCGGTCGTGGGAGCGGTCGTGAAGGCGGTCGTGGGCAGGAGGGTGCTGGACGTCATGGGCATCACCTGGGGTTGGTCAGGGGAACGGGACGGCCCGCTCCGAAGGGTTTGTGCGGCAGGGCGGCGCTCAACGCGCCGTGCAAAAAAGGGACCTGACGGTTGATCAGACGACGGAGGGGTCAGCGGGCCGTTCCGGTGCGGGGCCTGGCCCGGCTGCTGCGCTTGGCGCGAATGTGCCGCGGCGTATGGCGGACGAGGCGCGGACGGCGCTGCGCCGAGGCGGGGTGTTCCGCGACGAGTCCCGCGCGGAAGACGCCGTGGTCGACGCGGCGGACGGCGGCCCGCTCCAACTCCTCGCGGAGCGGCCCGTCGCGGAGTACCGCGCGCGGCCCGAGCAGTCCTTCGACGACGGCCAGCGCCCCGGCCATGTCGCCGTGGCGCAGCCGTTCCCGTACCGCGGGCAGTGCCTCGGGGTCGCGGTGCACGGCGTCGATCGCCCGCAGGCAGGGCAGCGCCGGTCCGCCGAGGGCCACCAGCAGGTCCTCGCGGCGCAGTTCGGCCGGGTCGTGGTCGACCGCCGTCAGCACCCCGTCCCGCAGCGCGATCCGGTGGATCTCGCCGCGGCACTCCACCCGGTGCGGATCACCGGGCTCGGGGCCGTGGCCTGCGGCCGGGGCGGTGTCGTACGAGGCCAGCGCCGCGGCGACCAGCGGGTGCAGCCGGTCGGCCGTGATCAGCCCGGCCCGTAGCAGTTCCAGGTCCGGCAGGACGCGGGCCGCCGCTTCCGGCAGTACGGGCAGCGCCGCGATGTCGTGCGGTCGCAGCGGTTCGCGCAGCGGCCGGCAGGTCGGGGCATGGCTGTCGTCGGGGGCGACGAGTTCGAACGCGGCGCGGTCGCGCGCGCCCAGGCGTACGGCGAAGGCGCCGCGCGGGCGGCCTTCGGCCCGCAGCAGCAGTTCGGCCTCCGCGGCCCACCGCCCCGACGCCCACGGACCCTCGTCCGCGCCGCAGCGCCGCGCCAGTTCGCCGCTCCGCCCGGCGTCCCAGAGATGCCGGTGCAGGTCGAGCCGGAAGCGCCGCTCGGGATACGGGTGCGGGTGGATTCCGGCGGCGCCGTGCCCCGGCTCCTGCCGCAGCGCCAGCGCCATCCGCTGCCCCGCGTCGGCTCTGGCCGGCGGTGTCCGTACGACCAGGTCGACCGGCGGACCGGCCGAAGCGCCGTACCGCGCGAGGAGGATGGTCACACCGGGCCGCAAGCGGCCGTCCGGCGCGATCCTCGGCATGTGCCAGCGCAGCAGATCGGGTGCCAACCGGCGCAGATCCGCCCGGAGTCGGGCGGCCAGTTCGGTGCCGTGCCGCGTGCGCACGGCTCGCAGATCGAGATCCGCGTCGACCCGGGCCGCGGCGCACGCCCCGGCCCAGTCGCCGACGGCGCGCCGCGCGGTGGCGGTCTCGATCATGGACGGTGGCACGGCGTACTCGCGTACGCGGCGCCACATCAACACATGGGCGGGAATCTCGTCCGTGAGGTGAGGTGCCATCAGCACTCACCCTGGTCGAACGATTCCCCCATTTCATACGAGAAGGAGTTCGTCATCGCGCCCATCATAGGCACAGCCGCCGCCCGGACTCCATCAACGGGTGAGCCTCCGTCAGACGGCCGGGGAGCCGGCGGCTCCGACGGACGGAGAGCGGACGGCGAGCGCACGGCGAGCAGACGGCTCCGGCGGACGGAGAGCCGGTGACGCCGGCCGCCGGGCGTGACGGCCTCGGATGTGTGGAGCATCGGGAATTATCGGATTTTGGAGCCGTCTATGACGGTCAGGTGTCGTGAATATTGCGAGGAGCCATCGCATTTTTGCGCAGACTCATGGACTTACTGCGACCCGCCTCGTAGTCTCTCCACGCCTGGCCGGGTGTTCCCCCCTAGTTCCCCCTAGTTCCACCCCCCTCTCACCCCCCTCGACGCGCAAGGACGTGTGCCTGTGTCGCACTCATTGCAGAGCCATGAGTTGAGTCCTCAAAGAAGCCGCAGAGTCAGACAGCGCGGCGCCGCCGCGGTGCTGTCGTTCGCCGTGGCCGCGGCAGCCGCGCTGACCGCCGTGACCTTGGCGAACGCCCCCGCCGCCCACGCGGCAGGCGTACCCGCCCCTTCACCCGTCGGCATATCGGGCCGCGGCGCGAACGTGCCGTTCAAGGAGCTCGAGGCCGAGTACGCCAACACCAACGGCGCGCTGATCGGCCCCGACCGCTACTACGGCCACCTGCCGTCCGAGGCGTCGGGCCGTCAGGCCGTCACCCTCAGCGCCGCCGGACAGTACGTGGAGTTCACGCTGACGGCGCCCGCGAACGCGATGTCGCTGCGCTACAGCCTCCCGGACACCGCGGACGGCAAGGGCAGGGACGCCACGCTGGACGTGCAGGCCAACGGGACCTCGATCAAGACCCTGCCGGTGACCTCGAAGTACAGTTGGTACTACGGCGGTTACCCGTTCAACAACAACCCGGGCGACACCAACCCGCACCACTTCTACGACGAGTCGCGGACGATGTTCGGGACCACGTACCCGGCCGGCACCAAGATCCGCGTGCAGGTGACGTCCACGGCGCAGTCCCCGACGTTCACCATCGACCTGGCGGACTTCGAGACGGTCGCGGCCCCGATCGCCAAGCCCGCGGGCGCGCTCGACGTGGTGACGGACTTCGGCGCCGACCCGACGGGTGCCACGGACTCCACCGCCAAGTTCCAGGCGGCCGTGGACGCGGGCAAGGCGCAGGGCAAGACCGTATACATCCCGCAGGGCAACTTCACGCTGTACAGCCACGTCATCGTCGACAAGGTCACCCTCGTCGGCGCGGGCCCCTGGTACAGCGTGCTCGGCGGCCGTGACCCGGTGAACCGCTCCAACGCGGCCGGTATCTACGGCAAGTACACCAACCAGGGCGGGCCGAGCACCAACGTCAACCTCAAGGACTTCGCCATCATCGGCGACATCCGCGAGCGCGAGGACAACGACCAGGTCAACGGCCTCGGTGGCGCGATGTCCAACTCCACCGTCGACAACCTGTGGTTGCAGCACGTCAAGTGCGGTGCGTGGATGGACGGTCCGATGGACCACTTCACCATCAAGAACAGCCGCATCCTGGACACGACGGCCGACGGTGTGAACTTCCACATCGGCGTCACCAACTCGACGGTCACCAACACCTTTGTGCGCAACACCGGTGACGACGGTCTGGCGGGCTGGCCGGAGAACGTGCCGAACGTCAACGACAGCTTCGACCACAACACGGTCGTGCTGCCGATCCTGGCGAACAACATCGTCACGTACGGCGGCAAGGACTTCAACATCTCCGACAACGTGATGGCCGACACCATCTCCAACGGCGGCGGCCTGCACATCGCCAACCGCTACCCGGGGGTCAACGCCGGTTCCGGCACCGCGGTCGCGGGCACCATCACGGCGGCGCGCAACACGCTGATCAGAACCGGTAACAGCGACTTCAACTGGCAGTTCGGCGTCGGCGCGATCTGGTTCGACGGCCTCCAGGGCAAGGTCGACGCCAACATCCAGATCACCGACACGGACATCCTCGACAGCTCCTACGAGGCGATCCAGTCGATCGAGAGCGGCGTCACGGGCGTCACGTTCAAGAACGTCAACATCGACGGCGCGGGCACCTACGCGATCCAGGCGCAGGCACCGGCCGACATGACGTTCATCAACGTCAAGGCGAAGAACATCGCCCAGTCCGCCACCCCGATCCACAACTGCGTCGGCACCGGCCTGAACATCATCGACGGCGGCGGCAACTCCGGTATCACCGGGCAGACCTGCACCGGCACCTGGCCGACCCCGATCTGGACCAACGGCGGCGTTCCGACCGGCGGTGGCGGCGGTACGACCACGCCTCCCACTACCCCGCCGACCACGCCCCCGACCACGCCGCCCACCACTCCCCCGACGACCCCGCCGACGACTCCGGCCAACGGCAACCTGGCGCAGGGCCGCCCCGCTACCGCCTCGTCCGCGGTGCAGAGCTACTCGGCGGCCAACGCCGTCGACGGCAACGCGTCCTCGTACTGGGAGAGCAACAGCAACGCCTTCCCGCAGACGCTGACCGTCGACCTCGGCGCGGCCAAGTCGATCGGCAAGGTCACGCTCAAGCTTCCGCCGTCGGCGGACTGGGCGACCCGTACCGAGACCCTGTCGGTGCTGGGTTCGACGGACAACAGCTCCTGGAGCACGCTGAAGGCTTCGGGCGGCGTCTCCTTCAACCCGTCGTCGGGCAACACGGCCACGCTGACCTTCAACGCGGCCACCGCGCGGTACGTCCGGCTGAACATCACCGGCAACACCGGCTGGACCGCGGGCCAGATCTCGGAGTTCGAGGTCTACGCGGCCGACGGCACGCCGACCACGCCGCCCACGACTCCCCCGACCACCCCGCCGACGACCCCGCCGACGACGCCTCCCACCACGCCTCCCACGACCCCGCCCGCCAACCCGAACCTGGCGCAGGGCCGTACGGCCACCGACACCGGTCACTCCGACATCTACGTCGCGGCCAACGCGGTGGACGGCAACGTCAACTCCTACTGGGAGAGCGCCAACAGCGCCTTCCCGCAGTCCCTGACGGTCGACCTCGGCTCCGCCAAGACCGTCGGCCGACTGGTGCTGAAGCTGCCGACCAACTGGGGCACCAGGACCGAGACGCTGAGCGTCCTCGGCTCCACCGACAACAACACGTACAGCACGCTCAAGGCGTCCGCGGGCTACACCTTCACCCTGGGTACCGACACCGCGACCGTCACCCTGACCCCGACCACCACCCGCTACCTGCGGCTCACCTTCACCGGTAACACCGGCTGGCCGGCGGGCCAGCTCTCCGAGCTGGAGGCCTACGCCTCCTGATCCGGTGACCGCACCGACTCCCCGCCCCGGCGGCCCCGTAGCTCAGGGCCCCCGGGGCGGGGCATTCGTGCCGGTCGCGGCGGTACGGGCGGGCGATCTAGAGTCGGTCCCATGGAATACCGTCACCTTGGCCGCAGCGGCCTGATCATCAGCGAAATCGCCTACGGAAACTGGCTCACCCACGGCTCCCAGGTGGAGGAGGACGCGGCGACCGCGTGTGTGCGGGCGGCGCTGGACACGGGGATCACGACCTTCGACACCGCGGACACGTACGCGCAGACCCGCGCGGAGTCGGTGCTCGGCCGGGCGCTGAAGGGCGAGCGCCGGGAGGGTCTGGAGATCCTCACCAAGGTCTTCTGGCCGACCGGTCCCGGACGCAACGACCGGGGTCTGTCCCGCAAGCACATCATGGAGTCGATCGACGGCTCGCTGCGACGGCTCCAGACGGACTACGTCGACCTCTACCAGGCGCACCGGTTCGACCGGTTCACGCCGCTGGAGGAGACGATGGAGGCGTTCGCCGACGTCGTGCACTCCGGCAAGGCGCACTACATCGGCGTCTCGGAGTGGACGGCCGACCAGATCCGCCGCGGGCACGCCCTCGCCCGCGAGCTGCGCATCCCGCTGGTCTCCAACCAGCCGCAGTACTCCGCGCTCTGGCGCGTCATCGAGGCCGAAGTGGTGCCCGCCTGCGAGGAGTTGGGCATCGGTCAGATCGTGTTCTCGCCGATCGCGCAGGGCGTGCTGACCGGCAAGTACGTGCCGGGGCAGCAGCCGCCCGCCGGTTCGCGCGCCACCGACGCCAAGGGCGGCGCGAACATGATCGACCGCTGGATGAACGACGAGGTGCTGGGGCGGGTGCAGCAGCTCCACGCGCTGGCCGCCGACGCCGGCCTGACGATGGCTCAGCTCGCGGTCGCCTGGGTGCTCCAGAACCCGAACGTCTCGGCCGCGATCGTCGGCGCGTCCCGCCCCGAGCAGGTCGCGGAGAACGTGAAGGCGGCCGGCGTGACCCTGGACGCGGGTCTGCTGGCGAAGCTGGACGCCGTCCTGGAGCCGGTCGCGGTCACCGACCCCCTGAAGACACCGCAGATCACGCCCGCCGCGCGGCCGTAGCACCCGAGGCACATACCCGCGGAACACGGTCCGATCCATCGCGCCGAGGGGAAGCCCGCCCGGCCGCCGCGTACAGTATGTCTACGTGCCTGTAGACGAAGCTGACGCCCGCGGCCGGGCGGGCCTTTCGCGTACCGAGCGAGAAGGGCCGCTCCCCCGGTGACCGCCCGCGCGCCATGGCGCCGCGTACTGCTCCCGGCCGCCTTCGCCGCCGCCTTCGCGGTGCTCGCCTGGGTGGTGCTGGCCAGGCACGGCACGCCGTACGCGGTGGACACCGGGCCGCACCGCTGGTCGGTGGAGCACCGGCCGCACGGCATGGTGACCGTGGCCCGTACCGTCACCGACCTCGGCACCGGCCCGTTCCCGTATCTCGCCGCCGTGCTGGGCGGCTGGCTGGCGGGCGGCGGCGGTGTGGGGCGCGGCGCGCTGCGGACCTCGCGCGGTGTGCCCATGGCGCTGCTCGCGCTGGCCGTGCTGCTCGCGGGCCAGGCGGTACGCACGCTGCTGGTCATGGCGCTGCACCGGGCCAGGCCGCCCGCGGCGGACTGGGCGACGCACGCCTCCGGCTACTCCTTCCCCTCCGGGCACACCGCGTCCAGCGCGATGGCCGCCGGGCTGCTGGCCTGGGGGCTGCTGCGCTGGCGGCCGGGCCGCACCGGGCGGCTGCTCACCGCGCTGTGCGCGCTCGTCGCGCTGGCCGTCGGCTGCACCCGCGTGTATCTGGGCGTGCACTGGCCGACGGATGTCTTCGGCGGCTGGCTCTTCGCCGGTTGCTGGCTCGGCGCGGCGCTGCCGCCGCTCACGACGTTCGCCGGCCGGAGCGGGCCGGGCGGACCCGGCCCGTCCGATCAGATCGAGACGCCGTGAGCCCGCAGGTAGTGCAGCGGGTCGATGTCGTCGCCGTATTCGGGTCCCGTCCGCATCTCGAAGTGCAGGTGCGGTCCTGTCACGTTGCCGGTCGAGCCCGAACGCGCTATCCGCTGGCCGGAGGTGACCTTCTGTCCGACCTTGACCGAGATCTGTGACAGGTGCGCGTACTGGCTGTAGTCGCCGTCCGCGTGCCGGATGACGATCTGGTAGCCGTAACTGCCGCCCCAGCCCGCCGTCACCACGGTGCCCGCGGCCACCGACTTCACGCTGGTGCCGGTGCCGACCAGGAAGTCCACCCCTGTGTGGTAGCCGCTGGCCCAACTGGAGCCGGAGGCGTGGTACGGCGTGCCGATCGGCGCGCCGCTGACCGGCAGGGTGTACGCGGTGTGGGTCGGGGCCGCGGCGGGCTTCGTCGTACGGTCCAGCGTGCGGGTGCCCGCGGGGGCCGCCGACTTCTTGGGCGTGGCCTTCGGGGCGGCCTTGGGCGTCGGCTTCGGCTGCGCCTTGGGACGGGTCGTGGTGTGCGGCTCGCGCTGCGTCGTGTGCTGCGGGTGCGCCACCGGGGTCCGCAGGTCGAGCCGCTGGCCGGGGAGGATCAGGTCGGGGTCGTCGCCGACCACCGAGCGGTTGTCGGCGTAGAGCCGGGGCCAGCCGCCCGCCACATGGTGGTCGTCGGCGATGCCGGACAGCGTGTCGCCCGACCTCACCGTGTAACGGTCCTTGCCCGGGGCCGACTTGGGCTGCGCGGTCTTCGGCGTGGTCTTCTTCGCGGGCGCCTTGGCCGGGGAACTGGCCTGGGCCTTCGCGGTGCTCTTGGTCTCGCTCCTGACCGGGGCCTTCGCGGGCGTCCTGCGCGCCTGGTCGGACGCGGTCCGCACCTTCGCGGCGGGCACCTCGACCTTGTGGGAGGCGGTGGCGGCGGTACGGGTCAGCCCGGCGCGTACCGAGCAGACCGGCCAGGCGCCGGGGCCCTGGCTGTGCAGCACCTTCTCGGCCACGGCTATCTGCTGGTTCTTCGTGGCGAGGTCGGCACGCGGCGCGTAGGCCGTGCCGCCGAAGGACTTCCAGGTGCTGGAGGCGAACTGGAGCCCGCCGTAGTACCCGTTGCCCGTGTTGATCTGCCAGTTGCCCGAGGACTCGCAGTTGGCGACCTTGTCCCAGGTGCTCTCGGCGGCCGCGTGGGCGCTGCTCAGCCCGATCAGCGGCAGGGCGAGACCGGCGCCGCCCGCGGTGACGGTGAGGGATGCCTGCGATACGCGGCTGGGGCGGTATCGGCGGTGACGTCCGCGTAAGGGCATAGCACGAGTCCTCTCCAGGACCGGCCCGTGGGGCCTGGGCTGCCGTACGCCCGAATTGCCGGGCGGGCCAAAGATAGGGCCCGTACACACTCGGCCACAAGGGGTGACGACAAGTGTTCGGTTTCGGGCGGTTCGGGAATGACGGAGTCCGGTACGCGTTGGAATGAACGTGAGTTCTCCGCTGCGCGACACCCCGTTCTCCGTCCTTGACCGCTCCCGCACGAGGGAGGGCCAGGACGGCGCTCAGGCGTTGCGCGACACCGTGGCGTTCGCGCGCGAGGTCGAAGCGCTCGGCTACCACCGCTTCTGGGTCTCCGAGCACCACAGCGTGCCCGGCGTGGCCGGTTCCGCGCCGACGGTGCTCGCGGCGGCGGTCGCGGCGGCCACCTCGCGGATCAGGGTCGGCACCGGCGGCGTGATGCTGCCCAATCACCAACCTCTGGTCGTGGCCGAGCAGTTCGGGGTCCTGGAGGCGCTGTTCCCGGGCCGGATCGACATGGGTCTGGGGCGGTCGGTGGGCTTCACCGACGGCATCCGCAAGGCGCTGGGCCGCGGCAAGGAGGCGGCGGGCGCGTTCGACGCGCAGATCGACGAACTGCTCGGGTACTTCACCGGCACCCAGCGGGTCCACCCGCAGGTGCACGCCTGGCCCGCCGAGGGGCTGCGTCCGCCGGTGTTCCTGCTGGCCGTCGGCAGCGGCGCGGACCTGGCCGCCGCGCACGGCCTGCCGCTGGTGATCGGCGGTGTGCGCGGCGAGGACGCGATGCTGCGCGCGGTGGACCGCTACCGCGCCGCCTTCCGTCCCTCCGCGTGGTCGGCCGCCCCCTATGTCGTGCTGTCCGGCACCGTCGCGGTCGCCGACAGCGGCGAGCGGGCCCGCAGGCTGCTGGTCCCGGAGGCGTGGTCGACGGCCTGGTCCCGCACCCACGGCGTCTTTCCGGCCCTCGCGCCCTACGAGTCGACGGCCGCGCGCACGATGACGGGTCCGGAGCGCGAACGCTTCGAGGAGGCGATGGCCGGGCATCTGCACGGCACGCCCGAGGACGTCGCGAAGGCGCTGGAGTCGCTGCTGGAGCGCAGCGCGGCCGACGAATTCCTCGTCACGACCAGTACGTACGACCGCGCGGAGCTGCTGGAGTCCTACCGGCTGCTGGCCGCGATCACCTCGGGAGATCCGGCCGCCGCGTGAGAGCGCCGGGTTAGGGTCACCGGGTGAGCGAACAGATCATCGAACCGGTCTCCGGCGACCTCGATGTCCGCTGGCACGCGGGGTGGCCGTCGGCCAAGCACGACCCGGCGCCGGAGATCCAGGTGCACGCGTACGACGAACACACCCTGATCCTGCGGCAGAACATGTCGGTGCACTTCGAGGCGCCCTTCCTCTTCCTGCTCCTCGGCGCCGAGCGCGCCCTGCTGCTGGACACCGGCGCCACCGCCGACGCCCGCCACTTCCCGCTGCGCCGCACCGTGGACGCGGCGATCGAGGCGTGGCTGGCCCTCCAGCCGGGCACCGAGCCGGACGCGTACGAGCTGGTGGTGGCGCACACCCACGGCCACGGCGACCACATCGCGGGCGACGCCCAGTTCGCCGACCGGCCCCGTACCGTCGTGGTCGGTCCGGATCTCGACGCGGTGACCGCCTTCTACGGGCTGCGGGACTGGCCGCGGGGCGCCGCCACGTTCGACCTCGGCGGCCGGGTCCTCGACGTGCTGCCGGGCCCCGGGCACGAGGCCGCCGCCACCGTCTTCCACGACCGGCGCACCGGAATCCTGTTCACCGGCGACACCCTCTACCCCGGTCATCTCTACGTCCGCGACCCGGCCGCCTACACCGCGACCGTGGACCGGCTGCTGGCCTTCTGCGAGCGGCACCCGGTCACCCATCTGCTCGGCTGTCACATCGAGATGACCACCACGCCCGGCGACGACTACCCCCGCGGCACCACCCACCAGCCGGACGAGCCGCCGCTCCAGATGGACGTGGGCCACCTGCGCGCCCTGCGCGCGGCGCTGACCGCGGTCGACGCCCGTCCCGGCGTCCACGGTTTCGCCGACTTCCTCGTCCACATCGAACCCCGCACCGAACCTCTCGACCCGGAGCGCGCATGAGGACCGTCAACGTCGGCGTCATAGGCGTGGGGAACTGCGCCTCCTCCCTGGTCCAGGGCGTGGAGTTCTACGCGTCCGCGGCCGGGGGCGGCGACGGCCCGGAAGCGGGCCCGGCGGGCCTGACCCACCCGGTGTGCGCGGGCTACGCCGTCTCCGACGTGCGGTTCACCGCCGCCTTCGACGTCCACACGGCCAAGACCGGCCGCGACCTGTCCGAGGCGATCTGGGCGCCGCCGAACAACGCGCGGGCCTTCGCGAAGGTGCCGCACCTCGGCGTGGAGGTGACCGAGGGCGCGCTGAGCGACGGCGTCGGGCGCAGCGCCGCCGACCAGGTCGACGCGCGCGGTACGGCCACCGTCGACGACATCGCGCGGCGGCTGCGGGACAGCGGCACGCACGTCCTGGTGAATTTCCTGCCGGTCGGCAGCCAGGCCGCGTCCGAGCTGTACGCGCGGGCCGCGCTGCGCGCCGGGTGCGCCTTCCTCAACTGCATCCCGTCGGTGATCGCCCGCTCCCCGCGGTGGGCGGGCCGGTTCGCCGAGGCGGGGCTGCCGCTGGCCGGTGACGACCTGAAGAGCCAGTTCGGCGCGACGCTCGTGCACCGCGCGCTGGTGGACGTGCTCGCGCGCAACGGCGTACGGCTGCGGAGCACGTACCAACTGCTCGGCGGCGGGAACATGGACTTCCTGAACATGCAGGACGCGGAGCGGATGGCGAGCAAGAAGGCCACCAAGACGCAGGGGATGTACGGGGGTTCGGGCGAGGCGGCGCCGTCGCACGTGGGCGCCGACTTCATCCCGTTCCTCGCCGACCGGAAGGTGGCCTTCATCCGGGTCGAGGCGGAGGGCTTCGGCGGCACACCGCTGGAGATCGACCTGCGGATGGAGGTCGACGACTCGCCGAGCGCCGCGGGGAACGTGCTGGACGCCGTCCGCTATCTGAAGGCCGCGCTCGACCGCGGTCTCGGCGGCGTGGTGGACCCGGTGTCGGCGGCCGTCATGAAGGCCCCGCCCACGCCGCTGGACGAGGCCGCGATCGAGGCGGGGCTCGCGGCGCTGTCCGACGGGTAATCAGCGGGCTTCGGGGACCGGGGATGTGACGGCGCGTCGGATTCGGTCGCCGGCCGGTGAGCGGCCGTCAGCCGGTCGGCCCCCGGGCGTCACGCCGGTGGCGGCGGTGTCTCATCCTTATGGGTCACGTCGCCGCGCCGACCCGGCCACGGCGTTCCTACGGTGACGGCATGAACGTCTTCCGCGCCTCGTCGTGCCGCCACGACCGTCCTCGTAAGACCGCCGCCCCCGCCGTCGCGGCCTCGGTGGCCGCCGCCAGGTGTCTGGCCGTCGGCTGCTGCCTCGCCGCCGCGACCGCGCTGGCCACCGTGTCCGCCGCCGCGACCGCCGCCGCGGCGGCCCTTCCCGCGGACGGCGGGCGCGGCTCGTCGGGCCCCGGCGCCGCGACGGTGGTCGCCGGCGGTCCGCTGCTCGCCGGGCACGGGGTGCTGGTGCAGCCGCACGCCGGGTCGCCGCGGCTGCCGTCCGGGCTGTCCGCGCTGTCGTGGACGGTCTCCGACGCGCGCACCGGCCAGGTGCTGGCCGCCAAGGACCCGCACCGCAGGCTGCCGCCCGCCAGCACCCTGAAGACGCTGTTCGCGGTCACCGTGCTGCCGCGCTTCCCCGGCGACGCCACCCACCGCGTCACCGACTCCGACCTCACGGGGATCGGCGCGGGCAGCAGCCTGGTCGGTATCCAGGCCCGGCAGACGTACACCGTCGCCGACCTGTGGCGCGGTGTCTTCCTCAGCTCGGGCAACGACGCCGTGCACGTCCTGGCGCACATGAACGGCTCGGTGCCGCTGACCGTCAGCCAGATGCAGGCCAAGGCCGAGATGCTCGGCGCGGACGACACCCATGTGGTCTCCCCCGACGGCTACGACATGCCGGGCCAGGTCTCCTCGGCCTACGACCTGGCCGTCATCGCCCGCGCGGGCCTGGCCATGCCGGACTTCGCGACGTACGCCTCCACCCGGTGGGCGCAGTTCCCCGGCGGCTACGACGCGCACGGCAAGTACGTGAAGTCGTTCGGCATCCAGAACACCAACCGGCTGCTCACCGGCGCGGACGGCGTCAAGCGCTACCCCGGCGTGATCGGTGTGAAGAACGGCTACACCACCAACGCGGGCAACACCCTGGTCGCCGCCGCCAAGCGCGGGGACCGCACGCTGATCGCGACCGTGATGAATCCGCAGTCCGGGCTGCCGCAGGCGGTCTACCACGAGGCGGGCGCGCTGCTGGACTGGGGCTTCTCGGCCGCGGGCCGTACCTCGTCGGTCGGCACGCTGAACACGGCGACGACCGCCTACCACGACGATTCCGCGCACGCCTCACAGGAGGCCGAGCGGCCCGCGCGGCAGCCCGCCCAGGAACCCGCGCGGCAGGAGCCGAAGCCCGCCCCCGCGCCGCAGGCGCCCAGCACCGCGGACGCCGCGTCGTCGTCGCCGACCACCTGGTACGTGGGCGGCGCGCTGGCGCTGGGCGCGGCGGGCTCGGTGGTCGTGCTGCGCCGCCGGTCCGCGGCGAAGGCGCGCTGAGCGAAGGGCGCCGACTCGGGCCACGCTGTGGGCCGGAAGCGGTGACGACGCGCTGGCCAGGGGCGTACTCTCAGTTGCCGGGCAGGGGGCACGCACGGTGTCCGCAGCGCCGCGCCGAGAGGGAGCCGTACCCGCATGAGCCGCCGTACTTCCGGTCCCGTATCCACCTGGGCCGAGGTCCAGCGGCAGCGCCAGCGGCAACAAGAGGCCCAGCAGCGCGCCTGGTTGCAGGCGCGGCGGGAGACCGAGCGGCAGCAGCGCGCGGCGGAGCGGGCCGCCTCCCGGCGCAGCCGTGAGCAGCAGGCCGCGTACCGCGCGAGCCGGGAGGCCGACGCGCGGCAGCGGACCGACGACCTGGAGCGCCGGTTCGCCGAGCTCCAGGGCCTGTTGGCGGCCGGCTGCGCGGCGCCCGTCTTCACCCCCGCGGCACTGCTGACGCCCGAGGTGGTCGAGCCGTTCGCCCCCGGACGGCTCGCCGAGCCGATCCCGATGCCCGACCCGAACGCGTACACGCCCCGGCAGGGCGGCGGTTGGGGCGCGGCACGGCACGAGCGCGAGCGGGCCCGCACGCTGTACGAGAACGACCTGCGGGCCGCGCAGGCCACCGAGGCGTTGCGGCAGCGCCAACTCGCCGACTACCAGCGGCAGTACCGGCAGTGGGCCGATCAGCGGCTGGCGGAGATCCGGCGGCAGAACGCCGAGGTCGAGACATCCGTCGCCGCGCTGCGCGACGGGGACCCCGAGGCGGTCGAGGACTATCTGACGGCGGCCCTCTACGCCTCCGCCGCGTGGCCGCACGGCCTGCCCCGGCAGGTCTCGGCGTCCTACGACCGGGCCGACCGGCAGCTCGTGCTCGACTGGGAGCTGCCCGCCTTCTCCGTGGTGCCCGAGGCGTCGCTGGTGCGGTACATGCCGGGCGCCGACCGGGACAAGGAGGTGGCGCGCCCGGTCGCCGAGCGCCGCGCCGCCTACCGGGACGTCCTGGCCCAGTGCCTGCTGCTCGTGCTGCGCGAGCTGTTCGGCGCCGACGCGCACGACGTCCTGGACTCCGTGGTGCTCAACGGCTTCGTGGACGACACCGACCCGGCCACCGGCCACCGTACGAAGACCGTCGTCGCCTCCGCGCTGGTGTCGGACGCCGCCTTCGCGGCGGTCAACCTCGACCGGGTCAACGCGGTCGACTGCTTCACCGAGGCGCTGAACGGCCGGCTCTCCCCCCGCCCGGACAAGCGCGCGGCCGTCGAGCCCATCCGGCTGCCGGGCGAGGCGGGCCGCACGATGGTCTCGCACGGCGGCGAGGAGGAGCCCGACCTGCTGGCCATGGACCCGCTGGAGTTCGAGGAGCTGGTCGCGCGGCTGTTCCGGGCGATGGGGATGAACGCGGTCACGACGGTGCGCTCCGGCGACGGCGGTGTGGACGTGGACGCGCTGGACCCGGACCCGATACGCGGCGGCAAGATCGTGGTGCAGGTCAAGCGCTACCGCAACACGGTCTCGCCGAGCGCCGTACGCGACCTGTTCGGCACGGTGCAGAGCGTCGGCGCCAACAAGGGCGTGCTGATCACCACCTCCGGTTTCGGGCCGACCTCGCACGCCTTCGCCAACGGCAAGCCGCTGACGCTGGTGTCGGGCCCGGACCTGGTGGACCTGCTGCACAGCAACGGGCTCGGCGGCCGTCTGGGCCCCGCCCCCGGCACCGTCGAGCGCACCCCGACGCTGGTCTCGACGGTGCTGCCCGGTATCGACGCCGACGCGGACGCCGACTCCGAGGCGAGCGTGCTCGGCATGTGGTGGGCGGGCGGTGTGCGGCTCGACGTCTGCGCGCTGGTGTGCCGGGGCGGCCGGGTGCTGGACGACGACCACTTCGTCTTCTTCAACAATCCGCGCACGCCCGACGGCAGTGTGCGGATGATGCCCGCGCTCGGCGGGGACAAGGCCGCGATCTGGGTGAGCTTCGACCGGCTGCCCGCCCGCGCGGACCGGGTGGTGCTGGTCGCCGCCGTCGACCCGGACGCCGATCCGGACGCCGACCTGACCGGATTCACCGACGCCCGGATCAGGCTCACCGACCCCAGCGGAGCCGAGGCCGACCGCCTCGAGGTCTCCGACGGCAGGCCCGGCGAGACGGCGCTGGTGCTCGGCTCCTTCCGCAGGAGCGGTACGGGCGCCGACTGGCGCTTCGTGGCGGGCGGCAAGGGCTACGCGGGCTCGGGCGGGCTGGTGGCGCTGGTCGGGGAGCACGGGATCGCGGTCGACTGAGCGGCGGGTTCCCGCCCCGGATACGGGTTCGGGAACATCCGCCGACCCCGCCGTGTTATGGTCTGTGTGCAGCACATGTCTGCGCCCCTTCTTGCGGCGCCGGTGCTCGTTCTGAATGACAGCTCCTCGCGGTGACGCGCCCCAGGCCCCATGGCTCTGGTCCCGGTCCCCACGGAGTTCTCGAATCACCTGACGGTCGCACGACGGCCCTGTGGTGATCTCCGCGGTACGTGGAGCGTGTTGTGCCCGCTCGCGCCGAAATCCCATTCCGGCATGCCCGTTTGACGCATCACACGCCAGACCCGCCGCACCCCGTACTCGCACGGCGACCTGCCGCGCACACGACTTTCCTCTCGTCCGAGAAAGGACGACTCCCATGACTGACATCCTTGAACGCCCTCCCGTCCGGCAGGAGACGCCGGTTCGGGTGGCGGGCGTACTCGACATCCACGGCGGCCAGGGCCGCCTCCGATCCGCCGGGCTGCTGCCGACACCCGACGACGTACACGTACCGCAGGCCCAGATCCGGCAGGCCGGACTCAGGAACGGCGACCTCGTCGAGGGCACCCTCGGCGGAAAGCCCGGCACGCTGGGCGGCGTCGACCTGGTCAACGGCGTCCCGGCCGAACACCTGCGCGGGCGACCGCACTTCAGGGACCTGACGCCCCTTCACCCCCGGCAGCGGCTGCGGCTGGAGAGCCCGGCGCTGACCGGCACCGGCGCGCTCGCCGGACGGGTGATGGACCTGGTGACCCCGGTCGGCAAGGGGCAGCGCGGCCTGCTCGTGGCCCCGCCCAAGGCCGGAAAGACGATGCTGCTCCAGAGCATCGCGACGGCCGTCGCCGAGAACCACCCCGAGTGCCACCTGATGGTGGTGCTGCTGGACGAACGCCCGGAGGAGGTCACCGAGATGCGCAGAACCGTGCGCGGCGAGGTGATCGCCTCGACCTTCGACCGTCCGGCCAAGCAGCACATCGCGGTCGCGGAACTCGCCGTCGAGCGGGCGAAGCGGCTGGTGGAACAGGGCCAGGACGTGGTGGTCCTGCTCGACTCGCTGACCCGGCTGTGCCGGGCGCACAACTCGGCCGCCTCCACCGGCGGCCGCACGCTGACCGGCGGTGTGGACGCCGCCGCGCTGATCGGCCCCAAGCAGTTCTTCGGCGCCGCCCGGCTCGCCGAGGAGGGCGGATCGCTGACCATCCTGGCCACCGCGCTGGTGGACACCGGGTCGCGCGCCGACGACTACTACTACGAAGAGCTGAAGAGCACCGGCAACATGGAGCTGCACCTGGACCGCTCCCTCGCCGAGCGGCGGATCTTCCCGGCCGTGGACGTCGGCATCTCCGGCACCCGCCGCGAGGAACTGCTGCTGCCCGGCCCCGAACTGGCGGTCGTACGCGGCCTGCGCCGGGTCCTGCAAGGGCGCGGCACCCAGTCCGGCCTCGAAGTCCTGCTGGACAAGATCCGGCAGACCCCGGACAACAACGCCTTCCTGCGGCAGATCCGGAGCACGGTGCCCGGCGAGGTCTGAGCCGGCCGGGACCCGGACCCGGACCGGGCACGAGCCCGCGCCGGTGCCCGCACCCGCACCCGCACCCGCACCCGCACCCGCACCCGGAGAAAATCCGGTGGCCGTCGCACATCGCGCGACGTGATGATCGGGGGATGGACGACGCCACGGACAACCACGCCGACGACGCGTGGGAGCGGGCCTTCCTCAGGGACGGCTTCGTGAGGATCGAGGGCGCGGTACCCGCCCCGACCGCCCGCGCCTGCGCCGATCTCCTGTGGAAGGAGACCGGCTGCGACCCCGCCGACCCCGCGACCTGGACACAACCGGTGCACTGGGTGGGCGGCATGGCCCAGCCGCCGTTCGCCGAGGCCGCCAACACCCCCGTCCTGCACGCCGCGTTCGACCGTCTTGTAGGTGCCGGACGCTGGTCGCCGCGGTACTCCCTCGGCTCCTTCCCGCTGCGCTTCCCGCACCCGGACGAGCCGGACGACGCGGGCTGGCACATCGAAGGCAGCTACGAAGTCCCCGGCGAGCAGTGGTACTTCGCCAACGTCCGCTCCCGCGACCGCGCGCTGCTCATGCTGTTCCTGTTCACCGAGGTGGACGAGGAGAACGCGCCGACCCGGATCCGCGTCGGCTCCCACCTGGACGTGCCCGCGGTCCTCGCCCCGTACGGCGAGGCCGGCGCCTCGATCCTGGCGGTCTCCGAGCAGATCGCGGCGGCCACGGAACACCGCCCTCTCGCCCTCGCCACCGGCTCCCCCGGCGACGTCTACCTCTGCCACCCGTTCCTCGTGCACGCCGCCCAGCCGCACCACGGCAGCCGTCCGCGTTTCATGGCCCAGCCGCCGCTCCTGCCCGCGGCGCCGTACGAACTGGAGCGGGCCGACGGCGGCTACTCGCCGGTCGAGACCGCGATCAGACGTGGCCTCGGCATGGAGTCCGCGCGGGGGCCCGCGGGGAGGGAGGCGGACTCCCGGCCCGTGATCGGTTAGCGTGCCCGGCATGTTGTACGGACGGGACACGGAGACGGCCGCGCTGGAAGAACTGCTGGCGGGGGCGAGGGAGGGCCGCAGCGGAGCGCTCGTGGTGCGCGGTGACGCCGGGATCGGCAAGACCGCGCTGCTGGAGCAGACCGTGGCGGCGGCGGGCGACCTGACGGTCGTCCGCAGCTCCGGCGTGGAATTCGAGGCCGAACTCCCCTACGCGGGGCTTCAGTTGCTGCTGCGCAGGGCGATGGGTTCGCTGGACGCGCTGCCCGTGCCGCAACGGCGGGCGCTGCGGGCCGCGTTCGGCCTGGAGGCCGACGCCGCGAGCGAGCCGATGTTCGTCGGCCTGGCCGTGCTGTCGCTGCTGTCGGACCACGCGGGCGAGGGGCCGCTGCTGTGTGTCGTGGACGACGCGCAGTGGCTGGACCGGGCGTCCACCGACGCGCTGGTCTTCGCGGCGCGACGGCTCGACGCCGAGGGCGTGGCGATGGTCTTCGCCGTACGTGACGGCGCCGGGTCGTTCACCGCGCCCGGCCTGCCCGAACTGCGGCTCGGCCCGCTGCCCGAGGACGCGGCGCGGGCGCTGCTCGCCGACCGCGGCGGCGCACCGGCCGACACCGTACGCACCCGCGTGCTCTCCGAGGCGCGGGGCAATCCGCTGGCGCTGCTGGAACTCCCGCTCGGACCGTCAGCCGACGCGCGGGGCGCGGGCGGTTCCGCCGCGGCCGGCGGCGGGCTGCCGCTGACCACGCGCCTCCAGATGGCCTTCCACGGCCAGGTCAGCCACCTGCCGCCCGGCACCCAGACGCTGTTGCTGGTGGCCGCGGCCGACCACACCGGCGACCCCGACATCCTGGTACGCGCGGCGGCGGTGCTGGGCGTCGGCGTCGACGACCTGCCGCCCGCGGAGGAGGCGAACCTGGTCTACGTGGACGACGAGGACATGCTGCGCTTCCGGCACCCGCTGGTCCGCGCCGCGATCCATCAGCGTGCCGCCCTCCCCGACCGTCTCGCCGCGCACCGCGCCCTCGCCGAGGCCGCCGACCCGGTACGCGACCCCGACCACCGCGCCTGGCACCTGGCCGCCGCGGCGACCGGCCCCGACGAAGCCGTGGCCACCGCCCTCCAGCGGACCGCGGGCCGCGCCCGCGAACGCAGCGGCCACGCGGCGGCCTCCGCCGCCTACGAACGCGCCGCCCGCCTCAGCACCGACCCCGTCGCCCGCGTCGAACGCCTCCTCCTCGCCGCCGAATCCGCCTCCGAAGCGGGCGACATCCCCCGCGCCCGCGCCTTCGCCGACCAGGCGACCCGCGCCGCCGAGACCGAGGCGGAAGCAGCGGCCGTACGAGGCGGCGCGGAGCCGTCGTCGGCCCCAACGGCCCGCGCGGAGCCGGGCGCTTCACCCCGCGCGTCCACGCCGGGCGGTCTGGCACCCGCCGGATCGGCTTCCGGTGTCGACGCCGCCGGGCAGAGCGCTCCGCCCGGCTCGTCCGGACCGGGCGGCCCCGCACCCGGCGATCCGGCGTCCACCGCCGACACCGGCGGCGTCGGCGGGCCCGTTCCGCCGCACCCGTCCGGGCCGGGCCGCCCGGCGCCCACCGAAGCCGCGTCCACCGCGGCGCGGGGCGCGGCGAACCCGTTGTCCGCCGTGCGCGGCAGAGCGCTCTATGTGCGGGCGCTCGCGGACTTCTGGGAGGGGGATTTCGGCGCGGCGCATCAACTCCTCTTGGAAGCGGCGGATTTGCTGGCGGAGGCGGATTCGGCGGCGGCGGCGCGGATGCTGGTGCAGGCGACGCATACGGCCTGGTACCTCGGCGACGACGAGGTGGCGGGGACGTTGGGGCGGCTGGCGGCGCTGGAGCTGCCGCCGTGGGCGCCGATCCGGCCGGTGGCGGAGTTCCTGGTGCGGGCGATCGGGCCGGGCAGCGCGGCGGCCGGGCCGCCCGACGTGGCCGAGGCCGCGGCGGCGTCACGGGCCGCACGCGGCGGCCGGGTCGATCCTCGGGACCTGGTGATGCTGTGCGGGGTGGGCCTGGCGCTCGGGCAGGACGCGGCGGCGTACGACCTGGCGACGACGCTGGCGGCGGAGAGCCGCGAGAGCGGCGGTGTCGGCAGGCTGACGACGCTGATGTTCTTCCGCGCGGAGGCGGAACTGTTCGACGGCCGCCTCGACGAGGCCGTCGCCACGGCGTCCGAGGGGCTGCGGATCTCACGGGACACCGGACAGCGGCAGTGGGTCAGCCAGTTGAGCAGTGCGCTGGCGCATGTCGCGGCGCTGCGCGGGGACGAGGACGAGTGCCGCCGACTGGTGGACGAGGCCCTGGCGGGCGGCGCGGGCACGGCGATGGCGCCGGGCGCGCCGTGGGCGTACTGGTCGCAAGGGCTGCTCGAACTGGGCCTGGGCCGTACGCAGTTCGCGCTCGACCGGCTGTCGCTGCTGACCGAGCCGACCGTACGGCACCACATCTCCGCGACGCGCGGCGTCCCCGACCTGGTGGAGGCGGCGGTGCGGCTGGGCGTGCCGGAGCGGGCGGACGAGCCCCTGGCCGGATTCGAGGCGTGGGCCACGCGTTCCGGGCAGGACTGGGCGCGGGCGCTGGTGGCGCGCTGCCGGGCGCTGCGGGCCAAGGACGCCGACGCGGAGGCGTACTTCATCGAGGCGCTGGCCCGTCACGACCCGCACCGAAGGGTGTTGGAGTCGGCGCGTACGGCGCTGCTGTACGGCGAGTGGCTGCGCAGGGCCCGTCGCAAGAGCGAGGCGCGCGGGCACCTGCGGGCCGCGCTGGAGACCTTCGAACGGCTCGGCGCGCGCCCGTGGGCGGACCGGGCGCGCAGTGAACTGGGCGCGTCGGGAGCGTCGGTGACGGTGGGTCAGGACACGGTCAGGTCGGTCGCGGACGAGGCGGGGCTGACGCCGCAGGAGTCGCAGATCGTCCGGCTGGCCGCACTCGGGCTGACCAACCGGGACATCGCCGCGCAGCTCTTCCTCAGCCCGCGCACGGTCGGGCACCACCTCTACAAGGCGTATCCGAAGCTCGGTGTGGTCTCGCGCGGCGAGCTGGCCGCGCTGTTCCCGGACACGTGAGCGCGTAACGACGTGACCGCGTAACGACGTCACCGCGCAACGACGTCACCGCGTGACCACGTCACCCGCGTGACCACGTGGACTCGCGGCCCGTCACGCGGCTGTGCCCGCCCGGTGGTGAGGAACCGGGCGGGCACGGATGCCGCGAGGAGCCGCCACAGCGGCCGTGGAGCGGGTGGGTCAGGAAACGGTGACGCCGTGGGAGGCCAGGTAGGCGACCGGGTCGATGTCGGAGCCGTAGTCCGGGGTCGTGCGGACCTCGAAGTGCAGGTGCGGGCCGGTCACGTTGCCGGTCGCGCCGGAGACGCCGATCTGCTGGCCCTCGGTGACGGTCTGCCCGGCCGAGACGAGCGCCTGGGTCAGGTGGCCGTACAGCGTGTACTTGCCGTCGGCGTGCTTGACGATCACGTCGTTGCCGTACGCGCCGTCCCAGCCCGCGGAGACGACAGTGCCCGCGGCGACCGACTTCACGCTGGTGCCGGAGCCGACCAGGAAGTCCACACCGGTGTGGTAGCCGCTGGACCAGTTGGCGCCGGAGGCGTGGTACTGGGTACCGATCGCCGCGTCCCCGACCGGCTTGGTGTAGCCGGAGGAGCTGGCGGCGGTGGTGTCGGCGGACTTGGTGGTCGTGGTCGTCGTGTCGGACGACTTCGACGGGGCGGTGGTCTCGGCGGGCGCCGGGGTCGCCTTCTTGGCGGGGGCCGGGGCCGACTTCTTCGGCGCCGGGGCGGACTTCTGCGCGGTGGCGGGCTTCTCGGCGGAGGCGCCGTTCAGCGTGAGGTGCTGGCCCGGGTAGATCAGGTTCGGGTTGGAGCCCACGACCGACTTGTTGTCGGAGTAGAGCTGCTGCCAGCCGCCGTTGACGTGGTGGCTGTCGGCGATCTTCGACAGCGAGTCACCGCTGACCACGGAGTACTTGGTGGTCTTGGCCTTGGCGGCCTTGGGCGCGGCGCTCTTGTCCGCCACGGTCGCCGCCTTGACGGCGGAGGTGTGCGAGGCGGTGGCGGGGGCGCTGTGGGCGGGCTCGGCCGCCGAGGCGATGCCCGCGCCGACCAGCGGCAGGGCGATGGCCACGCCACCCGTGCCCGCGGCGATGCAGATGCGGGTGAGGCGGCTCATACGGGTCTTGCGGTGCTGTCCCTTTGCGGGCATGGGGGATTTCCTCTCCTACGCCTACGAGGTGAGCTGTCGGGTTCGGGCAGGAGATGCCCGGTCACGTGGAAATGCCGTTGCGTGTACGCAAGGCGCCGCGACTTCACCCCGAGCCGTCCGGTACTGCTGGACGGCGACTTACCTGGGTCCCCCGCCCCTGCCGTGTGTGATCAAAGATCCAGGAAACCGGGCGGCGGCAGGATTCGGCGTTCCGCCCGACGGACATTCGCAATTCGCGGGCATCCGGCCCGCAGGAGGCGAAGCTAAACGACCGGCCGAGCGGCGGGCAACCAACCGTGATCGTCGTCGGGCGCACCGCGCGGGGCGCGGTCACTCCCGGTCGTCCGCCGTCACCGCTGCGTGTGCGGGCCGCTCACCGTCCGTGCCTTCGTGACCGATTCCTGGTGACAAACCGCCCGGATCGGGAACAGTGGGTACATCGGGGGAATCGGACCGTGTTCCCGAGGTGATGCCGCTCACTGCGGACCGGCCGAGTGAGCCACATCACGCCTAAATGCCCGATTTAATACGCTACTTGGGGATATCAGTAGCTGCCGGGCGAGCCGCCGATCCGGCCGTCGAGCGACCTGCTGAGCCGGTACGCGACCGGCCGGAAGCCGACCGCGGGCCAGTGCCCCGCCGCCAGCGGTGAGGCGGAGTGCCAGCGGGCCGACATGTAGCGGTGGCCGTGGTCGTACGCCCAGGCCAGCGCGGTGGCGAGCAGGACGCGGCTGACGCCCTCGCCGCGCGCGGAGGGTTCGACGTACGCCTCGGCCAGCTCCACGCAGGACTCGGGGATCACCGGGTCGGGCGTGGCGGGGACCAGCAGCACCATGCCGATCTCCTCGCCCCTGCGGGAGGCGATCCAGGCGGCGCTGCGCGGGTCGCCGAGCGCGTCGGCGTAGTAGACCCGCAGGGCGGCGAGCGCGCGTTCCGGCTGGGGCTGGAACACCGCGGACTCGCGCTGCCTGCGCGAGGACTCGGCGGCCATCCGGCCGATCTGCGGCAGGTCGCCGACGCCCGCGCGCCGGATGCCGAGCCCTTCGACGCCGCGCGGCTGGCGCCCGCGCGCCTTGACCGCCATCAGACCGTGCACCAATTCGCGGCCGAAGCCGAGGTCGGCCCAGGGCAGGGTGGCGGTCTCCCCCGCGGGCACGTCGACGTAGTGGACCAGCCGTCGCTCCGCGACGAGCCGGGCCGCGACGCGGGCGTACAGCGCGCGCAGCACCTCCGACTCGCGTCCGCCGGGCAGCGCGTGACCGCCGTGCGGGACCAGCGCGGAGTGCGGGTGGCTGCGCAGCCCCGCCGGGTCGTCCTGGGTGAGGTCCACCGGGACGGCGGCGAGGTGTCCGATCAGGCCGCCGTCGCCGTCGAGCGCGCGGGCGGCCTCGAGACCCGGAACGCCGATCAGCTTGCCCAGCAGCTCCTCACCGCGCACGGGGCCGTCGGCGAGCCACGAGCGTTGCGACGGCGGGCGGCGGGCGCGCGCGAACCAGCGGTCGTAGCGCTGCACGGCCTGGGGTATGTGCTCGGTGGTCAGCGGCGCGATGGCGACAGTCATGGTGGATGGGGACGCTAGCGGGGTGCGCGGTCCCACGGCAAGGCGAGGCCGGACCGGCGGCGGCCGGGAGGTCAACGGGCTTACGCGCGAGGGTCGTTCAGCCTGTCCAGGCGGGGTGTCGCGGGTCGTCGGCACGTACCAGGACATCGGCGGTCTGTTCCGGCATCGCCTCCCGGTCGTAACGGTCGAATGCGGGCAGCGTCCACCGGTCGGCCTGCGCCGTGCGCCGCTCCAGCGCGGCCGGGGACAGCCGCAGATGGACCGTCAGATCGAACGGCAGCCCCTGCCCGAGGAGCAGCGGCCCGTCGAGTACGAGGACGCCGCCGGGCGGCAGGCGCACGTAGTCGGCGCGCGTGGCGCGGTCGGTGGCGGCGTCCCACAGTGTCGGCAGGACGCGGCCCGAGCCGTCGGTGCCGAGCGGGTCGAGCACTTCGCGGCGCAGCGCGCCGGTGTCCAGCCAGAGCTGGTAGTACGCGTCGGCGTCCTGGTGGCCGTACTCGTAGCGCAGGGAGGCGGGCCGCAGGAAGTCGGCGGCGCGCACCCGGAGCGCGCGGCGGCCGAGAGCGGGCAGCGCGGCGGCGACGGCGTCCGCCAGATCGCCGGGGCGGGCGGCGTCCGCGCCGTCGACGGCCACCCGCCACCAGGGCCCCGGCCCGTCCGCGCTCACCCCCGCGGTCGCGTCCGCGATCCGCTCGGCGAGGGTGTCGGCCAGCCGTGACCAGGTGATCGGGGTGAGCTGCACACCGGCCATCCTGCACCGCCGTCACCCGTTCGGGCGACTTCGCTGCGCCAGGAGCGGGGCGGGGGGCGCGGTGGGCACATGCACCGGTCCTGGCGGGCAATGCTCGCGCCGGGCACCGTTCGCCGCCTCCCCCACATGGTGGAAATTCGCTACAAATCACTCATTTGCCACCGTGCGTGATCTATTACTTTTTGTGAGCCTGGAAGAACTCATGGTGACCGTCCCCATCACCCAGGAGAAAGCCCAATGATCCTGTCGATCTCCGGCGTCGTCCTTCTCGGCGTCATCTGCTTCCTGTTCTTCCGCAAGGACGGGCTGAAGGTGTCCCACGGCCTCGTCTGCGCCCTCTTCGGCTTCTACCTCGCGGGCACGGCCATCGCCCCGAGCATCAAGGCGGGCGGCGCGAGCCTGGCCAGCCTGCTGGGCGGGATCAAGGTCTAGGGCCCCGGCCCGGGACCTGGCCGTCGCCGGCGGGCGGCCACTCCAGTACGGGCCCGGCGCGGTCGTCCGCTCCGGGCCCGTGTCCATTCCGGCCGCCGCCCGTCCCCCCGCCGCACCCTCAGGGCGCCGCCCTTCCCCACGCGGCCCTTCCCGCACCCGAAGCCCGAACCCGAACCACCCATGGAGCACCCCGTGGCCAGGCGTCCCCTTCCCAGCATTCTGACCAGCCGACCCGCGCTCGTCCGCGGGCGCGATCTGGCGCGCACCGCGGCAGACAGCGCCACCGACGTGCTCCATCCGGTCATCACCATCGCCCGCGGCATGCGCAAGCAGGTGCTGTGGGCGGGCGGCTGGTGGGGCCGCACCCCCAAGGACCGCCGCGGCCCCGCGCTGCTGCTGGCCGCCGCGGGCGTGGTCGTCGTCGTGATGATGCCGTACGGCCCGCTGCTGGCGATCGGCGCGATCATGGCGTCCGCCGCGTGGATGGGCCGCGACCGCACCCCCGCCGCCCCGGCGGGCCCGAGCGAGGCCGAGACCGGCCGGCTCCAGGCGCTGTACGAGGCGCTGGTGCCGTACCTGTCGGACGCCGGGGACCCCGCGCCGCTGTACGCGCACGAGGGAAGCTGGGAGAAGGTGTTCAGCGAGTACGAGTTCCAGGGCGGTCGGCTCGCCCGGCTGCACCTGCGCTACCCGGCGTACTTCACCGACGGCGAGGCCGAGTCGCGCGCCCGGGTGGAGCAGCTTCTGCACGCCAAGGCGGGCCGGGGCCGGGAGTACCGTTTCGACTGGAACGAGGAGGAGAACCACCTCACCCTCACCGCGCTGGCGCCGCTGCCGACCGACATCGTCGCGCAGCGCTTCATCACCTCGCCCGGCGAGACGGTCCTCGGCTTCACCGACGCCGGTGCCGTCCAGCGGACGGTGCCGGTGACCGGCGGCGAGGGCACCAGGGACGCCCCGCCGGTCGTCTGGCGCACCGGCCCCCGCTCCACCGAGCCGCACCTGCTGGCGCTCGGCCAGCCCGGCACCGGCACCACCAGCCTGCTGCGGTCCATCGCGCTCCAGGCGCTGGTCCACGGTGACGTGGTGGTCGTGGACGGCAGCGGCACCGGTGAGTACGCGTCCCTGATCGGGCGGCCCGGCGTCCTCGCCGTGGAGGGCGGCCTGTCCGGCGCCTCCGCAACCCTCGAATGGGCCGCGCACGAGACGGAACGGCGGCTCATCGCCGTCAACCGGGCGCGGCAGAACGGCGATCCGGTCTCCGAGGACGTACGCCGTCCGCTGTGGATCCTGGTGGACCGGCCCACCGCGCTGACCCAGCTCGCCCTCGCCGAGGGGCGGCCCGATCCGCAGACCCTCCTCGACGTCCCGCTGCGGCACGGGCGCGCGGCCAATGTCGCCGTCGCCGTCGCCGACCAGCTCGACGCCACGGAGGCGCTCGCGCCCGTCGTGATCGCCCAGACCCGGGCCCGGGTCGTCCTCGGGCCGCTCGCCCCCGAGCACGTCGAGGCCGTTCTCGGCGCCCCGCAGCGCACCACCCCGGCCGCCGACGTTCCCCCCGGCCGCGGGTACGCCCGGCTCGGCACCGGGCCCGTCCTGCGCCTCCAGGTGCCCTCCACTCCCGACCCCTACGACGACGAGTGCGCCCAGTCGCACCGCGACGCCGTCCTCGGCCTCCTCCCCACCACCTCCGAGGCCGAGGCCGACTCCGACTCCGTCGAGGTCCCCGAGCCCGAGGAGTCCTCTCCCGCCGTCCTCGAACCGGCCCCCGTCGCCCTCCGCAAGGACGCCGTCGTCCGCACCGTCGCCGACCTGGAACTCGGCTAGCCCCTAGCCCCTAGCCTCGCGGCGGGACGTGCCCCGTAGGGGCGCGGGGAACTGCGCGACCAGCCGTCGCGGCGGCGAGCTGTGAGAACCGGCCCCGGCGGGGCAGTCGCTGTCGTGTCCGGGCTGACAGCCCGTCGTGGCTGGGCACGCAGTTCCCCGCGCCCCTGAAAGAGCGGCGCGCCGCCCCGGCGCAAAGGGGGCCGCAGAGGGGCCCTAGGCCACGAAGAGGCCGGTGGTTTCGCCGTCGGCGGCGCCGCCGGAGCGGACGACGTGGGCGGCTTGGGCAAGCCGGGCGGCAGCCTCAACGGCGGCGGCCCCGCTGACGGTGAAGGGAAGCCGGATGTACGGCTCAAAGGCGCCGTCGACGCCGAAGCGCGGCCCGGACGGCACGCGGACACCGAGCCGTTCACCGGCGACGGCCAGCCGCGAGCCGGACACGTCACCGGTGTGGACCCACATGGTCATACCGCCGCGGGGCACCGCGAAGTCCCAGTCGGGAGTGTGCTCACGCAAGGCGGCGACGAGGTCGTCGCGACACTCGCGGGCCCGCTCGCGGCGAGCCGCGAGGGCCAGGTCCCAGCCGCCGCCGCGCAGCAGCCAGGCGACGGCGAGCTGGTCGACGACGGGCGAGCCGATGTCGAGGTAGGCGCGGGCCGAGACCAGGCGGCGTACGACGTCCGGGGTGGTGCGGACCCAGCCGATCCGCAGCCCCGCCCAGACCGCCTTGCTGGCGGAGCCCACGGTCATGACGGTGCCGCCGCGGTCGAAGGCGGCCATCGGCCGCACCCCCGACTCCTCACCGTCCAGGACGAGTTCGGCCATCGTCTCGTCGGCCACGACGACGGTGCCCGCCGCGCGCGCGGCCTCGACCAGGTCGCGCCGCTGGTCCTCGCCGATGAGACTGCCGGTCGGGTTGTGGAAGTCCGGCATGACGTACGCCATGCGCGGCGCGGCGTCCCGCAGCACGCGCCGCCAGGCGTCCATGTCCCAGCCGCCGAGCCCCTCGCGCAGCGTGACCGGCACGAGCCGGGAGCCGGTCTCGCGGAAGAGCTCCAGCACATTGGCGTAACTGGGCGACTCGACGGCGACCCGTTCGCCGAAGCCGACCAGCCGCCGGGCCGCCGCCGCGATGGCGCCCATCGCCCCGGTGGTCACCATGATCTGCTCCGGCATGGTGGGCACACCGCGCGCGGTGTAGCGGTCGGCGATGGCCTCGCGCAGCACCGGCAGCCCCGCGGGGAAGTCGCCGTGCGTGGCGGCGTAGGCGGGCAGTTCGGCGAGCGCGCCCTCCATGGCGCGGGTCAGCCACGGCTCGGGCGCGGGCAGCGAGGCGCAGCCGAGGTCGATCACGGACCCGGCGGCGTCCGGCGGCAGCGGCTCCAGGCTGCGCGAGGGCAGCACATGGCCGTCGGGGATCGCGGTCCAGCTTCCGGCGCCGCGCCGCGAGCGGGCGAATCCCTCGGTGCGCAGCGCCTCGTAGGCGGCGGCGACGGTGGTCCGGCTGACGCCGAGCGCGAGAGCCAGTTCCCGTTCCGCGGGCAGCCGCGCGGCGACCTGTACCCGGCCTTCGAGCACCAGCAGCCTGATCCCGTCGGCCAGCCCCCGGTAGGCGGGCAGTTTCCGCCCGTGGCCCGTCGCCGCTCCGGCGCCGCGGCCGCTTCGCGGGCGCGGTTCGAGAAGCCGGGCGAGGTGCGCGGCGCCGACCGTCGCAGTCCACTGGGACACAGAAATCAGTCCACCTTCCACAGATTGGCCGTGGATCCGAAGCACTTACAGGCCACAGAGTGGCATGTGCGCCAACACGTCCGCCAGGGGGGTTCCGTTGTTCTCGTCGTTCCCGCACCCGTCGCTCTCGCCGGTCCCGTACCGCCGCCTCGTCCGTCTCTACGTCGGGCTGGTCCTGTACGGGGCCAGCTCAGCGCTGATGATCCGCGCCGCGCTCGGCCTGGACCCGTGGGACGTCTTCCATCAGGGGCTGTCCCGGCTGACCGGACTGAGCATCGGCGTCGTCTCCATTGTCGTCGGCGCGGCCGTTCTCCTCCTGTGGTGGCCGATCCGGCAGCGCCCCGGACTCGGCACGGTCTCCAACGTCTTCGTCGTGGGCCTGGCGATGGACGGGACCTGCCGCCTGGTGCCGCACGTGGAGGCCCTGGCCGTACGCGTCCCGCTGCTGGTGGCCGGGGTGGCGCTCAACGGCCTGGCGACCGGCCTCTACATCACCGCCCGTTTCGGCCCCGGACCGCGCGACGGCCTGATGACCGGCCTGCACCGCAGGACCGGCCGTTCCGTACGGCTGGTGCGTACCGGCATCGAGGTGACCGTGCTGGCCGCCGGTTTCGCGCTGGGCGGCGGCGTGGGGGTCGGTACGGTGCTCTACGCGCTGGCCATCGGCCCGCTCGCGCAATTCTTCCTGCGGGCCTTCGCGGAACCGGAGGGAGCGCCGGGTCCGGGCGTGGCCAAGGACGCGAACAGGGACGGGGCCACGGACGCGACCAGGGACGGGGAGGCGAATTCGGATACGAATTCGGGTGCTGACGCGGGCTCGACCCCGGACGTAATGCCCGCTTCTGCGGTGATTCGTCGGGACGCGCCCGAACGTGCTGCGGTCGATCCGATTTAGCCGGAGGCGGTGCGGACCGGTAGTGTACGCGGTTGGCCCAGCAGCTTGACCGTTACTGCATGCAAAAGATATGACGACACCGGGTGACATCTCCGCTCAGATGTGACAAACCGGGCACCGGTGGGTACAAACAGGGGCGACACGACGGGCGACGCATCTCCCTAAACGGGAATCTTCACCGCCGACCGGACGTTGACCGGATGACGACGACAGCGACACCTGTCCTGTGGGCGACCAAGCCCGGGAGGCACGATTCATGAGTGAGCGAGCTCTCCGCGGCACGCGACTCGGGGCCACCAGCTACGAGACCGACCGCGGTATCGATCTGGCCCCGCGCCAGACCGTTGAGTACGCATGCCGGAACGGACATCGATTTGAGATGCCGTTCTCGGTTGAGGCCGAGATTCCGCCGGAGTGGGAGTGCCGCGCCTGCGGCCAGACCGCCCTGCTGGTGGACGGAGAGGGCCCGGAGGAGAAGACGACCAAGCCCGCGCGCACGCACTGGGACATGCTGATGGAGCGGCGCACGCTCGAGGAGCTGGAGGAGGTGCTGGCCGAACGGCTGGCCGTCCTGCGCTCCGGAGCGATGAACATCGCCGTGCATCCGCGCGACAACCGCAAGAGCGCCTGACAGCGCGGGCTCACCCATGGGGGCGCCCCAGGGATCACCTCCCCGGGGACCAAGGCCCCCCGACACTTCCCCGCCGGGGGCGGAGCACCTGCTCCGCCCCCGGCGGGTTTTTGCGTGGCGCGGCGCTGATCCCGAGATCCGCGGGGCGCGGACCGCCGGACCCGCGCGCGTGATCAGTCCCGGTGGTCGACGACCTCGCCCTGGATGACCTTGCCGTCGGGCTTGTGGATCCGGATCTGCTCGTTGGCGTCCCGCGCCTGCTGGAAGAGGTCGCCGACGGAGCCGGGCTCCCCGGCGGCGGGCCGCGCCGCGAGGGCGCGGGCGTTGAGCCGGTCGACGCCCTTGCCGATGAGCCTGCGGGTCGGCGGGAACAGCAGGAACAGCGCCACGGCGTCGGAGAGGAAGCCGGGGATGATCAGCAGCAGGCCGCCGAGCATCGCCAGTCCGTTGCGCCCCTTGCTCTCGGCGGGCGGGGTCGGGGCCGCGTTCGGGTCCCGCGCGGCCTGCGCCTGGGCGGCCTGCACCTGCGCGGTCAGATTCCGCCACGCGCTGCGCCCGGCCCGCTTGACCGCGCTCGCGCCCAGTATCAGCCCGGCGACGATCAGCAGGAAGACCGTCAGCCCGCTGGTCGCCCCCGCCACCACGATGAGCAGCCAGATCTCCAGCACCGCCCAGGCCGCGACAGCCAGCGGCAGGATGGTGCGGACGCGCGAACGGCGCCGTCGCCGCGGGCCGGGCTGCTGCGGACGGACAGAGGGCGGAGTGCTCATCGTCATAGCTCAAGTGTGCCAAAGATCAGGTAAAGACCGGATCGGTGGACGCTTCCCTCTTCGGCTTCCGCGGGGGATTCCCGCGGACGCCCGTGCGCACGTCCGCGCGTCCCGCCCCCGCATGCCCCACGAAGGGGCTCAGGGGGCCGTGGGCGGCCTTACGCCTTGCGGCCGACGATCTTGCCCGCCCGGGAGCCCACGCCCCACGCGGTGACCCGCCACAGCGCCTCGACCACGATGTTGCGGCTCATCTTGCTGTCGCCGCGCTCGCGTTCGACGAAGGTGATCGGCACCTCGACCACGTGGAAGCCGCCCTTGACCGCGCGCCAGGCGAGGTCCACCTGGAAGCAGTAGCCGGCGGAGGCGATCTCGGCCATGCCGAGACCTTCCAGGGTCTCCTTGCGGAAGGCGCGGTAGCCGCCGGTCACGTCACGGATCGGGACGTCCAGCAGGAGCCGGGAGTAGGTGCTGCCGCCGCGCGACAGATACTCGCGGGACTTCGGCCAGTTGACGACCCGTCCGCCCGGGATCCAGCGCGAACCGAGCACCAGGTCCGCGCTCTTGAGCGCGGTCAGCAGCCGGGGCAGTTCCTCCGGCTGGTGGGAGCCGTCCGCGTCCATCTCGACCAGGACGCCGTAGCCGTGGTCGATGCCCCACTGGAAGCCGGCGAGGTACGCCGCGCCCAGGCCCTCCTTGCCCTGCCGGTGCAGGACGTGGACCTGCTCGTCGGCGCCCGCCAGCTCGTCGGCGAGCTTCCCGGTGCCGTCCGGGCTGTTGTCGTCGGCGACGAGGATGTGGGCGTCGGGTACCGACGTGCGCACCCGCTGCACGATCGGCTTGATGTTCTCGGCCTCGTTGTAGGTCGGGATGATGACCAGAACCTTGCCGAGCGGCCCGAAGCTCCGCTGCTCGCCGTCGTTCACTACTGCCCCTTTGCCATGCCCATGCGTGTGCGGTCGCGCCTGCCGAGCGCGAAGGCGACCGCACAGGACAGGAGCCCAACAATAGCGAGTGACCACTCAGGAAACGTACCGACGCGGTCGGCGAGAGTGATCTCGTCGCGCAGCGGGATGTCGGCACTCAGCACCTGCTGGGTGAACTCCGCGCTCTGCTGTTCGATCTTGCCATCAGGAGCGACGATCGCGCTGATTCCGCTGGTCGCGGCGGTGACGATGGCGCGGCCGTGCTCGACGGCGCGCAGCCGGGACATGGCGAGCTGCTGTTCGGGCTGGCCGGTGCGGCCGTAGGTGGCGTTGTTGGTCTGGACGACCAGGGCCCGCGCCCCGGCTTTCACCGTGTCGCGCACGATGCCGTCGTAGGCGACCTCGAAGCAGATCACGTCGCCGAGTTCGGCCGGACCGATCCGCATCACGCCGGTGCCCTTGCCGGGGTAGAAGTCCCGCGGGATCTGGTTGAGCATCGGGACGACCTTGGTCAGCGCCTTGCGGAAGGGCACGTACTCGCCGAACGGCACCGGGTGCTGCTTGGTGTAGTGGGCGCCGGGGCCGGTGACCGGGTCCCACACGATGCCCTCGTTCTGCACGTGGTCCTCGTCCGGGCCGTCGACCAGGGCGCCGACCAGCACCGGCACACCCACCGCCTTCACGGCCTCGGTGATCTTGTCGTACGCCTCCGGGTACGTGAAGGGGTCCAGGTCGGAGGAGTTCTCCGGCCACAGCACGATGTCGGGCTTGGGCACCTTGCCCGCCTCGATGTCGGCGGCGAGCTTGAGGGTGGCCTGTACGTGGTTGTTGAGGATCTGCATCGGTCGGCCGAGGAAGTGCATGCCGGGCTGCTGCACATTGCCCTGGACGACGGCGACGCGCACGTGGCCGACGGCATTGGTGTGCACCGGCACGAGCAGGCCGGACAGCAGGACGGCCACCGACAGGGCCAGGGCGGTCACGCCCGGCAGGACGGCGGCGCGGCGGGCTTTGTACGCCCGGTACCCGGCCAGGGCCGCCGCGGCCAGCAGCGTGCCGCTGAGCGCCACCGCGAAGGTCACCAGCGGGGCGCCGCCGAGCGCGGCGAGCGGGGTGTACGGGGAGGCGGTGTTGGCGAACGCCAGGCGCCCCCACGGGAAGCCGCCGAACGGCAGCCGGTCGCGTACCAGCTCCTGTGCGACCCACAGGCACGCGGTCCACAGCGGCCAGCCGGGCAGCCGCCGGGCGAGCACGATCAGCGCGGCCATCAGCACGAGATACGCCGCCTCGACCGCCGACAGCAGCGGTACGGCCAGCCAGATCACCGAGCGCAGCCACACCAGGAGCCACAGGAAGAAGGGGAACGCGAAGGCGAAGCCCAGCCAGGCCGCCTGGCGCACCGTCCTGCCCTCGAGCACCAGTGCCAGGGCCGCCACCGCCACCACCGACAGCGGCCACACCCCGTACGGCGGAAACGCCAGCGCCAGCGCGCAGCCGCTCACCGCGGCCACCGCCGACCTGGGCGCGGCCGCCCGCGCCGCCGCCGCGAACCGCTCGCGGCGCGACGCCTTCCCCTCCGCCCCAACCCCTGGCGCCGCTGACGGCTCCGTCAACGGCTCAACCGCGGTCGCCGCGGAAACGGTGTCGGGTCGCGGGCGCACGTCGCGGCCTTTCTTGCAGGTGAAGTGGTGATGAAGGCGACGGTACCCCGCCCCACCCGCCTGGGGGCACCCCCGGACGAAGTCTGGGGGTGCCCCCAGGCCGCGGAACAGAGAGCGGAAGGGCAGCGGAACGGGCCCGGACGCCCTTCGGGCCAACGCGGGACCCTCCCCCAGACTGCGGGAGGGCAACGGAACGGGCCCAGGCGCCCATCGGGCCGACCTGGGACCCTCCCCCAGACTGCGGGAAGGCAACGGAACGGACCCAGGCGCCCATCGGGCCAACGCGGGACCCTCCCCCAGACTCCGTCCGGGGGGACCCCCAGACTGCGGGAGGGCAACGGAACGGGCCCGGACGCCCTTCGGGCCGACCTGGGACCCGCTGGCTGCGGGTCAGTACCAAGGCCGTTGTCTACTGGGCGTCCGGGCCCTTCCCGGGTCACACCTGCCGACCGGGGCGCGTACGCGTTCCGGCGCCGCTGACGCTGGACCTGGCTGCCAGTGGCGGCGTGCACGTGCGGCGCGGCGCCCCATGGCCCAGCGGCGGTCGACAGAACCGCGGAGGGCCCCCGGTCCGACGTCCTGTGGTGGACTTGGCCGAACCTACTCGCCTCCGACCATCGGCTGTCAACACCCCCTTGACCTGCGGGGTTTCGCCAAATCAGCAGGTCAGTGCGGGGCCTTGCGACACGCCGCGACAGGCCGAGGGCACACCGTTCGGCCGCATGTGCCGAGCGATGGTCACCCGTTCGGCCGCTCGAAGACGGTACGGCCGCCGACGACGGTGCGCAGGGCGGACGGAAGCGGGCGTCCGGGGGTGAGATCGGGCAGGCCCGGGGTGCCGGAGCGCGGGTCGGTGGACCAGTTGGCGACACGTTCGTCGGGGGCCTGGACGACGAGGTCGCCGCTGTCCCAGACGGCGTAGTCGGCGGGGGCGCCGGGGACCAGGACGCCGGTGTCGTCCCGCCCGATGGCGCGCCAGCCGCCACGGGTGTGGGCGTTGAAGGCGGCGCGAGCCGAGACGCGGTGCTCGGGGGTGCGGTGGAAGGCGGCGGCGCGGACGGCGCCCCAGGGGTCGAGCGGGGTGACGGGGCTGTCGGAGCCGAGGACCAGCGGCACCCCGGCACGGGTCATGGCGGCGAAGGGGTTGAGGTCGCGGGCCCGGTCGACGCCGAGCCGGTCGGCGTACATGCCGTCCTCACCGCCCCAGGCCGCGTCGAAGGCGGGCTGTACGGAGGCCACGAGGCCGAATTCGGCGAAGGCCGCGATGGTGTCGGGGGTCATCAGTTCGGCGTGCTCCACGCGGTGCCGCAGTGCCCTGACGCGTTCCAGGCCGACGGCCGCGGCGGCGGCCCGTACGCCGTCGACGACCGCGCCGATCGCCGCGTCCCCGATGGCGTGGAAACCGGCCTGGAGGCCCGCTTCCGTGCAGAGGGTGAGGTGGCGGGCGATGGTCTCGGCGTCCAGGTAGCTGACGCCGGTGTGCGGCGCGTCGGCGTACGGGGCGTGCAGGCAGGCGGTGTGGGAGCCGATCGAGCCGTCCACGAAGAGGTCGCCGCCCGCGCCGATCGCGCCGAGGTCCCTGACCCGGTCGAGGTCGGCGGGGGTAGACGCGGCCTGCGCCCAGTAGCCGAAGACCCGCGGCCCGGCGTCGGCGGCGGCCAGCGCGAGGAGGCCGGTGAGGTCGTCCTCGGAGGAGATGTCGGGGCCCGCGCACTCGTGCAGCGCGCCGATGCCCTGTTCCGCGGCGTGCAGCAGCGCGGCGCGCTGGGCGGCGGCGCGCTGGGCAAGGGTGACGGCGGCGTACGCGGCGCGGCGTACCGCGTGGTGCGCGTCGCGGGTCAGCGGCGCCTGCGGGTCGAAGCCGGGCTCGTCCCGGACGCCGGGCACCAGGTCGAGCAGCGCGGTGCTGACGGCGGCCGAGTGGACGTCCGTACGGGTCAGGTAGAGGGGTCGTCCGCCGACCGCCTCGTCCAGCTCCGCGCGGGTCGGTGTGCGCCGCTCGGGCCACCGGCTCTCGTCCCAGCCGTGGCCGAGCAGCACGCGGTCGGCGGGCCGCTCGGCGGCGTACGCGGCCGTACGGGTCAGCGCGTCGGCCAGCGACGCGGCGCCGGACAGGTCGAGGCCGGTGAGGGCGAAGCCGGTGGCGGTGGTGTGCACGTGCGCGTCGGTGAAGGCCGGGGTCACCAGCGCCCCTTCGAGCCGGACGACACGGTCCACGCCGTCCGCGAAGGAGTCCGCGGCCCCTTCGGAACCGACCCACGCGACGGTGCCGCCGTCCACGACCATCGCGGTCGCGAAGGGGTCGGCGGGGCTGTAGACGGCGCCGCCGCGGAGCAGGACGGTGCCGGTCGGCGCGGGGGTGGCGGGGGGCTGCGGGGTGGAGGTGCGGTGCATGGGCACAAGTCTCCCCCGGTCGGGGCGCGCGCCGGACTCCGGGGTGGCGCCCCCGGCGCCTGCGCGCCTCCCGTGACGGCGGGTCGGCGGCGGCCGGACGCACGGCTCAGACGCGCGGCGGCCTGGCCTCGTACGCCGTGGACAGGACGACCGTGGTGCGGGTGGAGACGCCCGCGAGGGTGCGGATCCGGGTCAGGAGGTGTTCCAGCTCGATGGGGGCGGAGACCCGCACCTTGAGGATGTAGTTCTCGTCGCCCGCGACGCTGTGGCACGCCTCGATCTCGGGGACCTCGGCGAGGCGGTCCGCGATGTCGTCGGGGGCGCTGGGGTCGAACGGTTTGACGGAGATGAAGGCCGTCAGGGACAGGCCGACCGCCTCGGGGTCGACGATGGCCGCGTATCCGCGGATCACGCCGCGCTGTTCGAGCCTGCGCACGCGCTGGTGCACCGCCGAGGTGGACAGGCCCGTGGCCTTGCCCAGGTCGGTGTAGCTCATGCGCCCGTCGGCGACGAGAAGTTCCACGATGTGCCGGTCCAACTCCTCCATAGCGGATGACCTTACCCATAGGCACAGCGCCGCGTTACGTATGCATGTGCACGGTTCGGTCACATCCCGCGCCGGGTGTCGCCGTCGCGCTCACGCGGGCAGCAGCCGGTCCAGGTGGGCGTTGCTGAAGGTGCGGCCCGGATCCAGCTCGGCGGCCAGCGCCCGGAAGTCCGCCATACGGGGGTAGCGGGACCTGACCTCGGCGGGGTCGGCGACGTAGACCTTGCCCCAGTGCGGGCGCGGCGCGTACGGCGCGAGGCGCTGTTCGAGGCGGGGGAGGACGGCGGCGGTGTCCGGCACCCAGGTGAAGTGGAAGGCGACGCAGTCGTGCCCGTAGGCGGGGCTGAGCCAGAGCCGGTCGGCGGCGACGGTCCGCACTTCGCAGATCTGGAGCAGCGGCGCGATGTCGGCGCCGAGCCCGGCGAGGGCGTGGAGCGCGGGCAGGGCGTGTTCGCGGGGCAGCAGGTACTCGGACTGCAACTCGGCGCCGCTGCTGGGGGTGAATCCCGGCCTGAAGTGCGGCAGTCGCTCGTGCCAGGGTCCGGCCACGCCCTGCTGCGCGGTGCAGTTCACCGGGTCGGCGCCGGGGACGGGGTGCATCGGCCCGGTGGCGGGCGCGGCCCAGGGGAATTCAGGCGCGGGCGCGTCGGCGAGTTGCTTGAGCCAGACCTGCCCGAAGCGCGGCGCGCGCCAGTCGGTGAACATGCTGACGCTGTACGCGGCCCCGGTGATCGCGTCGAAGTGGCCGTCCAGGTCGGCCAGTTCGAGTCCGGTGAAGACGTGCTGGCGGAGGGCGAAGTCGGGGACCAGGTCGAGGGTGAGGGCGGTGACGACGCCGAGCGCGCCGAGCGAGACCACGGCGCCGTCGAAGCGGTCGCCGTCCTTGTCGCGGCTGAGCACGGCGACTTCGCCGTCCGCGGTGACGAGTTCGAGGGCGCTGACGGAGGTGCCGAGGCCGCCGTTGGCGTTGCCGGAGCCGTGGGTGCCGGTGGCGACGCTGCCCGCCACCGAAATGTGCGGCAGCGACGCCATGTTGGGCAGCGCGAAGCCGGACTCGTGCAGCCGCTGGGCGAGTTCGGCGTAGCGGACGCCCGCGGCGACGCGGACGGTGGCCGCGGCCGTGTCGATGTCGATGTCCGGTGGCAGGCCGGAGAGTTCGACGAGGGCGCCGTCGGTGTCGGCGATGTCGTTGAAGGAGTGGCCGCTGCCCAGCACCCGCACGCGGCGGCTCGCGGCGACCAGGGAGCGCAGGGCGCCGGTCGACTCCGGGCGGTGCACCCGTTCCGCCGAGAAGGTGATGTTCCCGGCCCAGTTGGTCCGCATCCCACCGTCACGCATTACGCCGCCACCCGTCACGCATCACGTCGCCACGCATTCTGCCGAGCCGCTTCCACCGGTCGGCGGGGCCCTGCCCGGCCACGCCCGGTCGCACCTTATCCGGCACTCCCGCAAGATGCCGCGCGGGGGCACGAGGGGTGCGCGGAGGCATGGTGAGGGCGCATGGACCGGCCGAAAGGCGGGATGTGACGAAGGCCACACCCCATGCATCCCTATGAGGTCGATGGCGTGATTACCCGCGTAGCGCGGCGGGAAGTGCTCGCTATGGCCGCGGGATTGACGCCGGGCCGGCCCGATGGAGGGCACATCCGTCCGATGGGGGAGACGCGAATATGCGTAACCATGTGCGCCACAACCGCAGTGAGCGGACCCAGCCGGCGCCCGAGGAGGGGCACGAACGCGAATTCGCGCTCGCGCTGCTGCCGGGACTGCCGGACGCCGACGACACGGATGACTCGTTCGAGGACGATCTCGACCTGGTCCGGGTGGACTGCCCGGAGTGCGCGCGGCCGATCGCGGTCTTCGCCGACGAGGACCGGCTTCCGGAGCACGCCCTGTGCCCCACGCCGTGGAACCCCTTCGGCCTGACCGTCTGCTCCGGCTCGGGCCGCCCCGTCGAGGAGGCCCGCCCCCTCGACGGCTCCCTGCCCGGTGAGGTCCACGACCTCGACCTCGGCACCCTCCTGGTCCTGCCCGACACCCTGGACTGGCGCACCCAGCCCTTCTCGCACGTGGGCGGCCCCGGCTCGCGCCCCTTCCGGGTACCGGCGCCCCGCGCGGCCTGATCCGGCGCCCCGACCGGGGCGCCGGGGTACCGCCCGCCGCCGGGTGACCGCTCAGCTCCGCGACTCGGGGCCCGCCACGTGGCGCGCGATCACCATGCGCTGGATCTGGTTGGTGCCCTCGACGATCTGCAGCACCTTGGCCTCGCGCATGTACCGCTCCACGGGGAAGTCGGCCGTGTAGCCGTAGCCGCCCAGGAGCTGGACGGCGTCCGTCGTCACCTGCATCGCCGCGTCGGTGCAGAAGAGCTTGGCCATGGCGGCCTGCCGGGAGAAGTCGAGACCGGCGTCGCGGGTCCTGGCCGCGGCCAGGTACAGGGCGCGGCCCGCCTCGATCTTGGTGGCCATGTCGGCGATCATGAAGCGCAGCCCCTGGAAGTCGGCCAGGGGCCGGGCGAATTGGCGCCGCTCCTTGACGTACGCGAGCCCGGCGTCCAGCGCGGCCTGGGCCAGGCCGACGGCGCAGGCGGCGATGCCGAGCCGCCCGGCGTCCAGCGCGGCCAGCGCGATGGCGAACCCCTGGCCCTCCTCGCCGATGCGGCGGCTGTCGGGGACGGTCACGCCGTCGAAGTGCACCTGCGCGGTGGGCGAGCCCTTCATCCCCATCTTCCGCTCGGGCGCGGCGGCGCTCAGGCCCGGCGCGTCGCCCGGCACCAGATACGCGGAGATGCCGCGCGCGCCGTCGCCGCCGCTGCGGGCCAGGACGGTGTAGAAGTCGGCGACCCCGCCGTGGGTGATCCACGCCTTGGTGCCGTCGATCGTCCAGTTCCCGCCGTCGCCGCCCGCCCCGCCCCCGTCCGCGCCGCCGCCGGTACGTACGGCGCGCGTCCGCAGGCTGGCCGCGTCGGAGCCCGCGGCGGGCTCGGAGAGGCAGTAGGCGCCGAGGAGGCTGCCGCCGAGCATGGCGGGCAGGTGCTCGGCGCGCTGTTCCTTGGCGCCGAAGTGCGCGAGCGCGTGGCAGGCGAGGGTGTGGACGCTGACGCCGAGGCCGATGGTGAGGCGGGCCGCGGCCAGTTCCTCCAGCACCTGGAGATAGACCTCGTACGGCTGACCCCCGCCGCCGTGCTCCTCCGCGTACGGCAGGCCGAGCAGTCCGGTCTCCCCGATCAGCGCGAAGGTCTCACGCGGGAAGTGGCCCGCGTCCTCCTCCGCGGCGGCCGCGGGCGCGATCTCCCGCTGGGCCAGGTCCCGGGTGAGCGCGAGCAGATCCCGCGCCTCCTCGGTGGGCAGGTGGCGGACAACCGGCTGCGGGCCGTGCTGCGACATCGCGGCACGCTCCTCCCTGTCGGGGGCGTCGGCGGCACGCCCTGGGTGTGGCGGCGCCGTCGGTGGGCAGTGCCCATGAACCGATGGTCCCCTGCCGGGTCGCGGCACGCGGTGATCAGCGGTTCTGGCGCGTTGGAGTATGCCTGATCGGACGCGCCACGTCACGGGCGCGAGTGTGTCTTGTCTTTCCCGCCCGCCCACCCGTGCGGGTGCTTTCTTCGTCTGCGGGTGCCGCCTGTGCCTGGTCGGTGCCGGGCCGGGGCACCTCCTCGAAATGCGGCTACCTGGCCTTGCTCATCCGGCACCCTTCTTGTCACCGCATTTCTGCGGGGGCACCCCGCCCCGTCCCCTCCTCGCCCATCGGCGTCCGCCTGTCCGTGGATGGCCGGGGTGGGTGTCCAAGACCGTGAGGGCACCCCGAACGTCCTCCACCCAAGGGGCCGCATGGGTGGCCCCCTCACACGGTCCGCAGGCGGACGGGTGCCCAAGACCGTCAGGGCCCCCGAGCGTCCCCCACCCAAGGGGGTGGGTGGCCTTCTCGGACGGTCCGCAGGCGGACGGGTGCCAAGGACAGGCGGCTTCCGCCGATCCCCACGGCGGAGGAACAGTCGGCCACCCTCACCGGTCATTGACACCTCCCTCAGCCGCAGCGCACGGGCGCATGCCGACGTCCCCGAGCACCCCCTCCCCCGCAACCCTCACCGACAGGCGGACGCCGACCACCTCACCCCCACGCACCCCCTCCCGGGACCCCCACCGGACCGCCCGACGCCGACGTACCGGAGCCCACCCACCCCCCCTCCCGGCCACACCCACCGGACAGGCGGACGCCGACGTACCCGGAGGGGACGGGCCGGGGTGCCCCCGCAGAAATGCGGTGACAAGAAGGGCACTGGATACCCACGACCAGGTAGCCGCATTTCGAGGAGGTGCCCCGGACCGGCACCGACCAGGCACAAGCGGCACCCGCAGACGACAAAGCACCCGCACGGGTGGGCGGGCGGGCGGGAAAAGAAGCAAGACACGACTGGAGTGACAGGTGAGTACGGCGACGGAGGCGGATGAGTACGATCACGCTCCCACGGGGCCGCAAGCGGCCCTACGCTGCTGCCCATGGAGAGCTTGGACGCCACGGATCCGCGCACAGTCGGCGGATACCCGCTGTTCGCGCGGCTCGGCGCGGGCGGCATGGGACAGGTCTATCTGGCGCGCACCCCCGCCGGGAGGGCACTGGCGCTGAAGACCGTACGGTCCGAGTTCGGGCTCGACCCCGGCTTCGGGGAACGGTTCGCGCGGGAGATCCGCCACGCGGACCGGGTGCGTTCGCCGTGGACGGTGGCGGTGGTGGACTACAGCCCGCCCGGCACCCGCCCCCCGTGGCTGGCGACCGAGTACGTGGCGGCGCCCTCACTGGCCGAGTGGGTCTCGGCGCACGGCCCGCTGCCGGAACCGGCCCTGGCGTCGCTGGCCGCCGAACTCTGCGAGGCGCTGCGGTCGGTGCACGCGGTGGGTCTCGCGCACCGCGACGTGAAGCCGTCGAACGTACTGCTCGGCCCTGACCGGCCGCTGCTGATCGACTTCGGCATCGCGCGGGCCGCGGAGGACTCCCGGCACACCAGGACCGGCGGGGTGATCGGCTCCCCCGGCTACATGGCGCCCGAGCAGGCGACCGCGGGCGCGTCCGCCGAGCCCGGCGACCTGTTCGCGCTGGCGGCCGTACTGGTCTACGCGGGGACCGGGCACGGCCCGTTCAACCGGCCGGGCGAGGAGCCGTCGACGCCCGCGCTGATGTACCGGATCGTGCATGAGGACGGCGACCTCACCGGGCTGCCCGACGCGGTGGCGCCGCTGGTCCACGCGTGCCTCGCCAAGGAACCGGCCGACCGGCCGACCGCCGAGGAGGCGCTGGCGCTGCTGCGGGAGGCGGGGCACCGTACGGGCGTGTGGCACGAGGTCCCGCCGCCCGGCCTCACCGACGAGCTGCGCGGCCGAGAAGCGCGGGTCCGCACGCTGCTGGCGGACCCGACGGCCGCCGTAGGGCCGTCGCCGTACTCCCCCACGGCGCCGCTGACCGCGCCCGGCCACGGCCCCGGCTCCGGAGGCCAGACCCCCGCTCCCCCGCACGCCGCGTACGCGCCGCCGCGTACACCGCCGCCCGTGTCGGGCCCCGTCCGGCCCACCGGGCCGTACTCGGGGCCGCAGCCCGCGCCGTGGGGTGCTGCGCGCCGCGCGCCGGGGATGGGCCGCGGTGCCCGCGTCGGACTGGTCGTCGCGGGCGTGCTGGCCCTGTTCGTGGTGGTCGGCGTGATCCTCGACCAGCAGCGCGGCTCCGGCGACGACAACAACGGGAGTCCCGGCCCGAGCACGAGCACCCACACCTCCGCGCCCGCCGACGCGCTGCCCGCCTCGTGGGTCGGCACCTGGGTCGGTACGGGGCCAGGCAATCCGAGCGGCAGCGGGGGCCAGCCGCGCAGCGACCGGTTCACCGTCACGCTCACCCTGCACGCGGGGGCGCGCGGCGAGGCCGTCGGCCAGGACGTCAGCAACATCCCCGAGGCGGGCACGGGGGCGGAGCGGGGCTGTACGGAGGCGCTGTCGCTGGCGCAGGTCCGGGGGAACACCATGACCTTGCGGGTCACCGCCGCCGAGCCCACGGACCCCGACTCGTCGCTGACCTGTCTGACAGGGCATGAGTACTCCGTCTCCATGACGGACGCGCGCACCCTGCGGATCGAGGCGGGGCCGCAGGCCGAGGGCGCCCCGAGCACGCTCACCAAGCGGAGCTGACGGGGAAGGCGCCGGTCAGGTTCCGGTGAGCCGCAGGCCCGCCCAGAGCGCGACCGTGGAGGCGATGAGCGTCGGCGGCACCGTGAGCAGCCCGAGCCGGGTGAAGGTGCCCAGGTCGGAGTCGGTGCCGTGGTCGCGCAGCACGCGCCGCCACAGCAGGGTGGCGAGCGAGCCCGCGTAGGTGAGGTTGGGGCCGAGGTTGACGCCGATGAGCACGGCGAGCACGGGGCCGGGGCCGCCCGCGGCGGCCAGCGGGAGCAGTGCGAGCACGGCGGGCAGGTTGTTGATCAGATTGGCCAGGACGGCGGCGAACGCGGCGGTCCCGAGCAGCGCGAGCAGGCCGCTGCCGTGCGGCAGCACCCGGTCGGCGGCGTCGGACAGCCCGTTGTCGACCACGGCCTTCACCACGACGCCGAGGGCGAGCACGAACAGGCAGAACAGCGGCCCGGCCGCCGCGACCAGGCCGCGGACCGTCGCCCGGCGGCGGCGCAGCGCCCGTACGCCCAGGACCAGCGCGCCCGCGAGCGCCGCCCAGGCGGGGTTGAGGCCGCCGAGCGAGGTGACCGCGAAGCCGGCCAGGGTCAGGCCGAGGACGACCAGCGTGAACACCGGTACGGCCGGCGGCTCGCCCTGCTCCGGCGGGTGCTCGCGGACGGCGAGGTCGGCGGCGAAGTAGCGGCGGAAGACGGCGTATTCGATGCCGACGGACAGCAGCCACGGCAGGGTCATCAGGAGCGCGAAGCGGGTGAAGGACACGCCGGCGGCCGTGAAGGCCAGCAGATTGGTGAGGTTGGAGACCGGCAGGAGCAGGGAGGCGGAGTTGGCCAGGTGCGCGGTCGCGTACAGGTGCGGGCGCGCCTTGGCGCCCGCCCGTGCGGCCGTCGCGATGATCACCGGGGTGAGCAGGACGACGGTCGCGTCCAGGCTGAGCACCGCCGTGACCAGCGCGGCCACGACGAACACCCCGGCCAGCAGCCGCTTGGGCTCGCCCCGGCAGGCCCGCGCGACCGCGTCGCCCGCCGCTGTGAACAGACCGTCGTCGGCGCACAGTTCCGCCAGGACGAGCACGGCCGCCAGGAAGCCGACGACCGGCAGCAGTTCCCTGGTCTCGTGCCAGGCGGCGGACGGCGTCACCGCCCCGATGCCGATGAGCAGTCCCGCGGCGGGCACCGCGGCCACCGCCTCGGGCCAGCCGCGCGGGCGCAGGACGGCGAAGCCGAGGACCAGCAGGAGAGCGAGGGCGGAGATCGTCTCCGCGACGGCGGTGTTCAGGGGGCTCTCCTCGGACGGACCACGGGCTCGCGTACCGCCTGATTCCACCACGTGGGCCGCGCGGCTCCGCCCCGACGCCCGCCCGACGCACTCAAGTGCGTCGTTTCTCACGGCCCCGCGCGCTGGCGGAGCCGTGACGGCGGACCGGGCGGCTAGCTGGCGTCGGCCAGCGACAGGGTGTGGAGCCGTTCCGGCGGGCCGGGGCGGGCGTAGTACCAGCCCTGGCCGGTGTCGCAGCCGAGGGCGCGCAGATGGTCGGCCTGGGTGCGGGTCTCGACGCCCTCGACGGTGACGGTCAGGTTGAGGGCGTGGGCGAGGGAGACGATGCCGCCGACGATCTTGAGGTCGACGGGGTCGGCGGCGTGGCCGCGCATGCCGCGGGTGAAGGAGCGGTCGAGCTTGAGGACGCTGACGGGGAGCCAGCGCAGGGAGGACAGGTTGGAGTAGCCGGTGCCGAAGTCGTCGAGGGCGATGGAGACGCCGAGGTCGACTATCTGCCGCAGGGGCTTGAGGGTGTCCTCGTCGGCGCCGATCAGAGCGCTCTCTGTGACCTCGAGGCAGAGCGAGGCGGGGTCGAGGCCGGTGTCCTCCAGGACGCGGGAGACCTCCTGGACCAGCTCGGGGTGGTGCAGCTGGATCGGTGAGAGGTTGACGTTGACCCGTGGCGGCGGACCGCCGCCGATGTGCTCGCTCTGCCAGGCGTACGCCTGGCGGGCGGCCCGCTCCAGGACCCAGCGGCCGAGGCCGACGATGTGTCCCGTGCTCTCGGCGAGCGGGATGAACTGGTCGGGCCCGAGTATGCCGTGGGTGGGGTGGCACCAGCGCACCAGCGCTTCGGCGCCGTGCACGGCGCCGTCGTCGAGGCCGACGAGGGGCTGGTACTCGATGAAGAACTCGTCGTGTTCCAGGGCGCTCGGGAGCTGGTTGGTCAGGCCGTGCCGGGTGATGGCGCGGGCGTCGGCGACCGGGTCGGCGACCTCGTACCGGTTGCCGCCCTGTTCCTTGGCGCGGTACATCGTGATGTCGGCGCTGCGCAGGACGTCGGCGGCGATCCGGGACTCGACGGGGCCGTGGACGATGCCGATGCTGCCGTGGACGGGCAGTTCGCGGCCGTCGAGCAGGACGGGGGCGGACAGCGCGTCCAGGATGCGTTCGGCGAGCGCGGTGACGGCGGCGAGGCTCGGCGGGTCGGTGTAGAGGGCGACGAATTCGTCGCCGCCGATCCTGGCGACGAGCTGGTCGGGCGAGGTGACGCAGGACTGGAGGCGTTCGGCGACGGCGACGAGGAGCTGGTCGCCCACCGCGTGGCCGAGGCTGTCGTTGACGGCCTTGAACCCGTCGAGGTCGAGGTAGCAGACGCCGATGCGGCTGGTGCCGTTGGCGGGGTCGGCGTCGAGCGCGGCGTCGAGGCGTTCGAAGAACAGGGCGCGGTTGGGCAGTCCGGTGAGCGCGTCGTGGGTCGCCTGGTGGCGCAGTCGGCGCAGCAGTCCGCGCCGTTCCGTGACGTCCTCGACGAGCGCGAGCTGGTACTGCGGGCGGCCGGTGGCGTCGCGCAGCAGGGACGCCCGGACGTTGGCCCACAAGATGGTGCCGTCGACCCGCTGGTAGGCGCGCTCGACGTCGTACGTGTCGCGTTCGCCGCGTACCAGCTCGCCGTTGAGCCGGCGGGTGCCGGTGCCGGTGCCGTCGTCCGTGTGGACCCACTCGGTGACATTGCGGCGCATGGTCAGGGATTCGCTGCCGAACATCCGGGTCATCGCGTCGTTGACCTCGAGGACTTCCCCGTCGAGGTCGGCGATGCCGATGCCGAGGGCGGCGCCCTCGAAGACGGCGCGGAAGCGGGCCTCGCTGGCGGCCAGGGCGCCTTCGGCGTCGCGCTGGGCGTCCAGGGCGGCGCGGATGATGGACTCCTGCTCGCGCAGAGTGCGTTCGCGCAGGGCCCGCGAGAAGCCGACGGCGACCGCGTGCTGGAGGCGTGAGCAGCGGGCCCGGCAGTCGTCGGTGTCGAGGCCGGGGCCCGGCGGGCAGTACAGGACGAGGTAGGCGTCGATGACCCCGAGGATGCTGGGCAGCGCCTCGGGGTCGGTGCAGTGCGCGGCGACCAGGGCGGTGCCGACCTCGGCGGCCGGGCGGGGGTCGAACGGGCGGCCCCTGAGGGTGTCGCTCAGCACACGGGTGAGCGGCACCAGGTGGTCCTCGAACTCGGCGCGGGTCATCGAGGTGACCGTCACCGGGTAGATGGCGCGTGCCCAAATGGCGGCGAATCTGCGCAGATTGTCGCCGGGGCGTGCGTCGGGCGCGGGCGCGCCCTCGTTTCCGGCCGCGGCCGGGAGCGCGGTCACGCTTTCAGCCCCACACCGGCGAGACCGTGGAGTACGGCGGGGTCGTCGTCGTCGCTGAGCGGGGCCTCGGGGCGCCAGTGCGGCAGCGGGACGACGCCGGGCTCGACGAGTTCGAAGCCGTCGAAGAAGCGTTCCACCTCTTCTTTGGTGCGCATGATCAGCGGGGTGGCGGTGCGCTGGTAGACGGCCTGGACGCCGCGCTGTCCGGAGGGAACGGGGCCGAACTGGAGGGTGGCGTGGGTGACGACCAGGACGCTGCCGGGGGCCAGCGCGTCGCGCAGCGCGGCGACGACCTCGTTCGGATGGTCGGCGTCGGACAGGAAGTGCAGGACGGCGACGAGCAGCAGGCCCATGGGGCGGTCGAAGTCCAGCAGCCGCTTGGTCTCGGGGTTGTCCAGCACCGAGCCGGGGTCGCGGAGGTCGGCGGCGGCGATGGTCGCCTTGTCGTTGCCCTCCAGGACGGCGCGGCTGTGGGCGACGGCGACCGGGTCGTTGTCGACGTACACCACGTGGGCGTCGGGGTTGGCCCGCTGCACCACCTCGTGCACATTGCCGAAGGTGGGGATGCCGGAGCCGATGTCGAGGAACTGGTCGATGCCGCGGTCCATCGCGAAGCGCACGGCGCGGTGCATGACCGCCCGGTTGGCCTGGCCGATCTTGGGCGCCCCCGGCATGGCCCGCATGGCCAGCCGCGCCGCCTCCCGGTCCACCTCGAAGTTGTGCGAGCCACCGAGGAAGTAGTCGTAGATCCGGGACACGCTGGGCACCGTCAGGTCGATGCCCTGCGGGGCCCAGGAAGGACGGTCGGTCACGGTTGCTGTCTCCAGGTCATCGGGCTCAACGGGCGCGTCGCACACGGTGTTTCGGCCGACGGGCGCGCACCTGTCTACCCTGTGAGGCTACTGATCACGTGTTCGGAGTGAAACACGCGACCGGAGATCCAGGGTCCGTTTTTGGTCAACAACCACCAGCATGTGCATATGCGAAAACGCGCAGATGCGGACTCGCGCACACACCAGCGCGGGTCCGCTGCCGGTGACGGCCGCGGACCCGCGATAGATTTTCGGACAGCATCAGACCAGTTCAGACCAGTTCGACCGACAGCGGTTCGGCGGCCTGTGCGGTCGCCGCCCCGGAACGTCGGACGGTCGCGGCCGGCGGCCGGTCAGCAGGTGCCCTCGTCCTGCCACACGCCCCACTCACCGGTGGTGCCGGGCTCCTCGTTGGTGGTCCACCACTTGGCCTTCCACTTGTGACCGTTGTGCGCCACCTCGTTGCCGCCGACGTAGACGGCGGAGGCGGCCCACTGGGCGACCGTGCAGGTGCCGCCGCCGGGCGGGCTGGTCGGCGGTGTGGTCGGCGGCGTCGTGGGCGGGTTGGTGGGAGGCGTGGCGCCCGCGAACTTCACCGAGTACTTGGCGAAGTCCCAGGAGTTCTGCGCCACGCTGCTGCACGTGCCCGAGGTGCTGCCGTTGTTGTCCGGCGGGCTGCACTGGCGGTCGCGGTTGAGCGACCAGAAGGTGAAGCGGCCCATGCCGTGGCTGGTCGCGTAGTCCAGCACGGTCTGGAAGTCGGCCTGGTAGAAGAACTCGCCGGTGTCGCTGCGGCCGTTCATGCCGGAGAAGCCCTCGTGGGCGTACGCGGTGGCGGTGTCCCAGCCGAAGGTGGTCTTCAGCAGGCCGTTGAAGGCGGTGAGCGCGCTGGTCTGCGACGCCGCCCCGTTGAAGCCGCCGTCGAAGGGCATGATCGAGAAGTTGTTGGGGGTGAAGCCCTGCGACTTGGCCTCGTTGAGCATCTGCTGGCCGAACCAGCCGGTGCCCGCCGCGGTGCCCGCCGTGGTCACCGAGATGAACAGGCCGGGGTTGTTCTGCTGGAGGATCTTGGCCGCGCCGATCTCGCGCGCCACGGCCGCGGTGTTCTCGTACTCCGGCTCCTCCAGGTCGAAGTCCATCGCCTTGAGCTGGTACTTGGTGATGACCTGCTGGTACGCGGCGGCCGTGGACGCGGCGTCGGAACACGCCTGGCCGAGCTTGGTGCCGCCGTAGCCGCCGATGGAGACGGACACGTCTCCGCCCTTGGCCCGGATCGCGGAGATCACGTTCGCCACCGCGGTGTCGGAGGACACCGCACTGGTCCCGTCCCATGTGGGGCTGCACCCACCGCCGTTGGGGGCGAGGATGAAGGCGAGCTGGAACGCCTTCAGGCCGGTCGCGTCCATGATGGCGGTCGCGCTCGGCGGGTTGTTGTCGTTGGGCATCAGATACGGGGCGGCGGCGTACCAGTTGTTGGTCAGGGCGTTCGTCGAGACCGTGGCTCCGCTGGCCTGACTTGGGCCGAGAGCGGCAACGGTACCGAGCCCGGCCACGGCCAGGGCGACGGCGGCCACGCCCGAGCCGATTGCTTTGAGACGGTTCACGTCTAGCCTCCTGTGGGGGAACGTGGCAGACAGAATCCTGCGGTGACGCGAACCCGTCAATAGTTGGTCCAGACCTTTGGACTAAACCACGAATTGGTCTCTACCACTTCGAGTCCAATTCCCCACGTGCGACGGCCTGTCCGCCCCCGCACGCACCCCGCACGCACCCGGCCCCGCCCCTCGCGTACGAGGAGCGGGGCCGGGCCGGAAACGGCCGGTCGGCCGGTCGGACAGACGACCGGAGACGGCTGGACGGACGGACGTCAGACGATGCCGACCGCCGCCAGCGCGCGGCGCTGGCCGGGGCTCGGCTGCGCCGGGAAGTAGACGTAGGCGACACCGCCGGTGCCGCCGCTGACGCCGCCGGTGGCGTTGATCCGCTTGGTCCTGAGCCAGATGGTCTCGAACTGGGCGCGCTTGTAGATGTTGCGCACCGCGTCGTCGCTGGAACTGGCCGGGTCGTTGGCGACGACGTCGCCGTCCGCGGTGAAGCCCGCGATGCACATCAGGTGGCCCGAGGTGCCGTATCCCGCGCCGTCCAGTTCGGTGGCGAGGAAGGACTGCGAGGTGATGACCGGGATACCGGCCTTGATCAGCCGCTCGATGTCGTCGAGCGAACGCAGCCGGGTGATGACGCCCTGGAGGTCCTTGTACGTGGCCGCGTAGGCCGCGTTGAAGGGCCAGTTGCCGCAGCCCTCGTACTGGTAGTCGTACGTGTAGCGGGCGCCCTGGTCGACCTGGGGGTCGGCGTAGGCGGGGTTCACCCAGGCCAGGTCGGCGGCCGTGGGGCCGCGGCCCCAGTACTCGATGACCATCGTCGAGGAGGTCGGGCTGCACCAGGCCTCGCCGCCGTTGTCGTACTCCGGGTACTCGCCCTTGTGGATGTTCTGCGAGTAGCGCGGCACCGGGAGTTCGACGCCCTTGGCCACGCCCGGCACCGACGCCGGGACGGTGAAGCGGTCCGGGATGTTGGACGCCATCGCGCCGAGCCGCCATACGGTGGGCGTGGCGCGGCTGCCGGGCTTGCGGAAGAGCGTCAGCCGCAGCCGGTACGAGGCCAGCAGCGGCCCGGCGGTGGTGTCGTCGATGGAGAAGGTGTCGGTCCAGATGCTGCTCTTGCCGTCGGTCTGGTCGTCCACCGAGGTGCGGCGGATGTCCTCGGGGCCGTCGCCCGCGGTCCACCGGCCCATGACGTACGCCGGGGTCGCGGTGCCGTCGGTGTAGGTGCCGAGCAGTTCGATCTGGATCCAGGTGCCCGCGGGGGTGTGCGCGTTCCAGGACGCGATCAGCTCGCTCGCGGGGTGCGGCACCCGGCGGACCGGCGAGGTCCAGGTGGCCGACTCCCACGTCGCGGTGGTGCCGGTGTGCGGGTCGGTGTAGTCGAGCGTGCCGGTGGCGCGGCCGATGACCACGCCGGGCCGGCGGCCCGGCAGCGGCAGCGTGCCGCGGTGGGTGCCGAACAGCCAGTCGGGCAGCGAGGTCCAGCCGTGGTAGTCGACGGGGGCGGCGTCGGGCGTGCCGCCGCCTGCCTGGTGTCGCGCGGCGTCGGGAACGGCCGCGCCGGAGGCGGTGGCCGGGGCGGCGGAGGCGGACTGCGCGGACGCGGTCGCGGTGGCCGCGGCCGCCGCGAGCGCGGCGGTCAGTACGGCACGCCGGGGCGCGGGTCTGGTCATGGCGGTGTTCCCCTCGATGTGATCGGGAATTCCTGCCCGCTCCTACGAGTGCATGACAGGTGGCCCCAACTATCGTCGTTCACCGGCCGTTTCCACCAGGGTTTCCGGCCGCGCGCCGGGAACAATATTGGACTGGACCACTGGCGCTCAACAGGGAAGAACCACCAGGTCACGCCCTGTCAGATTGAGCCGCTCGCCACCGCTTTCCGTACAGACGGCAATATCCTCGATGCGGGCGCCGAAGGTGTCGGGCAGATAGATGCCCGGTTCCACGGAGAACGCCATTCCCGGCTCCAGGGGGCGTTTGCTGCCCGCCACGATGTACGGCTCCTCGTGGGTGTCCAGGCCGATGCCGTGTCCTGTGCGGTGGATGAAGTGCTCGCCGTAGCCCGCGTCGGTGATGATGTCCCGGCCGACGGCGTCCAGTTCCTCCGCGGTGACACCGGGCCGGACCGCCGCGGTCTGCGCGGTCTGGGCGCGCAGCAGCACGTCGTACAGCTCACGGAAGGCGGCGGGCGGCTCTCCCACGGCGTAGGTGCGGGTGGAGTCCGAGCAGTAGCCTTCCGCGGTGGTGCCGCCGATGTCGATCACCACCGGGTCGCCCGCCCTGATCACGCGGTCGGACACCTCGTGGTGCGGGCTCGCGCCGTTCGGCCCCGAGCCGACGATCACGAAGTCGACCCGCTCGTGGCCCGCCTCGATGATGGCGTCCGCGATGTCCTTGGCGACCTCGCGCTCGGTGCGGCCGGGCACCAGCCACTCGCCGATCCTGCGGTGCACCCGGTCGATCGCCGCGCCCGCGCGGCGCAGCGCCGCGATCTCCGCCGGGGTCTTGCGCATCCGCAGCTCCGCCAGCACGTCACCGGCGAGGACGGCCTCGGCGTCCGGGAGCGCGGCCCGGAAGGCGAGCAGCTTCTCCGCCCACATGTGGTTGTCGACGGCGAAGCGGGCCACCGCGGCGGGCAGCCGCCGGGCGATGAGCGCGTACGCGTCGTCGGTCTCGTCGAAGCCGACGATCTCGATGCCGAGCCCGCCGGCGGGCGACGCCTGCGCGGCGGGCTTCTCCAGTCGCGGCACCACCAGGAAGGGCTCGCCCTCCACCGGCACCACCAGGCATGTCAGCCGCTCCAGCGGCAGCGCCTGATACCCGGTGAGGTAGCGCAGGTCCGCGCCGGGCGCCACCAGCAGGGCCTGGACGCCCGCCGTTTCGGCCTCGGCACGCGCCCTCGCCAGGCGCTCGGAGGTGTACAGCACGGATGCGGCTGCGCCGCCGCTCTCGGAGTGGGTCACCTTCGCACCGTACCGGGGCGCCCCCGGCGGCGCGTGCAGCGGTGGCGGGTCAGCGGCCCCGAGCCCCCGGCCACGCGACGGCGCGCGGGCCGCCGGGCGGGGCCCGCCGTAAGGTCGGGGGGTGAACGGACTGACGGTACGGGAGCTGGGGCGGCTGCTCGACGGGGCGGAGCCGTCCTGCGGGCGGACGCGGCTGATCGCCGTGGACGGGCACGCGGGCTCGGGCAAGAGCACGCTGGCCGGGCGGCTGGCGGCGGAGCTGGGCTGCGCGCCCGTCGTCCATCTGGACGACCTGGCCACGCACGAGGAGCCGTTCGAGTGGACCGGCCGCCTGGTCGAACAGGTGCTGACGCCACTGAGCGAGGGAAGGGCCGCCCGGCACCAGGTGTACGACTGGACGGCGCGCCGTTTCGCGGGCGAGCGGGAGATCCCGGCCGCGCCGGTCGTGCTGCTGGACGGCGTCGGCAGCGGGCGGCAAGCGCTGCGCCCGTATCTGGCGTTGCTGTTGTGGCTGGAGGTGCCCCCGGCGACCGCGCGGCAGCGCGGACTGCTGCGCGACGGACCGGAACTGGCGCATTTTTGGACCGGCTGGACTCGCGCGGAGGACGCGCATTTCGCCGCCGATCCGTCCCGCCCCTTCGCCGACCTTCTGGTGCGCCAGACCGACGACGCCGACGGCTGCCGGGCCGTCCCGAACCCCGCCCGTGATCACCGGGAGTGACGGCTCGGCGGCAGCCCGCCGCCACTCCCCCGGCGCCGGGCACACGTCCGTCAACACCGCTTGACCGGCCGGGTATCCAGCACTTACGTTTTCAACAAGCGGCCGGAGACGGCCGTTGACAAGACGCGGAGCCCCCGGTTGTTCCCCCGTGACCGGGGGCTCTGCCCTGTCTCCGGGCCGGAATCGGCCCGTCGAGAGCCGGTTTTTCTCACTCACGGTCACCGCCCGACGGCCGTACGTCGGGGCCGAGTTCCCCGCGCTCGCGCGGATTCCCGCTGTCCCGCAGGTCACGGCACCCTACGGCCCGCGGGACATCGCGGGTACGATGCGAAAAGGGCGGACCGGCAGCCGGGGGTGGACTGTCGCCTGTCCCAACTCCCGCCCGGTGCGCACGGGTTGGGACAGCGGGCGACAGTGCGGCGCGGGGGAACGATTGGTGGGGACTTGATGGACTTCGGCACCGAGCGTCCGGGCGCCCCGGCCGATCTCGCCTGGCTGCGCGGCGTCGACGCGTACACGATGGGCGCCTACGTCCAGGCCGAGGAGGAGTTCAGGACCGCGGTCCGGATCGACCCCGGCATGGCGGACGCCTGGCTCGGGCTGCACGCGCTGCGCGCCGACACCGCCACCGCGCTGCTCCAGATGTACCGGCACCGCGACCGCTTCGGCGAGCAGCGGGCCGCCCACCGCAGGACCCTCAACTCCTGGTACTGGCTGGGCTGGTGGGTGCAGCCGGTGCTGGAGACCAGCCGCGACCTGCTGCTGGCGCACGCCTCGCACTGGCTGGACGGCCGCCATGTCGCCGAGCTGGACCGGGCCCTGGCGGACTGCCCGCCGGTCGACACCGATCCGCAGGTCCGCTTCCTGCACGCCTGCCGCGCCTATCTCGTCAAGGACTGGGAGCGGCTGGTCCGGCACACCGAGCCGCTGCTGGGCGATCCCGTACTGGGCATCGAGGCCGGGCTGTTCGGCGGCATGGCCAGGGTCAGGCTGGAGATGTGCGGCCAGGCCGAGCCACTGCTGGCCGCCGCCTTGATGCGCTGCCGCAGCGAGCAGCCGCAGCGCAAGGAGTTGCGCTACTGGCTGGCCCGCGCGTACGAGGGCACCGGGCGTACGGCGGCGGCCGTGCCGCTCTACCGGGCGGTGCACCGCGTCGACCCCGCCTTCATGGACACCTCCGCCCGGCTGGCCGCGATCCACGAGACCGACGACGGCCTCGACGAGGGCGTGGGGCTGGCGGCCGTATCGCTGGCCGGGACCGGGCAGGCGATGCCGGAGGGCGGCGCCGACATGGAATCCGCGCTGCTGGCCGACCCCGGCGAGGGCCGCGGTCCGGGGCCGGAGCCCGACGAGTCGCTGCTGGCCGCGGGCCCGCTGGACGACGACGTACGCGACCGGTCCGCCGCCCCGCTCGGCGGGTCGCTGCCGGTGCAGGTCCCGATGGGCGGCTCCGACCCGGTGCTGCTCACCCAGGCGCTGGCGGAACTGGACAGGATGGTCGGTCTGGAGCCGGTCAAGCGCCAGGTCAAGGCGCTGTCCGCGCAGTTGCGGATGGCCCGGCTGCGGGCCGGGCAGGGCCTGCCGGTGCAGCCGCCGAAACGGCACTTCGTCTTCTCCGGGCCCTCCGGCACCGGCAAGACCACCGTCGCCCGCATCCTCGGCCGGGTCTTCTACGCGCTCGGACTGCTCGGCGGCGACCACCTGGTGGAGGCCCAACGCTCCGATCTGGTCGGCGAATTCCTCGGCCAGACCGCGGTGAAGGCCAATGAGCTGATCGACTCCGCGCTCGGCGGCGTGCTCTTCGTGGACGAGGCGTACGCGCTGTCCAACTCCGGCTACAGCAAGGGCGACGCGTACGGCGACGAGGCGCTTCAGGTGCTGCTCAAGCGCGCCGAGGACAACCGCGACCGGCTCGTGGTCATCCTCGCGGGTTACCCCGAGGGGATGGACCGGCTGCTGGCCGCCAACCCCGGGCTCAGCTCCCGCTTCACCACCCGCGTCGACTTCCCCAGCTACCGGCCGCTGGAACTCACCCGGATCGGTGAAGTCCTCGCCGCGGAGAACGGCGACCGCTGGGACGAGGAGGCGCTGGAGGAGCTGAAGGCCATCGCGGGCCACGTGGTGGACCAGGGCTGGATCGACGAGTTGGGCAACGGACGGCTGCTGCGCACCCTGTACGAGAAGAGCTGCGCCTACCGGGACCTGCGGCTGTCCGAGTACCCGGCCTCACCGAGCCGCGACGAACTGTCCACCCTGCGCCTGCCCGATCTCATGCAGGCGTACGGCGAAGTCCTCTCCGGGCGCGGGCCCGGAGCGACCCCGACCGACCCGGTCGAGTAGCACCGGGCCGCCGGGACGAGATCCGGAAGGGGCGTGCGGACCGCGTGTTCAGCGGTTCCGCACGCCCCTTCCGGGCACCGCCTACCGGACCAGTTCGCCGGAATCCTCCGCGGCGTGCGGGACGGGCACCTCCCGGACGGGGGAAGGCGCGCGGTGGGCGGGGTCCTTCACCTCGCCGACGAGCATTTCGAGGACGTCCTCCAGCGCGACCAGGCCGAGGACCCGCCCCGAGGCGTCGGCGACGGCGGCCAGGTGCGAGGCGGCGCGCCGCATCGCGGTGAGCGCGTCGTCCAGCGGCAGGTCGGCCCGCAGGGTGGTGATCGGCCGCCAGAGCCGCTGCGGCACGGGCCGGTCGAGGTCGTCCACGTCGAGGACGTCCTTGACGTGGAGGTAGCCGAGGAAGTCCGCGCCCGCGCCCGCGATCGGGAACCGCGAGTACCCGGTGCGCACCGTCAGCTCCTCGACCTGCCGCGGGGTGGCGGCCGGGTCGAGGGTGATCAACTCCGCCGGGGTGAGCAGCACTTCGGTGACCGGGCGGGTGCCCAGCTCCAACGCGTCCTCCAGGCGTTCCTGCTCGTCGATGTCGAGCAGCCCGGCCTGCCGGGCGTCCTCGACCAGCACGGTCAGCTGCGCGCTGGTGAACACGGAGTCGACCTCGTCCTTGGGCTCCACGCCGAAGGCCCGCAGGATCAGCCGGGAGCAGGTGCCGAGCACCGAGATCACCGGGCGGAACACCCTGGCGAAGCCGACCAGCCCCGGACTCAGCCACAGCGCGGTCTTCTCCGGCGCGGCCATCGCCAGGTTCTTCGGCACCATCTCGCCGATCACCAGGTGCAGGAAGACCACGACGGCCAGCGCCAGGACGTATCCGATCGGGTGCACGAAGTCCTCGGGGACGCGCACCGCCTCGAAGATCGGTTCCAGCAGGTGCGCGACGGTCGGTTCCGCGACCGCGCCGAGGGTCAACGAGCAGACGGTGATGCCGAACTGGGCGGCGGCCATCATCTGCGGGAGGTGTTCGAGGCCGTACAGCACGGTACGGGCCCTGCGCTGTTCGGCGGCGAGCGGTTCGATCTGGCTGCGGCGGACCGAGACCAGGGCGAATTCCGCGCCGACGAAGAAGCCGTTGCCGAGCACCAGCAGGACGGCGAACAGGAGTTGGAGAGCGCTCATCACGAGGTCGCCTCCCCCGCGACGCGATCCGTACGCACGATCCGTACGCGTTCGGCCCGGTGGTGGGTGACATCGCGGACCAGCAGCCGCCAGCCGGGCAGTTCGGCCTCGTCGCCCGGTTCGGGGATCCGGGTGAGCAGGTCGGCGACGAGGCCGGCGACCGTCTCGTAGGGTCCCTCGGGGGCGAGCAGGCCGATTCTGGCCAGGGTGTCGATCCGGCAGCTTCCGTCGGCGTCCCAGGCGGGACCGTCGGCCTCGGCGGCCGGGACCTGCGCCAGTTCGGGCAGGTCGGCGGCGTCGTGCTCGTCGCGCACCTCGCCGACCAGTTCCTCGACGATGTCCTCCAGCGTGACGACCCCGGCGGTGCCGCCGTACTCGTCGACGACCACGGCGATCGGCTGCTGGCTGCGCAGCAGCTCCAGGAGCTGCTGGCCCGGCAGGGTCTCCGGGACGAGCAGCGGGGCGACCGCGATGGTCCCCGCGGGGACGCGGTCGCGCCGCTCGGCGGGGACGGCGAGGGCGTCCTTGAGGTGGACCATGCCGATGATGTCGTCCAGCCGCTCCCGGTAGACCGGGAAGCGGGACAGGCCGGTGGCCCTGGTCAGATTGAGCACGTCGGCGGCGGTGGCGGTGTCCTCCAGCGCGCTGACCCGGACGCGGGGCGTCATCACGTTCTCCGCGATGAGGTCGCCGAGCGACAGGGTGCGCACGAAGAGGTCGGCGGTGTCCTGCTCCAGCGTCCCGGCGAGCGCCGAGTGCCGGGCCAGGGAGACCAGTTCCGTGGGGGTGCGGGCGGACGCCAGCTCGTCGGCGGGCTCGACGCCGACCAGCCGCACCAGCCGGTTGGCGGCGGTGTTCAGCACCTCGATGACGGGCCGGAAGACCCGCGAGAAGGCGCGCTGCGGTCCGGCCACCACACGGGCGACGGCCAGCGGGCGGGAGACCGCCCAGTTCTTGGGGACGAGTTCGCCGATCACCATCTGGACGGCGGAGGCGACCATCATGCCGACGACGACGGCGACGCCGGGGGCGGCGCCGTCCGGGACGCCGGCCGAGGTCAGCGGGCCGGTCAGCAGGTCGGCGAGTGCGGGTTCCGCCAGCATGCCGACGACCAGCGAGGTGATGGTGATGCCGAGCTGGGTGCCGGAGAGCTGGAAGGAGAGTTTGCGCAGGGCGGCCACGACACTGCGGGCCCGGCGGTCACCGGCCGCGGCGGCGCGTTCGGCCGCTGGGCGCTCCACGGTCACCAGGCCGAATTCGGCGGCGACGAAGAAGCCGTTGGCAAGGATCAGGACGAGGGCTGCCGCGAGCAGCAGCAGTGAGGTGCTCATGAGGCCGCCGCTCCGGATTCCCGGGAGGGAGGGGCGGCGCAGGTACTACCGGACGGTTCGTCCATCGGGGTGTGAGTGTCACTCCTTGGTTGGTCGGGGCCCCGCGGGCGGTGCTCCAGGGGTGCGGGGCAAGCGCGGTGGGCGCCGTTCGTCCCCCAGAGTAGCCATTGGTGCCGCGCCCGCGAAGGACGGCGGGGGCCGGGTTCACGGAAGGGTTCACGGACGGGTTCGCGGAAAGGTCACGGACGGATCGCGGGCCGCTTCGCGACCCGGTCCGTGGACGGAGCGCCCGCGGACGCGTGGGGCGGCGCGCACCGCCGCGCGCTCAGTGGCCGGCGGACGTCGTGCCCTGCGCCTCGCCCAGCGTCTCCACCAGCGAGCGCAGCAGCCTGGCGTCGTGCAGCGCCTGCTCCTTGGCGATACCGGGCTGGATGCCCATCACGGGCAGCGTCGTGCCGTCGGCGAGGTCGAGGTGGACCCAGGCGTCGCCCGGCCGCAGATTGACCCGCACCACCTCGGCCCACGCCAGCCGCCGCTTCACCGTGAGATTCACCACGGTCACACCGTCGGCCGTCACCGTCACCTTGGGGCGGCTGAGCAGCGCGAGCACCGCGGCGATCAGCACGCCCATCATGATCACGGTGATCCGGTCGCCGGTGCTCCAGGGCCCGGCGCCGTCGTGCGGCATCATCAGCGCGACGACGGTGAGCGCCACCACCAGCGCGGCGCCCAGGGACAGCAGCACCACGCGGGTGACGACGGGTCGGAAGGTACGCGGCAGCCCGTCGAGCGCCGCCCGCGTACGGTCCTCGGCGCCGGTCACAGCCGCGCGGCGTGGATGCCGGTGGTCAGGATCGCGCGGGCGCCCAGGTCGTACAGCTCGTCCATGATCCGCTGGGCGTCGCTGGTCGGGACCATGGCGCGGACCGCGACCCAGCCCTCGTGGTGCAGCGGGGAGACGGTCGGCGACTCCAGGCCCGGGGTGAGGGCGACGGCCTTCTCGACCTGCTCGACGCGGATGTCGTAGTCCATCATCACGTAGCGCCTGGCGACCAGGACGCCCTGGAGGCGGCGCAGGAACTGCCGGACCTTGGGCTCGTCCGGGTCGGCCCCGGTGCGCCGGATCACCACGGCCTCGGACTCCATGATGGGTTCGCCGAAGGCTTCGAGCCCGGCGTTCCGCAGCGAGGTGCCGGTCTCCACCACGTCGGCGATGGCGTGCGCGACACCGAGCTGGATGGCGGTCTCGACGGCGCCGTCGAGGTGGACGACGGACGCCTCGATGCCGTTGTCCGCGAGGTGCTTCTCGACGACGACCTCGTACGAGGTCGCCACCGTCTTGCCGTTGAGGTCCTGGACGGTGTCGGCGGTGCCGGGCTCGGCGGCGTAGCGGAAGGTGGAGCGGGCGAAGCCGAGCTGGAGGATCTCCTCGGCGACCGCGCCGGAGTCCAGCAGCAGGTCCCGGCCGGTGATGCCGATGTCGAGGCGGCCGGTGCTGACGTAGATCGCGATGTCGCGCGGGCGCAGGTAGAAGAACTCCACCTCGTTGTCCCGGTCGACCAGCACGAGCTCCTTGGACTCCTTGCGCTGCCGGTAACCGGCCTCATGGAGCATGGCCGCCGCGGGTCCGGACAATGAGCCCTTGTTGGGGACGGCGATGCGCAGCATGAGGACGGTTTCCTTCTCTGAAGAGAGTCTCGGCTCGTGGGCAGGGCTGTGGAGCGGTACGGGTGACAGCGGTACGGGTGGCAGGGGTGGTGGCCGGCTGTCTCTGAGCGCGTACGGGTCGCGTACGCGCTCAGAGATGGGCGTAGACGTCGTCGAGGGAGATACCCCGGGCGACCATCATCACCTGAACGTGGTACAGCAGTTGGGAGATTTCCTCGGCGGTGGCGTCGGCGCCCTCGTACTCGGCGGCCATCCACACCTCGGCGGCCTCTTCGACCACCTTCTTGCCGATCGCGTGCACGCCCTTGCCCACCAGCTCGGCGGTGCGGGACGTGCTGGGGTCGCCGGTGGCGGCCTTGTGCCGCAACTCGGTGAAGAGCTGCTCGAATGTCTTGTTGGCCATGGTGGGCCCTAGCCTACGGGGAACCGCCGCCTGCTCAGCGCCAGGGTTCGGAGACCGAGCGCAGGATGGTGGCCGTGGCGACGGCCGCGGTGACCGCTTCGTGCCCCTTGTCCTCATTCGAGCCCGGCAGTCCGGCGCGGTCCAGCGCCTGCTCCTCGGTGTCGCAGGTGAGGACGCCGAAGCCGACGGGCACACCGCTGTCCACGGCGACCTGGGTCAGCCCGGCGGTGACGCCGTGGGAGACGTACTCGAAGTGCGGGGTGCCGCCGCGGATGATGACGCCGAGCGCCACGATCGCGTCGTAGCCGCGGCCGGCCAGCACCTTGGCGACCACGGGCAGTTCGAAGCTGCCGGGCACGCGCAGCAGCGTCGGCTCGTCGATGCCGAGGTCGTGCAGGGCGCGCATCGCCCCGTCGACCAGGCCGTCCATCACCTGGGTGTGCCACTGCGCCGCGATCACGGCCACACGCAGGTCGCCGCAGTTCTTCACGGTCAGCTCGGGGGCGCCCTTACCGCTCACTTCTCTCCTCGGTGCTCGATGTGCTGTCGTGCCGGTTGTATCAAGCTGATCGCCCGTATCAAGGCCATCAGGTGTCTCATGGCAATCGTCCGTATCAGGACGTGGTCAGGATGTGGTCAGGACATGCTCAGGACGTGCTCGGAACATAGTCGGGACGCGTTCGGGACGCGCTTCGGACGCGCGGTCCCGCCGGCCCGGCCGGGCTACTGGTTGGCGCAGGTGGTGCTCTGGCCCGCGTCGAGCCACGGCAGGTCGTGACCCATCCGGTCCCGCTTGGTCCGCAGATAGCGCAGATTGTGCTCCCCGGCGGCGACCGGCATGGGTTCCCTGCCGAGGACGTCGAGGCCGTGCCGGACCAACGCGCCGGTCTTGGCGGGGTTGTTGGTCATCAGCCGCAGCGAGCCGACCCCGAGGTCGGTGAGGATCTGCGCGGCGGCGCCGTAGTCGCGTGCGTCGGCGGGCAGGCCGAGTTCGAGGTTGGCGTCCAGGGTGTCCCGGCCGCGCTCCTGGAGTTCGTACGCGCGCAGCTTGGACATCAGGCCGATGCCCCGGCCCTCGTGGCCGCGCAGGTACAGCACCACGCCCCGGCCCTCCTCGGCGACCTTGCGCAGCGCGGTCTGGAGCTGCGGGCCGCAGTCGCAGCGCTGCGAGCCGAAGACGTCACCGGTCAGGCACTCGGAGTGCACCCGGACCAGGACGTCGGTGCCGTCGCCGATGTCGCCCGCGACCAGCGCGATGTGCTCGACGCCGTCGGTGGTGGAGCGGTAGCCGAAGGCACGGAAGTCGCCGAAGGCGGTGGGCAGCGTGGTCTCGGCCTCGCGGCGGACGGTGGGCTCCGACGAGCGGCGGTACGCGATCAGGTCCTCGATGGAGATGATCGACAGACCGTGCTTGCGGGCGAAGGGCACCAGTTCGGGCAGCCGGGCCATCGTGCCGTCCTCGCGGGCGATCTCCACGATGGCGGCGGCCGGGTGCAGTCCGGCGAGCCGGGCCAGGTCCACGCCCGCCTCGGTGTGGCCGTTGCGGACCAGGACGCCGCCGGGCCTGGCGCGCAGCGGGAAGACGTGTCCCGGCCGGACGAAGTCGGTGGCCCGCGAGGCGGGGTCGGCCAGCAGCCGTATCGTGGCGGCCCGGTCGGCGGCCGAGATGCCGGTGGTGACGCCGTGCTCGGCGCTCGCGTCGACCGTGACGGTGAAGGCGGTGCGCATCGACTCGGTGTTGGCGTCGACCATCTGCGGCAGGTCGAGCCGGTCGAGGTCGGGGGCCTCCAGCGGTACGCAGATCAGCCCGCGGCACTCGGTCATCATGAAGGCGACGATCTCGGGCGTGACCTTCTGCGCGGCCACGATGAGGTCGCCCTCGTTCTCCCGGTCCTCGTCGTCCACCACCACGACCGGGCGGCCCGCGGCGATGTCGGCGATGGCCTGTTCGACCGGGTCGAGCACCAGGTCACCGTCCTCGTACCAGTCGTTGTGCAGTGCGGTCACGGCGTTCATGCCGTCACTCCCTCCGGAACGGTGTTCTGCGAGGTGGAGTCGGAAGCGGCTGCGTCGGAAGCGGTGGTGGCCGCGGCGGCCCTGGTCTGCTGCCACCAGGCGTACATCCCGACGATCACCAGGAAGAAGTAGATGATGTAGACCAGGCCCGAGAACGGCAGCCCGCTGTGGAAGTTGAGCGGTACGCCGACGGCGTCGACCGCGAGCCAGGCGAACCAGAACTCGACCCAGCCGCGGGCCTGGGCGACCATCGCCGCCAGCGTCCCGACGAAGATGTACGCGTCGGGCCACGGGTTCCAGGACAGCGACGGGTAGGCGAGGAAGAGCGAGGCGACGGCCACGGTGCCGAGCCCGGTGGCGACGACGAGCACCGCGCGCTCGCGCCAGGTGGCGAAGCGGACCGCGAGCCGTCCGCTGCCGTCCCGGCCGCGCCGCCACTGGTACCAGCCCCACACGGCGACGGTGATCACCACGAACTGCTTGCCGACGCCGCCGCCGAGGTGCGCGGCCCAGAAGGCGGCCACCAGCACGGCACCGGAGAGCAGTTGGACCGGCCAGGTGAGCATCGCGCGCCGCCAGCCCAGCGCCAGCGCGCCGAGACCGAGCAGATTGCCGATCATGTCCGACCACATCACGTGCTGGTCGAAGGCGGTGAACGCCTCGCTGTTCAGCCAGTGCAGGGCGCTCACTTCACGGCCTCCGGTTCCGGATCCTGCCCGGTGACGGCCGCGCGCTCGCCCAGCATCCGCTCGACGTACTTGGCGATGACGTCCACTTCGAGGTTGACCGGGTCGCCGGGCTGCTTGAGGCCGAGCGTGGTCAGCGCGAGGGTGGTCGGGATGAGGCTGACGGTGAAGAAGTCGGCGCCCGCCTCCACCACGGTCAGGCTGATGCCGTCGACGGTGATGGAGCCCTTCTCGACCACATAGCGGGACAGGTCGTCGGGGAGCGAGATCTTGACGATCTCCCAGTGCTCGGCGGGCTTGCGCTCGACGACCTCGCCGGTGCCGTCCACATGGCCCTGGACGAGGTGGCCGCCCAGCCGCCCGCCCAGTGCCATCGGACGCTCCAGGTTGACCCGCGAGCCGGGACCGAGCGCGCCGAGGCTGGAGCGGTTCAGCGTCTCGGCCATCACGTCGGCGGTGAAGTCGTCCTCGCCGAAGTCGACCACGGTCAGGCAGACGCCGTTGACGGCGATGGAGTCGCCGTGTTTGGCGCCTTCGGTCACGACGGGTCCGCGGACCCGGAAGCGGCTGGCGTCGCCCAGGTCCTCGACGCCGGTGATCTCACCCAGTTCTTCGACGATTCCGGTGAACACTTCAGCGCTCCTGAGGAGAGTGGGAGGAGTGGGACACGGCCGGTACGGCCGTGACGCGCACGTCGGGCCCGAGGCGGGCGACATCGGTCACGTCGAGCCGCAACGTCTGCGCGATGGTGGTGATTCCTGCGTCGCCGAGCGCGTTGGGCCCGGCGCCGAGCAGCGCGGGCGCCAGGTACGCGGTGACCGCGTCGACGGCTCCGGCGGCGACGAACGCCCCGGCCAGTGTCGGCCCGCCCTCCAGCAGTACCGAGCGCACCCCGCGCATGTGCAGTGCGGCCAGGAGCGCGGCCACGTCGACGCCGCCGCCCTCCGTACCGTCCTCGGTCCTGGCGTAGGGCAGACGTACGGTGTCGACGCCCGGCAGGTGGGAGGTGTCGGCGTCCTCGCCGACGGCGATGAGGGTCGGTGCCGCGTCGTCCAGCACGCGGGCGTCGGCGGTGGTACGGGCCCGGGTGTCGACCACGACGCGCAGCGGCTGGGTCACCCCGTCGATACCGCGTACGGCCAGATGGGGGTCGTCGGCCCGCAGGGTGCCGGAGCCGACCACGACGGCGTCGGACTCCGCGCGCAGCCGGTGCACGTCGGCGCGGGACTCGGCGGAGCTGATCCAGCGGCTCGAACCGTCGGCCGCGGCGATCCGGCCGTCGAGGGTGGCGGCGTACTTCCAGCGCACGTACGGGCGGCCGAGGCGGACCGAGGTGAGCCAGGCGACGTTGACCGCCTCCGCCTCGTCCCGCAGGAGTCCGCTCTCGACCTCGACGCCCGCCGCGCGCAGGGTGGCGGCGCCACCGGAGGCCGACGGGTTGGGGTCGGCGACCGCGTAGACCACGCGGACGATCCCGGCCTCGATGAGCGCCTGGGCGCAGGGGCCGGTACGGCCGGTGTGGTTACAGGGTTCGAGCGTGACCAGGGCGGTGCCGCCCCTGGCCCGCTCACCGGCCGCGAACAGCGCGTGCACTTCCGCGTGCGGGCCGCCGGCCCGCTGGTGCCAGCCCTCGCCGACCCGGGCGCCCTCGGCGTCGAGGATCACGCAGCCGACGACCGGGTTGGGGGCGGTGTCTCCGAGCGCGCGGGCCGACAGCGCGACAGCGCGTCGCATCGCGTCGGTTTCCGTGGCGGTGGCCACCGGGTCCTCCTGCCTCTTCGGGCACGGACTCCGGGGCGTTGGGATGCTGAGCGGGGAAACCGAACCATCGCGTACGCCGGTGACGGCCGCGGACCGCTCGCGCTGTGCGCGCGGGGCCGCTGACGGCGGCGTACCCGAGTGAACGCCCGCCGCGCACTGCCTCCCATCCGGACTTTCACCGTCGGTCCAGGAATTTCACCTGGTCAACCGGCCGCTGGCTGCGGACGGGTCGCGGACTGTAACCGCCGGTTCGGAATTACACCGACCCCGGAGTGCGCAAACGTCACTGGTACGGCACCAGTGTGCCACGCACACCCCCGCGGCCTCCAGGGCGTCCGTGTGCCCTGCCTCACACCGCGGGGGCGAACAGCTCCTCCTGGGCCGCGTCGGTGGCGGTGACCACGGCCCCGCGCAGGACGGCGCCGCCGTGCACGGCGCTGGCCCGTACGACGGTCGGCAGCGGCGAGATGCGTCCGAGGCACTCGGCGACGCGTTCGGCCAGGGCGGCCCCTCCGGCCTGGGCGACCTCACCGGCGAGGACGACCCGTCCGGGGTCGAGCACGGCGCAGATGGCGGCGGCCCCGACGGCGATCCGCGTGGACAGCTCGGCGAGGAAGCCTTCGGTGGTGGCGCCTCCGGCGAGCGCGGCGGTGACGGCCGCTGCGGCCCCCTCGGCTTCGTCGGCGCCGCCGACGGGGATTCCGTGCTCGCGGGCGAGCGCGCAGACGGCGCGGCTGCCGACCAGCCCGTGGTAGCCGTTGTCGCAGTCGGTGGCGGTCGGCAGTTCGGGGGTGCCGAGCAGCGGGAGGAAGCCTACCTCGCCGGCTCCGCCCGACGCGCCGCGGCGCAGTTTGCCGTCGAGGACGACGGCGGCGCCGACTCCCCCGCCGATCCAGAGCAGGACGAAGGTGTCGTCGTTCCGCGCGGCTCCCACGCGCTGTTCCGCGACGGCGGCGAGGTTGACCTCGTTCTCCAGCAGCACGGGCACGCCGAGCCGGGAGCGGATCTCGTCGACCAGGTCCGCGTGCCAGGAGCGCAGCGCGTTGGCGGCGCGCAGCCGTCCGGTCTCCGGGTCGACGAGGCCGGGCGCGCCGCAGGCGACGGTGTGGAGTTCGGTGGCGCCCGCGGTGCGGATGGCGCGGCGCAGCAGGGCCACGCCCTCGGCCACGGTCCCGGCCGGGTCGGCCCCGTCCGGGACGTGCAGGTCGGCGCGGGCGACGGTGCGGCCGAGGAGGTCGGCGATCTCCACGCCGATGCTCTCGACGCGGATGTCGAGTCCGGCGACGTACGCCCGGTCGGCGACGATGCCGTACACCCGCGCGTTGGGCCCGCGTCTGTCCTCGCCCGCCTCGCCGACCACTTCGATGAGTCCGGAGTCCTGGAGCCGCTCGACGAGGTCGGCGACGCTCGGCCGGGACATTCCGGTGAGTTCCTTCAACTGCCCCGCGGTGAGCGGGCCTTCCTGCTGGAGGAGGCGCAGGGCGAGGCGGTCGTTGATGGCGCGGGCGGTGCGCGGTGACGCGTTGCGGCCCGGAAGCGCGCGGGTGACGGTCATGCGGGGATCCTTCCAGACCGGGGCGGTGGGCCCGTACGCCGTACGGCTTCCCGGAGCGGGTGCCCGACGGGAGCGCGGACTGATCGAGTCCGTGAACCCGTTGAGCCGTCGGCCCGGCAACCCGGTCTCCTGGCAGCCGATGACCCCTTAACTTTCAGGGAGCCTTCCTGATAGTTTACGCCGCATGAAAACCGCCGCCGCCGACGACAAGACGGCTCCGTCCCGGATCCGCCGGGCCCATATGGCCATCGCCATCGCGTTCGCCGTCCACGGCGCGGCGAGCGGCACCTTCGCCACCCGTATCCCGTGGATCAAGGACCATCTGTCCCTGAGCCCCGGCGCTCTCGGTCTGGCGCTGGCCTGTCCCGCGATCGGCTCGTCGCTGATGATGCCGCTGGCGGGGCGGCTGATGCACCGCCTCGGCTCCCGTACCGCGCTGCGCGTCCTGCTCGGGATGTGGACGGCCGTACTGGCGCTGCCCGCGGTCATGCCGGGCCTGCCGTGGCTGTGCCTGGCGCTGCTCGCCTTCGGGGCCAGCGCGGGCATGGCGGATGTCGTCATGAACGCGATCGGCATCGAGGTGGAGCACCGCAAGGGCAAGTCGATCATGTCGGGGCTGCACGGCATGTGGAGCGTCGGCACGCTGGTGGGCGCGGCGATCGGCGTGCCCGCGGCGCACGCGGGGCTCGACGGCAGGATTCATCTGGGCGCGATGGCCGCGGCGCTGCTGGTGGCGAGCTATCTGATCTGCGCCGGGGTGCCCGACATCCGGCCGGACGCGGACCAGGCCGCGCCGCCGCGCTTCGCCCTGCCGCCGCGCACGGCGCTCGTGATCGGGGCGATCGGCTTCTGCGGGGTGTTCGCGGAGGGCGGCAGCTCCGACTGGTGCGCGGTCTACCTGCGCGATGTCGCCGGGGCCTCACCCGGCATCGCGGCGGTCGCGTACACCGCGTTCTCCTGCACGATGGCGGTCACGCGGCTCTTCGGCGACTTCGCGGTACGGCGGCTGGGCGCGGTACGGACGCTGCGGTCGGGCGGGGTGCTCGCCACCCTCGGCGGTCTGCTGGTGGTGCTCTCGCACTCGCCGCTGCCCGCCATCGCGGGCTTCGCGCTGCTCGGCATCGGGATATCCGTGGTCGTGCCGCTGTGCTTCGCCGCCGCCGGGCGCAGCGGCCCCAATCCGAGCCAGGCCATCGCGGGCGTCGCCACCGTCACGTACACCTCGGGCCTGGTCGCCCCGGCCGCGATCGGCGGTATCGCCGGGGCCACCTCGCTGACGGTCTCCTTCACGCTGGTCACCGTCCTCACCCTCGGCCTGGTGGTGGGCGCGGGCGTCGTCCGCCCGGCCGCGGGCAAGACGGTCACCGGCTCCTCCCCCGCGCCCGCGCCGGGGGTCGCCGCCGCGGCCGACTGATCCGGTACGGGGACGGCCGGGCGAGGCCGTACGGTCCCGATCGGCCGTCCCCTTACGGCGAACACGTCGGCGGGGCACTCGGCACGCGGGGCGGCGGCACGGTCCGGAAGATCCGGGAAACCCCTGGGAATCCCGGGGAATCGAAGGTCCGGCGGGCACGCACGGGGGATTCGTGCCCGCCGGACCGTGTCTTCACGTTAGCGGCCCTTCACTCACTGTTGGGCATACCCGGGGGCAAATCATGCCGCGGGAATACGCCATGGCACAGGCGCGCCTCCATACCCCTTACGTAGGCGCCATCGCCCGTACGTACGAAGGGAGTTGGGCCGTGACAGTCACATTCCGCGGCGCGCCGGGGACGACGGTCCGGGGACCGTTTCAGCCGACGGCCAGGTCCTGGAGGCCGACCACCTTGAGCAGCCGCAGCCGCTCGTACGCGGCGGTGCCGGGGCGCGCGGTGTAGACGATCAGCCGCTGGTCGTGCTCGGGGCTGAGCAGCACCTCGCAGTCCAACTCCAGCTCCCCGACGACCGGATGGCGGAAGCGCTTGGTGTCCGAGCGGCGCACCGCGACCTCGTGGTCGTCCCACATCCGGGCGAACTGCGGGCTCTCCGACCGCAGTTCGGCGACGAGCGCGGCCGGGCGCGGGTCGTCGGGGCGGGCCGCGAGCACGGCGCGAAGATTCGCCACATGGTGACGGGCCAGCGTCTCGTGGTCCTCCTCGGGGAACAGCGCGCGGGCGGAGGGGTCGGTGAACATCCGGCGTACGACATTGCGCAGCGCGGGCGGCCGCGCCGACACGTCGCCGAGCAGGGCCGCGGCCATCGCGTTCTGCGCGAGGACGTCGCCGAAGTCGCTCACCACCTGCGCGGGCGTGTCGTGCAGCCGGTCCAGGACCAGCAGCAGCCCCGGCCTGACGTGCCCGCTGCCGCCCGCCTCGCGCGGCGGCTCCTCCCCCGACAGGTGGAACAGGTGGTTCCGCTCGTCCGCGGTCAGCCGCAGCGCGCGGGCCAGCGCGGTGAGCATCTGGCGCGAGGGGCGCGGGCCGCGGGACTGTTCGAGCCGCGTGTAGTAGTCCGCCGACATCCCGGCGAGCTGGGCGACCTCCTCGCGGCGCAGCCCCGGCGTGCGGCGCCTGACCCCCTCGGCCAGGCCCACGTCGGCGGGGGCGAGGCGGGTGCGGCAGCGGCGCAGGAAGTCGGCGAGCTCGGGTCGGTTCACCCTTCCAGCATGCGTCCGCGCGGCGCGACTATCCAGGGAGTGCCACTCCCCGGATAGAGAGGTCTCTGCCGCCCGCGCTCCGGGCCGCGCAGGGTGGGAGACAGCGGCGGAACACCGGGTCCCGCCGCAGGTCCGCACCACGAGGAGCACCCCATGAAGATCCTGGTCACCGGCGCGACGGGACAGGTCGGACGCCGGTTCGTACCCCGCCTGCTGCAACGGGCGGGGACCGCCGACACCGTACGCGTCCTGGTACGCGACGAGGCGCGCGCCGAGCCCTTCACCCGGCTCGGCGCGGAGGCGGTGGTCGGCGAGCTGCGTGACGCCGACGACGTCCGCGAGGCCGTGTCGGGCGTCGACGCCGTGCTCAACATCGCCGCCGCCTTCCGCGGTGTCCCCGACGAGGAGGCGTGGGCCGTCAACCGCGACGCCGCGCTCGACCTCGGCCGCGCCGCCGCCGACGCGGGCGTGGGCCGTTTCGTGCAGGTCAGCACCACCTTGGTGTACGGCGCGGGCCGTGGCCGACCGGCCGTCGAGGACGACGAGACGCTGCCCGGCGCCTCCCTGTGGGGCGCCTATCCCGCCGCCAAGCGCGAGGCCGAGGTCGGGCTGCTCGCCCTCGGCCGCGACAGCGGGGTCGACGTGCGCGTCGGGCGGCTCTCCTTCGTCTACGGCGAAGGCGATCCGCACCTGCCGCAGGCGCTGCGGTGGGCCCGGGACTGGCCCGCCCACCGCCGGATGTCCATGGTCCACCACGCCGATGTCGCCCAGGGCCTCCTGCGCGTCCTGTACGCCCCCGGTGTGGCCGGGCGGATCTACAACATCACCGACGACGCGCCGGTCACCGCCCTCGACATCCACTGGATCAACGGGGCCGAGGTGCCTGCCGGTATGGCCGACCGCCCCCTCGCCGACCCCTGGGAGGGCATCTCCTCCCCCCTCCGCATCCACCACGAGCTGGGCTTCCGCCCCCTCCACCCCACCGTCTGGTCCGCCGCCGCGGCGGGCGCCCTCTAAGCGGCGCGTCCGGCGCCGCACCCGCACAGGCGCGCCCGCCGGCGAACTCTGATCCGCACGGGTGGTGCGGGCGGTGAAACCGGTCGCGCCGCGGGCGCGGGGGTGGAGCGGGCCGGGAGGGTGGGGGGATGCGGACGACGGACGAGGATGTCGCCTCGGTGGTGGGGCGGATGCGGCGGGTGGGGGGCCGCCGCGACGGACTGGGCGTGTTCAACGCCGTGTACGTGGAGGTGACACGCGCGGTGGGGCGGCAGTTGGCCGCGAACGGTTTCGAGGACGCCGAGACGGCGGCCCGGTTGGCGGTGCGGTTCGCGAACCGCTACCTCAAGGCCGTCGAGGACGACGCCAAGGGAAGGCAAGCGCCGGCGTCCTGGCGGCCCCTGCTCCGTATGCGCGCCCACCGCGACATCCACCCGCTCCAGTTCGCGCTGGCGGGCGTCAACGCCCATGTCGGCCACGACCTTCCCCTGGCGGTGGTCGACACCTGCCGCGCCACCGGCTGTGAACCCCCCGCCCTGGCCGCCGACTTCGACCGCGTCGGCGAGATCCTGACCGCCGTCGAGGAGCGCGTGCGCGAAGAGCTGATGCCCGGCCCCGACCTGCTCGAACTCGCCGATCCGCTGACCCACGTCGTGGGTTCGTGGAGCCTGGACCGGGCGCGGGACGCGGCCTGGGCGGCGGCCCGGCTGCTGTGGGCGCTGCGCGGCCGGCCGGACGCGTACGAGGAGTGCGTGCGCCGCCTGGACGCGGGCGTCGGCCTGATCGGCCGCTGCCTGCTCACGCCGGTGGGCCGTCGCAGCTGACGTACGGGCCCCGTGCTCAGTCCTCCGGCAGCAGCACCGGCGCGATCTCGTCGTAGCGGTCGCCGGGACCGGGATTCAGCGGGTCGGTCGCGCCGCCGAGGTGCCGCATGACACCCCACACCGCGTTGAGCGCGGTCTGCACGGCGCCCTCGGCCCAGCCCGCGGTCCAGGAGATGTCGTCGCCCGCGAGGAAGATGCCGCGCTTGTCGGCGGGCAGCCGGTCCTGCATGAAGTGGGTGAACAGCCGCCGCTGGTACCGATAGTGGCCGGGCAGGTTGGCCTTGAACGCGCCCATGAAGTACGGCTCGTTCTCCCAGGAGACCGTCACCGGATTGCCGATGATGTGCCTCCTGATGTCGACGCCCGGGTAGATCTCGCCGAGCGACTTCAGCATGACCTCCATGCGCTCGTGGGCGCTGAGCGGCAGCCACTTGAGGCTGTCGTCGCACCAGGTGTACGACAGGCAGATCGCGGCGGGCCGGTCGGGTCCGTCGTCCAGCAGGTACGTGCCGCGGGTCATCCGGTCGGTGAGCGTCATCGACATCAGGTCGCGGCCGGTCCGCGGGTCCTTGTCCAGCCAGAACGGCCGGTCCACCGGCACGAAGAGCTTGCTGGACTCCATGTAGTGGGTGCGCTCCATCGCCGTCCAGTGGTCGATCGGGAAGAGCGAGTCGTCGCAGGCGATCTTGGACAGCAGCAGCCAGCTCTGCGCGGTGAAGACGGCGGCGCGGTACGTACGGATGTCCCCCGACGCGTCGGTGACGGTGATCCGGTTGCCCGCGGTGCGGTGCAGCCCGGTCACGGCCGGGCGCGGCCGGCCGTCGCGGGCGGCGTGCAGCGAGCGCAGCGAGGTGCCCTTCGGCCAGTGCACGGTCTTGTCGGGCTCGCGTTCCCACAGTCGCAGCGGGAGCTGCTGCGAGCCGCCGACGATCCCGCGGTGGTCGTCGTCCGCGCCGGTGTAGACGACCCGCAGGATCTCCAGGATCGAGTTGGGGAAGTCGGTGTCCCAGCCGCCGGTGCCGAAGCCGACCTGCCCGAAGATCTCCCGGTGCCGGAAGGACGCGAAGGCCGGGGAGTCGCACAGGAAGCCGTAGAAGGTCTGGTTGTCCAGCTTCTCGACCAGTGCCGACCAGATCTCCCGGATCACGGGGATGTCCCGCTCGCGCAGGGCCCGTTGCATCGCGGAGAAGTCGGCGCCGTCCTCCAGGCACGCGTTCCAGGCGTGCATCACCTGGTGGTAGACCTCGGGCAGGTCGTCCACCGAGGTGGCGTAGTGCGACTCGCCCTTGAGGTCCACGACGGTCGAAGGCGTGCCGGGCGCCAGCGGGTTGGGGAACGGCTTGGTCTCCAGGCCCACCAGGTCCACGTAGTGCTGGAAGGCGGTGGACGAGGGCGGGAAGCGCATGGCGCCCAACTCCGCGGTGAGGCCGGGGTCGCAGCCGTCGAATCCGACCGTGCGCAGCCGCCCGCCGATCTGGTCCGCCTCGTAGACGACAGGCTTGAGGCCCATCTTCATCAGTTCGTACGCGGTGACGATGCCGGACAGGCCGCCGCCGATCACCGCGACCTCCGTGCCGTGCTCGGTGGGCGGCACCGCGCCGAGGCCCGCCGGGTGCGCCAGGAAGTCGTCATAGGCGTAGGGGAAGTCAGGCCCGAACATGGTGACGGGCGGCTGCTCCTGGGCTTCGGCGTGCTGCTCGTCGTGGACCGCGGTGGGCACGGACGTCATGGGGCGGCTCTCCTGGCTGAACTGGCGTGCGGGAAAAGGGGGGGTTACGGGCGCTCGCGGGACACTCCGGCGCGCGGGCTCAGCCGAGCGCGCGGTACAACTCCGGGCGGCGGTCGGCCAGATACGGCGTCTCCGCGCGGGCGGCGTCGATCAGCGCCGGGTCGACATCGGCGAAGACCAGTTCCTCGCCGGTCCCGGCCCGCGCGCGCACCGCGCCGTCCGGTCCGACGAGGCAGCTCAGCCCCGCGAAGTGGTAATCGCCCTCGGCCCCGCAGCGGTTGGCGTACGCCAGGTGCAGCTGGCTCTCGTACGCGCGGGCCGGGACGAGGGTGTGCGGCACGAATTCGTACGGCCGCATCAACGCGGTCGGCACGACGAGGAGTTGGGTGCCGCCGAGCGCGTGCGCCCGTACCGCCTCGGGGAATTCCACGTCGTAGCAGATCAGCAGCCCGATCCGTACGCCGTCGACGTCGGCCTGTACGACGGGTGTGTCACCGGCGGTGAAGGCGGACCGCTCGAAGTCCCCGAACAGGTGCGTCTTGCGGTAGTTGGCGAGCGGGGCGCCGTCCGGGCCGATCAGCCGCGCCGCGTTGTGCACGGCCGTACCGTCCCGCTCGGGGTAGCCGTAGACGATGGCGATCCCGTACCGGGCGGCGATCTCCGCCACCCGCCGCGCCGACGGTCCGTCGGCCTCCTCGGCCAGCGCCGCGAGGCGGTCGCCGACCGCGTAGCCGGTCAGCGACAGCTCGGCCGTCACCAGCAGCCGCGCTCCCCCCTCGGCGGCCCGTCGAGCCGCCTCCTCGAATCCGGCGAGCGCCGCGTCCACCGACTCGGGTACGCCGCCCGGCCCCTGATACAGCGCAGCGCGCAACGGTGCCATGAGTCTCTTTCGCCTGTTCAGAGGGGGTGTACGGGACTCCTTCGACAGTACGGTTCCGTGCGCGGCGGCGGCAAGACGCGATCATTGCGGCTGCTGCCGCTGTTCGTTGCGTCTTCTCCGGCACTACCGGCGATTCGTTGCGCCGGGTCGCCGCTGAGGGGCTCGCACGGCGCTAGCTGAGGGGCTCGCGGGGCGCGTCCTGGGGGGCACGGAAGCGGGCCCTCGCCCCGGGATTCAGGGGTGGGGGCCCGCTCGCGTGGTGCGGTGAGGCCGTTCGACCGGCCGTCAGGTCGGTTCAGCTACCGAAGCGGCGGTCCTTGCGGCCCTGCTCACCCTCGTAGCCGCTGGTCTCCTCGGTGGTCGCGGGGCTCGTGTCGGTCTCGATCCGCTCCTTGCGGACCCGGCCGTGCACGGTCTTCTGCTCGACGTGCTCGTCGACGCGCATGCGGACGCGCTCCTTCGGCACGACCTCGGTCTCGATGATCGCCTTGTCCTCGTGGAGGGTGACGACCTGTTCGGCCTCGCTGATGTCGCCCGTACGGCCCGCGGCGGTCTTCGGGTCGATGGGCTCACGGACGAGGTGGACCTCTTCGTGCCGGATCGGCACCGTCTGCTCGACTTCCTCGACGTCCACGACCTTGTGGAGCCGCGCCTGGCCGATGGTCTCCCGCTCGACCCGGACGTGCATCTCCTCCTCGGAGCGGATCATGGTCTCGCTCTCGGGGTCGAGACCGTCCGCGGCGAGGCGCTGCGGTGCGCCCGAGGCCATGGCGGGCGTGTCCTTGCCGGTGGAGGCGACCGGCGCGCCCGCGCGGGCCGCGGCGGTCTTGTCGGTGCTCGGCGCTCCGGTGTCCGCGGTCCGCGCGTGACGGCCCGCGGCGGTGCCCGCGGCCACTCCGGCGGCACCGGCCGTACCGGCGGCGGCTCCGGCCTTCGCGTCGCCGGTCCCGGCGCCCTGCCCGTTCGCGGCGCGGCCCACGGACCCGCCGGACCTGGCTTCCATGCCGTAGTAGCGGTAGAGGTTCTGCTCCTCCGACGCCGAGAGGTGTCCGCCCGAGTCCACGTCCACATTGGGCGCGCCCTTGACCTGGTCCTTCTCGTACGGAACCTCAAGATGGTCCTCGACCAGGCGGGCGGCACGCGTCGGCACGAATGTCTCGTTGTTGCCGAAGAAACCGGTCTTCACCGCGACCCACTCGACTTCGCCCGTGGCGTCGTCCAGGTACAGGTGGGCGGCTTCGCCGATCTTCTTCCCCTGAGCGTCATGCACCGCATGGCCCATGACCTTGGGAATCTGCTCACGCGTGATCATGTCGCCTCCTTCGTGCTGCCGGGGCCGATCTGGCCTCAGTACCCGTTGTACCCCGATCGGGTGACTTCAGCCACAATTCGCATGATTTGCGACATTACCCAACTTATGCCTCGGCAGGCGCACTCCGCGCTCTCACTCCGGGGCGCCTCCGCCGTAGCGGCGCAGCAGCGGGGAGAGGATCAGCACGGATTTGGTGCGGGTCACGAACGGCTCCCCCGCGATCTTCTCCAGCACCTGCTCGAAGTGCCGTACGTCGGAGGCGAAGACCTGGACCACGGCGTCCGCCTCACCGGTGACGGTGGAGGCGGACGCGACTTCCGGGTAGCGGGCGAGGCCGCGCCTGATGTCGCCGGGCGAGGTGTTGTGGCGGCAGTACAGCTCCACCAGCGCCTCGGTCTGCCAGCCGAGCGCGGCGGGGTCGACCCGTACGGTGAAACCGGTGATCGCGCCCGCCGCCAGCAGCCGGTCCACCCGGCGTTTGACGGCGGGCGCCGACAGGCCCACTTGGGCGCCGATGTCCGCGTAGGACCGCCGGGCGTCCTCGGCCAGGGCGTGCACGATGCGTTCGTCGAGATCGTTGAGCGGCTTCACAGCTCGCAGGATAGAGACATCTCCGACGACTCGGGACCAAGGCCCCCTGGCGACACCGGGACGGGCACCGGCGAGGGCACCGGCGCGGGCACGGGCACGGGCACCGGCGAAGGCACCGGTACCGGCGCGGCCACGGGCACCGGCGAAGGCACCGGCGCCCGACCCCGCGTCAGTTCCAGCTCGCGTGCAGCGGCTTGCCCTCCGCGTAGCCCGCCGCGCTCTGGATGCCGACGATCGCCTTCTCCGCGAACTCGTCGAGCGAGGCGGCCCCGGCGTACGTGCAGGAGCTGCGCACCCCGGCGATGACCGAGTCGATCAGGTCCTCGACGCCCGGCCGGGCCGGGTCGAGGAACATCCGCGAGGTGGAGATGCCCTCCTCGAACAGCGCCTTGCGCGCCCGGTCGTACGCCGACTCCTCGCTCGTACGGTTGCGGACCGCGCGCGCCGAGGCCATGCCGAAGGACTCCTTGTACAGCCGCCCGTCGGCGGCCTGCTGGAGGTCGCCCGGCGACTCGTACGTACCGGCGAACCAGGAGCCGATCATCACGTTGGACGCGCCCGCCGCCAGCGCCATGGCGACATCGCGCGGGTGCCGGACGCCGCCGTCGGCCCAGACGTGCTTGCCGTGCTTGCGCGCCTCCGCGGCGCACTCCATGACGGCGGAGAACTGCGGGCGGCCGACGCCGGTCATCATGCGGGTGGTGCACATGGCGCCGGGTCCGACGCCGACCTTGATGATGTCGGCGCCCGCCTCGATCAGGTCGCGGACGCCCTCGGCGGCCACGATGTTGCCCGCCACGATCGGCACCCGCGGGTCGAGCGCGCGCACGGCGCGTACCGCCGCGAGCATCGACTCCTGGTGGCCGTGCGCGGTGTCGACGACCAGGGTGTCCACCCCGGCGTCCAGGAGCTGCTTGGCCTTGCCCGCCACGTCGCCGTTGATGCCCACGGCCGCGGCGATCCGCAGCCGCCCGTTCGCGTCGACGGCGGGCTCGTACAGCGTGGCGCGCAGCGCCGCCTTGCGGGTCAGGATGCCGACGAGCAGGCCCTCGGCGTCCACAGCGGGCGCCAGCTTGCGGTGCGCGTCCTCCAGCCGGTTGAACGCCTCGCGCGGGTCGATGTCCGCGTCGAGCAGCAGCAGGTCCCTGGACATGACCTCGGAGAGCTGCGTGAAGCGGTCCACGCCGCTGAGGTCGGACTCGGTGACGACGCCGACCGGCCGCCCGTCCTCGACCACCACGCCCGCGCCGTGCGCCCGCTTGGGCAGCAGGGACAGCGCGTCGGCGACGGTCTGGGAAGGGGCGAGCGTGATCGGGGTGTCCAGCACCAGATGGCGCTGCTTGACGTAGGCCACGACATCGGCGACGACGTCGTGGGGGATGTCCTGCGGGATGACGACGAGGCCGCCGCGCCTGGCCACGGTCTCGGCCATCCGGCGGCCCGCGATGGCCGTCATATTGGCCACGACCAGGGGGATGGTGGTGCCCGTCCCGTCAGGGGACCTGAGGTCCACACCCTGGCGGGAACCGACCGCGCTGCGGCTCGGCACCATGAAGACGTCGTCGTACGTCAGGTCGTACGGCGGCCGAATATCGTTGAGGAATTTCACGCTGTTGCTCCCACCTGCGGCTTTGCCTTGCAGGCGAGCCGAAGTCAGCACGGAACCAGCACGGTGGCGCTGGTCAGTACCTCGTCCATCACACGCTTCAGCTTGTCGTCCGAGCCCGGGGTCAGGTGACCATAGATGTCCGCGGTTATCTGAATTGTAGAGTGCCCCGACCAGCGGGAGACCTCCAGGAGGGACACCCCGTCGGGGCCGCCGCGCATGGACCTGGCGGAGGAGGTCCGCGGCGTACCGGAGCAAGCAGGCTGAATCTTTCAGTCTGCGTGGTCGATACACGATGAATGACATAATCGCATGGCATCATGGCCTTTCGGACGGCCGGCAGGTGTGAGCGATCGGGGACCCGTATGGAGGCCAAGGGCTACGGCCACGCGGGAGCGCGCATCGATGTCACAGCGCTGATCCGAGCCGAGCTGCCGCACCTGACGGGCTCACTGCGGAAAGTGGCCGAGCTGGTGCTCGCCGACCCCAACTCCGTGATCGGCTGCTCGGCCGCCGAGCTGGGGCGGCGCACCGGCACGTCCCAGCCGACGGTGACGCGGTTCTGCCGCGCGGTGGGCCTGGAGTCGTACCAGCATCTGCTGATCGAACTGGTCCGTGAGAGCGCGCGCGGCGACGAGCCCGCCTGGGGCACCTCGGAGATCGGGCCGGACATCTCCCCCGACGACGACTTGCGGCGGGTGGTCACCGTCGTCGGCCAGGCAGATCTCGGCGCGGTGCAGCGGACGTTGGACACCATCGACCTGGCGTCGCTTGAGCGCGCGGCCCAGGCGGTCGCCCGAGCGCGGCGGATCGACGTGTACGGCGTCGGCGGCAGCGGCGCGGTGGCGGTGGAGACCGAGCTGCGGCTCTTCGGGATCGGATGCGCGGTGCGCGGGTGGAACGAGGTGCACGCCGCCACGACGTCGGCGGCCCTGCTCACCCCGGCCGATGTCGCCATCGGCATCTCTCACTCCGGATCGACCCGGGAGACGATCGAGCCGTTCGAACTCGCCCGCGCGCGGGGCGCCACCACAGTGGCGATCACCGCCGACCACAGGTCACCGCTGGCGCGGGCCGCTGAGGTCCGGCTGATCTCCGCAACCGCCGAGACCTCCTTCCGCGCCGGCAGCATCGGAGCCCGGCACTCGGTGCTGGTGCTGATCGACTGCTTGTACGTGCGCGTGGCGCAGCTGTCGTACGGCCGGGCCAGCGCGTCCATGGCGCTCACCGGGCACATCCCGGGCGACCACATGGTGAAGGGGCGCCGCGGGCGCTGAGTTTCAGCGCGCTGAGTTCAGTGCGCCCGAGTTTCAGTGCGCCGAGTTCAGTGCGCCGAGTCCGTCTGCCGATACCGGGGCGCGGGCGCGGCGGTGCACGCCGCGTCCTGCATGATTCATTCATCATTTCTGCGCATCGTGGTTGATTGAACCACCACCGTCTGCCAGCATGTGTGCGTCCGCCACGGTCGCCGGTGCACCGTTGGGACCTTCAGCCCCCTCCCCGTTCCCGCGTTCTAACGATCGGAGTAGGCCATGCCAGAACAGAACTCCTCCCTCTCCAGCGCTTCACAGCCGATGCACCGCCGGACGCTGCTACAGGCCGCGGGCCTGGGCGCCGGCGTCCTGGCCGCGGGCGGGCTGGCCGCCAACCGGGCGGCGGCCGCACCGGGGCCCGGCGATCCGACCGCCGGGGCGCTGAGTTCGGTGGATTCCGGAGACGGCACGCACGCCGCCGACGCGGCGGACTCTACCGCCGCGAGCGTGGACCTTCCGCTCACCGGAGGGCCGGACTTCCCGATCGGGCTGTTCTGGCCGCCGCACCCGTACGAGACCACGCTCGACCGCTACCAGGAGATCAAGGACGCCGGGTTCACCTTCCTGATCACCGGCAACTACCAATTCGATCCGCAAAGCGGCGGCTACGCCTTGCAGATGGCCGACCAGGTGGGCCTGAAGGTGCTGATCTCGGGCGACCCCCGGATCCAGGCGATCGCGCAGTACCTGTCGGTCACCGATGACCGGAGCGTGCCGTCCTCGCTCACCACCGCTGACGCGACGTCATGGGTGCGTGCGGCACTGGCCAGTTACGCGAACCACCCCTCGCTCGCCGGGTTCAACGTCTTCGACGAACCGGCCCAGTCCAGATTCCCCACGGTCGGGGCGCTCACCGGCATCGTGCGTGACGTCGCACCGGGGCTGCTGCCGTACTCCAACCTCGTGCCGGGTAACGGCCCGGACTACGCGGCCTTCGTGCAGGCGTACATCGACACCGTCAAGCCGCCGCTGATCTCGTTCGACCGGTACCCGATCCTCACCGACGGCATAGACCTCAACTACTTCGACAACTGGGCGATCTACCGCGAGGCGTCGCTGAAGTCCGGTCTGCCGGCGTGGACGTTCATCCAGTCGGTCGGCTACAACAACCACCGGGTGCCCACCGCCTCGCAGTTGGCCTGGCAGACCAACATCAGCCTGGCGTACGGCTGCAAGGGCATCCAGTACTTCACCTACTGGACGCCGGACCCCGCCCGTGGCGAGGGTTTCACCAAGGCGCTGATCACCGCCGACGGCAAGCAGACCCCGCTGTACGGCGCGGCCCGCAGGCTGAACCGCACCTGGCTCCAGCCGGTCGGCCGCCAACTCAAGCCGCTCCGCTCGGAGTCGGTCCAACACGCCAACGACGACCCGCTGCCGCCGAGCGCGGTGGCCTTCACCCCAGGCGACCACCTGACCTCGGCCACCGGGGACGCCGCCGTCATCGGTCTCTTCAGGAACACTCAGGACGACGGCACCCGCTACCTGCTCGTGGCCAACCGCAATCCCGACGCCCCCGCCTCGGTGCGGCTCGGCGTCAACCAGGCGCACGTCGGAAGCGTGGCGACCTTCGAGCCGGCCACCGGCCGCTACCGCGGAGCGGCCCAGCACGGCACGCTGAAGGTCCACCTCAAAGCGGGCGCGGCGGCGCTCTACCGCCTGTCGCCGCGCTGAGTCCGGAGGCTGAGCGACACTGGGCGGCCCCGGCCCGCCCGCACACCATGTGCGGGCGGGCCGAGCCATGCGGTGGGGCACGGCCGTCGGCGACGGACGCCTCGCCGTAACGGGTCGTCCCGTACCTCGGCGCCTCGATCACGGGCCGGTACCCGCCCGACCGTTCCGATATGAGAGCCGCGTGGGACACCCGCCCCGCCGACTGACCCGCGGCGTCCTCCGCACGGTCGACTCTCCCGGGTCGGTGATCCAGGTGGCTGTCCGCCGGGAGGGCTTCCTGCGGACGGCGACCCCTCGGAACACGGTCCGGGCACAACCAGATGAGGTCTGTTCGGCTGGGTAGACGCCCCCGGTGAGACACGGCGTACCGGCGTGTTGTGAGGGAGAGTCAGCTGATGCAGTTCGACGACGATGCCGCCCTGGACACCTCCGAGGTGCAGGACAACCGAGGCGGCACACGGGGCGGGATTCCCGGTGGCGGAAAGACCGTGGGCGGTGGGGTGGTAGGGCTGCTGGTCGTGATCGCCTCTGTGGTGTTCGGGGTGGACCCGGGTCTGCTCAGCTCGGGCGGCACTTCTGACAGCGCCGCGCGATCCGGCGGCTCCCAGGGCGTCGCGCCCGGCGATCTCGCGGCGAACTGCCGGACCGGGGCGGACGCCAACAAGAAGGACGACTGCCGGATCGTGGCCGTGGTCGACAGCGTCCAGGCATTCTGGAAGCAGACGGAGACAGCCGCAGGAAAGTCCTACACCCAGGCGCCGACCCTGCTGTTCACCGACAGGGTCAACACCGGCTGCGGGGAGGCGACGTCGGAGGTCGGCCCCTTCTACTGCTCCGCCGACGACAAGGTCTACCTCGACCTCGGGTTCTTCGACGAGCTCACAGGCAAGTTCGGCGCCAAGGGAGGCCCGTTCGCCGAGGCATACGTCATCGCGCACGAATACGGACACCATATTCAGGACCTCAGCGGCACCATCTCGCGCGGCAGCGGCCAGGGCGAGAACAGCGGCTCGGTGAAACTCGAACTCCAAGCCGACTGCTACGCCGGAGTGTGGGCCCACCACGCCACGACCACCCCGGACCCGGCGAGCGGAAAGCCGCTGATCACCGACCTGACGCGGTCCGACATCACTGTGGGCCTGGACGCGGCGGCCGCTGTCGGCGACGACCGTATCCAGCAGAAGTACCAGGGCAAGGTCACGCCGGACACCTGGACCCACGGCTCGTCGGCGCAGCGCCAGCAGTGGTTCACCAAGGGCTACACCTCCGGAGCCGTCTCGGCCTGCGACACCTTCGCCTGAGAGGTCAGCTCGTCCGGCCCCGTCCGCGGTGAGCGCGGACGGGACATGCCGAACACCCGATACCGCGCGCGGACAACGCCGTGCGCGGCGCGGAATGGGCGCCGCGTTCCTGAACGCTGAATTTCAAATGATGTCAATGCCGCTGAATGCCACTGCCCCTGAATGCCAGTGCCGGGGTCGCCCCGGCCCGGTCGCGGGCACTGGAGCGCTGCCCGCTGGAGGTGGAACCGCTGGTGATGCGGGCGGCGCCCCAGCATTGTCATCCTGTCCCGAAATATCCGGTGTACCCGTCATCGGAGAACGTTGTCGCAATACGACTGAGCGGTGTCCGCCCCGCGAGGGGCAGACACCGCTCAGTGGCAGGTCGAAGTGCGTCGCTACCAGCGGTACCAACGGCCACGGCTGCCACCGGAATTCGTCGAGCGGACAACGAATCCCAGCAGCCAGACCACCAGGACGACGATCGCCACCCACCACAGAATCTTGAGGGCGAACCCGGCGCCGAAGAGAATCAACGCGAGCAGAAGAACGAGCAGAAGCGGTCCCATAGTTTGTACCTCCCACTCGCGCGCTTGCCCCACGCCCACACTGACATGCGCGGATAATGTCACGGAACGGTATCCATCAGCTGGTGACAGGTGTCCTGGCGATGAGCGGGACAGGCGGTCGGGCGCCATAGTCACCGTGCCTCGACGACAGGCGCACTCGATTCCGAGTGCGCGCCAGACCCGTATCACCCCCTACCGCTCCGCAATTCCTTGTCCTCACCATGACGACCGGACGCTGCGGACTGTGTCGCGGACACCGCCGCGGGGATCCGGGCTGTTTCCGACTTCTGGTGCGACCGGTGGTGTCTCGCGCTGCGTCAGCGCGGTGACGGGACGGGGCGGGGCCGTCGAGGCGCGTCGACCGGAGTGACACACCGCCGACCGCCGCGTGCGGCCCGTGCGGCGTATTGACGCATACACGACCAATGGCTAGCTTCAGAGAGCGCTCTCTCGCCTCGTCGCGCCGGTCAACTCAACTCCGCTTCCCGCACGGCGAATTGGACCATGGACAACGATGTCAGGCTCTGTCGAGGACTACGGAAGGCATGCCCATGCGCCCACGCCGCGTCGGATCACCTCTCTCGCCCCGCAGGAGCCGGGCGCTCGTGCTGAGTTCATGCCTGGCGCTGCTGTCGGTCACCGCCGTCGACAGCGCGGTGGCGCGGCAGGCCGCCCCGCTAGCGCGGGCCGCGGCGTCGAGTTCCGTCGTCACCGACGGGAACGCCCGCTTCGAGGTGCTCAGTCCGACCCTGGTGCGGCTGGAGTACGCGGGCGACGCCGTCTTCCAGGACGGGACGACGTTCAACGCCGTCAACCGGTCCTTCCCCGTATCCGACGTCACCACGGACGTCACCGCGGACGGATACCGCGAGATCACGACGTCCGGGCTGACGTTGCGCTACAAGCGGGGCAGCGGCCCTTTCACGGCGGCCAACCTCACGGTGACGATGGCGGGCACGGGGGTGACCGCCACACCGGCGTTTCCTTCCTACTGCCCGGTCAACTCCGCCTGCGAGGCTGAGAATTCGCTGCTCAGCGGCTACGGCGTCGCCGCCTACGACCACACCGGGCACACCGGCTCCGGCTTCGTCGCCGGATACGAGCACACGGGCAGCGGCCTCACCCAGGACGTCTCCGCGGTGCCGTCGACCGGCGACTACCGGCTGTGGGTGCGCTACTCCAACGCGGCGGGCGGCACGGGCACCCTGTCCACCCGGGTCGGCTCGACCGCGGGCCCGGCGCTCAGCCTGCCCGCCACCTCGTCGTGGAACGCCTGGTCGACCGCGTCCGCCACGGTGCACCTGACCGCCGGCACCAACACCCTGAGCATCGTGCAGAACGCGGGTGACACCGGCAGGGTCAACATCGACAGCCTGGCGGTCACCCCGGTCGGCACCACGGCGTACCCGGCCGCGTCGACGGCGCTCACCACGACCGGCTACGGCGCGGGGCCGACGAACACCCTCGGCGGCTGGTCCCGGACACTGGACAATCCGGCGGCCGTGCCGGTGCCCGAGCACCCGGGGATCCTCGATCGCGACGGCTGGTACCTGCTGGACGACACCCGGACGGCTCTGCTGTCGGGCGCGCACGCGGTGACCGACCGGCCCTCGCACGGCGCCCAGCCGTACCAGGACGGCTACTTCTTCGGTTACGGCCAGAACTACAAGCAGGGCCTCGCCGACCTCAACTCCCTGACCGGCGGCGCCAATCTGCTACCGGAGTCGGCCTACGGCGTGTGGTACTCGCGGTACTACGGCTACTCGACGGCCGACTACGAGAATTCGCTGCTGCCCACCTTCCGCAGCACGAACACGCCGATCGACTGGCTGGTGGTGGACACCGACTGGAAGTCGCCGACGCAGTGGAACGGCTGGAACTGGAACAGTTCGCTCTTCCCCGATCCGCGGGCATTCCTCGACTGGACCAAGCAGCAGGGTCTCGCGGTGTCGATGAACATCCACCCGACCATCGACAGCGGCGACCCCAAATTCGCCGCGGCCAACTCCCGCGCGGGCGGCCTCCTGCCCGACGGCGGCAGTACGTACGCCTTCGACTGGTCCAACCCGGCGCATCTGGCCGCCTATCTCGATCTGCACCAGCCCTTCGAGCAACAGGGCGTGCGGGAGTGGTGGCTGGACTACTGCACCAACTGCGGTGCCTCGACCGCGTCAGATCCGCATGTGGGGCCGGACAATCTGATCAACCAGGCCTATGCGGACGACGCGGCGGCCAAGGGGCTGCGCGGCTTCTCCTTCGCACGGATCGGCGGCTCGGAGGAGGGCGGCGACAACAGCAACTACCCGGTCGGGCCCTGGTCCGAGCGGCGCAACTCGATGCAGTTCACCGGCGACACGCCCGCGACGTGGGACATGCTCGCCTTCGAGGCGAAGTTCACCGCCGCCGAGGCCGCCGCGGGAATCTCCAATGTCAGCCATGACATCGGCAGCTTCCACGGCGGTCATCTCGCCGACGATCTGTACGCCCGCTGGGTGCAATTCGGCACCTTCCAGCCGGTGGACCGGCTGCACTCCGACCACGGCGACCGGCTGCCGTGGAACTACAGCGGCGCTGCCGCGGCGAGCGCCGAGTCCTTCCTGCGGCTGCGGGAGGCGCTCGTCCCGTACACGTACACGCTCGCACAGCAGGCGAACGCGACCGGTGTGCCCATCGTCCGGCCGCTGTATCTCGACTACCCGTCCCAGGACGCCGCCTACAGCGCCACCGGCGAGTACCTGTACGGCGACGACGTCCTGGTCGCGCCGATCACCTCGCCCAACGACTCCAGCGGCAACGGCTCCGCGTCGGTGTGGGTGCCGCCGGGGAGCTGGACGGACTACTTCACCGGCCGCACCTACACCGGGCCCGCCACCGTCACCATCACCGGTCCGCTGTCCCGGATGCCGGTGCTGATCAAGGCCGGCGGCATCCTCCCCACCCGCACCGACTACGTCGACAACCAGGGGCAGCGGCCGTTGACGCAGGTGACGGTGAATGTCGCCGCGGGTGCCGACGGGGCCTTCTCGGTCTACTCCGACGCCGGCGAGGGCACGGGCTATCGCAGCGGCCAGGCGACCGAGGCGCCCCTGTCGTGGAGTGAGGCGGCTCGCACACTGACGATCGGCGCGCAGACCGGTTCCTTCAGCGGCGCGCCGACCTCCCGGGCCTACACCCTGCGGCTGTCCAACTCGCAGGCGCCGACCGCCGTTTCGGTCGACGGGGTGCAGGTCCCGGAGACCGCGTGGTCGTGGAACGTCAACCGCAGGACGGTGACGGTGACGACGGGCGCGCTCCCGCTCGGCTCCTCGCACACCGTGACGCTGTCCGGCAGCGCGTCCGCGAACCCGGCGTCCGGCGAGGTGATCGGCGCGGGCGGCCTGTGCCTCGACGTGCGCGGCGGGGTGGCCGACGACGGGACGGCCGTGCAGCTGTGGGGCTGCAACCACAGCGCGGCCCAGCAGGTCGCGTACCAGGCCGACAGTACCGTCCGGCTCCTCGGCAAGTGCCTGACGGCCACGGGCGGCGGGACGGCGAACCGTACGCCGGTGAGCGTCGCGGGCTGCTCGGGTGCCGCCTCGCAGACCTGGACGCACCGCTCCGACGGCAGCCTGCTCAATCCGGCCTCGGGACGCTGCCTCGACGTGCCGGACGGCAACACCACACCCGGCGCCGTACAGCTCCAGCTCTACGACTGCGCCGGTGTGACCGCGCAGTCGTGGAAGCTGCCGCCCGGTGCGGTCTCCGGCCCCGCTGCCCTGTGCGTGGACGTGACCAACGCCGATCCGGCCTCCGCCACGCCCGTGCAGTTGTCCGGCTGCAACGGCTCCGACGCGCAGCGCTGGTCCGCGCCCGGCGACCGCACGCTGCGGACCTTCGGCAAGTGCCTCGACGCGGTGGGCGGCAACACCGGCAACGGCACACGGACCCAACTGTGGGACTGCAACGGCACGGGCGCCCAGGTGTGGGAGAGCCGGGCCGACGGCACCTTGTTCAATCCGCAGTCGGGCCGCTGCCTCGACGACAAGGACAACGGCCAGCAGGCCGGGGATCCCGTGCAGTTGTGGGACTGCAACGGGACGGCGGCACAGCGCTTCCGCCTCGGCTGACCGGCACGCCCCGTCCGCTGTGACCCACCCCGTCGCGGACACGGTCAGACCGGCTGTCCGACCGTGTCCGCGACGGACCTCCGCGACGCTCTCGTCAGCAGCCGAGCGGCGCGGAACCGACGGCCACGTCGTCGAACCACAAGGTGTCGTCGCCCGTGGCGTAGCTCTCCCAGCCGAGTCGCAGGGCGGTCGGCCTGGGCGGCGTGGTGCGCGAGAGCCACTGCTGGTCGATGTCCTGGGTCGGCACGCCGTCGGCGTGCAATCCGGGTATCTGCGTGTCATTGAGCCAGGTGTCGAGCTTCGGCGCCGTGGTGTCGACCGCGAAGCGCAGACACTGCCAGGTGAGGGTCGGCAGCGGACTGCTCAGCGAGACCCCGGCCGGACTCTGCGCCGGGAGGGTGGCGTCGTCACTCTCCCGGTTCCACTGCAGGGCGCCGTTCTGGCCGCCGATCCGCAGCGCCCGGCCGCCCTGGGAGGAGTCCGGCATGGAGACGAAGGCGACGTGCGAGGTCGGGAGCGCCGTGGTGTGCCGCACCCACATACGGATGTAGACCACCGGGCCGACCGACGACAGATCAGCGGTGGAGGCGACGAAGGCGTGGTTGCAGTAGCCCGCCTTTCCGTCCACCCGCAGGGACTTCGAGCCGCTGTGCGCGACTGTCGTGTCGATGGCGGCCGTCCCCGTGCCTTGGCAGTCGGGTGCGGTGAAACGCCAGTCCCCGGCGGGACCGGCACCGCTCTGGTCCTCAAAGCCCGTGCATATCGTCGCGGAGTCGCATCCCGCGGGCGGCGAAGTGGTCGGGGGCGTCGTCGGCGGGGTGGTCGGGGGCGTGGTCGGCGGGGTGGTGGGCGGGGTGGTCGGGGGCGTGGTCGGCGGGGTGGTGCTGGCGCCTCCACAGGGCAGGTCGTTGAGGGCGAAGTCAGCCGGTTGCGCGCCCGCGGACCCAGCAGTTCCCTGCACGCCGAAGTCGACCGTGCCTCCTGCTGCCACGACCCCGTTGTAGGACGCGTTGACGGCGGTGACGGAGTGTCCGTTCTGGGTGACGGTCGCGTTCCAGGCCGAAGTGATCCTCTGATCACCGGCATACGTCCACGTCAGCCGCCAACCGCTCAGCGCCGCGCCGAGGTTGGTGACGTGCACCTGCGCGGTGTAGCCACCGGGCCATTCGTTGAGCGTGTACTCGGCCCGGCATCCGGACGCCGACGCGCCGAATCCGCTGGTGGGCACCGAGATCAGGAGCGAGACGGCCAGCGCTATGGCGGCGGCGACCGCCGTCCACAACCTGGGTGGTAACCGGAGAGTGCGAGCGGGCATAGGTGCCTCTTTCGGGGTGCTTGCGTGGGGGGAGCACAACATATGGGAGCGCTCCCATCCATCACAGCGCCCTGGCTGCACACTGTCAACGGATGCGGCCCGACCCAAGCGCGGCGCGACTCGGGCCGGTCTCGTCCGCAGGTGTTTACGAATTCTTGATCCACTGTTAGCTTCACAAATGGGAGCGCTCCCACTCGCAGACCCGTTCCCTCCCCCCACGCTGTCCCGGTGGCCCGGCCGCGGTGCGCCGCGGCCCCGGGAAAGCTCCCGGAAAGGTCATGATCTTGAAGCGAAAAAGAAGCTGGCAACTGTCGTTATTCGGTGTCTTCGCTCTTTTGCTCTCGGCGTTCGGCGCGGTCCTGCTCAGCCAGGGCTCCGCGCAGGCGCACGGCGTGGCGATGATGCCGGGCTCGCGCACCTACCTGTGCTACGAGGACGCCCTGACCCCCACCGGCGCCCTCACCCCGACCAACCCGGCCTGCGCCGCGGCGGTCGCCCAGAGCGGAACGACGTCGCTGTACAACTGGTTCGCGGTGCTCGACTCCAACGCGGGCGGTCGCGGCGAGGGTTACGTCCCGGACGGAACGCTGTGCAGCGCCGGCAACAAGTCACCGTACGACTTCTCGGCCTACAACGCGGCCCGCGCCGACTGGCCGAGGACGCACCTCACGTCGGGCTCCACGATCCAGTTGCAGTACAGCAACTGGGCCGCGCACCCGGGCACCTTCCGTGTCTATGTGACCAAGCAGGGCTGGTCCCCGACCACTCCGCTGGCCTGGGCCGACCTGGAGTCGATCGGAAGCACCACCAACCCGCCCGCGGTGGGGTCGCCGGGAACCGACGGCGGCCACTACTACTGGGACCTGACGCTGCCCTCGAACCGTACGGGTGACGCGATGGTCTTCATCCAGTGGGTCCGCTCGGACAGCAATGAGAACTTCTTCTCCTGCTCCGACATCGCGTTCGACGGCGGTCACGGCGAGGTCAGTGGCATCCACAACGGCGGTTCGACCACGAGCGGCACGACCACTGGCACGACGACCGGCACCACAAGCGGCACGACTACTGGCACCACGAGCGGCACGACGACCGGCACGACCACTGGCACTACGACCGGCACGACCACCGGCACCACAAGCGGCACCACGACCGGCGGCAGCACAGGCGGGACCGACCCCGGCTCCTGCATGGCGATGTACGCGGTCTCCAACTCCTGGAGCGGTGGGTTCCAGGGGCAGGTCACCGTGATGAACCACGGCGCCTCGCCGTCGAGTCACTGGAAGGTGAACTGGACGCTCGGCACCGGAACGCAGATCACCAGTCTGTGGAACGGAGTCCAGTCAGTCAGCGGAGGCAGCATCAGCGTCACCAACGCCGCCTACAACGGCACGATCCCACCGGACGGCGCTTCCACGACGTTCGGATTCACGGCCAACTCGACCGGCAACAACACGCCCATCGGCTCGATCACTTGCACGTTCTCCTAGCGCGCTGACGCGGCCGACAGCGCCCCGTACGGCCTCCTGCCGTGCGGGGCGACGGGCGCGGGGCGGCCGTCCCCGGACGCCGACCGGTTCACGCATTTCATATTCGCGTGCGAACGCGTCGTGCGCCTACGGACGAGCGTCCCTCTCTTCGGCGTCCCCGTTCGTGTCTTCCTCCAAGGCCACGGTCAGCTCGGTGTCGGTGTCGCGCCAGAAGGTCTCCGCGTCGCGCAGGATGTCCTTCACGATCCGCCACTCGCGCGGCTTGGCCGCCGCGTACTCCTGCCAGCCCTCGATCCGCAGCCGCCGCCCGTCGGAGCCGACCGGCCACCACGACAGGTCGGTGAGGCAGTCCGCGAGCGCGTCCCAGTTGCGGCCGAACCAGTCCGGCAGGTGCAGCCGCTCGGTGCAGCGGTCCATGAACGACTGGCGGTCGACGACCCCGGTCAGATCCAGTACGAGGGTGTCGCCCGGCGGTGTGGTGGCCGTCATCGCAGCACCGCCTCGAAGCTCTGGTAGTGGTCGGAGGTGTAGAAGATCTCGCCGTTGCGGCCGGTCACGATCCGTCGCGCGCCGCGGTCCGGGGCGTCCGGGGTCGGCACCGTGTACTCGTGGTAGTAGCCGCGCGTCCGGGCGGGCAGTTCCTTCTCGTAGTTGCCGAAGACGATGCCGTCCCTGCTGTACGGGTACGGTCCGCCGCGGTCGATCAGCGCCAGCGTGGTGCGGGCCTCGGGGGGCAGGTCGGCGGGGTGCACGACGTGGTGGCCGTCGGCCCAGGCGGGGGTGGACGAGGCGTGGGCGGCCCGCCCGGAGCTGTGGGCGGCCGGGACGACGGTGGGGGTCGCGCAGCCGCCGAGGAGGACCCCGAACAGAGCGAGCAGGCAGGTGGCGAGCACGGGGGCGACCGCGCGTGGAACGGACCGCAGCAGCATGCCGCCGATGCTGCCACACTTGATCACTTCCAGCGCGGAACGGCACTCCGCACGGGTCAAGCCGGGGGCATCGCGGGTGGCCGTGGGTCGGTGCCGGTTGGCGGTGCCGGTTGCCGTCGGGTCGGGGTCGGTTGCCCGCGCCGGCTGACCGTGGGTCGGTGCCGGGCCGGGGCGCCTCCTCGGAATGCGTCACACCTGGTCACACGGAATTCGGCGCCCGGCTGTCAACGCATTCCTGCGGAGTCACCCCGGCCCGTCCCCTCCGGTCGTTCGGCGGGCTGGTGGCCGTCCTCGTACCGCGGCGAAGCCTGAGGGGTCAGGGGCCGTCGGGGTCGGCGCGGTCGAGGGCGGGGCGGGGGGCGGGGGCGGTGGAGTGCAGGAGGTGGTCGGCGGCGGCGGTGTCGGTGACCAGGCTGGTGACGAGGCCGGAGCGGAGCACCGCGTCGATGGCGGCGGCTTTGCGGCGACCGCCCGCGATGGCGAGCACTTCGGGGATCCGGCGGAGCCGGTCGGCGTCGATGGTGATGCAGCGCTCGCCGAGGTCGCGGCCGACCCTGCGGCCCTGGGCGTCGAAGAGGTGGGAGGACATCTCGGCGGCGACGCCGAGGCCCGCGTAGTGCTCGCGCTCCTCGTCGGTGAGGGCGTCGTGGACGGTGGAGACGCCCGCTTCCCAGGAGCCGACGGAGACCACGGCGACGGTGACCTTGTCGAAGTAGCCCATGGCGGCGGCGATGCCGCTCTGGGCGCGCAGGGCGCTGGCGGTGGCGGGGTCGGCGAGCACCATTGGCGCGTACAGCGGATGCGCCTCGCCGCCGGAGACGGCGGCGGCGGTGCGTACCGCCTCGACGGAGCCGCGCTCGGTGGTGCCGACGTCGTAGACGCCGGTGAGCTGGACGACGGTGCAGGGCGCGAGCCGGTCCAGCGCGTTGGCCATGGTGATGATGGAGCGGCCCCAGGCCAGGCCCAGTACGTCGCCGTCGTCCACCAGCTCGCCGAGCAGGTCGGCGGCGACGGCGCCCAGATTCTCCGGGTCGGGCGCGTCCGCCTGGTCGGGCGGGGTCTCGACGACGACGGCGTGCCGCAGGCCGTAGTGGGCGCGCAGGGCGTCGGAGCGCTCGGCGTCCAGCTCGGCGGGGACGCGGATCTCGATTCTCACCAGGTCGCGTTCGAGGGCGGTCTCCAGGACCCTGGCCACCTTGAAGCGGCTGACCCCGAACTCCTCGGCGATCTGGATTTTGGACTTGCCCTCCAGGTAGAAGCGACGTGCCATCGCCGCCGCCTGGACCATCTCGCCGGGGCCCATGCGCACCTGTGTGCGGCCTGTGCTCACGTCGGTTCTCCCCAGTCGCCTATCTGATCCGCGTTGCCCCATGTGATCCGCTCCGCGCTCATCCTCGCAGATCGTGCCGTGTTACGGGCGCGTAGCGATGACGCTTCCGCCCGTGGTAACCCCCGGTAGGCGCCCCCTTCACCGGGGCACTTCCGCGGCCTTCGCGGCGGCCTGCTCGCGCAGCGCGCGGACCGCGGCGGCGGGGTCGTCCGTGCCGTACACCGCGGAGCCCGCGACGAAGACGTCGGCGCCCGCCTCGGCGCACCGCTCGATGGTCTCGGCCGAGACGCCGCCGTCGACCTGGAGCCACATGTCGAGGCCGTAGCGGTCGATCAGCGCCCTGGTACGACGGATCTTCGGCAGCATGATGTCGAGGAACGCCTGGCCGCCGAAGCCCGGCTCGACCGTCATGATCAGCAGCATGTCGAGTTCCGGCAGCAGGTCCTCGTAGGGCTCGACCGGGGTGGCGGGCTTGAGCGCCATCGACGCCCGCGCGCCCTTCGCCCGGATCTCCCTGGCGAGCCGGACCGGCGCCGCCGCCGCCTCCACGTGGAAGGTCACCGAGCCCGCGCCGGCCTCCACGTACGCGGGCGCCCAGCGGTCCGGGTCCTCGATCATCAGGTGGCAGTCGAGCGGCGTCTCCGTCGCCCTGCTCAGGGACTCCACGACCGGCACCCCCAGCGTGAGGTTCGGCACGAAGTGGCTGTCCATCACGTCGACATGGAGCCAGTCGGCGCCCTCGACCGCCTTCGCCTCCTCGGCGAGCCGCGCGAAGTCGGCGGAAAGAATGCTGGGGTTGATCTGCACGCTCATGGGTCCAGCAAACCAGATCCGGAGGACGTGTGTTCCCACCCACCGGTCCCGCCAACCCTCGGACACGGGACGAACGCCAGTGCCATGCTGGTGCCGATCACTCTCCGGCACGGTCCGGCGCTCCCAGGGCGTCGCGTCGGACGGCGGGGGGACGACACCACGAGCGGGCCCGGGGGGCACTCATGGCGGGCGGAGCGGGACGAATAGCGCACGTCGTCTGCGGGCGGCGGAGCAAGTGGGTCGTGCTCGGCCTGTGGATCGTCGTGCTGGTGGTGGTCTCGCCGCTGGCCCAGAAACTCACCGACGCGCAGAAGAACGACTCGGCGAGCTGGCTGCCGAGCAAGGCGGAGTCCACCCAAGTGCTGGAGCTCCAGAAGCAGTTCGTGCCGGAGAGCGCGCCCGCGGTCGTCGTGTACTCCCGGCCCAGCGGCCTGACCGACGCGGATGTGGCGAAGGTCGGCGCGGACGCCGCCTCGGTCAAGTCGCTGACCGCGCACGGCATCGTCGGCAGCCGTACGGTCGGACCGCAGCTCGACCGGCGGACCGCGCCGCGCGCCGCGCTGCTCATCGTGCCGATCACCATCGACCCGAGCGGCTGGAGCACCATCGCGGACGCGGTCAAGCAGCTCAGGTCCACCGTCGGGCAGGGCGACGACGGGCTCAGGACGCACATCACGGGCCCCGGCGGCTTCTCCGCGGACTCCGCCGACGCCTTCGCCGGGATCGAGGGCACCCTGCTGTACGCGGCCCTCGCCGTCGTCGTCGTGATCCTGCTGATCACCTACCGCAGCCTGAGCCTGCTCTTCGTGCCGGTGCTGTCCGTGATCGGCGCGCTGTTCACGTCGGAGGCGGTGATCTACCTCCTCGCCGAGCACGCCGGTCTGGTGGTCAACGCCCAGAGCGCGGGCATCCTCACCGTCCTGGTGTTCGGCGCGGGTACGGACTACGCGCTGCTGCTCGTCGCCCGCTACCGCGAAGAGCTGCGCGATCACGAGGACCGGCACGAGGCGATGGCGCTCGCCCTGCACCGGGCGGGCCCCGCGATCATCGCGAGCGCGGCCACGGTGGCGCTGAGCATGCTGTGCCTGCTGGCCGCCGACATGAACTCGACCTCCGGGCTCGGCCCCGTCGCCGCGATCGGTGTCGCGGTGGCCCTGCTGGCGATGCTCACGCTCTTCCCCGCCCTGCTGGTGATCTTCGGCCGCTGGGTGTTCTGGCCCGCGATCCCGCACGTGGGCAGCGCGGAGCCGACCGAGGCCGGTGTGTGGTCGCGGATCGGCACGGCGGTCGGCCACCGGCCGCGGTCGGTGTGGATCACGACGGTGGTCGTGCTCGGCGCGCTCGGCCTCGGGCTGTTCTCGCTGAAGGCGACCGGCCTGTCCAGCGCGGACAGCTTCACCGACACCCCGGACTCGGTGGTCGGCCAGAAGGTGCAGTCCCGCTACTTCCCGGCCGGCGGCGGCCAGCCGCTGGTGGTGATCGCGCGGGCGGGCGCCGCCGACGAGGTGCGTACGGCGCTGGCCTCGGTGCAGGGCGTCGTGCCCGGCTCGGTCGGCACCCCGCCGGGCGTGGCCGCGCAGAGGGACGGCCGGGTCTACCTGGAGGCCACTCTCGCCGACCGCGCGGACAGCGGGGCCGCCCAGCGGACCGTACGGCTGGCCCGCGACACCTTGCACCGCGTCCCCGGCGCGGACGCCCTGGTCGGCGGCGGGACGGCGGTGCAGAAGGACACGAATCAGGCGGCGAGCCGCGACAACAAGCTGCTGATCCCGCTGATCCTGCTGGTCGTCCTGCTGATCCTGGCGCTGCTGCTGCGGGCCCTGGTGGCGCCGCTGGTGCTGATGGCCACGGTGGTGCTGTCCTTCGGCGCCGCCCTCGGCGTCAGCTCGCTGGTCTTCCGGCACGTGTTCGGATACGCGGGCGAGGACACGGCGTTCCCGCTGTTCGTCTTCGTGTTCCTGGTGGCGCTGGGCATCGACTACAACATCTTCCTCATGACCCGCATCCGGGAGGAGACCGTCCGGCGCGGCACCCGCGACGGCGTCCGTACCGGTCTCGCCGCCACCGGCGGGGTGATCACCTCGGCCGGGCTCGTCCTCGCGGGCACCTTCGCGGTGCTCGGCACGCTCCCGGTCGTCGGCTTCGCCGAGATCGGCTTCGCGGTCGCCTTCGGCATCCTGCTCGACACCTTCGTCGTCCGCTCGGTGCTGGTCTCCGCGATCACCCTCGACCTGGGCCACCGGGTGTGGTGGCCGAGCAGGCTCGACGCGCCCCGTGCCGCCCCGGCGCAGGCGCGCGAGGAGGACCGGGAGCAGCCAGCGGACAGCCGTTAGGGCCTGTCCGGCGGACCATGGGCGCGTCAGCGCTCGCGGCGGGTGTTGAGCCGGGCCGCCTGCCGGGTCAGGTGGTCGCGCTCGGCGAGGTTCGGCGCCTTCGGGGCCGCCTGCGCGTAGAGCCGGGCCGCCGTCGCCAGGTCGCCGTCGCGCTCGTGGAGATACGCGGCGACCGCCGTGTACCGGGGCAGCGTGTCGTCGAGGGCGGCGAGCGCCGCGAGACCGGCGCGGGGGCCGTGCGCCTCGCCGACCGCCACCGCCCGGTTGAGGCGGACGACCGGGCTGTCGGTCAGGGCCGCCAGTTCGTCGTACCACTCGACGATCTGCGCCCAGTCGGTCTCCTCGGCCGTGGGCGCGTCCGCGTGGAGCGCCGCGATGGCGGCCTGGGCCTGGAACTCGCCCAGCCGGCCGCGGGCCAGCGCCGCCTGAAGGATCTCGACGCCCTCGGCGATCGCCCCGGTGTCCCACCGGCCGCGGTCCTGCTCGGCGAGCGGTACGAGGCTGCCGTCGGGCGCGGTCCTGGCGGCCCGGCGGGCGTGGTGCAGCAGCATGAGGGCGAGCAGCCCCGCCACCTCGGGGTGGTCGATCACGGCCGCGAGCTGCCGGGTGAGCCGGACGGCCTCGGCGGACAGGTCGACATCGCCGGAGTAGCCCTCGTTGAAGACCAGGTACAGGACCCGCAGCACCGTGGCGACGTCGCCCGGCCGGTCGAACCGCACGCCGGAGACGGTGCGTTTGGCCCGGCTGACGCGCTGTGCCATCGTCGCCTCGGGCACCAGATACGCCTGGGCGATCTGCCGGGTGGTCAGGCCGCCGACGGCCCGCAGGGTGAGCGCGACCGCCGACGACGCGGTCAGCGACGGGTGCGCGCACAGGAAGTAGAGCTGGAGGGTGTCGTCCGCGCCGGAGGCGGGCCCGCTCGCCGGTTCCTCGTCCACCCGGTCCTCACGCCTGCGCCGTGCCGTGTCCGCCCGCGTCGCGTCGAGGAACCGCCGCCAGGCCACCGTCACCAGCCAGCCCTTCGGGTCACGCGGCGGATCGTCGGGCCAGACGCGTACCGCTTCGACCAGTGCGTCCTGCACCGCGTCCTCGGCCGCCGCGAAGTCGGCTCCGCGCCGGACGAGGATCGCGAGCACTGCCGGGGTGAGGCTCCTGACCAGAGCCTCGTCCATCAGTGGGGGCACCCCGTGACGGTGGGGTGGGCGCCGAGGAACGGACGCAGCTCCAGCCACTCGTGGATCGGCTTACCCCCGGCGCCGGGCGCGGCCGACAGCTCCCCTGCCAGTTCGAGGGCCCGCTCGTAGCTGTCGACGTCGATCACCATCCACCCGGCGATGACGTCCTTGGTCTCGGCGAACGGCCCGTCGGTGACCGGCGGACGGCCCTCCCCGTCGTACCGCACGAAGGTCCCCTCGGGGGCGAGCGCTTGGCTGTCGACGTACTCGCCGGTCTCCTCGAGGCGGGTCGCGAAGTCGTTCATGTACGTCACGTGCGCCGAGATCTCCTCCGGCGTCCACTGCGCCATGGGTACGTCGTTCACCGGTGCCGGGGCGCCCCGGTAGTGCTTGAGCAGCAGATACTTCGCCATGGTGCTTCTCCTCGGTGCGGATGCGGCCCATTGTGATCGCGCTTCACCTCGGGGACGGAGCCGTGCGCGGGTTCTCGACATCGCCGCCGGATGTTTTTCGCCCGCGCGGCTGAACGCGGGCGACCGGCTCCCGGCGGGCGGTCAGGCCGTACGGCGCAGGAGGGCGAGGTACATCGCGTCCGTGCCGTGCAGGTGCGGCCAGAGCTGGATGTCGGGGCCGTCGCCGAGGGCGGGGACACCGGGCAGCAGCGGGCGTACGTCGATGCGCTCGGCGGCCGGGGCGCGGTCGTCGCGGAGGATGTCGTCCACGACGGCGCGGGTCTCCGCCAGGTGCGGGGAGCAGGTCGCGTAGCCGACGACGCCGCCGACGCGCACGGCGTGCAGGGCCTCGGTGAGCAGGCCGCGCTGGAGGGGGCCGAAGGTGGGTACGTCCTCGGCGCGCCGTCGCCAGCGGGCCTCGGGCCGGCGGCGGAGCGCGCCGAGGCCGGTGCAGGGCACGTCGACCAGGACGCGGTCGAAGGAGCCCTCGGCCCAGGCGGGGCGGGTGCCGTCGGCGACCACGACCTGGTACGGGCCGGGGTTGCCCGCCAGGGAGCGGGCCACGAGGCGGGCGCGGTGGGGCTGCTTCTCGGCGGCGACGAGTTCCGCGCCGCGCTGGGCCGCGAGGGCCGCGAGGAGCGCGGCCTTGCCGCCGGGGCCCGCGCAGGCGTCGAGCCAGCGGGCGTCCCGGCCGTCGAGCGGGACGGCGGCCAGCGCGGCGGCGACGAGTTGGCTGCCCTCGTCCTGCACGCCGGCCCGGCCCTCGCGGACCGCGTCCACGGCCGCCGGGTCACCGCCCTCGGCCAGCCGTACCGCGTACGGCGACCAGCGGCCGGGCTCCGTCGTGTCCGGCGGCAGCGACTCCATCAGCTCGCGCGCGGTCGACCGGCCGGGGCGCGCGGCCAGCGTCACCTCGGGCCGCTCGTTGTCCGCCGCCAGCAGGTCCTCGATCCCGGCCCGGCCGCCGCCGAGCGCGTCCCACAGCGCCGAGACGACCCAGCGCGGATGCGAGTGCACGACGGCCAGGTGGTCCTCGGGGTCCTCGTCGTACGGCGGCGCGACCAGTTCGAGCCACTCGTCAAGGTCGTGCGCGGAGACCTTCCGCAGCACCGCGTTCACGAACTTCGCCCGGCCGTCGCCGAGCACCACCCGGGCCAGCTCGACGCTCGCCGACACCGCCGCGTGCGTCGGGATACGGGTCCCGAGCAGCTGGTGGGTGCCCAGCGCCAGCACGTCGAGCACCGGCGGGTCCACTTCGCGCAAGGGCCGGTCCACGCAGGCCGCGATCACCGCGTCGTACGTTCCCTGCCGCCGCAGCGTCCCGTACACCAGCTCCGTCGCCAGCGCCGCGTCCCGCCGGTCGAACTCCCGGCCCTTCTTCACCGCCTCCGCCTCCGCCGCCTTCAGCAGGCCCGGCAGCACCAGATTCGCGTACGCGTCCCGCTCCCCCACCGCCCGCAGCGCCTCGAACGCCAGGATTCTGACGGGGTCACGCTGGGGTCGGCGGTACGGCTTGCCCTGCGGGCGGCGGCGCGGCTGGTCGTTCACGTGTGAAGGTGCTCCGATTTTTACGAAGGTCGGTCGCCGTCCACCCTAAGCGCCTGCGGCGCGGGGCGTACTCCTGCCCTGCGGACAGGCCTAGGGCCTGTCCGCCCTAGGCCCCGAGGCGGGAGCCGGACGGGATGCGGGCGCCCCGGGCCCAGTCGGCGGCGGCCATCCGCTTCTTGCCCTGCGGCTGCACCTCTCCGAGGAGTACGGCGTGGCTCCCCGTGCCGACGTACACGGCGTTCTTGGCGACGCCCAGCTCGCCGGGGGCGAGGTCGACGCGGTCGGGCTGGGGCCGGACGGGCCCGAGCTTGAGGCGTTCGCCGGAGGTCAGGGTCCAGGCGCCGGGCGCGGGGGTGCACCCCCGGATGAGGCGGTCGACGCGGAGCGCGGGCGCCGTCCAGTCGACGGCCGCGTCCTCGACGGTGATCTTGGGCGCGAGGGTGACCCCGTCGGCGGGCTGGGGCCGGGCGACGAGGCGGCCGTCCTCGATGCCGTCCATGGTGGCGACGAGCAGCCCGGCGCCGCTGCGGCCGAGCCGGGTGAGCAGGTCGCCGCTGGTGTCGGTCGGGCCGATCTCCTCGGTGAGGACGCCGTAGACGGGCCCGGAGTCGAGCCCCTGCTCGATGAGGAAGGTGGACGCGCCGGTGACCTCGTCACCTGCCATGACCGCGTGCTGCACGGGCGCGGCGCCGCGCCAGGCGGGCAGCAGCGAGAAGTGCAGATTGATCCAGCCGTGCGCGGGGATGTCGAGCGCGGCCTTGGGCAGCAGCGCGCCGTAGGCGACGACCGGGCAGGCGTCGGGGGCGATCTCCCGCAGCCGGGCGAGGAAGTCCTCGTCGCGGGGGCGCGCGGGCTTGAGGATTTCGACGCCGGCCTCGGCGGCCCGCTCGGCGACGGGGCTGGCCAGCAGCTTGCGGCCGCGCCCGGCCGTCGCGTCGGGCCGGGTCACGACGGCGACGACCTCGTGCCGGTCGGAGGCCAGCAGTGCGTCCAGTGCGGGTACGGCGACCTCGGGGGTGCCGGCGAAGACGAGCCTCATCGTGCGGGGTGTGCCTCTCGATGGTGGTTCACGGGCGGGCTTTTCGGCCTGACGGCTGGCCGCCGTCAGGGGGCGGGCGTCACTGCCCGCGCCCGAAGGTGTCGTGCGGCGAGATCTTCACCTGCGGCACGCTGTTCTCGCCCGGCACCCGCCAGATGCCGTCCGGGCCCTCGGTCGCCTCGCGGATCGCCTTGAGCGCGGCCTTGCGCTGCTCGGTGTCGAGCCGGTCGATGAAGATGACCCCATCCAGGTGGTCCGTCTCGTGCTGGATGCAGCGGGCGAGCCGCTGCGTGCCCTCGATCGTGACCGGGTCGCCGTACATGTTGCGGCCCTTGGCGACGACGCCGTACGCGCGCTTGCAGTCGTACGTCAGGCCAGGCAGCGACAGGCAGCCCTCGGGACCGTCCTGCTCGTCCTCGCTGAGCGTCAGCTCCGGGTTGATCAGGTGGCCCAGCTCGCCCTCGACGAAGTAGGTGAACACCCGCAGGGAGACGCCCAGTTGCGGCGCGGCCAGGCCCGCGCCCGGCGCGTCCCGCATGGTGTCGGTCAAGTCCTGTACGAGCGTGCGCAGTTCCTTGTCGAAGGTCGTGACCGGCTGCGCCGTCATGCGCAGCACCGGGTCACCGAAGAGGCGGATGGGCTTGACGGACACGGCGGCGGTCTCCTGGAACGGGCGTACGGCGGCGGCTCCGGACGCCGGGTGCCGGCCGTCCTGACCGCCCCGGGGACGGGGCAGGGGTCAATTCTAGAGGCGCGTTCGGCCCGCCGTGGCGGGGGTGCGCGCCCGGCCGCGCGCCCCCCGAGGGGTGGGCTGCGCCCCTTGCTGCGTGACTCCATGGGCGGCTGGCGCGTTGGTCAAGAGAGTTTGCCCGAATTCGGGTCAATGCACACGGCCCATTCCTTAAGTAACCGCCGGTTGGAGAGGCTTGTTGATGCCCGACCACGCAACCCCTGACGCCCAGGCACGGGCCAGCCTGCACCTGCTGGTGCGGGACATCGAAAGGGTCCGCCGCCAAGTGGACGCGCTGCGGACCCTGACCGCCCAGTTGGGCAACGTCTACCGGCCGCGCCGCAGCGGCCCCACCGCCGGATTCGTCGTGTACGGCCGCGCGCCCGCCCCGACCGTCCGGCTCGCTCAGGAGCTGCGCGACAGCGTGGAGACCCTGGTCACCGCGGCCGTGGAGTTCGACCGCTCCCTGGGGTTCTCCTGGGACGCCGTCGGCTCCGCGCTCGGCGTGACCAAACAGGCGGTGCACCGCCGGTACGGCGGGCGCCGCAGCGCGCCTCCCGGACCCGACGAGCAGGCCGCCTCCGGGCACGGGGTGGTGACCGGCAGCCCCGCGCCCCTCGCGTCCGTCCCCGCCGCCCGTTCCATGCCGGGGGCGCTTCCGCCGGGCCCGCTTCCGCTGGGGGCACTGGAAGCGCGCGAGCCACGCGACGACCGTGAGGACGCCGTCACGTCCTTCCCCGGGCCGCGCAACGGCTGACGCCGTCCCCTCCCCCCTCCCACCTCCGCGCCGTAGTCCCGCCGCCGCCCGCCACGCCGACAGGTCGGGCACCGCGCGCCTGCGGCGCGCTTCCGGGAGGGGGCTCGCCCCCTTTTCCCCCACGAGGGCCCGTCGCGGCTCGCCGTGCCTTCCCCCACCCTCCCCCCAGGGCCCTGGGACACGCGGTCCGCTTCCCACGACGGTCCGTCGTGGCTTGTCGCGCAGTTCCCCGCGCCCCTGGCGGGGCTCTCGGCCGCGTGGGGTGAGCGCACGTGGTCGTGCACGTGGCGGTGGCGCCGGTCTTTTGAGGGGCGCGGGGAACTGCGCGACAAGCCACGACGAGCCGTCGTGCGCAGACGACAGGTACAGCCCCCTCCAGGGGCGCGGGAAAGCCGTCGCGGGACAGGGGCCGTTCGGGGCGGTCAACCGGGTCACCGGGAAAGTGGGGAACCCCCGGCGGAGCCGGTCAGCCGATGTTGGGGGGGTCCATGCGGACGTGGACCGGGTCGGAGGCGCCACGGGTGGCGCGAGCGATCTGGGCCTCTTTGAGGGCGGCGGCGAGGGCGGAGCCGGTGCCGGGGGGCACGCGGAGCAGAAGCCGTTCCCACTGCTCGCCGGGCGGCGGCTCCCCGTGGCGGCGGGTGCGGCCGGGGCCGGGCGTGGGGACGGGCAGGGGCACGGGCCCTAGCTGGTCGGTACCCGGCGGGAGCCGCAAGGTGTCGAGGAGGTCGACCACGGCGGCCGGGGGCCCGACGACCGAGGCCATCCGGGAGACCGGCGGAAAGCGCAGCTCGGCGCGTTCGGCCAGCTCGCGCAGGGCGTGCCCGGCGGGGTCCCAGCGGACGAGGGCCTGGACGGGCCGCAGGGTCGGCTCGCCGAGGATGACGACGGTGCCGCCCTCGCCCGCGGGCCGTACGAGGGCGGCGGCGTGCGCCCAGCGCCGGAGCGCCTCCTCACCGGCGCGCAGGTCGGGCCGGTTCAGCAGCGCCCAGCCGTCGAGCAGCAGGGCCGCCGCGTAGCCGGTGTCGGCGACGGGTTCGGCGCCGGGGGTGGCGATGACCAGCGCGGGGGCCGCGCCGACCGAGGCGAGGACGGTGTCGCGCCCCGAGGTGCGTACCGGCACTTTGGGGAAGGCGCGCCCCAGCTCCTCGGCCGTGCGCCGCGCGCCCACGATCTGGGCGCGCAGCCGGAAGCCGCCGCACTCGGGGCAGTGCCAGTCGGCGGCGGGCCGCCCGCACCAGCCGCAGTGCGGGGTGCCGCCCTGCTCGCGGACTTCGAGCGGCCCGGCGCAGGCGGTGCACCGGGCGGGTTCGCGGCAGTTGTCGCAGGCGAGCCGGGGTACGTAGCCGCGGCGCGGCACCTGGACGAGGACCGGGCCGCGCGCCAGCGCCTCCCGCGTGACCTGCCAGGCGATCGACGGCAGCCGGGCGGCGCGCGCGGCCTCGTCCCTGGCCTGGTCGCCGTCGCCGACCGTGCGGATCAGCGGCGCCGCCGCCCGTACCTCGTCCCGGCTGGCCGCCAGCGGCAGCGCCCAGCCGCTGTCCACGAGCTGGGCCGCCTCGACGGTGCTGGTGAGGCCGCCGAGCAGGAACGCGGTCCGTTCCTCGGCGGCGCGCAACAGCAGGACGTCACGGGCGTGCGGCTGCGGGGCGTGCGGCTCGGCGTGGCTGGAGTCGCCGTCGTCCCAGAGCGCGACGAGGCCGAGGTCGGTGACGGGCGCGAACATCGCGGCGCGGGTGCCGACGACGGCCCGTACCGCGCCGCGGCTGACGGCCAGCCAGCGCCGGTACCGCTCCTCGGGGCCCGCGTCGGCGGTGAGCAGGACGTGGCGGCCCTCGCCGAGCAGTTCGGTCAGCGCCGCGTCGACCCGGGCGGCGGACCGGCCGTCGGGCAGTACGGCCAGGGCGCCGCGGCCAGAGGCGAGGGTGGTGGCGACGGCCACCGCCAGTTCGCGCGGCCAGTGCGGTCCGGGCAGCGCGAGCCAGACCGCGCGGGGCGTGTCGCCGCGGGCCAGCGCCTGGAGGTACGCGGGGCCCGTCGCGTACCGCCGCCAGCTCCCCGGCTCCGGCGCCGCCGGGTCCGGCAGCGGTCCCGGTGACGGGTCGCGCTCGGCGCGGGCCATCCTGGGCGGTACGGCGAGCTGGACGACGTCGGCGAGCGCTCCGGCGTACCGGTCCGCGACCTGGCGGCACAGCTTCAGCAGCGGCGGGGTCAGCACCTGCTCGGTCGACAGCACCTGCGCGAGCGGGGCGAGGGGGCCGCGGAAGTCGCTCTCGGCCCGCCGTTCGACGATGAAGCCGTCGTGCAGCGAGCCGCCTTCTCTCCTGCCCTTCACCACGCGCGCCCCGAAGCGGACCCTGACCCGTACGCCGGGTCTGGCCTCCTCGTCCATGGCCGCCGGCACCGCGTAGTCGAAGAACTGGTCCAGGTGCAGCAGCCCCTTGTCGACCAGCACCCGTGCCACCGGCAGCCCTTCGGCGAGGGCCGCCCCGCGCCATGTCCGCGGCTTGGCCTTGGGCTCCTTCGCCTTCTTGACGGTCTCCCGAATGAGCGCGAGCTGCTCCCCTGCGGGGGGCTCGGCGTCCTGACCGTTCTCGCTGCTCACCTTGCGATTCTTACAGACCCCTCGGACACACTCGCGCCGCCGCGAGACGGCGCCCCCATACCGGGGCGGGGGCGCCGTACGGACTTAGAGCCCGGCGGCCGAGCGCAGGGCGTCGACGCGGTCCGTCCGCTCCCAGGTGAAGTCCTCCAGCTCGCGGCCGAAGTGGCCGTAGGCGGCGGTCTGGGCGTAGATCGGGCGGAGCAGGTCGAGGTCGCGGATGATCGCGGCGGGCCGCAGGTCGAAGACCTGGCTGATGGCCTGCTCGATCTTCTCGACGTCGACGCTCGCGGTGCCGAAGGTCTCGACGAAGAGACCGACGGGCTCGGCCTTGCCGATGGCGTAGGCGACCTGGACCTCGCAGCGCGCGGCGAGCCCGGCGGCGACGACGTTCTTGGCGACCCAGCGCATGGCGTAGGCGGCGGAGCGGTCGACCTTGGACGGGTCCTTGCCCGAGAAGGCGCCGCCGCCGTGGCGGGCCATGCCGCCGTAGGTGTCGATGATGATCTTGCGGCCGGTGAGCCCGGCGTCACCCATGGGGCCGCCGATCTCGAAGCGGCCGGTGGGGTTGACCAGCAGCTTGTAGCCGTCGGTGTCGAGCTTGATGCCGTCGTCGAGCAGGGCCTTCAGCTCGACCTCGACGACGAATTCCCGGATGTCGGGCGCGAGCAGCGACTCCAGGTCGATGTCGGAGGCGTGCTGCGAGGAGACCACGACGGTGTCGAGGCGGACGGCCTTGTCGCCGTCGTACTCGATGGTGACCTGGGTCTTGCCGTCCGGGCGCAGGTACGGGATCTGGCCGTTCTTGCGGACCTCGGTCAGCCGCCTGGACAGGCGGTGGGCGAGCGTGATCGGCAGCGGCATCAGCTCGGGCGTCTCGTCGGACGCGTAGCCGAACATCAGGCCCTGGTCGCCCGCGCCCTGCTTGTTCAGGTCGTCGTCGGTCGCGGCGGAACCCGCGACGCGCTTCTCGTACGCGGTGTCGACACCCTGTGCGATGTCAGGGGACTGCGCGCCGATGGACACCGAGACGCCGCAGGAGGCGCCGTCGAAGCCCTTCTTGGAGGAGTCGTAGCCGATCTCCAGGATCTTGTTGCGCACCAGGGTGGCGATATCGGCGTAGGCGGTGGTCGTGACCTCGCCCGCGATATGCACCTGACCGGTGGTGATCAGCGTCTCGACGGCGACCCGGGAGTGCGGGTCGGCCTTGAGGAGGGCGTCGAGGATGGTGTCGCTGATCTGGTCAGCGATCTTGTCTGGGTGTCCCTCGGTGACGGACTCCGAGGTGAACAGGCGGCGGGACACATCGCTCCCTGGGGTTGCAGCGGCTGCTGGCTGAATCTGGGCGGAGTGCGCAGGGCTGCGCCCGGCACTCCACTGCAAGCTTATAGTCCGCCGCCGCGGACGTGACACGGCATCTCGGCCTTTGGATTCGTGGCGGAACGCGTCATCACGCGTCCACCCGAGTGTCACTTTCCGGCAATCTCGCGCCGACAAGATCCCACACCCGGTCCGCGAGATCCTCCTTGGGCCCGTACGGTACGGGGGTCTCGCTGCCGTCGGCGCCCAGTACCACAGCCTCGTTCTCCTCGGTGCCGAACGCCTTGCCGTCACCCACTTCGTTGACGACGAGCAGATCACAACCCTTTCGGGTGAGCTTGGCGCGTCCGTTGACGAGGACGTCGTCGGTCTCGGCGGCGAAGCCGACGACGAGCTGTCCCGGCCGGGCGCGGTGCGCGGAGATCTCGGCGAGGATGTCGGCGTTGCGGACCAGGGTGATCGGCGCGGGCTCCTGGTCGTCCTTCTTCTTGATCTTGCCCGCCGCGTACCGCGCGGGGCGGAAGTCCGCGACGGCGGCGGCCATCACCACCACGTCGGCGTCGGCGGCGGCCTTGAGCACCGCTTCCCTGAGCTGTTCCGCGGTGCCGACGGTGACGACGTCGGCGCCGGCCGGGTCGGGGAGCCCGGTGTTGGCCGCGAGGAGGGTGACCCGGGCGCCGCGCGCCACGGCGGTACGGGCCAGCGCGTAGCCCTGCTTGCCGGAGGAGCGGTTGCCGAGGTAGCGGACCGGGTCGAGGGGTTCGCGGGTACCGCCCGCGCTGATCACCACATGGCGTCCGGCCAGGTCCGGCTCGGCGGGTCCCCGGCGCAGCACGCGGCGGCAGACCTCGTAGATCTCGGCGGGGTCGGGCAGCCGTCCCTTGCCGGTGTCGACGCCGGTCAGCCTGCCGACGGCGGGTTCGATGACGACGCAGCCCCGGCGCCGCAGGGTGGCGACGTTCTCCCGGGTGGCCGGGTGCTCCCACATCTCGGTGTGCATCGCGGGGGCGAAGACCACCGGGCAGCGGGCGGTCAGCAGGGTGTTGGTGAGCAGGTCGTCGGCGAGGCCGTGGGCGGCCTTGGCGAGCAGGTCGGCGGTGGCGGGGGCGACCACGACGAGGTCGGCGTGCTGGCCGATCCGTACGTGCGGGACCTCGTGGACGTCGTCCCAGACGCGGGTGGAGACCGGGTTGCCGGACAGCGCCGACCAGGTGGCCTCGCCGACGAAGTGCAGCGCGGACTCGGTGGGCACCACCCGCACGCCGTGCCCCGACTCGGTGAGCCGCCGCAGCAGCTCGCACGCCTTGTAGGCGGCGATGCCACCGCTCACACCCAGCACGACCTGTGGTTTCGCCATCGTGTCTCCCGACCCGAGATCCGTCGTCCGAACCGTCCTGCGACCTGTCCCGCGACCCGTTCCGCGCGGGTCACCTGACACGTCCCATGACACACCACGGGCCCGGCGGTCGCTCCGCCGGGCCCGTGCTGAAACGCGTGTGGATGTGTGCTGGCGTCAGTGCGCGGGCGCCTCGACCGCTTCGGAGGTCAGCAGACCCGCGTTGATCTCGCGCAGCGCGATGGAGAGCGGCTTCTCGTGCACGTGGGTGTCCACGAGCGGGCCGACGTACTCCAGCAGGCCCTCACCGAGCTGGGAGTAGTACGCGTTGATCTGGCGCGCGCGCTTGGCGGCGTAGATCACCAGGCTGTACTTCGAATCGGTGGCTTCGAGCAGCTCGTCAATCGGAGGATTGATGATGCCCTCGGGCGTGGTGATGGAAGAGGACACGCTCTACCTACCCCTACTACTGATGGAAAACGGAAAAGACTGAGTCAGCTCAGTCAATCTGCATCAAGGCTAGCAGCTCACGCGCTACAGCCTCGACCGAGGTGTTGACAAGGGTCACGTCGAACTCGGCCTCGGCGGCCAGTTCGACCTTGGCCGCGCTCAGCCGTTCCTCGATCACCTCGGGCGATTCGGTGCCGCGCCCGGTGAGGCGGCGGACCAGTTCCTCCCAGCTCGGCGGCGCGAGGAAGACCAGGCGCGCCTCGGGCATCGATTCACGGACCAGCCGGGCGCCCTGGAGGTCGATCTCCAGCAGCACGGGCTCGCCCGCGCCGAGCTTGTCGAGCACGGCCGCGCGGGGCGTGCCGTAGCGGTTCCCGGCGAATTCGGCCCACTCCAGCAGTTCGCCGTTGGCGACGAGCTTGTCGAACTCGTCGTCGTCCACGAAGTAGTACTGGACACCGTGCTGCTCGCCGGGGCGCGGCTTGCGCGTGGTGGCGGAGACCGACAGCCAGACGTCGGGGTGCACCGTGCGCAGGTGGGCGACGACCGTGCTCTTGCCGACCCCTGAGGGGCCGGAGAGCACGGTCAGTCGCGGGTGTCTGTCCGGGGGGGCCGGAGTGGCCCCCTGCGAAGCGAGGGGGCGGGCCGCCCCCCGGGAGACTGTAGAACTCATGGAGCGATTATCCCTGGTTCCCGGAGGTGCTGGTGCCGCGGCGGGGCAAAGCTTGCCGGGGGCACGAGGACCGTCAGGCGGAGGCGCCGCCGAACTCGCGCTCCAGGGACGCGATCTGGTTCGAGCCCAGACCACGGACGCGACGGCTCTCGGAGATCCCGAGCCGCTCCATGATCTGCTTGGCGCGCACCTTGCCGACGCCGGGCAGGGACTCCAAGAGAGCGGAGACCTTCATCTTGCCGATGACGTCGTTCTCCTGGCCCTGCTTGATGACCTCGTGCAGAGAGGCGCCGGAGTGCTTGAGCCGGTTCTTGACCTCGGCGCGCTCCCGGCGAGCCGCGGCGGCCTTTTCGAGCGCGGCAGCGCGCTGTTCAGGGGTAAGGGGCGGAAGAGCCACGCCTACGTCACCTCGGATGTAGAGCAATCGGATATGGACCGTGTGGTGGAGCACACTCCCCCCGCGTTTACGGGGCGAGAAGCGACGCGAGTGAACGTCGCCGCTCCTGTCGGAGACTAGCGGTCCGAACGGCTCAAGTCAGCGAGAACAGACGAAAAGTCCTGGTCAGACTCGATCCAGCGGGATATTTGGGGCAAAGCGGAACAGGTTTCTGCGTCAATTCGTTCGGTGGTTGAATCTGAACCTTCTTTTTGACGTTTAAACAGCGCGCGACCGGCCCCATCAGGGGCTCGACCGGGGCAACGTTTTGGGGTCCGTCCGGGCCCCGGAGGACCCGGACTCCCCTGCCGCGCACCGTCGTTGGGCCGCCTACCCCCGACCGGTACGGCTACCCGCCCGCGACCGCCGCGCGCACCTCGTCGGTGAAGCGCGCCGCCGCCTCGCGCAGTCCCGCCGCGTCGGGTCCGTGCCGCAGCACGTCCCGGCTGACGCTGGGCACCACATTGGCCACCGCGGAGCCGAACAGCGCCGGCAGTCCCGCGGGCGTGGCGCCCTGCGCCCCGATGCCGGGCGCCAGCAGCGGCCCGTTGATGTCGAGATCCGCGCCCGCCTCCGACAGCGTCGCGCCGACCACCGCGCCGACCGAACCCAGCGGCGTCACACCCGCGTTCTCGGCCGCCATGTGGTCGAGCATCACCTGCGCGACGGACGCGCCGCCCGCCGCCGTCGCCCGCTGCACCTCCGCGCCCTCCGGGTTGGAGGTCAGGGCGAGGACGAAGACCCCGGACCCCGAGATCCGCGCCGCGTCCAGCGCGGGCCGCAGCGACTCGAAGCCGAGATAGGGGCTGACCGTGACCGCGTCGGAGAACAGCGGCGAGTCCTTGTCCAGATACGTGGCGGCGTACGCGGCCATCGTCGAGCCGATGTCGCCGCGCTTGGCGTCCATCAGCACCAGGACGCCCGCGGCCCGCGCCTCGGCGACCGCCCGCTCCAGTACGGCGATACCGCGCGAGCCGAAGCGCTCGAAGAACGCCGACTGCGGTTTGAGGACCGCCGTACGGTCGGCCAGCGCCTCGACCACGGTCATCGTGAAGCGTTCGAGACCGGCCACGTCGTCGTTGAGGCCCCACGCGGTGAGCAGCGCGGCGTGCGGGTCGATGCCGACGCAGAGCTGTCCGCGGGTGTCCATGGCCCGGCGCAGCCGCGCGCCGAAGGGTTCGAGTTCCACCTGCGGCGGGGTCGGGGTCATACCGGCACCTTCCGTGTGTCGGCGCCGACGGCGTCGGCGAGCGTGGCGTACGGGCTGGTGGCCAGGCGGGCGGCCAGGCCCTTGTGGACCGCGCGCATCCAGAAGGGGCCCTGGTAGATGAAGGCGCTGTAGCCCTGCACCAGGGTGGCGCCCGCGAGAATCCGCTGCCAGGCGTCCTCCGCGTCGCGGATGCCGCCGACGCCGACCAGCGTGATCCGGTCGCCGACCCGCGCGTACAGCCTGCGCAGCACCTCCAGGGAGCGGTCGCCCAGCGGCGCGCCGGACAGCCCGCCGGTCTCCGCGGTCAGCCGGGGGTCGGACGCCAGGCCGAGGCCGTCCCTGGCGATGGTGGTGTTGGTGGCGATGATGCCGTCGAGGCCCAGTTCCACGGCGAGGTCGGCGACGGCGTCCACGTCCTCGTCCGCCAGGTCGGGCGCGATCTTGACCAGCAGCGGCACGTGGCGGTCGGTCACCGTACGGTCGGCGGCCTCGCGTACCGCCGTCAGCAGCGGGCGCAGGGCGGCGGTCGCCTGGAGATTGCGCAGTCCCGGCGTGTTCGGCGAGGACACGTTGACCACCAGGTAGTCGGCGTGCGCGGCCAGCCGCTCGGTGGACGTCACGTAGTCGGCCGCCGCCGCCTCCTCCGGGACCGTCTTGGTCTTGCCGATGTTGACGCCGACGGTGGTACGGAAGACCGGTCGCCGGGCGGCGAGCCGGTCCGCGACGGCGGCGGACCCGTCGTTGTTGAAGCCCATCCGGTTGATCAGCGCGCTGTCGGCGACCAGCCGGAACAGCCGGGGCCGCGGATTGCCGGACTGGCCCTGCGCCGTGACCGTGCCGATCTCGACGTGGTCGAAGCCGAGCATGGCCATCGCGTCGATGGCGACCGCGTTCTTGTCGAACCCGGCCGCCAGCCCGAACGGGCCGTGCATCCGCAGGCCCAGGGCCTCGGTACGCAGCGACGCGTAGCGCGGCGCGAGCGCCGCCGCGACGAAGGTGCGCAGGACGGGGATCCGCGCCACCAGCCGGATCCACCGGAAGGCCAGGTGATGGGCGCTCTCGGCGTCCATGCGCCGGAAGAAGAGCCGGAAGAAGAGGTGGTACATCGTGTAGCGGTCATCTCCTCGGAGGGGGATGCGCCCCGGAAGGGGCGCGGGGAACTGCGCGCACAGCGGGCGCCGGGCCGCAGCTCACCCCTCGCGCGCCGCGATCAGATGCCGCGCGTGCTCCTGCAAGGAGCGCACCCCGATGTCGCCGCGCGTCAAGGCGTCGATGCCCTGGACGGCCGCGGCGAGCGCCTGGACCGTGGTCAGGCAGGGGATGCCGCGGGCGACGGCGGCGGTGCGGATGTCGTAGCCGTCGAGGCGTCCGCCGGTGCCGAAGGGGGTGTTGACGATGAGGTCGACCTCGCCCTCGTGGATGAGGGTGACGACGGTCGGCTCGCCCTCGGGACCCACGCCCTCGCTCTGCTTGCGCACGACCCGCGCCTCGATGCCGTTGCGCCGCAGGACTTCCGCGGTGCCCGAGGTGGCCAGCAGTTCGAAGCCGTGCTCGATCAGCGCGCGGGCCGGGAAGATCAGCGCGCGCTTGTCGCGGTTGGCGACCGAGATGAAGGCGCGGCCCTTGGTGGGCAGCGCGCCGTACGCCCCGGCCTGCGACTTGGCGTACGCGGTGCCGAAGACCGCGTCGATGCCCATGACCTCGCCGGTGGAGCGCATCTCCGGGCCGAGGATGGTGTCGACGCCCCGGCCCTGCATGTCGCGGAACCGCGACCAGGGCAGCACCGCTTCCTTGACGGAGATCGGCGCGTCCAGCGGCAGGGTGCCGCCGTCGCCCGTCGTCGGCAGCAGGCCCTCGGCGCGCAGTTCCGCGACGGTGGCGCCGAGCGAGATCCGCGCGGCGGCCTTGGCCAGCGGCACCGCGGTCGCCTTGGAGGTGAAGGGGACGGTACGGGAGGCGCGCGGGTTGGCCTCCAGTACGTAGAGGATGTCCCCGGCGAGCGCGAACTGGATGTTGATCAGGCCGCGTACGCCGACTCCGGCGGCGATGGCCTCGGTGGAGGCGCGCAGCCGCTTGATGTCGTGGCCGCCGAGCGTGATCGGCGGCAGGGCGCACGCGGAGTCGCCGGAGTGGATGCCGGCTTCCTCGATGTGCTCCATGACGCCGCCGAGGTACAGCTCGTGGCCGTCGTAGAGCGCGTCCACGTCGATCTCGATGGCGTCGTCGAGGAAGCGGTCGACGAGCACGGGGCGGTCGGGGCTGATCTCGGTGGACTCGGCGATGTAGGAGGCGAGCCGGGTCTCGTCGTAGACGATCTCCATGCCGCGCCCGCCGAGCACGTACGAGGGGCGGACGAGCACCGGGTAGCCGATCTCGTCGGCGATGGCCTTGGCGCCGTCGAAGGTGACGGCGGTGCCGTGCTTGGGCGCGGGCAGTCCGGCGGCGGCCAGCACGCGGCCGAAGGCGCCGCGGTCCTCGGCGAGGTGGATCGCCTCGGGCGAGGTGCCGACGACCGGCACCCCGTTGTCCTTGAGGGCCTGCGCCAGGCCGAGCGGGGTCTGGCCGCCGAGCTGCACGATGACACCGGCGACCGGGCCCGCGAGCGTCTCGGCGTGCACGATCTCCAGGACGTCCTCCAGGGTGAGCGGCTCGAAGTAGAGCCGGTCGGAGGTGTCGTAGTCGGTGGAGACGGTCTCCGGGTTGCAGTTGACCATCACGGTCTCGTACCCGGCGTCGTGCAGCGCGAAGGAGGCGTGGACGCAGGAGTAGTCGAACTCGATGCCCTGGCCGATCCGGTTGGGCCCGGAGCCGAGGATGATCACGGCGGCCTTCTCGCGCGGCGCGACCTCGCTCTCCTCGTCGTAGGACGAGTAGAAGTACGGGGTGTCGGCGGCGAATTCGGCGGCGCAGGTGTCGACGGTCTTGTAGACCGGGCGGATGCCGAGCGCGTGCCTGACCTCGCGGACGACGTCCTCGCGCAGGGAGCGGATGCCGGCGATCTGGGCGTCGGAGAAGCCGTGCCGCTTGGCGTCGGCGAGCAGTTCGGGGTCGAGGCGGTCGGCCGCGGCCAGTTCGACGGCGTACTCGTGGATCAGGAAGAGCTGGTCCACGAACCAGGGGTCGATCTTCGTGGCGTCGAAGACCTCTTCCGGGGTGGCCCCGGCGCGGATCGCGGTCATGACGGTGTTGATCCGGCCGTCGGTGGGGACGGCGGCGGTGGCCAGCAGCGCTTCCTTGTCCGCGGCGGAGACCGGGGTCACGAAGTCGAACTGCGAGCCCTTCTTCTCCAGCGAGCGCAGCGCCTTGTTGAGCGCCTCGGTGAAGTTGCGGCCGATGGCCATGGCCTCGCCCACCGACTTCATGGTGGTGGTGAGGGTGGCGTCGGCGGCCGGGAACTTCTCGAAGGCGAAGCGCGGCACCTTGACGACGACGTAGTCCAGCGTCGGTTCGAAGGACGCGGGGGTCTTCTCGGTGATGTCGTTGGGGATCTCGTCGAGCGTGTAGCCGACGGCCAGGCGGGCGGCGATCTTCGCGATCGGGAAGCCGGTGGCCTTGGAGGCGAGCGCGGAGGAGCGGGAGACGCGCGGGTTCATCTCGATGACGATGACCCGGCCGTCCTCGGGGTTGACCGCGAACTGGATGTTGCAGCCGCCGGTGTCGACGCCGACCTCGCGGATGACGGCGATGCCGATGTCCCGCAGGATCTGGTACTCGCGGTCGGTGAGGGTCATCGCGGGCGCGACGGTGATGGAGTCGCCGGTGTGCACGCCCATCGGGTCGAAGTTCTCGATGGAGCAGACGACCACGACGTTGTCGTGCTTGTCGCGCATCAGCTCCAGCTCGTACTCCTTCCAGCCGAGGATGGACTCCTCCAGGAGCACCTCGGTGGTCGGCGAGAGGGTCAGGCCCTGGCCGGCAATGCGGCGCAGTTCGTCCTCGTCGTGCGCGAAGCCGGAGCCCGCGCCGCCCATGGTGAAGGAGGGGCGGACGACGACGGGGTAGCCGCCGAGGGTGTCGACGCCCGCGAGCACGTCGTCCATGGTGTGGCAGATCACCGAGCGGGCGGAGTCGCCGTAGCCGATCTTCGCCTTGACGGCCTCGACGACGCCCTTGAACAGGTCGCGGTCCTCGCCCTTGTTGATCGCCTCGACGTTGGCGCCGATCAGCTCGACGCCGTACTTGGTGAGGACGCCGTTGTCGTGCAGCGAGATCGCGGTGTTGAGCGCCGTCTGGCCGCCGAGGGTGGGCAGCAGCGCGTCGGGGCGCTCCTTGGCGATGATCTTCTCGACGAATTCCGGGGTGATCGGCTCGACGTACGTGGCGTCGGCGATCTCCGGGTCGGTCATGATCGTGGCGGGGTTGGAGTTGACGAGGATGACCCGCAGGCCCTCGGACTTGAGGACCCGGCACGCCTGGGTGCCTGAGTAGTCGAACTCGGCGGCCTGGCCGATGACGATCGGGCCGGAGCCGATGACCAGGACGGACTGGATATCGGTGCGCTTAGGCACGCTGGCCCTCCATCAGGGAAACGAAGCGGTCGAACAGGTAGGCGGCGTCGTGCGGTCCCGCCGCCGCCTCCGGGTGGTACTGGACGCTGAAGGCGGGCCGGTCGAGCAGCCGCAGACCCTCCACCACGTCGTCGTTGAGGCAGACATGGCTGACCTCGGCGCGGCCGTACGGGGTGTCGCTGACCCGGTCGCGCGGCGCGTCCACGGCGAAGCCGTGGTTGTGCGCGGTGACCTCGACCTTGCCGGTGCCGCGGTCCTGCACCGGCTGGTTGATGCCGCGGTGGCCGTACTTGAGCTTGTACGTGCCGAAGCCGAGCGCCCGGCCGAGGAGCTGGTTGCCGAAGCAGATGCCGAACAGCGGGGTCCCGCGCTCCAGGACGGCCTGGATGACGGTGAGGTCGGCGGTGGCCGGGTCGCCGGGGCCGTTGGACAGGAAGACGCCGTCGGGCGCGACCGCGTAGACGTCCTCGACGCTCGCGTTCGCGGGCAGGACGTGCACCTCGATGCCGCGCTCGGCCATCCGGTGCGGGGTCATGCCCTTGATGCCGAGGTCGAGGGCGGCGACGGTGAAGCGCTTCTCCCCGATCGCCGGGACGACGTAGGTCTGCCGGGTGGCGACCTCGGCGGACAGGTCGGCGCCGGTCATCTCGGGGGCCTGCCGGACCCTGGCAAGCAGCGTGCCGTCGTCGGCCAGTGCCTCGCCGGAGAAGATGCCGACCCGCATGGCGCCGCGTTCGCGCAGGTGCCGGGTGAGGGCGCGGGTGTCGATGCCGCTGATGCCGACGACGCCCTGGGTGGTCAGCTCCTCGTCGAGCGAGCGCCGCGAGCGCCAGTTGGACGGGGTGCGGGCGGGGTCGCGTACGACGTAGCCGGACACCCAGATGCGGGACGACTCGGCGTCCTCGTCGTTGACGCCGGTGTTGCCGACGTGCGGGGCGGTCATGACGACGACCTGGCGGTGGTACGAGGGGTCGGTGAGCGTTTCCTGGTAGCCGGTCATACCGGTGGAGAAGACGGCCTCGCCGAAGGTCTCCCCCACCGCCCCGTAGGCACGGCCGCGGAAGGTGCGGCCGTCCTCCAGGACGAGTACGGCGGGTGCGGTGGCCGCCCGGACGGAGGTCGTCATTGTGCGCCTTCCTTCTTTGCCTGTTGTTCGGCCGGGCCGACGCCCGGTGTGTGGTCCGCGAAGGCGACTTCCGCCGCCCGTCGGCCGGGGGCGTCCTCGCCGCCGCTGACGCGGTTGATCTCCGCGACCCAGGCCGGGTGCTGCGCGGCCTGGTCGGCGCGGAAGCCGGAGTCGATGAGGGTGCCGCCGTGCTCCCAGGTGACGACCAGCAGGCCGCCCTCGGTGAGGACCTTGCCCGCGATGCCCTTGTCGAGGCGGGCGCCGCGCAGGGCGGCGGCGGGGACGAAGAAGCCGGGGGCGCCGACGCGGTCGGCGTCCAGGCCCTCCTCGGTGAGGGTGAGCGTCACTTTGCTGCGTACGCCGAGGCCGTGGGCGACGATCCGGTCCAGCCACTGCCCCGCGGTGGTGCTGCCGTGGTAGCGGCCGTCGAATTCCAGGAGCGGTTCGCCGGTCTCCTCGGGGGCCTGCGGGAGTGCGGGCAGGCCGCCCTGGAGAGTGCGGCGCCACTGCCAGCCCTGGCGCATCAGCCAGTACAGCAGGCCGACGAACAGGGCGAGGCCGACGATCCAGCCGATCCGGTCGGTCCAGTCGGTGACCTTCGCCGAGTGCTTGTCCGCGGCCCGCGCCGTACCGGCCGCCAGCAGTGTCAGAGGTGTCACGTGAGCTTCCCGTCCATGACCGTCGCCTGGCCCCGCAGGAAGGTGGCGTGCACCCGGCCCGGCAGTTCGCGTCCCTCGTAGGGGGTGTTGCGGCTGCGGGAGGCGAAGCCCGCGGGATTGACCACCCCACGGTATGCGGGATCGACCAGGACGAGGTTGGCGGGCTCGCCCTCGGCGAGCGGCCGTCCGTGGCCCGCGAGCCGTCCGATGACGGCGGGCCTGGCCGACATGCGGTCGGCGACGCCCGCCCAGTCCAGCAGTCCGGTGTCGACCATGGTGTGCTGCACGACGGACAGCGCGGTCTCCAGGCCCACCATGCCCATGGCGGCGGCGGCCCACTCGCATTCCTTGTCCTCGTGCGGGTGCGGTGCGTGGTCGGTGGCCACACAGTCGATGGTGCCGTCGGCCAGGGCCTCGCGCAGCGCGAGCACGTCCGCCTCGGTGCGCAGCGGCGGGTTGACCTTGTAGACCGGGTTGTACGTACGCACCAGCTCGTCGGTGAGCAGCAGGTGGTGGGGGGTGACCTCGGCGGTGACGTCCCAGCCCTTGGACTTGGCCCAGCGGACGAGTTCGACGGAGCCCGCGGTGGACAGGTGGCAGATGTGCACGCGGGAGCCGACGTGCGCGGCGAGCAGGATGTCGCGGGCGATGATCGACTCCTCGGCGACGGCGGGCCAGCCGGTCAGGCCCAGCTCGCCGGAGACGGTGCCCTCGTTCATCTGGGCGCCCTCGGTGAGCCGGGGCTCCTGCGCGTGCTGGGCGACGACGCCGTCGAACGCCTTCACGTACTCCAGCGCGCGGCGCATGATCACCGCGTCGTCCACGCACTTGCCGTCGTCGGAGAAGACCCGTACCCGGGCGGCCGAGTCGGCCATGGCGCCCAGTTCGGCGAGCTGCTTGCCCTCCAGGCCGACGGTGACGGCGCCGACCGGCTGCACGTCGCAGTAGCCGGACTCCTTGCCGAGCCGCCAGACCTGCTCGACGACGCCCGCGGTGTCGGCGACGGGGAAGGTGTTGGCCATGGCGTGCACGGCGGTGTAGCCGCCGATCGCGGCGGCCCTGGTGCCGGTCAGCACGGTCTCGGAGTCCTCGCGGCCCGGCTCGCGCAGGTGGGTGTGGAGGTCGACCAGGCCGGGCAGCAGGACCATCCGGCCCTCGCCGTCGACCACGGTGGCGTCCTCGGTCCCGTCGCCGGACAGGCCCGCGCCGATCCCGGCGATGGTCTCGCCGTCGATCAGGACGTCCTGCCGCTCGCCGCCCAGTACCTTCGCGCCACGGATCAGGATCTTGCTCATGGTTACTTGCTCTCCTCGGTACGGGCGGGGCCGGTCGTCGCGGGTGCGGTCTCGGGGACGGGCGCGGTGGCGGCGATGGCCGGTTCCGAGCCGCCGAGCAGCAGGTACAGCACGGCCATCCGGGTGCTGACGCCGTTGGCGACCTGCTCCACGACGGTGCAGCGCGGCGAGTCGGCGACCTCGGCGGTGATCTCCATGCCGCGGTTCATCGGCCCCGGGTGCATGACGATGGCGTGCTCGGGCAGCACCGCCATCCGCAGTCCGTCCACGCCGTAACGCCGGGTGTACTCGCGCTCGGTGGGGAAGAAGGCGGCGTTCATCCGCTCGCTCTGCACGCGCAGCATCATCAGCGCGTCGGTCTTGGCGAGCACCGCGTCGAGGTCGTAGCTGACCTCGCACGGCCACTGCTCGACGCCGATCGGCAGCAGGGTCGGCGGGGCGACCAAGGTGACGCGCGCGCCGAGGGTGTTGAGCAGCAGCACGTTGGAGCGGGCGACCCGGCTGTGCAGGATGTCGCCGACGATGGTGACGCGGCGGCCCTCCAGGTCGCGGCCGACGCCGGACAGGTGGCGGCGCATGGTGAAGGCGTCCAGCAGTGCCTGCGTGGGGTGTTCGTGGGTGCCGTCGCCCGCGTTGACCACCGAGCCGTTGATCCAGCCGGAGGTGGCCAGGCGGTGCGGCGCGCCGGACGAGCCGTGCCGGATGACGACGGCGTCGGCGCCCATCGCCTCCAGCGTCAGCGCGGTGTCCTTGAGGGATTCGCCCTTGGAGACCGAGGAGCCCTTGGCGGAGAAGTTGATGACGTCGGCGGAGAGCCGCTTGGCGGCGGCCTCGAAGGAGATGCGGGTCCGCGTCGAGTCCTCGAAGAAGAGGTTGACGACGGTACGGCCGCGCAGGGTGGGCAGTTTCTTGATGGGCCGGTCGGCGACGCGGGCCATTTCCTCGGCGGTGTCGAGTACGAGGAGGGCGTCGTCGCGGCTGAGGTCGGCGGCCGAGATCAGGTGGCGCTTCATGCGGGTCACTCCGGGGGTGCTGGGGCGGGTCAGGGCGCGCGGAAGCACAGGACCCCGGCGGGAGTCCTGTCCTGGGTGCGCTAGTCGTCCGCCGGGAGGCCCTCGCGCGGCGCCGCGTCGTCCCGGTCCCGGCGGTCGCGCCGGTCGCGGTCCTTGTCGTCCTTCTGGCCGAGCAGGACGGTGTCGCGGCCGTCCTCCTCGGTGAGCTGGACCTTGACGGTCTCGCGCAGCGAGGTGGGCAGGTTCTTGCCGACGTAGTCGGCCCTGATCGGCAGTTCGCGGTGGCCGCGGTCGACCAGGACCGCGAGCTGTACGGCGCGGGGGCGGCCGATGTCGTTGAGCGCGTCGAGGGCGGCGCGGATGGTGCGGCCGGAGAAGAGCACGTCGTCGACGAGGACGACGAGCCTGCCGTCGATCCCGGTGGCCGGGATCTCGGTGCGGGCCAGCGCGCGCGCCGGGTGCAGCCGCAGGTCGTCGCGGTACATGGTGATGTCGAGGGAGCCGACGGCCGTCGTGCGGCCGGTGATCTCGGCGAGCTTGGCCGCCAGGCGCTGCGCCAGATAGACGCCGCGGGTCGGGATGCCGAGGAGCACCACGTCGTCCGCGCCCTTGGCGCGTTCCACGATCTCGTGGGCGATACGGGTGAGGACGCGCGCGATGTCGGGTGCTTCGAGCACCGGACGGGCGGGCGCGGGGTTCCACTCGGCGGTATCGCGGTCTTCCGGGGTACTGCGGTCTTCGACCATGGGTCGGGGACCTCCTTCCCCGCCTCACGGGACGGGCATTAAAGGACGTCAGGGGTACGCGGCAACGGTATCAGGTGGCGCAGAGCGCCCAGGTCAGCGACCGATCGGCCCTTTCCGGCTTGACGAGCACGGATTACGCTGCGTAACCTCACAGTGAGTCACCGAGTTTCCGTCCGGGGAGCCATATGTCCAGCGATTACGCCAAGCAGCTCGGAGCAAAGCTCCGGGCCATCCGCACGCAGCAGGGCCTGTCCCTGCACGGCGTCGAGGAGAAGTCCCAGGGCCGCTGGAAGGCAGTGGTCGTGGGCTCGTACGAGCGCGGCGACCGTGCCGTGACCGTGCAGCGACTCGCCGAGCTTGCGGACTTCTACGGAGTTCCGGTCCAGGAGTTGCTGCCGGGTACGACCCCCGGCGGGGCGGCCGAGCCGCCCCCGAAGCTCGTCCTCGACCTGGAGCGCCTGTCCCAGGTCCCGCCGGAGAAGGCCGGGCCTCTCCAGCGGTACGCCGCCACGATCCAGAGCCAGCGCGGCGACTACAACGGCAAGGTGCTGTCGATCCGCCAGGACGACCTCCGCACCCTGGCCGTGATCTACGACCAGTCGCCGTCCGTACTCACCGAGCAGCTCATCGGCTGGGGCGTCCTCGACGCCGACGCGCGGCGCGCGGTCCAGCACGAAGAGGGCTAGGCGCCCGGCTCGCCCGAATAGTGCAGAAACGTCCCGCCGCCCGGTGCGGGCCCCCTTTCCGGGGCCCGCACCGGGCGGCTCCGCGTTCCGGGGCACCCGCCCCGAGGGGCGCGGTCCGCCGCGACGTGTCCCGCGGTTCCCCGCGCCGCTGACGGGTCCGCCCTCCCGTCTTCCGGACAGCGGACGACTCCCCGGGGGCGCGGGGAACCGCGCACTCAGCCGACGCGGCGCCGCACTCGGGACGACACCGCGAGCGGCACCCCCGGGGTCCTGGTCACCGCGACGGGGCCGGGAGGTAGCCCGCGGGGCAGGTGCTGAAGGTGCCACGGCCATGCGTGCGGCTCCGCAGCCCGGTGGCGTAACCGAACAGCTCGGCCAGGGGGACGGTCGCCGTGAGGACCGTGGAGCCCATGGCCACCACGCCGGAGGCGGTCACCCGGCCGCGGCGCGCGGCCAGGTCGCCGAGGACGGCGCCCACGGCGCTCTCGGGCACGGTGACCGTCACCTCGGTCACCGGTTCCAGCAGCACCATCGCGGAGGCCCGCAGCGCCTCGCGGAGCGCGAAACGGCCCGCCGTGCGGAAAGCCAGCTCCGAGGAGTCCTTCGCATGGGTCGCCCCGTCCGTCAGCGTGACGCGCACCCCCGTCACGGGGTGACCGCCCAGCGGCCCCTGCGCGAGAGCGTCACGGCAGCCGTCCTCGACCGCGCGAACGTACTCGCGCGGCACCCGGCCACCGGTCACCGTCGAGGTGAACACGAACTCCTCCTCCCCCTCCTTGGCGCCGAGCGGCGCCACATCGATGACGACATGGGCGAACTGCCCCGCCCCGCCGTCCTGTTTGACATGCCGGTGGACATGGCCCGTCACCCCGCGGACGACCGTCTCCCGGTAGGCGACCTGCGGGCGGCCGACGCCGACCTCCAGGCCGTGGGCGCGGCGGATCTTCTCCACCGCGACCTCCAGGTGCAGTTCGCCCATGCCCGCGAGCACCATCTGGCCGGTCTCGGGATCGGTCCTGACAGCGAGCGACGGGTCCTCCTCGACCAGCCGTGCGAGCGCCGACACCAGCCGTTCGGTGTCGGTGTTGCGGGCGGCCTCGACCGCGACGGAGACGACCGGGTCGGCCGCCACCGGGGGTTCGAGCACCAGCGGGGCGCCCGGCGCGCACAGCGTGGTGCCCGCGCGGGCGGCCTTCGGCCCGACCACCGCGACGATGTCCCCGGCGACCGCCTGTTCCAGCTCGGTCTGCCGGTCGGCGTGCAGCCGCAGGATGCGGCCGATCCGCTCGCCGCGCCCGGTGCCCGCGTCCAGCACCGTGTCTCCCTTCCTGATCTTTCCCGCGTAGATCCGCAGGCAGGTCAGCCGCCCGGTGGCGGTCGAGTTGACCTTGAACACCAGCCCGGCGAAGGATTCCGCCGGGTCGGCCGCGCGTTCGCGCGTTTGGCCGTCGAGCGTGCCCCGGACCGGGGGCACGTCCAGCGGCGACGGCAGATAGGCCGCCACCGCGTCCAGCAGCGGTTCGATGCCGCGGTCGCGGTAAGCCGAGCCGCAGAGGACCACGACGCCCTCTCCGCCGCGGGTGAGGTCGCGCAGGGCTGCCGTCAGGGTCGGCTCCGACAGCGCCGAGCGCGCGCAGAATTCCTCCAGCGCGGCCGGGTGCAGCTCCGCCACCGTCTCCTCCAGCAGCCGTCGCCGCCGGTCCGCCTCCTGTTTCAGCTCGTCGGGCACCGCGCCTTCGCGCGGGCCGCCGCCGTCCGTCCAGACCAGGGCGCGCATCCGCAGCAGGTCGACGACGCCCGTGAAGCCGTCCTCCCGGCCGATCGGGAGCTGGACGACCAGCGGGACGGTGTGCAGCCGCCGTCGGATGGAGTCGACCGCCCGGTCCAGATCGGCGCCCGCGCGGTCCAGCTTGTTGACGAAGACGATCCGCGGCACGCCGTGCCGGTCCGCCTGCCGCCACACCGACTCGCTCTGCGGCTCGACGCCCGCTACGGCGTCGAACACGGCGATGGCGCCGTCGAGCACCCGCAGCGAGCGCTCCACCTCGTCGGCGAAGTCGACGTGCCCCGGGGTGTCGATCAGGTTGAACCAGTGCCCGTCCCACTCGCAGCTCACCGCGGCGGCGAAGATGGTGATGCCGCGGTCGCGCTCCTGGGAGTCGAAGTCGGTGACGGTCGTCCCGTCGTGGACCTCGCCGCGCTTGTGGGTGGCGCCGGTGAGGTAGAGGAACCGTTCGGTGACGGTGGTCTTGCCCGCGTCCACGTGGGCGAGGATGCCCAGGTTCCTGACGTCGGCGAGTGCCGGTACGGACGGACGGTTCGGGTTGCTGCGCACGGCCTGTGACCTTTCGGATGATCCGGTGAGGTGGCGGCGCGATTGTCGTGACGTACGACCGATGTGGCCCCGTCCGGAGAGCTGTGAAGCCGCGCGGTCGTAGCGCCGAGCCGCGCCCGGGTGTCCGGGCGTACGGGGTACGGCGGCGGGCCTGGCAGGCAGGGCGGCGGGGTCGAGCGGATCGGTCGGGGGCCCGACGGGGTCAGGCGGGCGTCACGGGGCCACGGTGCCGGCCGCGCAGCGGGCACCGGGCGGACCGAGACACCAGAATCACCCGGTGCCGGGTCGGGGGAACGACGACTGCGCTGCGGTGACGCACGGCCGGGCTCCCCTCACTGGTCCGTTCACTCGTCATGGCACGCGCCGTCCGATGGTGGCGGCGCGTGGACGCGTGCCGAGTGTAGGGAGGCGGCTCCGGTCGCCGCACCGGGTTTTTCCGGTGCGGCGGGGCGGGCTCGGTGGCGGGCGGCGTCAGGCCGGGGCGCTCGCGTACATCCGGGAGACGACCTCGGGCAGCAGGCGTTCGGTGAGGCGCGGGGGCAGGGCCTGGAGGACGGCGAGGACGGGGGCCATGCGGTCGGGCAGCGCGCCGCCGGGGCCGACGCCCGCGAACTGGAGGGCGAGCGCCACCTCGTCGGGGCCGAGGGTGTCCGGGTCGAGCGCGGCGGCCAACTCCACGAGTCCGGGGTCGACGGCGGTCGGGCCGTACGCGCGGGCCCTGGTCACGGCGTCGGCCAGCTGGGCGAGGAGTTCGTCGATCCGGTCCGGGTCCGCGACGGCGGCGGTGACCGTGAGGTGCACATTGGACGGTGAGCCGCCGAAGGCGGGCTGCGGCTGGAGGTACCAGCCGAGCAGCCGCATCTCGTCCGCGACCACGAACGGGTCGAGCGCCGGGTCGGCGGAGGCGACGGCCACCAGCGACGCCTCGGGGGCGCCGAGCACCCGCAGCCCCTCGATCCGGCCGATCCCCTCGACCAGCCGTACGGTCGCCGCGTGCACGCGGCGGGACAGGTCGGTGTACCCGTCGGTGCCGACCCTGCGCAGCACCGCCCAGGCGGCGGCGAGCGGCCCGGCGGACTTGGTGCCCTGCAAGGTCGCGTTGACGACGGGGTAGCCCGGCCAGGAGGCGTGCGCGAACCAGCCGTGCCTGCGCAGTTCCGCGTCCCGGAAGAGCAGCACGGAGGCGCCCTTGGGCGTGTAGCCGTACTTGTGCAGGTCGACCGAGAGCGAGGTGACGCCGGGCACCGCGAGGTCGAAGGCGGGCGGCGGCGCGATGCCGTCGGCCAGCCGCCGGTGCGCCAGGTACCAGCCGCCGATGCAGGCGTCCACGTGGCACAGCGTGCCGCGTTCCGCTGCGGCCCGCGCCACCTCGGCGACCGGGTCGAGCACGCCGTGCGCGTAGGAGGGCGCGGAGACGACGACGAGGGCGGTACGGGGGCCGATGGCGGCTGTCATGTCCTCGGCCCGCACCCGGAAGGTCTCCGGGTCCACCGGGACGCTCACGACGGTGAGTCCGAAGAGCGCCGCGGCCTTGTGGAAGGCGGCGTGCGCGGTGACGGGGAGCACGATCTCGGGGGCGGTGACGCCGCGCGTCCTGCGGGCGTGCTCGCGGGCGGTGAGAACGGCCAGCAGGCAGCTCTCGGTGCCGCCGCTGGTGAAGGTGCCCGCCGTCCGCGGGCCGCCGCCGAGCACGGCCGCCGCCCGCCCCACGACGTCGTTCTCCAGCGCGACCACGCTGGGGAAGGCGGTCATGTCGAGGCCGTTGACGCCCGCGAAGGCGGCCTGGGCGCTCGCCGCCAGATCGTCGAGCCCGTCGAGTCCCGCGTCGTAGACGTACGCCATCGTCCGTCCGCCGTGCACGGGCAGGTCGGCGGCGCGCAGTCCGGCGAGGTGCTTCAGGATCGCGTCGTCGGTCCGGTCGTCCGTTTCGTCCATGCGCGGGAATCTAGGCCAGCGCCAGGACACACACCAGGCCCGAAGCAGAATATTGTTCAACTTCTGCTTCGGGCCCGGAAGGACGGGCCGGGCGCTCGGGCGCGGTTCCTACCGCTTGAGCGTCGGCTTCAGTTCCATCAGCCGGGCCAGCAGCCCGTTGACGAAGGCCGGTGACTCGTCGGTGGAGAACTCCTTGGCGAGCTGCACCGCCTCGTCCAGCACGACCGCGTCCGGGACGTCGTCCTCCCAGAGCAGCTCGTACGTGCCGAGCCTCAGCACATTGCGGTCCACGACCGGCATCCGGTCGAGCGACCAGCCGACGGAGTAGCTGGACAGCAGTTCGTCGATCCGCTCGGCGTGCGCCTCACAGCCCTCGACGAGCCGCATCGTGTACTCGGTGACCGGCGGCTGCCGGTCGTCGGTCCTGGCGAGCCGGATCCAGTCCGCCATGGCGGTCTTGGGGTCGACGCCCCGCTGTTCCGCCTCGAAGAGGATCTGGAAGGCCCGCTTGCGGGCCTTGTTCCGGGCAGCCACGGTTAGCTGTTCACCCGGCCGAGGTAGTCGCCCGTACGGGTGTCGACCTTGACCTTCTCACCCGTGGTGATGAAGAGCGGGACGCCGATCTCGTAACCGGTCTCCAGGCGGGCGGGCTTGGAGCCGCCGGTGGAGCGGTCGCCCTGGACGCCGGGCTCGGTGTACTCGATGACCAGCTCGACGGAGGCGGGCAGCTCGACGTAGAGCGCGGAGCCCTCGTACATCGCCACGACCGCCTCGAAGCCCTCGAGGAGGTAGTTGGCGGCGTCGCCGACCGTCTCGGGCGCGATGATGATCTGGTCGTAGGTCTCGGTGTCCATGAAGACGAAGTCGGTGCCGTCCTTGTAGGAGAACTGCATGCCGCGCTTGTCGACGTTGGCGGTCTCGACCTTCACGCCCGCGTTGAAGGTCTTGTCGACGACCTTCCCGGAGAGCACGTGCTTCAGCTTGGTGCGCACGAAGGCGGGGCCCTTGCCGGGCTTGACGTGCTGGAACTCGACTACGGTCCAGAGCTGGCCGCTGTCGAGCTTGAGCACGAGGCCGTTCTTGAGGTCGTTCGTGGTGGCCACGGTTGCGGAATCTCCTGAAAGTGCTGCTTCGGGGACCGAGGAGGGCACGCGCCCGTCACAGGGCGAGCAGTTCCTTGGTCGTGATGGTGAGTAGCTCGGGCCCGCCGTCCGCCAGTGGACGTACGACGAGTGTGTCGTCGATGCGGACACCGCCGCGGCCCGGAAGGTGGACCCCCGGTTCGACGGTGACCGGCACGCAAGCGTCCAGTTTACCCATGGCCGCAGGTGACAGCCGAGGGTCCTCGTCGATTTCCAGACCCACGCCGTGTCCCGACCACTGTGCCAGACCCTCCGCGTGGCCGGCGGCGGTGAGCGGGCTCCGGGTCGCGTGGTCGACGTCTCGGCAGGCCACACCGGGTGCGAGCGCCTCGCGGCCGGCCCGCTGGGCGGCGAACACCAGCTCGTAGAGGTCGATCTGCCAGGCTGCTGGAGCGGTGCCGATGACGAACGTACGGCCGACTTCGCAGCGGTAGCCGCGGTAGCGGGCGCCGAGCCGGACGGTCAGGAAGTCGCCCTCCTCGACGCGGCGGTCGGTCGGCACGTGCCGGGGCGCGCCGGAGTTCGGCCCGGTGCCGACGGAGGTGCGGAAGGCGGGGCCCTCGGCGCCGTGGTCGACCAGGCGGCGCTCCAGCTCCAGGGCGAGGTGCCGTTCGGTGCGGCCGACCAGGATCGACTCCAGCAGCTCGCCGAGGGCCTGGTCGGCGATCTCCGCGGCGATCCTGAGGTTGGCGATCTCGTGCTCGTCCTTGACCAGCCGGAGCTGTTCGACGGCGCCGCCGAGGTCGGACAGCGGGAGCGCGCCGACGACCGAGCTGATCGCCCGGTGCCGGGTCACCGTCAGGTGGTGCTCCTCGACGGCGAGGGAGTCGGCGCGGTGCTCGCGGGCCAGGTCGGCGGCGGCCACCGCCGCGTCGCCGTCCGGCGTCGCCAGCACCACCGCGCGCAGGTCGCCGGGCAGCGGTTCGTCGCGGTCGTCCTGCGGCGGTGTGAGGTGCACCAGCGCGTCGTCGTCCGGGCCGATCAGCAGCGCCGCGCCCTGCGGCGCGCAGCCGGTCAGGTAGCGGATGTTCGCGGGACGGGTCACCAGCGCGGCGGACGCGCCGTTCGCCGCGCACCGGTCGCGCAGCCGTGCTCTGCGTGCTGCGTGCACCTCGGACATGTGGCGAGCGTATGGGCGCGTCGGCGGCCCGGCTTCCTGAGCGCGTCCACCCGTGGCGCCGGGCCGCCGGCCGCCGCCTGCTCCCGTACCGCCGAAGGCTCACCTGCCGCGTGAGCCCGTACGCGGGCCGCTCGCCCGCCGCCGCCGGATCGTGCGGGCGGGCTACCAGACGGGCGGGCCCTGGGCGCTGCGGGCCACGACGCGGTCGAGGGCGGCGGCGGCGGAGACCACGTCGAGCTGGGAGTTGTCGATGATGGGCAGGCCCGAGCCGTACCAGCCCGCCATACGGCCGTGGATCCGGGCGACTTCCTCGTCCGACAGGCGGCGGTTGCCGGTGCGCTCCGCGTTGCGGGTCAGGACGACGTCCAGTCCCGGGAGCAGGACGACGGGGAGCAGGCCGGGCCCGACGTGCCGCTTCCAGCCGCCGAGGCCGACGGCGGGGCGGTCGGGGAAGACGGCGTCGTCGATGATGCAGGAGACGCCGTTGGCCAGGAAATTACGGGCGGCGAAGCCGCAGGTGCGGCGGGCCAGCCGGTACTGCGCCTCGGAGTGCTCGTTCCACCCCGCCTGCGGGTCGGCGAAACCGGCCCGCACCCATTCGCGTACGTCGTCCAGGCTGATGTGCGCGGTCGGCGCGCCGCGGTGGTCGGCCCAGTGCCGCGCGATCGTCGTCTTGCCCGCCCCCGCCGCGCCGATCAGCAGCACGGCTATCGGGCCGTGCGAGGCGCCGGACAGCGAGCCGTTGCCGTGCGGCGCCGGGACCTGCACGGGCGCGGGCGACGACAACGGGAAGTGCCCCGTACTGACGCCCGTCCCCTGGGGCGGGGTGGGGCCACCGGGCTGCGGCGCCCCCACAGCGTGCTGCATCTCGCCCCACTCCATCCCGTACGGAGGACCAGCTTCTTGAACCGGCCGGTAACGAACCCGTTCGACACGGAACGGTACAGCCCCTGACGGCCGTTGTGTGAACGAGCCGCGCTCCTCCAGGGTGCCCCGCTAGGAGCCGCCGTCCTCCGCGAGGGCGCGCAGCGCCAGCCGGTACGAGCCGATGCCGAATCCGGCGACCGTACCGGAGGCGACGGCGGCCACGACGGAGTTGTGCCGGAACGCCTCGCGCGCGTACGGGTTGGAGATGTGCACCTCGATCAGCGGCGCGGTCCGCTGCGCGGCGGCGTCGCGCATCGCGTAGGAGTAGTGCGTGAAGGCGCCGGGGTTGAGGACGACGGGAATCCGGCCGTCGGCCGCCTCGTGCAGCCAGCCGATCAGCTCCGCCTCGTCGTTGGTCTCGCGGACCTCGACGTCGAAGCCCAGCTCGGCGCCGAGCTTGGTGCACTCCTCGACCAGACCGGCGTACGAGGTCGCGCCGTAGACGTCGGGCTCGCGGGAGCCGAGGCGCCCGAGATTGGGGCCGTTGAGCACCAGGACGCGGGTGGTCACGCGGAGACCTCCCCGTAGGCGGCGAGCAGGACGGCCGGGTCGGGGCCCTCCAGCACGGTCGGCTTGGCGAGTCCGTCGAGGACGATGAAGCGCAGCATGTCGCCGCGGGACTTCTTGTCGACCTTCATGGTCTCCACCAGCTTCGGCCACTGGTCGCCGCGGTAGGTCAGCGGCAGTCCGACGGACTCCAGGACGGCGCGGTGCCGGTCGGCGGTCGCGTCGTCCAACCGCCCGGCCAGGCGGCCGAGTTCGGCGGCGAAGACCATGCCGACGGAGACGGCGGCGCCGTGCCGCCAGTTGTAGCGCTCGTTCTTCTCGATCGCGTGCGCCAGCGTGTGGCCGTAGTTGAGGATCTCGCGGAGGCCGGACTCCTTGAGATCCGCGGAGACGACCTCGGCCTTGACCCGGATGGCGCGTTCGATCAGCTCGCCGGTGTGCGGGCCCTCCGGGCCGCGGGCGGCGGCCGGGTCGGACTCGATCAGGTCGAGGATGCCGGGGTCGGCGATGAACCCGGCCTTGATGATCTCGGCGAGGCCGCTGACGTAGTCGTTGACCGGCAGCGAGGCGAGCGCGGCGAGGTCGCAGAGGACTCCGGCGGGCGGGTGGAAGGCGCCGACAAGATTCTTGCCCTCCGCGGTGTTGATGCCGGTCTTGCCGCCGACGGCCGCGTCGACCATGCCGAGCACGGTGGTGGGCACGGCGATCCAGCGCACTCCGCGCAGCCAGGTCGCGGCCACGAAACCGGCCAGGTCGGTGGTGGCGCCGCCGCCGACGCCGACGATCACGTCGGTGCGGGTGAAGCCGGTCTGGCCGAGCGCCTTCCAGCAGTAGGCGGCGACCTCGGCGGTCTTGGCCTCCTCGGCGTTCGGGAGCTGGATGGCGATGGCCTCGAAGCCCTGCTCCGCGAGGTCCTCGCGGATCGCCTCGCCGGTCCCGGCCAGCGCCTCGGGGTGCAGGACGGCCACCCGGCGCGCCTTGGGCCCGATCAGTCCCGGCAGTTCGCCGAGGAGCTGGTGACCGACCAGCACCTCGTACGCCTCGGTGCCCGCCGTGGCACCGACCTGGATACGGGTGGGGGGCGCCACCGCGTCGTTCTCGCTCATGCGTCCTTCAGTTGGAGTGCGTCGAGGACGGCCTCGGCCACGTCCTCGGGGGTGCGGTCGTCGGTGCTGACCACGGCGCGGGCGATCTCCGTGTACAGCGGGCGGCGTACGTCCATCAGCTCGCGCCACTGCTGGCGCGGGTTGACCGCGAGCAGCGGGCGCGGCGCGTCCAGGCCGACGCGGCGGACGGCCTGGTGCAGGCCGACGTCGAGGAAGACCACCGGCAGACCGGCCAGCAGGTCGCGGGTGGGGCCGTCCATGACGGCGCCGCCGCCCAGCGACAGCACTCCCTCGTGCTCGGCGACGGCGGTGCGGACCGCGGCGCGTTCCAGCTCGCGGAAGCGCGGCTCGCCGTCGTCGATGAAGATCTCGGGGATCGGCTTGCCCGCGACGGCCTCCACATCGGCGTCGGTGTCGCGGTACGTGGTGCCCAGCCGGTCGGCGAGCGCGCGGCCGACGGTGGTCTTGCCCGCTCCGGGCGGGCCGACGAGGACGATCGCCGGGCCGGTCACTTGATCGCCAGGTTGTCGAGGAAGCCGCGGACGCTGCGCCGGGTCTGTACGACCGAGTCGCCGCCGAACTTCTCCGCGACCGCGTCGGCCAGCACCAGGGCGACCATCGCCTCGGCGACGATGCCCGCCGCGGGCACCGCGCACACGTCGGAGCGCTGATGGTGGGCCTGGGCGACCTCGCCGGTGGTGACGTCGATGGTGGCGAGTGCGCGGGGCACGGTGGCGATCGGCTTCATCGCGGCGCGGACCCGCAGCACCTCTCCGGTGCTCATGCCGCCCTCGGTGCCGCCGGACCTGCCGGAGGCGCGCCGGACGCCGTCGGGGCCCGGCACGATCTCGTCGTGCGCCTTGGAGCCGGGCACCCGGGCCAGGTCGAAGCCGTCGCCGACCTCGACGCCCTTGATCGCCTGGATGCCCATCAGCGCGGCGGCCAGCCGTGCGTCGAGCCTGCGGTCCCAGTGCACGTGCGAACCGAGGCCGACCGGCACTCCGTACGCCAGCACTTCCACGACGCCGCCGAGCGTGTCGCCGTCCTTGTGGGCCTGGTCGATCTCCGCGACCATCGCCTTGCTCGCGTCCGCGTCCAGGCAGCGCACCGGGTCCGCGTCCAGCCGCTCCTCGTCGCCGGGCACCGGCACCACGCCGTAGGGCGCCTTCGCCCCGGCCAGTTCCACCACGTGCGAGACGATCTCGATGCCCGCGGTCTCCTTCAGGTACGACCGCGCGACCGCGCCCAGCGCCACCCGCGCCGCGGTCTCCCGCGCGCTGGCCCGCTCCAGCACCGGCCGTGCCTCGTCCAGGTCGTACTTCTGCATTCCCGCCAGGTCCGCGTGGCCGGGTCGCGGCCGGGTCAGCGGCGCGTTGCGCGCCAGGCCCGCCAGGATCTCCGGGTCCACCGGGTCGGCCGACATGACCTGTTCCCACTTGGGCCACTCGGTGTTGCCCACCATCACGGCCACCGGGCTGCCCATGGTGAGGCCGTGCCGTACGCCGCCCAGGAAGGTCACCTCGTCGCGCTCGAACTTCATCCGCGCCCCGCGCCCGTATCCCAGCCGCCGCCGCGCCAGCGCGTCCGCCACCAACTCCGTGGTGACCGGCACCCCGGACGGCAGCCCCTCCAACGTCGCGACGAGTGCGGGTCCGTGCGACTCCCCCGCGGTCAGCCAGCGCAACCTGCTCAACGGTGCTCCCTCGATGTGCGCGTCCCGGTCCGGCCGCCCCCGAGCAACGGCGTGCCGTCCTGTCCCCCGATCCTCCCACGCCGACGTGCCGTGCCCCGACACGGTCCACCGTGCGGACAGCGACCGGCCGGAACCGTCACCCCCGCGGCAGCGCGGCCTCGCCCGCCGCGCGCATGGCCGCGAGGGGGGCGGGGGCGTGGCCGGTGTACTGCTCGATCTGGAGGACGGCCTGGTGGACCAGGAGGTCGAGGCCGCCGACGACCGGGGCGTCGCGGCGGGACCAGGCGGCGGCCAGCGGGGTGGGCCAGGGATCGTAGAGGACGTCGAAGAGGGCGCCGGGGGTGGGCGGGACGGCGGCGGCGAGGTGGTCGGCGGCGCCGGCCGGGGTGGTGGCGATGACCAGCGGCTCGTCGAGGGCCTTGGCGGCGTCGGCCCAGTCGGCGACGCGCACGGCGACACCGAGGCGGTCGCCCCACTGCCGCATCTCGGCGGCGCGCGCCGGGCCGCGCACGTACGCGGTGACCTCGGCCGTGCCGAGCCGCGCGAGCGCGGCCAGCGCGGAGGAGGCGGTGGCCCCGGCGCCGAGGACCGCCGCGGACGGCGCGGAGGTGATGCCGCGCTCCCGCAGGGCGGCGAGCATGCCGGGGATATCGGTGTTGTCGCCCCTGCGGCGGCCATCGGGGCCGAGCACGACCGTGTTGACGGCCTCCACGGACGCGGCCGTCTCGGTGATCTCGTCCAGCAGCGGGATCACGGCCCGCTTGAGCGGCATCGTCAGCGACAGACCGCGCCAGACGGCGGGGTCGAGGCCGCCGATGAAGCCGGGCAGCGCGGCCTCGTCGACCTCGAAGCGGTCGTAGCGCCACGCGTCGGCGAGGCCCATCGCCTCGAACGCGGCCCGGTGCAGCACCGGGGAGAGCGAGTGCGCGATGGGTGACCCGAGCACCGCCGCACGGCGGGTGCCCGGGTGTCCGGTCGTGTCCACGGAAGAAGTGCCCCGGTCCTACTGGCTGTTGTACTGGTCGTAGAGCTTCTGGAACTCGGCGTGCGTCGAGGTGAACTTGGTCGTCTTGCCGTCCAGCGAGATGAAGTAGTACCAGTTCCCGCTGTCGGGGTTCATCGCCGCCTTCAGCGCGTCGACGCCCGGGTTGCCGATCGGCCCCGGCGGCAGGCCCTTGTACTTGTACGTGTTGTACGGGTCGTCCAGGGACTTGATCTTGGCGAGGCTGATGTTCGTGGCGCTGGTGTTCTTGATGTAGTTGTACGTCGAGTCGAACTGGAGCAGTCCGAAGGTCTCCTTGTTGGTGGGGACCATCCGGTTGTAGACGACCTTGGCCATCTTGCGGAAGTCGTCGTCGGTCTTGCCCTCGGCCTGCACCAGGCTGGCAACGGTGAGCAGTTGCAGCGGCGAGCTGAGATTCTGCTTCTTCGCCTCGGCGACCATGTCGAACTGGGCGTACTGCTTCTTCGCCTCGCCGACCATCTCGCGCAGCAGCGCTTCGGGCTTCATGCCCTTGGCGACGCCGTAGCGGGACGGGAAGAGGAAACCTTCCAGCGGGTCCTTCACCTTGGAGCTGGTGTCCGCCCAGTCCGGCAGTCCGAGGTTCTTGGCCTGGTCGTGCGCGACCTTCTTCGTACTGCCCGCGGAGAGGCCGAGACGCTTGTCGATGGCGTCGTAGATCTGCGCGTCGCGCATGCCCTCGGCGATGATCATCGCGTTCTGGGACTTGGGGTCGAGCATCATCGTGACGGCCGAGGCCGCCGACATCTGCTTGTTGAGGACGTAGACGCCCGCCTGGATGAACTGGCCCTTGGGGTTCTTGCGGGCTGCGGCGGTGAAGGCGTCGACGCTCTTGACCACACCGTCGGACTTGAGGATGTTGCCCATGGTGGTGATCGTCGAGCCCTTGGGGATCTCGACCTGGACCTCGCCCGCCCCGTTGCCCGAGTAGTCGGGGGCCGGGCCGAAGCGGTCCTGGTAGAAGTTGTAGCCGAAGTAACCGACGCCGCCGAGGCCGCCGCCCAGGACGACCAGGACGACCAGGCACGCGCAGCCGCTGCGGCGCTTCTTGCCGCCCTTGGCGGGGGCCGACTTGCCCGCGCGCCGGCCGCCGCCGCTCGTGCTGGTGGTCGCGGGGGCGTCGTCATCGTCGTCGTCACGGCCGGAGAAGAAGGCGTGCTCGCGCGGGTCGTCGTCCTCCCCCGCGTCCCAGTCGCCGGTGTTGCCCGGAGCCGTCCGCAGCGGGCGCGCGCCCGGTTCCTGCGGGTGACCGTCCTGCGCCCCCTGGACGCCTTGCGTGCCCTGCGCCGGGCCCTGGCCCTGTGGCTGGCCCTGGCCGTGCAGCGGCGCCTGCGGCTGACCCTGCCCCGGAGCACCCTGATTCAGACCGCCCTGTCCCGGACCGCCCGGCCCCTGCCCGGGCCCGTGGCCCTGGAACGGCGCCTGCGGCTGCTGCCGGTACTGGGGCTGCTGCGGCGGCGGGTAGCCGTTCTGCCCGTAGAAGTCGGGCTGCGGGCCGCCCGCGTACGGATCCTGCGGCTGGTGCCCGCCATACGGGTCCTGGTGGCCGTATCCGCCGACCGAGTGGGAGCCGGTGTCGTAGCCGTCGTACTGCGCCTGCGGGTACTGCTGCTGTTGAGGGTGCTGCTGGGGGTGCTGCTGGGGCTGGTACTGCCCCTGCGGGTGCTGCGGCTGCTGCTGCGGGTACCCCTGCTGCTCGTACTGCTGCGGGGTCTGGGGGTACTGCTGGCCGCCCTGCTGCTGCGGGTACTGCTGCTGGTGCTGACCGGTGGCGTAGGGGTCGTACTCCGCCTGCGGGTACGGCACCTGCTGCTGCGGCGGGTAGGGCTGCTGCGCCTGGTCGTAGCCGTCACCGAAGAGCGGGTCCTCGGGATGCCACGGTTCGGAGCCGGCGCCCCGGCCATAGTCAGTCATCGGTCCCCTTGGTACGCGGTCTGCAACCGGCTTGCCGACCCTGTGAAACGGGCGGCGCCCGAGGGGCGCCGCCGTGTCGCGCGAGACGTTACCGTATCGCGATCAGATGACCACTTCGACGCTCTCGCCCGGAGCTTTACCCGACACTCGTTCGGTCTCCAGCGCACTTTGCAAAATAATGACCGCGGCAGCCTGATCCACTACGGAGCGTCCCTTTTTCGCCTTCACTCCGGAGGCGCGGAGCCCTTGCGTGGCCGTGACCGTACTCATGCGTTCGTCCACCAGGCGCACCGGAACCGGCGAGATGACTTTCGCCACATGCTGGGCGAAGCCGCGGACCTTGGCCGCCGCCGGGCCCTCGCCCCCGTTGAGGGAGCGCGGCAGCCCGACGACGACCTCGATCGGCTCGTACTCCGCCACGATCGCGGCGAGCCGCCGCAGCGCCGCGGACACGTCCCGGCCGGGCACCGTCTCGACCGGCGTGGCGAGGATTCCGTCGGGGTCGCACGAGGCGACCCCGATGCGGGCGTCCCCGACGTCCACCGCGATCCTCCGGCCCCTCCTCATGCCGCCTTCCCGCCCCGGGCGGCTCGGATCCGGCGAACCGTCCGTCACGCCTTCTCGCCCACCAGGCGCTGGACGGCCTCGACGGCGTCCTGGACCGCGGCCGGGTTCTGGCCGCCGCCCTGGGCCACGTCGTCCTTGCCGCCGCCTCCGCCGCCGAGGGTCTTGGCGGCGGTGCGGACCAGCTCGCCGGCCTTGATGCCGCGCTCGCGGGCGGCCTCGTTGGTGGCGATGACGGTCAGCGGGCGGCCGTTGGCGACGGTGAAGAGGGCGACGACGCCGGGGCGTCCGCCGCCGATCCGCTGGCGGACGTCGAGGACGAGCTTGCGCAGGTCGTCGGCGCCGGTGCCCTCGGGGACGGTACCGGCGACCAGGGCGACGCCCTTGATGTCGGCGGCGCTCTCGGCGAGCCCTGCGGCGGCCTGGAGGACCTTCTCCGCGCGGAAGCGCTCGATCTCCTTCTCGGCGTCCTTGAGCTTGGCGAGCATCCCGGAGATCTTGTCGGGCAGCTCCTCGGGGCGGCCCTTGACCAGCTCGGTGAGCTGGGCGACGACCGTGTGCTCGCGGGCGAGGAAGTGGTAGGCGTCCACGCCGACGAGGGCTTCGACCCGGCGCACGCCGGAGCCGATCGAGGACTCGCCGAGCAGCTTCACCAGGCCGAGCTGCGCGGTGTTGTGCACATGGGTGCCGCCGCACAGCTCCTTGGAGAAGTCGCCGATGGTGACGACCCGGACCCGCTCGCCGTACTTCTCGCCGAATTCGGCGATGGCGCCCTGCCTCTTGGCCTCGGCGATCGGCAGGACCTCGGCGGTGACGTCCAGTTCGCGGGCGAGCACCTCGTTGATCTTCTGCTCGACGTCGGTGAGGACGGTGCCGGGGACGGCGGCCGGGGAGCCGAAGTCGAAGCGGAAGCGGCCGGGGGCGTTCTCGGAACCGGCCTGGGCGGCCGTCGGGCCGAGGGCGTCGCGCAGCGCCTGGTGGGTCAGGTGGGTGGCGCTGTGGGCGCGGGCGATGGCGCGGCGGCGTACGAGGTCGATCTGGGCCAGCACCCCGGCCCCGACGGTGACCTCGCCGACCTGGACGACGCCCTTGTGCACGCTGACGCCGGGCACCGGCTGCTGGACGTCGCGGATCTCGATCACAGCGCCGTTGTCGGCGCGGATGCGGCCGGTGTCGGCGAGCTGGCCGCCGCCCTCGGCGTAGAACGGGGTGCGGTCGAGCACCACTTCGATCTCGTCGCCCTCGGTGGCGGCGGGCGACGGGACACCGTCGACCAGCAGACCGACGACGGTGGCCTCGTTGTGGTTCTGGGTGTAGCCGGTGAACTCGGTGCTGCCGGAGCGGTCGGCGACCTCGCGGTAGGCGGACAGGTCGGCGTGGCCGGTCTTCTTGGCGCGGGCGTCGGCCTTGGCGCGGTCCCGCTGCTCCTTCATCAGGCGGCGGAAGCCCTCCTCGTCCACCGACAGGCCCTGTTCCGAGGCCATTTCGAGGGTGAGGTCGATCGGGAAGCCCCAGGTGTCGTGGAGCAGGAACGCCTTGTCGCCGGGGAGCACGCTGCCGCCGGCCGACTTGGTCTCGGTGATGGCGGTGTCGAGGATGTTGGTGCCGCCGCTGAGGGCCTTGAGGAAGGCGGTCTCCTCGGCGATGGCGACCGTCTCGATCCGCTTGCGGTCCGAGATCAGCTCCGGGTACTGCTCGCCCATGGTCTTGATGACGACGTCGGCCAGTTCGGCGACGACCGGTCCGGTGGCGCCCATCAGCCGCATATTGCGGATGGCGCGGCGCATGATGCGGCGCAGGACGTAGCCGCGCCCCTCGTTGCCGGGGGTGACGCCGTCGCCGATCAGCATCACGGAGGTGCGGATGTGGTCGGCGACCACGCGCAGCGACACGTCGGTGTCGTGGGCCTGGCCGTAGCGCACGCCGGTCAGTTCGGTGGCGCGGTCCATGACGACGCGCAGGGTGTCGGTCTCGTACATGTTCTGCACGCCCTGCAGGATCATCGCGAGGCGTTCGAGGCCGAGGCCGGTGTCGATGTTCTTGCTGGGCAGGTCGCCGAGGATCGGGAAGCTCTCCTTGCCCTCACCGGCGCCACGTACGTACTGCATGAAGACCAGGTTCCAGATCTCCACGTACCGCTCGTCGTTGACGGCGGGGCCGCCCTCGACGCCGAACTCGGGGCCGCGGTCGTAGTTGATCTCGGAGCAGGGGCCGCAGGGTCCGGGGACGCCCATGGACCAGAAGTTGGGGCCCATGCCGAGGCGCTGGATGCGCTCGGCGGGGACGCCGATGACGTCGCGCCAGATCTGCTCGGCCTCGTCGTCCTCCTGGTAGACGGTGATCCAGAGCCGGTCGGCCTCCAGGCCGTAGCCACCGTCCTCCAGGGAGCCGGTGAGCAGCTCCCAGGCGTACTTGATGGCGCCTTCCTTGAAGTAGTCGCCGAAGGAGAAGTTGCCGCACATCTGGAAGAACGTGCCGTGCCTGGTGGTCTTGCCGACCTCTTCGATGTCCGGGGTGCGGACGCACTTCTGCACGCTGGTGGCGCGGTCGAAGGGCGGCTTGACCTCACCGAGGAAGTACGGCTTGAACGGGACCATGCCCGCCGGGACCAGCAGCAGAGTCGGGTCGTCCGCGATGAGCGACGCCGAAGGGACAACGGTGTGCCCGCGCTCCTCGAAGAAGCGCAGCCAGCGGCGGCGGATTTCTGCCGACTCCATCAGTGTTCGTCCTTCCGGTTGTACGCAATGCTCCGGCGCGGTGCCGGGAGTTCGGACGGGATTTCGGATTGCGGGGCGCTGCCGGTGAGGCCGAGCGCGTCCTGGAGCTCGCTCTCGCGCTGCGTCATGCCCGCCCGTACGTCCTGGGCGAACACCCGCAGCCGCGCGCCGGTCTCCAGCGCGCGGTCGGCCGCGGTCGCCGCGAGGCTCTCGGGCGTGAGGCGGCGCAGCGCCCGGTTGACCTTGGTGGTGGCCCAGACGCCGGTGGCGGCGCCGGTGACGAACCAGAACATACGGCGGAACATGTGGCCTCAGTCCTTCGAGCGGTTGCGACGGCCGCCGCGCCGGGCGGCGGGGAGCACCTTGCCTGCCTTGACGGTCCTGGCACGGGAGCGGTCGGTGCCCGCCGCGCCGTTGGCCGCGCCCGCGCCCGCTCCGCCGGAGGTCCGCACGCCGACCGCGCGCCGTACGCCGTAGCTGAAGGCGGCGACCTTCACCAGGGGTCCGCCGAAGGCCGACGCGACGGTGGAGGAGAGCGCGGAGGCGTTGGCCGTCACCTCGGCGACCTCCGCGGTGATGGTGTCGACCCGGTCGAGCTGGCTGTGGGCGGTGCGCAGCGCGTCGGAGGCGTCGCCGAGCAGCGGTACGGCCTGCTCGGTGATGCCTGCCACGAGTTCGCTGGTCCGCTTGAGCGTCTGGGCGAGCCTGACCAGCGCGACGGCCAGGAACGACACCAGGATCGCCCAGAAGACCGCCACGATGAGGCCAGCCACCTCTGCACCGGACACGTTGCTCCGCTCCCTCACCGTCGGTATCTCACGGACACTTCGCCGCGCTGTTTCGGCCGCTTCTCACGGCTGCTTCCCGCGACCGCTTCCACGGCCGCTTCTCACGACCGCGGTCCGCGGCTGGTTTTCACCACGACATCGGCCTCCGACCCTATCGCGCCGGGCCTGCGCGTCCGTACCGCATTACGCGCGCGCCGGGGCTGTCCCACAACCGGGCAAGCGCGGGCGTTATACCACTACTCGGCGACGGGATTGTACGGTCCGCGCACAGTCAAGTACGCTCCGTACACCATGGAGACTGTGGGTAACCTCCCCGCCGAGCTGACCGGCTTCGTCGGCAGGACGTCCGAACTCGCGGCGCTCGACGCGCTGTTGTCGCCGGCGGCGGAGTCCCGGCTGAGCACCGTGACCGGGGTCGGCGGGGTGGGCAAGACGCGGCTGGCGCTGCGGGCCGCCAGGCACGCGCAGGACCGTTTCCTCGGCGGCGTCTGGCTGGTCGACCTGTCCGGGCTCGGCGACGCGTCGCTGCTGGATCACGCGGTCGCGGAGGCGCTGCGGCTGGCGGACCACACCACCCGCTCGACGCGTTCGGTGCTGACCGAGCGGCTGGCCGGCCGCGAGCTGCTGCTGGTCTTCGACGGCTACGACCGGGTGCACGCCGAAGTGGCCTCCCTCGCCGCGGAGTTGCTGCGCCGCGCGCCGGGGCTGCGGGTACTGGCGGCCGGCCGCAGGCCGCTGGGCATCACCGGGGAGCGGCTGCTGCCGCTGGCGCCGCTGCCCGCGCCGGACGCCCGCAGCGACGCCGTGCGGCTGTTCGCCGAGCGCGCCGCGGCCGTGCTGCCGGGCTTCACCGTGACACCGGCCAACAGCGGTCCCGTCCTGGAGCTGTGCGCCCGGCTCGACGGCCTTCCGCTCGCCCTCGAACTGGCGGCGGTCCGGCTGCGGGCGCTGTCGGTGGAGCAGGTGCTCGAACGGCTCGACGACCGCTTCCGGCTGCTGACCGGCGGCGACCCCACCGCGCCCGCCCGGCACCGCGCGCTGCGTACGGCGATCGGCTGGAGCCACGAATTGTGCACGCCGGGCCAGCGGCTGCTGTGGGCGCGGCTGTCGGTCTTCGCCGGACGGTTCGACCTGGACGCGGTGGAGTACGTGTGCGCGGGTCCCGACCTGGCCGAGGAGGACATCGTGGAGACGGTGTCCGCGCTGGTCGACCAGTCGGTGCTCAGCCGCGAGGAGGGCGCCGACGGTCTGGTGCGCTACCGGATGCTGGACACGGTCCGCGAGTACGGCGCGGGCTGGCTGGCCGCGCTCGGCGACGACGTACGGATGCGGCGGCGGCACCGCGACTGGTACCTGGGTCTGGCCACCTGGTGCGAGCTGGACTGGTTCAGCCCCCGGCAGTCGGAGGTGGCCGCGCGCGTCGAGGCCGAACTGCCCAATCTCCGGCTGGCGTTGGAGTTCAGTCTGGACGGCGCCGCGGACCGGCCGCCGGAGGACCCGGCCGTCGGCCAGTATCTGGCGGGCACCTTGTGGTTCTGCTGGGTCGGCTGCGGGCGGCTCGCGGAGGGCAGGCACTGGCTGGAGCGGGCCCTCGACCTCGCCGCGGGGCGCTCGGAGGCGCGCGCCAAGGCGATGTGGGTGTACGGCTATGTGACGCTGCTCCAGGGCGACTCGGTCACCGCGCTCGACGTGCTCCAGCAGTGCCGCAGCGACGCCGAGGCGGCCGACAACGGTACGGCGATGGCGTACGCGGTCCACCGGCTGGGCTGCCTCGCGCTGGTCTCCGACGACATGCCGCGGGCCGAGCGGTTCATCGGGGACGCGCTGCTGCGCTACCGCCGGATCGGCGAGCTCAACAGCAACGTCCTCATGGCGCAGGTCGAGTTGGCGATGGCGGTGGCCTTCCAGGGCGACCTGGACCAGGCGGTGACCCTCGCCGCGGAGGCCCGCGACATCTGCCACGATCACGGGGAGCGCTGGACGCTGGCCTACGCGCTCTACGTCCTCGGTTACGCCGCCTGGCTCGGCGGCGACCGCGCGGAGGCGCGGCGGCTGGCCGAGGAGGCGCTGGCCATCGACCACGCCTTCCGCGACCTGGTCGGCGCGGTGCTCGCCCTGGAGCTGCTGGCCCTCATCACCGAGGACGAGGGCGCCCCGCACGAGGCCGCGGTCCTCCAGGGCGCCGCGGGGCGCCTGTGGGCCTCGGTCGGCCTGCGCCTGTTCGGCTCCCGTTTCTTCAACGCCCCGCACGTGCTGTGCGAGGCGCGCGTGCGGGCGGCGCTGGGTGACGACGCCTACGCCGCCGCCCTGAGCGAAGGCGAGCGGTTCGGGCTGGACGCGGCGGTCCACCGCGCCCTCCACCGCCCGTCGCCCGCCGCCGCCACCCGCGAGCGTCCCGCCCGGAAGGCCCCCGCCAGGAGCGCGGCCCCCGCGGAGGTGGTCGCCCCCGAGTGAGGGGGACGGGGGTACTTCCCAGCGGCGGCTGGAGGACGCGCTACACGACCGACCACGACGGCGGCGTCACCGCCGGCCCCGGGGGCCGCTTGCCACCGGCCGGTTGACCGCGCCCCGGGGGGCGACCGCCTCCCGTACGGAGCGCGGCGCCCCACCTCGGCGACCTCCCCGGAGGGGGTCAGCGGGCGTAGTACTCGACGACGAGCTGCTCGTCGCAGATGACGGGAATCTCGTTGCGGTTGGGGTCCCGGTCCAGGCGGAAGGCGAGGGCCTGGAGGTTGGTCTGGAGGTAGCGAGGGGCCTCGCCCTCACCGGCCCAGCCGCCTTCGCGGGCGACGATGAACGGCGTCTTCTCGCGGGAGCGCTCGCGGACGGTCACGACGTCGTCCGGGCTGACCCGGAAGGACGGCTTGTCGACCTTGCGGCCGTTGACCTCGATGTGGCCGTGCACGACCATCTGGCGGGACTGGTAGATCGTCCGGGCCAGACCGGCACGGAGCACGAGGGCGTCCAGGCGCCGCTCCAGCTCGATGATCAGGGCCTCGCCGGTCCGCTTGCCGGAGACCTTCTTGGCGCGGTCGTACGCGCGCTGCATCTGCCGCTCGCTGATGTCGTACTGCGCGCGCAGCCGCTGCTTCTCCAGCAGCCGGGTCTTGTAGTCGCTGTTCTGCTTGCGACCGCGACCGTGCTCACCGGGCGGGTAGGGGCGGGCCTCGAAGTACTTGACCGCCTTGGGGGTGAGCGCGATGCCCAGCGCCCGGGACTTCTTGACCTTGGGACGCGACTGATTCACGTGCGTGGAACCTCCGTGTAAATTAGGTAAGGCTTACCTTAGCTGAGGAGAACGCATGTTTCGACCCGGGAACCCCATGCCTGGCGTACCAGCACATGGTCAGCCGCGTCCCGAAGTGGAAGAAGCGCCCCGGCTGCCCTCGGCAGCCGAACGCGCGCGAACTCTCGTCGAGAATAACTCGTCCGCCGTCGTGACGATTCCCGGCCTGGCCACGGCCGGATCCGACGTCATGACCCCGGTGCGCCGCTCCGTGGGGCCCACCGGCGACGTGTTCCTGCTGTTCCCCGACGAATCCCCCGCCGTGCGCGTGGTGCGGGCCGCGGGCGGCGAGGAGATCGAGGCTGTGCTGGAGATCACGGATGTGGCGCCGGTCGCGGTGCCGCACCGGATCCGCGGCAGGGCCTGGGTCGCCGGCTGGCTGACACCCGTCCCGGGCGGCGCGATGGAGTCCGGTACGACGCTGCTCCGCCTGGAGACCGGCGAGATCTCACTGGACGACCTGTGGGGCGCCGCCCTGGTCGAGCCCGACGAGTTCGCCGACGCCGCCGCCGACCCGCTCGCCGAGTACGAGAGCGAACTGCTCCAGCACCTCGCCGCCGCCCACAGCGCCCAGGTGGGTCTGCTGTGCGCCCTCGTCGGCCGCCGCGAGGCGTCCTGCGACGACGCCTTCGCGGGCGCGCGCCCGACGCTGAGCGCCGTGCCGCTGGCGCTCGACCGCTTCGGGCTGCGCGTGCGCTTCACCGGCGACAACAGCGTCTTCGACGCCCGCTTCGACTTCCCCGAACCCGTCCGCGACCGCGACGGGCTGCGCCGCTCGATGCACGCCCTCTTCGACGCGGCCCGCGACTGCTGATCCGGGGGTGGGTCAGTCCGAGGCCGGGGCCTCGCCCGCGAGCCGGGCGCGGACCCGGTCCAGGACGTCCGCGTAACGGGCCTCCGTGCCGTGCCGGGTCGGCTCGTAGTAGCGGCGGTCGCGCAGTTCGTCCGGCGCGTACTGCTGCGCGGCGATGCCGCCGGGCACGTCGTGCGGGTAGACGTACCCCTGCGCGTGGCCGAGCTTGGCGGCGCCCTTGTAGTGGCCGTCGCGCAGGTGCGCGGGCACGGGTCCCGCCTTGCCCGCCCGTACGTCCGCCAGCGCCGCGCCGATCGCGGTGGTGGCCGCGTTGGACTTCGGCGCGAGCGCCAGCGCGATGGTGGCGTGGCTGAGGGTCAGCGCGGCCTCGGGGAAGCCGATCATGGCGACGGCCTGGGCGGCGGCGACGGCGGTGGGCAGGGCGGTGGGGTCGGCGAGGCCGATGTCCTCGCTGGCGGAGATCATCAGGCGCCGCGCGATGAAACGCGGGTCCTCGCCCGCGTCGATCATGCGGGCGAGGTAGTGCAGGGCGGCGTCCACGTCGGAGCCGCGGATGGACTTGATGAGGGCGCTGGCCACGTCGTAGTGCTGGTCGCCGTCGCGGTCGTAGCGCACGGCGGCCCGGTCGACGGACTCTTCGAGGGTGGCCAGGGTGAGCGTGTCCTCGCCCTTGTCCAGGGCGGAGCCCGCACCCGCCTCCAGGGCGGTCAGGGCGCGCCGCGCGTCGCCGCCGGCGATCCGCAGCAGGTGCTCCTCCGCGTCGTCCGGCAGCGTCACCGCGCCGCCCAGACCACGCTCGTCGGTCACCGCGCGGCGCAGCACACCGCGCAGGTCGTCGTCGGTGAGCGGTTCGAGGGTGAGCAGCAGGGAGCGGGACAGCAGCGGCGAGATGATCGAGAAGTACGGGTTCTCCGTGGTGGCCGCGATCAGGGTGACCCAGCGGTTCTCGACGGCGGGCAGCAGGGAGTCCTGCTGGGCCTTGCTGAAGCGGTGGATCTCGTCCAGGAACAGCACGGTCTCGCGCTGGTACCCGCCCGCCTGGCGCTTGGCGCTCTCGATGACCGCGCGGACCTCCTTGACGCCCGCGGTGATCGCCGAGAGTTCGACGAAGCGCTTGTCGGTGGCCTTGCTGACCACGTACGCCAGCGTGGTCTTCCCGGTGCCCGGCGGCCCCCACAGGATCACCGAGGACGCGCCCGCCGGTCCCCCGCCGTCGGCCACCAGGCGGCGCAGCGGGGAGCCGGGGCGCAGCAGGTGCTGCTGGCCGACGACCTCGTCGAGGGTACGGGGCCGCATCCGTACGGCGAGCGGGCTGCTGCCCGGATCCCGCTCGTGACGGTCCTCTGCGGCTGCGGTGAACAGATCTGGCTCCACTCCGGCAGCCTATGCGCTGGGTGTGACAGCCCGGTCGGCGGCGGCGAGCAGGGCGTGGACCAGGCGCAGGTCGGTGCCGTTCTCGGGGTGCCACTGCACGCCGAGGGCGAAGCGCTCGCCGGGCGCCTCGACGGCCTCGACGGTGCCGTCGTCGGCGTGCGCGGCGGCGGTGAGGCCGTCGCCGAGACGGTCGACGGCCTGGTGGTGGTACGTGGGCACGTCCTGGGGGCCCGGCAGTACGCGGGCCAGCAGGGTGCCGGGCACGGGCGTGACGCGGTGCTCGCCGAAGGCGCCGGGCGCGGGGGCGTGGGCGTCGTGGCCGACGCGGTCCGGCAGGTGCTGGACGAGCGTGCCGCCGTACAGCACGTTCATGAGCTGCATGCCGCGGCAGATCCCGAGGACGGGGACGGCCGCGTCCAGGGCGGCGCGCAGGACGGCCGACTCCCAGCCGTCGCGCTCCGGTGCGGGCGGCCCGGTGCGCGGGTGCCGTCGTGCGCCGTAGTGCTCGGGCGCGATGTCGGGGCCGCCCGCCACGATGACCGCGTCCATCCGCGCGACGGCCGCCGGTGCGCGCTCGGCCGCGTCGGGCGGCAGCAGGACGGCGACGGCGCCCGCGGCCTGCACCAGGCGCGGGTAGACGGCGGGCAGCAGGACGGCCGAGGTGTCCCACAGCCCCCAGCGCGCCCGCTCCAGATAGGTGGTGACCCCCACCAGCAGCGTCCTCGGCACCGTCCCCGTCCTCCCGCGTCGGCCAATGGTCCGGACTCGTACCTTAACCGGCGCGATCGTCCGCCCCGGTGCTAGGACAGAAAGCCCCGCAGTAGTGACGCCGTGCCCGCGAGGTGCTGCCGCATCGTCTGCCGCGCCCGCGTTTCGTCGGCGGCCAGGACGGCGGCGACCAGGGCGGCGTGCTGGCCCTGGGAGTGCTCGATGTTGCGGACCAGCATGGGGATGCCGTCCAGGAGTTGGTTGACCCGGGCGCGGACGGCGGCGTACTGGCGGGCCAGCGAGGGGGAGCCGGACAGCTCGGCTATCGCGAGGTGCAGGAGCGTGTCGGCGCGCCGGTAGTCCTCGATGGAGGCGTCCCCGGTGGCGCGCAGCCGGGCCCGCAGCAGGTCGGCGTCCGCTCCGGTGAGGCGCGCGCGGGCGCAGAGCCCGGCGGCGCCCACCTCCAGCACCTCGCGGAAGCGGAGCACGTCGTCCAGGGCCGCCGCGTCCAGACCCGCCGCGCCCCGGCCCGCCGCGTCCAGGGGCGGGCCGTCCGCGCCGGGCGGCCTCGGCCGGACGAAGGTGCCGCCCTGGCGACCGCGGCGGCTCTCGACCAGACCCTGCTCGTGCAGCACGCGCAGCGCCTCGCGCAGGGTGACCCGGCTGATCGCCAGCCGCCCGGCGAGTTCCCGTTCCGGTGGCAGCCGTCCGCCCGCGGGGACCAGGCCGAGCCGGACCACTTGGAGCAGCCGTTCCACGGCCTCCTCGAAGCCGTTGCCGCCGCGCACCGGGCGCAGCACCGTGTCGAGCGGATCGGCGGCCTGCGCCGGGGGCTCCGCCGGCCGCCCGGCCGCTGACCCGGCCGCCGGCTCGGCCGTCGAATCGGCCGTCGAATCGGCCATCGGTTCCGTCATCCGCTCCGTCATGGCGAGGCCCCCTTCCCTTCAATGGTTCACAGCCATACCTTAAGTCTTCCGACCGATCCGAGAGGTTCCGCTGTGGCAGAACACACTCCAGCCCTGTCCGTCGGCGCGCTCCGCTCGCTGGTGGCGGCGGGCGAGATCCACACCGTCGTCCTGGCCTTCACCGATATGCAGGGGCGGCTCCAGGGCAAGCGGTTCGCGGCTCCGTTCTTCCTGGAGGAGGTGCTGCCGCACGGCTCGGAGGGGTGCAATTACCTGCTCGCCGTCGACATCGACCTCAATACGGTGGACGGCTACGCGATGTCGTCCTGGGAGCGGGGCTACGGCGACTTCGCGATGCGCCCCGATCCCTCGACGCTGCGCCGCGTCCCCTGGCAGGACGGCACCGCGCTGCTGCTGGCCGATCTGACGTGGGAGGACGGCAGCCCGGTCAGTGCCTCGCCGCGGCAGATCCTGCGGCAGCAGCTCGACCGGCTCGCCGGGCACGGCCTGACCGCGCACGCGGGCACCGAGCTGGAGTTCCTGGTCTTCCGCGACACCTACGAGCGGGCGTGGGACAGCGGCTACCGCGGGCTGACCCCGGCCAACCAGTACAACGCCGACTACTCGGTGCTGGCCACCGCCCGGGTCGAGCCGCTGCTGCGCCGCATCCGCAACGAGATGGCGGGCGCCGGGCTCGTCCCGGAGTCCGCGAAGGGCGAGTGCAACCTCGGCCAGCACGAGGTGGTGTTCCGTTACGACGAGGCGCTGACCACCTGCGACCAGCACAGCGTCTACAAGACCGGCGCCAAGGAGATCGCCTCGCAGGAGGGCATGGCGGTCACCTTCATGGCGAAGTTCAACGAGCGCGAGGGCAACTCCTGCCATATCCACCTGTCGCTGCGGGACGCGGACGGCGCCCCGGCGATGGCCGACCCCGAGGACCGCTCCCCCACCGCGATGTCCCCGCTGATGCGGCACTTCCTGGCCGGACAGCTCGCCGCCCTGCGGGAGTTCTCGCTGTTCTTCGCGCCGAACATCAACTCCTACAAGCGGTTCCGCCCCGGCTCCTTCGCGCCCACCGCGGTCGCCTGGGGCCGGGACAACCGCACCTGCGCGCTGCGCGTGGTCGGCTACGGCCCGTCGCTGCGGCTGGAGAACCGGGTGCCGGGCGGCGACGTGAACCCGTATCTGGCGGTCGCCGCGATGGTCGCGGCCGGACTGCACGGCGTCGAGCGGGAGTTGGAGCTGCCGGAGCCGTGTACGGGCAACGCGTACACGGAGTCGTACGAGCGGGTGCCCGGATCGCTGCGGGAGGCCGCCGAGCTGTGGTCGGGCAGCGACCTGGCCCGCGAGGTGTTCGGCCCCGAGGTCGTCGCGCACTACGCGAACATGGCGCGGATCGAGCAGCGGCAGTTCGACACCGCGGTCACGGACTGGGAGCGGTTCCGCTCCTTCGAGCGGATGTAAGGGCGGACGGGATGCAGGAGAGCCACGACGTACTCAACCCCGCCACCGAGGAGGTCGTCGCGACGGTCGCGGCGACCTCCCCGGAGGGTGTGGACGCGGCGGTCGCCGCCGCGGTGCGGGCCCAGCGGGGCTGGGCGGCGCTCGGGCCGGGTGAACGCGCCCGGCTGCTGCGGCGGTTCGCCGCCGAGGTCGACGCGCGCCTGGAGGAACTGGCCGCGCTGGAGGTGCGCGAGGCGGGCCACACCGTGGGCAACGCCCGCTGGGAGGCGGGCAACGTCCGGGACCTGCTGGAGTACGCGGCGGGCGGCGTCGAGCGCCTGAGCGGCCGTCAGATCCCGGTGGCGGGCGGCCTCGACCTGACCTTCCACGAACCGCTCGGCGTGGTCGGCGTCATCGTGCCGTGGAACTTCCCGATGCCGATCGCCGCCTGGGGCTTCGCCCCCGCGCTGGCCGCGGGCAACGCCGTCGTGCTCAAGCCCGCGGAGACCACCCCGCTGACCGCCCTGCGGCTGGCCGAACTCGCCCTGGCCGCCGGGCTGCCCGAGGGCCTGTTCCAGGTGGTGCCCGGCGCGGGTCCCGTCACCGGGACGCGGCTGGTCGACCACCCCGACGTGCGGAAGATCGTCTTCACCGGCTCCACGGCGGTCGGCAAGCGGATCATGGAGCGGTGCGCGGCCCAAGTCAAGCGGCTCACACTGGAGTTGGGCGGCAAGAGCCCCAACGTCGTCTTCGCGGACGCCGATCTGGAGCGCGCCGCGGACCCGATGGCGTTCCTGGACAACGCGGGCCAGGACTGCTGCGCCCGCACCCGGCTGCTGGTGCAGCGCGAGGTCTACGACCGCTTCCTCGACCTGCTGGCCTCCGGCGTGCGGGCGGTGCGGGTCGGCGACCCGGCGGACCCGGCGACCGCGATGGGCCCGCTGATCTCGGCGGCCCAGCGCGAGCGGGTCCGCGGCTACGTCACGCCCGAACTGCCAGTCGTGGCACGGGGATCCGCGCCCGAGGGCCCCGGTTTCTGGTACCCGCCGACGGTGCTCGCCCCGGCCGACCCCGGCGCGCCAGCGGCCACCGAGGAGATCTTCGGCCCGGTGGCGGTCGTGCTGCCCTTCGACGACGAGGCGGACGCGCTGCGGCTGGCGAACGCGACACCGTACGGCCTGTCCGGCTCGCTGTGGACCCGCGACCTGGGCCGCGCGCTGCGGCTCGCGCGCGGTGTCGCGGCGGGGAATCTGTCCGTCAACTCGCACAGCAGTGTGCGCTATTGGACGCCCTTCGGCGGCTTCAAGCAGTCGGGGCTCGGCCGCGAGCTGGGACCCGACGCGCTCACCGCGTTCACCGAGACCAAGAACGTCTTCATCGGCACCGAGGAGTAGCAGGGTATGCCCGAGACCACAGACAGCACAGACGTGACCGGCACGGCTGCCGCCGCCGGGACGGAGCAGCCGGTCTGCCGCCGCCTCGTCGGCCGTACCGCCGTCATCACCGGCGGCGGCAGCGGCATCGGCCTGGCCACGGCGCGGCGGTTCGCCGCGGAAGGGGCCAGGGTCGTGGTCGCCGACATCGACCAGGACAGCGGGCGGGCGGCGGCCGAGGAGACCGGCGGGCTCTTCGTCGCCACCGACGTGACCGACCCGGAGCAGGTCGAGGCGCTGTTCAAGGCCGCCCACGACACCTACGGCTCGGTCGACATCGCCTTCAACAACGCGGGGATCTCACCACCCGACGACGACTCGATCCTCACCACCGGGCTGGACGCGTGGCGCCGGGTGCAGGAGGTCAATCTGACGTCGGTCTACCTGTGCTGCAAGGCCGCGCTGCCGTACATGCGGCGGCAGGGCAAGGGAGCGATCATCAACACCGCGTCGTTCGTGGCGGTGATGGGCGCGGCGACCTCGCAGATCTCGTACACCGCGTCCAAGGGCGGGGTGCTGGCGATGACGCGGGAGCTGGGCGTGCAGTTCGCCCGCGAGGGGATCCGGGTGAACGCGCTGTGCCCCGGGCCCGTGGACACCCCGCTGCTGCGCGAGCTGTTCGCGAAGGACCCGGAGCGGGCGGCGCGGCGGCTGGTGCACATTCCGCTGGGGCGGTTCGCGGCGGCCGAGGAGATCGCCGCCGCCGTGGCGTTCCTGGCCAGCGACGACGCCGGATTCATCACCGCCGCCGAGTTCCTGGTGGACGGCGGCATCTCCGGCGCCTACGTCACGCCGCTGTAGCGGGCGGGCCGCTCGGCGGAACCGCTCAGACCAGCGTCTTCCAGTACGACCACCAGCGGGTCAGGATCAGCAGGATGAGCACCCCGTACCAGAGCACCGGCACGACCCAGTGGAACTCCAGCACGGCGGTGCGCGCGCCCTCGGGCACTTTGATGATCCGGTGCTTGACGTTGTGCACCGCCGTGTACCAGAACGCGGCGATGGTCACGACCCAGGCGAGGCTGCACCACAGGCAGAGCGAGCCGATGCTGTACAGCGACTGGTACTGGAGCCAGGTGCAGAATCCGACACCGAACAGGGTGCCCGCCTGGAGGCCGAGCCAGAACCAGGGACGGTAGCGGGCGCCGGCCAGGATGCCCATCGCGACGCAGATCATGACCGGGTAGGCGATCATGCCGATCATCGGGTTCGGGAAGCCGAACGCGTGGGCCTGCTCGCTCTTCATGATGTTGCCGCAGGAGATGATCGGGTTCAGGCTGCACGCGGGGGTGTAATTCGGGTCTTCCAGCAGCTTGAACTTGTCATCGGTGATCACGAACGCGGCGACCGTGCCGAGCAGGCCGCAGATCAGCAGCAGCCAGGTGTACGCGCGCCCTGCTCCGATGCCGTCGGCCGGCCGCCGCTCGTCCTCGGCGCCGCCGTCCGTACGCGTCTCGTCCAACGCGGAAGTCGTCATGATCGCCGATCTCTTAGGTCGTGGGGAGCGGGCACCCAACATTGTGCACCAGGGCGGTCAGGACTGGATAAGTCCTGCACGCCCTGGTACACGGAAGAGGGTCAAACGAGCCGCGCCTTGACGCTCGCGACCACCTCGGCGAGCGGGACCGCCGTCTGCTCGCCGCTGCCCAGGTCCTTGAGCTGGACGACGCCCTCGGCGAGGTCCCGCTCCCCCGCGACGAGCGCGAATCGGGCGCCGGAGCGGTTCGCGGACTTCATCGCGTTCTTCATGCCCTTGCCGCCGAAGGCGAAGTCCGCGGCGATCCCGGCCCTGCGCAGCGCGGTGACCGTGCCGAACAGCGCCCGCCGCGCCTCGTCGCCGAGCGGTACGGCGTAGACGTCGGTGACCGCGGGAAGGGCCAGTTCCACGCCCTCCGAGCGCAGCGCGAGCACCGTACGGTCCACGCCCAGCGCCCAGCCGACCGACGGCAGCGCGGGGCCGCCGATCATCTCGGAGAGCCCGTCGTAGCGCCCGCCGCCGCCGACCGCGGACTGCGAGCCGAGCCCGTCGTGGACGAATTCGAAGGTGGTGCGGGTGTAGTAGTCCAGGCCGCGCACCAGCCGGGGGTCGTCCTCGAAGGCCACGCCCGCCTCGGTCAGCAGCGCGCGCACCTCCTCGTGGTACGCCTTGCACGCCTCGCACAGGTGGTCGCGGATCAGCGGCGCGTCGGCGAGCTGTTTCTGTACGGAGTCGCGCTTGTCGTCGAGCACCCGCAGCGGATTGATCTCGATCCGGGCGCGGGTCTCCTCGTCCAGGTCCAGGCCGCGCAGGTAGTCCTGGAGGGCGGCCCGGTAGACCGGACGGCACTCGCGGTCGCCGAGCGAGTTGAGCAGCAGCCGGAAGTCGCGCAGCCCGAGGTCGGTGTACGCGTCCACCGCCAGGATGATCAGCTCCGCGTCGAGCAGCGGGTCCTCGGCGCCGATCGCCTCCGCGCCGACCTGCGAGAAGTGCCGGTAGCGGCCCGCCTGCGGGCGCTCGTAGCGGTAGTAGGAGCCGGAGTACCAGAGCTTGACCGGCAGATTCCCCGTCTTGTGCAGGTTGGCCTGGAGGGCCGCGCGCAGGACGGAGGCGGTGCCCTCGGGGCGCAGCGCGAGTTCGCTGCCGCCCTTGGTGGTGAGGGTGTACATCTCCTTGGTCACGATGTCGGTGGACTCCCCGACACCGCGGGAGAACAGTTCGACGTTCTCGAAACCGGGGGTCTCGACATAGCCGTAACCGGCCCGGCGGGCGGGCGCGGCGATGGCCTCGCGCACCGCGAGGAACACCGCGGAGTCGGGCGGCAGCAGGTCGTAGGTGCCCTTGGGGGCCTGGAAGGCGCGTACGGCGGAACTCACTGAATCCGTCACAATCCTCGTCGCGGAGCCGGGTCTCCGGCTCCTGGGCCGCGGGCCACCTCACCCAGGTAGGGGTTGGCGGCGCGCTCGCGGCCGATGGTCGTCTGGGGGCCGTGGCCGGAGAGCACCACGGTCGAGTCGTCGAGCGGCAGGCACACACGCGCCAGCGACTCGTACAGCTCGGCCATGGAGCCGCCGGGCAGGTCGGTGCGTCCGACGGAGCCGGCGAAGAGCAGGTCGCCGGAGAACAGCACCGACGGGATGTCGGCGGTCTCGGGCAGCCTGAACGTCACCGACCCCCTGGTATGGCCGGGCGCGTGCGCGACGGAGAACTCCAGACCCGCCACCGTCAGCGCGGCGCCGTCGGCCAGTTCCTTGACGTCGTCGGGCTCGCCGATGGTCAGCTCCCCCATCAGCGGCTGCCCGATGGCGCGGCCGAGCGCCTTCTCGGGGTCGCTGAGCATGTACCGGTCCTCGGGGTGGATCCAGGCGGGCACGTCGTGCACGCCGCAGACCGGTACGACGGAGGCGACATGGTCGATGTGGCCGTGGCTGAGGATGACGGCGACGGGCTTCAGTCGGTGCTTGGCGAGGGTGTCCTCGACGCCCTGGACCGCGAGGTGGCCCGGGTCGACGATCACGCACTCCTCACCCGCGGCGGGGGCGACCACATAACAATTGGTGCCCCAGGCCCCGGCGGGGAACCCGGCAATGAGCACGTTCGTCCTTCTGTCGTCCGCGGTGTCGGCCGCGGGAGATATCGGCCGTTCACGAGCCTACCGGCCGCCGTACCGCCGCAGCGAACTCGTATTGTGCCCTCATCGGACCGCGTGCGGACTGGACGGGGGACGCGCATGCCGCGAAGATCTGCGGCACGCGTATTCGCGTTCGAGCGCACCGCGGCACACGGCCTGCCGACAGGTCGTGGACAGCGGAAACACAGTCATCGCACAGCACTCACGAGACACGACCGGGAGACGGCGAAGTGGTCACCAAGGATCAGCGGCGGCGGCAGCTCGCCCGGGAGAAGTTCGAGCGGCAGCAGCAGCGGCGGGTGCAGATGCGCCGCAAGTCGCGGACGCGCAATTCGGTGATCGCCGCCGTGCTCGCCGTGGTCGTCATCGGCGGCGGTTCCGCCTGGGGCCTGGGCGCCTTCGACAGCAGCGGCAAGAAGAAGTCCACGGACGACGCGGCGGCCAACGCCAGCGCGTCGCCGTCGGCGACCCCCTCGAAGGCGCCGGACCCGTGCGGCAAGGCGGACGCGGGCGCGCCGGGCACGGAGCAGTGGAAGACCGAGCCGAAGATGGCGATCGACAAGAGCGCGAAGTACACCTTCACGCTCCAGACGACCTGCGGCTCGATCCCGATCGCTCTGGACGCGGCGAAGGCCCCCGACACCACGAACTCCTTCAAGTTCCTCGCGGACAAGGGCTTCTTCGACCACACCAAGTGCCACCGCCTGACCACCGAGGGCATCTTCGTCCTCCAGTGCGGCGACCCGACCGCGCAGGGCAACGGCGGCCCCGGCTACACGATCCCGGACGAGAATCTGACGGCGTTCGGCAAGGCCGACGCGCAGAAGACCGTGACGTACCCGGCGGGCACCGTGGCCATGGCCAACACCGGCCAGGCGCACACCGGCGGCAGCCAGTTCTTCCTGGTCTACAAGGACAGCCCGCTGGCTCCGAGCTACACGCCGTTCGGCACGATCGACGCCGCCGGTATGAAGGTGCTCGACAAAATCGCCGCCGCGGGCGCCCAGCCCGCCGACCAGACGACGGGCAACACCGCGCCGAACGCGACCGTGGTGATCAACAAGGCGACCGTCAGCAAATCCTGATTGGGCCCGCATCGGATGCGGACAGCCGGGGTGCTGGTCGCCTATGTTGGCGTTGGACCGGTCAGGGCGTGCGGCCCAACCGGTGAAATTCTGTGGAAGATGCCCGGCCGTGAGCCGGCCGGGCATCACGTGGAGGAGGCGCTGTGAGCAGCGACCCGTGGGGCCGCGTCGATGAGACGGGGACCGTGTACGTGCGTACGGCCGACGGGGAGAAGGAGGTCGGTTCGTGGCAGGCGGGTTCTCCTGAGGAGGCGCTCGCCTACTTCGAGCGCAAGTACGAAGGACTCGTCGTGGAGATCGGCCTCCTCGAACGACGGGTGCGGACCACCGATCTCGCGCCCAAGGACGCGCTGGCCGCGATCGAGCACCTGCGCGTCTCGGTGACCGAGGCGCACGCGGTGGGCGACCTGGCGGCGCTGGGCGAACGGCTCGACGCGCTGGTCGCGCTGGTGGACTCCCGGCGCGAGGAGCGCAAGGCGGCCAGGGCGAAGCAGAGCGAAGAGGCGAAGGTCGCCAAGGAGCAGCTTGTCGCGGAGGCCGAGCAGCTCGCCGAGAGCGAGCAGTGGCGGACCGCGGGCGAGCGGCTGCGCGCCCTGGTCGACACCTGGAAGGGCCTGCCGCGACTCGACCGCAAGGCGGACGACGAGCTGTGGCACCGCTTCAGCCACGCCCGTTCGGTGTTCTCCAAGCGCCGCAAGGCGCACTTCGCGTCGCTCGACGCGCAGCGCGAGGAGGCCAGGCGGACGAAGGAGAAGCTGGTCACCGAGGCGCAGTCGCTGTCGAACTCGACGGACTGGGGGCCCACCGCGGCCCGCTACCGCGAGCTGATGACGGAGTGGAAGGCGGCCGGGCGTGCGCAGCGCGAGGCCGAGGACGATCTGTGGAACCGCTTCCGCGGCGCCCAGGACGTCTTCTTCGCCGCCCGCTCCGAGGTGTTCGCCGAGCGGGACACCGAGCAGCGCGACAACCTCGCGCTCAAGGAGGAGCTGGTCGTCGAGGCCGAGAAGCTGCTCCCGGTGACCGAGCTGAAGTCGGCGCGTGCCGCCTTCCGCTCGCTCAACGAGCGCTGGGAGGCCATCGGGCACGTGCCGCGGGACGCGCGGCCGCGGATCGAGGCCCGCATGCACGCGGTGGAGCGTGCGCTGGCCGAGTCCGAGGAAGCCGAGTGGCGGCGCACCAACCCCGAGGTCCGGGCGCGGGCGGCCGGTCTGACCGGTCAGCTCCAGGCGGCGGTCGAGAAGCTCCAGAAGCAGATCGACGCGGCGCGCTCCGCGGGGAACACCGCGAAGGCGGACAAGCTCCAGTCGGAGCTTGACGGGCGTCAGGCGCTGCTGGACGCGGCCCTGAAGGGCATGGGCGAGTTCGGCGGCTGACCGGCCGCTCGCACGCCCGACGGCCCCGGCACTCATGATGAGTGCCGGGGCCGTCGGGCGTCCGCGGGCCGGTGGTGGGTCGTGCCCGCCCGCCCGCGGCCTCGCTTACCTCTGGCGGCCCGAGGTCACCCGGTAGACGTCGTAGACGCCCTCCACGCCGCGTACCGCCTTCAGGACGTGGCCCAGGTGCTTCGGGTCGCCCATCTCGAAGGTGAAGCGGGAGGTGGCGACGCGGTCGCGGGAGGTCTGGACGGCCGCGGACAGGATGTTGACGTGCTGGTCGGACAGCACGCGGGTGACGTCCGAGAGCAGCCGGGACCGGTCGAGGGCCTCGACCTGGATGGCGACCAGGAAGACCGACGACTGGGTGGGCGCCCACTCGACCTCGATCATCCGCTCGGGCTGCTGCGAGAGCGAGTCCACGTTGACGCAGTCGGCGCGGTGCACCGAGACGCCGTTGCCGCGGGTGACGAAGCCGATGATCGGGTCGCCCGGCACTGGGGTGCAGCAGCGGGAGAGCTTGACCCAGACGTCGCTGGCGCCCTTGACGATGACACCGGGGTCGGCGTTGGCCCGCCGCTTGGTGCGCCCCTGTGTGGGGGTGGTGATCTCCGCGATGTCCTCGGTGGCGCCCTCTTCGCCGCCGAGCGCGTCGACCAGCTTCTGCACGACGGACTGCGCGGTGATGTGCCCCTCGCCGATCGCCGCGTAGAGCGCGGAGATGTCGGGGTAGCGCATCTCGTGCGCGAGGGTGACCAGCGAGTCGCCGGTGAGCACCCGCTGGATCGGCAGATTCTGCTTGCGCATCGCGCGGGCGATGGCTTCCTTGCCCTGCTCGACCGCTTCCTCGCGGCGCTCCTTGGAGAACCAGGCGCGGATCTTGTTGCGCGCCCGCGGCGACTTGACGAAGCCCAGCCAGTCGCGGGACGGCCCGGCCCCGGCGGCCTTGGAGGTGAAGACCTCGACGGTGTCGCCGTTGTCGAGCGTCGACTCCAGCGGTACGAGGCGGCCGTTGACACGGGCGCCTATGGTCCGGTGGCCGACCTCGGTGTGCACGGCGTACGCGAAGTCCACCGGGGTGGCGCCCGCGGGCAGCGCTATCACGTCGCCCTTGGGTGTGAAGACGAAGACCTCGCTCTGCGAGAGGTCGAAGCGCAGCGACTCCAGGAACTCGCCGGGGTCCTCGGTCTCCTTCTGCCAGTCCAGGAGCTGGCGCAGCCACGCCATGTCGTTGACCGCGTCGTCCTTCTTGTCGGACCGCGGGCTGTCGGTGCGCACCTTGGAGGCGCCCGCCACCGCCTCCTGCTTGTACTTCCAGTGCGCCGCGATGCCGTACTCGGCGCGGCGGTGCATGTCGAAGGTACGGATCTGCAGTTCGACGGGCTTGCCGCTGGGCCCGATGACCGTCGTGTGCAGCGACTGGTACATGTTGAACTTGGGCATCGCGATGTAGTCCTTGAACCGGCCGGGGACCGGATTCCATCGCGCGTGGATGGTGCCGAGCGCCGCGTAGCAGTCGCGGACGGTGTCGACCAGGACGCGGATGCCCACCAGGTCGTAGATCTCCGCGAAGTCCCGGCCGCGGACGATCATCTTCTGGTAGACGCTGTAGTAGTGCTTCGGGCGGCCGGTGACGGTGGCCTTGATCCGGGCGGCGCGCAGGTCCTGCTGAACCTGGTCGGTGACCACGGCGAGGTATTCGTCGCGCTTGGGGGCGCGCTCGGCGACCAACCGGACGATCTCGTCGTACATCTTGGGGTAGAGGATCGCGAAGGCGAGGTCCTCCAGCTCCCACTTGATGGTGTTCATGCCCAGCCGGTGCGCCAGCGGGGCGTAGATCTCCAGCGTCTCGCGGGCCTTCTTCTCCTGCTTCTCGCGCTTGAGATAGCGCATCGTGCGCATATTGTGCAGCCGGTCGGCGAGCTTGATCACCAGGACGCGGGGGTCCTTGGCCATCGCGACGACCATCTTGCGCACGGTCTCGGCCTGCGCGGCCTCGCCGAATTTGACCTTGTCGAGCTTGGTGACGCCGTCGACCAGCAGCGCCACCTGGTCGCCGAAGTCGCGGCGCAGCGCGTCCAGGCCGTACTCGGTGTCCTCGACGGTGTCGTGCAGCAGCCCGGCCATCAAGGTGGCGGGGTCCATACCCAGTTCGGCGAGGATCGTGGTGACGGCCAGCGGGTGCGTGATGTACGGGTCGCCGCTCTTGCGCTTCTGGCCGCGGTGCCAGCGCTCGGCGACCTGGTAGGCCCGCTCGATCTGCCGGAGCTGGGCGCTGTCGCCCTTCGGGTCGTTGCCCCGCACCACGCGCAGCAGCGGTTCGAGCACCGGGTTGTACGGGCTGGAGCGCTGCACGCCGAGCCGGGCGAGGCGGGCACGGACGCGGCTGGAGGAGGCCCCGGGACGCGTCGGCGCGACGCTGCCGGGCGTACGCACCGGGCGTACGGCGGGCGCGGCCGGTTCTGGCGCGGCGGGCTTGGCGGGAGCGGGGGTGGGTGCGGCGGTCCGGCTGTCGGCGGACGTCCCCGTGCCACCCGCGGCCGGTTCCTTCCCGCCCGCGGCGTCGAGTGGCTGGGCCTGGTCTGGCAAGAGCACTCCTCACGCGGGGTAGAAGTTCTATGGTATCGACCTGCGGCGAGAGGCGGGCGCCCGAGCCCGCCGGGCGCCCGCCTCAGGGCCCCGTACCTGCCCCGCATACGCCGTACGGGGCCGCAGGACGCTCGTAGGAGGCCGCAACCGGGCCCCGCGGACCCGAATGGCGTACGAGAGCCCGTACGCGGCCCGAGAGCCCGTACGCGGTCCGGAGCGCGTCAGATCGCGACGAGGGTGTCCAGGGGGGCGTCCCCCAGGACCCGGGCCAGCCGCGCCCGGCCGCCGAGGAAGCCCAGCTCCAGCAGGACGGCCACGCCCGCGACGGTCGCGCCGGTCCGCCGGATCAGCTCCAGCGAGGCTTCCGCGGTGCCGCCGGTGGCCAGGACGTCGTCGATCACCAGGACGCGGTCGCCCTCGGCGAAGGCGTCGACCTGCACCTCGATCTCGGCGGTGCCGTACTCCAGGTCGTACGACTGCGCCAGGGTCTTTCCGGGCAGTTTGCCCGCCTTGCGGACCGGGACGAAGCCGAGGCCCGCGCGGGCGGCGGCCGGGGCGGCGAGGATGAAGCCGCGGGCTTCGAGGCCGACGACCTTGGTGGCGCCGTGCCGCGCGCACAGGGCGGCGAGGGCGTCCACCAGGGCGCTGAAGGCGACGGGGTCGGCCAGCAGCGGGGTGATGTCCTTGAAGATCACGCCGGGCTGGGGGTAGTCCGGTACGTCGCGGATGCGGCCGAGCAGCAGTTCCCTGAGCTCGGCGGAGGCTGCGTCCGTGGTGGTCATCGCGCTACTTTCGTCGGTTCATGTCGCGTCGGTCCATGACGTGCTTGTCGTTCCACGGCGCTTCGGGCCATGGAGCGCTCGTCGGTCGACGAGGGTCGGTCGATGAGGTTCGGTCGATGTGGTTCGGGAAACGGAAAATCGCCGCCGCCCGGTCGGTGTCGACCGGGCGGCGGCGATTCACGGTCAGCGCCGCTTGCCCGAGGGCCGGTTGCGGCCGCCGCGGGTGCCGCGGTTGGCGGACGCGCCGCGGGTGCCGCCGGAACGGCTGCCCGGGGCGGTGCCCTGGGCCCGCGGGCCCACCACACCGGCGCCGGCCGCTGCGGCTTCCGCCTGGTCGTCGTCCCCGTCCCCGTCCTCGGGGTCGGCGGGCTCCTCGCCGCGGGCGGCCGCCTCGGCGGCCTTCGTGGCGTCGGAGGCCCGGCGGGCGAGCACCCGCTTGCGGACCTGCTTCATCGCCGGGTCGCGCTCCTTGAGGTCCGCGACGATCGGAGTCGCGATGAAGATCGAGGAGTACGCACCGGCGGTGAGGCCGACGAACAGCGCGAGCGCGATGTCGTTGAGCATGCCCGCGCCGAGGATGCCGCCACCGATGAAGAGCAGCGCGCCGACCGGCAGCAGGGCGACGACCGTGGTGTTGATCGACCGCACCAGGGTGCCGTTGAGGCTGCGGTTGGCGATCTCGCTGTAGGTGTACCTGTTCTGCTTGGTGATGTCCTTGGTGGACTCCTTCAGACCGTCGAAGACGACGACGGTGTCGTAGAGGGAGTAACCGAGGATGGTGAGCAGACCGATCACCGTGCCCGGTGTGACCTCGAAGCCCACGATGGCGTAGACACCGACCGTGATCGTGAGGTCGTGGAGGAGGGCGATCAGTGCCGCGACGGCCTTGCGCCATTCGAAGGCGATGGCCAGATAGGCGACCACCAGCACCAGGAAGATGATCAGACCCTGAAGGGCCTTGTGGGAGATCTCCTTGCCCCAGCTCGGACCGACGATCTGCGCGTCGATGTCCTTGAGCGGGATGCCCAGTTCCTTGGAGATGTTCTGCTGGACGGACTTGGACGCCTCGGTGGAGATGTCGCTGACCTGGATGCGGAGCTTTCCGCTGCCCAGCTTCTGGATCGTCGCGTCGTGGCCGGCGGTGTGGCCCTCGATCTTGCTCTGCGCGTCCGCGACCGAGATGGAGGTCTTGGCCGTGGTGAAGTCCGCGCCGCCGGAGAACTCGATGCCGAGCTTGAGGCCGTTGACCACCAGGCCGACCGCGGCGACGACCGTGATCAGGATCGATACGCCGTACCAGATCTTGCGGTGGCCGACGAAGTCGTACGCGATCTCGCCGCGGTGCAGCCGGTGACCGAGATTGCTGAGCTTGGACATCAGGCTTCCTTCGTCTCGGTGGGCCGGTTGTGGCGGACGCTCCGACGCAGCGGCGCCTTCACGCCGAGCGCCTTGGGATCGAGACCGGACCACCTGTGGCCCTGAGCGAAGAACGGGCGACGGGCGAGGATCGTCATCAGCGGCTTGGTGAACAGGAACACCACGACGACGTCGAGCACGGTGGTGAGACCGAGCGTGAACGCGAAGCCCTGGACCTTGCCGACCGTCACGGTGAACAGCACGGCGGCGGCGAGGAAGGACACGAAGTCCGACACCAGGATGGTGCGCCGGGCGCGCGGCCAGCCGCGGGCGACCGCGGGTTGCAGCGAGCGGCCCTCACGGAGCTCGTCCCTGATCCGTTCGAAGAAGACGATGAACGAGTCGGCGGTGATACCGATGGCGACGATGGCACCACAGACCGCGGGCAGGTTCAGTGCGAAGCCGATCGCCTCACCGAGCAGACACATGATCGTGTAGGTGAGCGCGCCCGAGACCACGAGGCTCGCGAGCGCCACCAGGCTCAGTCCGCGGTAGTAGGCGAACATGTAGAGCACGACCAGGACGAGGCCGACGGCGCCGGCGATCAGACCGCCGCGGAGCTGCTCGCCGCCGAGGGCGGGAGAGACCGTGGTCGTGTCCTGGATGGAGAACGCCAGGGGCAGCGAGCCGTACTTCAGCACGTTCGCCAGGTCCTCGGCGGACTTCTGGGTGAAGCTGCCGGAGATCTGGGCGCTGCCGCCGGGCAGGGCCTGGGAGACCGACGGGGCCGAGACGACGTTGCCGTCCAGGTCGATCGCGAACTGGTTGTTCGGCTGGGCCTGGGAGGCGAGGTCGCCGGTGACCTTGGTGAACTGGCTGGCGCCCTTGGAGTCGAACGTCAGGTTGACGACCCAGCCGTTGCCCTGCTGCGAGTCGAAGTTCGCGCTGGCGCCGGAGACGCGCTTGCCGTCGATCAGCGTCGGGCCGAGCGCGTACTTGATCCACTGGTTGCCCTGCTGACCGCAGGCGACGACCTTGTCACCGGGCTTGGTGCCCTTGCTGGCCGCGGTGCGCTGCGTGGGGTCGGTGCAGTCGAGCTTGTCGAGCTTCGCCTGGAGGTCGGCGGGGATCGACAGGTCGGCGGCGCCCGTGCCGGGCGTGGTCGCCGGGTTGCTGGGCGTCGCGGTGGGCGTCGGTGTCGGCGCCTTGTTCACACTCGACTTCAGCGCGTCGGTGACGGCGCGGCCCTGCGGACTGGACGTGGTGCTCCCGGTGGCCTTCGGGGTGCCCGTCGCGCTGGGCGTGCCGCTCGGCTTCGGCGTCGTACCGCCGGAGGCAGAGGGGCTGGCCGAGGGCTTGGGCGCGGCCGTGGCCGGGTTGCCGTCCGCGGCGGTCAGCACCTGGCGGAAGGCGAGCTGCGCGGTGGTGCCCACCTGCTGCTCGGCCTGGGCGGCGTTGGTGCCCTTGGGGATGTTGACGATGATGTTGTTCGATCCCTGGGTCTGCACCTCCGCCTCGGAGACACCGAGTCCGTTGACACGGCGGTTGATGATGCTGACCGCCGTGTTCATATTGGACTTGGTGACCGCGTTCCCCTGGTCCGCCTTGGCGGTCAGCGTGATGCTGACACCGCCGGCCAGGTCGATGCCCAGTCGGGGAGTGGTGTTGCCGGAGAGGAACATTCCTCCGGTCAGCGCCACCAGGGCGATCACGATCACGGCCAGAGCGCGCCCGGGGTATCCCTGACTCCCCGGGGACGGCCTGCGGCCCTTGTTGGCTGCTGCCACCTTCTTGATTCTCCCTGTCCTACCGCCCCTGAGCCTGCACGCTCATGGGGTGGCCACGAAGTTGTGAGAGCCGGACCCTTACTTGGACGTGGAGTCGGGACCGTCCTGCCCCGGCGCGTCCTCGGTCTTGCTCAGATCGATGCGGTGCTCGCCCGAGTCCTTGGCGTCCTTCTTGACGTCGTCCGTCGCAGCGGCATCCCCGGAAGCCGCGTCGGCGGTGACGTCGCCTTCGGTGTCCTCGGTGTCGTCGTGCTCGATCTCCTCCGGCTCGATGCCGTGCACGATCCGGTTGAACTCCTCTTCGGCCAGCACGGCGCCGATGGCGTTCTTCGCGAAGTGTGCGTGCACCCCGTCCGTCAGCTCAAGGAGGACCGTCTCCTCGTTCACTTCCTTGACCACGGCGTACATGCCACCGATCGTGCGGACGCCCGATCCGGGCTCCATCTGGTTCCGCATGGTCAGTGCCTGGCGCTGCTTGTTCTTGGCCGAGCGCGTCATCATGAACATGACGCCAACAATCAGGACCAAGGGGAGGAGAGTGACGATACTCACGGTCTGGACGTTCCTTCGCACGGCCAACGTGGGGCTGGCCTGGGTTTCGGGATGTGGGTGCCGATCCGGAGGAAGGGCGTCGGCGGAGTCTAAGCGCTGGCTCGCCGCCTGAACAACGCCAAGCATGGCACTGGGGTTCCTGAAGGGGCGAGTCTATCGGCGGTCACGGTCCGAACAACCCGCTCTGTCCGGGTCCGGCGGGATTGTGCGGCGGTACCAGACCGAGGTGCGTCCAGGCCGCGGGCGTGGCCACCCGGCCGCGCGGTGTCCGGGCCAGCAGGCCCTCCCTGACGAGGAACGGCTCGGCGACCTCCTCGACGGTCTCGCGCTCCTCGCCGACCGCGACGGCGAGCGTGGACAGACCGACGGGCCCGCCGCCGAAGAGCTTCAGCAGCGCCTGGAGCACGGCCCGGTCCAGCCGGTCGAGACCGCGCTCGTCCACCTCGTAGACCTCCAGCGCCTTGGCGGCGATCTCCCGGCTGATCACACCGTCCGCCCTGACCTGGGCGTAGTCGCGGACCCGGCGCAGCAGCCGGTTGGCGATCCGGGGGGTGCCGCGGGAGCGTCCGGCGATCTCGGCGGCGCCGTCGTCGGCGACCTCGACGTCCAGCAGCCCGGAGGAGCGGCGGATGACCTTCTCCAGCTCGGCGGGGGCGTAGAACTCCATGTGGCCGGTGAAGCCGAAGCGGTCGCGCAGCGGGGGCGGCAGCAGTCCGGCCCTGGTGGTGGCGCCGACCAGGGTGAAGGGCGGCAGTTCCAGCGGGATCGCGGTCGCGCCGGGGCCCTTGCCGACGATCACGTCGACCCGGTAGTCCTCCATCGCCATGTAGAGCATTTCCTCGGCGGGCCGTGACATCCGGTGGATCTCGTCGAGGAAGAGCACCTCGCCCTCCTGGAGCGAGGACAGGACCGCGGCGAGGTCGCCCGCGTGCTGGATGGCGGGTCCCGAGGTGATCCGGATGGGCACGCCCATCTCGGCCGCGATGATCATCGACAGCGTCGTCTTGCCGAGGCCGGGGGCGCCGGAGAGCAGGACGTGGTCCGCGGTGCCCTGGCGCTGGCGGGCGGCCCTGAGCACCAGGTCGAGCTGCTGCCGTACGCGCTCCTGTCCGATGAACTCCCCCAGGTCCTTGGGGCGCAGCGCCGCCTCGACCGCCTGGTCCTCATGGTCGGCGGTGGCGCCGACCAGTCGCTCCGGCCGCTCGTCGGTGGCGTCGTCCCAGTTCATGGTTGGTCTCTCGGGTCGGTGTGGGGTCGGCGGTACGGACCGGCGTCACCGGTACGGGTGCGGCCGGCGGCGTCAACAGGGCGGTCAGCGGGTGCGGTTGAGGGTCTGGAGGGCCGCGCGCAGCAGCGCGCCGACGTTCGGCTCCCGCTCGGCCTCGGCCTGCGGGGTGACGGCGGCGACCGCCTCGTCGGCCTCGCGGGTGGCGTAGCCGAGGCTGAGCAGCGCGGCGTGCAGCTGCTCGCGCCAGGAGTCGCCGACCGGGCTGCCGATTCCCCGGTCCGCGCCGGAGCCGACCGGTTCGCCCAGCCGGTCCTTCAGCTCCAGGAGCAGCCGCTGCGCTCCCTTCTTGCCGATGCCGGGCACCGCGGTCAGCGCCTTCTCGTCGCCGACCGCGACCGCGGAGCGCAACGCGTCCGGGGTGTGCACGGCGAGCATCGTCTGGGCGAGTCTGGGGCCGACTCCGCTGACGGTCTGGAGCAGTTCGAAGACCTGCCGCTCGTCCTCGTCCGCGAAGCCGTAGAGGGTGAGCGAGTCCTCGCGGACCACCAGGGAGGTGGCGAGCTTGGCGGGCTGGCCGATCCGCAGCGCGGCCAGGGTGTTCGGGGCGCACTGGACGGCCATGCCCACGCCGCCGACCTCGATGACCGCGGTGTCGGGGGCGAGCGCGGCGACCTGGCCGCTGACGAAGGCGATCACTTGGCGGACTCCTGGGCTCGTACGGGGCGGTGGGCGGCGATGGCCTGCTGGAGGCGGTTGGTGGCGGCGCCGCGCCAGATGTGACAGATGGCCAGTGCCAGCGCGTCGGCGGCGTCGGCCGGTTTCGGCGGGGCGTCGAGCCGCAGCAGCCGGGTCACCATCGCGCCGACCTGCGCCTTGTCGGCCCGGCCGCTGCCGGTGACGGCGGCCTTGACCTCGCTGGGGGTGTGCAGGTGGACGGGCAGGCCGCGGCGGGCGGCGCACAGCATGGCGACCGCGCTCGCCTGGGCGGTGCCCATCACGGTGCGCACATTGTGCTGGCTGAAGACCCGCTCCACGGCGACCGCCTCCGGGCGGTGTTCGTCGAGCCACTCCTCGATGCCGCGCTCGATCAGGACGAGCCGGTCGCCGATCTCCGCGTCGGCCGGGGTGCGTACGACGCCGACGCCGACCATCGTCAGCGGGCGTCCGGGAACGCCGTCCACCACTCCGATGCCGCACCGGGTCAGACCCGGGTCCACGCCGAGCACTCGCATGCCGCCCCCTTCCGCGCCCGTCAGCCGCCGTCTTCGCCAACCTGTTCGTGCAGGTTATCGGTTGGGGCCGACAAACAGCGGAGGGGCCGACGGGGTGTGTCCCGTCGGCCCCTCCGGCTGACCGTCCGTCAGGGTCCGCTCGCGCGCGGCCCCGGCGTCACCGCCTGAGCGCGGCTCAGGCGTCGACCTTCTCCATGACCTCGTCGGAGACGTCAAAGTTGGCGAAGACGTTCTGCACGTCGTCGCTGTCCTCCAGCGCGTCGATGAGCTTGAAGATCTTGCGCGCGCCGTCCTCGTCCAGCTCCACCTGCATGGTGGGCAGGAAGTTGGCGTCGGCCGAGTCGTAGTCGATCCCGGCCTCCTGGAGCGCTTTGCGGACCGGCACCAGGTCGGTGGCCTCGCTGATCACCTCGAAGGACTCACCGAGGTCGTTGACCTCCTCGGCGCCCGCGTCGAGCACCGCGTCCAGCACGTCGTCCTCGCCCAGCTCAGCCTTGGGGACGATCACCACGCCCTTGCGGTTGAACAGGTACGACACCGAGCCCGGATCGGCCATCGAGCCGCCGTTGCGGGTCATGGCCACCCGCACGTCGGACGCGGCGCGGTTGCGGTTGTCGGTCAGGCACTCGATGAGCACCGCGACACCGTTGGGACCGTAGCCCTCGTACATGATCGTCTGGTAGTCGGCGCCACCGGCTTCGAGACCGGCGCCGCGCTTGACCGCGCTGTCGATGTTCTTGTTCGGTACCGAGCTCTTCTTCGCCTTCTGGATGGCGTCGAACAGCGTCGGGTTGCCGTCCGGGTCGGCGCCACCGGTCCGCGCCGCGACCTCGATGTTCTTGATCAGCTTCGCGAAGAGCTTGCCGCGCTTGGCATCGATCACGGCCTTCTTGTGCTTGGTCGTAGCCCATTTAGAGTGGCCGGACATCCGACTGTCTCCTTCGCGTCACCAAATGCTGTCTTTCGTCGCGCCGTCGATCCTACCGGGATCCGGTCAGCCCGCCGCGCGCACAGTGTCCACGAAGAATTCATGGACCCGGTGGTCGCCGGTCAGTTCGGGGTGGAACGACGTGGCGAGCACATTGCGCTGACGGACGGCGACGATGTGGCCACCGTACTCGGCGAGCACCTCCACGTCCGCACCCACCGACTCGACCCACGGCGCGCGGATGAAGACGCCCTCGACCGGGCCGCCCTCGACGCCCGTGACGTCGACGACCGCTTCGAAGGACTCGTTCTGCCTGCCGAAGGCGTTGCGGCGGACGATCATGTCGATGCCGCCGAAGGTCTCCTGGCCGGACCTGGGGTCGAGGATCTTGTCGGCGAGCATGATCAGTCCCGCGCAGGTGCCGTAGACCGGCAGGCCGCCGCGGATCGCCTCGCGCAGCGGTTCCATCAGGCCGAAGAGCACGGCGAGCTTGGAGATGGTGGTGGACTCGCCGCCGGGTATCACCAGGCCGTCGATTCCGGCCAGTTCCTCCGGGCGCCGGACGGGACCGGCCGCGGCGTCCGCCGCGGCCAGTGCCGTCAGATGCTCCCGGACGTCGCCCTGGAGTGCCAGGACGCCGATGGTGGGAGAGCTGGTCATCGTCGCCTTACCAGCCGCGGTTGGCGTAGTGCTCGGACTCCGGGAGGGTGTCGATGTTGATGCCGACCATGGCCTCGCCGAGGTTGCGGGAGGCGTCCGCGATGACCTTCGGGTCGTCGAAGAAGGTGGTGGCGCGGACGATCGCGGCGGCGCGCTTGGCCGGGTCGCCGGACTTGAAGATGCCGGAGCCGACGAAGACGCCCTCGGCGCCGAGCTGGCGCATCAGCGCGGCGTCGGCCGGGGTGGCCACACCGCCCGCGGAGAACAGCACGACGGGCAGCTTGCCCAGCACCGACACCTCCTTGACCAGCTCGTACGGGGCGCGCAGGTCCTTGGCGGCGGCGTACAGCTCGTTGTTGTCCAGGCCCTTGAGGCGGGAGATCTCGCCCTTGATCTGGCGCAGGTGGCGGACGGCCTCGACCACGTTGCCGGTGCCGGCCTCGCCCTTGGAGCGGATCATGGCCGCGCCCTCGGCGATCCGGCGCAGGGCCTCGCCGAGGTTGGTGGCGCCGCAGACGAAGGGGGTGGTGTAGGCCCACTTGTCGGAGTGGTTGACCTCGTCGGCGGGGGTCAGCACCTCGGACTCGTCGATGTAGTCGACGCCGAGCGCCTGGAGGACCTGGGCCTCGACGAAGTGGCCGATCCGGGACTTGGCCATCACGGGGATGGACACCGCGTTGATGATGCCCTCGATCATGTCCGGGTCGGACATCCGGGCCACGCCGCCCTGCGCGCGGATGTCGGCCGGAACCCGCTCCAGTGCCATGACGGCGACGGCGCCCGCGTCCTCGGCGATCTTCGCCTGCTCCGGGGTGACGACATCCATGATCACGCCGCCCTTGAGCTGCTCGGCCATACCGCGCTTGACGCGTGCGGTGCCGGTCTCGGGGGTGGTGGCGGAGGGGCTGGTGGACACGGTGACCTCACTCGCTGACGAAATCGGTGGCTTTTCTCCATGGTCCGGCCGGTCGCCGGGGGCGGGAAAGGGCCAATTCCGCCGCGGTGGCTCCCCGCGGGCCGGCGGGTGGCCGTGTGGCCCGCGCGGATCGGTGTGTCCGGCGGGTGCAGGTGCGCTCCGTGGTGCCGGGGCGTTCAGTGCGACCCGGCGCCGTCCGCCGTGAGCGGCACCGGCGGCTCGTCGTCCATCTCGAAGGCCAGCGGGAAGGGGGCGTGGCCCGCGAGCCGGAACCAGCGCACCACGCGGTGTCTGCGGACCGCCCGCGCGGCGCGTACCGCGTCGTTGTGGAAGCGCCGGGCCATCGGCACCCGCCGTACCGACTGGGTCAGCTCCTTGATCGCCTCGGTGCCGCCCGGCGCCTCCCCGATCTCGGCGACCGCGCCCGGCTCGGAGAAGACCGCGCGCAGCGCCTGGCTCAGCTCGCTCTCGGCGACCTCCCGCTGCTCCGGCTCGGCCTGCCGGGCGGCGTGCGCGGACTCGTACAGCACGATCGACGCGGCCGGGTCCAGCACACCGGCCGTGGCCAGTTCCTGGGCCACCGAGGCGCGGCGCAGCAGTTGCGCGTCCAGGGCGGCGCGCGCCGCGTCGATCCGGGCGTGCAGGCGGTCGAGGCGCCCGGCCGTCCAGCTCAGGTAGAGGCCGATCGCGACGATCGCGACCGCGACCCAGATGATGGTGGTCACTGTCAGTCCCTTGCCAGGCCGAATCTCGCCCGAAGGCTGGTGCGTTCGTCCGCGGCGACATGCGCGGCGCCGTCGGTGACGGTCTCGTAGACGGACAGGATGTCACCGCCGACCACCGACCAGTCGAATCGCCGCACATGGGCGCTGCCGCGGGTGCGCAGTTCGGTTCGGCGGGCGGGGTCGCCGAGCAGCCGCAGGGCGGCGGCGGCGAGCGCGTCGGCGTCCTCGTTGGCGAAGAGTTCGCCCGCCGCGCCCTGGTCGAGGACCTGCGCGAAGGCGTCGAGGTCGCTGGCGAGCACGGCGGCGCCCGCCGACATCGCCTCGACCAGGATGATCCCGAACGACTCGCCGCCGGTGTTGGGCGCCACGTAGACGTCGACGCTGCGCAGCAGCCGCGCCTTGTCCTCGTCGCTGACCATGCCGAGGAATTCGACCCGGTCGCGCATCGCCTCGGGCAGCGACTCGACGGCCTCCTCCTCGTCGCCGCGGCCCGCGACCAGCAGCCGGGTGCCGGGCAGCTCGGCGAGGATCTTCGGCAGTGCCCGGATCAGCACGGGCAGGCCCTTGCGCGGCTCGTCGATCCGCCCGATGAAGCCGATCGTGCCGCCCTGCCACTCCTTCTTGGGCTCGGCCCGCGCGAAGAAGTCCACGTCGACGCCGTTGGGGATGACGACCGCGTCGCCGCCCAGGTGCTCGACCAGGGTGCGGCGGGCGTACTCGCTGACCGCGATCCGGGCTCTGATCTTCTCCAGCGCGGGTTGCAGGATCGGGTACGCGGCGATCATCGCGCGCGACCGCGGGTTGGAGGTGTGGAAGGTGGCCACGATCGGGCCCTGCGCCGCCCAGCAGGCCAGCAGGCCGAGCGAGGGCGAGGCGGGTTCGTGGATGTGGATGACGTCGAAGTTGCCGTCGTGCAGCCAGCGGCGGACCCGGGCGGCGGACAGGAAGCCGAAGTTGAGCCGGGCGACCGAGCCGTTGTACGGGACCGGCACGGCGCGGCCCGCCGACACCACGTACGGCGGCAGCGGTGTCTCGTCGTCGGCGGGGGCGAGCACGGAGACCTCGTGGCCGAGGCCGATCAGGTGCTCGGCGAGGTCGCGGATGTGGAACTGGACGCCGCCGGGGACGTCCCAGGAGTACGGGCAGACGATCCCGATCCTCACGTTTTCTCCGTTCCGGAGTGGTCAGGTGGGCCGCCGGCCGTACCGCCCGCGCCCGACGGGCCGTCCGTGCCGGCCGTGCTGTGGGCGCCGTCCGTGCCGTCGGCCCTACCGGCGCCTTCGGCCGCGGCGGTGCCCGGGCCGCCCCGCGGGGAGACGCCGGACGTGCCCTCCGCCGTTGCTCCCGCGCTCTCCCCCGCCGTGTCGGCGCCGCCTGCCGGGGGTTCGGGGCGGGGTTCGAGGTCGGACAGCCACAGGCGTTGCAGCATGTGCCAGTCCTCGGGGTGCTCGGCGATGCCGGAGGCGTACGCGTCGGCCAGTCGCTGCGTCATCGCGGCCGTCTTGGACGTACGGTCGCCGGTCGCGGGGACCTCGACCGGCGGGTGGACGCGACCGCGCATGACGGGCGACTCGTCGTACCAGAGGGTGACGGGGAGCAGCAGCGCTCCGGTCTGCTGGGCGAGCATGGCCGGGCCCGCGGGCAGCCGGGTGCGCTCGCCGAAGAAGTCGACCTCGACGCCGCTGGCCGACAGGTCGCGGTCGGCGACCAGGCAGACCAGGCCGCCGGACCGCAGCCGCCGGGCCAGGGTGCCGAAGGCGGCGCCGCCGGTGTGCGGCAGCACCTCCATGCCCAGGCTCTCGCGGTAGGCGACGAAGCGGTCGTACAGCGTCTCGGGCTTCAGGCGCTCGGCGACGGTGGTGAAGGGGGTGTCGAGCGCGGTGGTCACCCAGGCGCCGGCCAGGTCGTAGTTGGCCATGTGCGGCAGCGCCAGGATGACGCCGCGCCCGGCGGCGAGGCCGTCGGTCAGGTAGTGGACGTCGGCGGGGTCGAAGCCGCCGCGGATGCGGTCCTTGCTCCAGGCCGGGAGCCGGAAGGACTCCATCCAGTAGCGCAGGTAGGACCGCATGACCGAGCGCGACAGCGCGCGCAGCCGTGCCTCGTCGGCGTCCGGCACGACCCGGACCAGGTTGGCCTCGAGGCGTCGGACGCCCTTGCCGCGCTGCCGCCACGTGACGTCCGCGATGGCGCGGCCGAGCGCTCGGGCGGCCGGTTCCGGCAGCGTCTTGACCGCGCTCCAGCCGAGCCCGTAGAGCCCGTCGGCGAGGCTCCCCCTGAGCCGCGCGGCCCGGGAGGCGTCCTCGCTCACGCGCTGCTCCCCTGCCCCGCGGCGGCGGCTGCGGCGTCGGCCTCCGCGGACTCGCGGCGTACGGTGACGACCCGCTGGACGAGGGTGACCAGGCTGCCCGCGGCGACCGCCCACAGGGCGATCGGCAGCAGGTACTGGATGCCGGGGACGCCGAATTTGTGCAGTCCGGCGAAGCCGCACAGGGTCAGCGTGATCACCAGGCGCTCGGCGCGCTCGACCAGGCCGTTGACGTTCACCGGCAGGCCGATCGCCTCGCCGCGCGCCTTGGTGTAGGACACCACCTGGCCGCTGGCCAGGCAGAAGATCGTCACCGCGCACAGCACGAGGTCGTCGCCGCGGCCCGCGTACCACATGGCGAGTCCGCCGAAGATGCCCGCGTCGGCGACCCGGTCGAGGGTCGAGTCGAGGAAGGCGCCCCAGCGGCTGGAGACCCCGGCCTGGCGGGCCATGTTGCCGTCCACCAGGTCGGAGAAGACGAAGAGCGTGATCACCACGGTGCCCCAGAAGAACTCGCCCCTGGGATAGAAGGCCAGTGCGCCCGCCATGACACCCGCGGTGCCGAGCAGGGTCACCGCGTCGGGGCTGACCCCCTTGCGGAGCAGAAATGCGGCGAACGGCGTGAGAACACGCGTGAAGAACGCACGCGCGTACTTGTTCAGCATGGCCTTCCCGACAGGTCGGAGGATGGTGTCACGGCGGCCGGAGCGGCAGCCGGATGGCCCATCGTAGCCAGCCCGCGCGCACCGGATGTCCCAGGCCGTGCCGGAGCGGCGGGGGCGGCGGCCCGGCGTACGACGTATGGACGCACCCGGACGGCCGTGGGAAGGTCGAAAGACCGCGGGCGTCGTCGAGGCCGCCTGTGCGTTGAGCGGTCTCCCGTGGCGCCCCTGTGACGCGCCCCCCACCGAGGGCGCGGTCCGTGCAGTGAGGACCGGGAGGCGAGAACGCGTGGGTGGTGCAGCGGACAGGAGAGACGCGCAGCCAGGAGCCGCCGGAAGGGCACCGGCGGCCGACCGCCCCGAGAACGTGCGCAATGTGGTGCTGGTCGGCCATTGCGGATCGGGCAAGACGACATTGGTGGAGGCGCTGGCGCTGACCACCGGCGCGGTGAACCGGGCGGGCCGGGTCGAGGACGGCGGCTCGGTGTCCGACCACGACGAGATCGAGCAGCGGCAGCAGCGCTCCGTACAGCTCTCGCTCGTCCCCGTGGAGTGGGGCGGGATCAAGGTCAATTTGCTGGACACCCCCGGCTACGCCGATTTCGTCGGGGAGTTGAGGGCCGGTCTGCGCGCCGCGGACGCGGCCCTGTTCGTCGTGTCGGCCGCGCAGGACGGCGAGGGCATCGGCGGCGCGACCCGGATGGTGTGGGAGGAGTGCGCGGCCGTCGGGATGCCGCGGGCGGTCGTGGTGACGCACCTGGAGTCGGTGCGGGCCGGTTTCGAGGAGATGGCGGCGCAGTGCGCGGCGGAGCTGGGCGGCGACTCCCCCGATTCGGTGCTGCCGCTGTATCTGCCGGTGCACGGGCCCGCGGGCCCCGACGGCCACGCCCCGGTGACGGGCCTGGCGGGGCTGCTCTCGCAGCGGGTGTACGACTACGCGTCCGGCGAGCGGGCCGAGGCCGAGCCGGACGCGGCGCTGGCGCCGCTGGTGGAGCAGGCGCGCAACCGGCTCATCGAGGGGATCATCGCCGAGAGCGAGGACGAGACCTTGATGGACCGCTACCTCGGCGGCGAGGAACTGGACGTCAAGACGCTCGTCGACGACCTGGAGCGGGCGGTGGCGCGCGGCTCCTTCCACCCGGTGCTGGCCGCCGCGCCCGCCGCGGACGGCGCCCGGCAGGGCCTGGGCACCGTGGAGCTGCTGGAGCTGATCACCGGCGGTTTCCCGACCCCGCTGGAGCGGGAGGCGCCGCCGGTCACGACGCCGGACGGCGGCGGGCGCCCCGCGCTGGTCTGCGACCCGGAGGGGCCGCTGGCCGCCGAGGTGGTCAAGACGTCCTCGGACCCGTACGTGGGCCGGATCAGTCTGGTGCGGGTCTTCTCCGGCACCCTGCGGCCGGACGAGACGGTGCACGTGTCGGGCCACGGCATGGAGGACCGCGGGCACGAGGACCACGACGTGGACGAGCGGGTCGGGGCGCTGTCGTCGCCCTTCGGCAAGCACCAGCGGCCGGTGCCCTCGGCGGGCGCGGGCGATCTGGTGTGCGTGGCCAAGCTGACCCGCGCCGAGACCGGCGACACGCTCTCGGCCAAGGACGGGCCGCTGCTGATGGAGCCGTGGGTGATGCCGGACCCGCTGCTGCCGATCGCCATCGAGGCGCACAGCAAGGCCGACGAGGACAAGCTCTCCCAGGGCCTGGCGCGGCTGGTCGCCGAGGACCCGACGATGCGTCTCGAACAGAATCCGGACACCCGGCAGGTCGTCCTGTGGTGCCTGGGCGAGGCGCACGCCGACGTCGCCCTGGAGCGGCTGCGCAACCGGTACGGGGTGCAGGTCGACGCGGTGCCGCACAAGGTGTCGCTGCGGGAGACCTTCGGCGAGCCGGTGACGGCCCGCGGGCGGCACGTCAAACAGTCCGGCGGGCACGGGCAGTTCGCGATCTGCGACATCCAGGTGGAGCCGCTGCCGGTCGGCTCCGGCATCGAGTTCGTGGACAAGGTGATCGGCGGGGCGGTGCCGCGGCAGTTCATCCCGTCGGTGGAGAAGGGCGTCCGCACCCAGGCCGCCCGCGGGGTCGCGCTCGGCTTCTCGGTGGTCGACATCCGGGTCACCCTCACCGACGGCAAGGCGCACTCGGTGGACTCCTCCGACGCCGCCTTCCAGACCGCGGGCGCGCTCGCCCTGCGCGAGGCCGCCGCGGGCGCGCCCATCCATCTGCTGGAACCGGTCTGCGAGGTCGGCGTGCTGGTGCCGGACGCGTACGTCGGTTCGGTGATGAGCGATCTGTCGGGGCGGCGCGGCCGGGTGCTGGGCACCGAACCGGCCGCAGACGGGCGGTCGGTGGTGCGCGCCGAGGTCCCGGAGATCGAGATCGGCCGCTACGCCGTCGATCTGCGGTCGCTGTCGCACGGCACCGGCCGGTTCAGCCGGCACTACGCGCGGCACGAGCCGATGCCCGCCCAACTGGCCACGAGACTGCGCCGGCAGGAGGAGAAGGACGAGGCGACCGCGCACGGCAGATGACGGGCGCGCGACGGAGAATCAGCGCCGGCGGACGCCGGAACAGCGCCGCTAAGTCGCCAAGTGGACATGTCCGCTGGCCAATCGGCGGCTCGCGGCCACGCCGCGGGCCGTCGCGCCGCTAATCTGGAGACTGCTCCGAACGTGTGACGTTCACCCGTGCGGGGAATGGGCCGGTCGGAGCCGTATGGACCGGTGAACCGGTGGATGTACGGGACTGGCGACTGGGGGCCTGTGGTGACGGACGGTATCGGGTTCGATTTCAGCCCAGGTGCGCAGATTCCGCTGACCGGCAGCGACGGTGAGACCGGTGCGACCCAGGCGCTGGCGTCCGCCGCGTACCGCGACACTCCGGTGACGACGCTGGTCGACGCCAACAGCGAGGCGAGCGTCAAGGCGCCGCGGCTGTCGCTGTTCGCGCCGAATCTGGGCGAGGCGTTCTCCCGCGCCATCCAGGTCAGGATGCTGGGCGCGGCGCGCAGTGAACTGGTGCAGTCCTTCGGTGTGGTGCCGCAGACCGTGGTGGAGCACGCGCTGGCCGCCAACCGGATCCGGCAGGAGCGCGACAACCGGCTGACCGTGGTGATGGGCGTGTGCGGGGTGCTGTTCCTGCCCGGCGTGCTGCTCTGGCTCGGCGCCTTCCAGTTGCGCAAGTCGCTCGGGTCGCTGAAGGCGCGGGGCAACAAGTCGGGGGCCTTCGGGGCCGTCGTGCTGGCCGTGGCCGCCGCCTTCACCGTGCTGCTCGCGGTACGGCCGCCGTTCAGCGGTTTCTGGCAGCAGTATTTCCGCGTCCTGATGATCGCGCCGATCATCGGCTGGTTCTGGGCGAAGCGGATCTGCGAGGCCACCGCGAAGGATCTGCGCAGCCGCTGGGCGGGCCTGGTCGCGGGCACCGCGGTCGGCGCGAAGATCCCCGAGGCGGTGCCGCGCAACCCCAACCAGACCCGCGCGGAGCTGCTGCGGCAGAGCCTGGCCAAGCTGTCCGCGGAGCAGAACAGCAATGTGGTCTTCTACGCGGGGCCCAAGGGCATACTCGGCATGGGCAGCCGGTGGGCGAACTGGCAGATGGCCGAGGAGCTGATCCCGCGCGAGGGGCTGGCCGAGATCCACCCGTTCCGGAGCTGGGACGTCATCCGCGCCATCCACGACCAGCTACGGATGATCGAGCGCGGCCCGCTGCACACCGGCGGCTTCCCCAAGCCGTCGATAAAGCACTGGGTCGTGGTGCCGGTCGGCGAGGGCGCGGGCAAGATCTCCCGGCCCACCGGACCCGAGGTCGACTCGTTCTCGGTCAAGGACTTCGAGATCCAGCGGATCTGCAACACGCAGCAGTTCGGCAAGGGCAACCGGCACTATCTGGGCATCCAGTTCACCCTCTGGGACGGCAATCTCGTCATCACGCTGATGACGACGGTGACGGTGCTGGCGCACACCCTGCGGATCGAGGTCACCGGGCACGCGCTCGGCCCGATCCACGGGATCTTCACCTCCGGGCCGCCCGCGAAGGAGAAGACGATCACCAAGCCGGTGAAGTTCTGGGAGACCAGGACCGTACAGCTCCCGCTGATCGAGTCGGACGAGGTGGTACGGCTGGCCGCCCGCGCGCCGCTGACCCGCTTCCCCGCCGTGCTGGACTACCTCGGCGGCACGCTGAAGCTGCCCGAGCCGTTCGGGCTGCGGCACACGTGGGCCGACAAGCCGTGGAAGCACCGGTTCATGGCCGACGACGCGCTGCGCGCGGCCACTCCGGTGCTGCGGGCGGTGCACGCCGCCGCGATCCAGGTGATGAGCGAGAACGGCGTGGACACCTCGCACTTCACCAGCCGCTCGATGATGCTGAGCGGTCTGTCACAGAGCGTGGAGCCCAGGAAGGCCGACGCGTACGACGCCTAGGACCTGTCCGGGCTCCGGCTCCGGCTCCCGCTCATGCGGGGTTCAGGGCGACGGGACGTTTCAGGACGACGGGACGTCCGTCAGGAGGGCCAGACGTCCGCGAGCATCTTGCGGGTGTCGGCGAGGAGCTGCGGCAGCACCTTCGTGTGTCCGACGACCGGCATGAAGTTGACGTCGCCGCCCCAGCGCGGCACTACGTGCTGGTGCAGGTGCGCGGCGATCCCGGCGCCCGCCACATCGCCCTGGTTCATCCCGATGTTGAAGCCCTGCGCGCCGGAGGCGGACCGCAGGGCGGTCATCGCCTGCTTGGTCAGCACGGCCAGTTCCGCCGTCTCGGCGCCGTCCAGCTCGGTGTAGTCGGCGACGTGCCGGTAGGGCACCACCATGAGGTGCCCGCTGTTGTACGGGTACAGGTTGAGCACCGCGTACACGTGCTCGCCGCGCGCGATGACGAGGCCGTCCTCGTCGGACTCGGCCGGGACCGCGCAGAACGGACATCCGTCACCGGCACCGGGGCCGGTGGGCTTGTTCTCGCCCTGGATGTACGCCATCCGGTGCGGGGTCCACAGGCGCTGGAACGCGTCCGGCACCCCCGCTCCGATCTGCTGTTCCGGCTCACTCGTCATGCCGTTCAGCATAGGACTTCCCCCGGAGCACGCGTGCTGCGGGGGAAGTCCCGGATCTCACGGGCGGCGGACGTCGGCGCCGTCAGACCTGGATGCGGCGCTCCACGGCGTCCACCATCTCGGCGATGGCCTCGTCGCGCGGAATGCCGTTCTTCTGCGAGCCGTCGCGGTAGCGGAAGGAGACCGTGCCGCCGGACATGTCCTCGTCGCCGACGATGACCATGTACGGCACCTTCAGCTTCTGCTGGTTGCGGATCTTCTTCTGCATGCGGTCGGAGGACGCGTCCACGTCGACCCGCAGGCCCTTGCGCCTGGCCTCCGCCGCGAACTCCTGGAGGTACGGCACGTGCGCGTCGCCGATCGGGATGCCGACCGCCTGCACCGGGGCGAGCCAGGCCGGGAAGGCGCCCGCGTAGTGCTCGAGCAGGACGGCGAAGAACCGCTCGATCGAGCCGAACAGCGCGCGGTGGATCATCACCGGGCGGTGCTTGGTCCCGTCGGGGCCGGTGTACTCCAGGTTGAACCGCTCGGGCAGGTTGAAGTCGAGCTGCACGGTCGACATCTGCCAGGTGCGGCCGATGGCGTCCTTGCACTGCACGGAGATCTTCGGCCCGTAGAAGGCGGCGCCGCCCGGGTCGGGGACCAGCGGCAGCCCCTGCTTCTCGGCCACCTTGCGCAGCGTCTCGGTGGCCTCCTCCCAGACCTCGTCGGAGCCGACGAACTTCTCCGGGTCCTTGGTGGACAGCTCCAGGTAGAAGTCAGTCAGTCCGTAGTCGCGCAGCAGATTCAGCACGAAGGTGAGCGTGGTGTCCAGCTCGTCGGCCATCTGCTCCTTGGTGCAGTAGATGTGCGCGTCGTCCTGGGTGAAGCCGCGGGCCCGGGTCAGACCGTGGACGACGCCGGACTTCTCGTACCGGTACACGGTGCCGAACTCGAAGAGCCGCAGCGGCAGTTCGCGGTAGGACCGGCCGCGGGCGTCGAAGATCAGATTGTGCATCGGGCAGTTCATGGGCTTGAGGTAGTAGTCCGTGCCCTCGTCGAGCTGCATGGGCGGGTACATGCCGTCGGCGTACCAGTCCAGGTGGCCCGAGGTCTCGAACAGGGTGCCCTTGGTGGCGTGCGGGGTGTAGACGAACTCGTACCCCTCCTCCTCGTGCCGCCTGCGCGAGTAGTCCTCCATGGTGCGGCGGATGATGCCGCCCTTGGGGTGGAAGACCGCGAGGCCCGAGCCGATCTGCTCGGGGATGGAGAAGAGGTCCAGCTCATTGCCCAGCTTGCGGTGGTCGCGCTTGGCGGCCTCCTCCAGGAAGTCCAGATGCGCCTTCAGCTCTTCCTTGGTGGGCCAGGCGGTGCCGTAGATCCGCTGGAGCATCGGGTTCTTCTCGCTGCCGCGCCAGTACGCCGCCGCGTTGCGCATCAGCTTGAACGCCGGGATGTTGCGGGTGCTGGGCAGGTGCGGACCCCGGCAGAGGTCCTTCCAGCACAGCTCGCCGGTCTTCGCGTCCAGGTTGTCGTAGATGGTCAGCTCGCCGGCGCCGACCTCGACGTCCGCGCCGTCGTCCGAGGACGCGGCGCCGCCCTTGAGCCCGATCAGCTCCAGCTTGTACGGCTCGTCGGCCAGCTCCTCGCGGGCGGCCTCGTCGGTCACGACCCGGCGCGAGAAGCGCTGGCCGCGCTTCTGGATCTCCTGCATCTTCTTCTCGACGGCCTTGAGGTCGTCGGGGGTGAACGGCTTCTCGACGTCGAAGTCGTAGTAGAAGCCGTCCTTGACCGGCGGGCCGATGCCGAGCTTGGCCTCGGGGTGCAGCTCCTGCACGGCCTGCGCCATCACGTGCGCGGTGGAGTGCCGCAGGATGTTGAGGCCGTCCTGGCTGGTGATGTCCACCGGCTCGACCTCGTCGCCGTCGGCGAGGGCGTACGCGAGGTCCTTCAGCTCGCCGCCGACGCGGGCGGCGATCACGGACCGCTCGCCGGGGAACAGTTCGGCCGCGGTCGTGCCCGTCGTGACCGTCCGCTCTTCCAGCTCAACGGAATCGCGTTTGATGATCACACGGACATCTGACACCGGTCTGCTCCTGACTCAGGTCCTGCTGGCTGTGGTGACTCGGCGGCGGCGGGCGCCGCACCGCTGAATCGTACCGAGCCGCGAGGGCTGCCCGCGAAGCGATAACCCGCGGGGGTGGCGGCGCGAGGTGCCGTGAGCCCCGACGACCGGCCGCATCGCGGTCCTCATCCCTGGGGCCGGTCCTGAGGAAGGCCCTGGGGAGGGCCGCCGAGCGGCGGTGCCGGGGTGTCGTCGCCGAGCGGTGTCCGGCTGAAGTCCAGCGGCAGCCGCACGTTCCGGTAGCGGCCGACCGCCGGATGCTCCAGGGTCTCCACGGTGCGCCGCTCGCGCAGATAGTCGTCGTCGGCCAGGGACTCCAGGGTGCGTACGGGCGCGCAGGCGATCCTCGCGGTCCGGCACGCCGACACGATCCGCGCGACGGTGCGGTCGGACACGTAGTCCGCGATGACCGCCTGGACCTCGTCCGACCGGCCGCCGCGCTGTCCCGCGGTGGCGAACCGGGGGTCGTCCAGCAGGTCGTCGCGCCCGGCGAGCACGAGGAAGCGCCGCCAGTCGGCGTCGGTGTACGGCATGACGCAGACCCAGCCGTCGCGGGCCGGATGCGGGCGCCGGGCGGGTGCCAGCGACCGCGCCCACCCGATGTCGCCGCGCGGCGGGTCGAAGGTGTGGCCCGCGAGGTGCTCGACGAGGTTGAACGCGGCCATGTTGTCGACCATCGGCACGTCCACCCACTGGCCGTGGCCGTCGCGCAGGCGGCTGTACAGGGCCGAGACCGTCGCGAGCGCCATCAGGAGGCCGCAGGTCTTGTCGGCCGTGACCGACGGCGAGTACGCCGGTTCGCCGCCGCGCAGGCGGTAGCTGTCGGCCATGCCGGACAGCGCCTGGACCGTGTCGTCGTAGCCGGAGACGTCGCGCAGGCCGGAGCGGGAGCTGTACGCCTGTCCGGTGCAGAGCACGATGTCGGGACGGACCCGCGCGAGCGCGTCATAGTCGAGGCCGAGCCGTTCGCGGGCGCTCGGCAGGATGTTGGTCACCACCGCGTCGGCCCCGGCCACCAGGTCGGTGAAGCGGCGTCGGTCCTCCCCCGTGGCCAGGTCGAGCACCACGGAGGTCTTGTTGCGCAGCAGCCGGAGCGACAGGGCCGAGAGACCGTCGGCCGCCGTCGGCCCGATCCTGCGCCCGATGTCGCCGCCCGGCGGCTCGACCTTGACGACCTCGGCGCCGAGGTCGGCCAGCAGCGAGGTCGCGTACGGCCCCATCACCACCGACGTGCAGTCGATCACGACGGTGCCCGCCAGCGGACCGCCGCGCGGGGCCGCGTATCGCGTCGGCACGGAATCTCCTGTCGGCACGGAATCTTCTGTCGGCACGCGATCTCCTGTCGGCACGCGGTCTCCTCGAAGATGTCGGTCTCGGCCCCGGGACCGGGCCACTTGTGCGCCGGGGCGCGGTGGCATCGTCTCCAGGACGGCCCCGGTGCCGCTCTGGAGTTGCCCACGCACTCGGCGGCGCCGACTTGTGCTCAGCCACAAAGGGGGCCGATAGCCTGGGGCGATGGACACTGGCGAGGGCGTCGCACGGTCGGTGACCCCCGCCGCCGCGTCCTCGGCGGCCGTGGGCACGCTGCGCGACCTGCTGGAGAGCCTGGGACCGCACACGCTGCGGCTCGTCGGCGGTGACCGGGCGCGGTTGGCCCGGCCCGCGGGCGAGCCCGTGGTCCACGGTCCCGACGAGCCGATCCACGACGTGGCGGGGGCTGTCGTACTGCTCACCGGGGGCAGGTCCGATCCCGCCGAGGTGACCGACCGGATACGGCAGGCCGCCGCCGCGGGCGCGAGCGCGGTCGTGGTGAAGGCGTGGGGCCGGGACCTGGGCCGGGCCGTCGAGGCCGCCCGCGAGGCGGACATCGCCCTGCTGTGCACGCCCGACGAGATGGCCTGGCGGCGCCTGGACGCGTTCGTCACCGCGGCCGGTGCCGCTCGGGCCGCCGTCCCCGAGGAGGCGGGCGGCATCGGCGACCTGTTCGGCCTGGCCAACGCGATCGCGGCGTCGCTGGGCGGGCCGGTCACGATCGAGGAGGTCGACGGCCGGATCCTGGCGTACTCCAACCTGCCGGACCAGGAGATCGACGAGATCCGGCGGTTGGCGATCCTCGGCCGCCGGACACCGGAACGGCCTGGCGACGCGGCGAAGTACCAGGCCGTGATCGCCGCGCAGGGCCCGGTGCGGTTCGCCAGTTCGGGTCCGGAGTACGCCGACCGGATGGCCGTCGCCGTACGGGCGGGGCACCAGGTGCTCGGCGTGATCTTCGTCCTGGCGGACCGGCCGAAGCTGGTGGACGACGCGGAACGCGCGCTGCTGGACGCCGCCCGCAGCGTCGCCTTGCACCTGCTGCGGTCGCGGGAGGCGGTCAGCCCCGAGCGGGAGCGGCGCGGCGACGCGCTCCGCGGTCTGCTGGCCTCCTCGCTGGACGCGGCGAGCGCCGCCGCGGCGCTGGCGCTGCCCGCGCGTGCCTCGTTCGTCCTCGCGACGGTACGACCGGTCGCCAGTGAGCTGCGGGCCGCCGACGCCGCCCGCGTCCGCGACCTGATCACGCTGCACGGTGAGCACTGGCACCCGGAGTCGGCGGCCGTGCTGGAGGCGGGCGACGTCGTCCTGCTGCTGCCCGTGCTCGACCCGCCCCAGGACGACCGGGGCCAGGCGCGGCTGGCCGCGCGGCTGCGCAGGCTGGGCACGGACCTGGTGACGGCGGCCCGCAGGTCCGCCGGGGTGGAACTGGTCGTCGGCTTCGGCGCCGTCGTCGACGGCCTCGCGGCCGTCGCCGGGTCCCGGCCGCTCGCCCGGCGGGTCGTGGACACGCTGCTCGACCCGCGCGCCGACCCGCCCCACGGCGGTGTCGCCACCCTCCACGACGTGCGCCCTCAGGTCGTCCTCGCCTGTCTGCGGTCCGGGGCGCCGATCGACGAGGACGTGCTGCGGCTGCCCGCCGTGCGCGCCGTCCTGCGCCACGACGCGGACCAGGGCACCGACTACGCCGGGACGCTGCTGGCGTATCTGGGGTCCGCCGGGAGCGTCGCCGCGACCGCCCGCGCCCTCGGCGTCCACGAGAACACCGCCCGCTACCGGGTCCGCAGGCTGACCGAGATGTTCGGGGTCGCCCTGGACGCGGGCGACGACACGCTCGTGACGTGGCTCCAACTGCGCAACGCCGTGCGCGGCCCCCGGGGCGCACGCGGCTGAGGCCCTTGTGGGGACCGACAAGTCGCGGGGTCGGGCCCGTGGCCTGACGACAACGGCGGGGGCGCCCGCGCCTTCTACCGTTCGGGGCGGAACGGAGGAATCAGATGACATCAACCCTGCTCGCCCACGTCCGCGTCGGCCTCGGCGGCCCACCTCGCGACGTCCTGGTCCGCGACGGGCGCGTCACGGCGATCGGCGCCGTCGGCGGCGTCCCGCCCGAGCCGGACACCGAGGTGATCGCGTTCGCCGACGCCACCCTCGTCCCCGGTTTCGTCGACGGCCATGTGCACATCGAGCAGTGGGTACGGAATCTGCGCGCCGTCGATCTCGGCGCCGCAGGGAGCCCGCGCGAGGCCGCGGTCATGATGCGGGACGGCATACGCGCGGCGCACCGTACCGGGATCGTCTGGGGTCAGGGCATTGTGCCCGCGCTGTGGGAGGAGGCTCCGCACAAGCGTGTCCTGGACGAGCTGGTGGGCGACGCGGCGGTGGCCGTCAGCACCATCGACCTGCACACCACGTGGCTGAGCAGCGCCGCGCTCGACCTGGTCGGCCTGCGCGGGCACCCCACGGGGGTGCTGCGGGAGACGGCGTCGATCGAGACCAAGGCGCGGCTGGCGGCGATGGTGCCGCCCGAGGAACTCGACGCCTGGGTCGGGGAGTCCGTCGCCGCGCTGCCCGCGCTGGGCGTCACCGGCCTGACCGACCTCGCCTACGCGGACAACGTCGAGGCGTGGCGCCGCCGGTCCCGGCCCGGCGCGGTGCCGGTCAGGGTGCTGGCCGGCATCTGGACGCCGTGGCTGGACGGCGCCATCGCCGCGGGGTTCCGTACGGGGCAGGTCGTCGCGGGGACCCACGGGCGGGTGCGGGTCGGGCCGTACAAGATCGTCAGCGACGGGTCGCTCAACACGAGGACGGCGTGGTGCGTCGATCCGTATCCGCACCCGGCCGGGGCCGGTGACGCGTGCGGGTTGTCGCTGGTGCCGCTCGACGAGCTGGTCGAGCTGATGGGCAGGGCGTGGGCGGCCGGGCTCGAACCCGCGGTGCACGCGATCGGCGACCGGGCGAACTCCGCGGTGCTCGACGCGTTCGAGCGGGTCGGGTGCCCCGGCAGGATCGAGCACGCCCAACTGGTGAGCGAGCGGGACATGCCGCGCTTCGCCCGGCTCGGCGTGGTCGCGTCGGTCCAGCCCCAGCACGCCGTGACCGACCGGGACGTGGCCGACCTGCACTGGCCGGGCCGCACCGACCGGGCCTACGCCTTCCGCTCCCTGCACGCCGCCGGTGCCCGGCTTGAGCTGGGCTCCGACGCGCCGGTCAGCCCGCTGGACCCGAGGCTGGCCATCGCCGACGCGGTCTTCCGTACCGACGACGACCGGCCCGCGTGGCACCCCGAGCAGAGCGTCCCGCTGGAGGTGGCGTTCGCGGCGGCCGGCGCGGGCCGGGGTCCGGTGTCCGTCGGCGACGTCGCCGACCTCGTGGTCATCGGCGGGGACCCGCGCGCGTTCGACCGCGCCGCGCTGCGGACCATGCCGGTGCTGACCACGATGGTCGGCGGCACGCTCACGCACCGGTCGGTCTGAGGGGCCGCCCCCGCGTCGGACCTGCCCGGCCGCGGTCGGGTGCCGTCCCCGGCGACGGCTTGCCTACGGGCCGGGCGCGTCCTCGGGGGCGCCGATCAGCCGCGACACGCGGGCGCCCAACCGCCGTGCGACGCCCTCCAGTTCCCGTGTCCGCGGCCTGATGCTGTCGGTCGAGCCGACCAGGCAGGCCGCGGCGGCGACCGAGTTGCTGGAGTCGCGTACCGGCGCGGAGATGGAGATGATCCCCAGTTCGTCGATGGACTTCATCGACAGCACGCCGTCGCGCCCGGCGCGGGCGAAGCGGCGCAGGAACTTCTCGACCTGCTCCGGCGGGTGCCTGTTCGGCAGGACCCGGCGCAGCTCGTCGGCCTCGAAGTCCGATGCCAGGGTCGGTCCGCCGTCGGAGCCGATGATGGGGGCGAGGCGCCCGAGCCACGGCGTCATGCTCAACCCCTCGCCGACGCTCTGGAGTTCTTCGACGAGCGTGAGGCTGTGCATCCCGTTCAGCACGGTGATGAACGCGCACACCCCGGTCGTCGCCGCCGCTTCGGCCACGAGCGGCCGGCCCTTTTCGAGGATCATCGGCAGGGTCGCGGCGCGATGCCAGCCGTGCACCGCCCAGCTCGCCTCGAACCGCGCGCCGTCCTTGCTCCTGCGGACGACTCCCGCCCGGCCGCACGACTCTAGCAGGCGGCGGACCCGGTCGGGCCGCAGCCCCGTCCCGGTCGCGATACCGGCCAACGAGTCGCGCCCCGCGGACAGATGCCACACGATCCGCAGTGCCGCCTCAAGGCCCAGCGGGCTGCCGTCGCGGCCGAGCGGACCTCCGGGCGCGATGTTCGGCCGGTCCAGTTCGTCGTCCACCGTGCGTTCGAGCAGCCGCCGCGCCTCGTCGAGCACACGGCGCGCCCGCGGTACGACCTTGGCGGCGCGGCTGACCGGCAGCCGGGCCGCCAGTACGGCGACGCATTCGCCGACGGGGCTCATGACCGGCACGGCGATCTCCACGCCCATGCCGATGGTCGACTCGGCGCGGAGCGCCCGCGGCGGGCCGTCGGTGTCTTCGAGGCGCGCCGCGCGCACGATCGCGCGCCGGGCGTCGTCGACCGACTCGCCCACCTTGGCGTGCGCGCGCAGGGGCCACACCGACTCGACCGAGGCGACCACCCGCATGCCCTGCGCCGTCGGTGCGGCCAGGCACGCGGTCTCGCCGGTGAGCGTCGCGACGAGCGTCAGCGCCGACCGGACGGACCTGGCGAACGGGGCCGCCGCGCGGCCGGAGAGCTCGATGGCCCGCCGTCCGATGCGGTAGGTCCCGTACGCGCTCCCGCGCTCCAGCAGTTCGAGTTCCGCCAGTTCACCACAGAGCCGGGAAGCGCTGCTCAGCACCGTGCCCAACCGTCCGGCGATCTCCCCGACCGGCATCGGCAGGGTGGGGTCGGGACGATTGCCGACCTGCTGCACCGCGTTCAGTCCCGACAACACATGTGTCGTCATCACCGGGTCCTCGACGATCCGTGTCGCGTGGGCCTTCCGTCGTGGCCGGGGCGACGTGCGTTCCCCGCACCGTAGCAGTGGCCCGCCCGCGCGCCCGGTGGTGCGCCGCCGCGGCGACCGTCCGGCCAGGGCGTTCGCGCAGAACCCTCAATTCGCCGTGCCGCGGTTTGCCGGAAACGCATCGTGCGGCGTGACAGCACTTCCGCGGTGCTTATAGTGAGCCAACTCGTTTTGAGCACCGCCGGATTTCCCTTTTCCACAGAACGGAAAACGGCGTATCGGTCCTCGCATGTTGTTCCCGACTGCCGCAAGGAGCCCGACTCACGTGTTCAGCAAACACCTTACTGGTAGACCGGCGACAGCCGTGACAGCAGTGGCCGGATTCGCCATGACCGTCGGCGTCCTCGCCGGTTGCACCTCGCATGCCACCGCGACCGCCGATTCCGTGGGCGAGGATTTCATCCGGGGGACGTACGACAAGAGCGTCGCACGACTGGTTCCTTCGGACATCGCGGGAAAGGGCGGGATCGACGTGGCGAGCGGGCCCGGCTATCCGCCGTTCTTGCTGCTCGCCGAGGACGGCAAGACCCTGGCAGGCGCGGAACCCGAGCTTCTGCGGGCCGTCGCCGACGTGCTGGGGCTGAAGGTGAGGTTCGCCGACGTCAAGTTCGACGCGATGATCCCCGGCCTCCAGACCAAGCGCTACGACATGGTCGCCGCGGCGCTCAGCATCACGCCCGCCCGGCTGAAGCAGGTCGACTTCGTCAGCGAGTACTCCGGCGGCACCTCGCTGATCGTGGACGCGGGCAACCCCGAGAAGCTGACCCTCGACACGATGTGCGGACACACCATCGCCGTCATGAAGGGCAGCATCTACGCCGAGAACTACATGCCGACGTTCGACCGGGACTGCGTGCGGGCGGGCAAGCCCGCCATCACCGTCTCGGTGTTCCCCGCCCAGGCCGACGCCACGCTCGCGGTCAGCAGCCGCCGCGCGGACGCCAGCATGTCCGACTACGGCCCGCTGTCCTACATCGCCGGGCAGTCCAACGGCCGGCTCGACGTGCTGAACGCGAACTACCTGCCGACCACATGGGGCTACGCGCTCCCGAAGGGCTCCGCCCTGGCGCCCGCGGTCGCCGCCGCGATGAACAATCTGATATCCGACGGCACGTACGGCAAGATCCTTGCCAAGTGGAAAGTGAACCAGGGCGAGATCGCGAAGTCAGAGGTGCACACCGATGGCCAACGCTGAAATGCCCTCGCTCGCGCAAAGAACCGGCGGCCCGGACGGCGGCGTGCTCAAGGTCGCGCGCACCCGGCATTACGGGCAGTGGATCGCGACCTTCGTCATCATTTCCCTGGCGGCCCTCGCCGTCAATTCGCTGATCACGAATCCTCGCTATCAGTGGGACGTCGTATTCAGCTATTTCCGCGATGTGCAGGTGGTGCACGGACTTGTCACGACGATCGTCCTGACCGTCGTCGCCATGGTCGTCGGAATCGTCATCGGCGTCCTGGTCGCGGTCTGCCGTGATTCCAGGAACCGGTCCGTCGCCGCCGCGGCGCTGGCCTACGCCGGATTCTTCCGCGGCACGCCGCTGCTGGTGCAGTTGATCTTCTGGTTCAACCTGGCCGCCCTGTACCCGGTGCTGTCGCTCGGCGTCCCGTTCGGCCCGACGCTGGTGTCGGGTGACGCGAACACGCTGATCACGCCGTATGTCGCGGCGATCCTCGGCCTCGGGCTGAACGAGGGCGCCTACATGTCCGAGATCGTCAGGGCCGGGCTCCAGTCGGTCGACCCCGGCCAGACGCAGGCCGCGCAGGCGCTGGGCATGCGCAGGGGCCAGATCTTCCGGCGCGTCGTGCTCCCCCAGGCCATGCGGGTCATCATCCCGCCCACGGGGAACCAGACGATCTCGATGCTCAAGACGACGTCGCTGGTCAGCGTCATCGCGATCCCGGAGATCCTCTTCCGGGTGCAGGAGATCTACTCGCGGACGTACGAGGTGATCCCGCTGCTGATCACCGTCAGCCTCTGGTACCTCGTGGTGACCACCGTGCTGAGCACGGGCCAGTTCTACCTCGAACGGCATTTCAAGCGCGGTGACACCCACTCCCCCGAGCCGTCGCTGCTGGCGGCGCTGCGGGCCGGGATCGTCCCGCGCAGGGCGAGGGCCGCCGCGCCGACGGGCCCGGCCGGCACCGAGGGAGGCCGCGCATGACCGCCGTCTCCACCCGGCCGATGGTCGAGGCCGTGGGCGTGCACAAGTCCTACGGCGGCAATCGCGTCGTCCAGGGGATCGACCTGACGGTCGCGGAGGGCGAGGTGCTGTGTCTCATCGGCCCGTCGGGGTCGGGCAAGAGCACGTTCCTGCGCTGCGTCAACCATCTGGAGAAGATCGACGCGGGCAGCATCAGCGTCGCCGGCGACCTGGTCGGCTACCGCGAGCACAACGGGTGGCTGCACGAACTGCGCGACGCGGAGACCGCCAAGCGCCGCAGCGAGATCGGCATGGTCTTCCAGCACTTCAACCTCTTCCCGCACATGACGGTGCTGGAGAACCTGATCGAGGCCCCGCTCCGGGTCCGCCGGGAGAAGCGCGGGGCGGCCGTCGAACACGCGCGGGCGCTGCTCACCCGCGTCGGGCTCGCCGACAAGGCGGACGCGTACCCGCGGGCGCTGTCCGGCGGGCAGCAGCAGCGGGTCGCGATCGCACGGGCGCTCGCCATGCGCCCCAAGCTGATGCTGTTCGACGAGCCCACCTCCGCGCTCGACCCGGAGCTGGTCGGCGAGGTGCTCGACGTGATGCGGGGTCTCGCCGCGGACGGCATGAGCATGATCGTGGTCACCCACGAGATCGGCTTCGCCCGCGAGGTCGCCCACACCGTGGCCTTCCTCGACGACGGCGTGGTCGTCGAGAGCGGCCCTCCCGAGCGGGTGCTGGGCAGTCCGCGGCACGAACGCACCCGTTCCTTCCTGGCGAAGGTCCTGTCATGACAACTCATCGAATCCGGAAGGAAGCACCGTGAGCAACCCGCTGGAGACCTTCGACGTGGCCGTCGTCGGCCTGGGCGCCCTCGGCAGCGCCGCCGCGTACCACCTGGCCAAGCGCGGAGTCCGCACCGTCGCGTTCGAGCAGTTCGACCTCGGACACGTACGGGGCGCGTCGCACGACACCTCACGCATCATCAGGACGTCCTACGGCGCGACCAGATACGTCCGGCTCGCCACGTCCGCGTACCAGGACTGGGCGGACTTCGAGAAGGTCGCGGGCGAGCGGCTGGTCACGGTGACCGGCGGGGTGATCTTCCTGCCCGCCGACGGCCCCTACAGCGCCGGTGACTTCACCGGCAGCCTGACCGAGGTCGGCGTCCCGTACGAGCTGCTGGACCCGGACCAGGTCCGGGCGCGGTGGCCGCAGTTCGACATCCCCGAGAACGTCGAGACCGTCTACACGCCCGACACCGGGATCGTGAACGCCTCCCGTACGGTGGCCGCGCTCCAGATGCAGGCGCGGGCCCACGGCGCCGAGTTGCGGGCGCGCACGCCCGTGACGGCGCTGAGGCCGGACGGCGCGGGCACCGTACTGGAGACGGCGGCCGGTCCCCTGCGGGCGAGGAAGGTGGTCCTGGCGGCCGACGCGTGGACGAACCGGCTGCTCGCCCCGCTGGACGCCGCGATACCGCTGGAGACGATGCAGGAGCAGGTCACGTACTTCAAGCCCGCCGACGCCGAGGCGTTCGACCCCGACCGCTTCCCGGTGTGGATCTGGGAGGACACCGACTGCTTCTACGGATTCCCCGCCTACGGCGAACCCACCGTCAAAGCCGCCCGCGACGTGTCGAACAACCTGATGACGCCCGAGGACCGGACCTTCGAGCCGTCCGCCGAACTGCTCGACCAGCTCTCGGCGTTCATGGGCGCCACGATCCCCGCCAGCGGCCACGTGCTGCGCACCGTCACCTGCCAGTACGCGATCACGCCCGACCGGGAATTCGTGCTGAGCCCGCTCGCGCGGTACCCCGACATCATCGTCGCCCTCGGCGCGGGCCACGCCTTCAAGTTCACCCCGGCCATCGGCCGCATCCTCGCCGAATTGGCGCTGGACGGTGAATCCACCGACGACATCTCGGCGTTCGCCGCGCCCGGCAGTGCCGCCTGACGGTCTCACAGGCCGGCGTTCCGCGACGGCCGCCGCGGAACGCACAACGGCCCGCCGACTGATGTCGGCGGGCCGTCACGGTACTTCGAGGCCGGTGAGCCTCGGTGGGCGATACTGGGATCGAACCAGTGACCCCTTCGGTGTGAACGAAGTGCTCTCCCGCTGAGCTAATCGCCCGGGACTCCTCGAACCATACAGCGCGACGGGCCCGCCGTTCAAACCACATGCGCGGCGTCGGCGGCGAGCCGCGCGAGCAGCCCGTGGCGTCCGCCGCGCATCATCAGCGCGTGGTTGGCGAGGAAGAGCGGGCGGCAGGGGACGGCGAGCAGCCGCATCAACGGCTTGCGGACGACGACTTCCTGTTCGTAGAGCAGCCGGGTGCGGGTCCCCGGGAGGCCGCCCGGCGTGATCGTCCAGCGGAACCAGCCCTCCAGGTCGCCGGTCATCGCGGCTTCCAGGACCCGCGTACTCGGGTCGTGCCGGACGGATCTGGCGCTGACGACGAGGTCGTACGGGAGGAGGGAGCGGAAGCGCAGCATGCCGGTGGTGTCGCCGGTCTGCCGCACCTCGCGGATCTGGGGCCACCAGACGGGGTAGTCGTCGGGCCGTTCCAGCACCCGGTAGACGGCGTCGGGGTCCGCGTCGAGCTGCCACGTCCTACGGAATCGGTAGTGACTCCAGTCCATACCGCAAGTGTGCGCGATCGAATCCGCGTACGGCGCGGGAACGCAAAGGATCCCGGGGAGCGGTGTGGAAACCGGTCCCCGGGATCCTCGAATCCGGTGGGCGATACTGGGATCGAACCAGTGACCCCTTCGGTGTGAACGAAGTGCTCTCCCGCTGAGCTAATCGCCCGGACGCGTGGACAACTTTACCGCACGTGGGAGGGGCCTCGGACCAGGCTCCCGAGGGCCCGCGACGGGCGCGCGGGGCCTAGCTGTCGGCCCAGGGCGTGTCGAGGCCGAACTGCCACAGGTAGCACCCGGCGAGTCCGGCCAGGGCGAGCACGGCGGCGGTGGTGAGCAGCAGATTGCGCCGCCGTACGCGGGGGTCCAGGGCGGCCCTGGCGGCGTCGGCGACCTTGCGGCGGGTCCAGCGCAGGACGCGCTGGGCCCAGGCGAACTCGGTGGCCCAGATCGCCATGCCGCCGAAGATCACCACCCAGCCGGGGCCGGGCAGCGGGAGCAGGACGACTCCGCCCGCGACGACGGCGAGGCCGACGAGGAAGACGCCGACCCGCCAGGACTGGTGCAGCAGCCGTGACTTCCTGATGAAGCCGGGGGCCCGTGACCCCAGCCGCGAATCCTTGGCCACGGCTCCGCCGGACTCGTCACTCTCCGCAGTCATACCGACAATTTACCCGACCGGCGTTCGTCACCGAAATGGCCGATCGGCCCGTCTCGGGACTAGGCCGGACGAGGTACCAGAAGCCTCACAAACCCCTCAGAGGGGTTTACAACGTCCTCGCAGGTGGCATGTCGATTTCGCCGACGTGCGAATCCCCGAGCGCACACTGAGCGAAAGGCCCTGGCGCTTATGAACACCACGGTCAGCTGCGAGCTGCACCTGCGCCTCGTTGTGTCGAGCGAATCCTCACTGCCTGTACCCGCGGGCTTGCGGTACGACACGGCCGATCCGTATGCCGTGCACGCCACCTTCCACACCGGAGCCGAAGAGACGGTCGAATGGGTGTTCGCCCGCGACCTGCTCGCCGAGGGGCTGCACCGCCCCACCGGCACCGGAGACGTCAGAGTCTGGCCGTCCCGCAGCCACGGTCAGGGCGTCGTCTGCATCGCCCTCAGCTCCCCCGAGGGCGAAGCGCTGTTGGAAGCACCGGCGCGGGCCCTGGAGTCCTTCCTGAAGCGGACGGACGCCGCGGTTCCGCCGGGCACCGAGCATCGTCACTTCGACCTCGACACCGAGCTCTCCCACATCCTCGCGGAGAGCTGAGACCCAGCCCGTCACCGCAGTCCGCGGCCGTCCTACTCGGGGGGACGCCCGGACCCGACCAGCGGAGCCGGACGCTCGCGCCCGGCCCGGCCGCCTGTCATCTCGACACGACTTCGCACGCGATTTCGCTCATGACATCGCTCGTGACGTCGCTCGCCGCGACACGCACGACACCGTCACCCGTCGCGTACGAGACACGCACGACAGCCGTCTCCGTGGGGCCTGCACCCCCACGGCGGCGGCTTTCGCGCGCTAGAGTCACCGGAACGCAGCCGACCGATCACGCCGGCAGGGAGCAGTTCCGTGCTGATCAACCATGACACCAGGTGCGCGCTCGACAGCGTCGTCGACCTCGTCAACACCGCGCCGCAGATCGAGGGCCGGGAATCGCTCGCGGACGTCGCGGACCTCCGCGGCTTCGTGGAACGAAACCAGGTCAGCGAGGTCGGACGGCTCGACGAGCGCGACCTCACCGCCGTCCACGCCGTACGCGCCCGCTTCACCGCCGTCTTCGGCGCCGCCGACAACGCGACGGCCGCCACCATGCTCAACGCGATGGTCGCCGAGGCGGGCACCACGCCGCGGCTGACCGACCACGACGGCTACGACTGGCACGTGCACTACTTCGCGCCGGGCGCCTCGCTGGCCGACCACCTCGCCGCGGACTGCGGCATGGCGCTGGCCTTCCTCATCGTCGCCGGGGAACGCGACCGGCTGCGGCGGTGCGACGCGCCCGACTGCCGCCGGGCCTTCGTCGACCTCTCCCGCAACCGCTCACGCCGCTACTGCGACAGCCGCACCTGCGGCAACCGGCTCCATGTGGCGGCCTACCGGGCCCGCCAGCGCGAGGCGAGCGCCTGAGCGCGGGCGGCACGAACAGCCGACCTGCGGACGCGGCCGCGTGCGTCCGCCCCCGGCCCGCGGCGTCAGAGCAGCAGCAGGTCGTAGATCGCGCCTGCCCCGAGCAGCCCTCCGATCACACACAGGAACAGCATCAGCGGGGGCTGCGAGAGGGCGTACAGGCACCCCTGCGGCTCTCCCTCCCCCGCCCTCGCGGCGGGTTCACGACCCTCGGCGCGCGGGCCTGGAACGACGTTCTCGACAGTGGATTCGGCACGGTCCGGCCGCGGAGGGGAGAGACGATCCCCGGAGGTGGGCAGCACAGGCCGATGATCGCGCAGAGAACGATCACTCGTCTCCCAACACGCCAACTCCCAGGGGTGTTTCGGACCCCCACACCCGTTCGAAGAGGGCCGTGCGGCGCACGCCTTCCGGTCAGATACCGCGCCGCTTGAGGATCTCCTCGACGTCGGCGAAGTCGGACAGACCGCTGTCCGCCGAGGCGCGCCGTTTCGTGCTCGGGCGGGAGGAGGCGGGCAGCGCGGGGCTGGAGGCGCCGGGCACGGCCGCCGGGGGCTGCTGCCCCTCCTCGGGTCCGACGCGCGCGGCGATCAGCCGGGTGACGCCGTACAGCAGCACGGAGACGCCGATGACGCCGAAGCCGAGCCAGACGGTGGGCTTGAAGATCAGGTCGGCCGCCCAGTCGCCGGTGGCGGTGCCGATCTTGCGGCCGAGGGTCACGAGCCCCGCCATGGCCAGGCCGACCGGCAGCAGCGACACGGCGGCGATGCGGGTGGCCCGCAGATAGCGTCGGCGGTAGGCGGTCTGCACGGCGATGGCCAGGCCCGCGGCGGACAGGACGGCGCATAGGGCGGTGGTCAGCATCCCGAGGCTCCTGCGGCAGTTGCGGATGGCCCCGTGAGGTCCGGCCAAGGGCCCGCACGAGGTCGCGTCCTCCCATCCTGCCTCGACACGGGCGCGCGAGGCCACGGCGGGGGGCCGGGTTCAGGGGGATCTCGGGGGTGCCTCCTCCCCGAGTGGGAGACTTGGACCATGGATCAACCCTCCCCCGCCGTGTCGCGTCCCCCCGTACTCGAGGTCTGGTGCGAGCTCCAGTGCCCGGACTGCCGCACCGCCCTGGACGACGTCCGCGCGCTGCGCGAGCGGTACGGCGACACGCTCGACATCCAGCTCAGGCACTTCCCGCTGCCCAAGCACGCGCACGCCCTGGCCGCCGCGCAGGCGTACGAGGAGGCGTACGAGCAGGGCAGCGGCTGGCCGTACGCGGAGGCCGTGCTGGCCAGGGTCGAGGAACTGGACAGCCGCGGTGAGGCGGTGCTGGTCGAGGTGGCGCGCGATCTCGGCCTGGACGCCGACGAGGTGGACACCGCGCTGATCGACGGCCGCCACCTGCTGGTCGTCGACTCCGACGAGGCGGAGGGCAAGGCCATCGGCGTTACCGGCACGCCCACGTATGTGATCGGCGGCGAGCGTCTGGACGGCGGCAAGAGCCAGGACGGGCTGCGCGAGCGGATCACCGCCATCGTCGACCGCCTGCTGGCCGAGGCGGGCTCGGCCGTCCCCGGCCCCGGCCCGGCCACCGGCGACGACGGGCAGGTCTGCCGGATCCCCGGCCGCGACTAGACCGGCACCGGGCTCATCGGGGTCGGGATCAGACGCGGGCAGCGGGCACGGGTCCGGGCTCAGACGCGGGCAGCGGGGTCGGGTCCGGGCTACAGCAGCGGCTTCGACAGGTGCCGCACCGTCGTGCCGTAGCCCAGCGACTCGTACAGCCGCAGCGCCGGTGCGTTGCCCGCGAAGACGTCGAGGGCGACGGCGGGGGCCCCGGCCTCGCGGCAGGCGTTCTCGGCGGCGAGCATGAGCGTACGGCCGTGTCCGCGGCCCCGGTGCGCGGTGTCGACCTCGACGGCCAGCACCCACGCGGGCGCGGCACGGTCGGCCTCGTCGTACAGCCGCAGCGCCACGCGGCCGACGGTCACACCGTCGTGCGCGAGGGCGTACAACGCGGCGCCCGGAGTGTCCCGGCCGCGCGGCAGCACGTGGTCGAAGGCGGCGGCCTCGCGGGCCGCCGCCTGCTCGCGCGGCATGCCGCGGTCGACCAGCGAGGCGATGAACTCCTCCGCGCTGTGCGCCCGCCACGGCCCGTACTCGGCGGCGGTCAGCGGGCGGGTGCGGCTGCCGGGCGGCAGCGGGTGCGGCGGGGCGGGCTCGCGCAGCGGCTTGAGCATGCCGCGGGCGCGTTCGACGTAGCCGAGCGCGGTGGCCAGCCGCAGCCCGTACTCGGCGGCGGCAGGGACCGAGACCTCCGCCCGCGCGCAGCCCCACAGCCGCAGCACCTCCTCGGCGGCCAGCGCGGCCACGGTGCCGCGCCCGCGCCGCCGGTCCGGCTCGTCGACGGCCAGCGCCGCGATCCGCCCGGTGCCGGGGCCGAGCCCCGGTTCCGCGCTCAGCTCGACACCGCCGACCGGGCGGCCGTTGACGCAGACGGTGAAGGCGCGGGCGCGACCGCCGTCGGGCGCGCGCCGCTCCGGGCCCGCGGGTCTGAGGGTCGTCGTCATGGTCGCGCTCCCGGGATGTCGCCGTACCGATCGCATGGGGTGCCGGGTGACGTTCTACCGCGCCCGGCCGCCGCCGTGCCGGGACTTGGGGGACCTACGGGTTCGGATCGGCCGCCGCGCGCTCGGCGAAGATCCGCATGGCCTTGGCCGTGACGGGCCCCGGAGCGGCGGACAGCCGACGGTCGTCCGTCCGGTGCACGCCCTGCACATCGCGCAGCGACGAGGTCAGGAAGATCTCCTCCGCCCGGTCGAGGACGTCGAGCGGCAGGTCGGTCTCCTGCGCGCCGGTCCAGTCGATCACCAGCTCGCGGGTGATCCCGGCCAGGCAGCCGGACGCCAGCGGCGGGGTCAGCAGCCGGCCGTCGAGGACGACGAAGACATTGGACCCGGTGCCCTCGCAGAGCCTGCCCCGGGTGTTGGCGAACAGCGCCTCGCTGGCGCCGTGTTCGTGCGCCCGCGCGAGAGCGACGACGTTCTCCCCGTAGGAGGTGGTCTTGAGCCCGGACAGCGCGCCCTTCTCGTTGCGCGCCCACGGGACGGTGACGACGGCGGTGGTGTCGGGGCGTACGGACGCCTCGCCGAGCGCCACGACCAGGGTGGTGCCCGCGTCGCCGCGGTCGGAGCCGAGCGGCGACGGACCGCCGGTGTACGTGATCCGCAGCCGTCCGAGCGGCATCGGGTTCGCGGCGAGCACGGCGTCGCAGGCGCGGCGCACCTCGTCCCGGTCGGGCTCCGGCAGGCCGAGACCGCGGGCGGACCTGGCGAGCCGCTCCAGGTGGCGGGTGACCGCGAAGGGCCGGCCCTCGACGGCCTTGAGCGTCTCGAACACGCCGTCGCCGACCGTCAGTCCGTGGTCGAACACCGACACGGTGGCGTCCGCGGTGTCCCGCAGTCCGCCGTCCACCCAGATCTTCACCGAAGCATCCCTCCGCTTGTCTCCTGGACTCCCGACGCTACCGCCAGCAGCCTGGCCGCCTTCAATTCGGTCTCGGCCCACTCGCCTTCCGGATCCGAACCCCAGGTGATCCCGGCACCGGTGCCGAAGCGCAGCAAGGGGGCGCCGGGGCCCGTCCTGTCGATCCAGAACGTCCGGATGCCGACGGCCAGTTCACCGGTCCGCCGGTCCGCGTCGACCCAGCCGATCCCGCCGCAGTACGGGCCGCGCGGGGCGGTCTCCAGCTCGCCGAGCACCCGCAGCGCGCTCGACTTGGGCGCGCCGGTGACCGAGCCGGGCGGGAAGGCGGCGGCGAACAGCTCCGGCCATCCGGCGTCGGGGCGCAGCTCGCCGCGGACGGTGGAGACCAGGTGCACCAGGCCGGGGTGCGGCTCGATCGCGCACAGCGCGGGCACGGTCACCGAGCCGGTGGCGCAGACCTGGCCGAGGTCGTTGCGCACCAGGTCGACGATCATGACGTTCTCCGCGTGGTCCTTGGGCAGCAGCTCGTCCGCGGTCCGCGCGGTGCCCTTGATCGGCCCCGACTCGACCGTCGCGCCGTCGCGCCGCAGGAACAACTCGGGCGAGGCGGTGGCGATCTCGACGCCGTGCGCGGGCAGCCGAATCGTTCCGGCATACGGGGCCGGGTTGCCGCGGGCCAGGACCGCGGACAGCGCGTCGATGTCCGGGCCGCCGTACCCGCCCCGGCTCTCCGCCTCGGGCAGCGGCGCGGTCAGGACCCGGCAGAGGTTGACCTGGTAGACCTCGCCGGCCGCGATGCGCTCGCGGATCGCGCGCACCCCGGCCACATAGGCCGCGCGGTCCAGCGAGGAGGTCCACGCGGCGGGGTCGGGGCCGCGCCAGGGGCGGGTCCGGGGTGTGGAGGGGGCGGGGTCGCGGCGTACGTCGCCGAAGCGGGCGCAGACCGTACGGCCCTCGAAGTCGGCGGCGACCGCCCAGAAGCCCGTGGAGTCGAGCGCGCTCAGGTCCGCGGTGACATCCCGCAGGTCGGAGGCGACGAGGCCGCCGAAGCGGGCCATGGGGGCGAGGTCACGCACGGGGCTTCCCTGGTGGACGGCGAGTGGACGACGAGAGGGCCGAACCGGTGCTCGGCGGCAGGTGGAGCCGAGTCTAGGCGGGGCGCCGTCGCGGTGCTCCGCCGGTCATGCGCCCGTCATTGGCCCGGCACGCTGCGGAAACCAGTTTTTGAGCTTGACCGGGAATCCGCTAGAGTTCACCACGTCGCCGGGACACGAGAGTGCCCCGGAGCTACGGCGCCTGCGGACGTGGCTCAGTTGGTAGAGCATCACCTTGCCAAGGTGAGGGTCGCGAGTTCGAATCTCGTCGTCCGCTCGACGTGGGGGATCTTCCCGAACCCCCGCTGTGTTGGTGGAGTGGCCGAGAGGCGAGGCAACGGCCTGCAAAGCCGTCTACACGGGTTCAAATCCCGTCTCCACCTCCAAGGACGATTAGCTCAGCGGGAGAGCGCTTCCCTGACACGGAAGAGGTCACTGGTTCAATCCCAGTATCGTCCACTGGACCCCACAGGGTCCTGGAGAAAGATCCCGCGCGATTAGCTCAGCGGGAGAGCGCTTCCCTGACACGGAAGAGGTCACTGGTTCAATCCCAGTATCGCGCACGCGTCATCAGCACCATCCGCGTCACCCGCACGACCGAGGACGATTAGCTCAGCGGGAGAGCACTTCCCTGACACGGAAGGGGTCACTGGTTCAATCCCAGTATCGTCCACGCGCAGGACACCGAGGGCCGGAAGCGATCGAGCTTCCGGCCCTCGGTCGTGCGGGTCCCTCGGTCGTGCGGGTCCACTCGGCCGTTGCGGGTCCCCTCGGCCGTGCGGGTCCCCTCGGTCGCGGGAGGACCGCCTCCGTCGTCGGGATCGGGGTCAACTGGCCCCGGAAAAGCGCAATGCCCGGGTATCTCGCGATACCCGGGCAAACGCAGTCGTCCGCCGTACCCCCGTCCCCACGGGGTTCACCGGTATGTCCCCGGCCCGGACCGCTCTTCCGGGCCTGGGGCGTTGTGTCAGCGCCCCATCAGGCCGGCTACGGACGACGCTTGTGTGACCACCGCGTCCACTCCACCGAAGAAGTAGGCGAGCAGGGCTGCCAGCGGCAGCACCATGGCCGCCGCCACCAGCGGATGCCGGGTGCCGGTCGGACGGGCGCCGACGATCAGCGCCCTGCCGCCGCGCACGGCACGCGCGGTGCGTTCCACCGTGTTCGCCATGGCCCTCTCCAGAGGTGAGGTGTGGTCAGATCTTCTGTTGTCAGATTTGGGGCGGCGGACGTTTGACCTCGGGGGACGAGTGCTTCGCCCGCCGCTTGACCTCAACATTAAGGGCGCGACGGCGGCCGGTCGTCATGCCCTCGTACCCCTTTACCGGCCTCCCGGAGGATGACGGCGAGCGGCCCGGATACTCCCCTGGGTGGAGGAGGCGACCTAGGTCACCAGGGGTATCCCGGAGGGGACACCGGGCCGGAGGGGCGGCTTTTCCTGAGGAGGGTCCGGGACCGCGTCGGTAGCCGGCGGGGTGACAGGGCGGTGACGGGGTCGGGCGACGGCGCGGTGACGGGGCGGTGCTCAGCCCGCCTGCTCGACCTCGCGCGGTACCGGCTGCTCCACCAGGGCGAGCACTCTGGTGGACATGAAGCGGGCGGTGCGGACCACCGTCCCATTGCGGGTGACTTCACTCACTTCCACGACACCTCGGCGCACCGCCGTCTCCACTCTGCGGCCCGCCCGGGTGGCGATGACCTCATAGGTGCGGGTGGTGTCCCCCGCGTCGACGACTATCTCCACACGATCACCTTTCACGGCGTCATTCCCCCTTGGCAGACGGTCCGTTGGCGAAGCGGGCGCGGTGCTGACCACCCGTCCGACGGGCGCGCTCCCACCTCTCAAGGATCCCACCGGGCACTGACAATTAGCGCCCGCGCGCCTGCGGGGCATCAGCGCGCGGGGGGACTTGAGTCCGTAAGCTGTGGGCGGCCGGCCCAGCGGCCGGTCAGTTCAGTGGAGTGGGGCCTCCCCCACCGGAGGCAGGGGACGGACGGACATGGCGATGATGCGGCTCCGGCGCGAGGATCCGCGGGTCGTCGGCGCGTTCCGGTTGCACCGGCGGCTCGGGGCGGGCGGCATGGGCGTGGTCTACCTCGGCGCGGACAAGCGCGGGCAGCGCGTCGCGCTGAAGGTCATCAGGCCCGAGCTGGCGGAGGATCAGGAGTTCCGCTCGCGGTTCGCCCGTGAGGTGTCCGCCGCCCGGCGGATCCGCGGCGGCTGCACGGCCCGGCTGGTGGCGGCCGACCTCGAGGCCGAACGCCCGTGGTTCGCCACGCAGTACGTGCCGGGGCCGTCCCTGCACGACAAGGTCGCCGAGGGCGGCACGCTGCCCGCCGCCGAGGTCGCCACGATCGGCGCGGCCCTCGCCGAGGGGCTGGTCGCCGTGCACGAGGCCGGGGTCGTGCACCGCGACCTCAAGCCGTCGAACATCCTGCTGTCCCCCAAGGGCCCGCGGATCATCGACTTCGGCATCGCCTGGGCGACCGGGGCCAGCACGTTGACGCACGTCGGTACGGCGGTCGGCTCGCCCGGCTTCCTCGCGCCCGAGCAGGTGCGCGGCGCCGCGGTCACCCCGGCCACCGACGTCTTCGCCTTCGGCGCCACCCTGGCGTACGCGGCGACCGCCGACTCGCCCTTCGGGCAGGGCAGTTCCGAGGTCATGCTGTACCGCGTGGTGCACGAGGAGCCGGATCTGACCGGCGTGCCCGACGCGCTCGCGCCGCTGGTCTACGCGTGCCTGGCCAAGGACCCCGAGGAGCGGCCGAGCACCGTGCAGCTCTCGGAACGGCTCGCCGAGATCGCCGCCCGCGAGGCCCGCGGGATCGGCGCGCCGCGCCGCGAGGGGCTGCCGAAGGCGGCCGGGCCGCGCCCGGAGCGGCCGACCGGCCGCAGGGCCGAGGAGTACGCGCAGCAGCACACCGAACGGCGGCCGGCCGGCGGGCCGACCAACGGGCGTACGGGTCCCGGTACCGCGCCCGGCCGCGGCAGCCGTACGGGCGGTGGCCAGGGGCCGCACGGCACCGGGGCCGGTGCCGGGGGGCAGGGCGGCGCCGGCACGTCCGGGGGGCGCTCCGGGTCGCGTACGCCGCCGCCTCGGCCGCCCGGCCCCCGGTCCTCCGGGACCCGCACCCCCGCCGCCCGGACGCCGACCGGGCGGCGTCCCGGTGCCAGCCCGAAGCGGCGCCTGTTGCGCCAGCGCGTCTTCGTCTTCGTCATCGTCACCCTTCTCGCGGCCGTCATCATCGCCGCCGCCCAGGGGTGCCACCGGCTCTCCCGCGGACTCGGCGTCCCGCCCACGGTCACCGTCTCGGCTTCCGCCGGGGATTCAGGCCCCTAGGGCTGCCGCCCGGGCGGCCCGATGTCGGCTTCCGTCACGGCCGATCGCGCCGTTCCCCCGGTTGGGTGCCACTTTCGGCCGTGCGGACAGTCCCGGCCAGCCGTGGCTCGTCGCGCAGTTCCCCGCGCCCCTACGGGGCCCACCCGGCGTCGCGGAGACAGTCCCGCCATGACGTGGCTGGTCGCGCAGTTCCCCGCGCCCCCAGGTGGGTGCCACATTCCGCCGCGCGAACAGCACCGGCCCGCTGCGCTTGCGCGCGCAGTTCCCCGCGCCCCTACGGGGCCCCAGTGCGGACGCCGGGTGGGGCGGGCTTTTGAGGGGCGCGGGGAACTGCGCGACCAGCCCATGTCGGGGCGCGGGTGAAGGACGGCAGGTACGAGCCCCGAAGGGGCGCGGGGAACTGCGCGACCGGCCCCCACCGGGGCGGGGGAACGGCGCGGGTGGCCAGGGCGGGGCGGGGCTGGCTCCGCGACGGGATGTGGCACTCGCGCGGGCGTCCGTACTCGTGAAGCCTCCCCCGCAGGGGGGCTGGCGTGGGTGGGCGGACTTCGGCTAGGTTTCCAAGCGCTTGCTTAGTAGGCTCGGGCGATCGGAAGGACGCGGCGCATGACGACCACCACCGCGAAGGACGGCCTCGGCGAGGAGGAGCTGCGCCGGCGGGCCAGGGCGCTGCTGGCGGCATGGGAGCCGGGGCGGACGGAGCCGCTGGAGTTCCTGCGGGCGCGGTTCGACGCGGGACTGGCGTGGGTGCACTTCCCCGAGGGCCTCGGGGGCCTGGGCGCGCCGAGGGCGGCGCAGGCGGCGGTGGACGCGGAGCTGACGGCGGCCAGGGCGCCGGACAACGATCCCCGGCGGATCGGCATCGGGCTCGGCATGGCGGCGCCGACCATCCTGCGGTACGGCACCGAGGAGCAGAAGTCCCGCTTTCTGCGACCGCTGTGGACCGGCGAGGAGGTGTGGTGCCAGCTCTTCAGCGAACCGGGCGCGGGCTCGGACCTGGCCGGGCTGCGCACGCGGGCGGTCCGCGACGGCGACGAGTGGGTCGTGGACGGCCAGAAGGTCTGGACGTCGAGCGCCCACACCGCGCGCTGGGCGATCCTCATCGCCCGTACCGACCCGGATGTGCCCAAGCACCGAGGGATCACGTACTTCGTGTGCGACATGACCGACCCCGGCGTCGAGGTGCGTCCGCTGCGGCAGATCACCGGGGAGGCCGAGTTCAACGAGGTGTTCCTCAGCGGGGTGCGGATTCCCGACGCGCACCGGCTCGGCGAGGTCGGCGACGGCTGGCGGGTCGCGCAGACCACGCTCATGAACGAGCGGGTGGCGATCGGCGGGCAGAGCCTGCCGCGTGAGGGCGGCATGATGGGCCCCGTCGCCGCGACCTGGCGCGAGCGGCCCGAGCTGCGGACGCCGGAGCTGCACGACCGGCTGATGCGGCTGTGGGTGGACGCGGAGGTCGCGCGGCTCACCGCCGAGCGGGTCCGCCAGCAGCTCGTGTCCGGCGCGCCGGGCCCCGAGGGCTCCGGGCTCAAGCTGGCCTTCGCCCGGCTCAACCAGCAGATCAGCGGCCTTGAGGTGGAACTCCTCGGCGAGGACGGTCTGCGCTACGGCGACTGGACGATGGTCAGGCCGCGCAGTGTCGACTTCTACGGCCGCGACGCGGGCTACCGCTATCTGCGGGCCAAGGGGAACTCGATCGAGGGCGGCACCTCCGAGATCCTGCGCAACATCGTCGCCGAGCGGGTCCTCGGCCTGCCCTCCGAGCCCCGCACCGACAAGGACGCCGCCTGGAAGGACCTCCCCCGATGACCGCCGCCTCCGCCCCCTCCCCCGGCCCCGCCGACCTCCTCTACTCCGAGGTCGAGGACGACCTGCGGGCCGCCGTGCGCGACGTCCTCGCCGACCGCTGCCCGCCGACGGCCGTGCTGGCCGCGATCGAGACCGACACACCGTACGACCCGGCGCTGTGGCGGGTGCTCGCCGCCGAGCTCGGCCTCGCCGGGCTGCTGGTGCCGGAGAAGCTCGGCGGCCAGGGCGCCTCCGCGCGGGAGGCCGCCGTCGTCCTCGAAGTCCTGGGCGGCGGCGCCGCGCCCACGCCCTTCCTCGGCAGCGCCGTCCTCGCCACCACCGCGCTGCTCGGCTGCGACACCGAGGACGCGGGGACGGCGGCGCTGCTCGGCCGCCTCGCCGCAGGCACGGCCACGGCGGCGCTGGCCGTCCCGCTGTCCGCCGCTCCCGGCGGTGCCTTCCCCACAGCGGTACGCGCCGACGCGGGCGGTCCGCTGACCGGCCGTGTCACCAGCGTCGTGGAAGCCCTCGTCGCGGACGTGCTCGTCGTCCCCGCCGTCGGCCCGGAAGGCCCGGGGCTCTACGAGGTCGCGGCGGCCGACGTCCGTACCGTACGGCCGGTCTCCCTCGACCTCACCCGGCCGCTCGCCGATCTGGAGCTCTCCGGCGCCGCCGGGCGTCTCCTGCCCGCCGCAGACCCGGCCGCCGCGCTGGACCGCGCCCTGCTCACCGGCGCCGGGCTGCTCGCCTCGGAACAGCTCGGCATCGCCCAGTGGTGCCTGGACGAGACCGTCCGGTACCTCGGTGAGCGCCACCAGTTCGGGCGCGTGGTGGGGTCCTTCCAGTCGCTCAAGCACCGGCTCGCCGACCTCTGGCTCGAGGTCGTCTCGGCCCGCGCCGCCGCCCGCTCCGCCGCCGACGCCCTGGCCACCGGCGCGCCCGACACCGCCGTCGCCGTGGCCGTCGCGCAGTCGTACGTCGCCGCCACGGCCGTCCACGCCGCGGAAGAGGCCCTTCAACTGCACGGCGGCATCGGCATGACGTGGGAGCATCCGCTCCACCTCTACCTCAAGCGCGCCAAGGCGGACGAGATCGCCCTCGGCACACCGGGGTACCACCGCGCGGCGCTGGCCTCTTTGGTGGGGCTCCCGCCCCGCCCGTGAGGACGCGGGCCCGTGGGCGCGCTGGAGGTGCCCCCAGCGCGCCTGAAGACCTGGCCCCGGCCGCCGCCCCGCGCGGCTACAGCCTCGTGGCGTAGAAGGCGACGGCCGACGCGGCGGCGACGTTGAGGGAGTCGACGCCGGGGGCCATCGGGATGCTGACCCACTCGTCGGCGGCGCGCAGGGCGTCCACGGAGAGGCCGTCGCCCTCGGTGCCGAGCATGAGGGCGAGTTTGGGGTAGCGGCGGGCGGCCAGTTCGTTGATGGTGATCGACTTGTCGGCGAGGCAGAGCGCCGCGGTGACGAAGCCCTGCTGGCGGAAGCGTTCGATGTCCTTGGGCCAGGAACTCAGGCGGGTCCAGGGGACTTGGAGGACGGCGCCCATGGAGACCTTGACGGCGCGCCGGTAGAGGGGGTCGGCGCAGCGCGGGGAGAGGAAGACGGCGTCCACGCCGAGGGCGGCGGCGCTGCGGAAGGCGGCGCCGAGGTTGGCGTGGTCGACGATGTCCTCGAAGATCGCGACGCGGCGTCCGGCGCCCTGGGCGGGGGCGGCGGCGAGCAGGTCCTCGGCCGTCGGCAGCGGCTTGCGCTGCATGGAGGCGAGGGCGCCCCGGTGCACGTGGTAGCCGGTGACCTGCTCCGCGAGGTCGGGGCTGACGGCGTAGACGGGAGCGGGCACCTCGTCGATGACATCGCGCATGACGTCCACCCACTTGGCGGACAGCAGCATCGAGCGCATGCGGTAACCGGCGTGCCGGGCCCGCCTGATGACCTTCTCGCCCTCGGCGATGAAGAGACCTTCGGCGGGTTCGCGACGCCGCCGCAGGTCCACGTCGGTCAGCGACGTGTAGTCGTGCAGGCGCGGGTCGTCGGGGTCGTCGATCGTGATGAGCTCAGCCACAGCCTGATACTGCCCTGTCCTCCGGCACCTGCCAACGGCGCATCCACAAGCCGTTCACCGGCCGGTACGGCCCTGCGCGACGCCGCCGCCCACGGTGACCACGTCGCCGATCACGATCACGGCGGGGGGACGTACGCCTTCCGCTTCCACGACGTCCGCGACGGTCGCCAGCGTGGCGTCCACCCGGCGCTGCGCGGCCGTCGTGCCCTCCTGCACCACGGCCACGGGTGTGTCGGCGGACCGGCCGCCCGCCACGAGCGTCGCCGCGATCGGGCCGATCCGCTCGACCGCCATCAGCAGCACGAGGGTGCCGCGCAGCCGGGCCAGCGCCGTCCAGTCGACCAACGAGCGCGCGTCGTCGGGCGCGACATGGCCGCTGACCACCGTGAACTCGTGGGCCACACCCCGGTGCGTGACCGGGATACCGGCCGCGCCCGGCACGCTGATGGAGCTGGAGATGCCGGGTACGACGGTGACCGGGACACCGGCCGCGGCCAGCGCCTCGGCCTCCTCCATACCGCGCCCGAAGACGTACGGGTCGCCGCCCTTGAGCCGGACCACGGCCTTGCCCGCCCTGGCGTGCTCGATCAGCGCGCTGTTGATGGCCTCCTGGGCCATCGCCCGGCCGTACGGGATCTTCGCCGCGTCGATCACCTCGACGTGCGGCGGCAGTTCGTCCAGCAGGTCGCGCGGGCCGAGCCGGTCGGCGATCACCACGTCCGCCTCCGCCAGGAGGCGGCGTCCGCGCACCGTGATCAGGTCCGGGTCGCCGGGGCCGCCGCCGACCAGCGCCACGCCCGCCGTCCGCGTCCGGTGGTGCGGCGCCACCAGCGTGCCGTCCCGCAGCCCCTCGACGACCGCGTCCCGTACCGCCGCCGACCGCCGGGGGTCCCTGCCGGTCAGCACCGCCACCGTCACGCCCTCCGAACGGCCCGTCGCGGGCGTCCACGCCGTGGCCGCCTCCGCGTCGTCGCTGCGCACGCACCACACCCGGCGGGCCTCCGCCTCTGCGGACGCCGCCGCGTTCGCCGCCGCGTCGGTGCTCGCCACCAGGGCGTACCAGGCGCCCTCCAGGTCCCCGTCCTCGTACGGCCGCCGCTCCCAGCGCAGCTCGCCCGCGTCGGCCATCGCCTCCACCGACGGCGTCGCCGTCGGCGACACCACCACGATGTCCGCCCCCGCCGACACCAGCGCCGGAAGCCGCCGCTGCGCCACCTGGCCACCGCCGACCACCACGACGCGCCGTCCGGCGAGGCGCAGCCCTACGGGGTACGCCGGGGCGTCCTTGCGATCCATGCGGTCCGGCTCCTTCTCAACGGTTTCCACTGCGTGCGGCGATCCTACGTTTCGGCCCCGGCCCCGGTCGGCCCCACCGTGCCCGGCCGCGCGCTTCCCCCCGCCCCTCCGGGACGCGTCCTCTTCCGCAGAAGGGTGAGCCGTCCTTCTTGGGGGCGCGGGGAATCGCGCGGCCGACCACGACGCACCGCCACTGTGCACGCCACAACGGGCGGCACCCCCTCGGGGCGCGGGGAACCGCGCGCTCGGCCAGGACGCACCGCGAGACTGTGCACACCACAGCAGGCGGCACCCCCTGGGGCCACGACCGCGCCGCCGGGGTGCATGCAGCCGTAAGCGGCACCCCCCTGCGGGGAGGAGGAACAGGGCCCGGGGAGGGCCTGAGCTTCAAGCGGGGGCACCCCGTGCGGGGGCTACCCCTTCTCGGTGACGCCCGCCGCGTCGAAGGTGGCGACTTCGTGCATGACGCGCGCCGCGCTCTGGACGAGGGGCAGCGCGAGCAAGGCCCCGGTGCCTTCGCCGAGGCGGAGGTCGAGGTCGACGAGGGGCCGCAGCCCCAGCGTGGTGAGCGCGGCGACATGCCCGGGCTCGGCGCTGCGGTGCCCGGCGATGCAGGCGGCGAGCACCTCGGGAGCGATCGCGCGAGCGACCAGGGCGGCGGCACCGGCGCTGACGCCGTCGAGGATGACGGGAGTACGGAGGGCCGCGGCGCCGAGCAGGAGCCCGACCATGGCGGCGTGTTCGAGACCGCCGATGGCGGTGAGGACGCCGATGGGGTCGCCGGGGTCGGGCCGGTGCAGGTCGAGGGCGCGCCGGACGACCTCGACCTTGCGGGCGTGCATCTCGTCGTTGATGCCGGTGCCGCGCCCGGTGACCTCGGCGGGGTCGACGCCGGTGTAGACGGCGATGAGGGCGGCGGACGTCGTGGTGTTCGCGATGCCCATCTCGCCGGTGAGCAGCGCCTTGTTGCCCGCGGCGACGAGGTCGCGGGCGGTCTCGATGCCGACCTCGATGGCGCGCAGCGCCTCTTCGCGGGTCATCGCGGGCCCCGCGGTGAAGTCGGCGGTGCCCGCGCGGACCTTGCGCGGCAACAGCCCCGGGGTGCTGGGCAGTTCGGAGGCGACGCCGACGTCCACGACGCAGACCTCGGCGCCGACCTGGTTGGCGAAGGCGTTGCAGACGGCGCCGCCGCCGAGGAAGTTGGCCACCATCTGCGCGGTAACCTCCTGCGGCCACGCGGTGACGCCCTGGGCGTGCACCCCGTGGTCACCGGCGAAGATCGCCACGGCCGCGGGCTCGGGAATCGGCGGCGGGCACTGCCGCGAAAGCCCGCTGAGCTGCGCGGAGATGATCTCCAGCATGCCCAGCGCGCCCGCCGGTTTCGTCATCCGCTTCTGCCGCTCCCACGCCTCGCCGAGCGCCTTGGCGTCCAGCGGGCGGATGCCGCGCAGCGTCTCTTCCAGCAGGTCGTGCGGCTCCTCGCCGGGCAGCGCGCGGTTGCCGTACTCCTCGTCGTGCACGACCCACGACAGCGGGCGGCGCTGCGACCACCCGGCCTGCATCAGCTCGGGCTCGTCGGGGAATTCGTCGACGTACCCGACGCACAGGTAGGCGACGACCTCCAGGTGCTCGGGCAGGCCGAGCTCGGTGACCATCTGGCGCTCGTCGAAGAAGGAGACCCAGCCGACGCCGAGTCCTTCCGCGCGGGCGGCGAGCCACAGGTTCTCCACGGCGAGCGCGGAGGAGTACGGCGCCATCTGCGGCTGCGTGTGGCGGCCGAGGGTGTGCCGGCCGCCGCGGGTGGGGTCGGCGGTCACCACGATGTTGACCGGGGTGTCGAGGATCGCCTCGATCTTCAGTTCGCGGAACTGCCGTGCCCGGCCCTTGGGGAGCGACTTGGCGTACGCCTCCCGCTGCTGCATGGCCAGTTCGTGCATCTTCTCGCGGGTCTTCGCCGACCTGATGACGACGAAGTCCCACGGCTGCGAGTGCCCGACGCTGGGCGCGGTGTGCGCCGCCTCCAGGACGCGCAGCAGCACGTCGTGCGGGATCGGGTCGGACCGGAAGCCGTTGCGGATGTCTCGCCGTTCGCGGATCACCCGGTGCACGGCGTCCCGGACGGCGGGCTCGTACGCCTCCGCCGCGGGCCCCTGCTGCGGGGCGACCGCGACCGGCAGCGGCTGGGCCTCTTCGGCCTCGGCGACAGCGGCGGCGACCGGCTCGGGTGCGACGGGCTCGGGTGCGACGGGCTCCGCGACGACGGCCTCGGGGACGGTCTCAGGGGCGGCCTCGGGTACGGCCTCCACGGGCGCGGCCTCGGCTTCGGGAGTCGCCTCGGGCGCGGTCTCGGCCGACTGCGCCGGAGCAGCGGCCTGTTCCGGTACGTCCGCCGGTTCCGGCTCGGCGACCGGCTCGGCCGCGGCGGGCGCGGGCGTCCCCTCGGCGGGCGTCTGCCGGACGGCCTCCACGGGTACGGCTTCCACGGGCGCGGCCTCGGCCGGTGCCGCTTCCACCGGTACGGCCTCGGGCAGCGGCGCCGGAGCCTGTACGGCCGCCGACGGCTGCTCCTCGGGCGCGACGTGCGGCGCCTCCTGCTCGGCCGGGGCCGCGGGCGCGGCCTGCTCGGGAGCGGGCGCGTACTCGGCTGCGGCGGGCTGAGCGGGCGGCACGGGCCGGACCGGCTCGACGGCCACGGCCTCGGGCTGCGCGGCGGGTTCGGGGACGGCCACCGGCGCCGGGGCCTGGGCCGGGACGGCGGCGACCGGGGCGGCGGCCGGAGCCGCGGTCTCCTCCGGCGCGTCGTCGGGCGCGAGGAACGCGCGCAACGGGTCGGCGGGCCGCGGCGGGACGACGCTGTCGGCGTGCGGGATCAGCGACGGCTGGGAGGCGGCGGGGGCGGCGGGCCAGCCGCCGACCTGCTCGGCGCCCGCCGTACCGGAGGCGGGAGTCCGGTCCGCGGCCTCGCCGGTCTGCTGGGCCGGGATGCCGGAGGTGTCGTCCTGCGGCACGTCGAGGTATTCGGGGCCGGAGGTCGGCGGGCCCGAGGCCCGTACCGGGGTCTGCGCCGGTGCCTGGGCGTGCGCGGGACCGCGGTCGGCCAGGGAGCGTACGGAGACGCCCCCGCCGATGCTGTCGGGCATCGGCGGGCCCATGTGCAGCGGGCGGCGCGGCGCGGCGGTCTGGGCGGCCTGGGCGCCGGCCGGCTGCGGCACACCGGCAGACGGCATCGGGACCGCGCCCGTGTCGCCGGGGCCGGCGAACTCGGCGGCCGGGGCCGCGTGCTCGGTACCGGTGTCGAAGCCGTAGCCGGGCGCCGGATTCCCCGCACCGGGCGTCGCGGCCTCGGCCACGGGCGGCACGGCCGGGGGCAGCGCCTCGCCGCCCTGCTGAGCGGCCTGCTGGACGTCCTGGGCCACGCCCTGCGGGAGCGGCTGCGGCGCGAGCACCGCCGCGTAGTCGATGGAGCCGGAGTCCCGGCCGCCCGCCTCGTGCGCGTCGGCGTGGGCCGGTACGGGCTGCGGCGGCACCGGCTGCGGGTCGCTCCAGGACCCCTGCGGGCCCGGCATGAGCAGCACGTCGTCCTCGTCGTCGATGCCCGCGCCGGGAGCGGCGGGCTGGTCGAGGTACGTGTACGCGGGTGCGCCCTGTTCGTCGGGAAGCGGTTCCGCGCCCCAGCCGGGGACGGACGGCTGCGGTACGGCAGTGCCGGGAAGCTCGGAGTGCGGCTGGCGAACCGCTTCCCCGACTGCGTTCTCCGGCAGCCCCTCGCCGGGGATCCGACCGGTGTCCGTCATGCGTGCCCCTCGCCCATCGGTTTCGCTCCTTCCAGCGCTGCACCGCGCGCGGCCCGACCCCCTCACGCAAGAGAACGAGCGTGCGGAGCAGCGGGCACGTGAGCGCCGGACGCCGCGGTTCTCGACGACCCGTCAACGCACGACGACGGCACAACGATCCGCCAGCCTACCCCGCTCGGCGCGGCGGCCCGTCCGGTGGTCCGCACCTCGGGACGCCCCGCGTACGATGCCCCGACACACGTCCGCGACCGGCGCAAACGCCTTCTGCGCAGGCGTTTTTGATCATGCACAGATCAGCGGCGCGTGCCGCAGAGGGCAAAGGTCACCGAGCGTTCCCGCTCGGCCCACTCGGAATCCAGTTCGACGGATTGCAGGAGAGCGCGTTCCACCTCGTAACCGCCTTCCTCCAGTGCCCTGCTGACCGCTTCGGCCTCGTCGCGGGTGGTCGCGCCGGTCACGATCCGCTCCGGGCGGCGGGCCGCGCAGGCGGCCGTCACCTCGGCGTCGACGCACCCGATCCGTACCGCGTCGGGCTCCGGAAGGTCGTCCAGCACCTGGGGCGCCGGGCCGTGTACGACCTGGAGTTGGACCCCGGCCCTGCGGCCGGTGGCGGTGATCCAGTCGCACGCGTCGGCGTCCCGGTCGACGGCGATGACGGCGGCGCCGAAGCGCGCGGCCTCGACGGCGACGGCGCCGTCCGCGGAGCCGATGTCCCACACGAGGTCGCCGGTGCGCGGGCCGAGCCGGGCGAGTTGGAAGGCGCGCAGATGCGCCGAGGTGTCGCCGCCGTATTCGGACGAGGGCAGCGCCCAGCCGCGGACCGGGCCGGGAAATCCGGGGTCGCGCCCGGCGATCCAGCCGCCGCGCTCCGCCGACGGTACGCCGAGACCGGCCGCTCCCGAACCGGCGGAGGTGGTGCCGCCGACGACCAGGACGACGTTCGGATCGCGCCAGATGTGGTCGGCGACGTTGTCGGAGGTGAGAACTGTCACCTGTTCCTGCTCGGTGCCGAGCGCTTCGCAGATGACGAAGGTGCGGTGGACTCCGGTGAGCAGCAGGGAGAGTTCGACCGGGCCCGCGCCGGGCGCGGTGAGCACGGCGACCTTCGGGTAGGCGCGGCAGACGTTGACCGCGCGGCGCAGGGAGCGGCCGTGCGCGACCACCACGCGGGCGTCGTCCCAGGGCATTCCGGCGCGGGCGAAGGCGGTGGCGACGGCGGAGACGCCGGGGATGACCTCGATCTCCAGGCCGTGTTCCGGCGCCCGCAGCGCGCGGACGACGCCGAAGAAGCCGGGGTCGCCGTCGGCGAGTACGACGGCGCTGCCGCGGTGCTTGGCGATCCTGCGGGCGGCGATCTCGATGCTGCCCAGCACGATCCGCTCGGCGTGCTCGGGGACGTGCGACAGCGCGAGATGGTGTTTGGTGCCCGCGACCAGGGTGGCGGCGTTCAGTGCGGCGCGGGCCGCGTCGGACGGAGGTGAGCCGTCCCATCCGATCACGGTGACCCGGTCGGCCATCGTCGTCTGCCTCCATGGCTGTGCGGATCGCTGCGGACCAGGTCACGGCACGGCGGCGTGGCGCGCCCCGGTCCCGGGGGGAGAACACTATCCGGGCCCGGGTGCCCGGGGACGAGGCGAGGGGGCAGGTATCCGCCACGGCGTCCTCGGAGCCGGTGGACGGGAGGGCTCAGCGCCAGTCGGCGTACGCGCTGAAGTCGGCGTGGGCGTCGTATCCGCCGTCGCCGGAAGCCTGGCCCGGACCCTCGTCCAGGTCCTCGGGCAGCACGCTCCACACCAGCAGGTCGGTGCGGATCTCGGCCCAGCGGCCGTCCTCGGTCTGGCTGCGGACGATGCCCGCGTTGCGCAGTACGCCCTCGCTGACGCAGCCGATCTTCTGCGCGACCTGCTGGGAGGCGGTGTTGTCGGCCGCGGTGCGCAGCTCCAGCCGTTCGAAGCGCTGGTCGGTGAAGAGCCAGTGGCAGACGGCCTGCACCGATTCGCTGGCGTATCCCTCGCCGCGCGCCCAGGCGGCGGTGAGGTAGCCCACCTCGCTGCCGCGGATCCGCCAGTCGGTGTTGTGCAGGTGGACGGTGCCGACCAGCCGCTGGGTGAGGAATTCGGTGACGGCCAGGACGATGCCGCGGCCGGACTCGCGCTCGGCGGGCGCGGTCCTGGTGACGAACGCGCGGGCGTCGTCCTGCGAATACGGCTGCGGTACGCCGGTCCACGCGATGATCAGCTCGTCGTTCATCATCTCTGCCAGGGCGGGGATGTCGGCCTCCTCGTACGCGCGCAGCACCAGCCGCTCCGTACTGATGGAGATGTCCGGAAAGGTGGGCGTCATTCGCTGCTCCGTAACCAGGGCATGTGTGGATTGCACAGCATGCAGCATCCCGCACGGCATGGGCCGGGCAGGGTCGCCGGGGCGGGAGTGGGGTGCGCGGCGGCGAACGCCCTTCCAGAGTAGGGCGAATGCCGGTCAGGGCGGGTATCCGTGAACGTCATCCGATCCTGCTACCGTCAGCCCGCGTGACAGTGCACCACGCAGCAGGAGTCGGCTATCAACGGGCAGCGGAGGTCTACGAGAGCTCCCGGCCCTCCTATCCGCTCGCCGCGCTCGCCGCGCTGGCGGACGCGTTGCCCCTGGAAGCGGGCCGTACCGTGGTCGATCTCGGCGCGGGCACCGGTAAGTTCACCCGTCTGCTGGCACTGACCGGGGCCGAGGTGCTCGCGGTGGAGCCGGTGAAGGAGATGCGGGAGCGGCTCGCCGAGCTGCTGCCCGCGGTCGCGGTGAACGCGGGGACGGCGGAGACGACGGGGCTGCCCGACGGCTGCGCGGACGCCGTGGTGGCGGCGCAGTCCTGGCACTGGTTCGAGGAGCCGGCCGCGCTGACCGAGGTGGAGCGGCTGCTGCGGCCGGGCGGCGCGCTGGCGCTGGTGTGGAACACCTTCGACACCTCGGAGCCGTGGATGCGCGACTTCCAGGACATCTACTTCCGGCTGGCGCCGCGCGATCTGCCCCGCCCGCCGCTGTCCTCCGGCCTCGGCGACGCGGGCTGGCGCAAGCCGTTCGAGTCGCGGCCCGGCTGGGGGGCGATCGAGGAGCGGCACTGGCCCAATCCGCACTCCACGACGGTCGCGGACATCGTCGACCGGATGATGTCGTCCAGCCATATCGCCGTCCTCGACGCGACCGCGCAGGGGCGGGTGCGCGCGGAGTTGGAGGCGGTGCTGGGGGCGCACCACGCGACGCGCAGCAGCGGCGCGATCGAGATGCCGTACGTGACGGACGTGTACTGGGTGCGGCACGGCTGAGGCCCCGCGCCCTCGGGGGGAGCGGGGCCCGTGCGCGGCGGTCAGGCCGCCGGGGCGCCGAAGGCCGGTATCACCGAGCCCTTGAAGGTCGTCTCGATGTACTGCTTCACCTCGGGCGAGTTGAGCAGTTCCGCGAGCTTCTTCACGCGCGGGTCGTTCTCGTTGCCCTTCTTGACGGCCAGGAAGTTGGCGTACGGGTTCCCGTCCGCCTTCTCCAGCGCCAGCGCGTCCTTGGCCGGGCTGAGATCGGCCTGGATCGCGTAGTTGCCGTTGATCACGCCCGCGTCCACGTCGTCCAGGGAGCGCGGGAGCTGGGCGGCCTCCAGCTCCTTGAACTTCAGGTGCTTCGGGTTGGCCGTGACGTCGGCGGGGGTCGCGGTCTGGTCGGTGCCCGCCTTGAGGGTGATCAGGCCGTTGTCGGCGAGCAGCTTGAGCGCGCGTGCCTCGTTGGTCGTGTCGTTCGGTACGGCGACGCTCGCGCCGTCCTTGAGCGCGCCGATCGACGTGATCTTGTGGGAGTACAGGCCCAGCGGCTCCAGCTCGACGTTGACGACGGGCACGATGTGGGTGCCGTTCTTCTTGTTGAAGTCGTCCAGGTAGGGCTTGTGCTGGAAGAAGTTCGCGCCGACCTCGCCCTGCTCGGTGGCGGTGTTGGGCAGCACGTAGTCGGAGAACTCCTTGACCTGGAGGTCGAGTCCGGCCTTCTTCGCCAGGTGGTCCTTGACGTAGTCGAGGATCTGCGCGTGCGGGGTGGGGCTCGCCGCGACCACGAGCGGGCCGCTGGTGTCCTTGGCGCTCGTCTTGGAGTCGGAGTCGGAGCCGCAGGCGGTGAGGCCGAGCGAGAGCGCGGCGGCGGCGAGGACGGCGGCGGTGATGGTGGTGTTCTTTCGCACGAAAAGTGCCTCTTTCTGGTTTATCCGGGTCGTGCTGGGTGGTACGGCGCCGCGACGCTGCGGTGCCAGGGGGACAGAAGCGGGTCGGGACGGGAGAGTCGGGCGGTCAGGAGGCTGTCGCCGGGCGCAGCAGGCGCAGCCGGGGGGCCGCGCCGGACCGGCCGCGGCGGGCGACGGTGCGGGCGGCGAAGTCCCCGACGAGCTGGACGAGGGTGACCACGACGACGAGCACGGCGACGATCACCCACATGAAGCCGGTCTCGAAGCGCTGGTAGCCGTAGCGCAGCGCGAGGTCGCCGAGGCCGCCGCCGCCGACCACCCCGGCCATCGCGGAGTAGCCGATCAGCGCGATGACGGTGGTGGTGGCGCTGGCGATCAGTGAGGCGAGCGACTCCGGCAGCAGCACCTTGCGGACCACCGTCCACGTACTGCCGCCCATCGCCTGGACGGCCTCCACCAGGCCGTGGTCCACCTCGCGGACCGCCGTCTCGACCAGCCGGGCGAAGAACGGGATCGCGCCGACGGCCAGCGGGACGACGGCCGCCTCCCAGCCGATGGTGGTGCCGACGATCGCCCGGGTGAAGGACATCAGGGCGATCATCAGGATCACGAACGGCAGCGACCTGCCGATGTTCACGACGACGCCGAGGACGCGGTTGACGGGCAGACAGCGCAGCAGGCCGCCCCGGTCGGTGAGGACCAGCAGGACACCGATCGGCAGCCCCGCGGCCACCGATATGACCGTGGCCCAGGCGACCATGCGCAGCGTCTCACCACCCGCCTGCGTGAGCAGCGGGTGCATCTCGGACCAGGTCACTTCGCCGTCTCCCCGACCGTGTTCCCGGCCTTCTCCCCCGCCGTGGTCCCCACCGTGTTCCCCGCCGTGTTCCCCGCCGTGTCTCCTGCCGCGACCGGCTCGGCCTTGGCGGCGACGACGGCGACGTCCAGGCCCTGCTCGCGCAGGTAGCCGATCGGCACCACGTTGTCCTCGAAGCGGCCCGGCAGCTCGATCCGCATCCGGCCGATCTGCCGTCCGTCGTAGGTCTCCATGGCCGCGCCGAGGATGGAGATGTCCACGTTGTACGTGCGGGCCAGCCGGGAGATCACCGGCCGGGTCGCGCTGTCGCCGTGGAAGGTGAGGTCGACCACCGTACGGTCGGGGCCCGACGCGTCGCCGTCCACGGGGAACAGCTCGTCGGCCAGCTCGGAACCGGGGGTGGCCAGCAGTTCGGCCACGGTGCCTGACTCCACTACGCGTCCGCCTTTCATGAGTGCCGCCGAGTCGCAGACCTGCTTGACGACGTCCATCTCGTGGGTGATCAGCAGGACGGTCAGGCCGAGCTGCCGGTTGAGGTCGCGCAGCAGCCGCAGCACGGACCGGGTGGTCTCCGGGTCGAGCGCCGAGGTGGCCTCGTCGGAGAGCAGCACCTTGGGGTCGCCCGCCAGGGCGCGGGCGATGCCGACGCGCTGCTTCTGGCCGCCGGACAGCTGCGCGGGGTAGGCGCGGGCCTTGTCGGACAGGCCGACCAGGTCGAGGAGTTCACCGGCCTTGCGGGCCCGCTGGCGGCCGGAGATCCCCAGGATCTCCAGCGGGAGTTCGACGTTGTCCTGCACGGTGCGCGAGGAGAGCAGATTGAAGTGCTGGAAGACCATGCCGATCCCGGCGCGGGCGGCGCGCAGGGCGGCGGGGGCGCGGTCGGAGCGTCCGGCCAGCGCGGTCAGGTCGCGGCCCGCCACCTCGACGGTGCCGGAGGTGGGGCGCTCCAGCAGGTTCACGCAGCGGATCAGGGTGCTCTTGCCCGCGCCGCTGCGGCCGACGACGCCGTAGACCTCGCCTTCGCGTACCCGCAGGTCCACCCCGTCCAGGGCGGTGACCTCACGGTCGCGCGAGCGGTAGACCTTTCTCAGGTCGGTGGTGGTGATCACAGGAGCGTCCATCGGGGTCGAGCGCGCGGCGGACGTACCACCGCACACGGGGGCGTTCTTCTCGGGACGCGGCACGCGGCGGCACACCGGAAAGGGCGGCGGGCCTCAAAGGATTTCGGCGGCGCTCTGGGCGCTGCGCCGGTGCGTGACGCGGGGCACTCGCTTCGGGGCGCGAGGCGTGGAGGTGGGCCCTCGGTCAGTCACACATTCGACACGCACAACGAACACCGGGCGTGATCGCCTCGGTCGCGCGGCTGCGGCTGTTCGTCGTGGTCATGCGTTCCAGTAAACCAGACGGGCGGCCGCGTTCCGAAATCCGGTCCGATTGTTCATTATGCGGACACACTCACGAGGCCGCCCCGGCGGGCGGCCGGGCGGGCGGGGACGGGAGATCCGGGCGGGCAGGGGTGGGAGATCCGGGCGTCACGCCCCGTAATAGAGTCGCCGCATGCTCGACGCGGTCCTCATCACGGTCTCGGTCACGGCGCTGCTGCTCGCGGCGTGGTGCGGTTTCGCCGCGTACCGTGACCAGCCGACCAACGACTGGCACTTCATCGCGATGGCCGTGGTCACCGCGGCCGCGCTGGTGCAGCTCGTGATCGCGATCGTGCAGCTCGCCCGCGGCGACCGGCCGCAGCACGGGATGGCGGTCTTCCTCCCGTATCTGCTGGGCGCGGCCGTGACGATCCCGGCGGCGGCCTTCATGTCCCTTGCCGAGCGGACGCGTTGGGGCTCGGCGATCGTGGCGGCCGGCGGCGTGGTGCTGGCCGTGCTCGAACTGCGGCTCAACGAGATCTGGGGAGCCGGCCATGGCTGACGGCACACGCGCGACACGGGCACGGGCACGGGCACGGGCACGGACGAAGACGCTGACGAAGGGCACGGACGGCATGAAGGACACGGGGGACGGCACCGCGGCCGAGGCGGCCCAGGACGCGCCGGGGACGCGGATCGGCCAGGGCCCCGGCCGGCTGCTGCTCTCGCTCTACGCGGTCTTCACCGTCGCGGCGCTGTCCCGGTCGATCGTGCAGATCGCGACCAAATACCACGAGGCACCGCTGGCGTACGTCCTGTCGGGCGTCGCGGGCGTGGTCTACGCGGTGATCACCGTCGCGCTGTGGAAGGGCGGCGAGGCGGCCCGCAAGGTGGCGCTGGTGTGCTGCTCGGCCGAGCTGGCCGGTGTGATCGCGGTGGGCACCCTGACGGTCGTGGACTCCTCGGCCTTCCCCGACGCGACCGTCTGGTCGGACTTCGGGATCGGCTACCTCTTCCTGCCGCTGGCCCTCCCCGTGGCCGGTCTGCTGTGGCTGCGCCGTGCCGCCCGCGAGGCGGGGCGGCCACAGGAACAGCAGACCGGGTCCGGGGCCTGATCCGTACGCGAGGCGCCGTGGATCGCGGCTCAGGCGGTGGCCGCGTAGCCCGCCGTGGCGGCGGCCTTCTCCATGGTCACCAGGCTCAGCCGACGGCTGACCGGCTCCGCGGCGCCCACCTGCTCGTAACCGAGCTTGCGGTACATCCGCAGATTGACCTGGCTGCGGTGGCCGGTGAAGAGCCGGTAGCGCTTGGCCTCCTCCTCGGCCGCCAGTCGCTCCTCGACGGCGTTGAGCAGCCGCCCGCCGAGGCCGTGTCGTTGAAGTCGCGGGTGGACGATCAGTTTCCCGATCCGCGCGGTGCCGTCGTCGTCGACGACTCCGCGTACCGAGCCGACGACCTCGTCGCCCAGGCGCGCCACCAGGACGCACCCCCCGGCGAGTTCGGCACGCAGCTCGTCCAGGGTCTGGGTGAGAGGTTCGATGCTGTAGTCGCCGTACAGCTCCGCCTCGCTCTGGTAGCAGAGGTACTGGAGTTTGAGGATCTTCTCGGCGTCCGAGTGCTCCGCCGTAGAGATGGTCACGCTCATGCCCATGCGCGCAGGCCTCCCCTTCGAATCCGTCCGGGCAGTTTGAGGGTGAGGTATGCGCCCGGAACGAGTGCCTGAACGGAGTTGGTGCGGATATGCGCCGCCTCCGTGGCGCCGATGATCGCACAAACCCTTCGGTGGGGTACCGCCTGCGCCCCACCCAGTTCAGTCTCGTACGGGCGCGCCAAGGGTGCCCACTGCCGCCGACTGTTTACCGTGCATTACCCCGTCTCACCGGGGATCCAACCCTCGAATTCAGGATCGTCCGAAGACAGCCGAGGCAGCGCGACCTCAGCGGTCCGATGCTGCCCTGTGAGATTCCCAACTCGCGGGAGATTTCCCGGTAAGTGGGGTCGGAACGGGACATCAGGGCCGTGACGACCTGCGGGCAGCGGCCGGGCAGCCGCCGTACCGCGGCCTGGACCGTACGGTGTTGCTCCGCCGCCAGCACCAACTCCTCGACCCCGCGCAGCTGCGCGGGCGGGCCCGCGGCGTCCGGGTCCCCGTACGGGCGTTCGCTGCGGATGCGGCGGGCGTGGGCGCGGGCCTCGGCGCGGACCGCGCGGCGCACCCAGCGGTCCGGCTCGGGCGGCGGGCCGCCCAGTTCCAGCAGCCGCAGCCAGACGGCCTGTTCGAGGTCGGCGGCCTCGACACCGCCGCCGGGCAGCGCCTCGGCCGCGGCCTCGGCGGCCAGCAGCGGCCCGAGCGGCGCGTAGGGGTCCGCGGGAGCGTCCGCGGGACGGCGGGCGCGGTCGTCGGTGTGCGGGGCCGCGGACAGGTCGGGGTGGTCCATGGGGATCTGCATATCCGCTGGCACGAGACGGCCGCGCCGGACGGTTGCCCGGCGCGGCCGTTTTCACCACATGGAGTGGCGGTGGCGGTTCAGGACGTCGGGGTTCGGGACGTCCAGAAGTCCTCGCGGGCCAGTACGGCGGTGTCGGCGTTGTCGGTGAACAGGCCGTCGATGCCGGTCGCGAACCACGTCTTGAAGGCGGCCAGCGGGTCGCCGTACGCGTTGGGGTCCGTGCCGACCTGGAAGTCGGCGGGCAGGAACTGGTTCTCGTTGCGCGCGGTGAAGGGGTGCAGCACCAGACCGGCCTTGTGCGCGTCCTTGACGACGGCGGTGGGCCGGAGCAGCCTGCCCGAGGCGTCGCGCGGGATGATCACGTCGGTGGTCGGGCCGATGCCCTGGGCGAATCCGGCGATCCAGCGCAGCCCGGCCGGGGTGACGAGGTCGGCCACGGTCCGCTTGTCGCCGGAGACGACGAAGTCCCAGGGCCGCGAGGTGAGGCCGTTGAGCAGGAAGATCTTGGGCGCGGCGCCGCCGAGCGCGCCGAGCCGCTGGAGGCTCTGCGCCTCGAAGGACTGGAGGAACTGCGGGGCGTCGGCGCGGTGCCTGCCGTACTGCTTGAGCAGCTTGATCAGCCGCTCCTCCAGCGGCAGGCCGATGCCGCGGAAGTACGTGGGGTGCTTGGTCTCGGTGTGCAGCCAGACCGCCTTGCCGCGCTTGCGGCCCTCGCGGTCGGCCCAGGCCAGCACCTCCTCGAAGGTGGGGATCGCCCAGCGGCCGTTGTAGACGGTGTTGCGCTGGCGGACGGCGGGCAGCCGTTCGACGGCGCGCAGCCGCTTGAGTTCGGCGAGGGTGAAGTCCTCGGTGAACCAGCCGGTGGTGGGGGTGCCGTCGATGGTCTTGGTGGTTTTGCGGCCGGCGAACTCCGGGTGGTCGGCGACGTCGGTGGTGCCGCCGATCTCCGGTTCGTGGCGGCAGACGAGGTGGCCGTCCCTGGTGGGTACGACGTCCTGCTCGACGACGTCCGCGCCGATCTCCAGCGCGTACTCGTAGGAGCCGAAGGTGTGCTCGGGCCGGTATCCGGCGCTGCCGCGGTGCCCGACGATGGTCGGGACCGGCAGCTTGGGCGCGCCGCCGTGGCCGGGGGCGCCGTGCCCGGGCCGGGCGGTGGACTGTTCCCGGGCCTGCGCCGTACCGGCCGTGCCGAGTACCGCGCCGCCCGCGCCGAGTGCCGCCGCGGACAGGACAGCGCGCCTGCCGAGGCCGGTCTTGTGCTGGTCATCCGTCATGCGCGCATCGTGCCGCGAAAGTCTGTCGCCCCGTCGACATCAGCCGTAACACACACCTAACGCGTGTCAACACTGCGTAGCGGACGTGTGAACCCGGCGTGCGGCGGGGCCCCGCGCGGAAGTATCGTCCTTGTGTACGGTGCGGCGTCCCGCGGTCCCGCCGGTCCTGCGGTCAGGCTGCCGTCGTACCGCGACATCGCAGCACCGCCGCCGTCCGTCCCGCCCAGGCGTGTCCGAACCGGAGGATCCGTTGTCCCGCATGTCCCGCAGCTTGCTCAAGGCGATTCTCGGAGTGCTCATGCGCGTCCTGTACCGCCCCGTGGTCGAGGGCGTGGACGGCATCCCCGGTGACGGTCCGGTGATCCTGGCCGGGAATCACGTCACCTTCGTCGACTCGATGTTCCTGTCGCTGGTGGTGGACCGGCAGGTGTACTTCATCGGCAAGGACGAGTACGTGACGGGCAAGGGCGTCAAGGGCCGGCTGATGGCCTGGTTCTTCACCACCTGCGGCATGATCCCGGTGGACCGGGACGGCGGCCACGGCGGTGTCGCGGCGCTGATGACCGGCCGCCGCGTGCTGGACGAGGGCAAGATCTTCGGCATCTACCCCGAGGGCACCCGTTCCCCCGATGGCCGTCTGTACCGCGGCCGGACCGGAATCGCCCGGTTGGCCCTGATGACCGGCGCCCCGGTGGTGCCCTTCGCGATGGTCGGCACCGACAAGGTGCAGCCCGGCGGCAAGGGGATGCCCCGGATCGCCCCGGTCACCATCCGCTTCGGCTCCCCGCTGACTTTCTCCCGCTACGAGGGCATGGACCGCGACCGGTATGTGCTCCGCGCCCTGACCGACGAGGTCATGAGCGAGGTCATGCGGCTCGGCGGCCAGGAGTACGTGGACATCTACGCGACGAAGGCCAAGGCCGCCTGATAGGGCGGGGGCCGCGCCCGGCGCCCGCCGTGACATGGCGGGTTCGCGGGGGCCGGTCTCGCGGCTGACCATGGCCGGTTCGGCGGCTCGCCGCGGCCGGCTGATCGCGGGCGTCGACGACTGGACGGACTGCCTGATGCTGATGCAGCCCGGCCAGGTCGACGCGGCCTCGACCGACGACACCATCCTGATCGGACTGGCCGCGCAGACCCCAACACCAAACCGATCGGCCCGCGTTTCACCGATGAGCCGCCCAGTACCGCGACTAGACGGCGTCGCCGTCCGCCCCGTCCCAGGCGTGCGCCCAGGTGTGCTGCACCGTCAGATCCGCCTTGATCTCGGCGAGTTGTACGGCGACGGCGGCCGGCGCCGTGCCGCCGCGTCCGTTGCGGGAGGCCAACGCGCCGGGGACGTCGAGGACATGGCGTACCTCGGGCGTCAGATGCGCGGAGATCTTCGCGAACTGCTCGTCGGTGAGCTGGTCGAGTTCGATGCCCTCGGCCTCGCAGACCTTGACGCACTCCCCCGCGACCTCGTGCGCGACCCGGAAGGGCACGCCCTGCTTGACCAGCCACTCGGCGATGTCGGTGGCGAGCGAGAAACCGGCCGGTGCCAGGGTCTCCATCCGCTCCCGGTGGACGGTGAGCGTGGCCATCATGCCGGTGAACGCCGGGAGCAGCACCTCCAGTTGGTCGCAGGAGTCGAACAGCGGCTCCTTGTCCTCCTGGAGGTCGCGGTTGTACGCGAGCGGCAGCGCCTTGAGCGTGGCCATCAGTCCGGTGAGGTTGCCGATGAGCCGTCCGGACTTGCCGCGCGCCAGCTCCGCGATGTCGGGGTTCTTCTTCTGCGGCATGATCGACGAGCCGGTGGAGAAGGCGTCGTGCAGGGTCACGAAGGAGAATTCCTTCGTGTTCCACAGGATGACCTCTTCGGCGATCCGGGAGAGGTTGACGCCGATCATCGCGGTGACGAAGGCGAATTCGGCGGCGAAGTCGCGGGACGCCGTGCCGTCGATGGAGTTGCCCACCGAGCCGTGCTGGAAGCCGAGTTCCTTGGCGACGGCCTCCGGGTCCAGGCCGAGCGAAGACCCGGCGAGCGCGCCGGACCCGTACGGGGAGACGGCCGTGCGGTCGTCCCACTGCCGCAGCCGCTCCGCGTCCCGTGACAGCGCCTGTACGTGGGCGAGCACGTGGTGTGCGAAGAGCACGGGCTGGGCGTGCTGGAGGTGGGTGCGGCCGGGCATCGCGGTGTCCGGGTGCGCCTCGGCGAGGCCGACCAGCGCGCTCTGGAGGTCGGCGATGAGCCCGCCGATGGTCCGCGCGTGGTCGCGCAGGTACATCCGGAAGAGCGTGGCGACCTGGTCGTTGCGCGAGCGTCCGGCCCGCAGCTTGCCGCCGAGGTCGGCGCCGACCCGCTCCAGCAGGCCGCGTTCCAGCGCGGTGTGCACGTCCTCGTCGGCGATGGTGCCGGCGAAGTCGCCGGAGGCCACGTCCGCTTCGAGCGCGTCGAGTCCGGCGATCATCCGGTCCAGCTCGTCGGCGGTCAGCAGCCCCGCCTTGTGCAGCACCCGGGCGTGCGCGCGGGAGCCCGCGATGTCGTACGGCGCGAGCCGGAAGTCGAAGTGCACGGAGGCGGAGAGCTTGGCCAGCGCCTCGGCGGGGCCGTCGGCGAACCGGCCGCCCCACAGCCGCAGGTTGTCGTTGCCGCCGCCGGAGCCGCCGGTGTTCGTGTCCGTCACTTCGTCAGGTCCCGCTTCGCGGCGATCTTGCTGGACATGCCGAAGATCTCGATGAAGCCCTTGGACAGCGACTGGTCGAAGGTGTCGCCGGTGTCGTACGTCGCCAGGTTGAAGTCGTACAGCGACTCGCCGGACTTCCGGCCGGTGACGACGGCCCGGCCGCCGTGCATGGTCATCCGGATGTCGCCGGAGACGTGCTCGTTGGCCTCGGCGATGAAGCCGTCGAGCGCCCGCTTGAGCGGGGAGAACCACAGGCCGTCGTAGACCAGTTCGCCCCAGCGCTGCTCGACCTGCCGCTTGTACCGGGCCAGTTCGCGCTCGACGGTGACGTTCTCCAGCTCCTGGTGCGCGGTGATCAGCGCGATGGCGCCCGGCGCCTCGTAGATCTCACGGGACTTGATGCCGACCAGCCGGTCCTCGACGATGTCGATCCGGCCGATGCCCTGGGCCCCGGCCCGCACATTGAGCTGCTGGATGGCTTCGAGCACGCTGACCGGCTTGCCGTCGATGGCCACCGGGACGCCCTGCTTGAAGGTGATGACCACCTCGTCGGCCTCGCGCGGCTCGGCCGGATTCTGCGTGTACTCGTACACGTCCTCGATCGGCGCGTTCCAGATGTCCTCCAGGAAGCCGGTCTCGACGGCCCGCCCGAAGACGTTCTGGTCGATGGAGTACGGCGACTTCTTGGTGGTCGCGATCGGGAGGTTCTTCTCCTCGCAGAAGGCGATGGCCTTGTCGCGGGTCATCGCGTAGTCGCGGACCGGCGCGATGCACCTCAGGTCGGGCGCCAGCGAGGAGATGCCCGCCTCGAACCGCACCTGGTCGTTGCCCTTGCCGGTGCAGCCGTGCGCGACGGTGGTGGCGCCGTGCTTGTTGGCTGCGGCCACCAGGTGCTTCACGATGGCCGGCCGCGACAGCGCGGACACCAGCGGATACCGGTCCATGTAGAGGGCGTTGGCCTTGATCGCCGGGAGGCAGTACTCGTCGGCGAACTCGTCCTTGGCGTCCGCGACCTCGGCCTCGACCGCCCCGCAGGCGAGCGCCCGCTTGCGGATGACGTCCAGGTCCTCGCCGCCCTGGCCGACGTCCACCGCGACCGCGATGACTTCGGCGCCGGTCTCCTCGGCGATCCAGCCGATGGCGACGGACGTGTCCAGACCGCCGGAGTAGGCGAGTACGACGCGCTCGGTCACGGGGCTCTCCTTACGATGCATACGCTGACTGGTATAAGTATGCACTCGACCGTATGCTTCGTCAACGCGGCAGGTCAGAGGGGTGTGAGACCGTATAACCGGCCGGTCCGGAGCTATGCCTCGCCCTGGGCGAGGCGGAGCAGGTGGTCGGCGAGTTTCTGGCCGCCGGCCGGGTCGCGGCTGATCAGGACGACGGTGTCGTCGCCCGCGATGGTGCCGAGGATGTCGTAGACCTCGGCCTGGTCCATGGCGGAGGCGAGGAACTGGGCGGCGCCGGGCGGGGTGCGGACGACGACGAGGTTGGCGGACGCCTCGGCGGAGATGAGGAGTTCGGCGGCCAGGCGCCGCATGCGCTCTTCCTTGACGGACTCGCCGAGCGGGGCCTGCGGGGTGCGGAAGCCGCCCTCGGAGGGGACGGCGTAGATGAGTTCGCCGTCATTGGTGCGGATCTTGACCGCGCCGAGTTCGTCGAGGTCGCGGCTGAGCGTCGCCTGGGTGACGCTCAGCCCGTCGTCGGCGAGCAGCTTGGCGAGCTGGCTCTGCGACCTGACCGGCTGGCGGCCGAGGATGTCCACGATCCTGCGGTGCCGCGCGGTACGGGTCTGCGGTACGGCCTGGCTGCCGTTGTGCTGCTGCGCCTCGGTCATCGTCGTGTCAACTCCGTCATTCTCCGGCTCCGCTCGCCCCGGAGGCCCGGTGCACCTGGTCGAGGACGCCAGGCAGCGCCTGGAGGAACGCGTCCGTGTCGTCGTCGCCGACGATCAGCGGGGGCGCGAGCCGTACCGTGTCGGGCACGGCGGCGTTGACCAGGAACCCGGCATCCTGAGCCGCCTTCTGGATCTGCGCTGAGAGCGGCTCGGTGAGCACGATACCCAGCAGCAGGCCCGAACCGCGCACATGATCGACCAACGGGTGTCGCAGCGCCTCGACGCCCTGCCGCAGCTTCTCGCCCTGCCGCTTGACGTGGTCGAGCAGGCCGTCGGCCGCGATCGTGTCGAGGACGGCGAGCGCGGCGGCGCAGGCGACCGGGTTGCCGCCGAAGGTGGTGCCGTGGGCGCCGGGCGTCATCAGCTCCGCGGCCGGGCCGAAGGCGAGGGCGGCGCCGATGGGCAGGCCCGCGCCGAGGCCCTTGGCCAGGGTCACCACGTCCGGCTCGACACCCTGTGCCTGGCACTCGAACCAGTGGCCGGTCCTGCCGATGCCGGTCTGCACCTCGTCGAGCACCAGCAGCGTGCCGGTGGCCGCGGTGATCTCGCGGGCGGCGGCGAGGTAGCCGGGCGGCGGCACGACCACACCGTTCTCGCCCTGGATCGGCTCGATGATCACCAGCGCGGTGTCGGTGGTGACGGCCGCCCGCAGCGCGTCCGCGTCGCCGTACGGCACGTGCGTGACGTCGCCGGGCAGCGGCTCGAACGCCTCGCGCTTCTTGGGCTGGCCGGTCAGCGCGAGCGAGCCCATGGTGCGGCCGTGGAAGGCGCCGTCGGTGGCGACCATGTGCTGACGCCCCGTCAACCGGCCGATCTTGAAGGCCGCTTCGTTGGCCTCAGCGCCGGAGTTGGCGAAGAAGACCCGGCCGGGGCGGCCGGAGAGCTGGAGCAGCCGCTCGGCGAGCGCGACGGGCGGTTCGGCGACGAAGAGGTTGGACACATGGCCGAGCGAGGAGATCTGCCGGGTCACCGCCTCGACGACCGCGGGGTGCGCGGTGCCGAGGGAGTTGACCGCGATGCCGCCGAGGAAGTCGACGTACTCCTTGCCGTCGGCGTCCCAGAATCTGGCGCCCGCGCCGCGGACCAGCGGGATGCGCGGGGTGCCGTAGTTGTCCATGAGCGAGCCCTGCCAGCGCTGGGTCAGTCCCTCGTTGCCGCTCACCGCGCTTCTCCTTCTCCCTGGTCGGATACGGTGCCCGCGGCCGGTGCGCCGGCCGCGTCGGTGACGTCGTCCGGCACGACCATCGTGCCGATGCCCTCGTCGGTGAAGATCTCCAGCAGGATCGAGTGCTGGACCCGGCCGTCGATGACGCGGGCGGTGTTCACGCCGTTGCGCACGGCGAACAGGCAGCCCCGCATCTTGGGGACCATGCCGCTGGACAGGTCGGGCAGCAGCTTCTCCAGCTCCGTCGCGGTCAGGCGGCTGATGACGTCGTCGCTGTTCGGCCAGTCCTCGTACAGGCCCTCGACGTCGGTGAGGACCATCAGCGTCTCGGCGCCCAGCGCGGCGGCCAGGGCGGCGGCGGCCGTGTCGGCGTTGACGTTGTAGACGTGGTGATCGTCTGCGGAGCGCGCGATGGAGGAGACGACCGGGATACGGCCGTCGGCCAGCAGCGCCTCGATCGCGCCGGTGTCGATGGCGGTGATCTCGCCGACCCGGCCGATGTCGACCAACTCGCCGTCGATACGCGGGCGGTGGCGGGTGGCGGTGATGGTGTGGGCGTCCTCGCCGGTCATGCCGACGGCCAACGGGCCGTGCTGGTTGAGCAGTCCGACCAGCTCGCGCTGGACCTGGCCCGCCAGCACCATCCGGACCACGTCCATCGCCTCGGGCGTGGTCACCCGCAGACCGGCCTTGAACTCGCTGACCAGGCCGTGCCGGTCGAGCTGCGCGTTGATCTGCGGGCCGCCCCCGTGCACGACGACCGGCTTGAGGCCCGCCTGCCGCAGAAAGACCACGTCCTGCGCGAAGGCGGCCTTCAACTCCTCGTCCACCATGGCGTTTCCGCCGAATTTGATGACGACGACCCTGCCGTTGTGGCGGGTCAGCCACGGCAGCGCCTCGATGAGGATCTGGGCCTTGGGCAGCGCCGTGTGCTTGCGCGCGGCGGGCCGGCCCTCCGGCTTCGCGGCTCCGGGGTTCCCATCGTCGGTCATGAGCTGTACGCGCTGTTCTCGTGGACGTAGTCGGCGGTGAGGTCGTTCGCCCAGATCACCGCGGACTCCGTACCGGCCGCGAGGTCCGCCGTGACGACCACCTCGCGGAACCGCATGTCGACCAGGTCGCGGTCCTCGCCGACCGAGCCGTTCCTGCACACCCACACGCCGTTGATGGCGACGTTGAGCCGGTCGGGCTCGAAGGCGGCCGAGGTCGTGCCGATCGCGGACAGCACACGGCCCCAGTTGGGGTCCTCGCCGTGGATCGCGCACTTGAGGAGGTTGTTACGGGCGATGGAGCGGCCCACCTCGACGGCGTCGTCCTCGGAGGCCGCGTTGACGACCTCGATCCTGATGTCCTTCGAGGCGCCCTCGGCGTCGCCGATGAGCTGGCGGGCGAGGTCGCCGCAGACCGCGCGGACCGCCTCGGCGAACTCCTCGTGCTCCGGGGCGATTCCGGACGCCCCCGAGGCCAGCAGCAGCACGGTGTCGTTGGTCGACATGCAGCCGTCGGAGTCGATCCGGTCGAAGGTCAGCCGGGTGGCGGCGCGCAGCGCCGTGTCCAGGGCGGGGGCTTCCACGTCGGCGTCCGTGGTGAGGACGACCAGCATGGTGGCCAGGCCCGGCGCGAGCATGCCCGCGCCCTTGGCCATGCCGCCGACGGTCCAGCCCGCGCCGCCCGCGACGGCCGTCTTGTGCACGGTGTCGGTGGTCTTGATGGCGATGGCGGCCTTCTCGCCGCCGTACTCGGACAGTTCGGCCGCGGCCTTCTCGACTCCCGGCAGCAGCTTGTCCATCGGGAGCGGCAGACCGATCAGGCCGGTCGAGGCGACCGCGATCTCGCCCGCGCCGTGGTCGTCGGCGCCGAGGACCTCGGCGACCTTCTCCGCGGTCGCGTGCGTGTCCTGGAAGCCCTGCGGGCCCGTACAGGCGTTGGCGCCACCGGAGTTGAGGACCACGGCGGCGACGGAGCCGCCCTTGACGACCTGCTCCGACCAGAGCACCGGCGCGGCCTTCACGCGGTTGGAGGTGAAGACGCCCGCGGCGGCGCGGCGCGGTCCGGTGTTGACCACGAGGGCCAGGTCCGGGTTGCCGTTCTCCTTGATCCCGGCGGCGATCCCCGCCGCCGTGAATCCCTTGGCTGCCGTGACACTCACTGCTTCTCCTCGTTCCCTTCTCCGCCCGCTCGGCACAGAGCCGCGCCGATCGTCGTTGCCTGCCGCCCGGCGGCCTCGCGTGCGTCGGTCACCGGTTCTCCTCGTTCCCTTCTCCGCCCGCCCGGCACAGAGCCGCGCCGTGCGTCACGGTGCGACTCCGATGGTGGAGAGTCCTGTCGCCTCGGGGAGTCCCAGGGCGATGTTCATGCTCTGCACCGCGCCGCCGGCGGTGCCCTTGGTCAGGTTGTCGATGGCGCTGATCGCGATCAGGCGGTGGGTGCTCTCGTCGTACGCGATCTGGATCTGGACGGCGTTCGAGCCGTAGACGGCGGCGGTCGCGGGCCACTGCCCCTCGGGGAGCAGGTGCACGAACGGCTCGTCGGCGAGGGCCTTCTCGTACGCGGCCCGCAGGTCGTGGCCGGTGACGCCGGGGCGGGCCTTGGCGCTGCACGTGGCGAGGATGCCGCGCGGCATGGGGGCGAGGGTGGGCGTGAAGGACACACTGACCCGCTCGCCGGCCGCCGCGCTGAGGTTCTGGATCATCTCCGGCGTGTGCCGGTGGCCGCCGCCGACTCCGTACGGGCTCATCGAGCCCATCACCTCGGAGCCGAGCAGATGCGGCTTGGCCGCCTTGCCCGCGCCCGAGGTGCCGGAGGCCGCGGTGATGACGGCCTCCGGCTCGACCAGCGCGGCGGCGTACGCGGGGAACAGCGCGAGCGAGACCGCCGTCGGGTAGCAGCCGGGCACCGCGACGCGCTTGGACCCCTCCAGCGCGGCGCGGGCGCCCGGCAGTTCAGGCAGCCCGTACGGCCAGGTCCCGGCGTGCGGGCTGCCGTAGAACCTCTCCCAGTCGGCGGCGTCGGTCAGCCGGAAGTCGGCGCCCATGTCGACGATCAGCACCTCGTCGCCGAGCTGCGCCGCGACCGCGGCCGACTGGCCGTGCGGCAGCGCGAGGAAGACCACGTCGTGTCCCGCCAGCACCTCGGCCGTGGTCGGCTCCAGCACCCGTCCGGCCAGCGGCAGCAGGTGCGGCTGAAGCGCGCCGAGCCGCTGCCCGGCGTTGGAGTTCCCGGTCACCGCCCCGATCTCGACCTCGGGGTGCCCCGCGAGCAGGCGCAGCACCTCCCCGCCCGCGTACCCGCTGCCCCCGGCCACCGCTGCCCGCACCACCATCGAACCCTCCTCGTCGATGGCATGACTATACGTTTCAACGCAGTATTATGCAAAGATCCCGTCGCCCCGCCTACCGGCACTTCCCCCGTTGCTAGGCTGCGCGCATGCCGAACCTGGGGCCCGTCGTCTGGCCGCCCGAGCCGATCAGGACCGCGAGGCTCGTACTGCGCGGGTCCGAGGCGCGTGACCGGGCGGCGTTCATCGAGTTGCTGGCGTCGCCGGAGGTGCATACCTACCTCGGCGGCCCCCGGCGGCGTGCCGAGCTGGAGCGCGAGCTGCCCGAGGTGCCCGAGCAGTGGCCGGGAAGCTTCGTCGTGGAGCTGGACGGCGCGATGATCGGCCAGCTCCTGCTCAGGCGAGCGGCGGAGAGCCACCGCCCGGCCGCCCGGGGGAAGGCCGATCTCGGCTATCTGTTCCTGCCGCGGGCGTGGGGCCTCGGGTACGCCGCCGAGGCGGGCGCGGCGGCGCTCGACTGGTTCGACGGCGTCCTGCCCGGCGAGCCGGTGATCCTGGCCACCCAGAGCGCCAACCTCGCCTCGATGCGCCTCGCGGCCAAGCTCGGGTTCACCGAGGTGGAGCGGTTCCATGCCTGGGACGCCGAGCAGTGGCTGGGCCTGCGCCCGCCGCTCCCGGCATCCGCGTAGGACCGAGGGCCCCGGTCGCAGCGGCCGAGCCGTACGTCGGCGCGGCCCTCGGCGGAGTCAGAGGGCGCGCAGGGCGGGCAGGAGCGTCTTCTGCGACCAGTCGAGGAAGGGCTCCTGGTGGTCGCCGCCGATCTGGATCAGGGCGATCTCGGTGAAGCCCGCGTCGATGTAGGACGCGACCGCTTCGGCGAACACGTCGGGGTCGCTGCCGCAGGGAATGGCCTCGGCGATGTCCTCGGGGCGCACGTGCTCGTTGGCTCCGGCGAAGGCCGCCGGATTCGGCAGTTCCGCATTCACCGGCCAGGGCCCCACGGACCAGCGGAACTGCTCGTGGGCCCGGGCGACGGCGGTGTCGGTGTCCGGGTCGTAGCAGACCGGGAGCTGGCCGACCCTCGGCTTTCCCGTACCGCCGTGCGCGTCGAAGGCGTCGAGCAGTTCGCTCTTCGGCTCCGTGGCGATCACCAGATCGGCCAGCCGGCCCGCGAGCGAGCAGGAGCGCTCGCCCGAGACCGCGATGCCGAGGGGCGGCGGGGTGTCCGGGAGGTCCCACAGCTTGGCGTTGTCCACCTCGAAGTGGGCGCCCCGGTGGTTCACGACATCGCCCGCGAGCAGGGCGCGGATGATCCCGACCGCCTCTTCCAGCATCTCGACCCTGGTCCGCGCGGAGGGCCACCCACCGCCGACCACGTGCTCGTTGAGCTGCTCACCCGAGCCCAGCCCGAGCCGGAAACGCCCCTCGGACAGCAACTGCATCGTCGCGGCCTTCTGCGCGATCACCGCCGGGTGGTACCGCTTGGTCGGGCAGGTCACGTAGGTCATGAGCGGGATGCGGTACGTGGCCTGGGCCGCGGCCCCCAGCACGCTCCAGGCGTACGGGGAGTGCCCCTGGGAATCGAGCCAGGGGAAGTAGTGGTCCGAGGTCACGGAGAAGTCGAATCCGGCCCGCTCGGCGCCGACCACATGGTCCACCAGCGCGCGGGGGCCCGCCTGCTCCGTCATCATCGTGTATCCGAATTGCACCATGCGAGGCGTTTAGCCGATCTTCCCGGCCGGGAAACCTCCCGCTCGGCTGAGGGGGCGGTGCGGGGGTAGGCGTAACGGACGGGCAGAGGGGGGACCGGTCCCCCGGTCAGGACACGTCGCGATCGCACACGGGCAGGTGGCTTCAGGATGACAAGCGGGACCGGCGGCAGTGCCGCACCCGGCAGGGACGAGACACCGGAGCAGCGCGCCGACCGGCAGTGGGGCGAGCTGCTCCAGGAACTGCGGGTCGTCCAGACCGGTGTGCAGATCCTCTTCGGCTTCCTGCTGACGGTCCCGTTCCAGCAGCGCTTCGCGCATCTGTCCGACGGCGAGCGCACGCTGTACATCGTGACCGTGATGCTGGGCGCGGCGACGACGGGCGCCCTGGTGGGGCCCGTCTCGCTGCACCGGATGCTGACGGGACAGCGGCTGAAGCCCGAGACGGTCGCGTGGGCGTCGCGTCTGACCGTGGTGGGTCTCGTCCTGCTCGTGTGCACCATGGCCACGGCCTTGCTCCTCGTCCTGCGTGTCGCCGGTGGCGCGACGGTCGCGATCCCGATAGTGGCGGGAATGGTCGTATGGTTCGGCCTCGCCTGGCTCGTCCTCCCCGCGGTGGCGCGACACCGCGCCCTGTCGGCGGACGGGTCCGACTGACCTCGACGTTCCCGCAGGGGAGCAGGACACGGAAAGAAGCGAGACATGACAGAGTCAGAGCCCACCGGCAGTGAGACGCGGCGCGCCGACGGAGCGGTGCTGTTCGACGTCGACGGCACCCTGATGGACACCGTCTATCTGCACACCGTCGCCTGGTGGGAGGCCCTGAGCCAGCACGGCCACCGGGTCGGCACGGCCCGTATCCACCGGCTGATCGGGATGGGCAGTGACCATCTGCTGGACGCGCTGCTCGGCGAGGACCGCGACCACGGCGAGGACGACACGATCAGCGCCGCTCACGACAGCCTCTACGCCCAGTACTGGTCCCGGCTGGTGCCGCTGCCCGGGGCTTCCGACCTGCTCAGGGCCTGCGCGGCGCGCGGCTGGCAGGTCGTGCTCGCCTCGTCGGCGAAGGGCGAGGAGGCCGACGTGATGCTCCGCGCCCTCGACGCCGATGAGGCGATCACCGCCGTGACCACCTCCGACGACGTGTCCTCCAGCAAACCCGCCCCCGACCTCGTACGGCAGGCGCTGGAGAAGGCGGGGGTCCCGGCCGGGCGCGCGGTCTTCGTCGGCGACGCCGCATGGGACGCGCAGGCGGCCTCCAAGGCGGGCGTGCGCTGCCTCGGCGTGCTCACCGGCGGCTGGACGCGCCAGGAGTTGAGCGAAGCGGGAGCCGAAACCGTCTACGAATCCGTCGCGGACCTGCTCACCCACCTGGACGACAGCGTCCTCGCCACGCCACCCCGATGACCGGCCGCCGGGCCGGCGTACGCGTGGCGTCACGACGCCGTCGCGGAAAGTTTCCCGCTCTCGGGCCCCCGGTCACACGTGTCAATCATGTGACGCGGGTACGCGGACAGTAGGGAATTGTCACTTCTGTGGGTGATTGTTCCGTTTCGACCGCTCTCGAAAGGAACGACGACATGAAAGCGCTGGTCTACAACGGCCCTTACGACGTCTCCGTCGAGGATGCGCCGGACGCGCGGATCGAGCAGCCCAACGACGCGCTGGTCCGGATCACCACCACCAACATCTGCGGCTCCGACCTGCACATGTACGAGGGCCGCACGACCGTCGAGCGGGGCAAGATCCTCGGCCACGAGAACATGGGCATCGTCGAGGACACCGGGCCCGCGGTGACCCGGATCAAGCCCGGCGACCGGGTGTCGGTGCCGTTCAACATCGCCTGCGGAAGCTGTCGCAACTGCGTGAACGGCTGGACCGCCTTCTGCCAGCGCGTCAACCCCACCGAGGGCATGGACGGCGCCGCGTACGGCTACGCCAACATGGGCCCGTACGACGGCGGCCAGGCCGAACTGCTCCGCGTGCCGTACGCCGACTTCAACCTGCTCGAACTGCCCGCGGGTGACGAGCACGAGGCCAAGTTCACGATGCTCTCCGACATCTTCCCCACCGGCTGGCACGGCACCGAACTCGCCGGCCAGCGCGCCGGGGACAGCGTCGCCGTCTTCGGCGCGGGACCCGTCGGACTGCTCGCCGCGCACAGCGCCCTGATCCGCGGCGCGTCCCAGGTCTTCGTCGTCGACCGGCAGGCCGACCGCCTCGCCCTGGCCGAGTCCATCGGCGCCACCCCCGTCGACTTCTCCGAGGCCGACCCCGTGGAGCAGATCCTGGACGCCACCGACGGGCGCGGCACGGACTGCGGCGTCGAAGCCGTCGGCTACCAGGCGCACGACCCGTCCGGCCAGGAGCACCCGGAACTCGTCCTGGACAACCTGGTCAAGGCCGTCCGTACCACCGGCGGCATCGGTGTGGTCGGCGTCTACATGCCCGAGGACCCGGAAGCAGCCGAGGAGGGCGCCAAGCACGGCCGGATCGCCTTCGACTACGGCACCTTCTTCACCAAGGGTCAGCACATGGGCACCGGCCAGTGCCCCGTCCTGCGCTACAACCGCGCCCTGCGCGATCTGATCGTCACCGGCCGGGCCGACCCGTCCTTCCTGGTCTCCCACGAACTCCCGCTGGACGAAGCCCCCGACGCCTACCGGCACTTCGACAAGCGCGACGACGGCTGGACGAAGGTCCTGCTCCACCCCTGACCCGAGGCCACGATGGCGGCCCGACGCGACCATGGGCCGGGGATGACCGGAGCTTGACCCGGCGGGCAGCATGGAGGGATCGGGGCGGGCAAGGAGCCCGACGTGATGAGAACCGGTGCCGTGGCCCTGACCCTGCTCGTGGCCGTCGCGGCGGCGGTCGCCGCCGTGGCGGTCGGCCCCTGGTGGTGGACGGCCGCCGCCGTCCTGGCCCTGCTGGGGCTGCTCGGCCTGTACGACCTGACGCAGCGCCGCCACTCGGTGCTGCGCAACTACCCGGTGATCGGCCATGCCCGCTACCTGCTGGAGAAGATCCGCCCGGAGCTCCAGCAGTACTTCGTCGAGCGGAATTTCGACGGCCGCCCCTTCGACCGCGACACCCGCAGCATCGTCTACGAACGCGCCAAGGGCACCGCGGCCGAGGAGCCGTACGGCACCGAACTCGACGTCTACCGCTCGGGCCACGAGTTCCTGGTGCCGTCGATGGCGCCGCGGCCCGTACCGGACGATCCGCCGCGGGTGCGGATCGGCGGTCCCGACTGCGCCAAGCCGTACGACATGGCGCTGCTGAACGTGTCGGCGATGAGTTTCGGCTCGCTGTCGGCCCAGGCGGTCCTGGCGCTCAACAAGGGCGCGGCGGACGGTGGTTTCGCGCACGACACCGGTGAAGGGGGCCTGTCGGAGTACCACCTGCGGCACGGCGGCGACCTGGTCTGGGAGATCGGCACCGGCTACTTCGGCTGCCGCACCGACGACGGCGACTTCGACGCCGGGGAGTTCGCCGACAAGGCCGCCCACGACAGCGTCAAGTGCGTGTCGCTGAAGCTGTCCCAGGGCGCCAAGCCCGGTATCGGCGGCGTCCTGCCAGGGGCCAAGGTCAACGCCGAGATCGCCCGGGTGCGGGACGTCCCGCAGGGCGAGACCGTCGTGTCCCCGCCGTACCACCGGGTCTTCGACACGCCCCGTGAGCTGATCCGGTTCATCGCCCGGATGCGGGAGCTGTCGGGCGGCAAGCCCGCGGGCTTCAAGCTGTGCGTCGGTTCGCGCCGCCAGTTCCTGGCCGTCTGCAAGGCGATGGTCGAGGAGGGCACCGCGCCGGACTTCATCATCGTGGACGGCGCCGAGGGCGGTACCGGCGCGGCGCCGCTGGAATTCGCCGACCACGTCGGCACCCCGCTCACCGAGGGCCTGACCACCGTGCACAACGCGCTGGTCGGCGCCGGTCTGCGGGACCGGGTCAGGATCGGCGCGAGCGGCAAGATCGCCACCGGCAGCGACCTCGTCAAGCGCATGGTCCAGGGCGCGGACTACGGCAACGCCGCCCGCGCCATGATGTTCGCCGTCGGGTGCATCCAGGCGCAGCGCTGCCACACCAACACCTGCCCCGTCGGCGTCACGACCCAGGACCCGCGGCGGGCCCGCGCGCTGGACGTCGGCGACAAGTCCGTCCGGGTGCGCAGGCTCCAGGAATCCACCGTCGCCAGCGCTCTTCAGATCATGGCGTCGATGGGTGTCACCGATCCGTCGCAGCTGCGCCCGCACATGCTGCGCCAGCGTGTCGACCCCTACACCGTCCGCTCCTATGACGAACTGTACGAGTGGCTGGCTCCCGGTCAGCTGCTCGCCGAACCGCCCGCCTCGTGGGCCGCCGACTGGGCCGCCGCCGACCCCGACCGCTTCACCGTCTGAGCCGTACCGCTGTGCGCACCGGCTGCCCCGCGCACCGGGCCGCACCCCGAAGCGCGCACCGCCACACCGCCACACCGTCTGAGCTGGAGGAATCATGGCCCGTACCGTTGCCCGCGTCATCGTGGACGCCCTGGCCGAACTGAACGTACGCCAGGTCTTCGGCGTCGTCGGCGACGCCCTCAACCCCCTGACCGACGCGATCCGCACCACCGAGGGCGTGGAGTGGGTGGGCTGTCGGCACGAGGAGGCGGCGGCCTTCGCCGCGAGCGCGCAGTCCCAGCTCACCGGCGGCCTCGGCGTCTGCATGGGCACGGTCGGCCCCGGCTCGGTGCACCTGCTCAACGGCCTGTACGACGCGGCCAAGAGCCACACCCCGGTGCTGGCCATCGCCGGTCAAGTGCCGCTGTCCGAGCTGGGCAGCGACTACTTCCAGGAAGTCGACAACGACGCGCTCTTCAGCGATGTGGCGGTCTTCCGGGCCACCGTCACCTCGCCGGAGCAGATGCCGCTGCTGCTGGAGACCGCGGTCCGCACCGCCCTGGGACGCAAGGGCGTCGCCGTGCTGTCGGTCCCCGGCGACATCGGGGAGAAGGAACTGTCCACGGACCGGCCGGCCCGTTTCTCGCTCACCACGCCGAGCACCCGGCCGGACGAGGACGCCGTCCGCGCCGCCGCCGATCTGCTGGACCGGGCCGAGCGCGTCACCCTGCTGGTCGGCCGCGGCGCCCGGGGCGCCCGCGACCAGGTCATGGCCCTCGCCGACCGGCTGGCGGCGCCGATGGTGCTCACGTTGAAGGCCAAGGAGGGCTTCGAGGGCGACAACCCGTTCCAGGTCGGACAGACCGGTCTGATCGGCAACCCCGCGGCGGCCTCCGCACTCCAGGACGCCGACACCCTTCTGCTGCTGGGCACCGACTTCCCTTACCGCGACTGGTATCCCGAGGGCCGCACCGTGGTCCAGGTCGACACCGAGCCCACCCACATCGGCCGCCGCGTCCCGGTCGAGATCGGCCTCGTCGGCGAGGTCGGCGCGACCGTACGGGACCTGCTGGTCCAGTTGGACGCCGCACCGTCCGCGTCGGCGAAGGCCCGTGACCGCAAGCACCTGGACCAGGCCGTGGAGCGCTTCGCGTCCTGGCGGGAGGGGCAGGCCCGGCTGGCGGCCCCCGACCACGACAAGGGACTGATCGGCCGCGTCCGCTCCGCCCTGGACAACCGCGAGCACGGCATCCGTCCCGAGGCGCTCGCGGCGGCGGTCGACCGCCACGCCGCCGACGACGCGGTGTTCACCTCCGACACGGGCATGGCCACCGTGTGGCTGTCGCGTTTCGTGGAGATGCGCGGCGACCGCCGCCTCCTGGGCTCGTACAACCTCGGCTCGATGGCCAACGCCATGCCGCACGCGCTGGGCGCGCAGATGCTGGACCGGGGCAGGCAGGTCGTGGCGTTCTGCGGCGACGGCGGCCTGAGCATGCTGCTCGGCGACCTCATGACGCTCAAGACGTACGACCTGCCGGTCACCCTCGTCGTCTTCGACAACCGCCGGCTGGGCATGGTCAAACTGGAGCAGGAGCAGTCGGGGCTGCCGGAGTTCGGCACCGTCCTGGACAACCCCGACTTCGCGGCGGTCGCGACCGCCTTGGGCCTGACGGGTATCCGGGTCACCGACCCCGACGAGTTGGACGACGCCGTCCGCACCGCGCTGGCCGCGCCGGGCCCGGTGCTCCTGGACGTCCTCACCAACCCGGACGAGATCGCCGTTCCCGCCAAGCCCACCGTCGAGCAGGGCTGGGGCTTCGCCGTCGCCAAGATGAAGGAGATCGTCCGGAGCTCCGGCGACAACTCGCACTGAGGGCACCGGCGTTGCGCGGTCGGGGGCATCGGGGCATCGAGCCGTCAGACCGTCGAACCGTGTGCCGTAAGTGCCGTCGTGCCGTCGAGCCGTCGTCCCAAGTAGCCTCCCGCGTGGGATCTTTGAGGTGTCGTCCGGCCGACTCCGGCCGGGCCGACGTGGAGATGGGGGAACATGATCGCTCTGGTACTGATCGGCGTGCTGGTGGTCGTCGTCGGCGGGTGCGCGTGCGTGGTGTGGGCGAGTCGCGGCGGGCCCCGCTGGGTGCGCGCGGTGGCGTCGGTGACCCTCGCCGCCGGTGAACTGGTGCGCGGCTCCGAGCGGAACCGGCGACAGCGGGAGCGCCGACGCCTGAACCGGTCCGGCAGCGGCAGCGACTGACGGCGGTCGCCGCTGGGTTGGCGACGTCACCTCACCCCCGCACCGGCCTTGGAGCAGCGCATGTCGTCGTTGGACGAGCTTGAAGCTGTTCTGAGCGCGGCGCGGTCAGGACTTGGTGGCGCGGAGGATCACGAATTTGGGGTCGGAGGCGACGATGTCGCAGGTGCCGAAGAGGCGGCGCAGGCGGAGGTGGTAGCCGAGGTGGCGGTTGCCGATCACCCAGAGTTCGCCGCCGGGGCGCAGGACGGTACGGGCGGCGGTGAACATCCGGCGGGCCGTGATGTCGGTGGTGGCCTGGTGGGAGTGGAAGGGCGGGTTGAGGAGGACGAGGTCGGCGCTCTCGGCCGGGACCCCGGTCAGGCCGTCGGCGACCAGGAACTCCGCCTTGGTCGCGGGGTCGGCGTTGGCGCGGAAGGTGGCCTCGGCCGAGGCGACCGCCTGGTGCGACTCGTCGGCGAACAGCACGGCGGACTCGGGGTTGGCGAGCGCGGCGGCCGTCCCGACGACGCCGTTTCCGCAGCCGAGGTCGACCACGCGGTCCGGGCCGTGCCGGACGGGGAGGTGCTGGAGCAGGAAGCGGGTGCCGATGTCGAGCCGTTCCGCGCAGAAGATGCCCGCGTGGTTGGTCACCGTACGGCCGGAGACCGCGCCGATGCCGTCCGGCAGCGCGTAGGTGATCGGCCAGGGGCTGGCGGTACGGGTCCGGCCCGCGGCCGGGGCGCAGAAGATCAGCCGCGCCTTCTTCTCGGCCAGTGACGTACGCGTCGGTCCGAGGATCCGCTCGAAGAGGTTGAGCGTCGAGGTGTGGATCTCGGTGGTCATGCCGGTGCCGACCACGACGGTGCCCTCGTGCACGGCGGGCGCGAGGCGGTGGAGCTGGTCCTCCAGCAGCGCGAGGCTCTTGGGGACCCTGATCAGCAGGACGTCCACGCGGTCCGGCGGGGTGTCGCGGGTGGACAGCAGCCGGACGCCGTCGGCCTCCTCCGGCGCGTTGCGCAGCAGATTCGCGCGGGTCGCCTCCTGGGCCAGGAAGGAGTCCGAGATCTGGGTGGGGCGGTGCGCGGCCAGCGCGGTGGTCAGCGCGCCCCAGCGGTCACCGACCACGACGACGGTCCCCGACAGGTCCACGGACCCGGCCGCCGTACGCCCGCCGGCCGCGCCGTCCGCCTGCGCGGCGGGACGGGAACCGGCGCGGGCGTCGCCCGGCGGATCGGCCCGCTGACCGGTGCGGGTGTCGCCTCGCGCGTCGGCCCGCGGGTCCGCCCGAGCGTCGGCTCTCGTGTCGGCTCGGGTGTCCGCGAGATGCCGGAGCGCGTACGCGTCGGCGGCGTCCCAGGCCCGCAGTTGGTCGCGCGGGTCCTGCGGGAAGCGAGTGAGGTCGAGGTCACCCCAGGGCGTCGTGAATCGGATCATGGTGCTCACAGGCTAACCGCTACGCCACCACTGAGCGGTCGGCCGGTGGCCGTGAGGCGTCGGACGGGGGTCGGGCCACCCCCCTCGGGGCCCCCTTCAGCCCCCCTCGGGACCCCCTTCAGGCCCCCCTCGGAGCCGCTTACGCGGGGGTTTCACCGAGCTGGCGGGGCACGGCTCCTTCACCGCCGCGGGCCGGGCGCTGGGCTCCACGCGGGCAAGGAGCGGGACCCGGAGGCATGTCCAGCCCCCGGGCCCCTCGAAGTGCCGCCCCGTGCACACACCGGCGCACTTGAGGCCGCGGGTCAATCTGATGTCGACTCGTTCTACCGTTGAACTACCGGCCCGTGAAAGAGGACCAGACAGGATTCGAACCTGCACCTGACGACCTTGCCCGCGGCCGATCGATCCGGTGATCGGCGGCGACTGCTGAGTCTGGAGCGAGAGTCTGAGATTGATCGCGGTCTGCCTCTGCCATTTGGGCTACCCCCGCGAGTGGTGCGGGGCGAGGGACTCGAACCCCCACTGGAACCGCGTCGTTCACGACAAACTTCAGCTTCAGCTTTGCGCTCCTGGCGCACCCTCCGCGCTCCGGCGGAGGGGATCTAGGGGGGTCACTGCGCGAACAGGAACCCGAACACGGCCTCGCCGACGCGCCGGTCGGTGACCTCCGTGCCGTTGGCCTCCTCGCGGGCGAACTTCACCGCCTGCTGCAACTTCTCGACCCGGTCCAGCAGTTCGTTCACCCGGCGGGCGGGGAGCGCGCCGGAGAACTTCACCGTGGTCCAGTAACCGACCGCCACGTCCTCGTAGTACACCTCGACCTGGGCCGGGTGCTTCTCGGTGGCCTCGGCCTTCACGTGGTTGCGCGGGACCTTCTTGGTGCGGATCGTCCGTACCGGCTCGGTCTTCCAGGCGTCCGTGGAGGCGTCCAGATTCCAGCCCTCGGCCGCGTCCAGCACCGGCAGCTTGCGCACGAAGGTGTTGAGGTCGGTGAGCTGCTTCTCCAGGAAGAGCAGATACGACACGGGCACGTCGCTGACGACAGTGCGGCCGTCGACCGTGACATCGGCGCGCGCCTCGCAGTTGGCCCAGTCCTTGGTGGCGGTCACGTCGAAGAGCCGGGTGAGCGCCGCGGCGGTGTCCCGCAGCACATTCTCGGCCTTGACCTGCACCCGGGTGGACTCGGGCGGCAATTGCTCGCCCTCCTCGTCCTTCGGCTGATAGCTCCGCGAGATCCCGGAAAGCAACGCGGGCTTCTGCAAGTCGTGATGAGCGGTCGTCAGTTCCTGCTGCGCCTTGGACTTGACGCCCTTCTCGACCGCGATGATCTGATTGAGTTTCGCCACACACAGACCGTAACAGCGCGCCGACCACGCGTTCGACCGGTTTTCGCGGCGCCGGGCTTCGAATGTCCCGCCCGGCCGCCGACTCCGGAACCCCACGCCTCACTTCCGCCGCGACCCGACGCCGACTCCCCCGCAGGTAACCGCACATTATGGACGAAGTCCCGTTGAGAGCTCGGTCGTTACCGGCGCGCACGCCTCGGGCGTCTGGTACTGTCACGACCGCCAGTCAGCCATAGGTCGGTCTTCAACGACGGATCTGACTGATGACACGGGGTAGGAATCAGAGCTCGGCGCAGTGCTTCCCGGGGATCCACGGGCCGAGCGATGTGAATTCGCAATAGATTTTTGAGTGTCGTTGCCGCGATCGACCGCGCCCGAATACGGGGGTGCGCCGTCCGATCGCGACAACGTCTATTGGTCGCTGCCGGCTGGAGGTTCAGCCGTGGGCGAGATTGAGATCGGGGGCGATCTTGCGAAGGCCGAATCATTTCACCGAGCTTGTGCTGCGTCATGCCGCTGAACTGCCGGACAAGGACGCGTACTTCTTCCTGCCCGGCAGCACGCCGGGCGCCGAGGCGCAGCGGCTGACCTACGCGGCGCTGGACGCCGAGGCCAAGCGGATCGCCTCCTGGTTACAGGAACACGGCGCCGTCGCAGGACAAGTGCTCCTGCTCTACCCCTCGGGCCTGGACTTCGTCGCGGCCTTCGTCGGCTGCCTCTACGCGGGTTCGGTCGCGGTGCCGGCGCCGCTTCCCGGCGACCAGGGCAACCAGGCCGCCCGGCTCACCGGCATTGTGCGCGACGCCGAGGTCCGCGCGGTGCTCACCGACTGCGCCAACGAACCCGCCGTCAGCGCCTGGCTGCGCGAGTCGGGCGTGACCGGCGTCGCCGTCCTGGCCAGTGACGACCCCGCCCAGGGCGACGCGCGGGCGTGGACCAGTCCTCAACTCACCGCAGATTCGCTGGCGTTCCTCCAGTACACCTCCGGCTCCACCAGCGAGCCCAAGGGTGTGATGGTCTCCCACGGGAACCTGATGGCCAATCAACTCGCCATCCAGCACGTCCTCGGCACCCACCAGGACAGCCGCATGGGGTGCTGGCTGCCCGCGTACCACGACATGGGCCTGATCGGGCACATACTCCACTCGCTGTACGTCGGCGGCTCGACCGCGCTGATGTCCCCGGTCTCCTTCCTCATGCGGCCGGTGCGCTGGTTGCAGATGATCAGCGAGTACGGCGTCGCCGTGAGCGGCAGCCCCAACTTCGGCTACGACCTGTGCCTGCGCCGGGTCACCGACGAGCAGTTGGCCACCTTGGACCTGAGCAAGTGGCAGCACGCCTCCAACGGGGCCGAGCCGATCAGGGCGGAGACGGTGCGCGCGTTCACCGAGCGCTTCGCGCCCGCGGGCTTCCGGCCCGAGTCCGTCAGCCCCTGCTACGGCATGGCCGAGACCACACTGCTGATCTCCGGCGTGCGGGCGGACCAGAATCCCGTCTTCCGTACCGTGGACGCGGCGGCCCTGGAGCAGGGGCGGCTGCGCGACGCGCCGCGGGGCGGCGGCACCCGCGACCTGGTCGGCAGCGGCGTGGTCGACCCGGCCGACTTCAGTGTGAAGATCGTCGATCCGGACGAGCGCTGCGAGCAGCCCGAGGGCGGCGTCGGCGAGATCTGGGTCAAGGGCGCCAGCGTCTCGTCGGGGTACTGGAAGCGTCCCGACACCAACGCCGAGATCTTCGACGCCGCGATCGTGTCGGCGGCGGGCTCGGACCCGGGCTGGCTGCGCACCGGCGACCTCGGCGTCCTGGACGCGGGGCAGCTCTACGTGACCGGCCGCCTGAAGGAAATGATCCTGATCAACGGGCGGAACATCTACCCGCACGACGTCGAGCGCGAGGTGCAGTCCCTGCACCCGGCCTTCCGCGGCGGCGCCGGGGCGGCGTTCTCGGTGGACGACGGCGAGGAACACCTCGTGCTGGTGCAGGAGTTCCGCCGCGGCGCCGCGCAGGACCCGGCGGAGCTGTGCGCCGAGGTACGCGCCCACGTCCGCCGTGAATTCCAGGCCAGTTGCAGTGTGCTGCTGGTCCGCCCGGCCACGGTGCGCAAGACCACCAGCGGCAAGATCCAGCGCACTTTGATGCGGTCGCTGCTGCTGGAGGACCGGCTGGGCGCGGTCCACCAGAATCTCGACAAACAGGTGGCCAACCTCGTGGCCGGGCCACTGGTCACCTCGGCGGGCTGAGCCGTGGACCACACACCTCACCGCCTCGCCGAGCGGCTGGAATGGGATCTCGGCGATCCGAGGGAGCCGGGCACGCTCTTCAGCCATGCCCGCAGCCTGGAGCTGGACGAGCGCGAGGAGTTCCCCGCCGCGCTCTGCGACCTGCTGGACGGGCTCGGCCTGCACGAGTTCTACGTCCCCGCCGCCCACGGCGGCCGGCTGACGGACTACGAGCAGTTGGTGCAGCTCATGCGGACGGTGGCGCGCCGCGACCTGACGGTGGCGATCGCGCACGGCAAGACGTATCTGGGCGCGGTGTGCGTCTGGGTGAACGGCTCGGCGGAGCAGTCCCGTCGGCTCGGTGCGGCCATCGCCTCCCGGCTGCCGGTCGCTCTCGCGCTGACCGAGCGCGCCCACGGCAGTGACCTGCTGGCGGGCGAGGTCGTCGCGGAGCCGTCCACCGGGACACCGGCCACCGGTACCGCGCCCACCGGTTCGCCCACCGGGACGCCGGCCGCGGGCTACCTGCTCAGCGGCGAGAAGTGGCTGATCAACAACGCCACGCGCGGCGCCCTGCTGTCCGTGCTCTGCCGTACCGATCCGGCGGGCGGCCCCCGTGGCTACTCCGTCCTGCTGGTGGACAAGCGCGACATGCCCGCCGACGCCTACCGGCACCTGGACAAGGTGCGTACGCACGGCATCCGCGGCGCGGACATCTCCGGGATCGCCTTCGACCGGGCCCGGGTCCCCGCCGACGCCGTGGTCGGCGAGGTCGGGGGCGGCCTGGAGACGGTGCTCAAGGCGCTTCAGTTGACGCGCACCATGTGCGCGGCGCTCTCCCTGGGCGCCGCCGACCACGCGCTCGCGCTCGGTCTCGACTTCGCCGCCGAACGCGGCCTGTACGGCCGGTCGTTGATCGAACTGCCGCAGGCACGCAGGACCCTGGCGGAGAGCGCCGCCGACGTGCTGGCCGACGAGGCGCTGACGCTGGTCGTGGCCCGCGCGGTGCAGACCCTCCCGGCGGAACTCTCGGTCGTCTCGGCGGTCACCAAGTACCTGGTGCCGACCCGTACCGAGGCGGTCGTCACCGCGCTGACCCGGCTGCTCGGCGCCCGCGCCTTCCTCAAGGACGTCTACGCGGGCGGCCGGTTCCAGAAGGTGGACAGGGACCACCGGATCGTCGGCCTCTTCGACGGCAACACCCTGGTCAACCTCAACTCGCTGATCAGCCAGTTCCGTTTGCTGGTGCGGGCCCACGAGCGCGGTACCGGGGACGTGCCGGGAGCGGTCACCGCCTTCCGCCTGTCCGCGCCGCTGCCCGCCGTCGCCGTCGACCGGCTCTCGCTGATCGCCCGCCACGGCAGCGGTGTCCTGGCCGCGCTGCCCGACTGCGTCGAGGAGTTGCGCGGCCTCGCCGCGCGCGATCGCGCGGTCGAGCCCGCCCTGCGCGCCGCGCGGCGGCTGCTGACCGTCGTGGACGAGGTGCACGCGGAGATGGCCGGGTTCCAGGACGCGCAGACCGAGACGCCGCCGGCGGCCTTCGAGGCCGCCCGGCGCTTCGCGCTGTGCTTCGCCGCGGCGGCCTGCGTCGGCCTGTGGACGCACAGCCACATCGAGGCGGAGACGGGCGCGACGGCGCCCCTGTGGCGGGACGCCCTGTGGCTGCGGGCCGCCCTCGCCCGGCTGCTCACCGCGCTCGGCGTGCCCGACACGGCGGACCCCGAGGCGCTGGACGACGTGCTCGACGCCGCGGGCGCCCTGCACGCGCAGGGACGGCTGGTCTCGCTGCTGCCGCTGTCGCTGCGCCCGGACGGCCCCGCGCGGGAGACCGACCGGACCGCCGCGACCGGCCACGCGCCGACACCGGCACCCCCTTCGGCGGCGGCAGTGAGGAGCGCGACATGACGGACGGTCAGGAAGCGCGCGTGGCGGCCCGGGTCGCCGAACTCAACGCCGCCTTCGGCGATCCCGCCGACCCGGCCAACCCGGTCGGCAACGCGCGGCTGTTGGCGGCCGACGAGGCCGGTGAGCTGTCCGCGGACGGCGAGAAGCTGCTGGACGCGTTCGGCCTCAACGCCGAGTTCGTGCCCACGGCGCTCGGCGGCCGGCTGGAGCGGATCGACTCGCTGGCACGCGTCCTGCGCGAGGTGTTCCGGCGGGACGTGGCACTCGGACTCGGCTACGGCGTCACGTCGTTCATGGCCGCGGTCAACGTGTGGACCGAGGGCGACGCACGGCAGCGGGCCCGGCTGGCGGAGATCCTGCTGGGCGGCGGCCGGGTCTCCGTGGCGTACCACGAACTCGCGCACGGCAACGACTTCCTGCGCAACGAGTTCGAGGCGCGGGTGCGGTCCGACGGCTCGTTCGTCCTGCACGGCGCCAAGCAGGTCATCAACAACGCCGAACGGGCCCAGGCATGGCTGCTGTTCAGCCGCACCGACCCGGCGCCGGGGCCGCGCAGCCACTCGGTGCTGATGGTCGAGCGCGCCGAGGTGGCGCCCGAGCGGCTGACCGTACTGCCCCGCTACGGCACCGTCGGCGTACGCGGCTGCCTGCTGTCCGGCCTGGACTTCGACCGGGCACCGGTCCCGGAGCACGCGCTCGTCGGGCAGTTGGGGCACGGCGCCGACGTGGCCCTGCGCTCCTTCCAGCTCACCCGCGGCGCGCTGCCGGGAATGGCGCTGGGCGCGGCGGACACGGCGCTGCGCACGGTGGTGTCCTTCGCGCGGGGACGGCACCTCTACAAGCGGACGGTGGCCGAGATACCGCAGGCGCGGGCCACGCTCGGCGGCGCGTTCCTGGACCTGCTCATCAGCGACTGCCTCTGCCTGGTCGGGACCCGCGCCGTGCACCTGCTGCCGGACGAGGCGAGCGTCTACGCCTCGGCGGTGAAGTATCTGGTGCCGACACTGCTGGGCGAGGCCGTCCACGGTCTCTCGGTCGTGCTGGGCGCCCGGTTCTACCTGCGCGACGGGGAGTTCGGCGTCTTCCAGAAGCACCTGAGGGACCTGCCGGTGCTCAGCCTGGGCCACGCGGGCGCGGCGGCGTGCCAGGCGACGATCATCCCGCAGTTGCCGCGGCTGGCCCGGCGTTCCTGGTTCAGGACGGAACCTGCCCCCGACGCCCTGTTCGACCCGCGCGCCGATCTGCCGGGGATTCCGTTCGACCGGCTCGCCCTGACCGGCGACCGGGACGGCCTGAGCGCGTCGCTGGTCGCCGCCGCGGACACGGCGCCGGACGGCACCCCGCACGAGGCGGCCGTGCGCGCGCTGGCGCTGCACCTCACCGACGAACTGCGCCTGATCCAGGCGGAGAGCCTCGCGCTCGCGCCGCTGGACCGTACGGCGCTGGCCTCGCCCGCGAGTTTCGCGCTGTCGGACCGCTACGCGGTGGTGCTGGCGGGTGCCGCGGTGCTCGGCGTGTGGCGCCGGGCACGGGCGCGGGGCGGGGATTCCTTCCTCGCCGACCCGGCGTGGGCCGCCGCGGCCCTGGACCGCCTCGTCCGGCGCCTCGGCCGCCGTCCCGCCGGGCTGCCCCCCGACTGCGCCGGGCGGGTGTGGGAGGAGTTGCTGCGCCGCCACACCGAGCGCCGCGGTTTCGATCTCTACGACACCGCCCTGGCCGGTTGACGGCGCCCGCCGCCCCGTACCAAGAACCCCTACTCGGATCTGGAGGAACCCGTGACCGACACGACTACCGGCAGTTCAGCGCCCCGCCCCGACAGCACACCGCGGCCGCACACGGCCGAGTCGCTGGCCGGGTGGCTGGTCGGCCACGTCGCCGCCTACACCCGGCTGTCCGCCGACGAGATCGATCCGACGGCGCCGCTGACCGACTATGGCCTCGACTCCGTGGCGGCGCTCAGCCTCTGCGGTGACATCGAGGACGAGTTCGACCTGGTCGTCGAGCCCACGGTGGCGTGGGACCACAGGACCGTGGACGCGCTCGTGGCGTACCTGCTCGACGCACTCGGGCCGCGGTCGGAACCGGCCTGACGGAACACACCGGCCGCCGCCCACGCGAACCCGGCGGTCGACCTTCCGCCCGGCCCCGGCGGCCGTCCGCCCGCACCAGCCGTCGTCCGCCCGCACACCAGCCGTCATCCGCTCGAACCCCCGCCTTCCGACCGCCGGACGCTCCGGCCCGGAGGGTCCCCCCTCCCCCGCAGATGCCGACCGAACCAAAGGAAAACGAGAATGCACCTCAGCCCCAGCCCGTCGTGGCCGCAGATCGTGCTCGCGGTACTGCTGGCCTCCGATGTCCTGATGTCGCTGCGCCCGCCGAAGTTCATCCAGGTCTGCCTCGACGGAGTCAACCTGCCGCGGGACTGGTGGTGGGTGCTGATCGTCGTCAAGACCCTCGCCATCGTGGGCCTGTTGGTGGGCATCAAGCACGACGGCATCGGCTTCGCCGCGAACGTCGGCGTGATCGTCTACTTCCTGTGCGCGTCGTTCGCGCACATCCGGGCGCGCTTCCTGAAGCAGGAGTTCTGGGTCAACTGCCTCGGGTTCCTGGCCATCGCCGTCGCCGCCTTCATCGTCTCGTTCGCGGTCTGAGGAGGCGTCGGATGAAGAAGCCGCCGAAGAACCTGGGGCTGCTGTTCGACTGGCACGTCGAGCAGTCCCGCACCACCGAGCTGATCCTGGACCGGCCGTTCGACATCGCTCCCGACGGCGGCGCGGACTACGACGCCGCCGCGCTGGCCGAACTGGTGCGGGAGGCGTCGGCCTGGCTGTACGAGGCCGGCGCGCGCAAGGGCGACCGGATCGCCGTCGTCAAGCGCAATCACTTCGACATGATCCTGCTGGCCGCCGCGGCCGCGCGGATCGGCGCCACCGCGGCGACGATCTCGGGGGCCAACTACCCCGAGCACCTGGCGGTGATGCTCAAGCGGCTCGACCCCTCGGTCACCGTGATCTCCTCGTACGTGCTGGAGGCGGCCGACCGCGTCGGGGTGGACCTGCGGTCGTTCGGCACCACCGTGCTGATCGACGGCGCCGACGCGGGAGCCGGTCTGCTCACGATCGACGGGCTGCGGGGCAGCGCCGTCCCGGCCCTCGATCTACGGGCCGACAGCGAGCCGATGATGATCACGCACACCTCGGGCACCACGAACACGCCGAAGCTCGTCGCGCACACCGCGGACTCCTGCCGGGCCGGCACCCGCCTGGAGCTGCTGCCGATGCCGCTCGCCGTCAACGGCCAGAAGGACATCGCGCTCAGCTCCATATCGTTCGCGCACTCGCGCGCCTACGCCTGGGCCATGGCGCAGCTCCGGTGGGCACCGAAAGCGCTGGTCATCGCCAGCAGCCACGAGGCCGACGACGTCGAGCGGGTGCTCGACCGGGCCCGGCCGACGACGATCGAGGCCACCCCGAACGTCTTCCAGCGCTGGGTGCCGCTGGTACGGCGCAGGCCGGAGCTGTTCGCGCGGGTCCGCTACTACATGAACACCTTCGACCTGATGCACCCCTCCATCGCCCGGCCGTTCGTGAACGCCTCCGAGCGCCGGTTCGTGCTGTGGGGGCACAGTTGGGGCCAGAGCGAGGTCGGCCCGATGGCCGGCTTCGGCTACACCCGCGGTCAGATCAACCGCCGTGCGGCCTCCGGCGGGAACATGAACATGATGGGCAACCCCTGGCCGGGGCTGGTGAGCGTCAAGGCCGCGGACCCCGAGACCGGCGAGCCGGTCAAGCGCGGCGAGGTCGGCGTGCTGTTCGCGAAGGCCAAGTCGATCTGCGTCGACTACGTCGGCGAGTCCGACCGTTACGCGGAGAAGTGGAAGGGCGCCTGGTGGAACACCGGTGACGTCGGCCACCGGGACGCCCTCGGCCGGATCCACTTCGTGGACCGCGCGGTGGACGCCATTCCGGGCGGGAGCGCCACGGAGCTGGAGAGCGAGCTGCTGGACCGGATCGACAACGCCGTCGAGGTGATCGTCCTGACCCGCGGCGACCAGAGTCCCGTCCCCGTCGTCAGCCTCGACGGACCGGACCTCACCGCCGAGGAGTGGGCCGAGGTGACGCGCGGTCTGGCACCGCTCGCGGCCCCGGTGTTCATCCCCTGGGACCGCCTTCCGCGGACGTCCACGTGGAAGGTGCGCCGCAAGGAACTGCGCTCGATGGTGTTCGAGGAAAGCGCCGACGACACCGTATTGGAGGAGCGATTCACGTGACAGCGACGCGCGATCCGTACGGCACCGCCCTGGAGTCGGTGCTGCGGACCGTCCCGTACAACAGCGGGACGGAATACCTGCACTGGTACCACAAGAGCGCGCCCGATCCGCGGCACGGGCTGGCGTGCATCTACCAGACGCTCTACGTGGCGGAGCGCGCGACGGCGCTCGGCGCGCCCGAGGCGAAGATCCTCCAGGATCTCCGGCACATAGCGGCGGTCTTCGAGACCGGCGGCGACGTCGTGGTGCTCGACCCGTACCTCCTGCACCTGACGCCGATCCGGTTCCCCGCGCGGGAGGTCGCGGCCGGGCACTCGTCGGTCGAGGTCGACGCCGCGCCGGTCAGGCTGGACGCCCGGGGCGGGCGGCACCCCGGCCGGCTCGCGGCGGTGTACCGGTCCTCCGACCACGGCTACCGGATCCGGCTGAGCTACTCCAAGTACAGCGTGGAGAAGGACACGTACATCCTGAGCAGGCACTTCACGCTGCGCTCGGAGAACGAGTTCGTGTACGCCGACTTCTCGTCCGACATGCTGGGGCTGCTCACCCACCCCGAGCAGAACAGCGTGTCGATCCGGGCGCTGGTGGCCGGGGCGGAGGTGACCGCCGAGGCGATCATCCCGCTCAAGGGCTTCGCCGACCGCGAGTTCTCGGCCGCCGACATCTGGCTGCGGTCCGGCCAGGGCGTGGCGTCCCGCAACGGCGACGGCGCGCACGCCTCGGCGGTCTGGGCGGACCTGGAGCGCAGTACGGGCCTGGGGCGCGCGGACATCGAGGAGCATCTGGTGTCGGCCGCGCAGGTGTATCAGAAGATCGCCGATCACCGGACGGACCTGCCGGGCTACTCCTTGCAGGACGCATGACGAATCGGGAGCGCATGGAGCTTCGGCGCGTTTTCATCGCCGGCACGATCCAGGGGGCCAACGCCGATCTGCGGATCGACGACCAGGGCTATCGCGAGCAGATCGCGGCTCTGGTGCGGGCGCGTTTCCCCGAGGCGGAGTGCTTCGACCCGAGCACCGGGGTCACCCGTCAGCTCGCCGACCCGACGACGATGTCGGTGATCGGCAAGCTGATCGGCGACGTTCCCCCGGTGCTCGACCTCGGGTCGCTGCCCGCGGAACTGGCCGCGCTGCGGGCCACGTTCAACGAGATGACCCGGGAGGCGGCCGACTGCGACCTGTGCATCGCCTTCCTGCCGGGCCGCACGCTCAGCATGGGCACCGCCATGGAGATGCAGGCCGCGTTCTCGGCCGGTGTGCCGGTCGTGGCGGTGACCTCGCTGGTCGACAACCTCGCGGTGATGTCGGTGTCGTCGTGGGTCGCGCGTGACCTGGACGCGCTCGCGGGACTCCTGGACGGGCTGCGGGAGATGAGCGTCCCGCTACCGGAGCGGGGTCACGGTGCGGACCGCGCCCTCGCCGGGGACGCCGCTCGCTGAGACGCGCGGTGCGCTCCCGCACGCGGGACGCGGCTCACGCCCGGCGCGCCACGCGGTAGCGCAGGTAGAGCACGCTGGAGCTGAACGCGCGGGTCTCGACGAGGTCGAGGTCCACCCGGTGCTCGTCCCGGGGGAAGAACGGGACGCCGCCGCCGACGAGTACCGGGTAGACGCGTGCCCGGTACTCGTCGATCAGGCCCGCGGCGGCGGCCTGGGCTGCGAGCGTCGCGCCGCCGATCGCGATGTCGCCGTCCCCCGGCTCGGCCCGCAGCCGCTCGATCTCCCCCGCCAGGTCGCCGGAGGCCAGCCGGGCGCGACCCTCCACCTCCGACAGCGTGGTGGAGAACACCACCTTGGGCAGCGGCTTCCAGAGCGCGGCCCATTCGAGTTGGGCGGCGTCCATCGGCGGATCGTGGTCGGCGGTCTCCCAGTACAGCATCGTCTCGTACAGCCGCCGCCCCAGCAGATGGACGTCGATCTGCCGGATCTCGTCGATCCAGGAGCGAAAGACGTCCGGGTCCGGCTCCGTCCAGTTGAAGTCGCCGTCCGGCCCGACGATGTAACCGTCGAGTGAGACGTTCATCGAATAGGTCACCTTGCGCATGAGAAGTCCTCCTCCATGGCGAATGCGAAAGTCACGACCCGATATCTCGACATACCCCACGCAATTGCCGGAGAATCTCGCGTCGTTGATCGGCTCGTATCCAGGCTGGTATACCTGCACGCATGTCACGCACCGCGCATTCCATGACGCCGCGCGCGCTTTTCCTCGCGCTGGTCAGCTTAGCCTCGACCCTGGCCCTCTCCGCACCCGCGGCGGTCGCGGACGACGCGAAGGCACCGCCCGGATTCGTCGCCCTCGGTTCGGTCGACCGCTCGATCATCCAGGAAATGCGTTACGCCACTGCGCACGACTTCGTCGGAGCGCCGGTGGACGGTTACGTCCAGCCGATGTGCGTCCTCACCCGCCCGGCGGCATTGGCACTCCACAAGGTGCAGCGCGCACTGCTGAGGACCGGGTATTCGCTGAAGGTCTACGACTGCTACCGCCCCCAGCGCGCCGTCGACCACTTCGTCCGCTGGGCGGAGGATCTGAACGACCAGAAGATGAAAGGCGAGTTCTACCCGGACGAGAACAAGGCCGATCTGTTCACCGACGGCTACATCGCGGCGAAGTCCGGCCACAGCCGGGGCAGCACGATGGACCTCACCATCGTCAGGCTTCCGGCCGCCAAGACCCGCGCCTACGTCCCCGGCGAGCCGCTGACCCCGTGCTACGGCGCCCGCGCCGACCGCTTCCCCGACAACTCGATCGACATGGGGACCGGCTTCGACTGCTTCGACACCCTCGCGAACACCCTGGACCCGCGGATCACCGGCGTCCAACTGGCCAACCGGCTGACCCTCAAGAACGCGATGGAAGCCGCCGGTTTCACCAACCTGCCGGTCGAGTGGTGGCACTACACCCTCGACCACGAGCCCTACCCGGACACCTACTTCGACTTCCCCGTCGCGCGGTCGTCGCTGAACTGACCCCGGAGCCGGGGCCCGGCCGCCGCCCCTTGAGGGCTCGGCGGCGGGCCGTTCCGGCGGGCGTCAGTCGTCGGGCGTCAGGCGAGGGAGCCGGAGGCGCGGCCGGGCGGCGGGCCGCCCGGGTCTCCGCCCTCGGAGGCGGCGGACGCCGCCGTGTCGTCGCTGTCCTGCGGCAGGGCGGCGCGCTTGGGCAGGAACACCAGGGCCAGGACGGCCGCGACGACGACGATGACGCCGCAGGCCAGCAGCACGGTGTGCATCGCGACGACGAACGCGTCGCGGACGGCGTCGAGAACGGCCTGGCTCTTGAGCTTGGCCGCCACGGCGACGCCCGCCGCGGGGCTGCGACCGGCGGCGTCCTGGATCTGCTGGGGCGACTTCCCGAGGTCCAGGTGGCCGCGGTACGTGGAGTTGGCCGCGGAGCCGAGCACGGCCACGCCGATCGCACCGCCGACCTGCCGTACCGCCTGGGTGAACGCCGACCCGACGCCGCTGCGTTCCTTGGACAGCGAGTTGAGGGCCGCCGCCATCGTCCGGGTCAGGGACATGCCGAGTCCGGCGCCGATGATCGTGAGCCAGATGGCGATGAACCCGTAGCCCGAGGTGGTCGAGGTGGCCATGCCGATGAACAGGCCGACGCCCATCAGCACGAAGCCGAGCGCCGGTACGGCGCGCGGACCGAGCTGCGCGGGGAGCTTGTTGACGACGCTGGCGCCGACCAGCAGGCCGCCGATCAGCGGCAGCAGCCGCAGGCCGGTGCCGAGCGCGTCGGTCCCGAGCACCGCCTGGTAGTACTGCGGGAGGGCGAAGATCAGGCCGAACATCGCGAAGCTGACGACGGTGGCGAGGACCGAGCCCCACACGAAGCCGCGGCTGCGGAACAGTTCGAGGTCCACCAGCGGGCTGCCGCCCGCGGCGGTGACCCGGCGCTCCCAGAAGGTGAACAGCACCAGGGCCAGCGCGCCGCCGACGATCGCCAGCACCACCACGGTGTCGCCCCAGCCGCGTACACCGGCCTCGATCGTGCCGTACGTGATGGCGGTCAGGCCGAGGCTGGAGATGAGGACGCCGACGTAGTCGATGCCGATGCCCGCGCTGCCGCGGGACTCGGGGACCAGCTTCGCGACCGCGAAGCTGCCGAGCGCCACGAGCGGCACGTTGACCAGGAAGACCGAGCCCCACCAGAAGTGGTTGAGCAGCGCGCCGCCGACGATCGGGCCGAGCGGCAGGCCGAGCATTGTGGAGATCGCCACGACCGTGATGGCCTTGGTGCGCTCCTCCTCGCTCTCGAAGATGTTGAGCAGCACCGATGTGCTCAGCGGCACGAGGAAGGCGCCCGCCAGGCCCAACAGCGCGCGGGAGGCGATCAGTTCGGTCGCCGTGTTGGAGTAGGCGCAGGCGAGCGAGGCCACGCCGAACAGGATCAGCGAGGCGAGCAGGAATTTCTTGCGGCCGTATTTGTCGCCCATCAGGCCCGCGGGCAGCAGGACCGCGGCCAGGACCAGCGTGAAACTGTCGACGATCCACTGGAGTTGGCTGGTCGAGGCGCCGAGGTCACTGCTGATCGTGGGGACGGCGACGTTGAGGATGGTCGAGTCGACGCCGACGGCCAGCAGGCTTAACCCGATCGCTCCGAGTGCCCACCATTTCCTGGTCTCCGTGCTGCTCATTCCGCCGCTCCTAGGTCTCGGGGAGATCGGCCGGGCCGTCGGTGTTCACCGCGTCCCAGCGCTTCCACATGGGGTCGGCCTCGGAGTCGAGCCAGGCGAACAGCCGGTGGGCCGCCCGCACGCGCCCGGCCCGTTCCGAGTCCTCCGGGAACAGCGCCAGCCCCTCGCCGGTGATGTCCACGAAGGACGTCAGACTCTCCAGCCGTCGTTGGAGCACGCCCGACCACGCGTCCTCGGTGATCTGGTAGTAGGTCGAGCGCTGACCTGCCCGGGTGACGGCCTGCACCATCCGCGCCTCGGTCAGCAGTTTCAGCGTGGTGGTCAGGGACGCCCGGCTGGCCTGGACCGCCTGCGCGATCTGCGCGGGGGTCTGGGCCGGCGGCTCGCTGACCATGAGCCAGGCCACCGTCCGCCCCATGATCGGCGGCCACCCGGCCTGGCTCATGAACCAGGACGTGACGCGTTCCATCCACGCCTCGACGTCCGGACCCGGCCTCGACTCCCCGCCCTGGCCGAGGGGTTGGGGTGTGGGGTCAGGACCCGGACCGGTCATGTCTGCCATCGTACGGAACCTTCTCGTTGTTGCTGTACCCGCTACTCGTTTCAGTCATCAATGTAACGTCAAGATACGGCTTCCGCACGGTCGTCGGCGGTCACGGCGCGCCACTCGGCGGCGGTCAGGGTGGGTTCCGCGGGCGCGACCGTGCCGACGACGGCGGCGAGCGCGGCCTGGACGTCCGGTGCGCCGAGCGCGTCGGCCTCGCCCGACAGCGTGTTGACCAGCAGCGCGGCGGAGCAGACGACGGGGTGGAGCAGCGCCGCCTCGCCGATCGTGTCGGCCTGGCGGCGGCGTTCGGCGGCGTAGCGGGTCAGCCGCGGGTCCTCGGACCTGGTCTGCACGTCGGGGTAGCAGACGTCCTGCGACGTGGCGAGGATCCAGGGCGTGTCGACGACCGCGCCGACCGCGCGCTGCACGGCCTGCGCCGCGCCGGGGACCAGGCCGCCGCACTCGGACAGCGTCCGGTCGAGGGCGGCGGCGGCCAGCGCGGCGCTGCTCATGCCGTGTCCGTAGACCGGATTGAAGGCGGCGACGGCGTCGCCGACGACCGCGAGCCCGTCGGGCCAGCGCACCAGGCGCTCGTAGAAGAGCCGGCGGTTGGCCGTCGAGCGGGATGCCTGCACGGGGGTCAACGGCTCTGCGTGGCGCACCAGTTGCGAGATCAGCGGGTGGCGCAGGGAGTCCAGGTAGTCGCGGAACCCGTCCTCGTCGCCGGGCGGTTCTGCGCCGCGGGTCCCGGAGAGGGTGACCATCCAGCGTCCCCGCTCGATCGGCAGCAGGATGCCGTTGCGGCCCGGCACCCCGGCGCGGTGGTCGGCGTAGACGCTGACGAGCGGGAAAGGACCGCGGGCGCCCTCGGGTGCGGCGAAGATCCGGGTGGCGTAGGCCATGCCCGAGTCGATGACGTCCTCCTGGACGGGCGGCAGGCCCAGCACGCCGAGCCAGCGCTTCATCGGGGAGCCGCGGCCGGTGGCGTCCACGACGATGTCCGCCTCGACGACCGACATCCCGCCGCCCGTACGCGGCTTGTAGGTGACGCCGGTGATCCGGTCGGCGTCGCCGCGCAGGCCGATGATGTCGGTGTCGGCGAGCACGGTGATCCGCTTGTCGCGCAGCGCCTGGTCCCGCACGGTCCAGTCGAGCAGCGGCCGGCTGGCCGCGATCATGAACTGCGTCTCGGGCATGCGCTGTTGCCAGCCGTAGGCGGTGAGCGAGACCAGGTCCTCGGGCAGCCGGATCCGGTGGGCGCCGTCGGCGAGCAGCCGGTCGACGGTGCCGGGCAGCAGCGATTCCATGAGCCGCGCGCCGCCGGACCACAGGACGTGCGTGTGCTTGGCCTGCGGGACTCCGCGGCGCGGGTCGGGCCCCTCGGGCAGCCGGTCCCGGTCAAGGACCGTGACGGTGTCGACGTGGCGCAGCAGCGCGACGGCCGCCAGCATTCCGGCCATGCCCGCGCCGAGCACGACGGCGCGGCCTCCGGCGACGGGCCCGGTGGGTCCCGTGGGCCCCGTGGATGTTCCGACCATGGTGTCCTCTCACGTTCCTTTCCTGATGGATGCCCTGGGGTGCGCCTCGGGGCGGGGGCCTCGGCCGGGACTCATGCCGGGGCTTCGGCCTCGGCCGGTCGTCGCGCGTACGGGCGGCGACCTGGGTCCGTAGCCGGGCCCGGCGGCGGGTCCTGGGCGGCCCGGCGTCTCCCGGCAGACGGCCGGCTCATGACGCGGGGACCCGGCCGAGGCAGGCGGCGACGGCCGTGGCCACGGCGGGCCACTGCTCGGCCAGGTAGAAGTGGCCGCCGGGGAAGCGCCGGAAGGACGTCCCGCCCGTGGTCTCCCGGCGCCATCCCTCGGCGTCCGCACCGCGCGCCCAGGGGTCGTCCTCGCCGAGGAACACGCTGATCGGGCAGCGCAGCGGCACGCCGGGACGGTAGGCGAAGGCGTCCAGCGCGCGGTAGTCGCCGCGCAGCACCGGCAGGACCATGGCGAGGATGCCCGGGTCCGCGAGCAGCGCGCCCTCGGTGCCGCTCAACGCGGTGAGGTCGGCGACGAGTTCGGCGTCGCTGCGGCGGCCCAGGTGCGCGTTGCGGTGCACGGCGGGCGCTCCCCGCCCGGAGGCGATCAGCGCCACCGGGCGGGTCCTGCCGCCCGCCTCCAGGCGGCGGGCCACCTCCCAGCCGACCAGGGCGCCCATGCTGTGTCCGAAGAGCGCCAGCGGAGCGGTGTCGGGCAGGTGCCCGAGCGCGTCGGCGACGGCGTCGGCGAGGCGTCCGATGTCCTCGGTGCAGGGCTCGTTGCGCCGCTCCTGCCGACCGGGGTACTGGGCGGCCAGCACCTCCACGCCGGGCGGCATGTGCGCGCTCAGCGGCTTGAAGAAGGTCGCCGATCCCCCGGCGTGCGGCAGGCAGACGAGCTGCACCGCGCCGGGACCGGGCGCCGCGGGCGTGTAACGGGTGATCCACGGACCGGTCTTCAGGTCCCAGGCGGTCATGGTTTCCTCCTCAGCGCCGCCGGGCCGGTTCGGCGACGACGGATGGAGCGGTGGGCGTACGGGGGTGGATGCCGGTGGCGGCCAGGTCTCCTGTGGCGCCCGCGCGGGGCGGCCACGGGATGCCGGGGCTGCCGTCGCGCCCGCGCGGGGCCGCCGCGCCGGATCGGGGTCCGGGCGCGGCGTCGGCCGGAGGTCCTTCCGGCCGGCGCCGCGGGCGCGTCAGTCGGGGTCGAGGGCGGACAGCCAGCCGTCCACGGCCGCCGCGGTGGCCGCGGCGTGCTCGGCCTCGATCATCGAGAAGTGGTCGCCCGGCACGTCGACGGTGTCGTGCGGCAGCGCCCAGTCGACCCGCCAGCCCTCGGCCGCACCGCCCTGGTGGCCGCCGATCGGTTCGCTCGCCCGTACCAGCAGCGTGGGCGCGGTGAGGGCGTCGAGGCCGTAGTCGAACCCGGCGTAGCGGGCGCGGGCGGTGAGCCATGCCTCGCCCGCGTCGTCGGCGGAGGTCTCCACGACCTCCCGGCGCTCGCGCAGCGAATTCTGCAGGGTGTCCGTCCAGTCGGCGCCGAGCCCGTGCCCGCCGCCCCAGGTCGGCGTGTCGATGAGTACGAGTCCGGCCGGGGCGTGTCCGTCCGCCGCCAGTCGGGCCGCGGTGACGGCGGCGATGTTGCCGCCGCCCGAGTAGCCGAGGACCGCGAACCGCCTTCCCCCGGCGGCCTGTTGGGCCGCCTGTGCCAGCGCCCCGGTCAACGAGTCGACGGAGCAGGGCAGTTCCTCGCCGGACACGAAGCCGGGCAGGCCCACGACGGTGGTGGCGCGCCGTCCGCCGAGGCCGGCGGCGAACCGCGCGTACTGGTGGAAGTTCTGCCGCCAGATGAAGGTCGGGAAGCAGATCAGCAGCGGCTCGTCCGGGCCGTCGGCGAGCTTCACCGTCCGCAGGGGGCGGGTCAGTTCGGCGGTGGTGGTGAACTGGGCCCGGTAGTCGGCGAACCTGGCGAGCAGGTCGTGCGCCTCCTCGCCCCGGCCGAGTTCCACGGCGCGTTCGAACAGGCCGCTCAGGCCCTCGGCCGAGCGCACGGCGGGCGCCGCCGGGGCGGCGGATCCCGTGGCGGCGTCGCCGAGTTCGCGGTCGAGGTGGGCGGCGAGCGCGTCGACGCTGGCGTGGTCGAAGACCAGGGTGCTGGGCAGCGCGATGCCGGTGACGGCGCTGAGCGTGGTGGACAGTTCGACGGCGGACAGCGAGTCGAAGCCGAGGGTGGACAGTTCGCGGTCCGGGTCGACGTGCTCGCCCGACGGGTGACCGAGCACCCGGGCGACCTGGAGGCGTACCACGCCCAGCAGTTCGGCCGGCCGCTCGTCGGGGCCGAGCCCGGCGAGCCGTTCCCGGAAGGTGCCGGACTCCTGCGGCGCCGCCGGTTCCGCGGCGGGCGCGGGGCTGACGGAAGGGGCCGGGAAGGTGGCGGTCCGGCGCGTCGCGCCCGTAGCGCCCGTAGCGCCCGTAGCGCCGAGCCAGTAACCGGCGCCTTGGAACGCGTAGGTGGGCAGGTCGACGACGCGGGCGCCGGTGCCCGCGAACACCGCCTCCCAGTCGGGCCGGACGCCGCGGGTCTGCACCGCGGCGACCGCGGCGAGCAGCGTGCGGGCCTCCGGCCGGTCGCGGCGCAGCGCCGGGACGACGACGGCGCCCGCGGCGGCCTCCCCCAGGCTGTCGCGCGCCATGGAGCTGAGCGCGGAGTCGGGGCCCAGCTCGACGTAGGTGGTCACACCGGCGGCCGCCATCGTCCGCATGCCGTCGAGGAACCGGACGGCCGAACGGATGTGGCGGGCCCAGTAGTCGGGTGAGGTCAGCTCGCCGGGCCCGGCGATCGTGCCGGTGACGTTGGAGAGCACGGGGATCTCCGGTTCGGCGAAGGTCATCGTCGCGGCCAGGTCCCTGAAGGCGTCCAGGATCGGGTCCATCCGCGTGGAGTGGGAGGCGATGCTGATCGCCAGCCGCCGGGTCTTGCGGCCCCGCTCGGCCCAGTGCGCGACGAGTTCGTCCACCGCGGCCTCGTCCCCGGAGACGACCACGGCCCGGGGGCCGTTGACCGCGCCGAGCGACACCTCGTGGTCGCGTCCGGCGAGCATCGGCGCCAGTTCGGCCTCGGACGCCTGGATCGCGGCCATCGCGCCGCCGGGCGGCAGGTCGCCCATCAACCGCCCGCGCGCGGCGACCAGTTCGGCCGCCTCGGGCAGCGACAGCACCCCGGCCAGGTGCGCGGCGGACAGCTCGCCGACCGAGTGGCCGATGAGGTGGCCGGGCCGCACGCCCCACGATTCCAGCAGCCGGTACAGCGCGACCTGGACGGCGAAGGTCACCGGCTGGGTGTACCGGGTCTCGTCCAGCAGGGCCGCGTTCGGCGATCCGGGCGCCGCGAACGCCAGCTCGCGCAAGGGGCGTTCGAGGTGCGGGTCCAGCGCCGCGCAGGCGCCGTCGAAGGCCGCCGCGTACGCCGGGAAGGTGGCGTACAGCTCCTGTCCCGCGCCCGCGCGCTGTGCGCCCTGGCCGGTGAAGAGGAAGGCCGGGCGACCGCTCGCGGACGGCGGCCCGACGGCCGCGTCCGGGTCGGGTACGCCGTCGGCGAGCGCCCGCAGTCCGCGCAGCGCCTCCTCGCGGTCGGCGGCCAGGACCGTGCCGCGGGCGGTGAGTTCCGCGCGGGTGGTGGCGAGGGAGTAGCCGACGTCGGCCACCGCGAGCTCGGGCCGGTCGGCGAGGTGGTCCGCGAGCCGGGCGGCCTGGGCGCGCAGCGCGCGGCTGCCGTCGCCCGAGACGGGCAGCAGGACGGGCACGGCGGGGGAGGCCGCGGCATCGGCATCGGCGGTCCTTTCACCGACGCCCCCTTCTCCGACGGTGCTTTCACCGACTGCCGCAGGAGCGCGTACGCCGGTCGGCGGGGCGGGATCCGCGAGTTCCGCGGGGGCCTGTTCGAAGATCGCGTGCACATTGGTGCCGCTGATGCCGAAGCCGGACACGGCGCCGCGGCGCGGTCGCGGCTGGTGCCCCGACTCGTCGGCGGGCTTGGCCTCGGGCCACGCGATGGTCTCGGTGAGCAGCCGCACCGCACCGGAGTCCCAGTCGACGGCGGGCGTCGGGGCGTCGATGTGCAGGGACTTCGGCATCGCGCCGTTGCTGATCGCCAGCACCATCTTGAGCACCCCGGCGATGCCCGCGGCGGCCCCGGTGTGCCCGAAGTTGGACTTGATGGAACCGAGCCGCAGCGGCTGGTCGGCGGGCCGCTCCTGACCGTACGTGGCCAGCAGCGCGCTGGCCTCGATGGGGTCGCCGAGCGTCGTGCCGGAGCCGTGCGCCTCCACGATGTCGACCTCGTGCGCGGACAGCCCGGCGTTGCGCAGCGCGGCGCGGATCACCTTGGCCTGCGCGCGGCTGCTGGGCGCGGCCAGGCCGTTGCTGGCACCGTCCTGGTTGATCGCCGAGCCGCGGATCACCGCGTGCACCCGGTGGCCGTTGCGGCGCGCGTCCGACAGGCGTTCCACGACGATCGCGCCGGCGCCCTCGGCCCAGGCGAATCCGTCGGCGGCGGCGGCGAACGCCTTGATGCGGCCGTCGGCGGCGAGTCCGCGCTGGTGGGTGAACTCGATGAAGAGGGTGGGGGTGGGCATCACGCTGGCGCCGCCGACCAGGGCCATGGCGCAGTCGCCCGAGCGCAGCGCCTGCGACGCCTGGTGCAGCGCGACCAGCGACGAGGAGCAGGCGGTGTCGATGGAGACCGCGGGCCCCTCCAGGCCCATGACGTACGCGATCCGGCCGGACGCCACGCTGCTGGCGTTACCGGTGAGCTGGTAGCCCATGATCTGCGGCGGCAGCTCCTCGGCGTCGGTGCCGTAGCCCGCGTAGGAGACGCCGAGGAAGACGCCGGTCGCACTGCCCTTCAGGGAGTGCGGGTCGATCCTGGCGTTCTCGACCGCCGCCCAGGACACCTCCAGGGCGAGCCGCTGCTGCGGGTCCATGGCCAGCGCCTCGCGCGGCGAGATGCCGAAGAACTCGGCGTCGAAGCGCGGCAGGTCGGTGAGGAAGCCGCCCTGGCGGGCGATCGAGGCGCCGGGGGTGTCGCCGTCGCCGAGCAGCATGCCCAGGTCCCACCCGCGGTCGTCCGGGATGTCGGTCATCATGTCCCGGCCGGACTCCAGCGCCTCCCACAGCTTCTCCGGGGTGTCCGCGCCGCCGGGGAAGCGACAGGCCATCCCGACGACGGCCAGGGGCTCGGTGGCCGCCGACAGCAGCCGCTGGTTCTCCTCGCGCAGCCGTTCCGTCTCGGTGAGGGCCGCGCGCAGCGCCTCGACGATGCGTCCGGTCTCCATGGCCATCAGTGACTCCGTTTCTGCTGGGACTTCCGTGGGGCCCGGCGCCGCTCGCGCCGCGTGTCGTGATCTCCGGTGGGCCGGGGCCCCGGGCTCGGCTCTCGCGTCGGCCGGCTCCGGGCGGCTGCTCGGGCGTTCAGAACCGGTACCGCTCCTGCCACGGCCCCCGGTGCCCCGCGGTCCGGCTCCGTACCGCGGGTCGAGGGGCGAACCCGGTCCGTACGGTCCGGTGCCGTACCGACCGCTGCTGTACGAACCGCTGCCGTACCGACCGCTGCCGTACGTACCGGGCGCACGCCGTCACCGCTCGCCCAGCGCGGCGCGCACCAGGTCGTCGACGTCCATGTCGGCGATGGCCTCGCGCCGCTCCTCCCGCGCCTCGGGTTCCTCGGGCGCGTCGGGTGTGTCGGCCAGCCGCAGCAGCGTGTCCAGGACGCCGGCGGCGCGGAGCCGGGCGAACGGGACGGTGGCCAGCAGTCCGCGGATCCTGGCCTCCTCGGAGTCGGCCGAAGGGGGTCCCGCGACATCGGCGGAGCCCTCCACCAGCTCTTCGTGGAGCCGGGCGGCGAGCGCGGACGGGGACGGGCAGTCGAAGACCAGGGTGCTGGGGAGTGTCAGGCCGGTCGCGGCGTTGAGCCGGTTGCGCAGCTCCACCGCGGTGAGCGAGTCGACGCCCAGGTCCTTGAAGGCCCGCGACGGCCCGACCGGGTCGGTGCCGCTGAGCCCGAGCACCGCGGAGGCGTGCGAGCGGACCAGATCGAGCAGGTGCTCGCGCTGCTCGGCCGCGGGCCGTCCGGCCAGTTTCGCGGCGAGCGAGCGCGCCTCCACCGGGGCGGTGGAGCGGGCGGCGGCCCGGCGTCCCGCGGGCCTGCCGCCCGCGACCAGTGCGCGCAGCATGCCGGGCACCGGCGCCTGCCCGGCCTGGTCGCGCAGCGTCGGCAGGTGCAGCCGGGTCGGGACGGCCAGGGCCGTGCCCGTACCGCGCGCCGCGTCGAGCAGGGCCATGCCGCGCCGGGCGTCGATCGGCAGCACACCGGAGCCGGTCATCCGGGCGACCTGCTGCTCGTCCAGCCGTCCGGTCAGCTCGCTGACCTCCGACCAGTAACCCCAGGCCAGGGAGAGCGCGGGCTGACCGTGGGCGCGGCGATGGTGCGCGTACGCGTCCAGGAACGCGTTCGCGGCGGCGTAGTTGGCCTGTCCGGGGTTGCCGAGCACACCGGCGCCCGCCGAGTACAGCACGACCTCGGCCAGGTCCGACTCCCTTGTCAGGTCGGCGAGGTTGACCACCGCGTCCACCTTGGGCCGCAGCACCCGGTCGACCTGTTCGGAGGTGAGCGAGCCGACCATCCCGTCGTCCAGGACACCGGCGGTGTGCACGACGGCGGTCAGCGGGCGGTCGGCCGGGACGGCGTTCAGTACGGCGGCGAGCGCGTCGCGGTCCGCCGCGTCGCACGCGGTGACGGTGACGCTCTCGGCGCCCGACTCCAGGAGTTCCGCGCGCAGTTGTACGGCGCCGGGGGCGTCGGGACCGCGTCGGCTGGTCAGCAGCAGGTGCCGTACGCCCCATGCGGTGACCAGGTGCCGGGCGGCGATCGAGCCGAGGGTGCCGGTGCCTCCGGTGACCAGCACCGTGCCGTCCGGGTCGAGCGGCTTGGGCACGGTCAGCACCAGCTTGCCGGTGTGCTTGGCCTGGCTCATCAGCCGGAACGCCTCGGGCGCGCGGCGCACGTCCCAGGTGCGGACGGGCAGCGGGCGCAGGATACGGCGTTCGAAGAGCGCGACGAGCTTGCCGAGGATCTCCGCGATCCGGTCGGCGCCCGCGTCGATCAGGTCGTAGCGGCGGTACGCCACCCCGGGGTGGTCGGCGGCGACCGTGTCCGCGTCGCGCGGATCGGTCTTGCCCAGTTCCAGGAATGTGCCGCCCTCGGGCAGCAGCCGCAGTGAGGCGTCGATGAACTCCTGCGCCAGCGAGTTGAGTACGACGTCCATGCCGTGCCCGTGGGTGGCCGCGAGGAACTTCTCCTCGAACTCCAGGGTGCGGCTGGAGGCGATCCGGGACTCCTCGAAGCCCATCCGGTGGAGCGTGTCCCACTTGCCCTCGCTGGCCGTGGCGAAGACCTCCGCGCCCCAGTAGCGGGCGAGTTGGGCCGCGGCCATGCCGACGCCGCCGGTCGCGGCGTGCACCAGCAGCCGCTGTCCCTCGGCGAGGCCCGCGAGGTCCGCGAGCCCGAACCAGGCGGTCAGGAACACCGCGGGCACGCCCGCCGCCTGCTCGAAGGACAGGCCGCGCGGTATCCGAGCCACCAGCCGCTGGTCGGTGACCGAGTACGGTCCGAACGGGTCGTGCAGCAGGCCCATCACCCGGTCTCCGACGGCCAACCCGGCAACGCCGGGCCCGACCTCGGTGATCAGACCCGCGCCCTCGCTGCCGAGCCGGGCCTGGCCCGGCACCATGCCGAGGCTCACCAGCACGTCACGGAAGTTCACACCGGCCGCGCGGACCGATACGCGTACCTGCCCCTCCTCCAGCGGTGCCAGCGCCTCGGGGTGCGGAATCAGCGCGAGTGCGTCCAGGGTGCCGGGCGCGGTGGTGTCGAGCCGCCAGGCCGCGGCGCCAGCCGGCGGGCGCAGCAGGCGGGTGGTGTCGGCCGGGGCGAGGCGCGGCACGGTGGCCACCCCGACGCGCAGCGCGATCTGCTGCTCGTCGGCGGCGATCGCGCTGTTGAGGGCGGCGCCGACGCGCAGCCGGGACTCGTCGCGGCCGTCGAGGTCGAGCAGCAGGAACCGGCCCGGGTTCTCGGCCTGCGCCGACCGCAGCAGCCCCCAGAGCGCGGCGTGCGCCAGGTCCTCGACGTCCTCGTCCTCGGCCGCGGCGACCGCCCGCCGGGTCACCAGCGCCAGGCGGGTGCCCCGCAGCCGGTCGTCGGCCATCCACTCCTGGAGCAGGGCGAGCGCGTCGGTGACGACGTCACGGGTGGTGGCCGCGAGGTCGCCGCCGGGCTTCGGCGTACCGAACGACAACAGGGCCAGGCCGGGCGCGGGCGCGCCCTCGGCGATCGCGGCGGCCAATTCGACTGGGCCGGTGCGGACTTCGGCCACGGCGTCCACCGCGCGCAGCGCGGGCAGCAGACCGTGGACGTCGTCGCCGAGTACGGCCCAGCCCGCGCCGGTCGGCGCACCCGCGTCCAACGGGAGCCGCTGCCAGTCGAGTTGGAACAGCGCGTCCTTGATGTCCGCGTCGGCTTCCGGACCCGCCGCGTCCAACTGAGCCGCGCTGACCGGCCGCATCACCAGCGAGCCGACGGACAGCACCGGGGCGCCGTCCGCGTCGGCGAGCGTCAGCCGCAGGGTGTCCTGCCCCTCGGCCGCCGTGACCCGCACCCGTACGGCCCCGGCACCGACCGCGTGCAGCGTCACGTCACGCCAGGCGAACGGCAGATAGGTGGCCGAGGAATCGAGGAAGTCGCCGAAGCCGGTGGCGTGCAGCGCCGCGTCCAACAGCGCCGGGTGGACGCCGAACCTGCCCGCGTCCTGGTGGAGTTCGACCGGCAGCGCGGCCTCGGCGTAGACGGCGTCGCCGAGCCGCCAAGCGGACCGCAGCCCCTGGAAGGCCGGGCCGAAGGCGTAGACGGTCTCCCGCGCCCGCTCGTACATCCCCTCGGTGTCGGCGGCCACGGCGCCCGGCGGCGGCCACGCGGTCCCGCCCAGCGCGGCGTCGGCACCGCCGTCCGCCGCGTCGGCGGCGGGCGCGAGCGTGGCGGTGGCGTGCCGCGTCCACTCCGCGGGGGTCTCACCGCCCTCGGGCCGGGCGTGCACCTCCAACTCGCGGCGGCCCCGCGCGTCGGGCGCGGCGACGGACAACTGCACCTGGACGTTGCCCCGTTCGGGCAGCACCAGCGGGCTGCCGAGGGTCAGTTCCGCCACCGTGCCGCAGCCCGCGAGGTCGGCGGCGTGCAGCGCCAGTTCCACGAAAGCGGTACCGGGCAGCAGCAGCCGGCCGCCCACCCGGTGGTCGGCCAGCCAGGGGTGGGTGGCGGTCGACAGCCGCCCGGTCAGCAGCAGCCGGTCCGCGCCCGCGACCGGCAACGCGGCGCCCAGCAACGGGTGTCCGGCGGCTTCGAGCCCGAGGTCGGAGGCGTCGCCGGAGTTCTTGTAGCCCTCGGCGAGCCAGTAGTGCTGGTGCTGGAAGGCGTACGTGGGGAGGTCCACGCGGTGGGCGGGGGTTCCGGCGAAGACGGACCGCCAGTCGACGGGCAGACCGCGTACCCAGCCTTCCGCGAGGGAGGTCAGGAACCTTTCCTGGCCGCCCTCGTCACGACGGAGGGTGCCGAGCGCGACGGCGTCGGACCCGGCGTCCTCGAAGGTCTCCGCCAGACCGACTGCGAGAACCGGGTGCGGGCTGGACTCAATGAAGTACCCGAAGCCGTCCGAGAGCAGAGCCCGGACGGTCTCGTCGAAACGGACTTCCTGGCGGAGGTTGGTCACCCAATACGCCGCATCCAGCGCGGTGGTGTCGAGCTTGCCGCCGGTGACCGTGGAGTAGAACGGCACCTGCGACGACCGGGGCTCGATGCCGTCCAGTGCCTCAACTACCTCCCCGCGTATGGCATCGACCTGTGCCGAGTGCGAGGCGTAGTCCACATCGATACGACGCGCCCGAACGCCCTCGGCCTCGCATCCGGCGAGGACGTCGTCCAACGCCTCCGGCTCACCGGAGACGACCGTGGACGACGGGCCGTTCACTGAGGCGACGGATATCCGCCCCTCGAAGCGCGCGATCTGCTCCCGCACCGCTTCCGCAGGGAGGGCGACGGAGACCATTCCGCCGTTGCCGGACAAGGTTCCGCGAATGGCCTTCGCCCGCAATGCCACGACCTTCGCCGCATCCTCCACGGACAACGCGCCCGCGACGCACGCGGCGGCAATCTCACCCTGACTGTGACCGATCACCGCACCCGGCTCGACACCCGCAGCACGCCACACCTCGGCCAACGACACCATCACCGCCCACAACGCCCCCTGAACAACCACCACGTCATCCAGGACGCCCTCGCGAATCGCCTCCACCACCGACGAACCGACATAAGGACGCAGCGCCGCGTCACACTCCGCCAACCGCACCGCGAACACCGGAGACGAGGCAAGCAACTCCATCGCCATCCCCGCCCACTGCGACCCCTGACCAGGAAAGACGAACGCCACCCGACCCGCACCCGGACGCACCACACCGGACACCACACCCGAGGCCGCGACACCCTCCGCGACAGACCCCAGCAGGCCCCGCGCCTGGTGCGCCTCTGGGGCGAGCGCCACGCCGCGGTGCTCCAGGGCGGCCCGTGACGTGGCGAGCGACAGCCCGACGTCGGCCGGGCGGGAGCTGTCGCCGACGTGGTGCGCGAGCCGTTCGGCCTGCTCGCGCAGCGCGTCCGCCGACCTCCCGGACACGAGCCACGGGACGACCCTCAGCGGCCCCAACGGGCAGCTGTCCGGGCCGACTTCGGGTTCCGCGAGGGCCTGCGCACCGTCGTCCTCCGGCTCCTCCAGGATCACGTGCGCGTTCGTCCCGCTGATCCCGAAGGAGGACACGGCGGCCCGGCGCGGCCGGTCGGCGCGCTTCCATTCGAGCGGCTCGGTGAGAAGTTCGACTCCGCCGCCGGACCAGTCGATGAAGGGGGACGGCTCGTCGACGTGGAGGGTGCGCGGCAGCAGTCCGTTGCGCATCGCCTGAACCATCTTGATGACGCCCGCCACGCCCGCCGCGTGGGCGGTGTGGCCGATGTTGGACTTGATGGAGCCGAGCTTGAGGGCGTCGCCGTCGGCGCGGTTCCGCCCGTAGGTCGCGAGCAGGGCCTGGGCCTCGATGGGGTCGCCGAGCCGGGTGCCCGTGCCGTGGGCCTCGACCGCGTCCACCTGGTCGGCGGACAGGCGTGCGTCGGCGAGGGCGTCGCGGATGACGCGCTCCTGGGACGGGCCGTTGGGGGCGGTGAGCCCGTTGCTGGCGCCGTCCTGGTTGAGGGCGGAGCCGCGGAGCACGGCGAGCACGTGGTGGCCCTGGCGCCGCGCGTCCGACAGCCGCTCCAGCAGCAGCACCCCCGCGCCCTCGGACGGGCCGAAGCCGTCGGCCGCCCCCGCGAAGGACTTGCAGCGGCCGTCGGGCGCGAGGGCGCGCTGCCTGCTGAACGCGATGAAGCCCTGCGGTGTCGGCATCACCGCGACACCGCCGGCGAGGGCGAAGGAGCACTCTCCCGACCGCAGCGCCTGCACCGCCAGGTGCATCGCGACCAGTGACGACGAGCACGCGGTGTCGACGGTGAGCGCGGGGCCCTCCAGGCCGAGGCTGTAGGAGACGCGGCCGGAGACGACGCTGGCGAAGGAGCCGACCCCGATGTAGCCCTCGAGGCCCTCGGGCACCTTGTGGTTGCCGGTGACGTAGTCCACGGTGGCGGCGCCGACGAACACCCCGCCGCGGCTGCCCTTGACGGACAGCGGGTCGATTCCCGCGCGCTCCAGCACCTCCCAGGAGATCTCGAGCATGAGCCGCTGCTGCGGGTCCATGATCAGGGCCTCGCGGGCGTTGACGCTGAAGAAGTCGGCGTCGAACTGGTCAGCGTCGTGCAGGAATCCGCCCTCGCGCACGTAGTTCTTGCCCTCGGCGTCGGGGTCGGCGTCGTAGAGGCTGTCCAGGTCCCAGCCGCGGTTGACGGGGAACGGGGTGATGGCGTCGCCGTCCTCGGCGACCAACTGCCACAGGTCGTCGGGGGTTTCGACGCCGCCCGGGTAGCGGCAGGCCATCGCCACGATCGCGATGGGCTGCGGGTCCTCCAGCTCGCGGACCCGGCGCCGCGCCTTGCGCAGGTCGGCGGTGGCGCGCTTGAGGTACTCGCGGAGCTTGTCCTCGCCGACCTGGCCGGCGCCGGCGCTGCTGACCGTGGTGTCCATCAGGAGTCACACCTATTCGTGTTCGGGTTCGGTGAGGTCACAGCCGTACGGTGGGCGCCGTCACGGGGTGTCGAGTTCGTCGTCGAGCATGGCGAGCAGCTCGGAATCGGTGGCCGCTTCCAGATCGAGGTCGTCGGCGGCCTTGCCGGCGGACCGGGCGGTGCCGGGTTCCTGCGCGTCCTGCAATTTGGAGGCCAGGGCGTGCAGCCGCGCGGTGACCTTCCGCCGCAGCTCGTCGTCGGCGGCCGGCAGGTCCAGCAGCACCGATTCCAGGCGGTCCAGTTCGGCGAGGGCCGGGACGGTCTCGGCGGCTTCGCCCGGGGCGAGTTGGCCGCGGATGAAGCGGGCCGCGGCGGTCATGGTCGGGTGGTCGAAGGCGATGCTGGCGGGCAACTGGACACCGATGGACGCCTGGAGCCGGTTGCGCAGCTCCAGCGCGGTCAGGGAGTCGAAGCCCAGCTCCTTGAAGGCCCGGTCGGTCTCGATGGCCTCGGGCGAGCCGTGGCCGAGCACCGAGGCGACGTGGCCGCGGATCAACTCCTCCAGCCTGTGCAGTTGTTCGGCCTGCGACAGCCCGGCGAGCCGGGCCGACCAGTCGGCCGCCGCGGTCTCCGCGCGCGGTGCCTCCACCTTGCGCCTGGCCGGTGCGGCGGCCTGGACGAGGCCGCGCAGGAGGTCGGGGAGCGTGCCGGACGCGGCCCGTACGCGCAGCGCGTCGGTGTCGAGCCGGATGGGGACGAGCAGGCTCTCGCCATCGGTGACGGCCGCGTCGAACAGGTCGGTGCCCTGGCGCGCGGACAGCGGCAGGACCCCGGCCCGCGCGACCTTGGCCGCGTCGGCGTCGGCGCCCATCGCGCTGCTCTGCGCCCACAGGCCCCAGGCGAGTGACTGACCCGGCAGCCCGAGGTCGCGGCGCTGCCGGGCGAGGGCGTCGACGAAGGCGTTCGCGGCGGCGTAGTTGGCCTGGGCGATGCTGCCGAGGACGCCGGAGGCGGAGGAGAACAGCACGAACGCGGACAGGTCGGCGTCGCGCGTCAGGTCGTGCAGATGGAGGGCGGCGGCGGCCTTGGGCGCGAAGACCCGGTCGATGTCCTGCGCGGTGAGCCGTTCCAGCGAGGCGTCGGACAGCACGCCCGCGCAGTGCAGGACGGCGGTCAGCGGGTGTTCCTCGGGGACGGTCGCGAGAAGGGCGGCGAGCGCGTCGCGGTCCGCGGCGTCGCACGCGGCGACGGTGACGGTCGCGGCACCCGACCCGGTCAACTCATCCCGCAATTCGGCCGCGCCGGGGGCCTCTTCGCCGCGGCGGCCGACCAGCAGCAGATGACGTACGCCGTGCCGCTGGACCAGGTGACGGGCGATCAGGCCGCCGAGGGCGCCGGTGCCGCCGGTGATCAGGACGGTGCCGTCGGGCCGCCATGGGGTGCCGCCTGCCGCCGACGACGTGGCACGGGCGAGCCGGGGCACCATGACCGTGCCCGCGCGCAGGGCGAGTTGGGGTTCGCCGGAGCCGACAGCGGCGGGTACGGAGGTGGGGAAGAGCGCCAGCGAGCCCGGGTCGTCGTCCACGTCGGCCAGGACGAACCGGCCGGGGTGGGCGGCCTGCGCCGAACGGATCAGACCCCACAGCGAGGCGCCGACGAGGTCGCCGATCCGGTCCTCGGCGCGGGCGGCGACCGCGTGCCGGGTGAAGACGACCAGCCGGGACGGTGCCAGCCGGTCCTCGGCGAGCCAGCTCTGGACCGTGGCGAGGAGGTCGACGGTGGCGGCACGGGCGGCCGAGGCGTCGTCCCGCTCGTGCGGAGCGAACCCGTGGCTGACGGCGACGAGTTCGGGCGCGGGAAGCCCCGCGTCGAGAGCTTCGGTGAGCGCGCCGAGATCGTCGTACGCCTGCGGGTACGCCCCGGACTCCTCCAGGGCTTCGGTGAGCCGGTCGTCGACCGGGCCGAGCAGCAGCCAGTCGGCGCTCTGGCCGGAGACGGGAACCGGCGCCCACTCCACGCGGTGGAGGCTGTCCGGCCGGCCGGCGGCCGAGTGGTTCACCTCGTCGGCGGTCACCGGCTGCGGCAGCCCGGCGTCCAGGACGGCGACCGGGCCGCCGTCGGGATCGGTGAACGTCGCGGTGAACTCGTCGGGCTGGCCGGTCGGACGCAGGTGGGCGCGGAGCGCGGTCGCCCCGGCGGCGCGCAGCGAGAAGCCGGACCACCGCGTCCACTGGGCGTTCTGGTTCCGGTTGACCAGGGCGGGTTGCAGTGCCGCGTCCAGCAGAGCCGGGTGAAGGCAGAACCGGGCCGCGTCGCGGGCGTGTTCCTCGGGCAGCCGGATCTCGGCGTAGTACTCGCGGCCGACCCGCCACAGCTTGCGCAGGCCCTCGAACGCCGGGCCGTACACCTGGCCCAGGTCGGCCATCCGGCGGTGGAAATAGGCGAGGCTGACGGGCTGCGCGCCGCTGGGCGGCCAGACGGAGCCTTCCAGTTCGTCGGCCGGGCCGGACGCGTCCGGTTCCTCGGGTACGAGGACGCCGGTGGCGTGCCTGACCCACGGCGCGTCCGGCTCGGCGTCCTCGGCGCGGGCGTGCACGGCCAGCGGGCGGCCACCGTCCTCGTCGGGCGCGCCGACGGACACCTGGACGTGCACCGCGGCCTTTCCCCGCAGCGCGAGCGGCACGGTCAGCTCCAGCGTCTCGATCCGGCCGCAGCCCGCCATCTCGCCCGCGTAGAGGGCGAGTTCGGCGAAGACAGCGCCGGGCAGCACGGGACGGTCGTGCAGACTGTGGTCGGCCAGCCACGGGTGGGTGCGCAGCGAGAGGCGGCCCGTCAGCACGATCCGGTCCTCGTCGGCGACGCGGACCGCGGCCGACAGCAGCGGGTGATCGACGGACTCCTGCCCGAGCCCGCTCGGGTCCCCGGCGCGCGCGGCGTCACCCTCCAGCCAGTAGCGCTGGTGCTGGAAGGCGTAGGTCGGCAGGTCCACGGGGTGGGCCGGGGTTCCGGCGAAGACGGACCGCCAGTCGACGGGGAGGCCGCGTACCCAGCCTTCGGCGAGCGAGGTCAGGAAGCGTTCCTGGCCGCCCTCTTCGCGGCGGAGGGTGCCCAGGGCGACGGCGTCCGATGCCGCGTCCTCGAAGGTCTCCGCGAGACCGACTGCGAGAACCGGGTGGGGGCTGGACTCCACGAAGTAGCCGAACCCGTCCGAGAGCAGGGCCCGGACGGTCTCGTCGAAACGGACCTCCTGACGGAGGTTGGTCACCCAATACGCCGCATCCAGCGCGGTGGTGTCGAGCTTGGCACCGGTGACCGTGGAGTAGAACGGAACCTGCGAGGACTGCGGCTCGATGCCTGACAGGGCCTGGACGACCTCGTCACGGATGGCGTCGACCTGTGCCGAGTGCGAGGCGTAGTCGACATCGATACGACGCGCCCGTACGCCCCCGGCCTCGCATGCGGCGAGAACGTCGTCCAGCGTCTCCGGCTCGCCCGAAACCACCGTGGACGAAGGCCCGTTGACCGAAGCCACACCGATCCGGCCGTCCCAGCGCGCGATCAGCTCACGTACGTCCTGCGCGGGCAACGCGACCGACACCATCCCACCGTTGCCCGACAAAGTCCCGCGAATCGCCTTCGCCCGCAGCGCCACGACCTTCGCCGCGTCCTCCACGGAAAGCGCGCCCGCCACGCACGCGGCAGCGATCTCACCCTGGCTGTGACCGATGACCGCGCCCGGCTCGACACCGGCAGCACGCCACACCGCGGCGAGCGACACCATCACCGCCCACAACGCCCCCTGAACCACCACCACGTCATCCAGGGCGCCCTCGCGGATCGCCTCCACCACCGACGAACCGACGTGAGGACGCAGGGCCGCGTCACACTCAGCCAACCGCTCCGCGAACACCGGAGACGAGGCAAGCAACTCCATCGCCATCCCTGCCCACTGCGACCCCTGACCGGGAAAGACGAAGACCACCCGGCCGGAGCCCGGACGCACCACACCGGACACCAGACCCGGCGCCGGGACGCCCTCCGACAGCGAACCGAGCGCGCTGAGCGCCGACTTGGTGTCGGTGGCGACAGTGACGGCGCGGTGCTCGTGCTCGGCGCGGGTGAGGGCGAGCGCCCGGCCGATGGAGGCGAAGTCCGGGGCGTCGGAGTCGCCCGCGTATCCGCTCAGTCGGCGGGCCTGTGCGCGCAGGGCGGCGGCGGACCGGCCCGACACGGGCCACGGGACGGCGTTCAGCGGGCCCAACGGGCCTTCGTCCAGCGCGGATTCGGCCTCGTCCGGCTCGGCGAAGTCGGTGGCGGCTTCCAGGACGACATGCGCGTTGGTGCCGCTGATGCCGAAGGCGGAGACGCCCGCGCGGCGCGGCCGGTCATCGGCGGTCGGCCACTGCCTGGCCTCGGTCAGCAGCTCGACGGTACCGCTGGACCAGTCGACCTGGGGGGTCGGCGCGTCCACGTGCAGGGTGCGCGGCAGCAGTCCGTACCGCATGGCCTGCACCATCTTGATCACACCCGCGACACCCGCGGCGGCCTGCGCGTGCCCGATGTTCGACTTGACCGAACCGAGCCACAGCGGCCGGTCGGCGGGGCGGTCCTTGCCGTAGGTGGCGAGCAGTGCCTGCGCCTCGATCGGGTCGCCGAGCGTCGTACCGGTGCCGTGTGCCTCGACCGCGTCCACCTCGTCGGCGGTCAGCCGGGCGTCGGCGAGCGCGGCCTCGATCACCCGGCGCTGCGAAGGGCCGTTGGGGGCGGTCAGGCCGTTGCTCGCGCCGTCCTGGTTGACCGCGGTGCCGCGGACCACGGCCAGCACGCGGTGGCCGTTGCGCCGGGCGTCCGACAGCCGCTCCAGCAGCACCAGGCCCGCGCCCTCGGAGAAGCTGGTGCCGTCCGCGGCGGCGGCGAACGCCTTGCAGCGGGCGTTGGGCGCGAGCATCTGCTGGCGGCTGAACTCGATGAACTCCATCGGGCTCGGCATCACCATCGCGCCTCCGGCCAGGGCGAGTTCGGACTCGCCGTCGCGCAGCGACCGCACGGCCAGGTGCAGGGCGACCAGCGACGACGAGCACGCGGTGTCCACCGTCAGCGCCGGGCCCTCCAGGCCGAAGGCGTAGGACACACGGCCGGAGACCACGCTGTTGGCCGACCCGGTCATCGTGTAGCCCTCAAGGCCCTCGGGTATCCGCGCGACATCGGCGCCGTACCCGGTGTAGGACGCGCCGACGAACACGCCGGTACGGCTGCCGCGCAGGTCGGCGGGCGCGATACCGGCCCGCTCGAACGCCTCGTACGCGGACTCCAGGACCAGCCGCTGCTGCGGGTCCATGGCCAGCGCCTCGCGCGGCGAGATGCCGAACAGCTCGGCGTCGAAGTCGGCCGCGCCGTCCACGAAGCCGCCCTCGCAGGCGAGTTCGACGCCCTCGGGGTCGAACAGCCTCAGGTCATCGGTCTCCCAGCCGCGGTCACCGGGGAAGCCGGTCATCGCGTCCCCCTCTCCCGCGACGAGGTCCCACAGGTCCTCGGGGGAGGTGACACCGCCGGGATAGCGGCAGGCCATGCCGATGACCGCGACGGGTTCGTGGCTCTGCGCCTCGACCGTCCGGAGCCGCCGCTGCGTGCGCCTCAGGTCGGTCATGACCTTGTTGAGGTAGTCGCGGAGCTTCTTCTCGTCGGTGGACGGGGCCTGGTTCGTCATCGCGTGCACTCCGGGGTTCGTGGGGACCTGCGGGCGGGGTTTCCAAAGAACGAGCGGGTCATCACGTGCCCAGCTCACGGTCGATCAGGGCGAAGATCTCCTCGTTGCTCGCGGCGCCCAGCGCGTCCTCGTCCGTCGCGCTCCCGCCGTGGCCTTCGGGTGCCTCGTCGTCCGCGGCCTCGTCGTCGCCGACCTTCCACAGCAGGCGCTCAAGGCGCTTGACGAATTTCACGCGGGCCGGTCCCTCGGGCAGCCCGGCCGCCAACGCGCTTTCCAGTCGGTCGAGTTCGGCCAGGCCCGGCGTCCCTGCGGTGTCCTCGCCGCCGAGGCCCAGTTCCTCGCGCAGGTGGCGGGCGAGGACCGCGACCGTCGGATAGTCGAAGACGAGCGTCGACGGCAGGGCCAGGCCGGTCGCCGTACCGATCCGGTTGCGCAGTTCGACCGCCATGAGGGAGTCGAAGCCCAGCTCGCGGAACGGCCGGTCCTGGTCGACGGATTCCCCCGTGGCGCCGTCGAGGGTCACGTGGCTGGTGACCGCGGCGGCGTGCCCGCGCACCAACTCGACCAGCTCGCGCTCCTGTTCCGCCGCCGGGCGGCCCGCCAGCCGGGACCGCAGTTCCCCCGCCGTGGCCGCACCGGTCCCCGCGGCTTCCGTGTCGCCCGCCACACCGGACCGCAGTGCGGCGACCGCCTCGGGGATCTCCGTGAACAGCGCGGTCGGGCGCTTGGCGTGGAAGACGGGCGCGAACCGCTCCCAGCGCAGGTCGATGACCACCGGGGCCGTCTCGTCGCGGTCGAGCGCCTGTTGGAGGGCGGTCACGGCCAGCGCGGGCGCCATCTCGTGGATGCCCTCCAGGCGGCCCCGGGCACCGACGTCCCCCGCGGCCATACCGGTACCGGCCCACGTACCCCATGCCACGGAGGTGGCGGGAAGTCCCTCGGCGCGGCGGCGCTCGGCCAGCGCGTCCAGGAACGCGTTGCCTGGCGCGTAGTTGCCGAGTCCCGGCATGCCGAAGGTCGCTCCGAACGACGAACAGAGCACGAACGCCGACACGTTCATGTCCCGCGTCAGCTCGTGCAGATGCACCGCCGCACCGGCCTTGACGCGCAGCACCCGTTCCATCTGATCACGGGTCAGATGTGCCACCACGCTGTCGTTCAGAACGGCCGCGGCGTGGAACACGGCCGACAGCGGTTCCTCCGCCGGGATCGCGGCGAGTACGGCGGCGAGCGCGTCGCGGTCCGCGACATCGCAGGCGGCGAAGGTGACCCGTGCGCCGGCCTGCACCAGCTCCTTCTCCAGAGCGGCGGCGCCCGGCGCGTCCGCCCCGCGACGGCTGACCAGCACCAGGTGCGGCGCCCCGCCACCGGCCAACCAGCGGGCGATGTGCGCACCGATCCCGCCGGTACCGCCCGTGACCAGCACGGTGCCCTCGGGCAGCCATGTGCGGACGGCGGCCGAGTCGGCGGCCGGGGCCCGCAGCAGGCGACGGCCCAGCAGCCCGCCGAGGTCCGGGCGCAGCGCCACATGGTCCTCGTCGGCGATCCCGGCGAGGGCGGCGGCGAGGGTACGACCGGCCCGGACCGTCGCCTCATCGGACAGCTCCGCGAGCGGCGTGGCCGGAAGATCCAGCAGCCCGCCCCACAGCAAGGGGTGCTCCAGCGCCACCACCCGGCCGAGGCCCCAGATCTGCGCCTGCGCCGCCGAGACCGTCCTGTCCCCCGCCGCCACCGACACCGCGCCACGGGTGGCGCACCACAGCGTCGGCTGCGTCCCGGACTCCTCGGCCACCGCCACCAGGGCCTGGACCAGGGAAACGGTGGCGGCCAGGCCCTCCGTAACCGCCGGCCGCTCGGGATCGGGCGTCTCGTCCAGCGCGAGCAGGGACAGGACGCCGGTGAGGGGGGTGGTCCGCTCGGTCGTGTCGCCGCCGGTGCGGGACCGCAGCTCCGCGGCGAGGGCGTCGGCGCTTCCCGCTGTGGTGGTCGTATCGAGGTGCAGCCGTTCGACCTGGGCGCCGTGGCCGGTCAGGGCCGCGTCCGCGAGGTCGGCCCATTCGGCGGGACACCGGTCGGCCGGGGGCAGCACCAGCAGCCAGCGGCCGGTGAGCCGTACCTGCGCCGGGGACACGACCGGCCGCCAGCCGATCCGGTACCGCCAGCCGTCGACCGCCGACGCCTCACGACGGCGCCTGCGCCACGTGGACAGCGCGGGCAGCGCCTCGCGCAGCGGCAGATCGGTGACGACGCCCAGCTCACCGGCCACCGTATCGGCGTCTCCGCCGTCCACGGCCGCCCAGAACGCCTCTTCCACGGCATCGGGCACCCCGGCGTTCGCCGCGCCGCCCGCCGCTGCCCGCTCAGGATCGTCGTCCTCCAGCCAGTAGCGCTGCCGCTGGAAGGCGTAGGTGGGCAGGTCGACGTGGTGGGCGGGGGTTCCGGCGAAGACGGACCGCCAGTCGACGGGGAGACCGCGTACCCAACCCTCCGCCAGCGAGGCCAGGAAGCGCTCCTGACCGCCCTCGTCACGGCGGAGGGTACCCAGGGCCACGGCGTCGGAGCCTGCGTCCTCGAACGTCTCCGCCAAGCCGACAGCCAGGACCGGGTGCGGGCTGGCCTCGATGAAGTAGCCGAACCCGTCCGCCAGTAGGGCCCGGACCGTCTCGTCGAAACGGACTTCCTGACGGAGGTTGGTCACCCAATACGCCGCATCCAGCGCGGTGGTGTCGAGCTTGCCGCCGGTCACCGTGGAGTAGAACGGCACCTGCGACGATCGCGGCTCGATACCCGACAGGGCCTCAATGACCTTGTCGCGTATGGCGTCCACCTGTGCCGAGTGCGAGGCGTAGTCCACATCGATACGACGGGCCCGTACGCCCCCGGCCTCACATGCGGCGAGAAGGTCGTCCAACGCCTGCGGCTCGCCCGAAACGACCGTGGACGAGGGCCCGTTCACCGACGCGACGGAAATACGACCGTCCCAGCGCGCGATCCGCTCACGTACGTCCTGCGCGGGCAGCGCGACCGACACCATCCCACCGTTGCCCGACAAGGTCCCCCGAATGGCCTTCGCCCGCAACGCCACGACCTTCGCCGCGTCCTCCACGGAAAGCGCGCCCGCCACGCACGCGGCGGCAATCTCACCCTGACTGTGACCGATCACCGCACCCGGCTCGACACCCACCGACCGCCACACCGCCGCCAGCGACACCATCACCGCCCACAACGCCCCCTGAACAACGACCACATCGTCCAGAGCCCCGCTACGAATCGCCTCCACCACCGACGACCCCACGTAAGGCATCAGGGCAGCATCACACTCCGCCAACCGCGCCCCGAACACCGGAGACGACCCCAGAAGCTCAGTCGCCATCCCTGCCCACTGCGACCCCTGACCAGGGAACACGAACACCACCCGACCCGCGTCGGAGCGAACCGCTCCGCTCACCAGGCCGGGGGCGGGCGTGTCCGCCGCGAGCGCGCCGAGTACGTCCAGGGCCTGTGTGCTGTTCGCGGCCAGGACCACCGCGCGGTGCTCCATCGCGGAGCGGGTGGTGGCCAGCGAGAGGCCGATGTCCGCGGCTGCGGCGGTAGCGGCCAGGTCGGCGGCCAACCGGTCCGCCTGCCCGCGCAGCCCTGCGGCCGACCGTGCGGACACCGGCCACGGAACGACGTTGAGCGATCCCAACGGGCCCTCGGCGGGGCCGGATTCGGCGATGTCCTCGCTTGCGGCCTGCGGCTCCTCCAGGATCACGTGCGCGTTCGTCCCGCTGATCCCGAAGGCCGACACGCCCGCCCGCCGCGTACGCCCCTCGCCCCGGACCCACTCGCGCGCCTCCGCCAGCAGCTCCACCCCGCCGCCGGACCACTCCACATGCGGCGTCGGCTCATCGACATGCAGGGTCCTCGGCAGGACTCCGTGCCGCATGGCCTGCACCATCTTGATCACACCCGCCACGCCCGCCGCGGGTCCTGAGTGCCCGATGTTGGACTTCACCGAGCCCAGCCACAAAGGCCGTTCGCCGGTCCGCTCCCGCCCGTACGTCGCGAGCAGCGCCTGCGCCTCGATGGGGTCGCCGAGCGTCGTGCCGGTGCCGTGCGCCTCGACCACGTCCACGTCCGCGGCGCTGAGGCGGGCGTCGGCGAGCGCGTCGCGTATCACCCGTTCCTGAGCGAGGTTGTTGGGGGCGGACAGTCCGTTGCTGGCGCCGTCCTGGTTGAGCGCGGTGCCACGGACGACGGCCAGTACACGGTGGCCTTTGCGGCGCGCGTCCGACAGCCGCTCGACGAGCAACGCGCCCGCGCCTTCGGCCCAGTTGGTGCCGTCAGCGGCGGCGGCGAACGCCTTGATCCGGCCGTCGGGCGCCAGGCCGCGCTGGCGGCTGAACTCCACGAAGGCGTCCGGAGTCGGCATGACCGCGATGCCGCCCGCGAGCGCCATCGTGCAGTCGCCGGAACGCAGCGCCTGCACGGCCAGGTGCAGGGCCACCAGCGACGACGAGCACGCCGTCTCGACGCTGAGCGCGGGCCCTTGGAGACCGAACGTGTACGCGATCCGCCCGGCGGCGACGCTCGACATGGTGCCGGTGATGACGTAGCCCTCGACCGGCTCGGGCGTGCGCCGCAGCCGCGACACGTATCCGTTGGCGACGATTCCGGTGTAGACGCCGACCCGTTCCTCGCGCACGGCGCGCGGGTCGATGCCCGCACGCTCGAACGCCTCCCAGGAGATCTCCAGCATGAGCCGCTGCTGCGGGTCCATGCCGAGCGCCTCGCGCGGGGTAATGCCGAAGAACGCGGGGTCGAAGTCGGCCGCTCCGTCGAGGAATCCGCCCTCGGTGACGTAACTGGTGCCACGGCTCTCCGGGTCGGGGTCGAAGAGTCCGGCCAGGTCCCAGCCGCGGTCGTCGGGGAACGGGCCGATGGCGTCACGCTCGCCATCCACCAACCGCCACAGATCCTCGGGCGATCGCACACCGCCCGGGTAGCGGCAGGCCATGCCGACGATCGCGACCGGCTCCTGGGCGGCGGCCTCGGCCTCCCGCAGCCGCTGCTTCGTGACGCCCAAGTCGGCCATCACCCGCTTCAGGTACTCCCGAAGCCTCTCCTCCGTGTTACCGGTGGCCATTCCCCTCGCTCCTTCGACGATCTGCGACGTTTGTCCGACAGCGGTGACCGGAGCGGCTCAGCCTGTGCCCAACTGTTTGTCGATCAGCGCGAACATCTCGTCGTCCGACGCGGTGTCCAGCGCGATTGCGCCGGTGTCGGCGCCCGCCTCCGCACCGGTCGCCGCGTCTCCGCGCCACGCCCAGAGCAGCGACTCCAGACGCCGGGTGATCCGCTCACGCGTCTCGCCGTCCGGCGATATACCGCCGAGCCGCGTGGCGATCCCGTCCAACTCGTTCAAGACCTCGGCGTGTTCACCGTCGACCGGCGCGCTTTCCATCTCCTCCAGCAGGAAGCGGACCAGGCTGATCGGCGTCGGGTAGGAGAAGACGACAGTCGCCGGGAGCTTCAATCCGGTCGCCGCGCTCAGCCGCTTGCGCAGTTCGACTGCGGTCAGCGAGTCGAAGCCCAGTTCCTTGAAGGCCCGTTCGGCCGCGACGTCGTCCGGAGTGGCGTGCCGCAGCACCGTCGCCACCTCCACGCGCAGCAGGTCGAGCAGTACGCGCTCCCGCTCCTCGCGGTCGAGTCCCGCCAGCCGCACGGTCAGCGCGTCCGGGTCGACGTCGGGACCGTCGTCCAGCACCTCGGTCCGCGCTGTCGTGCGGACGGCGGGGCCGGAGCGGTCGATGTCCAGCCAGTAGCGGCGCGGTTGGAAGGCGTACGTGGGCAGGTCGACGTGGTGGGCGGGGGTTCCGGCGAAGACGGACCGCCAGTCGACGGGCAGGCCGCGTACCCAACCCTCCGCGAGAGACGTCAGGAACCTTTCCTGGCCGCCTTCGTCACGGCGGAGGGTGCCCAGGGCGATGGCGTCCGATCCCGCGTCCTCGAAGGTCTCGGCCAGACCGACTGCGAGAACCGGGTGCGGGCTGGACTCCACGAAGTACGTGAAGTCGTCGGCGAGGAGGGCCCGGACGGTCTCGTCGAAGCGGACTTCCTGGCGGAGGTTGGTCACCCAGTAGTCGGCGTCCAGCGTGCTCGTGTCGATACGGGCGCCGGTCACCGTCGAGTAGAACGGGATCTGCGACACCTGGGGCTCGATGCCGGACAGGGCCTGGACGACCTCGTCGCGTATGGCGTCCACCTGCGCGGAGTGCGACGCGTAGTCCACATCGATACGGCGCGCCCGTACACCCTCGGCCTCACACACCGTCAGCAGCTCAGCCAGCGCCAGGGGTTCACCCGAGACGACAGTGGACGAGGGCCCGTTCACGGACGCGACGGAGATACGACCGTCCCAGCGCGCGATCCGCTCCCGTACCGCATCCGCCGGGAGGGCGACCGAGACCATCCCACCGTTGCCGGACAAGGTCCCGCGAATCGCCTTCGCCCGCAGCGCCACTACGCGCGCCGCATCCTCCACGGAAAGCGCGCCAGCGACGCACGCGGCGGCGATCTCGCCCTGGCTGTGACCGATGACCGCACCCGGCTCGACACCCACCGACCGCCACACCGCCGCCAGCGACACCATCACCGCCCACAACGCACCCTGAACCACCACCACGTCATCCAGGACGCCCTCGCGGATCGCCTCCACCACCGACGAACCGACGTGAGGACGCAGCGCCGCATCACACTCCGCCAACCGCGCCCCGAACACCGGAGAGGAGTCCAACAACCCCAACGCCATCCCCGCCCACTGCGACCCCTGACCAGGAAAGACGAAGACCACGTGGTCGGCCGGTCGGCCGTCGGTGTCGTCCACCGTGGCCAGGCCCGTGACGGTGGAACCTGTGGGGGTGCCTGAGGCGAGGGCGCCGAGGGCCGAGGGGTGGTCCGGGTCCAGCACGACCGCGCGGTGCTCCCACGCGGCCCGGGTCGTCGCCAAGGCGAGGCCGATTTCCGGCGCGGCCGGGCCGTGGCCGGCCAACGTGTACTCCAGCAGCCGCTCGGCCTGGTCGCGCAGTGCGGCGGCGGACCGCGCGGACACCGGCCACGGGACGACGGGGCCCAGCGGCCCGAGCGGCCCGTTCGCGGGTTCCGACCGGGCCTCCGGCGTACCGGCCCGATCGCCCGGGCCTTCCGGATCGCGCGCGTCCGCCGAGCCGGCCGCACCGCCGACGCCGCCCGCGTCGTCCGTCGGCTCACCGGCCTCCTCCAGGATCAGGTGCGCGTTCGTCCCGCTGATGCCGAAGGCCGACACGCCCGCCCGCCGCGCACGTCCGTCACTCCTGACCCACTCCCGCTCCTCGGTCAGCAGTTGCACCCCGCCGCCGGACCAGTCCACGTGCGGCGTCGGCTCGTCGACATGCAGGGTCCTCGGCAGGACTCCGTGCCGCATGGCCTGCACCATCTTGATCACGCCCGCCACGCCCGCCGCGGCGGAGGTGTGGCCGATGTTGGACTTCACCGAGCCGAGCCACAGCGGCCGTTGGCCGTCGCGTCCCGCGCCGTAGGTGTTGAGCAGGGCGGTCGCCTCGATCGGGTCGCCCAGGGAGGTGCCGGTGCCGTGCGCCTCGACCACGTCCACGTCGGTGGCGGCGATCCTGGCGCTGCGCAGCGCGGCGCGGATGACGCGTTCCTGGGAGGGGCCGTTGGGGGCGGTGAGGCCGTTGCTCGCACCGTCCTGGTTGACCGCGGAGCCGCGGATCAGGGCCAGGACGCGGTGGCCGTTGCGCCGGGCGTCCGACAGCCGTTCCAGCAGGAGCAGGCCCAGGCCCTCGGCGGGGCCGAAGCCGTCGGCGGAGGCCGCGAAGGCGCGGCAGCGGCCGTCAGGGGACAGGGCGCGCTGGCGGCTGAACTCGGGGTAGCCGATGGCGGTGGACATGACGGTCACTCCGCCGGCGACGGCCAGGGAGCATTCGCGGCTGCGCAGTGCCCCGGCGGCCAGGTGCATGGCGACCAGCGACGACGAGCAGGCGGTGTCGACGCTGATCGCCGGGCCTTCGAGCCCGAAGGTGTAGGCGACGCGGCCGGACATCACGCTGGCGAAGTTGCCCGTCGCGTAGTAGCCCTCGACCTCCTCGGGGATGGCGGGGAGTTCCCAGCCGTAGTCGGCGGAGCTGAAGCCGATGAACGTGCCGGTGGGGCTGCCCTTGACGGACAGCGGGTCGATGCCTGCCCGTTCGAAGAGTTCCCATGTGCAGGGCAGGAGGAGCCGTTGCTGCGGGTCCATGCCGAGGGCTTCGCGAGGGGAGATGCCGAAGAACGACGCGTCGAACTCGGTTGCTCCGGTGAGGAATCCGCCGCCCCGCACGTAGTTGCTGCCGGGCCGCGCGGCGTCCTCGTCGTAGCGGTCGTCGATGTCCCAGCCCCGGTCCTTGGGGAACGGGGTGATGGCGTCGCCGCCCTCGGCGACCAACTGCCAGAGCTCGTCGGGGGTTTCGACACCGCCGGGGTAGCGGCAGGCCATGCCGACGACCGCGATCGGCTCGTTCCTGGCGGCGGTGGCGTCGCGGAGCCGCTGCTGGGTCTCGCGCAGGTCGCCGGTCACCCGCTTCAGGTACGCGAGCAGTTTCGCCTCGTTCTCCGCCATTGCCATCCTTTTCGACTCCAGGCTCTCCGGTTCAGGAATGTCCCGTCCGCGTGCGGCGGATCAGGGGTTGCCGAGTTCGCGGTCCAGCAGGTCGAACATCTCCTCCGCGGTGGCCGACTCGATCTCGCCCCGGCCGTCGCGTCGTTGCCGTACCTGCCACAGCAGTTCCTCCAGGCGGCCGACGACTTCGGCGGTCTCCTCACCGTCCGCGGGCAGAGCGGCGACCGCGCCCGCGAGGGCGTCCAGCTCGTCCAGGACGGATCCGGTGCCGGTCCCGCCGGTGCTCACGGGACCGGTCGCCGCGGACGCGGCGCCGGTGGTGAAGCGGGTCCGCAGGTGCTGGGCGAGCGCGGTGGGCGTGGGGTGGTCGAACACCAGGCTCGCGGGCAGCTTCAGGCCGGTCGCGGTGGACAGGCGGTTGCGCAGTTCGACGGCGGTCAGCGAGTCGAAGCCGAGATCCTTGAACGTGCGGCCCGCCCGTACCGAGGAGTTGTCGGCGTGCTGAAGAACGCTGGCAGCTTGGTCACGTACCAGGTCGAGGACGTTCTTGAGCTGGTCGGGCTCGGAGAGCGTCGCCAACTGGGCGGCGAATTCGGCGCCCGCGGTGGTCGGGGCGGCGGAGTCGGCCTGATCGGTCTCGGTGCGCAACGCCGCTTGTACCTCGGGGAGTTCGGCGAGCAGCGGGCTGGGGCGCAGCGCGGTGAAGCCGAGGACGAACCGTTCCCAGTCGACATCGGCGACGGCGACGAACGTCTCGTCGTGCGCGACGGCCTGGAGCAGTGCGGTGGCGGCTCGTTCGGGGTCCATGGCCAGTACGCCGCGGCTCTCCATGTAGGCGGCGGCGCCCTCGGCCTCCATCATGCCGCCGCCGTCCCAGGCGCCCCAGGCCAGTGAGGTCGCGGTACGACCGAGAGCGCGGCGCCGCTCGGCGAGCGCGTCGAGGTGCGCGTTGGCGGCGGCGTAGACGGCCTGCCCTCCGCTGCCCCAGACCCCGGCGTTGGAGGAGAAGAGCACGAAGGCGTCGAGCGGTGTGCCGCCGAGGAGGTCGTCCAGGTGGCGGGCTCCGGCGATCTTGGCCGAGGCGATGCGGGTGATGTCCTCGTCGGTGGTGTCGATGGCGGCCAGGTAGGTCTGCGGGGCGCCGGCCGCGTGGAAGACCGCGCTCAGCGGCCGGTCGGCGGGGACGCCCGCGAGGAGCGCGGCCACCTCGGACCGGTCGGCGACGTCGCACGCGGCGAACGTGACGGCGGCGCCCGCCGCCTCCAACTCCGCGCGCAGTTCGGCCGCGCCGGGCGCGTCGGGGCCGCGGCGGCCCGCGAGCAGCAGGTGCGGGGCGCCTTCGGCGGCGAGTCTGCGGGCGACGCGCGCGCCGATCCCGCCCGTTCCCCCGGTGATCAGAACGGTGCCGTCGGGCCGCCACGCGGCGGCTCGTGCGGAGTGCGCGGCCCCGAGAGGCGTACGGATGAGCCGCCGCCCGTGGACTCCGGAGGCCCGTACCGCGACCTGGTCCTCGACGGCGGACGCGGAGCCGCCGGACGCTGGGTCCACGGCCAGGGCGTCGGCGGCTGCCGGGTCGGCGGTCCCGTCAGGGCCGGGCAGTCCGCCGAGGACGGCGGCGAGCCGGACGGCGGCGGACGCGTCGGGCACGGGCGGCAGGTCGACCAGGCCGCCCCACTGGCGGGGCTGCTCCAGGGCGATGGCCCGGCCCAGGCCCCAGACCTCGGCCTGGCCGGAGCGGGGCCCCGCGTCGCCCGGTGCCGTCCTGACGCCCTCCGCGGTGGCCGCCCACAGCCGCCCGGTCAGTTCGGCGTCGGCCGCGGCCTGGGCGAGGGCGAGGGTGACGCGGGCGGCCGGGGAGAGACCGGCGGCAGCCGGTGCCGGGGCTTCGCGCCAGGCAGGGGCGTGGCCGGGCGTGCCGGAGCCAGCGGTGGCGTGGCCGGGCGCGCTGGTGTCGGAGACCGCAGGGCCGGTGCCGTCGACTGCGGACGCTCCGGGCACCTCGTGCGCGGCAGCCTCCTCGGCACCGCCATTGGCGGCGCCAACCGTCTCGGAACCGCCCGCCTTCGGCACACCCGTCTCGGACCCGTCCGCCCCCTGACCGCCGGTCTCGGAGTCCCCGAGGGCGAGGAGAGACAGCACGCCGTCGGCCTCGACCGTCCGGAGGAGTTCGGCGAGGGCCGCCCGGTCGGTCCGGTCGGCGGGGATCTCGATGTGGGTGACCGTGGTGCCCGCGGCGGCGAGCGCGTCGCCCGCCGCGGCGGCCCACGGCTCGTCCGGGAAGCTGAGGATCGTCCACCGCCCGCGCGGCGCAGCGGCGTTCGCGGTGTTCAGGGCGCGCCAGGCGATGCCGTAACGCCAGCGGTCCAGGGCCGTACGGTCCAGGCTGCGGCGGCGCCAGGACGACAGCGCTGGCAGGACCGTCGCCAACTCGTCCTCTCCGGCGTCGAGTTCGAGTTCCCCGGCCAGGTGCTCCAGGTCGCCGCGTTCGACGGCGGCCCAGAATCCGGCGTCGGCGAGGTCGCCCGTGCCGCTGGTGGTGGGCGCGGTACGGTCCCGCAGGTCGTCCAGCCAGAAGCGGCGGCGCTGGAAGGCGTACGTCGGCAGGGCCAGCGGCGTACCGCCCGAACCGGGTGCCAGGGGCCGCCAGTCGACGCCGGGCAGGCCGCGGACGAAGCCCTCGGCCACGGAGGTGGTGAAGCGCGCCATGCCGCCTTCGTCACGGCGCAGCGTGCCGACCGCGACGCCGTCGCGCTCGGCGTCCTCGAAGGTCGCGGCCATGGCGGTGGTGAGCACCGGGTGCGCGCTGGCCTCGACGAAGAACCGGAAGCCGTCGCTCTCCATGGCCAGCACCGCGGCCTGGAAGTCCACCGGGCGGCGGGCGTTGAGGTACCAGTACGCGTTGTCGAGGGTCGTCGTGTCGACGAGGCCGCCGGTGACGGTCGAGTAGAACGGGACGGTGGCGCGGCGCGGTGTGATGTGCGCGAACAGTTCCATGATCCGCTCGCGCAGCGGCTCGACCTGGGCGCAGTGGGAGGCCACGGTCGACCCGACGACGCGGGCTCGGACGCCGTCGGCCTCGCAGGCCGCGACGAATTCCGTCAGCGCCTCGGTGTCTCCGGCCACGGTGACGGCGGTCGGGCCGTTGCGTCCGGCGATGTCAAGTCGCCCGCTCCACGCGGCTGTTCGCGCCTCGACCTCGGCGACGGGCAGCGCCACCGAGGCGACCGCGCCGTTGCCGACGAGTTCGGCGGCGAACAGGGCGCTGCGCAGCGCGATGATCTCGGCGGCGTCTTCCATCGTGAGCGCGCCCGCCACCAGCGCGGCGGCTATCTCGCCTTGGCTGCTGCCGACGACGGCGGCGGGTTCGACACCGACCGACCGCCACAGTTCGACCAGGGAGACGTTGACGGCGAACAGCACGGGTTGCAGAACCTCGATCAGGTCCGGCGAGGGCGCGCCGGGCATTCCGCGCACGACGTCGGTGACCGACCAGTCCAGGTGGACGCGGAGCGCCGCGTCGCACTGGGCGAACCGCTCGGCGAACACCGCTGAGGTGTCGAGGAGTTCGGCCCCCATGCCCTTCCACTGCGAGCCCTGTCCGGGAAAGACGAAGGCCACCCTGCCGCGTACGTCGGCGGCGCCGGTGACCGCCCCTGCGATCGGCGTACCGTCGGCGAGCCCGCCGAGCGCGGCGGCGGCCTGCGCGCGGTCACCCGCCAGGACGACGGCCCGCTGTTCCAGGACGGTCCTGGTGGTCGCCAGCGCGTGCCCGATCTCGGCGTCCGTGGTGTCGGGCCGGTCGGCCACGAAGGCCGCGAGGCGTCCGGCCTGCGCGCGCAGCGCCGCCGCGGACTTGGCGGAGAGCACCCAGGGGACGACGGTGCCGGGCGGGTCCCCCACGACGGCGGCCGGGGCCGGGGCGGCGGGTACGGCGGGCGCGTCCGACGTTTCGGGTTCGGCCCTCTCGCCGAACTCCGAGCCAGGACCGGCCAGTTCGACCGCCTCGACCGGCGCCGCGGGCGGCTCTTCCAGGATCACGTGCGCGTTCGTTCCGCTGATGCCGAACGAGGAGACCGCGGCGCGGCGCGGGCGGCCCCGGTCGGGCCACGGCGTCGCCGCGTTGAGCAGCCGGAGCCTGCCGGAGGACCAGTCCACCTCGGGCGAGGGCTCCTCGGCGTGCAGAGTGCTGGGCAGCGTGCCGTGGCCCATCGCCATGACCATCTTGATCAGACCCGCGACACCGGCCGCGGCCTGCGTGTGGCCGATGTTGGACTTGATGGAGCCCAGCCACAGCGGCTGGTCCCGCGCGTGGTCCCTGCCGTAGGTGGCGAGCAGCGCCTGCGCCTCGATCGGGTCCCCGAGGTTGGTGCCGGTGCCGTGCGCCTCGACCGCGTCGACCTCGTCGCCGGTCAGACCGGCATTGGCGAGAGCAGCGCGGATGACGCGCTGCTGGGAGGGGCCGTTCGGCGCGGTGAGGCCGTTGCTCGCGCCGTCCTGGTTGACGGCGGAGCCGCGCATGACGGCGAGGACGCGGTGGCCGTTGCGGCGGGCCTCCGACAGCCGCTCGACCACCAGCATGCCGACGCCCTCCGAGAAGCCGGTGCCGTCGGCGTCCGCGGCGAACGCCCTGCACCGGCCATCGGGCGACAGCACGCGCTGGCGGCTGAACTCCACGAAGCCGAACGGGACCGGCATCACCGTCACCCCGCCGACCAGGGCCAGCGAGCACTCCCCCGCCCGTAGCGCCTGAGCCGCCAGGTGCAGGGCGACCAGCGACGACGAACAGGCCGTGTCCACCGTCATCGCCGGTCCTTCGAGGCCGAGGACGTACGAGACGCGGCCGGAGATGACGCTCAGCACGTTCCCGGTGACCGAGTACCCCTCGACGCGCTGCTGAAGGTCGGGGTCCTGGCCGTAGCCGGTGCCGACCGCGCCGATGAACACACCGGTACGGCTGCCGCGCAGCGTGGCCACGTCGATCCCGGCGCGTTCCACGGCCTCCCAGGCCGCCTCGAGTACGAGCCGCTGCTGCGGGTCCATGGCCAGCGCCTCGCGCGGCGAGATGCCGAACAGCTCGGCGTCGAAGTCCGTCGCACCTCGCACGAAACCGCCCTGCTGGGCGTAGCTCTTGCCCGACCTGGCCGGATCCGGGTCGTACAGGTCCGCGAGGTCCCAACCCCGGTCGGTGGGGAACCCGGAGATCGCGTCGGTGCCCGACGCCACCAGGTCCCACAACTGCTCGGGCGAATCGGCGCCGCCCGGGAAGCGGCAGGTCATGGCGACGACGGCGACGGGATCGTCGTCGAGCCCGGCCGCCGCCGGAAGGACTCCGGCCGGGGCACGGTCGTCGGCGGTCGCGGCGCCGAGGCCCAGTTCGTCCGCCAGATGCGCGGCGAGGGCGTCGGGGGTCGGGTGGTCGAAGACCACCGTGGCCGCGAGCCGCTGCCCGATCGCGGCACCGAGGCGGTTGCGCAGCTCGACACCGGTCAGCGAGTCGAAGCCCAGCTCCTTGAACGCCCGCTCGGGGTCGACGGCGGCCGGCGACCCGTGGCCGAGCACCGCCGCGACGTGCGTGCGTACGACATCGCGCAGGGCCTCGGTCCGTTCGGCGGCCGACAGCGCGGAGAGCCGCCGGACCAGGACCGAGGAGTCGGCACGGGCCGAACTGGTCGCCACGGCACGGGACTTGCGGACGGACGCGGTGGTCAGTTCACGGGTGAGGGCGTGGAAGGCTTCTCCCGTGCTCTGGGCGTCGCCGGGCGCGAGGCGGGCGGTGACGGCGAGCGGTGCGTCCCAGCCGACGGCCGCGTCGAACAGCCCGATCCCCTGCTCGACGCTCATCGGCACCACGCCGGAACGGGCCAGGCGTGCCCGGTCCACTTCGCCGAGGGAGCCCGTCAGCTCGGAGTCGGTGGCCCAGTGTCCCCATGCCATCGACACAGCCGCAGCGCCACTCGTACGGCGCACGCCCGCCAGAGCGTCCAGGAACGTGTTCGCCGCCGCGTAATTGCCCTGCCCCGCCGTGCCCACCACGCCCGCGAGGGACGAGAACAGCACGAACAACGACAGGTCCAGGTCCCGGGTCAGCTCATGCAGATGCCACGCCGCATCCACCTTCGCGCCCAGCACACTCCGGATACGTTCCGCGTCCAGGCCCGGCACCAGACCGTCGTCCAGCGCGCCCGCGCAGTGCACCACACCACCCAACGGCCGGTCCCCGCCGAAGCGCGCGAGCAGCCCAGCCACCTCGTCCCGGGCCGCGACATCACACGCCACGACCTCGACCCGCGCACCGGCCGCCACCAACTCCGCCACCAACTCGGCCGCTCCGGGAGCGTCCTCGCCCCGTCGGCTGGCCAGCACCAGATCCCGGACCCCGTACGAGGCCACCAGATGCCGGGCCACCAGCCCGCCCAGCAGACCCGTACCACCCGTGATCACCACCGCACTCGCGGCATCAACCCGGCGGGGAAGACGCAGCACGACCTTGCCGACATGCCGCGCCTGCGACATGAACCGCAACGCCTCACCCGCCCGCCGTACGTCCCACACCCGCACCGGCAACGGCTCCAGCACACCCTCCGCGAACAACCCCGCCAACTCGCGGAGAATTTCGCCGAGTCGGTCCGGAGAGATGTCGGTGAGGGCGTACGGGTGGTACGTGACGCCGGGGTGCTCGGCAGCGACGGCCTGCGGGTCGCGGATGTCGGTCTTGCCCATCTCCAGGAACCGGCCGCCACGCGGCAGCAACCGCAGCGACGCGTCCACGAACTCCCGCGCCAGCGAGTTGAGAACGACGTCCATGCCGTGGCCATCGGTGGCCTGCCGGAACGCGTCCTCGAAGTCGAGGGTGCGGGAAGAGGCGATGTGGTCCTCGGCGAGACCCGCCAGCCGGAGGGTGTCCCACTTGCCCTCGCTGGCCGTCCCGAAGACCTCGGCACCCCAGTGCCGGGCCAACTGCGTGGCCGCCATCCCCACACCACCGGCAGCGGCGTGAATCAACACCCTGTGTCCGGACTGGAGTTCGCCGAGATCGGCCAGGCCGAACCAGGCGGTCATGAAGACGACGGGGACGGCGGCGGCCTGCTCGAAGCTCCAGCCCTCCGGCACCCGCACGACCAACCGCTCGTCCACCACCGCCAACGGCCCGAACGACTCCGGCAGCAGACCCATCACCCGGTCACCCACCACAACACCCGCGACGCCAGGACCGACCTCGACCACGACACCCGCACCCTCGGTTCCGAGGTACGCGTCCGGGTCGGGGTACATCCCCAGATTGATCAGCACATCGCGGAAGTTGACTCCCGCGGCACGGACGTCGACCCTCACCTGACCGGCGACGAGCGGCGCCTCGGCGGCCGGGTCCGGCTCGACGGACAGTCCGTCGAGCGTGCCGTCGCCGGAGGCGACCAGCCGCCACGCGCCCTCGGCGGGCGGCACCAACCCCCCGCCACCGGCAGGCGCCCGCACCAGCCTCGGCACCAGCACCTCACCACCACGCACCGCCACCTGCGGCTCACCCGCCGCCACCGCGACACCGACCGCGTAGGCGAGCGCGTCACGCACCGCCGTCTGTCCCGACGCGAGGTGGACGTCGACATCGACGTCGGCGTCTGAGTCGATCAGCAGGAAACGCCCGGGATTCTCGGCGAGCGCGCTGCGCACCAGGCCCCACACCGGGGCGTGGACCAGATCGGCGACAGGCTCACCGCTGTGAGTGGACACCGCGCCACGGGTGACGAGAACCAACCGCGAATCAGCGAACCGCTCCTCTACCAGCCACTCCTGGACCAGACCCAGCACGCCGGTCACCGCCTCCGCCACCACACCCGGCACATCGCCGGAGACTGACGCCGGGGGCAGCACCAGGCCGACCAGCGGCGGAACCGGCTGCGCCGCGTCGATGTCGGAAAGCCGTTCCAGGAACACGCATCCGTCGGGCGCGCCGCCATCGGCGGACAGCGCGGCCGGCACCCAGTCCACGCGGTACAGGCCGTCGGCCGTGCCTGCCGCACTCGCGGCGGCGACGCGGATCTGGTCGGCGGTCGCCGTGCGCAGCGCGAGCGATGCCACCGATACCACGGGAGCCCCCTCGGCATCGGCCAGGAGCACCGAGGCGGCGTCCTCGCCCGCAGGCCGCAGCCGTACGCGTACGGAGGTCGCGCCGACCGCGCCCAGCACCATGTCGGTCCAGGCGAACGGCAGCCGCAGGGCGGTGAGTTCGGCGGGCGAGCCGCCGCGCAGCAGGACGATCCCGTGCAGGGCCGCGTCGAGCAGGGCCGGGTGGATGCCGAACTTGGCCGCGTCCTGGTGGAGTTCGTCCGGCAGCGCGGCCTCGGCGTAGACGTCGTCGCCGTGCCGCCACGCGGCGCGCAGCCCCTGGAACGCCGGACCGTAGCCGTAACCGGACGCGCCCACCTCGGCGTAGAAGTCCTCGACCGGTACCGGCACGGCGCCGGGCGGCGGCCACGCGGTCAAGTCCTCGGTCACCTCTGCGGTGTCGGACGCGACCGCGAGAGTGCCGACCGCGTGCAGAGCCCAGGGCGCCGACTCCCCCGCCCCTTCGGGCCGTGAGTGGATGCCGAGTTCGCGCCGTCCGTCCGCGTCGGGCCCGCCGACGGAGACCTGTACCTGTACGCCGCCGCTCTCCGGAACGACGAGCGGTGCCTGAAGCGTCAGCTCCTCTACGCACCCGGCCCCGACCTCGTCAGCGGCCCGCAGCGCCCACTCCGCCAGCGCGGCACCGGGGACCAGGACGGTCCCCTCCACCCGGTGATCGCCCAGCCACGCGTGCGACGCCAGCGACAACCGGCCCGTGAGCACCACCTGATCCGAACCGGCCAGCCGCACCACCGCGCCGAGCAGGGGGTGGTCCGCAGCGGCCTGCCCGAGCCCGCTCGGGTCCCCGGCGCGCGCGGCGTCGGCAGTCAGCCAGTAGTGCTCGTGCTGGAAGGCGTACGTCGGCAGGGCGAGTTGCCCGGCACCCGTCGAATCCGGCGTACCGGCGAAGACGGACCGCCAGTCGACGGGCAGGCCGCGTACCCAGCCTTGGGCGAGGGAGGTCAGGAACCTTTCCTGGCCGCCTTCGTCGCGGCGGAGGGTGCCCAGGGCGACGGCGTCCGACCCCGCGTCCTCGAAGGTCTCGGCGAGACCGACCGCGAGAACCGGGTGGGGGCTGGACTCCACGAAGTAGCCGAAGCCGTCGGAGAGCAGAGCCCGGACCGTCTCGTCGAAACGGACTTCCTGGCGGAGGTTGGTCACCCAGTACGCAGCGTCCAGCGTGCTCGTGTCGATACGGCCGCCGGTCACCGTCGAGTAGAACGGCACCTGCGACGACTGCGGCTCGATGCCCGACAGGGCCTCAACGACCTCGTCCCGGATCGCGTCCACCTGTGCCGAGTGCGAGGCGTAGTCCACATCGATACGGCGCGCCCGTACGCCCTCGGCCTCACACGCCGTCAGCAGCTCAGCGAGCGCCAGGGGTTCGCCCGAAACGACCGTGGACGAGGGCCCGTTCACCGACGCGACAGAAATACGACCGTCCCAGCGCGCGATCCGCTCCCGTACGTCCTGCGCGGGCAGCGCGACGGACACCATCCCACCGTTGCCCGACAAGGTCCCGCGAATGGCCTTCGCCCGCAACGCCACCACGCGCGCCGCATCCTCCACCGACAACGCACCCGCCACACACGCCGCCGCGATCTCACCCTGACTGTGACCGATCACCGCACCGGGCCGCACGCCCACCGACCGCCACACCTCGGCCAGGGACACCATCACCGCCCACAACGCCCCCTGAACCACCACCACGTCATCCAGAGCGCCCTCGCGGATCGCCTCCACCACCGACGAACCGACGTAAGGCAACAGGGCCGCGTCACACTCCGCCAACCGCGCCGCGAACACCGGGGACGAAGCAAGCAACTCCATCGCCATCCCCGCCCACTGCGACCCCTGACCAGGGAAAACAAACGCCACCCGGCCGTCGCCCGATCGCGTCGCGCCGGTGACGAGTCGGGCGGCCGGGGCTCCTTCGGCGAGCGCGCCGAGGATGTCCTGGGCGTGTTCGGCGTCGGCGGCCAGGACTACGCTCCGGTGCGGCAACGCCGCTCGGGAGAGGGCCAGTTCACGGCCGACCGAGGTGAGGGCAGGTGCGTCGTCCGTCCCTGCGAAGGACGCCAGGCGTCCGGCCTGGCCGCGCAGCGCGTCCGCCGACCGCGCGGACACCACCCACGGCACCACCGTCAGCGACCCCAACGGGCCTGCGTCCGGGCCGACTTCGGGCTCGCGCTCTGGCTCCGCGGAGGTGTCGGCCCCAGCGTCGCCCCCTGGCTCCTCCAGGATCACGTGCGCGTTCGTCCCGCTCGCCCCGAAGGCCGAGATCCCCGCGCGGCGCGGGTGGGTGTCGGCGGTCCACGGCATCGCCTCGGCGAGCAATTCGACCGCGCCGCTCGTCCAGTCGACGTGCGGCGTCGGCTCGTCCGCGTAAAGGCTCTTGGGCAGCACCTCGTGGCGCATCGCCTCGACCATCTTGATGACGCCCGCGACCCCGGCCGCGGCTTGCGTGTGGCCGATGTTCGACTTCACCGAGCCCAGCCACAACGGGTCCTCGCCGCCACGCTCTTGGCCATAGGTGGCCAGCAGCGCCTGCGCCTCGATCGGGTCCCCGAGCGTGGTCCCCGTACCGTGCGCCTCGACCACATCGACATCTGCGGCCGTCAGCCCCGCACTGTCCAGGGCGGCCCGGATCACCCGCTCCTGGGAAGGACCGTTCGGGGCGGTCAGCCCGTTCGACGCACCGTCCTGGTTCACCGCGGAGCCCCGCATCACCGCCAGCACCCGGTGACCGTTGCGCCGCGCGTCCGACAGCCGCTCCAGCAGCAAGACGCCGACACCTTCGCCCCACCCGGCACCGTCCGCCGCTGCTGAGAACGCCTTGCTCCGGCCGTCGGGCGCCATGCCCCGCTGACGGCTGAACTCCACAAAAAGGGTGGGCGTGGACATCACCGTGACGCCGCCGGCCAGGGCGAGGGTGCACTCCCCCGACCGCAGGGCCTGCGCCGCCAGGTGCATCGCGACCAGCGACGACGAGCACGCCGTGTCCACCGTCATCGCCGGACCCTCGAACCCGAAGGTGTACGACACGCGGCCGGACACGGCGGCCGGGGACGAGCCCATCAGGGCGTAGCCCTCGGTGTCGTTGGCCGTGGCATCGGCGCCCACGGCGTAGTCGTGGTGCATGACTCCGGTGAAGACACCCGTCGAACTGCCCTTCAGCGAACCGGGATCAATACCCGCCCGCTCCAACACCTCCCACGACGCCTCCAGCAACAGCCGCTGCTGCGGATCCATCGACAACGCCTCACGCGGAGACACCCCGAAGAACCCCGCGTCAAACTCCCCCGCCCCATAGAGGAACCCGCCCTCACGCGCATAACTCCGCCCCGCCACACCAGGATTCGGATCAAACAGCCCCTCAACATCCCAACCACGGTCCACCGGGAACCCCGACACCGCATCCCCACCCGAAGCAACCAGCGACCACAACTCCTCAGGCGAACCCACACCACCCGGATACCGACACGCCATCCCCACAATCACCACCGGGTCGGCCGTCTCACGCGCCGACAGGGGACCCGCCGTACCCCTACGGGCGGCGACCTGACCGGTGCGCTCGTCACCGAGCACCAGCGTGCGGAGGAAACCGGCCAACGCCCGTGGCGTCGGATAGTCGAAGACGAGGGTGGCGGGGAGCCGCAGGCCCGTCGCTCCCGCGAGCGCGTTGCGCAGTTGCAGGCCGGTCAGCGAGTCGAAGCCGAACTCCTTGAAACTGCGGGCGGGTTCGACGGCGGACGGGTCGGCGTATCCGAGGACTGTCGCGGCGCGGCCACGGACCAGGTCGAGCAGATAGCGGAGTTGGTCCTCCTCGGTCAGGCCGGTGAGGGCGCGCAGGAGGCTGTCGGAGTCGCCGCCGACGTCGGTGGCGCGGCGCGGTCGGCCGCGGACCAGGCCCCGGTAGAGCGGGAGGACGGGTTCGCCCGCACGGGCCGCGCTGCGCAGGGCGCGCAGGTCGAGGCGGCTGACGACGTGGATCCCGGAGCCGCCGTCGGCGGACGCGACGGCGTCGAAGAGTGCCAGGCCCTGCTCGGGCGACATCCGCGTGACGCCCATTCGCAGGTAGCGGGCCACGTCGGCGTCGCCGAGGTGGGCCGTCAGCTCGCTGGCCTCTGACCAGTAGCCCCAGATCAGGTCGGTGACCGGCAGTCCCTCGGCGCGGCGGCGCGTGGCGAGGGCGTCCAGGAAGACGTTGGCCGCCGCGTAACCGGCCTGGCCCGGGTTGCCGAGCACACCGGCGATCGAGGAGAACAGCGCGAACAGCGACAGGTCCAAGTGCCGTGTCAGCTCGTGCAGATGCACCGCCGCGTCCACCTTCGGCGCGAGGACTCGCGCCACCTGATCGGGCGTCAGTGCCGATACCACTCCGTCGTCGAGCACGCCGGCCGCGTGCACCACACCCGTCAGCGGCCGGTCGGAGGGAATCGCCTCCAACAGCGCGGCCAACGACGCCCGGTCGGCCACGTCACAAACCGCGATCTCGACGCTCGACGCGCCCGCGTCCAGCAAGCGCCGCTCCAACTCCGGTGCGCCCGTGGCCGCCCGGCCCCGGCGGCCGACCAGCAGCAGATGCCGCACCCCGTGCGCCGAGACCAGATGCTCGGCGAGGAGCCGTCCGAGGGTGCCGGTTCCGCCGGTGATGAGCACGGTCCCGTCGTCGCGCAGCGGCACCGGCGCGGGCCCGGCCGGGGCGACGCGGGCGAAACGGGGCGCGAGGAGCACGCCGTCGCGTATCGCGATCTGCGGTTCGCCGAGGTCGACGGCGGAGGCGACAGCGGCGGCCAGGGTGCCGGAAGCGGCATTGGTGCCACGGGTGCCGTCCGTGCCAGCGGTGCCGTCGGTGTCGACCAGGAGGAAGCGGTCCGGCGCCTCGGACTGGGCGGTCCGCAGCAGCCCCCACACGGGTGCGTGCACGAGGTCCGCCACCTCGTCGTCCGGCCCGGTGGAGACCGCCCGGGTGGTGACGACGACCAGCCGCGAGGCGTTCAGCCGCTCGTCGGCGAGCCATGCCTGGACGAGGGCGAGCGCGTCGGTGACGGCGGTGCGCACCCGCGACGGCAGCTCACGGTCGACCTCCGACCGGGTGTTCCCGGGACCCAGCCGGGTGATCACATGGGCGGGGGGTTCCAGGGTGCCCGCGTCCAGGCCCGCCAGCAGCGCGGCGACATGCGTGACGTCCTGGCCGCCGCCCAGAGTGAGGACCGGTCCCGGCGCGGGAACGGCGGCCCCGGCGGAAACGGGCAGCGGTGTCCAGTCCAGGGCGAAGAGGCCGTCCCGGCCGGCGGTGCCGTCGGCCTGCCGGAGCTGCTCGGGGGTGGTCTCACGCAGGACGACGGACTGAACCTCCCCGACCGGGGCCCCTGCCGCGTCGGCGAGCGTCAGCGCGACGGCACCGCCGTCCAGCGGGCGGACCCGCAGCCGCAGCCGACTCGCGCCGACGGCGGACAGCGCCACGCCTTCCCACGCGTAGGGCAGCCGCAGCGGCGCCGACTCCGGCGTACCGCCGTTGAGCAGGGACACGGCGTGCAGGACCGCGTCGAGCAGGGCGGGGTGGAGGGCGAAGCGTTCGGCGTCCTTGGCCGCCGCGTCGGGCAGCGTGACCTCGGCGTACACGTCGTCGCCCTGCCGCCACGCGGCGCGCAGGCCCTGGAACGCCGGACCGTAGCCGTAACCCGCCGCCGCCACCCGGGCGTAGAAGTCCTCGACCGGGACCGGCCGGGCACCGGCGGGCGGCCAGTCGGTCAACCCGGCGCTTTCAGCGGACCGTTCCGTACTGAGGACGCCGACGGCGTGCCGTGTCCACGGTTCGTCGTCCGCGATGCCGTCCTCGCCGCGCGAGTGAATCGTGATCTCACGGCGTCCGTCTGCGTCCGGGCCGCCGACCGCCACCTGGAGCTGGACGGCACCGCCCTCGGGGATCACCAGCGGCGCCTCAAGGATCAGCTCGTCGATCTGCTCGGCGCGGATCTCCTCACCGGCACGCAAGGCGAGTTCCACGAAGGCCGCGCCGGGCAGCAGTACGGTGTCGTTCACGGCGTGGTCGGCCAGCCACGCGTGCGTACGCAGGGAGATCCGGCCGGTCAGCAACAGGGCGTTCTCGTCGGCGAGTTGTACGGCCGCGCCCAGCAGCGGATGGTCGGCCGCCCCGAGCCCCAGCGACGAGGCGTCCGCGCTGCCGAGCGAGCCGGACTCCAGCCAGTAGCGCTGATGCTGGAAGGCGTACGTGGGCAGGTCGACGTGGTGGGCGGCGGTTCCCGCGAAGACGGACCGCCATTCGACGGGCAGGCCGCGTACCCAACCCTCCGCCAGCGAGGTCAGGAAGCGCTCCTGACCGCCCTCGTCACGGCGGAGGGTGCCCAGGGCGACGGCGTCCGATCCCGCGTCCTCGAAGGTCTCGGCGAGACCGACTGCGAGAACCGGGTGGGGGCTGGACTCCACGAAGTACGTGAAGTCGTCGGCGAGGAGCGCCCGGACGGTCTCGTCGAAACGGACTTCCTGACGGAGGTTGGTCACCCAGTACGCAGCGTCCAACGTGCTCGTGTCGATACGGCCGCCGGTCACCGTCGAGTAGAACGGCACCTGCGTGGACTGCGGCTCGATGCCGGACAGAGCCTCAACGACCTCGTCGCGTATGGCGTCCACCTGCACCGAGTGCGAGGCGTAGTCCACATCGATACGGCGCGCCCGTACGCCCTCGGCCTCACACGCCGTCAGCAGCTCAGCGAGCGCCAGGGGTTCGCCCGAAACGACCGTGGAGGAAGGCCCGTTCACCGACGCGACAGAAATACGACCGTCCCAGCGCGCGATCCGCTCCCGTACGTCCTGCGCGGGCAGCGCGACCGACACCATCCCACCGTTGCCCGACAAGGTCCCGCGAATGGCCTTCGCCCGCAACGCCACCACGCGCGCCGCATCCTCCACCGACAACGCACCCGCCACACACGCCGCCGCGATCTCACCCTGACTGTGACCGATCACCGCACCCGGCTCAACGCCCACCGACCGCCACACCTCGGCAAGCGACACCATCACCGCCCACAACGCCCCCTGAACCACGACCACATCGTCCAGAGCCCCGCTACGGATCGCCTCCACCACCGACGAACCGACATACGGACGCAGCGCCGCGTCACACTCCGCCAACCGCGCCCCGAACACCGGAGACGACCCCAGAAGCTCAGTCGCCATCCCCGACCACTGCGACCCCTGACCAGGAAAGACGAACGCCACCCGACCCGCGCCCGGACGCACCACACCGGACACCACACCCGAGGCCGCAACGCCCTCCGACAGGGCCGCCAGCCCCGGCACCATTGCCTTGATGTCGTCGGCGAGGGTCACCGCGCGGTGCTCAAGTGCCGCGCGGGAGACGGCAAGTGCGCGCCCGATGTGCGTTGGGGCGGGCAGCTCGTTCGAGTCGGCCGCAAAGGCGGCGAGCCTCGCGGCTTGGCCGCGCAGCGCGGCGGTGGATCGCCCGGACACCACCCACGGCACCGTTGCCAGCTCGCCCAACGGGCCCTGAGCGGAGGTCGTTTCGTCCACGGACGCGGGTTCGTCGGCCGGGGGTGCGTCTTCCAGGATCACGTGGGCGTTCGTCCCGCTGATGCCGAACGAGGACACGGCGGCCCGGCGCGGGCGGTCCCCGCGCTTCCAGTCGACCGGCTGTTCCAGCAGACGGACCGCGCCCGCGGACCAGTCGACGTTCGAGGTGGGCGCGTCGATGTGCAGGGTGCGCGGCAGCTTCTCCTCCTGGAGGGCCAGCACCATCTTGATGACACCCGCCATGCCTGCGGTGTGCGCGGTGTGGCCCAGGTTCGACTTGACCGACCCGAGCCACAGCGGGCGGCCTCCCGTGCGGCCCTTGCCGTAGGTGGCGAGCAGTGCCTGCGCCTCGATCGGATCGCCGAGCGTCGTGCCCGTACCGTGCGCCTCGACCGCGTCGACCTCGTCGCCGGTCAGACCGGCGTTGGCGAGGGCTGCGCGGATGACGCGCTGCTGGGAGGGGCCGTTCGGCGCGGTGAGGCCGTTGCTCGCGCCGTCCTGGTTGAGGGCTGAACCGCGCACCACCGCAAGGACGTTGTGGCCGTTGCGCCGTGCGTCGGAGAGCCGTTCGACAAGGAGCATGCCGACGCCCTCGGACCAGGCGGTGCCGTCTGCCCCGGCGGCGAACGCCTTGCAGCGGCCGTCGGGCGCGAGACCGCGCTGTCGGCTGAAGTCGACGAAGACCCACGGCGTGGGCATCACGGCCACACCGCCGACGAGCGCGAGCGTGGACTCGCCGTTGCGCAGGGACTGCACGGCCAGGTGCAGGGCGACGAGCGACGACGAGCACGCGGTGTCGACGGTCAGCGCGGGGCCTTCGAGGCCCAGGGAGTACGAGACGCGGCCGGAGATGACGCTGATGAAGGAGCCGGTGCCGGTGTAGCCCTCGACGCCTTCGGGCACCTGCTGCATGTTGGTGAGGTAGCCGGTCCCCGCGGCGCCGACGAACACGCCGGTCTTGGTGCCCTTGAGCGAGCTGGGGTCGATACCGGCGCGCTCCAGCACCTCCCACGACGACTCCAGGACGAGCCGCTGCTGCGGGTCCATGCCCAGGGCCTCACGCGGCGAGACGCCGAACAGCTCGGCGTCGAAGTCCCCTGCCCCGTCGAGGAATCCGCCCTTGAGGAGGTACGTCTTGCCGGGCGCGTCGGGGTCCGCGTCGTAAAGGGCCTCGATGTCCCAGCCTCGGTCGGACGGGAAGTCGGCGATGGCGTCGCCGCCGGTGTCGAGCAGCCGCCAGAAGTCCTCGGGTGTGCCGACGTGACCGGGGAACCGGCAGGCCATGCCGACGATCGCGATCGGCTCGCTCTCCCGGTCCTTGACCTCCTGCAACTCCTGCCGGGTCTGGTGCAGGTCGGCCGCGACGCGCTTCAGGTAGTCGACCAGCTTGTCGTCATTCGTCATCCGAGGCGTTCCTCCTCCGAGCGGTTACGGGATGTCCTGCGTCGTGTGGCCCGCCCGGCGCTCGTGCCGCCGTGCCGGGCGAGGCCGCTCAGGAGATCCCGAGCTCGTTGTTGATGAAATCCAGCACCTCGTCGGCGGATGCCGACTTCAGCCGGTCGGCGGCACCGGTCTCGCGTGTGCCTGAGCCGGTTTCGGTGCCGGAGTCGCGCCAGAAAGCGAGCAGTGTCTCCAGTCGGCGGCCGACCGCGGCGCGCTGGTCCGCGTCCACCTCCTCGGCCGCGACGGTGGCGAGCTGGGTCTCCAACGCCGCCAGTTCGGCCAGGAGTTCATCGGCACCTGGCGGTCGTTCGTCGGGCAGCAGCGTGCCGAGCAGGTGCGCGGCGAGGGCGTCGGGGGTGGGGTGGTCGAAGACCACGGTGGCCGCGAGCCGCTGTCCCGTGGCGGTGCCGAGGCGGTTGCGCAGTTCGACTCCGGTGAGCGAGTCGAAGCCCAGTTCCTTGAACGCGCGCGCCGGATCGACGGCGGCCGACGATCCGTGGCCGAGCACCGCCGCGACGTTGGTGCGCACCATGTCGACGAGTACGGCGCTGCGCTCGGCGGCGCCGAGCGCGGCGAGGCGCGCGGCCAGGTCCGCGCCGCCCGAACGCTCCGCAGGGACAGCGGCTTTGGCGGTACGGCGCTGCGGGGTACGGCTCGTCAGGCCGCGCGCGAGAGCGCGGAAGGCTTCTCCCGCGGTCTGCTCGTCCGCCGTCTCGGGCACGAGGCGGGCGGTGACGGCGAGCGGTGCGTCCCAGCCGACAGCCACGTCGAACAGGCCAATTCCCTGCTCGACGCTCATCGGCACCACGCCGCTACGGGCCAGGCGTGCCCGGTCGACCTCATCGAGCGAACCGGTCAGCTCGGAGTCAGTGGCCCAGTGTCCCCATGCCATCGACACACCCGCCGCACCACTCGTACGGCGCACGCCCGCCAGAGCGTCCAGGAACGTGTTCGCCGCCGCGTAATTGCCCTGCCCCGCCGTGCCCACCACGCCCGCGAGGGACGAGAACAGCACGAACAACGACAGGTCCAGGTCCCGGGTCAGCTCATGCAGATGCCACGCCGCATCCACCTTCGCACCCAGCACACTCCGGATACGTTCCGCGTCCAGGTCCGGCACCAGACCGTCGTCCAGCGCGCCCGCGCAGTGCACCACACCACCCAACGGCCGTTCCCCGCCGAAGCGCGCGAGCAGCCCAGCCACCTCGTCCCGGACCGCGACATCACACGCCACGACCTCGACCCGCGCACCGGCCGCCACCAACTCCGCCACCAACTCGGCCGCTCCGGGAGCGTCCTCGCCCCGTCGGCTGGCCAGCACCAGATCCCGGACCCCGTACGAGGCCACCAGATGCCGGGCCACCAGCCCGCCCAGCAGACCCGTACCACCCGTGATCACCACCGCACTCGCGGCATCCACCCGGCGGGGAAGCCTCAGCACGACCTTGCCGACATGCCGCGCCTGCGACATGAACCGCAACGCCTCGCCCGCCCGCCGTACGTCCCACACCCGCACCGGCAACGGCTCCAGCACACCCTCCGCAAACAACCCCGCCAACTCCCGCAGGATCTCGCCGACTCGCTGCGGGTCCGCCTTCGCCAGGTCGTAGGCCCGGTAGGTCACACCGGGGTGCTCGGCGGCGACGGCCTCCGGGTCGCGGATGTCGGTCTTGCCCATCTCCAGGAACCGGCCGCCACGCGGCAGCAACCGCAACGACGCGTCCACGAACTCCCGCGCCAGGCAGTCCAGTACGACGTCGACTCCGTCGCCCCCGGTGGCGGTCATGAAGGCGTCCTCGAAGGCCAGAGTCCGGGAGGACGCGATGTGCTCCGCGTCGAAGCCCATGTCCCGGAGGGTGTCCCACTTGCCCTCACTGGCGGTCCCGAAGACCTCGGCACCCCAGTGGCGAGCCAACTGCGTGGCCGCCATTCCCACACCGCCGGTCGCCGCGTGAATCAACACCCGTTGCCCGGAACGCAGTTCGCCGAGATCGGCGAGACCGATCCACGCCGTGAGGAACACCGCGGGGACGGCGGCGGCCTGCTCGAAGCTCCAGCCCTCCGGCACCTGGACGACCAAGCGCTCGTCCACCACCGCCAACGGCCCGAACGACTCCGGCAGCAGACCCATCACCCGGTCACCCACCACGACACCCGCGACACCGGGCCCGACCTCGACCACGACACCCGCACCCTCGCAGCCGAGCGACTCCTCAGTGCCGACCATGCCCAGACTGACCACGACGTCACGGAAGTTGACACCGGCCGCGCGGATACCGACCCGGATCTGGCCGGGGGCGAGCGGCGCGTCGGCAGCGGGGTGGGGGGCCAGGACGAGCCCGTCGAGCGTCCCTTCGGAGGCGACCAGTCGCCACGCGCCCTCGGCGGGCGGCACCAAACCCCCGCCACCGGCAGGCGCCCGCACCAGCCTCGGCACCAGCACCTCACCACCGCGCACCGCCACCTGCGGCTCACCCGCCGCCACCGCGACACCGAGCACCACACCGAGATCCGCGGCCTTCTCCACGTCGTGGTCGGTGTCGACCAGCAGCAGGCGCACGGGGTTCTCGGCGAGCGCGCTGCGCACCAGGCCCCACACCGGGGCGTGGACCAGATCGGCGACAGGCTCACCGCTGTGAGTGGACACCGCGCCACGGGTGACGAGAACCAACCGCGAATCAGCGAACCGCTCCTCGGCCAGCCACTCCTGGACCAGACCCAGCACGCCGGTCACCGCGTCCGCCACCGCACCCGGCACGCCATCGGAGACTGAGACCGGGGGCAGGACCACGCCGACCAGCGGCGGAACCGACTCTGAGGCGGCGGCCAGGGCCGCGAGGCCCGCTGCCCCCGGCACGAGGAAGCAGTCGGCCGTCGCCGCGTCGGCCTCCGTAGGCGTCGCGCGGACCCAGTCCACCCGGAACAGGCCGTCGACCGGGTCCGCGCCGGTACCGCGGAGCTGGTCGCCCGACACCGCGCGCAGCACGAGGGACGTCACCGACAGAACCAGGGCGCCTGCGGTGTCGGCCACCGTCACTGACACTGCGTCAGGTCCCGAGGCCCGCAGCCGTACGCGTACGGAGGTCGCGCCGACCGCGCCCAGCACGACATCGGACCAGACGAACGGCAGCCGGACCGGCGAGCCGTGAGGGTGCTCCAGCAGTACGGCCTGGATCGCGGCGTCGAGCAGGGCGGGATGGATGCCGAACCGGGCCGCGTCCTTGGCCGCGGCCTCCGGCAACGCCACTTCCGCGTAGAGCTCGTCGCCGTCGCGCCACGCGGCCCGCAGGCCCTGGAAGGCAGGGCCGTAGCCGTAACCGGCCGCCGCTGCCCGCTCGTAGAAGCCGTCGACCGGCACCGGCTCGGCGCCCGGCGGCGGCCACGCCGTGAGCGTGTCCGGGGTGTCAGGGCTGCCGTCGAGCAGCGTGCCGGCGGCGTTGCGCGTCCAGGGCCGGTCGCCCGGCGCGGCGCTCTCCGCGCGGGAGTGGATGCTGAGTTCGCGCCGCCCGTCCGCGTCGGGCGCGCCGACGGAGACCTGCACCTGTACGCCGCCGCCCTCCGGCACCACCAACGGCACCTGGAGCGTCAACTCCTCGACCCGCCCGGCCCCGACCTCGTCCGCCGCGCGCAACGCCCATTCGGCCAGGGCCGCGCCCGGCACCAGCACGGTCCCCTCCACCCGGTGATCGCCCAGCCACGCGTGCGACGCCAGCGACAACCGGCCCGTGAACACGACCTGATCCGAATCCGCCAGGCGCACCACCGCACCCAACAGCGGGTGATCGACGGCCTCCTGCCCGAGCCCGCTGGGATCGCCGCTGCGGCTGCCCTCACCGGTCAGCCAGTAGCGCTCGTGCTGGAAGGCGTACGTGGGCAGGTCGACGTGGTGGGCGGGGGTTCCGGCGAAGACGGACCGCCAGTCGACGGGCAGGCCGCGTACCCAACCCTCCGCCAGCGAGGTCAGGAAGCGCTCCTGACCGCCCTCGTCACGACGGAGGGTGCTCAGGGCTACGGCGTCGGAGCCCGCGTCCTCGAACGTCTCGGCCAGACCGACAGCCAGGACCGGGTGCGGGCTGGACTCCACGAAGTACGTGAAGCCGTCGGAGAGCAGAGCCCGGACGGTCTCGTCGAAACGGACCTCCTGACGGAGGTTGGTCACCCAGTACTCGGCGTCCAGCGTGCTCGTGTCGATACGGCCGCCGGTCACCGTCGAGTAGAACGGAACCTGCGAGGACTGCGGCTCGATACCGGACAGGGCCTGGACGACCTCGTCGCGTATGGCGTCCACCTGTGCCGAGTGCGACGCGTAGTCCACATCGATACGGCGCGCCCGCACACCCTCGGCCTCACACACCGTCAGCAGCTCAGCCAGCGCCAGGGGTTCACCCGAAACGACAGTGGACGAAGGCCCGTTCACCGAGGCAACGGAAATACGACCGTCCCACCGCGCGATCCGCTCCCGTACGTCCTGCGCGGGCAGCGCGACCGACACCATCCCGCCACGCCCCGACAACGACCCGCGAATCGCCTTCGCCCGCAGCGCCACCACGCGCGCCGCATCCTCCACGGAAAGCGCACCCGCCACACACGCGGCGGCAATCTCACCCTGACTGTGACCGATCACCGCACCCGGCTCGACACCCGCAGCACGCCACACCGCCGCCAGCGACACCATCACGGCCCACAACGCCCCCTGGACCACCACCACATCGTCCAGAGCCCCGCTACGAATCGCCTCCACCACAGACGACCCCACATGAGGCAACAGGGCCGCATCACACTCCGCCAACCGCGCCCCGAACACCGACGAGGAGTCCAACAACCCCACCGCCATCCCCGCCCACTGCGACCCCTGACCCGGGAACACGAACACCACCCGGCCGGGGTCCCGCACCGTCGCGCCCGACACCACGCGGGCGGCCGGGGTGTCGTCGGCCAGGGCGCCGAGCCCCGAGACGGCCTCGGCGATGTCCGGGGCCAGCACCACGCTCCGGTGCTCCAGCGCGGTGCGGGACGTCGCGAGGGAGAGGCCGACGTCCGCCGGGGAGTTCTCCGCGCCGCCCGCCTCGACGAAGAACGCCAGGCGTCCGGCCTGTCCGCGCAGCGCGTCCGCCGACCGCGCGGACACCACCCACGGCACCACCGTCAGCGACCCCAACGGGCCTGCCTCCGGCGCGACGTCGGGCTCGGAGGTCCGCGACGGCTCGGCCTCCTCCAGGATCACGTGCGCGTTCGTCCCGCTGATGCCGAACGACGAAACGGCGGCCCGGCGCGGGCGGTCGCCCGGGGACCAGTCCTGGGAGTCGGTCAGCAACTCGACGGCGCCGCTCGACCAGTCGACGTGCGGCGTCGGCTCATCCACGTGGAGCGTGCGCGGCAGCACACCGTGGCGCATCGCCTCGACCATCTTGATGACGCCCGCGACCCCGGCGGCGGCCTGCGTGTGGCCGATGTTCGACTTCACCGAGCCTAGCCACAGGGGCACTTCACCGGCCCGCTCCTGCCCGTACGTCGCGAGCAGCGCCTGCGCCTCGATCGGGTCGCCCAGTGCCGTGCCGGTCCCGTGCGCCTCGACGGCGTCGATATCGGCGGCCGTCAGACCGGCACTGTCCAACGCGGCCCGGATCACCCGCTCCTGCGACGGACCATTGGGCGCGGTCAGCCCGTTCGACGCACCATCCTGGTTCACCGCGGAGCCACGCATCACCGCCAGCACCCGGTGGCCGTTGCGCCGGGCGTCCGACAGCCGCTCCAGCAGCAGGACACCGACGCCCTCGCCCCACCCGGCACCGTCCGCCGCCGCCGAAAACGCCTTGCTGCGGCCGTCGGGCGCCATGCCCCGCTGGCGGCTGAACTCCACGAAGACCCACGGGGTCGCCATGACGGTGACGCCGCCGGCCAGGGCGAGCGAGCACTCCCCCGACCGCAGCGCCTGCGCCGCCAGGTGCATCGCGACCAGCGACGACGAGCACGCCGTGTCCACCGTCATCGCCGGACCCTCGAACCCGAAGGTGTACGAGACCCGGCCGGAGGCGACGCTGCCCTGCGTGCTGGTGACGGCGTAGCCCTCCAGTTCTTCGGGGCGGTCGCCGGTGGAGCCGTAGTCGTGGTGCATGACTCCGGTGAAGACACCCGTCGAACTGCCCTTCAGCGAACCGGGATCAATACCCGCCCGCTCCAACACCTCCCACGACGCCTCCAGCAACAGCCGCTGCTGCGGATCCATCGACAACGCCTCACGCGGAGACACCCCGAAGAACCCCGCGTCAAACTCCCCCGCCCCATAGAGGAACCCGCCCTCACGCGCATAACTCCGCCCCGCCACACCAGGATTCGGATCAAACAACCCCTCAACATCCCACCCCCGGTCCACCGGGAACCCCGACACCGCATCCCCACCCGAAGCAACCAGCGACCACAACTCCTCAGGCGAACCCACCCCACCCGGATACCGACACGCCATCCCCACAATCACCACCGGATCGGTGTCACTGTCCGGAGCGGACGCCCGGACTGCCGCGTCGGCCGGGGCCGTTGCCGCCGGCTGGCCCGGCCGGTCGGTGCCCAGCACGAGGGTGCGGAGGAAGCCGGTGAGCGCCTGGGGCGTCGGGTAGTCGAAGACGAGGGTGGCGGGGAGCCGGAGGCCGGTGGACGTGGCGAGGGCGTTGCGGAGTTGCAGGGCGGTCAGCGAGTCGAAGCCGAACTCCTTGAAGCTGCGGCGCGCGGAAATCGTGTCGGGTGTCGGCAACGCGAGGACGGCTGCGGCCTGTTCACGGATCAGATCGAGCAGGAGCCGGTCCTGTTCCTGCGGGTCGAGGCCGGTGAGGCGCTGCCGCAGGTCGCTGGCGCTGTCGGCCGGTGCGGCAGCGGCGGCGGTGCGCCGTGCGCGGACCAGGCTGCGGAAGGCGGGCCGCAGGGAGCCGCGGGCGGCCTCGGTGCGCAGGGCGGTCAGGTCGAGCGAGACGGGGACGAGGCAGGACGTGTCGGTGGCGGTGGCCGCGTCGAACAGGGCCAGGCCGAGGTCGGCGGCCAGCGGCCGGACGCCGGAGGCGCGCAGCCAGGCGAGGTCGCCGTCGTCCAAGTGGGCGCGCATGCTGCCGACTTCTTCCCACAGGCCCCAGGCGAGGGAGTGCGCGGGCAGGCCCTCGGCGCGGCGGCGCGCGGCGAGGGCGTCGAGGAAGGCGTTGGCGGCGGCGTAGTCGGCCTGGCCGGGGTTGCCGAAGGTCGCGGCGATGGAGGAGAACAGCACGAACAGCGACAGGTCCAAGTGCCGGGTCAGTTCGTGCAGATGGACGGCCGCGTCCACCTTCGGTGTGAGCACGCGGGACAGTTGATCGTCGGTGAGGGACAGCACGAGTCCGTCGTCGAGCACACCGGCCGCGTGCACCACGCCGGTCAGCGGCCGGTCGGAGGGAACGGAGTCCAGCAGGGCGGCCAGCGCCGTTCGGTCGGCCGCGTCGCAGGCGACGACGTCGACGGTCTCCGCGCCGTTGGCGCGGAGCCGGGCCCTGAGGTCGGCGGCGCCGTCCGTGTCGGGTCCGCGGCGGCTGGTCAGGACGAGGTGCCGGACGCCGTGTTCGGTGACCAGGTGACCGGCCAGGAGCGAGCCGAGGGCGCCGGTCCCGCCGGTGATCAGGACCGTGCCGTGCGGGTCGGCCTCGGTGGGGTGCGGGTCGCCTTGGGTGCCGGGCGTCTCGGACGCGGCGCCGGGGGTGGCGCGGACCAGCCGGGGCAGCCGTGTCTCGCCCGCGCGCAAGGCGATCTGCGCCTCGTCCCGCGCGACGGCGGTGGCGACGGCCGTGGCCAGTGCGTCCCGGGACGCCGGTGTGTCGTCCGTGTCGACCAGGACGAGGCGGCCGGGGTGCTCGGACTGGGCGCTGCGGATCAGGCCCCAGACGGGTGCCGTCGCCAGATCGGCGACTGCCTCGTCGGGTCCCGCCGCCACCGCCCCGCGCGTCAGCACGACCAGGCGCGACGTGCTCAGCCGCTCGTCGCCGAGCCAGGTCTTGAGCAGGGCCAGCGCCTCGGCGGTCGCTGCGTGGGCGCGGGCGGGCAGTGCCGCGTCGACCGGCGTACGAGCCGGCGTCCCGCCCTCGTGGGCCGCCGTCCGACTCCCGTCGCCGAGGACACCGTTCGCGCCGACAAGCGGGCCGCCCTCGTAGCCCGACGCCTCGCTCCCTGAGCGGTCGCCGTCGCCCGGCGCACCCTTCGCGCCGCCCGGCTCCTCGTGCCCCCACCCGCCGAGCCGTACCAGTGCCGTCGGCGGCGCCTCGATGGTGCCCGCGTCGATGCGGGCGAGCAGTTCCGCGATGTCGGGCACGCCGTCGTCGCCCGTGCCGGGACCGAGGGCCAGCCATTTGGCGGCGCGCTCCGCGGTCGCGGCGGGCTGCCAGTCGAGCCGGAAGAGCGCCTGGTCCGCGGGGGTGTTCGCGGGGCGCCCAGCGGGGCTCAACTGCGCCTCGCCGACCGGCAGCAGGGTGAGCGCCTCGATGGACGCGACGGGCGCGCCGGTGGCGTCCGCGAGGGTCAGGGCGACGGTGTCCGGGCCGTCGGGAGTGACGCGGACGCGAACCGCCGAGGCGTGGACGGCGTGCAGGGCGAGCCCGCGCCAGGCGAACGGCAGCCGCAGGCCGTCGACATGGGCCAGGCAGATGTGCAACGCGGCGTCCAGCAGGGCGGGATGTACGCCGTAGGATCCGGCGTCGGTGGCCTGCTCGTCGGCGAGGGCGACGTCGGCGTAGAGGTGCTGACCCGACCGCCAGGCGGCGCGGACGCGGCGGAAGGCCGGACCGTAGCCGTAACCGGTCGCGTCCAGATCCGCGTAGAACTCCTCGACGGGCACCGGCCGGGCGTCGGCCGGGGGCCAGGCGGTCAGGGGTTCGGGAGCGGCGGGCGCCTCGGAGGCGAGGACGCCCGCGGCGTGCCGGACCCAGGGGCCGGTGTCGACGCTTCCGGAGTCGTCGTGCGCGTCGGCGCGGTCGGGTCGTGAGTGGATTCGCAGTTCGCGGCGGCCGGTCGTGTCCGGTGCGCCGACGGTGAGCTGGAGGTGCACGCCGTCCTGGCCCGTGAGGACCAGCGGTGCTTCCAGGGTGAGTTCCTCGACCTGGGCGCATCCGGTCAACTCAGCGGCGTGCAGGGCCAGTTCGGCGAAGGCCGCGCCGGGCAGCAGCACCGTGTCGAGAGCGGCGTGGTCCGCCAGCCACGGATGGGTGCGCAGCGAGATCCGGCCGGTGAGCAACAGGGAGTCGGAGTCGGCGAGTTGTACGGCCGCGCCCAGCATCGGGTGCCCGGTGGCGGACAGGCCGAGGCCGTCCGTTCCCGCCCCCGCGCCCGCCGCCGACTCCAGCCAGTACCGCGCCCGTTGGAAGGCGTAGGTGGGCAGGTGGACGCGGCGCCCGTCAGTCGCGGGCAGCAGGCGGGTCCAGTCGACGCCGGGCAGGCCGCGGACCCAGCCTTCGGCGACGGAGGTGAGGAAGCGGTCGGCGCCGCCTTCGTCGCGGCGGAGCGTGCCGAGGGCGAGGGCGTCGGTCCCGGCGTACTCGAACGTCTCCTGCATGGCGGGGGTGAGTACGGGGTGGGCGCTGATCTCGACGAAGAACCGGAAGCCGTCGTCGAGGAGTGTGTGGACGGCGGTCTCGAAGTCGACCGGCCTGCGGGCGTTCTCGAACCAGTAGTCGGCGTCGAGCCCGTCTCCGTCGAGCGCGCCGCCGGTGACGGTCGAGTAGAACGGGACGTCGCCCGCGGCGGGCGTGACGTCGGCGAACATCTGCGTGATGCGGTCGCGCAGCGGGTCGACCTGGGCGCAGTGCGAGGCGACGGTGGAGCCGATCACGCGGGCCCTGATCCCCTCGTCCTTGCAGGCGGCGACGAATTCGGCGAGCGAGGTCTCGTCCCCGGCGACGGTCTGCGCGGTGGGTCCGTTGCGTCCGGCCGCGGTGAGGCGGCCGTCCCACGCGGCCAGCCGCTCTTCCAGCGCCTGCGCGCTCAGCGCGACCGAGGCGACGGCGCCGTTGCCGACGAGTTCCTCGCCGAAGAGCGCGCTGCGCAGGACGACGATACGGACGGCGTCGGCGAGGGTGAGGGCGCCCGCGACGCAGGCCGCGGCGATCTCGCCCTGGCTGCTGCCGACGACGGCGGCCGGCTCGACGCCCGCGGCGCGCCACATCGCGGCCAGGGACACGTTGACGGCGAACAGCACCGGTTGGAGTACGTCGATCCGGTCGAGCGGCGGCGCGTCCGGGGCGGCGCGCAGCACAGCGGTGGCGGACCAGTCGACGTAGGCGGCCGTCTCCCGCTCGCACTCGGCGAAGCGGCGGGCGAACACCGGTGAGGTGTCGAGGAGTTCGGCAGCCATGCCGCGCCACTGGGAGCCCTGGCCGGGGAAGACGAACACGGTCCGGCCGCGCAGGTCGGCCGCGCCGACGACGGCGTGGGGGGTGGGCGCGCCGACGGCGACGGCGGTCAGTGCGTCACGGGTCCCGTCGGGGTCGGCGGCGAGCACGACGGACCGGTGTTCGAGTACGGCGCGGGCGGTGGCCAGGGCATGGCCGGTGGCGGCCCGGCCGTCGCCCGTGCTCGCGGGGCCGTCTCCCCCGGCCTCGCCCGTCCAGTCGCGGAGACGGGCGGCCTGGGCGCGCAGCGCGGCGGCCGACTGTCCTGACACCGGCCACGGTGCGGGGGCGCCGGTGAGGATCGGGAGCGCCCGCGGGTCCCCGGCCCCGCCCTCGGAAGCGGAAGCGGATACGGATACGGACTCGATCTCGGCCTCGGACGCGTCGGGCGCGGCCGGAGCGCTTACGGGAGCCTCCGCCTCCTCCAGGATCACGTGCGCGTTCGTGCCGCTGATGCCGAACGACGAGACGCCCGCGCGCCGCGGCCGGTCCCCGCGCTTCCACGCCACCGGTTCGGTGAGGAGCGTGACGGCGCCGGACCAGTCGACGTGCGGCGAGGGAGCGTCCGCGTGCAGAGTGCGGGGCAGCTCCTCGTGGTGCAGGGCCTGCACGATCTTGATCACGCCCGCGATGCCCGCCGCGGCCTGGGTGTGCCCGATGTTGGACTTGACCGAGCCGAGCCGGAGCGGCCGGTCCTCGGGGCGGCTGCGCCCGTAGGTGGCCAGCAGCGCCTGCGCCTCGATCGGGTCGCCGAGCGTCGTGCCGGTGCCGTGCGCCTCGACCACGTCCACGTCGGCGGCGGCGACCCGCGCGTCGGCGAGCGCGTCACGGATCACCCGCTCCTGCGAGGGGCCGTGCGGCGCGGTCAGGCCGTTGCTCGCGCCGTCCTGGTTGGTGGCGGAGCCGCGGATCAGGGCCAGCACCTGGTGGCCGTTGCGGCGCGCGTCGGAGAGCCGCTCGACCACGAGGACGCCGACGCCCTCGGACCAGCCGGTGCCGTCGGCGGCGGCGGAGAACGCCTTGCAGCGGCCGTCGGGGGACAGCGCCCCCTGTCGGCTCAGCTCCACGAACATGCCGGGCGTGGACATGATTGTGACGCCGCCCGCGATCGCCATCGTGCACTCGCCCGACCGCAGCGACCGTACCGCCCAGTGCAGTGCGACCAGGGACGACGAGCAGGCCGTGTCCAGGGTGACGGCCGGGCCCTCGAGGCCCAGCGTGTAGGCCAGCCGTCCCGAGGCGACGCTGGTGAGGGTGCCGGTGAGCCGGTGGCCCTCGACGCCGTCCGCGCCGTACTGGAGCTGCGGCCCGTACTCCTGGAACATCGCGCCGAAGAAGACGCCGGTGCGGGTGCCGCGCAAGGACAGCGGGTCCATCCCGGCGCGCTCGACCGCCTCCCACGAGGTCTCCAGCAGCAGCCGCTGCTGCGGGTCCATGGCCAGGGCCTCGCGCGGCGAGATCCCGAACAGCCCGGCGTCGAAGTCCGGTGCGCCGTCGAGGAATCCGCCGTGCCGGACGTAGCTGGTGGCCGCGCGCCGCGCCTGCGGGTCGTAGAGGCGCTCGATGTCCCAGCCGCGGTTGTCGGGGAAGTCGCCGATGACGTCCCGGCCGTCCGCGACGACGTCCCACAGCGCCTCGGGCGAGTCGACGCCGCCGGGCAGTCGGCAGGCCATGGCGACGATGGCGATCGGGGAGTCGTCGGCGTCCGGGTGGTCAGCGGGGGGCGCCGCGGTGTCGTTCGCCGCGGGTCCCGCGTCGAGCAGGGCGGCGCGCAGGTGGCGGGCGAGCGCGGACGGCGTGGGCTGGTCGAAGAGGACGGTGGCGGGCATCGCCACCTCGGCCTGCTCGGCGATCCGGTTGCGGAGCTGGACCGACAGGTGCGAGTCGAACCCGAGGTTCTTGAAGGTCTGTTCGGGGTCGAGCGCGTCCGGCGACGGCTGTCCCGCGACCGCCGCCGCGTGCGCCAGAACGAAGCGCAGCAACGTCGAATCCCGCTCGGCCGGGCGCAGCGCGGCCAGTCGGGCGGCGAACGAGGAGGCGGCGGCGGCCGGTTCGGCGCCGGAGTCCCGGTCCCCGTCGTGCTCGGCGTCCCTGATGGTGCGGTGGGCCGGTACGGCGGCGGTTCCCGCGCGTCGGCGACGGCGGCCGGTCGCGGTGTCCAGCCAGTGACGGCGGCGCTGGAACGCGTAGGTGGGCAGGGCCACTTGGGCCGGGGGCGTGTCGGCGAACACGGCCTGCCAGTCGACCGGCAGGCCGCGTACCCAGCCCTCGGCCAGCGAGGTCAGGAAGCGTTCCTGGCCGCCCTGGTTCCTGCGCAGCGTGCCGAGCGCCACCGCGTCGAACCCGGCGTCCTCGAACGTCTCGGCCAGGCCCACCGCCAGCACGGGGTGCGCGCTGGCCTCCACGAAGTAGCCGAACCCGTCCGCCAGCAGCGCGCGTACGGTCTCGTCGAACCGCACCTGCCCGCGGAGGTTGGCGAGCCAGTACGCGGCGTCCAGCTCCCGGGTGTCGAGCCGGCCGCCGGTGACCGTGGAGTAGAAGAGCACGTCGGACGCCACCGGGGTGATGCCGGCCAGGGCGTCCAGCACCTCCTCCCGGATCGCGTCGACCTGGACCGAGTGCGACGCGTAGTCGATGTCGACGCGCCGGGCGCGGATGCCCTCGGCGTCGCAGGCGGCGCGCAGTTCGGCGAGCGCGTCCAGCTCGCCCGACACCACGGTGGAAGAAGGCCCGTTGACCGATCCGACGCACAGCCGGTCGCCCCAGCGGGCGAGGCGTTCGAGCACCGCGCCGACGGGCAGCCCGACCGAGAGCATCCCGCCGCGGCCCGACAGCGACGCGCCGATCACCTTCGCCCGCAGCGCGACCGTTTTCGCCCCGTCCTCGACGGACAGCGCGCCCGCGACGCAGGCGGCGGCGATCTCGCCCTGGCTGTGCCCGATGACGGCGCCGGGCTCGACACCGGCGGCGCGCCACACCTCGGCCAGCGACACCATCACCGCCCACAGCGCCGACTGGACGACGACCACGTCGTCCAGGGCGCCCTCCCGGATCGCCTCGACCACCGAGCTGGTGAGATACGGGGCCAGCGCCGTGTCGCACTCCCCCATCCGGGACGCGAACACCGGTGAGGTGGCGAGCAGTTGCATCGCCATGCCCGCCCACTGCGAGCCCTGGCCCGGGAACACCAGGGCCACCCGGCTGCCTCCGGCGCGCACCGCGCCGCTCACGAGACCGGCCGCGGGCATGCCGGTGGCGAGCATGCCGACGGCATTACGGGCGTCCGCGGGTCCGGCCGCGAGGACGACAGCGCGGTGCTCGAACGCCGCCCGGGAGAGGGCGAGGGCCCGGCCTACCGGGCGCAGGCTCGACGGGCCGCCGCCGCCGTCGGCGGAGCCGGAGCCGGAGTCGGAGTCGGAGTCGGCATGAGCATCGGCATCGGCATCGGCGGATTCGGCGACGGCGGATTCGGCGACGGCGAGCAGGCGTTCGGCCTGGCCTCGCAGCGCGGCGGCGGACCGCGCGGACACCGGCCAGGGCACGAGGTCGAGTTCACCGAGCGGTGACCGTATCGCGGGGGCGGCGACCGGGGCAGCCGCGTCGGGGACGACGGAGGCCGAGGCCGCGGCCCATTCGCCCACCACCACATGGCAGTTGGTGCCCCCCATGCCGAAGGAGGAGACACCGCCCAGCAGCGGCCGGTCGGCGTCGGGCCAGGCGGTCGCCCCGTCCCCGGTCTGCACCCGCAGGCGGAGGTCCGCCAGCGCGATCTCCGGGTTCGGGCGGCGGTAGTTGAGGCTCGGCGGCAGTGCCCGGTGCTGGACGCTGAGGATCAGCTTGAGCAGGCCGGTCACGCCCGCCGCGCCTTCCAGGTGGCCGACGTTCGTCTTGACCGAGCCGACGGCCAGCGGCGCTCGCGGGTCGCGGCCGGCGCCGAGCACCGTACCGAGCGCGCGGGCCTCGACCGGGTCGCCGACGCGGGTGCCGGTGCCGTGCAGTTCGACGTACTGCACCTCGTCCGGCGCGACCCCGGCCTGCCGGTAGGCGCTGCGCAGCAGGTCTTCCTGCGCCGCCTGGTGCGGGCTGGTGAGGCCGGGGCCGCCGCCGTCGTTGTTGACGGCGCTGCCGAGCAGCACGCAGCGGATCGGGTCGCCGTCGGCGACGGCGTCGCTCAGCCGCTTGAGGACCAGGACCGCGCCGCCCTCGCCGCGGACGTAGCCGTTGGCGCGCTCGTCGAAGGTGTAGCAGCGGCCGTCGGGAGAAAGAGCGCCGAAGGCGGTGATCCGCTCGGTGGTCTCCGGGACGAGGTTGAGGTTCACGCCGCCGGCCAGGGCGACCGCCGACTCGCCGGAGCGCAGGCTCTCGCAGGCGAGGTGGACCGAGACCAGCGAGGAGGACTGCCCGGCGTCGACGGTCAGGCTCGGGCCGTTGAGGCCCAGCGCGTAGGAGATGCGGTTGGCGACGAGGCTGCGGTGCAGGCCGGTGAGGGTGTGGGCGGTGGCCGGTCCTGACCGGGCGCTGAGGGTCGCGTAGTCGTCGGCGATGACGCCGAGGAACACCCCGTAGGCGACGGGCTGTCGAGCCGTCTTCCCCGGGTGCTCCGCCGAGGCGGCCTCGGGGGTCCCGGTCCTGGAGGCGGGGTGCAGGGCGGCGAGGCCCGCGTCCTCCAGTGCCTCCCAGCCCAGTTCGAGCGCGAGTCGCTGCTGGGGGTCCATCTGGGCGGCCTCGCGGGGCGTGACGCCGAAGAACTCCGCGTCGAAGCCCTCGATCCGCTCGGCGTCCAGGAAGCCGCCGCGCTGCGGACCGGCCGCGCCCGGACCGCCCGGACCGCCCTTCCCGATGTCCGAATCGATGTCCGAATCGACGTCCGGCTCGGCGTCCGCGTCGCCCTCCACGGGCCAACGAGGGGCGGCGAGTTCGGTCACGGCGTCCGCGCCGCCGCGCAGCAGGTCCCAGAACGCCGTCGGGTCGTCCGCTCCCGGCAGTCGGCAGGAGACCCCGATGACGGCGATGGGTTCGCCCGGCCCGGCGGGGTCGCCGCCGTGTCCGTTCAGCGAATTCCGGTCGGCATTTGTGTCCGCCACCAGTACGTCAGAGCTCCTTCGGAATCCCACGACCCGGGGGGTGATACAGGTCGCACGAAAACGCCAGACTTTCCACCGCCTCGGTGGAATGCGGAGTGCGCGTCCCGATCGCCTCGGAATTGTCGCCCTCCGCGCCGTCATCCGTGGTTGCGGACAGGACGGACGTGGACCGGTAATCGATCCCATCAGCGTTCAACTGGCCAGTCAACCGGGGTCATTGACCGCACGACCCCTGCCCCCGCGGGGGTACCCCCTAAAACACGGCCCCCACCCCCTATACCTATTCCGGGGTTTGAGCCACTGCCGCACGCTGTTACCGTCCACGGGCGATGAAATTCGGAATAATTCCTCATTCGCGGCGTGAAACAAGTGTCCGGCCACGGCCGCATCCGCACGCCGCGCGTCATACGCTGGGAGTCTCGCGTGACCGATTCCGCTGTGTCGCTGAGCCCGCCGTCTGCCGCCGACGGCGGCGCTGAACTGTTCGCGTGGCTGCGCCGCATGCGCGACGACCATCCGGTGTTCCGCGACGAGAACGGCAGTTGGCACGTCCTGCGGTACGCGGACGTGCAGCGGGTGCTGTCGGACCAGAAGGACTTCTCCTCCGACCCGACCCCGGTGTCACCGAAAGCGGCGGAGATCGCCCGCGGTGACCTGGCCCAGATCGACCCGCCCGAGCACCACCATCTGCGGCGCGGGATCAGCCGGGTGTTCACGCCCCGCACCGTGGCCGAACTGGAGCCGCGGATCGCCGAGATCGGCCGGGAACTGCTCGGCGCCACCGACGGCATGGACCGTTTCGACCTGGTGCGGCATCTGACCCATCCGCTGCCGGTGATCGTGATCGCCGAACTGCTGGGCGTGCCGGCCGAGGACCGGCCGATCTTCCGGCACTGGGCGGACCGCATCATCGCCGCCAAGATCGTCGGCATCGACCTGCCGGAGAACTACGAGCGCCTGCGGACCGCGATCGAGGAGATGGACTACTACCTCGACGGCATGCTGGAGGAGCGGCGGTCCCGTCCCGGTGACGACCTGCTCAGCAAGATGGCCACCAGCGAGGTGGACGGCGAGCCGCTGTCGTCGGAGGAGGCCGTCAACTTCGCCCGGCTGCTGCTGATCGCCGGGCACATCACCACGACGATGATGCTGAGCAGCGCGATCCTGTGCTTCGAGGAGCACCCGGAGGCAGCCGCCGCGCTGCGCGCCGACCGCTCGCTGATCCCGGCCGCGCTGGAGGAAGTGATGCGCTACCGGCCGCCGTTCACCATCACCGGCCGGTACACCACCCGGGACGTGCCGATCGGCGGTGTGGTCATCCCCGAGCGGTCGATCGTCATCCCGTGGCTGGCGTCGGCCAACCGCGACGAGCGGCAGTTCGAGGACCCGGACCGGTTCGACATCACCCGTACGCCCAACGCGCACGTCGCGTTCGGCAAGGGCATCCACTTCTGCATCGGTGCGCCGCTGGCCCGGCTGGAGGGGCGCGTGGCCCTCAATCTCCTCCTCGACCACTACCAGGACGTGCGGCTCGACCGCAGCGAGCCGCTGGAGTTCTACGACCGGAACTTCTTCGGAGTGAAGTCGCTGCCGGTGTCGGTCGTCCACACGTGACCGCCGTGGCCTCCCCTTCAGGTCCCGACGGCCCTCGCCCTGCGCCCGGCCGTCCGAACGCCTTCCCGACCGCTCTCCCGAATTCCCGTCCCACCCCTCTCCCGACCGTCCTCCCGGCTTCCCGTCCCTCCCCTTCCCCGACCGCCCGTCCCACCGCCCTCCCGACCATCGGAGCAGCCACGATGACCGACGAGAAACGGGCCAAGTGGCTCATTCTCGAACACTGTCGGATGATCAACGACGGCAATGTGGAGGGCCTGCTCCAGCTCTACGCCGAGGACTGCACCTTCGAGGACCCGGTGGGCAACGGCGAGCAGCACGGCCTGCACGCGCTCAGCCAGCGCGCCGCCGCCGCCGTCTTCTCCGGCGCCTTCGAGGACGCGGCCATGCCGGTGGCGTCCAAGGACGGCCAGTGGGCGTCGGTGCCGATGGTCTCGACCTTCAACTACCTGCCGCTGGCGGGTCCCGCGATGACCGAGTCGGGCCTGCTGCCGCCGATCCCGCCTAAAGACCCGGAGGAGAAGATGATCCGGGTGAACATCGTGATGACGATCCACGTCAACGAAGTCGGCCTGGTCGACCGGATGATGGCGCTGTACGGCAGCTCCGACGTCACCCTCATCGACCGGAAGTGACGGACCGCTGACCGCCCCCGGCCGGGCGGAGCGACACGGTGGCGGGCCCCCCCCCCCGGGGGGCGCCCCCCCCCGGGGCCCCCCCCCCCGGGGGGGGCCCCGGTGTTAACCCGCACGGGCCGCTCACGCCACACGGGGGCGGGCACGCCGAGCCCCACCACGGGCCCCC
>NZ_JBIVOA010000006.1:0-118832 GCF_044753885.1 Streptomyces sp. NPDC093221 | reverse complement strand
CCGGGGGCGCCCCCCCGCCCCCCCCCCCGGGGGGGGGGGGGCCCCCCGGGGGGGCCCCCCCGGGGGGGGGGCCCCCCCCGCCGCCGTTGTCAGCCCACCGGGGTACGGAACCGGTTGATCTCCGGCAGGTGCCGCTCACGCGTCTCGGGGTCGGTCACGCCGAGCCCCTCCTGGGGCGCCAGGCACAGCACGCCCACCTTCCCGCTGTGCTCGTTGCGGTGGACGGCGCGGGTCGCCTCCCCGGTGGCCTCCAGCGGGTAGACCGTGGACAGCGTCGGGTGCACCATCGCCTTGGTGATGAGGCGGTTGGCCTCCCACGCCTCGCGGTAGTTGGCGAAGTGCGAGCCGACGATCCGCTTCAGCGACATCCACAGGTACCGGTTGTCGTACTCGTGCCGGAATCCGGAGGTGGACGCGCACGTGACGACGGTGCCGCCGCGGCGGGTGACGAAGACACTGGCGCCGAAGGTCTCCCGGCCGGGGTGCTCCAGCACGATGTCCGGGTCCTCGCCGCCGGTCAACTCCCGTATCCGGCCGCCGAACCGCTTCCACTCGCGCGGGTCGGGCGTCTGCGGGTCCTTCCAGAACCGGTAGCCCTCCGCGGCCCGGTCGATGACCAGCTCCGCGCCCATGGCCCGCACCAGCTCGGCCTTGCGCGGGTCGGAGACCACGCACACCGGCACCGCCCCGCCGTTCAGGGCCAGTTGGGTGGCGTACGAGCCGAGGCCGCCGCCCGCGCCCCAGATCAGGACCACGTCGCCCTGCTTGAGCGAGGCGCCGTTGCGCGAGACGAGCTGGCGGTAGGCCGTGGAGTTGACCAGCCCGGACGACGCTGCCTCCTCCCACGTCAGGTGCGCGGGTTTGGGCATCAACTGGTTGGACTTGACGAGCGTCAGCTCCGCGAGGCCGCCGAAGTTCGTCTCGAAGCCCCAGATCCGCTGCTCGGGGTCGAGCATCGTGTCGTCGTGCCCGTCGGCGGACTCCAGCTCCACGCTCAGGCAGTGCGCGACCACCCGGTCACCCGGCTTCCAGTTGCGCACACCGGGCCCCGTGCGCAGGACCACCCCGGCGACGTCGGAGCCGAGGACGTGGTACGGCTGCGCGTGGCGCGCCGCCTCGGGGCTGCTGCGCGCGTACCGGTCGAGGAAGGTGAACGTGGGCAGCGGTTCGAAGATCGCGCTCCAGATCGTGTTGTAGTTGATCGCGCTGGCCATCACGGCGATCAGCACCTCACCGGGTCCGGGTTCCGGGGTGGCGACGTCGATGGTGTGCAGGGACTTGGCGGGGTCCTTCTCGCGGGTCTCCAGTCCCTCGAACATGTCGGTCTCCTCGCGGAGCACGGCCGCGCCGCGGTAGCTCTCCGGCACCGGGAGCGCGAGGAAGTCCTCGGCTCCGGCACCCGCGCGCACGGCGTCGATGATCTGCTGCATGAGCGGTCCTCCCGTTGTGACCCGGCGGTCAGGCGATCTCGTTGGTCGGCATGTGCACTTCCAGCGGGAGTTGGTGCCGCCTGGTGATGTTGAGCTTGCGGTAGACCCGGGTCAGGTGCTGCTCGACGGTGCTGATCGTCACGAACAGCTTCGCCGAGATCTCCCGGTTGGTGTATCCGCAGGCCGCCAGGGCCGCGACCCGCTTCTCGGAATCGCTGAGCTTCGCCTCGGCCTCCGCGCCCAGCGCGTCGGCGGCGACCGGTTCGGCGAGCGCGGCGGCGGCCGGGGCGAGATCCTGGGCCCGCTCCCGCTCGCCCTCCCGCAGCCGTTGTCCGGACTCCGCGCACAGCGGTTCCGCGCCGCACTCGCGGGCCAGGTGCAGGGCCCGGCGGGTGACGGCGATCGACCGTGTGGTCTCTCCCAGTTCGCGGTACGTCTCGCCCAGCACGCCCACGGTGCGGGCCAGTTCAAGCCGGTCGCCCGACCGGTGCAGGTCCTCGACCGCCCGGGCCAGCAGCGACGGCCGGAGCTTGAGGTCGACGCTCTGCGCGCGCAGCCGCAGCGTGACGCCGCGCACCCGCGGGTGCACCGCGTCCGGCATCCGCAGCTGGTCCACGATCAACCGCTCGGCGCGGTCGGGCTGTTCGAGACGGCACAGCGCCTGCGCGGCGTCGGTGCGCCAGGGCAGCAGCACCGGTCGGTCGACGCCCCAGCGGACGGCGAAGCGGCCCGCGGTCTTGAAGTCGGTGAGCGCGGCCTCGGGTTGGCCGGTGGCCAGGTAGAAGTGGCCGCGTGCCCGCAGGTATCCGAGACCGTAGACGCTCTTGAGCAGGGCGTCGGGAATCGGCTGGTTGAGCCGCCGGGCCGCGGCCGTGTAGTCGCCCGCGGCCGTGTGCGTGAGGATCAGTACGGCCAGCGGACCGCCGACGAAGAAGCTCCCGTTGTGGGCGGAGACGCTGTTCAGCGACTCCTGCGCGTACTGCGCGGCGGCCTCCAGCCGTCCTCCGCGCAGCGCGATGTCGGCCCGCAGGCCGGCGAACACCGCCCGCCAGCCCGGCGCCCGCCGCCGGTCGGCCTCCTCCTGGAATCTGCGGCAGGCGTCGTCGGCGGCTTCCAGCCGGTCGCCGAAGTACAGCGACACCACGGCGTTGACGATCGGCGTCAGCGTCACGTCCATCAGCGGGGACACCCGCAGAAAGCGTTCGGCCGAGGTTTCCACGCCGGTGTCGGGCGACAGGACCGGGCAGCGCAGCGACCCGTCGGGGGACGGATGCGCCACCGCGTCCGCGGATATCGGGTGGTCCTGCAACCCGGGGTCGCCGCCCTCGCCGCACCACTGCCCGGCCAGGGGCGTCAGTTGACCGAGCGCCGCCTGCGCCGCGCCCCACTGGCCGGACGACGCCCTCGCCTTGAGGCCGCCGAGGATGGCGCGGGCCTCCTCGAAGCGGCCGTGGCTGATCAGCAGGTCGGCGAGACCGGCGGCGGTGTGCGCCGGCAGCCGGGTGGTGGCCGCGGAGGCGACCAGTTCCGGCAGGTGCCTGGCCTCGGCCGCGGCGGGGTTGATCCGCCACAGCACGGCGGCCAGCCGCAGCCTGATGTCCGTACGCACCCGCTCGTCGTCGCACCCGGCGCAGGCCAGCTCCAGGTAGTCGATGGCGAGCGGGGCGTCGTCCTCGTGCAGCGCGGCCTCCGCGGCCTCCCGCAGTACGGCCGCTCCCCAGGAGCCGGGCACCTCGCCCCCCGCGAGCAGGTGCGCGGCCACCGCCGAGGGGCGGGCGCCCTGGTCCCTGAGCAGACCGGCGACCTCGCGGTGCAACCGGCCGCTCTCGGCCGCGTCCAGGCTGTCGCGGACCACGGACCGCGCCACCGGGTCGCGGAAGCGCGGGCCGTCCACGATGCCCGCGGACTCGAGTGCCTGCAACGCCTCGTCGACGCTCCAGGAGGTGGCCTCGGAGACGCGCCCGACGGACTCGGTGTCGGCCGCCTCGCCCAGCACCGCGACGGCGGCGGCCACCTCCCAGGTGTCCTCGCCTCCGCGGCGCAGGCAGGTCAGCAGCGCCTGTCCGAACAGCTCCCCGGCGAGCGGCGGGGCGATGCCCGGCGGCCAGTGGGCCACCGCGCGATGGCAGTCCTCGAGACACGCCCGCAGCAGCAGCGGATTGCCGCCGGTCAGCCGGTACAGCTCCGCGGCGTTGACCGCTCCGGCGGGCAGATCGGTATACGCGGCCAGGATCTGGGCCACGCCGTCCTGGTCCAGGGGCAGCAGCCGCAGCCGGTGCACCTCTGGCTGACGCAGCAGCTCGACGGCGAACTGCGGGTCCCGCGGTCCGCCGTGCAGCGGCTGGGTGAGCACCATCAGGACACGTCCGCGCCGGGTCAGCCGGGCGAGCTGGAGCAGACACCGCAGCGACTCGGCGTCGACGTGCTGGAGGTCGTCGACGGCGATGACCACCGGTGCCTGCTCGGCCATGTCCTTCACGGCCGCGGCGAGTTGGCGGGCGAACCGGCCGGTTCCCTGGTCGGTGGCCCCGTCGGGCGGTACCGGTGGCGCGGTCGACGGCGGCACGCCGTCCATCAGTTGGGAGACGGCGCCCAGGGGTGTGCCGGCCTCGGCGGGCGACCCCGCCGCGCACAGCAGGGTGACCCCGGACCTGGTCGCCTCGTCGATGACCCATTCCAGGGTCTGGCTCTTGCCGCAGGCGATCGCGCCCTCGACCAGAACCGTTCTCCCGCTGCCGGACATGACATCCCGCAAGGAATTGCTCAAAAACTCTAACTGCGCTTCACGCTGAATAAATTCCACGACAGTGAACAGCCCCCGTTCAAACCGTTCAATTCGCATTACCCAAAAGACACCGGGAACGCAACAAAGCGCCTGCGGGTGTGAACCCCGTGGCACAGATGATCCTCATCTATCCCAAACAGCCAACTCCCACCGTATCCGAAAGCCGAATCGACTCTATCGCGGCTTTCCGAAGATCGGGCAACCTCGGCGCGTTAAGGAAGCGGAAGAAGTCGGCCATCTCCGACTCGGCCGCATCCGGGTCGGCCACGGCCGGCCCGGTCACCGCCAACCCGGTCACCGCCGGATCGGTCACACCGGCACGCCGAGCCGGTCGCGTAACCCGGCGATCACCGCCGGCCCCTCGGCCACCAGGTAGAAGTGGCCGCCGGGGAAGACCTCGATGTCGAACGGGCCCGCGGTGTGCCCTGCCCACGCCTCCGCTTCCGCGATCTCCACCTGCGGGTCGCGGTCGCCGACGAACGCGGTGACCGGGCAATTCAGCGGCGGCGCCGGGCGCGGCGCGTAGGTCTCGATGGCCCGGTAGTCACCGCGGACCGCGGGCATGATCATGCGCACGATCTCGTCGTCGGCGAGCAGATCGGCGTGGGTACCGGCGAGTCGGCGCAGTTCGGCGACGATGCCGGCGTCGTCCCTCCGGTGGACCGGATCGGGCAGCGGACGGTGGGCGGAGGGCGCGCGGCGCCCGGAGACGAAGAGCCGGGTCGGCTCCACCCCATGGTTCCGTTTCAGCCGCAGGGCCACTTCGTAGGCGACGACCGCGCCCATACTGTGGCCGAAGAACGCGGTCCTCCGGTCGACCATGGGGGCCAGCGCCTCGGCGGCCAGGTCGGCCAGGTCGTGCAGGTCCTGGACCGGTTGCTCGGTCCTGCGTTCCTGCCGTCCCGGATACTGCACCCCGATGACTTCGACATCCGGTTGCAGCGCGCCGGAAACGGGGAGGTAAAAACTTGCCGAGCCTCCGGCGTGCGGAAAACAGACGAGTCTGCGGGGTTCACTTCCGGGCGGAGCTGGGTGATAGCGGCTGAACCATGCCTCGCGGTTCACACACATCTCCAATTCGTACAAATCCGCCCAACGTGCCCAAGGAGTGCCATGCATGCGGTTTCGAAACTAGTTCGGCTCCGCACTCGCCAGTAACCCCTAATCCGGCGAGCGCCACCCCTATGAACGGAAAATGGCGAGGCAGGGGTGGCCGAAACCGGCAATCCGCGAGGACCGCTCGACCGGCTGCCCGCCCGGCGGCGGTGGCGCGTCGGGCCCCGGCCGAATTTGCCGCGAGGGCGGAGGGCGGGACGGGGTAGGCGAGGGCCAGGCCGTGTCGGCAGGACACGCATGAGGTCTCGCGGAGGATCGATGGAAGCGAACACCGTTGACGGCGGCGCGAGTTGCCAGGTTCTGGTGGTCGGTGCGGGGCCCACCGGGCTGTTGGTCGCCGAGGAGCTGGTCCGGCGCGGTGTGCGGGTCCGGCTGATCGAGCGGTCCACCGAGGAGAACACGCAGAGCAGGGCGTTGGTGGTGGGAGCCCGCACCCTGGAGGTGCTCGACGACCTCGGGATCGCCGAGGAGGCGGTCGACCGCGGCCGGATCCTGCGCCGTATCGACGTCCATCCCGGCCCGGACGACGTCATCCCGCTCGAACTGGACGGCATCCGCTCGCCGTTCCCCTTCGCGCTCTCCCTCCCGCAGCCGGAGGTGGCGGATTTACTGGAGACGGCCGCGCGGCGGCAGGGCGCAGTCGCCGAGCGCGGCACCGAACTGACCACCTGCCGTCAGGACGCGGACGGCGTCACCGCGACCCTGCGGATGCCCGACGGCGCGGAGCGTACGGTTCGCGCCGACTGGCTGATCGCCTGCGACGGGGCGCACAGCACCGTACGGCGGACGGCCGGGATCGCCGGCGACCACCGTGATCTGCACCGCGCCTTCCTGCTCGCCGATGTCGCGGCCGACTGGGACCTTCCCCAGGACCGGCTGCATCCCTGGCTGGGCGGCCACGGCATCCTCGTCCTGCTTCCGCTCCCCAAGCCCGGCCACTGGCGTGTCATCGCCGATGTCCCGTCCGGCTCCGACGCGCCGGAACCGGACGAGGACATGCTCAACCGGCTGCTCGCCGAGCGCACCCCGCTCTGCGGTGCCGACGGCGGCAGCGCGATCTCCCGTGTGGACTGGCTGAGCGGTTTCGAGGTGCGCGAGTCGCTGGCCGAGCACTACCGGCAGGGGCGCATCCTGCTGGCGGGGGACGCGGCGCACACCCACAGCCCGGTCGGCGGACAGGGCATGAACGTCGGCCTCCAGGACGCGCACAATCTGGCCTGGAAGCTCGCGCTGGTCGTGCAGGGGCGGGCGGGCGCGGGGCTGCTGGACTCCTATGAGCAGGAGCGCCGTCCGGTGGCGGACCGGGTGCTGCACGCCACGACCCGCGCCACGAAGGTGGCCACGACGCACGCCCCGGTCGCCCGTACGCTGCGAGCGCAGGCACTGCGGCTGATCAGCAGGACCCCTCCCGTACGGCACCGGCTGGCCCTCGGCGTCACCGAGCTCTTCGTCGACTACGAGCACAGCCCGCAGGTCGACCGCGCCCGCAGGTCCGGCGCGGGCGGCCCCGGCCCCGGCGACCTCTCCCCCGACGCGTTCGTCCACGACGGCACGGGCTTCACCACGCTGCGGCACCGGCTGCGCGGCAGCGAACACGCCCTGCTGGTGTTCCTCGGGTACGAGGACGACGAGCGGCGGATCGCGGAGGTGACGCGGGCGGGCCGCGAGGCGCTCGGGGACTTCGGCACCGTCGTCGCGGTGAGCCGGACCCGCGGGAAGGGCGACCCCGACCGGTCGCTGCTCGGCGACCGGCACGGCGCCTGCCACCAGGCGTTCGCGGCCACCGGCCCCGGCCTGTGCCTGCTCCGGCCCGACCGCTTCATCTCCCACCGCTCCCAGGGCTGGGACATGTCCGGAGTACGGGACCGGCTGGCCGCGCTCGCGCGCTGACCGGGAGCGACGGCGCATCCGCCGTCCGGGGCCGCGCGGCCCCGGACGGCGGGCGGGCGAGGTCCCGCGCACGCCGAGGAGACGCCCTTGTGACGATCCCCACTCGAACACCCGTTTCCCCGGTCCTCCTCCGGGCACGCGCATACGTGACCCAAGAGGTGACTTCGTTGGACATATTCGATGACGAGACCGGCTCGCCGCCCACCGGCGCACTGCCGATCGCGGACTACAAACATCTGCCCAAGCTCACGATCGAGGGGATCGTCCCCTCACTCCAGCGCGAAGAACTGGAAACGGTGCTGCGCTACGAGAACAGCCACCGCAACCGCACGCCGCTGATCCGCCTGCTGATGTCCCAGCTCCGCGTCCTGCGGCACCGCGCGCGGTAGGACGTCGTCCACCCCGCGGTGGCGTCACGACGGTGCCGCGTAGCAGCGGACGGCGAAGAGCGCGGCGGGGGCGGCGCCGTGCGTGGACACCACCTCGACGGACAGCTCGTCCGTTTCGAGGGGGGTGTCGAAGGTGAGGACGTTGTGGGTCTGGTGGTTGTCGGCGCGTTCTGCGACCACGCGGTCCCCGGCGCGGACGACGTAATCGCGTACGCAGAACGGCACCGCGCGCTCCTGGTGGTCCCACAGGACGGACTCCATGGCGTGGTCGGCGTCGGTGTCGAAGGTCAGGTGGAGCCGGCCGATGCGTCGGGGTTCCGGCCAGCGCAGGCGGACAGTGGGACGGCGGTCCTCGTACGCGGCGGCCCACGCGTTGGGCCGCGCCGTGGGCCGGTGGTGGCCGTTGCGGACGCCCTCCACGCTCCACGCCCTGAGCGGAGGGTCGATCGTCAGGGCGAAGTTGTGTCCGCCGGGGCGCCGTTCGGGGGTCCAGAACTCCACGCGCGGCTTGCCGACGGCGTCGTCCGCCTCCTGGGTGCCCGTGTGCCGGACCGAGAGCAGGCCGGTGACGCGCCGGGTGGTGGTCCGCACCGACACGTCGTCGTTGCGGATCAGCGTCAGGAAGACGTACCGCGGCCGGTCGACCGCCGCCTCGACGTCGACCTCGATCCGCTGCCCGGCGCCGGCGTCGAGACTGAACTCCCGCGCGGCCAGCACCACATCGGGGGTGTAGTCCTCCGGCCGGTTGCCGGTACGGAGCTCCACCCGCAAGGTGGTGGGCGCGGCCACGTCGACGGTCAGCGTCATCCTAGGCAGCTCCCCCGCGTCCACCGGCAGCAGTTGGGCGCGCGAGTGGTCGAGCGGCACCGCGGGACCGTCGCCGGGGAGCGACCCCACGGTCAGCTCGCTCGACGCGGTGAGCGCGGCCTGCCCGGCGAGGTCGTCCGGATCGTCGAGCCGCAGGTCGGGGATGTGCTGCCCGGCACGCAGGAGTTCACGCTGAAGGGCGGCCATCCGGTCGGGTTTCGTCAGCTCCGCCGGGAGTACGCCGTCACGCGCGCACACGGCGGCGGCCATCCCGGCGGCCTGTCCGATCTGGGCGCAGGTGGCCATCACCCTGGTCGAGGCGAACGCGACGTGCGAGACGCTGATGATCCGGCCCGCCAGCAGCAGATTGCTCACGTCACGGCTGACCAGGCAGCGGTAGGGCACCTGGTAGACCCCGCGCGCGTGCAGGTGGTTGCTCCCGGCGTGCTCGCTGAACACGCCGTCGGCCGGGTGCAGGTCGAGGGACCATCCGCCGGAGGCGACGGCGTCGGCGTGGGGGCGCTGGTCGACGATGTCCTGCTGGCGGAGCATGTACAGGCCCTCGAACCGGCGGCTCTCCCGCTTGCCGGGAATCAGCCCGGCCCACTCCAGCGTCAGGTTCTTCGCCTCGGGGAAGTCACCGGAGTTCTTCAGGTGGTTCCAGACGCCGTAGACCACCTTCCAGAGCTCCCACTTGATCTCCTCCGTGTCGTGCACGGTGTCGAGACGGCCGCCGTACTCGATCCACCACAGCCGACAGCCCTGGACCGTGGTGTCGAAGCTGCGCCAGCGGGGGATCTCGGTGATGTCGTCGAGCGCGTAGCCGGGCGGCACGAAGGTCACCGGCCGTCCGACGTCCTTGCTGTAGAAGTATATCGACTGGCCGAGCAGGCCGCCGTACGACTCCTCGGGCGCGAACAGTTCGCCGAACTCCTCGGTGGACTCCGCGCCCATCCGGTAGGCGGCGCCGGCCAGGTAGCCGAGGACGCCGTCACCCGACGCGTCGCAGAACACCGGGGCCGTCAGCTCGTAGCGCGTGGAGTTCTGGGCGCAGAAGGCGCTCACCGAGGCGATCCGGTCGCCGTCCTTGGACACCGCCGTCGCCGCCGTGTTCAGCAGGAGAGTGATGCCCGGCTCGGCGACCGCCTTCTCCAGGAGCACGGTGTCGAACAGCACGGCGTTGCCCTCGGGGTTGCGGAACATGTTCTCCACGAGGATCTCGTCGAGCACGCCGCCCTCGCGCGACCAGCGGTTGTTGTTGAACATGTGCGCGGTGGCGCCCAGCACCCAGAGCCGTATCTCGCTGGAGGCGTTGCCGCCCAGCACGGGCCGGTCCTGGACCAGGACGACCCGCGCCCCGGCCCGCGCGGCGGTCACGGCCGCACACGTACCGGCCATTCCGCCGCCGACGATCACCAGGTCGGCGCTGAGCCGCTCGGTGCGGAAGTCCCGGCTGTCGCGGGCGGGTTCGGTGGTGAGGAGAGTGCGCGGTGCGGTCATGCCGTTTCAGCGCTCCTTAGGAATCTGCTGGTTGAGGTGGCGTCAGTTCGGGCCGTGCGATGGTCACTTCGCCGCGCCGGGGCGGCCCGCCGCTCATCGCGTGCGACGGGCCGCCCCGGCAGGTGGGGGCAGAGCGCTAACCGGCGTCGGCGCCGATGTTGGGGGTGCCGGGGATCGCGTTCTGGTAGTAGTCCACGCCCCCGTTGCCGGAGACGGCGACTCCCGAACCCGCGGCCGGGGAACCGGAGGCGAGCGTGTACGCCTGCGGGCACGGCTGCGGTCCCGCGCCGGAGGACGGCGTCCAGGCGCAGGTGCCGCCGGTGCCGGGCGAGGTGAACAGCGGGTCGCCGAAGACCGGTCCGGTCTCCACTCCCGCGGCCTGCCACGCGGCGAAGGTGCTGTAGGTGGTGCCGCCCCAGCGCCAGGCCGGGGAGCTGGCCGCGTAGTACAGGTTGTGCGACAGCGTCATGCCGGTCTGGCCGTAGACGTTGTAGTAGAACTGGCCGGGGTGACCGTACTGGTCCCTGTTGCCCATGTCGCAGATGTTGTCCGCGATCAGTGAGCCGCCGGCCCAGGTGCCCGCGCTGTAGCCGAAGTTGAAGCAGGCGCTGGCCGTGGACTTGGTGCTCTGGGCGACGTTGGTGAAGAAGGTGTTCCCGTAGACCGACAGTGCGTTCTTCGGCGCGTTGGGCACGACGGTCATCAGGCCGCCCTGGATCTTGGCCCAGTCGTCGTTCTCGGAGATGTTGTAGCGGTAGGTGTTGGGACCCCACACCTTGGAGTCGACGGTCGAGGTGTAGGCGAGCAGGCCGCTGCCGGCGTTGTGGTGGGTGTAGTTGTACTCGACCACCGAGTTCGTCGTGCCGCCGTCGAGGTCGATGCCGTCCCAGTCGCACCCGGCCGTGAACGCCGGGTACGGCTGCACGTTGTAGACCTCGTTGTACCTGATGGTGACGTTGTTCGAGGTGTACGTCTCGATGCCGCTCGCGCCGCCGCAGGAGGTCACGTTCGCGCCCACGTCGTGGATCACGTTGTGCTGGATCACCGCGCCGTCCCAGCCGTTGCCGGTGATGCCCGCACCCGTATCCTTCGCGGGCATGCCGAGGTTGTAGACCGTGTTGCCCTCGACCGTGACCTCGGTGATGTTCTCCCCGGAGCCCCAGCCGTAGATGCCGGGGCCGTCCGGTGAGGTCACGCTCGCGCCGTGCAGCTTGTTGTGACGGATCTGGACGTCGTTCAGAGGCCCGCTGTGCCCGTTGACCGCATAGCCGAGGATCATGATCTCCCCGCCGAACGAGCTGCTGCTTCCGGCGGGTGTGGAGAATCCGGAGATGTCGGAGCCGGACACCGCCAGCCCCTGGGTGGCGGCCGTGCCGTTCTGGTTCTCCAGCAGGACGCCGGCCGCGGTCGTGGAGCCGTTGACCACTTTCAGTCCGGTCAACTGGAAGCCGCTGACGTTGTCGGCCGTCACGGCCGCCGAGTAGTCGCCGGTGCAGTTCGAGGAGAGGGTGGCCTGCCCGGTGCCGTAGGAGTTCACCACGAACGGCGTGGACGCGGACGACGAGGGCACGTTGACGGAGTTGAAGACCAGGCAGCCGGTGAAGGTCTGCCCGCCTTCGAAGGAGACGGAGCTTCCCTGGGGGAAGGTGGAGCCGTTGACCTTCGCGACGGTCTTCCACGCCTGGGCGGGTGACAGTCCGGTGTTGCTGTCGCTGCCGCTCGGCGAGACGTAGTACGTCGCCGTCGCGGCGTGTGCCGCGACCGTTGTGGCGGGCAGACAGCCGAGGACGACAGGTACGATCGCGAGTGTGAGCGCCTTTGCTCTCATGGTTCTCCCTCACTGCGTGCGTATGTCGACGCACAGGCACGCAGTCGATGAATCGTGGTGGGGGCATGCCTCGGCCAACCGCGTCCGGCGTGTACCGGCGCGGTGCCGGGCAGTCCGTGTGCGCTTCCGGGCCGCGACGTTCACGGCGTCGCGGACCCCGGATCCGGCTCCACGGGACCTCGTGCGCGCTCCTTTCCGTGGGTCGAGGTGATGTGCCCGCGCGGGCGGTACGCCTCTGCGCGGAGGCTCTGGTCAGGTATCCCGATGGTCAGGCGGGCCGGAAGGCCAGGTATCGGGATGGTCGGGTATCGCTTTGGTCAGGTGATGCGGAAGGTCCGGCGCGCTTGGGTGCGCGAGCTGTTGCCGGTGTGGACGTGGATCTCGCCCGGCTCCACGGTGAAGACCCCGGCCGGGTCGTTCGTCCAGAAGCCGACGTCGTCGGCGCCGAGTGTGAAGCGGACCGTCCGCTCCTCCCCTGCGGCCAGCCGGACCCGGTCGAAACCCCGCAGGCGGCGGACCGGCTGGGCGATGGCGGCCACGGGGTCCTGGACGTAGAGCTGGACGACCTCCTCCCCTTCGCGCTCGCCGGTGTTGCGGACGCGGACGGTGACCTCGACCGTCTCGCCCGCCAGGAGTTCGCGCACCGTGATCCGCTCGCGGCTGAGCGTCGGCTCGTCGAGGGCGAAGTCGGTGTAGCTCAGGCCGTGGCCGAAGGGGAATCGCGGGCCGTCCTGGACGTCGAGGTACTTCGAGACGTACTTCTCCTCCGGCACGGCCGGGTCGTACGGGCGGCCGGTGCGCTCGTGGTTGTAGTACAGCGGGACCTGGCCCACCGTCCGCGGAAAGGTCACGGGGAGCTTGCCGCCCGGGACGACAGCCCCGGTGAGCACGTCGGCGATGGCCGGGCCCGCCTCGATACCGGGGTGCCAGGCCATGACGACCGCCTGCACCTGGTCCGCCCAGTCCCCGATCGTCAACGGCCGCCCGCCCACGAGCACCACCACGCACGGCGTGCCCGTCGCGGCGACCGCCCTGATCAACTCCTCCTGGCGGCCGGGAAGTCCCAGGTCGCTGCGGACCGCCGCCTCCCCGCTGATCTCGGAGGGCTCACCCACCACCAGGACGACGGCGTCGGCGGCCGCGGCCGTCGCGACGGCCTCCGGAAGGCCGGAGACGTCGGAGCCGTCCGCGGGAACGCCCGGGGCGTGGGTGACAACCGCGTCCGGCAGGGCTTCGCGCAGGCTCCGCAGGACCGGGACGGCCTCGGGCGCTCCGGGCAGCGCCCACGTCCCCAGCAGATCGCCGCTGTCCGCGAACGGGCCGAGGACGGCGAGCCTCCCGATGGCGGTCCCGTCCAGCGGCAGCGCTCCGCCGTCGTTCTTCAGCAGCACCACGCAGCGGCCCGCCACCTCGCGGGCGGCGGCCCGGGCGGCGGCGCTCGGGGCGGTGATCTCGGCGGACTCCTCGACGTACGGCCGCTCGAACAGACCGAGCCGCAGCTTCAGCCGCAGGACGCGGGCCACGGCGTCGTCCAGCCGCTCCTGGCTCAACGCGCCGCGCTCCAGCAGGGCCGGGCCGTGGTCGACGAAGGTGGTGGACACCATCTCCAGGTCCACACCCGCCGACAGCGCCAGCCGCCCGGCGTCGGCCTCGTCGGCCGCGCTCCCGTGCGCGATCAGCTCCTGGACCCCCGTCCAGTCGCTGACCACGACCCCGTCGAACCCCCAGCCGTCCTTCAGAACGCCGGTCAGCGTACGGGGGTCGGCGTGCGCGGGAACACCGCTGACGGTGTTGAAGGCGGCCATGACGGTGGCCGCTCCCGCCGCGACGGCGGCCTCGAACGGCGGCAGGTAGAGGTTGCGCAGCCGCTGCTCGGAGACGTCCACTGTGTTGTAGTCGCGCCCGCCCTCGGCGCCGCCGTACGCCACGAAGTGCTTGGCGCAGGCGGCCACCCGGTCCGGCGCGGACAGGTCGTCCCCCTGGTACCCGCGCACCTTGGCCACCGCGTAGCGCGCGGCCAGATACGGGTCCTCGCCGGGGCTCTCGGCGATCCTGCCCCACCGGGGCTCGTGGGTGACGTCCACCATCGGCGAGAACGTCCAGTGGACGCCGTTGGACCGGGCCTCGGCCGCCGAGACCTCGCCGTCGGTCCGCGTCACGGCCGGGTCGAAGGCCGCCGCCTGGGCCAGCGGAATGGGGAACGTGGTGTGGAATCCGTGGATCACGTCCAGGCCGAAGACCAGCGGAATGCCGAGCCGGGACTCCTCCACCGCGATGCGCTGAACGGCGTTGCTGTTCGCGGCGCCGACCACGTTGAGCACCGAGCCGAGCAGGCCCTTGCGCGCCGCGGCCTCGACCGCGCCGGTACCGCCCCCGCCGGGACCGGTGTTCCAGGCCCAGGCGAGCTGCTGCAACTGTCCGAACTTCTCCTCGACGGTCATCCGGCCGAGCAGGTCGGCGATACGGGTCTCGTGGTCGTCGGCGCGCGCCGGGTTCGGCATCGTGGGCTCTCCCTGGTTCATCGGTCCTCCGTCCGGGTCCTGACCGCCTCGGGCCAGGCCAGCGAAATGCCGAGGGTACGGCTCAGCAGCCTTTGGTAGTCGGCCAGTTGCGCCTGGTCGGACCGGACCTTGCGCGGCGGCAGCGCCCGGTCCAGGCAGAATCCGGCCAGAGCGCCGACGGCCTCGCCGATGGCCCACTCCACGGGGTGCAGGCGGTAGCAGCCGTTGGTGATGTGGGTAGTGCCGATGTTCTTGTTGGCGGGCAGCAGATTGTCGACCCGGACCGGGATCAGCGCGCCCAGCGGGATCTGGAACGGGTAGGAGTCGATGTCGATGTAGGTCCGGCCGGTGGTGGAGGGGTGCAGGTCGATGCGGTAGCTGCCGAGGCCGACGCTGTCGTGGAAGACCTCGCTGCCCGCGCCCTCGGGCCGCGCCTGGACTCCGACGTGCTGTTCGAGGACGGTGAACTCCGCCTTGATACGGCGGGATTCGCGGATGTACGGCGTCTTGGCCAGGCCGTCCGCGGTGCCGGTGACATCGGGGCGCGGGCGCAGGCCGGGGTAGCCGGTGCCGCCGTCGGGGCGCGGGGCCTCGGTCTGGAGCCAGTGCAGGAAGGACAGCGACAGGTCGCGGCTGGCGGCGAGGGCCGCCTGCCGGGCCTCGGCGCTCACACCGAGCAGCGGCGCCTCCCAGTAGTCGATCTGGGGCCAGTTGACGACGGTGAGGTCCGAGGCGAAGGCTCCGGGCGCGAACTGCTCGCGGGCCAGGACGCGCCGGAACTGCCACAGGTCGAAGTGCTCCCCCGCGCTCTGGTCGGCGCCCATCAGCGTCCAGGTGCGCTCTTCGAGAGTGATCGGAACGACGTCGGTGAGGGAGAGCTGCGGTCCCGGCCAGAAGGGCGCGGTGGTGGTGAGCCAGTGGTCGTAGGTATCCGGCCGGTCGATGACGTGGTCCTCGCCCGGCCGGTGTTCCAGGGCGAAGCACCAGGACACGGCCTGCTGGTCGAGGGGGTCGGCGGTGTCGGGCGCGTGGGGCTCGCCGGTCTCGTCGCGGCCCTCGGCGCCGATGACGTGTTCCACACCGGCCAGTTCCAGCAGGTCGCCGAGTTCGGTGGCGTCCGCGACGTAGGAGGCGTGGACGGTGATCCGGCGGTCGTCGTGCCGTCCGGCCAGTGTGACCGCCTCGACGCGGTCGCCCTCGGTGTGCGCGGCGACGGGCTCGTACCCGGTCAGCACGGTGATCGCGCCGGAGGCCCGCCAGGGGGCCAGCATCTCCTCGATGACGGCCGCGGCCACCCGCGGTTCGTGACACATCCGGCTGACGATGCCGAGACCCGGATCGAGTCGGGGGTCCCGCGCCGCCCCGGGCGTGAGCGGGTAGTTGCGGCGGTAGTAGTCGCGCACGCGTCTGCGCAGGTCGGCGTAGCCGGGTGGGCAGGCGGGGCCTTCGATCCAGGGGTGCTCGTCGGGTGGCACGGCCTGGGCGGTGAGCTGCCCGCCGAGCCAGTCGGTGGGCTCGGTGAGCACCACCGTACGGCCGAGCCGCGCCGCCGTGAGCGCGGCCGCGACGCCGCCCAGCCCACCGCCGACCACGAGGATCTCTGTTCGTATCTCTGCCATGTGCCCAAGAACTCCTTGTCACCGGTCTCTGCCGGTCGGAACGGTCGGTTCCGGCTCGGTGGTCGTGCCGGGTGTCTTCAGGGCAGCCGTGATCGACGGACGCCGCCCGCTGTCGTGAGATGCGTGCTGTGCGGCCGCTCCTGTCAGCTCACCGCCGCGATGGTGGCGCCGGGGACCAGCGGGCACGGCACGAGGACGCTCTCGGCCCGCTTGCCGGGGTCGTCGAGCATCGCGTGCAGCTGGTCCACGGCGATCCGGCCGATCTCCTTGCGGGGGATCTCCAGCGAGGCCCACTGACCTGCGAGGTCCGCGGAAGCCCCTTCCAGTACGGCGACCGAGACGTCCTCGGGGATCTTGCGGCCCCGGCTCGCGAGGCCGTCACGCAGCGCCTCCGCGAGCCGTACGCTCTCCACCACGACGGCGGTCGCGCCGCCGTCCGCCACCTCGTCCAGCCACGCCTGGTCGAGGTCGGCCGCGCCGAGGTGGCCCGGGGAGGTGTCCGTCAGCCCGAGCCGCGCGATGGCCTCGGCGTAGCCGGTGCGGCGGTCGGCGTACGGTTCCAGTTCCAGCCAGTCGCGCACGTAGCCGAACCGCCGGTGGCCGTGGTCCGCGAGGCGCTCGACGATCTGTCCGCTGGCCGACCGGTAGTCGGGGATGATCTGCGGGATCTCCGCGCCGGGCACCTCGCGGCGGCCGATGTGCACGAAGGTGTACCCCTCGTACCAGAGCCGGGCCAGCTCGCCGCGGTCGGTCGCCACACCGAGCAGGATGCTGCCGTCGGCCAGATTCAGCCGGTTCGTGCCGCCCCGGTAGATCTTGCGCTCGCCGTCGCCGCCGGCCCCGGTGGAGGTGAACAGCACCAGGTCGAAGCCGGTCTCCTCCGCGCGTTCCTCGATGCCGAGCAGGAACTCGAAGTAGAAGTCCTCGCGCGCGTGCGGGAAGACCCGCTCGAAGGTGTGCACGCCCAGCAGGTTGTTGCGCTGATTGCGCATCGCCCGGGCGGCGGGGTTGGCGACGTAACCCAACTCCTTCACGGCGTCGAAGACCCGCCGCCGGGTCTCCTCCGAGATCCGCGCGGTCGCCGCGTCACCGCTGATCACCCGGGACACCGCCGACTGGGACACTCCGGCGAGCCGTGCCACGTCCGCCTGGTTGGGCGCCCTGCCGCGTCGTTGTCCTGTCATCACTCCCCCTGGAGTGCTTCCCGCCGGGCGGTGGTCGCCGCGGCGTGTGTCGTGTCGGCCATCACCCCGGCCCGGCCCTTGGCGTGCAGCCAGCACTTCGCCCAGTGGCCGTCGCCGAGGTCGGTGACCGGTGGGGCCTGCTCGGCGCACTCCTTCATCGCGAACGGGCAGCGGGGGTGGAAGCGGCAGCCCGCGGGCGGGTCGATCAGGCTGGGCGGCTCGCCCAGTTCGTCGGCGCCCGCGAAGAACGCCTCGCGGTCGCCGACACCGCGCTCGGGGTCGGGCGAGGACTCGATGAGCAGCTTGGTGTACGGGTGCTGGGGGGACGCGATGACGTCCTCCTTCGGCCCCGACTCCACCATCTGCCCTGCGTACATCACGGCGATCTCGTCGCACAGGTAGCGGGCGCTGGCGATGTCGTGCGTGATGTACAGCAGCGCCAGGCCGTCCTCGGCGCGCAGCCGCTGGAGCAGATTGAGCATCTCCAGCCGGATGGACACGTCGAGCATGGAGATCGGCTCGTCCCCGAGCAGGACTTTGGGTTCCACGGCGAGCGCGCGGGCGATGACGACGCGCTGGCGCTGGCCCCCGGACAGCTCGTGCGGGAACTTCGCGGCGAATTCGGCGGCCGGGGTGAGGCTGACCTTCTCCAGCAGCAGCGTCATCCGCTGCTCGCGTTCGGCCGCGGACAGGTGCGGGTGGTGCAGCCGCAGCGCCCGGTCGAGGTTGTAGCGGACCCGGTGCATCGGGTTCAGGGAGCCGAAGGGGTCCTGGAAGATCATCTGGACCTCGGAGTGGTAGGCGCGCCGCCCTCGCCTGCTGCGGCTCACCGGCTCGCCGCGCAGCAGGATCTCGCCCCGCGTCGGTTCGTGGAAGCGGGCCAGCATCCGTGCGAGCGTGGTCTTCCCGCTGCCGCTCTCCCCCACCAGCGCCAGGATCTGACCGGGCTTCAGCCGGACCGTGGCGTCCTCGACCGCGCGGACGACGGAGGTACGGCCGAGCGCGCCGCGGGCGGTGAAGTGCTTGGAGACGTCGAGGGCCTCCAGTACATACGGCGGCGCTTCGTGCGCCGCGTCGGGCGTGCGGGCCTCTTCGTCCGGAGCGGACACGGCCTCGGTCATGTGCTTGCTCATCGGGTCTCGCCTCCGTTGTCGCCGTCGGTCTCGTTGAGCAGGCACGCCGCTTCGTGTCCCGGCCCGGGGCCCACCGGCAGCAGCAGCGGCAGCCGCTCGTCGCACCCGTCCGTCCGCCGCGCGCAGCGCGGGTGGAACGGGCAGCCCGACGGCAGTCGGCGCAGGTCGGAGGGTGTGCCGGGGATGCCGTGCAGATCGCGCAGCGGGGCGTGCAGCGGCGGGAAGGAGTCGCGCAGCCCCTGGGTGTAGGGGTGCTTGGGCGCCCCGTAGATGGCCGCGGCCTCGCCCACCTCGACGATGCGGCCCGCGTACATCACGGCGATACGGTCGGCCAGCTCCAGCAGCAGCGACAGGTCGTGGGTGACGAAGACGACGGCGAAGCCCAATTCCTTGCGCAGGCGCAGCACTTGGGCGAGGATCTGCCGCTGCATGACCACGTCGACGGCGGTCGTGGGCTCGTCCATCACCACCAACTCCGGCCCGCAGGCCAGGGCCAGGGCGATGGCGGCCCGCTGACGCATTCCGCCGGACAACTGGTGCGGGTAGTCGCGGATCCGGTCCGCGGAGATGCCGACCAGGCCGAGCAGTTCGGCCGCCCGCGCCCAGGCGGCCCGCTTGTTCAGCGCGCGGTCGTGAGCGCGCAGGACGTCGGCGAACTGGGCGCCGATGCGCATCACCGGGTTCAGCGCGTCCATCGCGGACTGGAGCACGATGGACAGGGCCGTCCACCGGTAGCGGCGCATCCGCTTGCCGTCGAGCGCGGCGAGGTCGACCGGCGGCGCGCCGTCCCTGCCGTGGAAGAGGATCTCGCCCGCGGTGGTGACGGCCGGCGGGCGCTGGAGCCGGGTCAGGGCGGTGATCAGCGTGGATTTCCCCGAGCCGGACTCTCCGGCGACGCCGAGGATCTCCCCTCGGCGCAGGGTGAAGGAGATGTCGGAGCAGGCGCGCACCGGATCGGCTCCGGTGGCGTATTCGACGGTCAGGCCGCGGACTTCGAGGACGGTCTGTCCCGCGGGGATCAGCGGCCGGTGCTTCGGCTCTGTGTGGACGGTCATCAGGCCGTGCCTCCCGTCCGCGCCAGTTGCCTGGTGCGCCGGGCGGACACCGGTCGGGCGACGCGCAGTTTGGGGTTGGCCAGTTCGTCGATGCCGAAGTTGACCAGCGCCGCCGCGGTGCCGATCAGGGCGATGCACAGGCCGGGCGGCACGAACCACCACCACAGGCCGCGCAGGACCGCGCTCTGCTGCTGCGCTCCTTGGATCATCGTCCCCCAACTGATCGACGAGGAGTCGGAGATGCCGAGGAAGGCCAGTCCCGCCTCGGCCATGACGGCGCCGATCATCGCGTGCAGGAACATCGACGCGATGAGGCCGGTCAGGTGCGGCAGCACTTCGGCGAAGACCAGTCGGCGACCGCGCTCGCCGAGCATCCGCATGGCGCGTACGAAGTCGCGGTTGGCGATGCTCATGGCCTGGGCGCGCAGCGTGCGCGCGCCGCCCGACCAGCCGAAGAAGCCGATGATCAGGGCGATCGTGGTGAGCCCTGTGCCCTGGAGGTAACCGGCCACGATCATGATGAGCGGCAGCGTCGGCATGACGAGGAAGAGATTCGTCAGGAAGTTCAGGGCGCCGTCGATCTTGCCGCCGTAGAACCCGGCCGGTACGCCGACCAGGATCGCGATCGCCGTGCCGACCACCGCGCCGAGCACGCCGACGTACATCGAGCCGCGGGCACCGGCCACGACCTGGGCGAGCATGTCCTGCCCGTACTGGTTGGTGCCCAGCGGATGTCCGCCGCCGGGCGACCGGGAGATGGCGGTGGTGTCGTTGGCGCGCGGGTCCAGGCCGAGCAGGCTGTGCGTCAGCCAGGGGCCGAACACGGCGAGCAGGAGGAAGAGGACGAGGATGCCCAGGCCGATGCGGACTTTCCAGCCGCGGAGGAAGAGGGTACGCACGGCCGGTCACCCCCCTTCTCTGATGCGCGGGTCGAGCAGCACGTACACGGAGTCCGCCAGGAGGTTGGCCAGCAGCACGGTGAGGGTGATGAGGAAGAACACGCCCTGCATCACCGGGTAGTCGCGCTGTTGGAGAGAGGTGTAGAGCAGATAGCCGATGCCCGGGTAGTTGAAGACGACCTCGGTGAGCAGGGCGCCGCCGACGACGTGGCCGAGTGCGAGGGTGAAGCCGGTGAAGTTCGGCAGGACCGCGTTGCGGGCGGCGTAGCGGAGCATCACCCGGCGGCCGGACAGGCCCTTGGCCTGGGCGAGCAGGACGTAGTCCTCACGGACCGTGGTGACCGTCATGTTGCGCATGCCCAGCAGCCAGCCGCCGAAGGCCGAGAAGACGATGGTCGCCGCCGGGAGCACTCCGTAGTGCAGCACGCTCAGGACGAACGACGGCGAGAAGCCGATCGTCAGGTCGGCGTCGTATCCGCCGGCCAGCGGGAACCAGTCCAGTTGGAAGGCGAAGAGCCACAGGCCGATCAGCGCCATCCAGAAGTAAGGGACCGCCGAGACGAAGGTGGTCAGCGGGCTGACGATCGTGTCGAACCGGCTGCCCGCCTTCCAGCCCGCCATCGCGCCGATGCCGGTGCCCAGGACGAACGCGATCACGGTGGTGACGCCGACCAGCAGCATCGTCCAGGGCAGGCCCTGCCGGAGCAGGCTGGTGACCGGGGTGGGGTAGTTGCTGATCGAGACGCCCAGATCGAGGTGCGCCAACTGGCTGAGGTAGTCCAGGTATTGGCGGCCGATACCGGCGTTCGGATTGCCGAACACCTTCTGGATGGACTCCATGGCGCTCGGCGACATCTGCTGACCGCTGACGGTCTGGAGCTTCTCGACGATCGCGGCCGACGGATCGCCGGGCATCATCCGGGGCAGGAAGAAGTTCAGGGTGATCGCCGACCAGGTGGCGGCCAGGTAGAAGCCCAGTCGGCGCAGCAGGAATCCCCAGCGGCGCGGAATCCGGAACCGGCCGGCCGCCGGTACGGCGGAGGCGGCGATCGCGGTCACGCGGTGGCCTGCTTCAAGTTGAGCAGGGTGAGGGTGGCGTCCGGACCGTTGCCGGGGAAGGGCACGTAGGAGAAGTGCTCGGGGGTGGGCCAGCCGCTCCAGCGCTTGGCGTTGATCAGGACGAACCAGTAGCTGTTGTAGATCGGGCTGTACGGCACCTGCTCGGCGACGATCCGTTGCAGCTTCTCGCCCGCGCTCTTGGTGACGGCCGGGTCGGCCGACGACAGCAGGTCGGTGATCGCGGCGTCGGTCGGCGCGTCCTTCCACCGGCCGAAGTTGGTGGCGGCCGTCTGCCCGAGCGGCCGCGACGCCCGGCTGCTCAGTGCGCTGTAGACACCGGCGACGCCCGCTCCGCCCGAGGTACTGATGGTGAGGTCGAACTCGCCGGTCTGCTGCTGCTCGTAGAGGTTGGCGCCGGGCGCGCCGACCGACTTGACCTTGATCCCCAGGTGCTCCTGCCAACCGCGGACCATCATGTTCGCGTAGGGGTCCCACCCGAAGTCCTGGTTGAACGAGAGCTTCGGAGCGTAGGACTTGCCGTCCTTGACGAGCTTGCCGCCCTTGACCTCGTAGCCGCTGAGGGCGAGTTCCCTCTTGGCCGCCTCGGCGTCGACCTGCTGCGCCTTGCCCCGGTACTCGGGCAGGATGACGTCCCCGTAGATCTGGTCCACCAGCCCCGTCGGGCCCGCCTCGGTGCCGGGGCGCTCAAGGGTGGTGACGATGTCCTTGCGGGGAATCGTCATCGCCAGCGCCCGCCGTACGTGGACGTTGTCGAAGGGCGCCTTCGCGGTGTTGTAGAAGAGGGAGTAGGCGCCGCCGGTCGCGTACTTCTGGTAGAGGTTGTGCCGGGGATCCTTGGCGGTGTACTCCTGCTCGCCGTTGCCCCAGGCCGCCAGCGCCCAGTCCACGTCGCCGCGCACCAACTGCGCGCGCAGGGCGTCTCCGTTGGTCGGAATGATCTTGATCTGCTTCACGGCGAACCGGCCGCCCCAGTAGTCGGTCCGCGCGCGCAGGGTGATCTGCTGGGGCGCGAACCTGTCCAGGGTGAAGGGGCCGGTGCCGACCGGGTCCGGGTTGGACCAGCTCTTGATGTTCTTGCCCTGCCAGATGTGCGCGGGCACCACCGGGACCTGGATGGAGGCGAGTTGGCTCAGCTCGCTGAAGGCGGCGTGCGGCCAGTGCACCGTGACGGTCGAGGAGTCCACCTTGGCGACGCGGTCGTACGTGGTGCCGCCGAGGTTGAAGCTGGGGTCCTTCAGCGGGAGGTTCAGCGAGAAGAGCACGTCGTCGGCGGTCATGGGCTTGCCGTCGGAGAAGGTCACGTCCTCGCGCAGCTTCACGGTGAGCGTGGTGCCCGTCGGGTCGAACTCCAGGCTCTTGGCCAGCCAGGGCTTGACCTTCGCGCCGTCGCTGTAGTCGACCCGCGCCAACGGCTCATAGATCATCTCGGCGTTGGGCGACTTCTGGATGGCGGGGCCGAAGACGTTGTAGTTGCGGATGAAGGTCGTCCCGCCGTCGGTCTTCCCGAAGACCAGCGCGCCCGAGCCCTTGCCCGCACCGCCCGTGGCGGCCGTACCGCTCTTGCAAGCGCTCGCCCCCAGCGGTATGGCGAGGGCCGCCCCGGCGGCGCGAGCAATAAAGGCTCTTCTGGTGGGCATGGCTGACTCCTGCTCCTCGTGAGTGGCGATACAGCGCACAAAAGGGGGTGCACATACGTATGAGCACGAGTGGCTGAGCTGTCATGGCCTCTGCTTCTACGTATGATCCGGAAACGTACGCACGTTGCCGGGAGGGGTCAAGACGGTGACGGGAAGATTTTCCAGCCACCTCAACGGCGCCTGGGACACGGCGGAACGGCTCCCCGGGACGTCACCCGGGGCTCTCCCGGCCACCGTCCCGTACGGCCGGCGGGCGCGCCGGGGATGACCGCCGACGGGCGTTGACACCCCTGGGTGATCGCTCTAAGTTGGCGCACCGGCCGACGCACTTCACCGGCGCCTGACGTCATGGCCAGGCAGCGCCGGCCGCGCGTTCACTCGCGTTCGGCGCCCGGACACGACGTGCGCCGCGCGTTTTCACGACGCTTTCCCCGGCGCCTTTCGCATTCCCTTCCAAGTGCCTCGTCCGCTCGCCGCCGAACGCATTCGCCGCTCAATGGTGAGGGACGGGACACCCGGTACGCCCCTGACCCGAGCGGGGCCGGACCGGTGCCTCCACCGGCCCCGCTCGCCCACCGAGCCCGCGCGCGCCGTCACGCGTCCTCGCTCTCGTCCCCGTTCTCGTCGTTTCTCTCGTCCTCACTCGCCTCGCATTCCCCACCCCTTTTCGTATTCCAGGATTCAGGAGCCCGCGCATGTCGCGACCCGACCGGCAGCATTCCGTCTGGGGCCGTGTTCCGCGCCCCGCGTACGGCGCCGACTACAACCCCGAGCAGTGGGACGCGGCGACGTGGAAGGACGACGTCCGCCTGATGCGCGAGGCGGGGGTCAATCTGGTCTCGCTCGGCGTCTTCGCCTGGTCCTGGATCGAGCCCCGGCGGGACGCCTTCGACTTCTCCGGCCTCGACGAGGCCGTCGAGCTGCTGCACGCGTCGGGCATCGCCGTCGACCTGGCCACGCCGACGGCCGCTCCGCCCCTGTGGTTCTCGCACGCCCACCCGGAGTCGCTGCCCGTGACCGCCGACGGACGGCGGCTGGCGCCCGGCTCGCGGCAGGCGTACTGCCCGTCGTCACCGCTCTACCGGGAGCGCGCCGCGATCGTCACCCGCCGCCTCGCCGAGCGCTACGGCGACCATCCCGCGGTGGTGATGTGGCACGTCAACAACGAGTACGCCAACGGCAACGCGCACTGCTGGTGCGAGACCTCCGCGACGGCGTTCCGCACCTGGCTGCGCACCACGTACGGCGACGACCTGGACGCCCTCAACGACCGCTGGGGCACCGGCGTCTGGGGCATGACCTACAGCGACTGGAGCCAGGTGACCCCGCCGCGTACCAGCACCAGCCGCCTCCCGCCCGCCCTGTGGCTGGACTTCTACCGGTTCAGCGACGCCGAACACCTGGCCTGCTTCCGGGCCGAGCGCGACATCGTGCGCGCCCACTCCCCCGGCCGTCCGGTCACCACAAACTTCATGGCGAGCGCGCTGCGTTGGAGCGACTACTGGCGCTGGGCGCGGGAGGTCGACATCGTCTCCAACGACCACTACCTCGGGTCCGAGGATCCGCACCGCGCCGCCGAGCTCGCGTTCGCCGCCGACCTCACCCGCGGGCTGGCCGGCGGGCGGCCCTGGCTGCTCATGGAGCACTCCACCTCCGGGGTGCAGTGGCAGCCCCGCAACATCGCCAAAGTCCCGGGCGAGATGGCCCGCAACACCCTGACGCACCTCGCCCGCGGCGCCGACGGAACGCTGTTCTTCCAGTGGCGGCAGTCCGCGTACGGCCCGGAGAAATGGCACTCGGCGATGCTCCCGCACGGCGGCGAGGACACCCGGGTCCGGCGGGAGGCCAGCGCCCTCGGCAACGCCGTGTCGCGTCTGGCCGACGTCGCCGAGAGCACCTGCCCGCAGGCCCCGGTCGCGCTGCTCCTGGACTACGAGGCGATGTGGGCCCTGGAGCTGCCCGACCGGCCGAGCTCGGACCTGACCTGCGGAGACGCGCTCCGCACCTGGCACCGCGCGCTGTGGACCGCCGGTCTGGGCTGCGACATCGTCCCCGCCCCCGGTGCGCACCGGCTTCTGCTCGTGCCCTCGCTGTACGCGCTGTCCGCTTCGACGGCGCGCGCCCTGGAGGCGTACGTCGAAGGCGGCGGCCACCTGGTCGTCGGTCCCTTCAGCGGCGTGGTGGACCCCGACGACCGTGTCCATCCCGGGCCGTACCCCGGAGCGCTCCGCGATCTGCTCGGCCTGACCGTGGACGAGTACCTGCCGCTCACGGCCGGAGCCACCGTCGCCCTGGACGACGGCTCGACCGGGAACGTATGGGCCGAGCGGGTCGTCCCTGACGCCGGGACCGAGGTGGAGTGCCGCTTCGCCGACGGGCCCGCGGCCGGTGGCCCGGCGGTCCTGCGCCGCGGAAACGTCCGCTATCTCGCCACCCGCCCCGACGTCCCGTCCCTCCTGCGCCTGCTTCCCCGGTGGGCCGCGCAGGCCGGTTGCGCGCCCGCGCCCCGGGGGTCCGGCGACGGCGTGGAGGTCATCCGCAGAAGCGGGCCTTCCGGGGAGCGGTCCTGGCTCTTCGTCGTCAACCACACCGAGGCGACCGCGCATGTGGCCGCCACGGGGACCGACCTCCTGTCCGGCGCTCGCGTGCCGGGAGTCGTCGCCGTTCCGGCGGGCGAGGCGGCGGTGGTGGAGGAAGGCGGTACGGGTCCTCGCTGACGTGTCCCCTTGCCACGAGGTGCCGCGAGGTGCGGCGAGTCGCCGCGAGGTGCCGCGGGGCAGGTCCGAGCAGTCCGCGGCGGTCGAGGCCCCGGCCTGCCGTGTCACCCTCTCGCGGCGGGCATGGGCTGAGGTCAGCGGACAGGGCTGAGGTCAGCGGACGGCGGGTGGCCCCACCTCACCGAGGTGTTCGTGCGCCAGGCGGACGGCCATGGCGCCCTCGCCGACGGCGGAGGCGACCCGTTTGACCGAGCCGCTGCGGACGTCACCGACGGCGAAGACGCCCGGCAGACCCGTCTCCAGGGCGAGCGGGGCGCGGGCCAGGGGATTCCAGAGGTCCGCTGTCAGGTGGACCACGTCCTGCCCGGTGGGAATGAAGCCGCGCCGGTCCAGGGTGACGGCGTCGGCGAGCCAGGACGTGGCGGGGCGCGCACCGATGAACACGAACAGGGCGCGGACCGCCAGCGTCTGCTGCTCGCGGGTGCGGTTGTTTTCGACGACGAGGGATTCGACCCGGTCCTCGCCGGTCACCTCCCGGACTTCGGTATGCGGCCGGACATGGATCCGCGAGTGCCGCTCGATCCGGTCGATCAGGTAGCGGGACATGCTGTGTTCCAGGTCGTCGCCGCGGACCAGAAGGTGGACGGCGGGCGACTCGCGTGCCATGAACAGGGCCGCCTGACCGGCGGAGTTGCCGCCGCCGACGACGGCCACCGGATCGAGACGACAGGTCCGTGCCTCCCAGACGGTGGCGGCGTAGTGCACCCCGAGTCCTCTGAACCGCTCGACGCCGGGGGCGGTCAGCCGCCGGTAGCGCGCGCCGGTGGCCACCACGATGTTGGCGGCGGTGACCGTGCCGCCGTCGGCGAGCCGCACCACGCTGTTCCCGTCGCGCTGTTCGAGGCCGGTGGCCTCGGCGGGGACGTCGATCCGGGCGCCGAACCGGTTGGCCTGTACGACGGCGCGTTCGGCGAGCTCCATGCCGGAGATCCCGGCGGGGAAACCGAGGTAGTTCTCGATCCGGGAGGAGGTGCCGGCCTGGCCGCCGGTCGCCACGGCGTCCAGCACGACGGTGGAGAGTCCCTCGGAGGCGCCGTACACCGCGGCGGCCAGGCCACCGGGTCCCGCACCGACCACCACCAGGTCGCAGACGGCCTTCGCGGCGGTCCCGGCGCGCAGCCCGATGACCCGGGCGAGCGCGGCGTTGGAGGGATTGCGCAGCACCCGGTGGTCGTTCCAGACGACGATCGGGGTCTCCTGCGGAGCGATCCCCAGGCGCGTGAGCAGCGCCTCGGCCTCGGTGTCCTTCTCCAGATCGAACCAGCGGTGCGGGAGGCGGTTGCGGGCGGCGAACTCCAGCAGCCGCCGGGTGTCGGAGGAGAAGGCGGAGCCGATGATGCGGAAGCCCGTGCCCGCGCCGGCCAGCATCGTACGGCGCAGCAGGTAGGCGCGGAGGATCACGTCGCCGAGCGCGGGTTCGCGGCTGAGCAGATCGCGCAGGGCCGCCGAGCCCACCGCCAGGACCTCGCCCGGTGTTCTCACCACCGCGCTGAGGAAGGCGGTCTGGCCCTCCAGCACGCCGAGTTCGCCGAGGAAGCTGTGCGGACCGTGCACCTGGACGACCTGCTCCTGGTCGCCTTGGCCTTCGACCACGGCCACCGTGCCGCTGAGGACGACGAAGAACTGTTCAGTGCGTTCGCCCGCCCGGAAGAGGTGTTCCCCCTCCCTGACCTGCCGCACCTGTCCGGCGGGGTCCAGGAGCGCGATCTGGTCGTCCGTCAGCCGCGGGTAGGCGTCGTGAACGTCGGCGGTCGGGGTCAGGGGCGGCATCACGACGGTTCGCTTCCTTCGTCAGGAACAGCGGTGGACGCGTACGGCAGAGGAGGGGAACAGCGGCGGACGCGGTGTCGGAGGCGCCGTGCGAGCCCGCCCGGCTCAGACCATCGACTCGTGGACGAAACACCACCGCCAGTCCTCGCCGGGCTGGAACGACCGCACGATCGGGTGCCCGTCGGCTGCCGCGTGGGCACGGGCGTGCCGCATCGGCGAGGAGTCGCAGCATCCGACGTGGCCGCAGGTCAGGCACAGCCGCAGGTGCACCCACGCAGTCCCCATGCGCAGGCAGTCCTCGCAGCCCTGCGGTGTCCTGGGCGTCACGGGCCGGACCATGGACAGGTGCGGGTCGGGAAGAGTGGTCATCACGGCCTCCTGGTCGCGGGATCGGCCGGTCCGGGGGACGTCGACAGCGACTCGTTCACCCACTGGCGGAGCGCGTTCGCGGGCGCGGCGCCGGTCTGGCGGGCGACGGGCCTGCCGTGGTCGAGGATCAGCAGGGTGGGGACGGCCTGGACCTCGAACCGTCTGGCCAGGGCCGGTGACGTGTCGATGTCGACCTTCACGAGCTTGATCCGGCCGGCGAGGTCCTCGGCGACCTGTTCCAGGGCTGGGCTCACCATCCGGCAGGGGCCGCACCAGGTGGCCCACAGGTCGACCAGCACGGGCAGGCTCGCCTGCTCGGCGACCTCACCGAAGTCGGCGTCGCCCGCTTCGGCGATCCACGGCAGCGGCGCCCGGCAGTTTCCGCAGCGCGGACTGCCGCCCGCCGCGGCGGGTACGCGGTTGGTCCGGCCGCAGTTGGCGCAGACGACGGTCCGTACCCGGGCCTGCGCGCCAGTGGTGCCGTCACGGGCCGGGCGGTCGTCGCGGCCTTCCTGAGAGGTGCTCATCACGGCTCCTGCGGCTGGTCCTGGAGAGAGACGGTCAGTTCGCCGCCTGCGGCGTCGACCACGATGGTCACGCCTTCGCGTGCCTCGCCGCTGAGCAACGCCCGGCCGATCCTGGTCTCGACCTCGTGCGAGATGAAGCGGCGCAGCGGCCTGGCTCCGTAGACCGGGTCGTAGCCCTCGGCCGCGATCAGGTGGCGGGCCGGCTCGGTGAGGACGAGCGTGACGCGCTGCTCGGAGAGGCGGTCGCGCAGTTCGTCGAGGAGCAGGTCGACGATGCGCTCGATCTGCGCGATGCCGAGCGGGTGGAAGAGGACGATGTCATCGACGCGGTTGAGGAACTCGGGGCGGAAATGACCGTTGAGTTCGGTCATCACCAGCGCCCGCGCCTCGGGCTTGATCTCGCCGGCCTGGGTGGCGTCCTGGAGCAGGTACTGCGACCCGAGGTTGGAGGTCATGATGATCACGGTGTTGCGGAAGTCGACGGTGCGTCCCTGCGCGTCGGTGATCCGGCCGTCGTCCAGCACCTGGAGCAGGGTGTTGAAGACGTCGGCGTGCGCCTTCTCGATCTCGTCGAACAGGACGACGGAGTACGGCTTGCGGCGCACCGCCTCGGTGAGCTGGCCGCCCTCCTCGTAACCCACGTATCCGGGGGGCGCGCCGACCAGGCGGCTGACGGTGTGGCGTTCCTGGTACTCGCTCATGTCGAGGCGGATCATGTTGCTCTCGCTGTCGAACAGCGCCGCGGCCAGCGTCTTGGCCAGCTCGGTCTTCCCGACACCGGTCGGGCCGAGGAAGATGAACGAGCCGATCGGCCGCCGCGGGTCGCGTACCCCGGAGCGGGCCCGTATCACCGCGTCGGCGACGAGCTGGACGGCCTCGTCCTGGCCCACGACCCGCTCGCGCAGGATCTCGTCCAGCTTGAGCAGCTTCTGCCGTTCGCCCTCCTGAAGGCGGGTGACGGGGATACCGGTCCACGCCGAGACGATCTCGGCGATCTCCTCGGCGGTCACCACCTCGCGCAGCAGTCGGCTCTCGCCCTGCTTGTTGGCGAGCTGTTCCTCCTCGGCGGTCAGCCGGCGCTCCAGTTCGCTGACGGTTCCGTAGCGCAGCTGGGCGGCCCGGTTGAGGTCGTAGGCGCGTTCGGCCTGCTCGGCCTCCTGCCGGGCGCGTTCCAATTCCTGGCGCAGTTCCTGGACCTTGCGGATGGCCTGGCGCTCGGCCTCCCACTGGGCGTGCTTGGCGTCCACCTCACCGCGCAGGTCGGCCAGTTCGCGCCGCAGGTCCTCCAGGCGGGCGCGGCTGGCCGGGTCGGTCTCCTGGTCCAGCGCGGCCTCCTCGATCTCCAGTCGGGTCGCCCGCCGGGTGAGTTCGTCGAGTTCGGCGGGCATGGAGTCGATCTCGGTCCGCAGCCGGGCGCATGCCTCGTCGACCAGGTCGATGGCCTTGTCCGGGAGGAAGCGGTCGCTGATGTAGCGGTGGCTGAGGGTGGCCGCGGCGACCAGGGCGTTGTCCTGGATCTTGACGCCGTGGAAGATCTCCAGGCGCTCGCGGATGCCGCGCAGGATGGAGATGGCGTCCTCGACGGTCGGCTCGTCCACCTGGACGGTCTGGAAGCGGCGCTCCAGGGCGGCGTCGGACTCGATGTGCTTGCGGTACTCGTCCAGCGTGGTGGCCCCGATCATGTGCAGCTCGCCGCGGGCCAGCATCGGCTTGAGCATGTTGCCCGCGTCCATCGCGCCCTCGGCGGCGCCGGCCCCGACGACGGTGTGCAGCTCGTCCACGAACAGCAGGATCCGGCCCTCGGCGCCTTTGACCTCCGACAGAACGGCCTTGAGGCGCTCCTCGAACTCGCCGCGGTATTTCGCCCCGGCCACCAGCGACCCCATGTCGAGCGAGAACACCGTCTTGTCCCGCAGCCCTTCCGGCACGTCGCCGCGCACGATGCGCTGGGCCAGACCCTCGACGATGGCGGTCTTGCCGACGCCCGGTTCGCCGATCAGGACGGGGTTGTTCTTGCTCTTGCGGCTGAGGATCTGGATCACCCGGCGGATCTCGGCGTCCCGGCCGATCACCGGGTCGAGGCGGCCGGTGCGGGCCTCCACGACGAGGTCGCGCCCGTACTTCTCCAGGGCCTCGTAGGCGTCTTCAGGAGTGGCGGAGGTGACCCGTTGGTTCCCGCGCACCGTGGTGAGGGCGGTGAGGAAGGAGTCCTTGGTGACGCCCTGTTCGCCGAGCCGCCGGCCGGCCGCGGTGGTCGCCCCCTCGTCCACCAGTGCCAGCACCATGTGCTCGGTGGAGACGTACTCGTCCTTGAGCCGCTTGGCCTCCTGCTCGGCGCTGTCGAGCAGCCGGGCCAGCCGCTGGGTCACCATCACCTGGCCGGGGGCGGCGCCCGGACCCGTCGTGCGGGGGCGTTTGACGAGATCGGCCTCGACCGCGGCCCGCAGAGCGGCCGGGTCGGCGCCGGCGTCGGCCAGCAGACGGGTGGTCAGGCCGTCGCGCTGATCGAGCAGGGCCAGCAGCAGGTGCTCCCCGTCGACCTCGGTGTGGCCCATACGGACCGCGGCGCTCTGTGCTTCCTGGAGCGCTTCCTGGGATTTCTGGGTGAGGCGATTCATGTCCATGGTGTGGGCTCCTTGGCGGCTCGTTCGCTGCGCCGCAGTGCGTTTTCCAGGCGTTCGATGCGGTCGAGCATGTCCAGGACGACGCCGATGGCCGCGTAGTTGAGACACAGTCCGTCCCGCAGCCGCTGCACTCGGGCGAGGGCCGAGGGCGCGCTCGCCAGGAACCACAGCCGGCCCCGGGCGTCACGCTCGGCGTCGACAAGACCGAGAGCCACGAAACGCCTGACGAGTTCGGGCGGCAGTCCACTGCGGCCGGCCACCACGGCCATGGAGAGCTGATAGGGGCTGGTACTGGTCCGGTAGACGCGCACCAGCGGATAGGCGGCCCTGGAGCCGGGCTGTCCGGCGCCTTCGGCGGGAGAACGGTGTTCGGCTCTCATGTCTGCTTCCTCGGGTCGAAGGAGGAGACCGCGGCCAGTTCCTCGAACAACTCACGTTCACGCGGGCTGGGCGAGGGCGGCACCATCACCTGGATTTCGGCGTAGAGGTGGCCCGGGGAACCTTTGGGGCGTGGCATCCCCTCGCCGCGCAGCCGCAACCGGCGGCCGGTGGAGGTACCGGGCGGCACATGCGCCTTGACCGTCCCGCCCGGACCGGAGACCGGCACCGTCGCCCCCAGCGCGGCCTCCCAGGCGGTGACCGGCAGATCGACGTGGACGTCGTGCCCGACGAGCCGGTAGCGGGGATGGCGGGCGATACGGACCACCAGATAGAGGTCCCCGGCGGAACCCGGGCCGCGGCCCCGGCCGCCCTCCCCCGCGAGCCGGATGCGCTGCCCGTCGACGACGCCCGCCGGGATGGTGACGTCGTAACTGCGCTCCCCGCCGGGCCCGCCGAGGGTGATCTTCCGTCGGCCGCCGCGGTACGCCTCCTCCACGCTGAGGGTGAGTTCGGCCTCCTGGTCCGCGCCGGGGATCGGGCTGCCCCGCCCGGCGCCGCGCGCCCGGCCGCCGAACACACCTCCGAAGAGATCCTCGAAGTCCACGCCAGAGGCGTCGAAGTCGGACTCGGTCCAGGTCCGGGCGCCTGCCCGGCCGTCGCCTCGGGTGCCGGCGAAGGGACTGCCGCGGTACGCGCCGGCTCCGCCGCCGAAGCCCTGGCCGGCCGCGACGCGCTCGTCGTAGTCCTCCGGGATCTGCCGGAAGTCCGGGCCGAAACGGTCGTAGCGCGACCGGGTGCCGGGGTCGGAGAGCACGCTGTACGCCTCGTTGATCTGCTTGAAGCGCTCCTCGGCGGCCGGATCGCGGTTGACGTCCGGGTGGTAGCGGCGAGCCAGGGTACGGAACGCCTGCTGGATCTCGGCCGCGTCGGCGCCGCGCGGGACGCCGAGCACCTCGTAGTAGTCCTCTGCCATGGCGGCCTCACTCCTGCTTGCGGCTGACCGCTACCGCGGCCGGCCGCAGCTGGTGACCGGGGTCGCCGTAACCGGGCCGCAGCACCTGGACGACGGTGCCCGCAGGTGTGTCGGGTTCATCCACCACGGACACCACCTCGTGCTGCTCGGGGTGGAAGGGGACGCCGGTCTCCTCGTAGCGGGGGTAGCCGAGGCTTCGCAGCACCTCGACGGCCTGGTCGCGTACCGCCCGGACTCCGCTGACGATCGCGCCGCGGTCGTCGGCGCCCGCGTGGGCGAGGGCCAGTTCCAGGTTGTCGACGACCGGGAGGAACGCCGCGGCCACCTTGGCCCGCTCGGCCTCCCGTTCCCGGGGAAGCTCACGGGCGTAGCGCTTGCGGAGATTGTCGAGGTCGGCGAGGGCTCGCCGCCACCGGTCCTCCAGCTCCTCCGCACCGGGGCCGCGGCGTGTGGATTCCGCCTCCCGCTCCCTGGCTTCCGGGGCCCGCGGGGGCGTCCGCGGTGCGGCACTCCGCTCGGGCGACGTCGGCTCGGGCGACGTCGGCTCGGGCGGCGTCCGCTCGGACTCGGGCGGCGTCGGCTCGGGCGACGTCGGCTCGGACTCGGGCGGGGAGCGGTCCTCGGCGGGACGCGTCTGTTCCTGGTCCGACATGTCGCCGCCTCAGCTCTTGTCGAATTCGGCGTCGATGACGTCGTCGTCGCCCCTCGGGGAGTCGCCCCCGGGCCCCTGGCCGGGCTCGGCTCCGCCGCCCCCGGCTCCGCCCGGTTCAGCGGCGTGGGCGGCCAGCGCCGCGTGGATCTGCTGGAGTTCGGAGGTCAGGCTCCGGGACCGTTCCGCCGGAGCCTCCTCCTTGACGGCGGTACGCGCCTCGTCGGTGAGCAGTTGGGCGCGGGCGCGCTCGTGCTCCGGTGCGGCGTCGCCGAGGTCGTCCAGCCGGCGCTCCACCTGGTAGGCGGCGGCGTCGAGCTCGTTGCGGGCGTCGATGGCCTCGCGCAGGGCCTGGTCGCTGGTGCGGTTGTTCTCGGCCTCGTTGATCATCCGCTCGACCTCGGACGGGTCGAGGTTGGAGCCCTCGCTGATGGTGATCGACTGCTCGGCGCCGGTGTCCCGGTCCTTGGCGCTGACCTTGAGGATGCCGTTGGCGTCGATGTCGAAGGTGACCTCGATCTGGGTCTCCCCACGCCGGGCCGGCCGCAGGTTCTCCAGCCGGAAGCGGCCCAGCACGCGGTTGTCGGCTGCCAGTTCGCGTTCGCCCTGAAGCACGACGATGTCCACGGCCGGCTGGTTGTCCTCGGCGGTGGAGAAGGTCTCGGACCGGCGGGCGGGGATGGTGGTGTTCCGGTCGATGATCTTGGTCATCACGCCGCCGGCCGTCTCGACGCCCAGCGACAGGGGGGTGACGTCCAGGAGCAGGACGTCCTTGACCTCGCCCTTGAGCACGCCTGCCTGGACGGCGGCGCCCAGCGCCACCACCTCGTCGGGGTTGACGCTCATGTTCGGGTCCCTGCCGCCGGTCAGCCGGCGGACCAGGTTCTGCACGGCCGGTATGCGGGTCGAGCCGCCGACGAGGATGACCTCGTCGATGTCGTTGTCGGTGACCTTGGCGTCGCTCATCGCCGTCCTGATCGGTTCCAGGCAGCGCTCCACCAGGTCCGAGGTGATCTGCTCGAAGGTGGAGCGGCGGACGGTCTCGGTGAGGTGCTTCGGCCCGGAGGCGTCCGCCGTGATGAAGGGCAGGCTCACCTGGGTCTGGGTGACCGAACTCAGCTCCGTCTTCGCCTTCTCGGCCGCCTCGAACAGGCGCTGCAATGCCTGCGGGTCCTTGCGCAGGTCGATGCCTTCGGACGCCTGGAAGCCGTCCGCCAAGTGGTCCACCAGTCGGCGGTCGAAGTCGTCGCCGCCCAGATGGGAGTCGCCCGCGGTGGCGCGGACCTCCACGACGCCGTCGCCGACGTCCAGCAGGCTCACGTCGAACGTGCCGCCGCCGAGGTCGAAGACCATGACCGTCTCGTGGCCCTGCTTGTCCAGCCCGTAGGCCAGCGCCGCGGCTGTCGGTTCGTTGATGATCCGCAGGACTTCGAGGCCGGCGATCTTCCCGGCGTCCTTGGTGGCCTGGCGCTGGGCGTCGTTGAAGTACGCCGGTACGGTGATGACCGCCTCCGTCACCTTCTCGCCGAGCGACTTCCCGGCGTCGTCGGCGAGCTTGCGCAGCACCTGCGCGCTGATCTCCTCCGGCGCGTACTGCTTTCCGCTCACCTCGAAGCGGGCCACCCCGCCGGGCCCCTCGACCACGTCGAAGGAGACCGCTTTGGCCTCGTCGGAGATCTCGTCGTAGCGACGTCCGATGAACCGCTTCGCGGAGGTGATGGTGCCTTTGGGGTTGAGGATCGACTGCCGCCGCGCGAGCTGTCCGACCAGCCGCTGGCCGTCATCGGAGAAGGCGACCACCGACGGGGTCGTCCTGGCCCCCTCCGCGTTCGGGACGACGGTGGGCTCACCGCCCTCCCAGACGGCGATGACCGAGTTGGTGGTACCGAGGTCGATGCCTACTGCCTTCGCCATAAGAATCTCCTCCGTCGCGAGGCGGAACCGGCCGGCGGGCCGCCGGGCGCACGGCGCCGGACCCGCACAGTCTGCGAGCCTTACGCAGTACGCGGTGGACTTCCTCGCCCCGGGATGACCAATCCGCGCCGCCTTTCCGGTCCCCGAGGACGGGGGGCGGCGACGGCTCGCAGGTGAGGGCCCGTGCCGAGCGGCGTACGTTGAGAGGGGGCTGATTCGAGCCGCGAATGGACCTGCGATGGACGCTCTTCCGTTTCCGACCGCCGACCCGCCTCACCCCGTGCCGCAGCCGGGGGCCGCGCGTCACGCGCTGCTACGGCTGGTGACGGTCATGCTCGACGGTGACGACGAGCGAGAGGTGCTGTGGGGTGCCATGGCGGCGATCGCCGCCGCCGGCCCCTTCGTCGCCGAAGCGGCGTACGCCGTGCACCATGGCGCGGCGCGGCGCTGCCCTCCACGCCCGGAGCCTGCCTCCGCCGACGCCCGACCGGGGAGCACCGTGGCGCGGGAGCCCGGTGCGGAGCCGAACGGCCGGGCCCCGGCCGAGGCAGCCGCGGAGATGGTGGCCGCCGATCGGCTCGACCGGCGGATCGACGCTCTCGACGGCCGCAGCCGGAATCTGCACCGGGCGGACGGACGGTGGGCGCGGGCCGTCGCGCTGCGATACGGGGACGACTGCCTCGGCTATCTCGTCGTCGGGGGCGCGACCACACCCTCGACCGACGAAACCGCGCTGACGGATCTGCTCGCGCAGCAGACCGGGATCGCCCTGGCACGCCTCAGCCGGCGCCGGGGAGAGCCGGTCGGGGCCCGCTCACACCATTGGCCGGGGATCGCAGGGCCGCCGCCGGCAGAGAGCCTCTCGCCGACTGCCGGCCCCGGCGCGAGCGTCTCCGCCCTGGCCGCACGGCTCGCCGCTGACCACGCGCTCTCCCGGGCCGCTGCCTCGGGCAGCGGTGAGTCGGGAGTCCTGGAGGCCCTGCGCGACCATACGGGATTCGCGGTCCTCACCGAGGACCGCTTCGGCAACCCGCGGGCCTGGGCGGATCACGGCGGGGGCGAACCCTCCGGGCGGCCCGGGAGTGGGCCGCGCCCGGCCCCGGGACACCGGGACCGGGAGGCCCTGATCCGTGACGCGCGCCACCGTCCCGGCGCCGTCCGCGACGGTGACCGGCTGCTCGTCCCCATCGAAATGGCCGGGGAAGTGCTCGGCGTGGCCGCGCTGGTCGATCCTGACCGGCGGGCGACGGAAACGGACTGCTCAGCGCTCGAACAGGCCGCCTTGGTGCTGGCCCCCGCGCTCTCGCACGAGCGCAGACTGGCCGAGTTGGAGCCCCTGCTGCGCCACGGCCTGGTCGACCGGCTGATTTCGGGCGAGACGACCGACGACGACTTCGCCCGGGCGGCGGTCCTCGGCCACGACCTGCACCGGCCGTACAGGGTCGCCGTACTGGAGTGGGCCGGGACGGTCGGCCGGGCCGCGCTCGGCGACGCGGCGGCGCGGGCGGCCCGGCGGCTGCGCCTGAACGTACTCGTCGGCTCCCGTGGCTCGGCCACGGTCGTCCTGGAGCCCCAGGGAGACCGGGGTGCCCCGGAAGGCGCGCTGTACAGGGCCGTCTCGGAGGAGCTCGGCACCGGGGCCGGAGCCATCGGCATCGGCGGCCGCTGCGAGGTCGTCGCCGATCTGCCGCGCTCCTACGACGAGGCCGTCCGCGCCCTCGCCGTCCGCCGCGGTTCCCAGGACCCGTACGGCAGCACCGGCTTCGAGGAGCTGGGCCTGTGCCGCATGCTGGGCACCGGCGAAGGCGAACGGGAAGCCGACCGATTCGTCCGCGAATGGCTGGGACGCCTGCTGGACTACGACTCCCGCCACCGCACCGGGCTGGTGACGACACTCTCGCGCTATCTGGAGAGCGGCGGCAGCTACGACGCGACCTCCGAGGCACTCCACATCCACCGCAGCACAGTCCGCTACCGCCTCCAGCGCATCTGCGAGATCACCGGCCACGACCTCGGTGACGTCGAGACGCGCCTCAACCTGCACATCGCCACCCGCATACGCAATGTGCTCGCACCCTCGCCGTGAGACGCGGACACCGGCGCCGTGATCCGGCCCTGGTGAGCCGGACCGGCGCTGCGGCGCGGCCCCGCATCGCCTGAGCCTGCCTTCTGCCGTGGGGGCGGCTGGCACCAGGCGGCACGGACGTGGCCGGGCAGGAAGGACCGACCGCCCGCCGTCAGCGGCGTCCGCGGTGGTGGTAGCGGGCGGCGACCAGGCTCATCGCGCCCAAGGGGTCGGCGACGACCTGCGAGGCGGAGAAGTAGATGTTGCCGCGGACCTGCGGGTAGCGGGCGCAGAAGTCGAGGTGGCGGGTCAATTCGGCCGGGTCCTGCCAGGCGTCGGGCTGGCCCGCGACCCCGACCTTGTACAGGGCCTCGCCGATGTAGAGGCGCACGTTGGTGCCACGGACGACGTCGGACCACCAGGGGACGAGGGCGGCGTAGTCGGCCGCCGCGAAGCCGATGTTCCAGTAGACCTGGGGAACGATGTAGTCGATCCACTGCTCCCTGACCCACTTGCGGGTGTCCGCGTGCAGGTCGTCGTAGGTCTGGACGCCCGCGGTGGTGGCCGAGCCGAGCGGGTCGGTGGCGGCGTTGCGCCAGACGCCGAAGGGGCTGATGCCGAACTGGGTGCTCGGCCGGATCCGCTTGATCCTGGCGGCGGTCTCGCGCACCAGGCGGTCGGTGTTGTCCCGCCGCCAGGCGTCGCGGTCGGGGAATCCGGCGCCGTACCGCGCGTAGGCGGCGTCGTCGTCGAAGACCTGGCCGGCGACCGGGTACGGGTAGAAGTAGTCGTCCCAGTGGACGGCGTCGATGGGGTAGCGGCGGACGGCGTCCAGCATCGCGTCCTGCACGAAACGTCGGACCTCGGGCAGTCCGGGGTTGTAGTAGAGCTTGCCGCCGAAGGGCACGATCCACTCGGGGTGGAGGCGGGCCGGGTGGGTGGGGGCCAGCTTGGTGACGTCGGTGTCCATCGAGACGCGGTACGGGTTGAACCAGGCGTGCAGTTCCAGGCCGCGGCGGTGCGCCTCGCGCACCGCGGTGCCCAGCGGGTCCCAGCCGGGGTCCTGCCCCTGAGTGCCCGTCAGGTACCGCGACCAGGGTTCGTACGCCGACGGCCAGAAGGCGTCGGCGGTCGGCCGGACCTGGAACACCACCGCGTTGAGCCCCCGTTCGACCGCGGTGTCCAACAGGTCGAGCAGTTCCTGACGTTGCTGGTCGGCGGGGAGTCCGGGGGCCGAGGGCCAGTCGGTGTTGGCGACCGAGGCGATCCACATGCCGCGCAGGTCGCGGCCGTGACCACCGGGTCCGCCGTGACCCGCGCGACCCGGTGCGCCCTGGGGGGCGCGGGAGGGTTCGGCCGCCCGCGCCGCCGAGCCGGGGATGACGGCGGCCAGCGCGCCCGCCGCCGCGACAGTGAAGGTCCTGCGGGTGAGCCGGTCCATCCGTGCCTCCTGATCATCCGTCATGATCCGCCGATGATGGGTGACTTCCGGCGCCGGGGCAACCCGCCGTTCGGTCCACTCCCTCGCGCGGCCCCCGCCGGGACGGAGCGTTGACGACCCCTTCTCGGGCGTCGGCGCGGGCGCTAACATCATGGGAGCGCTCCCACACCTCCTATGTATAGCGCCACCGTCCATCCCCCCACCACCCGCACGCGCGGGCCCGGCGCGGCCCGCGTCCGTACGGAGAGGACGCCTTTCCATGCTCCGCAGACCACTCGCCGCGCTCGTCGCGGCCCTGTCCCTGATAGGCGGCGCCTCCGCGGTCGCCGCGGTCACCGCCACGGCCACCGCGGCCCCGGCCACCGCCGCACCGGCCGCCGTCGCGGACACGTACTCCTGGAAGAACGTCAGGATCGACGGCGGCGGCTTCGTGCCCGGCATCGTCTTCAACCAGTCGGAGAAGAACCTCGCCTACGCGCGGACCGACATCGGCGGCGCCTACCGCTGGAACGAGGCCACCAAGTCCTGGACGCCGCTGCTGGATTCGGTGGGCTGGACCGACTGGAACAGGAACGGCGTGGTCAGCCTCGCCACCGACGCGCTCGCGCCCGACAAGGTCTACGCGGCCGTCGGCATGTACACCAACTCCTGGGACCCCGACAACGGCGCCATCCTGCGCTCTTCCGACCGCGGCGCGACCTGGGCGGCGACCGCGCTGCCGTTCAAGCTCGGCGGCAACATGCCCGGCCGCGGCATGGGCGAGCGGCTGGCCATCGACCCCAACAAGGACAGCGTCCTGTACTTCGCCGCGCCCAGCGGCAACGGGCTGTGGCGCAGTACCGACTCCGGTGTCACCTGGGCGAAGGTCACCGCCTTCCCCAACGTCGGGAACTACGTGGCCGATCCGTCCGACAGCAGCGGCTACCAGAGCGACAACCAGGGCGATGTGTGGGTGACCTTCGACCCGCGCACCGGCACCAAGGGCTCCGCCACGCAGACCGTCTACGTGGGTGTGGCCGACAAGGCCAACACCGTCTACCGCTCGACCGACGGCGGCGCCACCTGGTCCCGGCTGGCGGGCCAGCCCACCGGGTACATCGCGCACAAGGGCGTGCTGGACGCGGTGAACGGCTACCTCTACCTCGCCACCAGCGACACCGGCGGCCCGTACGACGGAGCCAAGGGCCAGGTGTGGCGGTACGCGACCGCGACCGGCGCGTGGACCAACATCAGCCCGATGTCGGACGCGGACACGTACTTCGGCTACAGCGGTATGACCGTCGACCGGCAGCACCCCGGCACGATCATGGTCACCGGCTACAGCTCGTGGTGGGCCGACACCCAGATCTTCCGCAGCACCGACAGCGGCGCGACCTGGACGCGGGCCTGGGACTTCACCAGTTACCCCAACCGCGCCGACCGCTACACCATGGACGTCTCCTCGTCACCGTGGCTGAGCTGGGGCGCCAACCCGTCGCCGCCGGAGGAGACCCCCAAGCTCGGCTGGATGACCGAGTCGCTGGAGATCGACCCGTTCAACTCCAACCGCATGTGGTACGGCACCGGGGCCACCGTCTACGGCACCGACAACCTCACCAACTGGGACACCGGGGCGAAGTTCACCGTCAAGCCCAACGCCAAGGGCCTGGAGGAGACGTCGGTCCAGGACCTGATCAGCCCGCCGACCGGCGCGCCGCTGATCAGCGCGCTCGGTGACATCGGCGGCTTCCGGCACACCGACCTCACCGCCGTGCCCCCGATGATGTTCACCCAGCCCAACTTCACCACCACCACGAGCCTGGACTTCGCGGCCACCAACGCCAACACCATGGTCAGGGTCGGCAACGCGGACAGCGGCGCGCACGTCGCCTTCTCCACCGACAACGGCGCCAACTGGTTCGCGGGCACCGACCCGTCCGGGGTCAGCGGCGGCGGTACGGTCGCCGCGGCGGCCGACGGCAGCCGCTTCCTGTGGGCCCCGTCCGGTACCGGCGTCAAGTACTCGGTCGGCTTCGGCGGTTCCTGGTCCGACTCCACCGGCATCCCGACCGGCGCGGCCATCGGCTCCGACCGGGTCAACCCGAAGAAGTTCTACGGCGTCTACGGCGGCAAGTTCTACGTGAGCACCGACGGCGGAGCGACCTTCGCCGCGACGGCGGCCACCGGGCTGCCCGCGGAGGCGGGCAAGCTCAAGGCGCTGCCCGGCGCCGAGGGCGACGTGTGGGTGGCGGGCGGCAGCACGGGCGGCGCGTACGGCCTGTGGCACTCCACCAACTCCGGCGCGAGCTTCACCAAGCTGGCCAACGTGCAGGAGGCCGACACCATCGGCTTCGGCAAGGCCGCCCCCGGCGCGGCCTACCAGGCGCTCTACACCAGCGCGAAGATCGGCGGCGTCCGCGGCATCTTCCGCTCCACCGACGCGGGCGCGAACTGGGTGCGGATCAACGACAACGCCCACCAGTACGGCGTGACCAACACCGCGATCACCGGCGACCCCCGGGTCTACGGCCGCGTCTACATCGCGACCAACGGCCGCGGCATCATCTATGGCGACACCTCGGACGGCTCCGGCGGTACGACTGCGCCGACCACTCCCCCGACGACCCCTCCCACGACTCCCCCGACCACACCTCCGACGACCCCGCCCACCACGCCTCCCACCACCCCGCCGACCACACCGCCCGGCTCCGGCGCCTGCTCGGTGGCGTACGACGTCACCAATTCCTGGCCCGGCGGCTTCCAGACGTCGGTCACGGTCAAGAACAACGGCTCGGCGGCGATCTCCAACTGGAAGCTGGCCTGGTCCTTCGGCGGCGGCCAGACCATCACGTCGCTGTGGAGCGCGAACTACACGCAAAGCGGCGCGGCCGTGACGGTCACCGCGCCGAGCTACGCGGCGGTGCTGCCCGCGGGCGGCTCCGCGACCTTCGGCTTCACCGGCAGCGCGCCGGGGACGAACACCTCCCCCGCCGCCTTCTCGCTCAACGGTTCCGCCTGCTCCGTGGGCTGACCCCGGCTCCTTCGGCTACGCGCGGGACCGGCACCCGGCCGGTCCCGCGCGTACCGGACACAGGTAACGTCTGTCCGGTACACGGAAGCGGTGCACGGAAGCGGCAGGGGCTGACGAGTGAGTGACATCCAGCGCGTCGGAGTGGTCGGCGCGGGCCAGATGGGGGCGGGCATCGCGGAGGTGTGCGCGAAGGCCGGGCTCGACGTCCGGGTCGCGGAGACCACCGGTGAGGCCCTGGAGCTGGGCCGCACCCGGCTGACGAACTCGCTCGGCAAGGCCGCGGAGCGCGGCAAGATCACCGAGGCTGAGCGCGACGAGACGCTGGGCCGGCTGACCTTCACCACCGACCTGGGCGAGTTCGCCGACCGCGACCTGGTCATCGAGGCCGTGGTGGAGAACGAGCAGGTCAAGATCGACATCTTCCGGGTGCTCGACCAGGTGGTGAGCAGGCAGGACGCGATCCTGGCCTCCAACACCTCCTCGATCCCGCTGGTCAAGCTGGCCGTGGCGACCTCGCGGCCCGACCAGGTCATCGGCATCCACTTCTTCAACCCCGCCCCGGTGCAGCGCCTGGTCGAGCTGATCCCGGCGCTCACCACCGGCAGTGACACCCTCAAGCGGACCGAGGCGCTGGTCACCGACGTGCTCGGCAAGCACGCCATCCGCGCCCAGGACCGCTCCGGCTTCGTCGTCAACGCGCTCCTGGTGCCGTATCTGCTCTCCGCGATCCGGATGTTCGAGTCGGGCATCGCGACCCGCGAGGACATCGACAACGGCATGGAGCTCGGCTGCGCGCACCCGATGGGCCCGCTCAAGCTGTCGGACCTGATCGGCCTCGACACCGTCGCCGCCATCGCCGACTCGATGTACTCGGAGTACAAGGAGCCGCTGTACGCGGCGCCGCCGATCCTTCAGCGGATGGTCGACGCGGGCCGCCTCGGCCGCAAGACGGGCGCGGGTTTCTACCAGTACTGACCGCCTGCCCGTGCTGACCGTCCGCCAGCACTGACCGCCTGCCCGTACTGACCGCCCGCGCCTCAGCGGTCCCGGTCCCCGTCCGGCCGGTCCCCGTCCCCGTCCGGCCAGTCGCGGTCCAGGGCCTGGACGACCCGTGAGGGGGACGGCCGGCCGAGGAGCGCGGTGACGCGGAGCCCCGCGCGCATCGCCGCGTCCAGGTCGACCCCGGTCTCGATGCCGAGACCGGTGAGCATCCAGAGCAGGTCCTCCGTCGCGAGGTTGCCGGTGGCGGAGCCCGCGTACGGGCAGCCGCCGATGCCGCCGACCGAGGCGTCGAAGGTCGTGACCCCGGCGAGCAGTCCCGCGTGCACGTTGGCCAGGGCCTGGCCGTAGGTGTCGTGGAAGTGCAGGGCGATCCGGTCGCGGGCCACACCCGCTTCGGCGACGGCTGCCAGGACCGCGCCCACATGGCCGGGTGTGCCGACGCCGATGGTGTCGCCGAGGCTCACCTCGTGGCACCCGGCGTCGGCCAGGGCCCGGGTGACCTCCGCGACCCGCTCCGGGCGGACCGGCCCCTCCCAGGGATCGCCGAAGACCATCGAGACGTACCCGCGGACCCGGACGCCCGCGGCCAGTGCCCGCTCGGTCACCTTTCCCGCGACCTCGACCGCCTCCGAGCGGCCCATCGCCAGATTGCGGCGCGCGAAGGTCTCGGTCGCGCTGACGAAGACCGCGACGGCCGACGCCCCGGCGTCCAGGGCGCGGTCAAGACCGCGGTCGTTCGGCACCAGGACGGGGTGTCTGCTCAGGTCCGCGCCCGCCTCCCGCAGCGCGGCGAGCACGTCGGCGGCGTCCGCCAACTGCGGGATCCAGCGCGGGGAGACGAAGCTGGTCGCCTCGACCACGGGCAGCCCGGCGGCCGTCAGGTCGCGGATCAGCCGGACCTTGGCCGCGGTGGGCACCCGCGCCTTCTCGGCCTGGAGCCCGTCGCGGGCCCCGACCTCGTAGACCGTCACCCGGTCCGGCAGTCCTGGCGACCGGTGGGCGACGGGCAGTCCGAGCGCGGCCGGTGACCGGGTCACGGCCGGTCCCGCAGTTCGGCCAGGATCCGCTCGGCGGCGTCCGCGCGTACGGACCTGTCCGCGACCATCCGCGCGACGACCGAGTCGATCTCGGCGGCGGTGGCCCCCGCGGTCACGGCCACATTGCGCGCGTGCAGCGACATGTGGCCGCGCTGGATGCCCTCGGTGGCCAGCGCCCGCACCGCCGCGGCGTTCTGGGCCAGGCCGACGGCCACGATGATCTCGGCCAGCTCGCTCGCCGTCTCCACCCCGAGCAGTGTGACGTTGGCCCGCGCCACGGGGTGCACCTTGGTGGCGCCGCCGACCAGTCCGACCGGCATGGGCAGCTCCAGCGTGCCGACCAGGTCGCCGTCGGCGTTCTTCTCGAAGCGCGACATCGCGGTGTAGCGGCCGTCAGGACCGACCGCGTGGGAGTGCGCGCCCGCCTCGACCGCGCGGGTGTCGTTGCCGGTCGCCAGGACGACGGCGGTGACGCCGTTCATGATGCCCTTGTTGTGGGTGGCGGCGCGGTAGGGGTCGGCGACGGCGAACTCGGCCGCGTCCAGCATGTTCTCCACGACGGCGGGGCCGCCGAGCAGGCCCGCGTCGAAGGTCGCCGAGACACGGGTGAGGCGCAGGTCGGCCTTGTTGGTGAGGATGCGCAGGAGGGTCCGCCCTCGGGCGATCTCGGCCGCGCGGGGGGCGATGGCCTCGGCCATGGTGTTGACCGCGTTCGCGCCCATGGCGTCGCGCACGTCGACCACGAGGTGCAGCACGACGTAGGTCTGCCGCCTGCTGGGCACCAGCCGCACGGAGATCTCGCGCGCCCCGCCGCCGAACCGGACCAGCGCGGGGTCCTGTTCGTTGGCGAGCGCGATCAGTTCCCCGGCCGCGGACAGCAGCCGCACCCGCGCGCCCGCCGGGTCGGCGACGTCGAGGATCTGCACCTGCGCCTGCATGAGCGGGACGCTGGACGAGGTTCGGAAACCGCCGTGGTCGCGGGTCATCCGGGCGAGGTTCGAGGCCGCCGCGACGACCGAGGGCTCCTCGGTCGCCATGGGGACGAGGATGTCGCGGCCGTTCACCACGAAGTTGGTCGCGATGCCGACCGGGAGGCCGAGGACGCCGACGACGTTCTCGACCATGTGGTCGGCCTGGCCGAGCGAGAGGCCCCGGTCCGGCGAGAGCGCGTCGAACAGGGCGGGGGGCACCTCCATGGCCTCGGCGGCGCGGGCACGGCGCTGGTCGACGGAGAGATTCCTGAAACCCGACAGACGGCTGGTCACGATGCCATGGCCTTCCTCCGGAAGCGGTCACGGGCGGGAGCGGTGGTGCCGAGGGACGCGCGGGGGCGCGTCCCTCGGGTGCTGGTCACGCTAATGACGGCGCGGAACCCCCCGCTATGGACCATCAGCACGCCGTACGGCACGCTGAGTGTGCGCAGCGCACAGCGGCCGACGGCAGAGGCCGGCGCGGCGCGCGGAGGGAGCGGTCGCGGTGGAGAGCGGAGCCGAGCGAGCGGACCGGAGTACGGCGGACGGCGGTACGGCGGACGGCGGTACGGCGGACGGCGGTACGGCGGACGGCGGTACGGCGGACGGCGGTACGGCGGACGGCGGTACGGCGGACGGCCGCGCGCGGGCGCTGGCGGTGGTCCTGGACGCGGCCGTCGGCGAACAGGCGGTGGACCCCTACCGGCTGGACGGCGCGCTCGCGGACCTCGGCGTGACCGGCGGCGCCGCGGCGGGCGCCGCGGAGCGGCTGTACCGGCTGCGGCGCGACCAACTGCGGCTGCGCCGCCGTGAGCACGAGCTGACCGCCCTGTTCTCCAGCGCCCGGGAGCTGGCCGAGGAGCGGGACGCCGACGCGCTGCTGGCCCGGCTGGTGGAGCGCGCGCACGACATGATGGACTCCGACGTCACGTATCTGTCGGAGTTCGACGCCGCCAGCCTGACGCTGCGGGTCCGCAAGACGGCGGGCTCGGTCAGCCCGCGCTTCCAGCGCCTGGTGGTGCCGCCCGGCCGCGGACTGGCCAGCCTCGTGGTCGAGACCCGCGCCGCGCAGTGGGTGACGCGCTACGAGGACGACTCCGCCGGGTGGCACGAGGACTCGCTGTCCGAGGCGGTCGCCGCCGAGGGCCTGGTCTCGCTCCTGGGCGTGCCGCTGCTCTCCGACGAGGACGTCCTGGGGGTGCTGTTCGTCGGGACCCGTGACGAGCACGCCTTCACCCCCGAGCAGGTCGCGCTGCTCTCGGCGCTCGCCAACCACGCCTCGGTGGTGCTCCAGACCGCGCAGCGGCTCCAGCGCCTCCAGCGCTCGCAGGAGGAGGCGCGCGACGCCCTGGAGCGGTTGAGGGAGCACCTGGTCGAGCGGGACCGCGCCAACGCGGTGCATCAGCAGCTCATCCGGTCCGTGCTGGAGGACAGCGACTTCTCGCCGATCGCCGAGAAGCTCGCCGAGGCCCTGGACCGCGCGGTGGCCGTCGTGGACGAGTACGGCGAGGTGATCGTGACGGCCGGGCGCGCCCTGTCCGCCGACGAACTGCGCCGCGCACCCGTCGCCGAGGCCGTCCGGGCCAGCCATGACTCGGGCCGCTGCGTCCTGGTCGAGGACGGCGGGGACATCGGGGCGGTCGCCGCCCTGACGACCGGCTCGTACTACTTCGGCGCCGTGCTGCTCGGTACGGGCGGTTTCCCGCTCAGCTCCGTCGACCTGCGGACCATCGAGCGGGGGGCGCAGGTCGGCACGCTCCTGGCCATGCAGCGGCAGGCCGTGTCCGACGCGGAGCACCGCAGGCAGGGCGAGTTGCTGGCCGATCTGCTGGACGGCTCGCCCGACCGCCGTCGCGACGCGGTGCGCCGGGCCAAGCGGTTGCGCGTCCCCGTCCAGGACCTCGACACCCTCGTGCTCTTCGCCGTGCCGGGCGAGCACCGGCCGCAGGCGACCCGTACGCTGCTCGGTCCGCTGCACAGCCGGGCGCTGGTGGGCGAGTACGGCGGCCATGTCGCCGTCGCCCTGTCGTCCCGGCAGCCCGGCGTCACGGTCCAGCGGCTCCACGACCAGCTGCGCGCGGCGCTGTCGGTCCCGGTCCTGTCGGTGAGCGCCGCCGCGTCCGGCGACCTGCCCACGGCGGTGGTGACAGCGCAGCGCACCGTCCGGCTGCTCCAGGCGCTGGGGGCGGGCGACCTCGCGGCGCGGGCCGAGGACTACCACCCCTACGCGGCCGTCTTCGAGCCCGACCCCGCCGCCCTGACCGCGTATCTCGACACGATGGTGGGGCCGGTACGGCGCTACGACGCCGAGCACGGTACGGATCTGCTCGCCACCCTGCGCGCCTTCGTGCGCAATCAGTCGAGCCCGACCAGGACCGGCCGGGAGCTGGGCTTCCACACCAACACGATCCTCCAGCGGATCGAACGGCTGACCCGGCTCCTGGGCGAGGGCTGGCGCGACGACGAGCTGTTCTTCCGACTGTCGCTCGCCGTCCGGCTCGACGAGATCGCCGAGCGGCTGCGCCGCCTCTAGGGCGTGTCCGTACGCACCCGGCCCCGGGCGAGTACGCGATGGTCGGCGTCCAGGGCGCGGACCCGTACGCCGTCGGCGTCCTCGCGTCCGACCAGGATCACCGGCCGGTCGACGAACGCGGGCGAGACCGAGCGCACCGAGAACTCGCGGACCGTGCGGCCGGGCAGTGAAAGCGTCGCGAAGTCGAGCAGGAGCATGCGCATCAGGGGGCCGTGCACCAGCAGGTCGGGCAGGCCCTCGACGTCCTGCGCCCAGGCCCGGTCGTAGTGCACCCGGTGGGTGTTGAAGGTCAGCGCCGAGTACCGGAAGAGCTGCCGGCTGTCCAGGGTCGCCCGCCGCGACCAGTCCCACTGCTCGGCCTCGCCCGCCGGTACGTCGGCGGGCGCGGCGGCGGGGTCGCTCGCAGGCAGGAACACGTCGTGCCAGGTGCTCGTGACCGCGACGGCGCCGTCCACCAGGTAGCTCCGCTCGATGTCGGCGAAGACCAGCTCCCCCGCCCGGCCGCGCTTGCGGGTCACGGCGCCGAGCGCGGTGCGCTGCTCGACCGTGTCGCCGTAGCGCAGGGGCCGCAGGAAGCGGGTGTCCTCACCGGCGTACATGCGCCGGGGCAGGCCGGGGTCGGGCACCGTGCCGTCGCCGCCGGGCGAGCCGTCGGGGCGCAGGTCGGCGAAGGCCGCGTCGAAGGGGAAGTAGATCCCCTCCCAGCCCGGGGGAAGCGGCTCGCCGGGGACCGGCTCAGGGGCGCAGGGCGCGAAGGTGGAGCGATACGCGGCGGCGGGCCCGGTCAGCAACGGCTCGCGGCGGACGGCCTCCTGACCCATCGTCAGATCACCTTCGCCGCGCGCAGCTCTTCGATCCGCGCCCGGTCGTAGCCCGCGAAGCGGCGCAGCACCTCATCGGTGTGCTCCCCCACCTTGTTGGCCGGTCGCCCCGGCACGGCGGGGGTGGCGCTGAGCTTGATGGGCGAGCCGAACATCCGCAGCGCGCCCAGCGGGCCGTAGTCGGCCTCGACGATCATGTCCCGCTCGGCGGTGCCCGGGTCCTCGACGACCTCCCCGATGTCGCGGACGGCCGTCAGCGGGATGACGTCGCCCGCGAGGTCCTCGAGTTCCTGCCGGGTCCGCCCGGCGAACCAGCCGGTGACCAGCGGCTTCACCCGGCGGTCGTACGTCTCCTTGTCGAAGCGTTTGCGCATCGTGTCGATCTCGGGGTCCGTGGCCGCCTCCGGTGTGCCGAACAGCGCGCAACTGGCCGCCCAGAGCCTGTCGGTGTAGCCGCCGAAGAACACCTGCCCGTCGGCGCACGGGAACAGCTCGTACGGCCTGACCCAGGCGTGCTCGTTCCCGGCCGGTGCCGCGACCTTCCGGTCGACGGTGTAGTCGACGACGGCCGTCTCGGTCATGGCGACGACGCTGTCGACCTGGGCGACGTCGACCAGTTGGCCGACGCCGGTGCTCTCGGCGTGCCGCAGGGCGGCCAGGGTGCCGATGACGGCGAACATCGTGGCCGACAGGTCCCCGATGGTGACGCCCACCCGCACCGGCGGGGTGTCGGGGTAGCCGTTCATCGACCACAGGCCGCCCGCGGCCTGCGCGGTGCTGTCGAAGGCCGGACGGCGGCGACGGCTGCCCGTCTGGCCGTAGCCGGAGATGGCCGTGTACACCAGGCGGGGGTTGATCCCGGCCAGCACCTCGTAGCCCAGGCCGAGCTTGTCCATGGTGCCGGGCCGGAAGTTCTCGACGAGGACGTCGGCGTGGGCGACCAGGTCCTTGAGGGCCTGCTTGCCTTCGTCACGGGCCAGGTCGAGGCAGACACCGAGCTTGCCGCGGTTGTACTGGCCGTAGTACCCGCTGAACTCCTCGTCGCCCGAGCGCAGGTACGGCGGGAAGCCGCGCGAGACATCGGGGTTCGCGGGGTTCTCGACCTTGATGACGGTCGCGCCGAGGTCGGCCAGCGTCTGCGCGGCGTACGGTCCCGCCAGGACGTGGGACAGGTCGACGACGACCACTCCGGTCAGTGCGGCCCTGCCGTCGGCGCCGGTCTCCGGCTGGTCCCTGTGCATCGCGCACCCCTGCCTCTTCGTTCTCGTCGGCTCCGCCGCGTGGACACGGCCCGCGTGCCGTATGTCTGTTTCCGCCTCTGCGCCGCACGATAGCCGTGGCGCCGACCGGCGGCGATGGGCCCACCGTCCATCACCACCGCCGGATCCTGGGCCCTCGTCACTGCCGTCCCGTGGACGGCGGAACCCGCTTACGCCAGTGCCCGCAGGACGTCGGCGAGCTGGGCGACGCCCCAGGACAGCTCGCTCGGCTCGATCACCAGGGGAGGCGAGAGCCGCACGGTGGAGCCGTGGGTGTCCTTCGCGAGGACACCGCGCCGGGCCAGTTCCTCGCAGACGGTACGGCCGGTGGCGAGCGCGGGGTCGACGTCGATCCCCGCCCACAGCCCGATGGTCCGGACCGAGACCAGCCCCTGGCCGACCAACGGCGTCAGCTCGTCCCGCAGTCGCGCCCCCAGGGTCCGGGCGCGCTCCTGGTACTCCCCGGTCCTCAGCAGGTCGACGACGGCGGTCCCGATCCGGCAGGCCAGCGGGTTGCCGCCGAAGGTCGAGCCGTGCTGCCCCGGGCGCAGGACACCGAGGATGTCGCTGTCGGCGACCACCGCGGACGCGGGGACGATGCCGCCGCCGAGCGCCTTGCCCAGGATGTAGACGTCGGGCGTCACTCCGACGTGGTCGCAGGCGAAGGTCTCCCCCGTGCGCCCCAGGCCCGACTGGATCTCGTCGGCGAGGAACAGGACGCCCCGCTCGTCACAGATCCGGCGCACCGCGGGCAGATAGCCCGCGTCGGGGATGATCACACCGGCCTCGCCCTGCACCGGCTCCAGCAGCACGGCGGCGGTGTCGGGGGTGATCGCCGCCTCCAGGGCCGCGGCGTCGTTGTAGGGCACCGTCACGAAGCCCGGGGTGAACGGTCCGAATCCGTTCCTGGCGTCGGGGTCGTCGGAGAAGCCGACCACGGTGGTCGTCCGGCCGTGGAAGTTGCCGGAGGCCACGATGATCTCGGCCCGGTTCTCGCGGACGCCCTTGACCTCGTAGGCCCACTTCCTGGCGACCTTGATGGCGGTCTCGACGGCCTCCCCGCCGGTGTTCATCGGCACCATCATGTCCTTGCCGGCCAGGTCGCAGAGGGCCGCGGCGAACCGCTCCATCTCGGTGTGGTCGTAGGCGCGGCTGATCAGGGTCATGGCCGCGAGCTGGTCGTGGGCCGCCGCGAGCAGGGTGGGGTTGCCGTGGCCGAAGTTCATCGCGGAGTAGGCGCTGAGCATGTCGAGGAAACGGCTGCCCGAGGCGTCCGTGACCCAGACGCCCCGCGCGGACTCGGCCCGCACCGGAAGGGGCGCGTAGTTGTTGGCGAGACGGCTCACCCGACGGCGCGGAACGGTGGTTTCTGCGTGCACAATGTCCTCCTTGAACGTTTGTTGCGAACGTGTCGGGGCGTGGAACGTGTCGGGGGACGCGGACGCCCTGGTCCGTGTCCTGGCGGGCTCCATCGCGGAGTCGGAGGACACCATCGAGCAGATCCGCCGCACCGACCGGCTCTACCGGACCCGGAGCGCGATCGTCCTCTCGCGCCTGTTCGAGCGCGCGCTCGGCTGAGCGGTCACCGCGGGCGCGGCGCCCCGCAGCCCGCGAGGCGGCGCCATGCCAGTTCCGCCAGGAGCGCCGCGTGTTCGTCGAGGCGGGAGTCGTCGAAGACCGCCCGATCGGAGTGCATCGGACCGCTCGTACCGTCCTCGGGCCGTACGCCGAGGAAGACCAGCGTGCCGGGCACCTTTTCGAGCACGTAGGCGAAGTCCTCCGAGGCCATGCCGGGGAACGGCAGGCGCACCACCCGGTCGCCGTAGCGCTCGTCGAGCACCGCGAGCACCCGCTCGGTCTCTGCCGGGTCGTTGACCGTCACCGGGTACGACTCGACGTACTCGGTGTCGACCGCGCAGCCGTGCGCCTCGCCGAGCGCGACGGCCAGCGCCGGGAGTTCGTCACGCACCAGCGCGAGCGTCGCGGGTGACAGGGCGCGGATGTTCGCCTCCAGGCTGACGGAGGCGGCGAGGACGTTGCCCGCGGCGGAGTCGGAGGAGACACGGGTCACCGAGACCACGGCCGGGTCGGCGACCGGTATCCGGCGCGCCACGAAGGACTGCGTCGCGAGGATGATCTCGGCCGCGACCGGGACCGGGTCGAACCCGTGGTGGGGGTAGGCGGCGTGGCCCCCGGTCCCGGTCACCCGGATGTGCAGCGCGCTGACGCTCGACATCATCGGACCCGGCCGGGTGACCGCCCGGCCCTTCGGCGTCACGCAGTCGACATGGACGGCGTACGCGGCGACCGGGCGCTCGCCCGCCGCGTCCAGGACGCCTTCCTCGATCATCAGCCGACCGCCCGCGTATCCCTCCTCGCCGGGCTGGAACATGAACACGACGGTGCCGGGCAGCTGCGCGCGGCGGGCCGCGAGGAGCCGGGCGGCGCCGACCAGGCCCGCCATGTGCAGGTCGTGGCCGCAGGCGTGCATGGCGCCGTTGGCCGCCGCGAACGGCAGGCCGGTGGCCTCCAGGACCGGCAGGGCGTCCATGTCGGAGCGCAGCAGGACGACGGGGCCCGGCCGGCCGCCGCGCAGCACGGCCGTCACCGACGTCAGACCGTGCCCGGTGGTGATCTCCAGGCCGAGGCCGTCCAGCGCGGTGAGGATCGCCGCCTGCGTCCGGGGCAGGTCGAGGCCGACCTCGGGGTGGGCGTGCAGTGCGCGGCGCAGCGCCACAAGGTCGGCGAGCGCCGCGTCACCCGCGGTGAACCCCGTCACCGCGCCGCGGCCCGTTCGCCGAGCCGCGCCAGCGGTCCCGCGGCCTTGACCGACACTTCCACGGTCGGCCGGTCGCTGTAGGGGACGGGGGTCTCCAGCACGTCGACGACGGCCACTTCCAGCGGGTCGGCGCCCGCCTGGATCGCCTTGGCGATCGCCGCCTCCGACGCCTGGGCGATGGCCGCCTCCCGGTCCTCCAGCGGGCTGATCTGGTCGGCGCGGCCTCCGGCGAGCGAGATCGCGGCGCCCACCGCGTTCGCCACGTCGCCGTGGTCGGGCCGCACGATGGGACCGGCGCCCGGCAGGTCGTCGGGTACGAGGAAGCCGCCGCCGCCGACCACCACGAGCGGCAGGTCGGCGCGGCCGAGGGAGAGCCGTTCCACGGCTTCCTCGATCAGCACGTGCGCGCGCTCCAGGGCGGCGCGCAGCGCCTGCTCGTTGGCTGCCGTCTGGGCGGGGAGGGTCCGTCCGGCGATCGAGGCCCCCGCGAGGGCCGCCGCGTCGGTCAGGGTCGGCGTCCGGCCGCCGAAGAGCAGGCCCTCCGTCGCGATCCGGTAGCCCACCGAGCCCGGTCCGACAGCGCCGGTCACCGGGTCGATGGTCGTACCGCCGCCCACGCCGAGGCTGAGGATGTCGGGCATCCGGAAGTTGGTCCGTACGCCGCCGATCTCGCGGGGCAGCGTGGACTCGCGGGGGAATCCGTTCACCACGACGCCCAGGTCCGAGGTGGTGCCGCCGACGTCGATGACGATCGCGTTGGTGGCGCCGGAGAGGTAGGCCGCGCCGCGGATGGAGTTCGCGGGGCCGGAGCCGATGGTGAGCACCGGGTACCGGGCGGCGTAGTCCAGCGACATCAGCGTGCCGTCGTTCTGCGCGAAGAAGGTGACGGCGTCGAGCCCTTCCTCGTCGACGACCGTCACCAGGGCCTCGGTGACCGAGCGGGCCACGCTGTGCAGCGCCGCGTTGAGGACGGTGGCGTTCTCCCGCTCCAGCAGACCGGTGGGACCGATGTCGTGACTGAGGAAGACGCGCGCGTCGGGGCCGAGGTGGGCGCGGAGCAGTTCGGCGACCTCGAGTTCCTGGTCCGGCATCGAGGGGCTGAAGATGCCGGTCACGGCGACGGCGTCGAAGTGGTCGAGGCCGTCGAGGAAGCGCAGGATGGCGTCCCGGTCCAGTGGCGCGATCGGCGTGCCGTCGACCATGTGGCCGCCGCCGACCATCGCGGACCCGGCCAGGATGAGCCCGGCGAGATCGCCCGGCCAGCCGAGCAGCGGCGGGTACTCGGTCGCCGCCGGGGCGCCGAGCCGGATGGTCGCCACCCGGTCGAGCTGCCGCCGGGCGACGATCGCGTTGGTGGCGTGCGTGGTGCCGAGCATGACCCGTGAGACCCGTGACCGGTCCTCGCCGAGCGCTGTGAGCACATGGGCGATTCCGGCCCTGATGCCGCCGGTGACGTCGTCGGTCGTCGCCTGCTTGGTGTGGGCGAGCACGGTGCCGGTGCTGTCGATGGCGACGGCGTCGGTGTTGGTGCCGCCGACGTCGACGCCGATGGAGAGATCGCGCGTGGCCGTCATCGGGTGCTTCCTTCGAAGGGGGTGTAGGTCAGCTCGTATCCGAACGCCCGCGGTCCGGCCAGTTCCAGGCCGCGCGGTGTCCGCCAGATCGGGTCGCAGGCCCAGGCGAGTACGGAGACGCGCTGGCCGTACCGCAGCATCTCGGTGGTGATCGCGTGGCCGGTCTCGGCGTCGATGATGGTGACGTTGTCGGGGACGCTCACGAGCACTTCGCCGTCCTCCAGGACGACCAGGTTCTCGTTCTGGATCTCCAGGCGCTGGAGCCTGCCGCGGTCGGTGCCCGTACCGGCGATCGTCACGGAGCCGCGGGAGAAACCGCCGACGGTGCGGCGGTCGAGGTCGGTGATCTTGCCGGTGAGCAGGATCGAGCCGCCGAGCTCCGCGGCCACGGCGGCGACCGGCTCGGGTGAGGAGAGCAGGGCGTGGCCGACGCGGATGGCGGCGCTGACCGTGCCCTCGACGACGGCGCCCTTGGCCGTCTCGGCCGTGAGGGGGTAGTGCACGCCGAGGCAGATGGAGCCGCTGGCGACGGTGAGGGCGCGCGCGTGCCGCTCCAGCCAGTGCAGGTCGACGGTCTTGAGCACCGAGACGTTGCCGACCACGTCGCTCAGGACGGAGAAGTCGCACGGGACTCCGGCGACGTTCATGGCGACCATCGCCGCGTCGGGGAAGGCCCGGCCCATGCCGTCGGCGTCGAGCAGCTTCAGCCCGAGGCGGGAGGCCCAGCCCACCGGCCCGACGCCGTTGCTGCCGCCGATCTCCGCGGCCATGAGGGCGGTGATGGGGCGGCCGGCGACGGCCTCTGCCTCGCGGACGAGGAGGTCGACCTGGCGGTTGGAGGAGAGCATCTCGATGCCCACGGTGGGGGCGCCGATGCCCGACATGAGGATCACCAGGTCGTCGGGGCCGAGATCGTCGACGGTGACCAGGGGCACCGGGCCGTTCGCGCGGAGCGCTTCCTCGGCGACGATCTGCGAGGTGTAGACCGCCCCGCCGCCCCCGGTGCCGAAGATCGCTGTGCCCGCGGCCAGCGCCGCGACGTCTGAGGCCGCGACGGCGGAGGCCCTGTGAGGGGCGGGCGCGTCGAGGGGTGTGTGAACCATGGGCCTCACGATATGGCGACGCCCTGACCGCACCTATGGCCCGAGAGTCCAGAGAATCGCGTCATACTGTGCTGATGGCACAACTGACCGTCTCCGACCTCGCCGCCCAGGGCGACCGCCTCGGCATCCGGCACCGCGCCGGGCCCGCGGACGGGCGCGCCGTCGTACGGGTGGACGTCTCGCCGCTCGACCTGCTGGGCACCGTGCCCGCCGGAACCCTCGTCATCGTGCCCGGCACCGAGCACCCGCCGCCGTACCGGCTGGACGTGGCGCTGCGTCAGGCGAGCGCGCGCGAGGTCGCGGGGCTCGTGTTCACGACCGAGCTGACCCTGCCCGACACCGCAAGGGTGCTCGCCGACCGCGGCGGTGTGCCGGTCTTCGCCGCTCCCGGCGCGCGGTCGGCCGATCTGGCCCTCGTGGTCGACCGGCTGCTGTCGGGCGGCGCGTCCGAGGCGATCATGCGGGCGACGCACGCCATCGAGAAGGCCACCGAGGCCGCGGCGGGACCGGACGGGACGCCCGAGCACATCCTCGCCGAGGCCAACCGCATGCTCGGCTCGGAGCTCGCCGTGGTGGAGGACGCCACCGTGACCTGGTCGGCGGCCGACGCGGTCTGCGTCGGCGAGGTGCCGATCGGGCGGCTCGTCGGGAACCGGTCGGACCCGGCGATGGCCATCGCCCTGCCCGTCGTCGCCTCGCTGCTGTCGCGGGCCGCACAGCGCCAGATCAGCGACCGTTTCGCGCCCACCCAGTCGCGGTCGGACCTCATCGTCGAGCTGGTGCTCGCCGAGTCCCACCGGGTCGAGGGCTTCGTCGGCCAGGCCGCGATGCTCGGGCTCCCCCTCCAGCTCTCGCACGTCGCGGCCTGGCTGATCCCGACCGGCCTCGACAACCCCGAGGCGCGGGCTCCGCGCAGCGTGCAGCCCGCGCTTGAGCTGTTCGCGCTCCAACTGGTCGACGGCCGGGACGAGATGTGGCACGTCGCGTTCGTCCAGGACGACCTGCTCCTGGTCAGCACCGAGGAGCACGGCGCGGGCGACCACCAGCGGCGGCTGCGGGAGGTGGCCGTCCGGCTCCAGGAGTACGCGCGCGGCCTGACCGGGCACGGGTGGGAGTACACGCTCGGCCTCGGCACCCCGCAGACGGGGGCGGCGGGGCTGCGTTCGTCCGCCGCGGAGGCGCGGATCGCCGCCGGTTCCGCGATCGCGGCCGGGCGCCTCGGCAGCGTCGAACTGACGGACGTGACGGGCCTGCGCCGGGTGCTGCTCGACGTGTACGCCTCCCCGACCAGCCGCAGCCTGCTGGCGGACATCCTGCTGCCGCTGGACGCGCTCGGACCCGAGCGGGCGCACATCTCGGTGCAGACGCTGCTCGCCTACCTGTCGCACCGCAACTCCCTGGCCCACGCGGGCCGCGAGCTGAATCTGCACCCCAACGCCGTCGGCTACCGGCTCAAGCGGGTCCGCGACACGCTCCAGCTCGACCTCGACGACCCGGACACGCGCTTCGCGGTCGAACTCGCCTGCCGGGTGCGGCTGCTCGGCGCCAGCCGCCGCTGAGCAGCGGCGCCGGGCACGGCGCGGTCAGTCGCGCACGGCGCGCATCCGCGCGGCAAGGCCGGGGTTCGCGTACGGGCCGTCCCCGTCGAGGGCCGCGAGGATGCGCGCGACGACCGGTTCCGGCTTGTCCTGGCTCATCTTCTCCTTGGTGACCGCGCGGGTGACCCGCATGCGGAAGCCGACCGTGCCGTGCACGATGCGCTGCGCGTAGGCGGCGTTCTCCGCCGTGCCGCGCATCAGGAACGGGTTGGGCACGGGCGCCTCGAAGTGGGCCACGAGCCGGTCGAGGACGGCCAGATTCTCCTCGTCGGAGAGGATGTCGGGCACGCCGTACAGGTGGGCGGTGGCGAAGTTCCAGGTGGGTACGGCGGTGGGCAGGTCGTACCAGCTCGGCGAGATGTAGCCGCTGGGGCCGTAGACGACCACGCACAGCTCCTGGGTGCCGAGCCGGTGCAGCGCCTCGTCGGGGCGGCCGACATGGCTGACCAGCACCAGTTCGCCGGGGGCCGTGGAGTCTTCTGGGGCCCCGGACTCCTCGGGCTCCTCGATCAGGAACGGGTAGTGCGAGACGACGGGCCCCGCGCCGTCGGCGCCGTTGGACACCATGGTCGCCCAGGGGTGTCCGCGCAGCAGGTCCGCGGCCCAGGCGAGGCCGCCGCCGGTGTACTCGGGGGTCTCACGCATGGTCGCTCCGCTCCGCTCGCGCCGCCGTGCGCGCGAACGCGCGGACGAAGTCGGGCCACAGCTCGCGCGGGATGTCGTGGCCCATCTCCTCGTAGAGGTGCACCTCGGCCCGCGGCATGATCTCCGCGAAGGCCAGCGCGGCCCGCCAGTGCAGGGACTGGTCGCCGCGCCCGTGGATGACCAGCGTCGGCACCGTGACCTCGCGCAGGTCGTCGCGGCGCTCCAACGGGCCGCGCAGCATGGCGTTCCACTGCCGCACCAGGCCGTCGGGCCGGTAGACCCGGTCGTAGTAGCGGGCGCCGAGGGCGGCCGACTCCTCGGCGTCGAAGGGGAAGCCCGGCGACTGGTAGTTCCGCTGGCCGCCGACGAACATCTCGATGTAGGCCGCGCGGTCCAGCCGTTCGGGCGCCCGCGACACCGGCCGACCGTCCCCGTGCGTCCCGACCAGGAACTCCGGCTCGCTCGACGGCGAGGTCGACATCAGGCCCAGGCTCGCGACCCGTCCGGGGTGCTCGATCGCGACCAACTGCGCGATGTAGCCGCCCATCGACATACCGGCCAGGTGAGCCCGGCCGATGCCGAGGTGGTCGAGGAGCGCGACGACGTCGTCGGCCATGTCGGAGAGGTCGTACGTGGCGGCGAACTCGTCGGGTCCGCCGGTCTGCTGGGAGAGCCCGACGTCCCGGTTGTCCGGGCGTACGACGTAGAAGCCCGCGTCGGCCAACATCGCCACGAACGCGTCGTGCCAGCCGATGAGTTGGGCGCCGCCGCCGTGCACGAGCACCAGCGGACGCCCGGCCGGGTCGCCGTCGGTCTCGTAATGGACCTCGATGCCGGCGGGTGTGATGAGGGTGGGCATCGGATCTCCTACAGGTTCGTCCAGGTGGGCCGGCCGCCCAGCACGGTGGCGGCGACCGGCAGGGTGCGCAGCGCTTCGGCGTCCAGCTCCAGCGGGTCCTCGTCGAGGACGACGAGGTCGGCCGGGTCACCGGCCGTCACGTCCATCCGGCCGCGGGCGCTCGCGGACAGGGCCGCCTCGCGGGTGATCCGCTCGTCCGGGTGCCAGGGCTCGCGGCCGTCGCGGCTGCGCGAGACGGCGGCGCTGATCGCCACCCACGGGTCGAGCGGCGAGACGGGCGCGTCGGAGCCGAGCGCGAGGGTCGCCCCCGCGTCCAGCAGCGAGCGGAACGCGAACGCCCGGTCGCTGCGGCCCGCCCAGTGCGTGTCGGCGACGTCGCGGTCGTCCATGGCGTGCTCGGGCTGCACGCTCGCGACCAGGCCGAGCCGGCCGAAGCGGGCGAAGTCGGCGGCGGACACGAGCTGGGCGTGCTCGACGGTGCCCGGTATGCCCAGGCGCTCGAAGGCGTCGATCACCTGGGTGTTGGCGCGGTCGCCGATGGCGTGGACGGCCGCCGCGATGCCCGCCGCGTCCGCGCGGGCGAGCAGTTCCCCGACGCGCTCGGGTGCGACGGACTGCACCCCGCACGGGTGCGGGTGGTCGGCGGGCAGCCCCGGATAGGGGTCCCAGCACAGCGCCGTACGGGTGTTGAGGGAGCCGTCGACCACGATCTTGAGCCGCCCCATGGTGATGAGCCCGCTCGGTTCGAGGAGGTCGCCGGTCCGCAGGCCGCGGCCGATCGCGTCGTCGAGCCGGTCGGGCCACACCGACGCCTCCACGCGCAGGGCGGTCACTCCGGCGGCGACCCGCTCGGGCCAGAAGCGGGTGATGTCGGCGTTCTCGAAGTCCACGATCCCGACGACGCCCCTGGCCGCTGCGGCCTGGGCCGCGGCCCGGTGGTCGGCGGCCTCGGGCCGGTGGTCGCGGTCGAGGACGTCGAGCGTTCCAATCCACTCGGTCTCGCGCAGCACGCCGTCCTCGGGCGGGCGCACGCCGAGGCGGCGCGCGGCGGCGGAGTTGAGCCAGCCGCAGTGCAGGTCGCCGGAGACGAGCACCAGGCCGCGGTCGGCCGATATCGCGTCGAGGGCGGCCAGGCTCGGGGCGTCGGGCCACAGCGCGTCCCGGAAGCCGTAGCCGACCAGGAGGTCGGACGCGGTGGCGGCCAGCGCGTCGCGCATGATCGTGGCCGCGTGCGCGGCGGACGTGGCGGGGGCGAGGTCGACCCGGCGGCTGCGGATGACCCACTGGTCGAAGTGGGTGTGCGCGTCCCACAGGCCGGGGCGCACGAAGCGCCCGTCGAGGTCGAGGGCCGCCGCCGACGGGAGGTCGCCGCCGGTCGGCGCGACGCTCTCGATCAGGCCGTCGCGCAGCACGAGGTCCCACTGCCCCGGGGTGCGCGGGATGCGCGCGCGGCGCAGGACGAGGTCGGGCACGGGGCTCATGGGCGACCGCATCTCAGGTGTTCCTCCGGAACTCAGGGGTCTTCAGGGTCGAGGGGTGCCGTCGAGGTCGAGGCTGGTGTCGAGGTCGGGAGCAGCGTCGAGGTCGGCAGCGTCGTCGAGGTCGGCGGTGTCGTCGAGGGAAGCGTCGTCGAGGTCGTCGAGATCGAGCGGCCTTCCCATCACGGGGATCGACCGCAGCAATTCGCGGGTGTAGGGATTGGCGGGGTCGGCGAGCACGGCGTCGGTGGGCCCGTGCTCGACGACGCGGCCGGCCCGCATGACGGTGACCTCGTCGCTCACGTAGCGCACCACGGCGAGGTTGTGCGAGATGAACAGCATGGTCAGATGGAGTTCGCTCTGGAGCTCGCGCAGCAGATTGAGGACCACGCCCTGGACGCTGACGTCGAGCGCCGAGGTGATCTCGTCGGCGACGAGTACGGCGGGTTCGGCCGCCAGCGCCCGCGCGATGGTGATCCGTTGCCGCTGGCCGCCGGAGAAGCGGGCCGGTCGGTCGCCCGCCCGGGACGGGTCGATGTGGACGAGGTCGAGCAGTTCGCGGACCCGTGTCTCCCGGTCGGTCCGGTTGAGCCGCCGCCCGGTGGCGAGCAGGCCCTCCGCGACGGAGACGCCCACGGGCATTCGCGGGTCGAGCGCAGCCAGCGGGTCCTGGAAGACCATCTGCACCCGGCGGCGGGCCAGTCTGGCCTCGCGCGAGCGGGCGGTGAGGTCGACGCCGTCGAGGCGTACGGTGCCCGCGTCGGCGCGCGCCAGCCCCACGGCGACCCGCGCCATGGTCGACTTGCCGGACCCCGACTCGCCGACGAGCCCGAGCGTCCGGCCGGAGCGGACGACGAGCGAGGCGTCGTCGACGGCCGTCTGGGCGGCCCGGCCGTGGCCGAAGCGCACCGTGACGTGGTCGAATTCGAGCGTGCTCACGCGGTCGCCTCCTCCTGTGTGGCGACGCCGACCACCGGCAGCGCGCGGGTCCTGTCGGTCGTCATGTCGGGCACGCAGGCGATCAGACCGCGCGTGTACGGGTGCCGTGCCTCGTCCAGCCGTCGCGCGTCCAGCCACTCGACCACCACGCCGTCCCGCATGACGGCGATGCGGTCGCAGAAGCCGCTCACCAGGGCGATGTCGTGGGAGATCAGCAGGATCGCGGCGCCGGTCCGCTCGCGGGCGTCGCGCAGCGCACGCATCACCTGCCGCTGCACCGTCACGTCCAGGGCGGTCGTGGGCTCGTCGGCGATGATCAGCCGGGGCGTCCCCATCAGGCCCATCGCGATCATGGCGCGCTGCCGCATGCCGCCGGAGAACTCGTGGGGCAGCTGCCGGATCCGCCGTTCCGGGTCGGGGATGCGCACCAGGGCGAGGGCGTCCAGGGCCCGCTTCGTCGCGGCGCCGCGCGCCACACCCGCGTGGATCTCGCTGGCCTCGGTGAGCTGCCGGCCGACGGTGAGGGCCGGGTTGAGCGAGGACAGCGGGTCCTGGAAGATCATCGCCTGTTCCAGGCCGAGCCTGCGCCGCTCGGCGGCCCTGGGCCGCCGTTCCATGTCGATGCCGCGGAAGACCAGGCGTTCGCTCTCCACCAGCGCCTCGGGGCCGAGCAGTCCGGCCAGGGCCATGGCGGTGACCGACTTGCCGGAGCCCGACTCGCCGACGATGCCGACGACCTCCCCCGGTCCGATCGTCAGGTCCACGCCGTGCACCCGCTGGACCAGGGAGCCGTCGTCGGCGCGGAAGGAGACCCGCAGGTTCTTCACCTCGGCGACGGCGTCGCCCTCGGCCGGGGTGACGCCCGCGCCGTCCGACCGGGGGCGTACGGCGTGCACGGTCCGGGCGCGGGACTGGCTGAGCACCTCGCCCAGCAGCGAGAACAGCACACCGGTGAGCACGATCGCGATGCCCGGCCCGATCGCCGCCATGGGCGCCGAGTAGATGCGCTTGGAGCCCTCGTTGAGCAGCCGTCCCCAGTCGTACTGCGTGGGTTGCACGCCCAGGCCGAGGAAGGACAGCGCGGCGAAGGAGAGCAGCGTGGCCGACGCGTGCGCGGCGATGTTGACGACCAGCGGCGGCAGGATGTTCGGCAGGACGTGCCGCCGCGCGGTGCGCAGCGGCGGGCTGCCGACCAGCCGCGCGGCGTGCACGTAGTCGGTGTTGGCGACCGACGAGGCGAGGGTGGAGACCAGGCGCGCGAAGACCGGGACGCCCGCGAAGCCGATCGCGAACATCGCGCCGCGCGCCGTCGCGCCCCAGATGACGGAGAAGAACAGCGCGAGCAGCAGCCACGGGAACGACAGCAGGATGTCGATGAAGGCGGTGACCAGGCGGCGCGGCGCGCGCGGCAGCACCGCGGCGACGATGCCGAGCACGACCCCGCCCGCGACGGAGATGCCCGCGGCGCCCAGGGTCAACAGCACCGACAGGCGGGTGGCGACGACGGTGCGGGCGAACAGGTCGCGGCCGAGTTCGTCGGTGCCGAAGGGGTGGGAGAGGCTGACCGGTGCCTGGCGGCCCGCGATGTTCCGGGTGGTGGCCGCGTGGTCGAACACGAAGGGGCCGACGACCGCGGCGAGCACGACGAGCGTGAGACCGGCGAGTACGGCGATGCCCTGCGGGGTGAGGAGGGTACGGCGCAGCATGGTCATGCCTCCGCGATCGTCGAGCGCGGGTCCAGGATCGCGATGGCGAGGTCCACGACGAGATTCGCCCCGAGGACGAGCAGCGCGTACACGAGCACGATCCCCTGGATCAGCGGGTAGTCCTTGGCCGTGATCGAGGAGACGATCGTGGACCCGATGCCGGGCACGGTGAACACCGTCTCCACGAGCACGGTGCCCGCGACGAGTCCGACCAGCACCACGCCGCCCGCGGTGAGGGTGGCGGTGACGATGTTGGGCAGCGCGTGCCGCAGGTACAGCAGCCGGCCGGGCAGCCGCTTGCTGCGCGCGGTGGTCAGGTACGGGGCGTCCAGCACGCGCAGCATCTCGATGTGCACGATCCGGGCCAGGTAGGCCAGCGGCCCGATGGCCAGCGCGAGCACGGGCAGCACCGCCTGGCCGGGCGTGCCCCATCCCGCGGGCGGGAAGAGCGGCAGGCCGACGCCGAGGGTCGCGATGAGCAGCACCGCGAGCAGGAAGTTCGGGATCGCGATGAGGATGCCGAGCAGTCCCGACACCCCGAGGTCGAGGAAGCGGCGGCGACCGCTCCGGGCCGAGACCGCCGTGGCGACGCCGATCGGGAACGCGCCGACGACGGCGACGAGGAAGGAGATCACGGCCAGCAGCAGCGTGGTGGGCAGCCGCTCGCCGAGGATCTGGGAGACCGGTCGCTGCGAGGTGATCGACGTACCGAGGTCGCCGTGCAGCAGCGCGGTGACGTAGTGGGTGAACTGGGCCCACAGCGACTGGTCGAGGCCGAGCTGCTGGCGCAGCGCGTTCACCGTCGACAGCGGGGCGGTGGGCCCCAGGGCCGCTCGTACCGGGTCGCCCGGCACGAGCTGGACCATGAAGAACGACGCCACCAGCACGACGGCGAACGAGATCGCCGCGCGACGCAGTCGTTGCAGGACGAATTCGAGCCTCGGCGATCCGGCCAGGAGCCGGGGGCGCCCGGCCCGAGCGGCGGCCGGTTCGGCCTGCTCGGGGGGCGCGGCGGTGGTGACCGCGTTCGAAGGGATCGTCATGCCGTCAGCCCAGCATGCGGATGGTCGTCGGCGCGATGCCCCAGGGCACGTCGGCGGTGGCCTTGTTGAAGAAGGTCGGCGCCGCGGTCTGCGCGAGGGGGTAGGCGTCGGCCCGGTCGATCAGTTCCTTCTCCGCGCTCTGCCACAGGTCGCACGCCGCCGTGGTGTCCTTGGCGGTCATCGCCTGCTTGGCCAGGTCGTCGTACGCGGGGTTGCGCACGTCCATGAAGTTGTAGCCGCCCTTCTCGCTGGTGGCGCCGAGGAAGAACAGGCTGAGCGTGGAGGGCTTGTTGGGGGCGAGCTGGATGAAGCCGGTGTCCCAGTCGTAGGACTGGTAGAGGTCGGTGGACCAGCCGGTCGGGTCCTCGGCGACGAGCTTGGTGTCGACGCCGATCTCCTTCCACTCGGCCTGGATCTCCTCGGCGGCGGCGGAGTGGCTGGGCGTGCCCGCGTCGTACAGGAAGCGGATGGTCAGCGGCTTGCCGTCCTTGGAGCGCTTGCCGCCGGAGCCTGCCGGGTACCCGGCCTCGTCCAGCAGCGCGCCGGCCTTCGCCTTGTCGGTGGCGGGCAGCGTCCACTTCGGGCCGCCCTTGACGCACAGGAACGGCGCCTGGACGACCAGCGACTTCATCTCCTCGGAGTGGCCGTTGGTGACGAGGTCGCCGACCGAGGAGCGGTCGAGGGCGAGTGTGAGCGCCTTGCGCACGCGCTCGTCGGAGGTCGGCCGGCTGGAGCGCTCGTTGAAGAGCATCTCGCCGATCGGGTTCGGCACGCCCTTGGACGCCAGCTTGGCGGCCTGGAGGCGGTCGCGGTCGGTGCCCGCCACGCCTGCCGCGTTGAGTCCGCCGGACAGCAGCAGGTTCGCCGCCGTGGACTCGTCGGTCACGACCTTCCCGACGACCTTGTCGGGCAGCCCCTTGGTGCTGCTGGTGACGCCCTGGGGTCCCCAGGTGTAGTCGGTGCGCTTGGTGTAGACGTACTCGTTGCCCGCCTTGGCGGTGGTCAGGTGGAACAGCGCCGTGCCGTTGGTCGCGTTCTTCAGCGAGTCGGGCTTGTCGAGGCCGCCCTGGCAGACCATCTCGACCTCGCCCGTCATGCTGAGCAGGAACGGGTTGCTGGTCTTCGAGGTGATCGTGAGCTTGTTGCCCTCGGCCGTGGCCTTCATGTCGGCGGTGACGTCGGAGCCGTGCCAGAAGGTGCCGTGCTTGGCGTCCGCCTGGTAGGTGATGTTGTTCGCGGCCGTCGCGGCCGTGAACGTGCTGCCGTCGGAACAGGTGACGCCGTCCTTGAGGGTGTACGTCACGGAGGTGGGGGTCTGCGTCCAGCTCTGCGCGAGCCACGGCAGGGACTGGCCGTCCCCCGAGGTGTAGACGAGCGATTCGTAGGCGTACGGCACGAGCTGGCGCTGCACGAGCGAGACCCCGGTGAGCGGCGAGAGGCTGCCCGGGTCGTCGTTGAGCCCGACGTTGAACGTGCCGCCGGAGACGTACGAGGTCGGGCCTGCGCTCGCCTTGGCGCCGGAGCCTGAGCCGGAACCGCAGGCGGCGAGCGTTACGGCCGCGACCGCACATGCCGCGACCGCGACGGACGGCTTGAGGTGCTTCCTGGTCATTGCTGTCGTCCTTTGGTTCGACGCGGTGCGGGACGGGAGCCTGGTCGATGGGGCCGGGCGGCCCCGGGTACTCCGAGGCCCTGGGTCCGAGGCTAGAAAGCCCGGATACACCCGACAATGTGCCGACGACGCAGAGAATCGTGGCGCACTGTGCTGTGAACACAGTGGCCGGCACCACATCGGCTCGTGACCGCGCGCCGTCCGGGTACCGGTGTCCCCGCACCCGCGCCGGGTACGGGCCGCTCGAAAGCCGCCCCGGCGCGGTGATCTCCCTGGAGACGATGCAGGAGCGGGCTCCGTACTTCAAGCCCCGACGGCATCGACATGTGCCGCGACCAGCGGTTCAGCCGCCGCCGCTGTGCTCCTCGTAGGCGGCGACGACCTCTTCGGTCGGGCCGTCCATCACCAGCTCGCCCTTCTCCAGCCAGATCACGCGGTCGCAGGTGTCGCGGATGGAGCTGTTGTTGTGACTGACGAGGAAGACGGTGCCCGCCTCCTTGCGCAGCTCCCTGATCCGGTCCTCCGAGCGCTTCTGGAAGGCGCGGTCACCGGTGGCCAGCGCCTCGTCGATCATCAGCACGTCGTGGTTCTTGGCCGCCGCGATCGAGAACCGCAGCCGGGCGGCCATGCCGGAGGAGTACGTCCGCATCGGCAGCGAGATGAAGTCGTCCTTCTCGTTGATCCCGGAGAACTCGACGATGCCGTCGTACCGCTCGCGCACCTCCTCCTGGGACATGCCCATGGCCAGGCCGCCGAGGATGACGTTGCGCTCGCCGGTCAGGTCGTTGAGCAGGGCAGCGTTGACGCCGAGCAGGGACGGCTGGCCGTCGGTGTAGACCCGGCCGCGGTCGGCGGGGAGCAGGCCCGCGATGGCCTTGAGCAGGGTGGACTTGCCCGAGCCGTTGGAGCCGATGATGCCGATCGCCTCACCGCGGTAGGCCGTGAAGGTGACGCCCCTGACCGCGTGCACGGTGTGGACGTTCGGCGAGGCCCTGCGGGAGACCAGCCGGTGCAGGGCGGAGGTCGCGTTGCCCCGGCCGGTGCCCGCGCCGTAGATCCGGTAGACGACGTGCAGTCCGTCGACGATGACGGTGGGCACCAGGGGCCGGACCAGGCGCGGGGCGACCTCCGGGGCGATCTTCGGGTCCAGGGCGGCGGCCAGCTCGGGGGCCAGGCCCCTGGCGCTGTTCGGGACGGCGTTCAGCGCGGTCTCCTGCGTTGCCTCGTCCGTTGGTTCAGCCACGGCCGTACTCCTCCTCCGACGACCAGAAGAACGCGTACCCTGCGCAGGCGGCCACGGCCGCCCAGCCGACCGCGAGCGGCCAGATGTGCGGCGGGAGCTGTTCGCGGGTGACGCTGTCGATCAGCGCGAAACGCATCAGACCGACATATACCAGGGCGGGGTTGACGTTGAGCATCACCGCGACGGCGTGCGGCGCGCCGACGGTGAAACGGGAGAGGTCGTAGAAGACCCCGGAGACGTACATCCAGGTCCGCAGCACGAAGGGCAGCACCTGGGCGAAGTCGGTGGTCCTGGCGCCGACGCGGGCCAGGCCCAGTGCCAGCCCCGCGTTGAAGAGCGACTGGAGGGCCAGCGCGGGGACGGCGAGCAGCCAGCGGGTGGTGACCGGGATGCCCTCGGCGACCACGATGACCGAGAGCACGCCGAGCGAGAGCAGGAGCTGCCGGAGCTGGAGCAGGGTGGCGGCGATCGGCAGGCAGGCGCGCGGGAAGTGCAGGGCGCGGACGAGTCCGATGTTGTCGGTCAGCGAGCGGGCGCCGCCGAGGACGGCCGACTGGGTGAAGGTGAAGACGAAGACCCCGGTGCACAGGAACGGGATGTAGTCCGTGACGCCGCGGCCCGCGCCGAGCAGCAGTCCGAAGATCAGGAAGTAGACGGCCGCGTTGAGCAGCGGGGTGAGCACCTGCCAGAGCTGGCCGAGGCGCGCGTCGCTGTAGAGGGCGGCCTGCCGGGCACCGGCGAAGGTGGTGACGAAGTGGCGGCGGGCCCAGAGCCGCCGGGTGTACTCCACGATTCCGGGGCGGGCGCCGCTGACGGTCAGGCCGTGGGCGGCGGCGAGCGCGGCGGGAGCGAGGTCCGCGGGGCCCGGCCGCGCGGGTGCGCGCGGGGCGGTGATCACGGCGGGAGAGGCGACGGGCATGGGCGGCTGCCTTCGGGTGACGGGCATGGGGAGACACCTGCGCAACGACGGAACGGGCCCGTATCGTCGTCACGGTCGACGGTAGAGCAGTCGCGGGATGGAACGCAACCGTTCCGTCGTCACGTCGGGTTAGGATCGCTCGCATGACCGACTCCGCCGAGGCCGCTTCTCCGTCCACGACGACCGGCGGTCCGCGCCGCGCCCCGGCGGGCGCCGCCGTGCTGCGCGAGGACGTCACCGAGGCGATCCGGGCGGCCGTCTTCGCCGAGCTGGCCGCCGTCGGATACGGGCGCATGTCGATGGAGGGCATCGCCCGGCGCGCGGGGGTCGGCAAGGCCGCCGTGTACCGCCGGTGGCGCTCGAAGCTGCCGCTGGTCCTCGACATGGTGTCCGACTTCGCCGCGCAGGGCCTTCCCGCGCCCGACACCGGCACGCTGTACGGGGACGTCCGCGCCCTGCTCGACGTCAGCGCGCGGGCCCTGCGGCATCCGGTCGCGGCGCAGATCATCCCCGATCTGCTGGCCGAGGCCGCTCGCAGTCCCGAGCTGGCCGACACGCTGCGCACCGCGCTGCGCGAGGCCCAGGGCGGGATCACCGTCGCCGTCATACGCCAGGCCGCCGCGCGCGGCGAGCTGTCCCCCAGCGCCGATCCCGAACTCGCCCTCGACCTCATCGCGGGCCCGCTCTACTGGCGTCTGGCCGTCATGCGCGCCGCCTACTCCCGAGCGCAGCTCGACGCCCTCACCTCAGCCGTCGTCGCTGCGCTCCAGGCTTCCACGTAGCGCGTACGTCCGCCCCCACCCCGCCGCCGCGCTCCCGGCTTCCGCATAACCACCGGGCCTCCGGCCCGGACCCCCACAGGACCTGCCCCGCTGGGACCGGTCCGCACAGCGCACCACCGCCGCGGCCGGCCGCGCAGTTCCCCGCGCCCCTAAAAACCCGCCGCACCCAGCCGAGCAACCACGCGCCCGAAGGGCCGCGGGGAACTGCGCGAGCAGCCACAACGCACCGGAAGTCGGCGAACACCCGGCCGGGCTACGGCGCGCGCCCGAAGGGGCGCGGGGAACTGCGCGGGGAAGCCACCACCGGCGGGTGGTCGGGGGGATGCGGCAACCGCCCCACCGGGGCCGGTAGTGACCGGCAGGTCAAAGGCCGTCCACGTGCCGGTGGTGACCGGCGGTCAAAGGGCGTCCACGTGCCGGTGGTGACCGGCAGGTCAAACGGCTTCCCCGTGCGGGAGCACCACGGTGCGGTGGGCGTGGTCGCCCGCCGCGTCCGCCGTGGGGGCGGCGGCGATCACGAGGATGCCCGCGGCGGCGACCCCGCGGAGGCGGGCCCAGATCCGGCCCTCGGCCGGAACGGCGAGGTCGGCGGGGTCGACCAGGAGGACGTCCGGGGCCGGGATGAGGGCCAGGGCGACGGCCAGGAGAAGCTGGTCGCAGACCCCCAGGTGTTCGAAGCGGGCGCGGCGGGGGACGACGCCCGGCCGCTCCGGGTCCGGGTGGTCGGCCAGGGTGAGCCCGGCGGCGGCCAGGGCTTCGTGGATGCGCCGGGCGCCGACACGCAGGCCCGCGTGGACGGCCGCCAGGTCGAGGAGTTCACCGACGCGGTCGTACGGGTCGGGGGCCCCGGGGCCGTACACCCGCGCCACCCCGGTCCTGCGCCCGCCGGGCCGCAGCCCGCGCCCGAGCGCGACCAGCATCGCGGTGCGTTCGGGACCCGCGGGGCCGATGACGGCCAGGAGTTCCGCGGCCGATACGGCGGCGGGCGCGACGCCGTGTGCGGGGGCGCTGTGCCCGGTCACTGTCACCACGCCGTCCCCTTCCTTCGTAGAGGCGAGCAATCCGCCCATATCTACCAAGGAAGGGGGCGTTCAGCGGCGCGGCACTCCGGAGAGCGCCGCCGTACGCGGCCGGGTCGCCGGCCGTACGCCGTCCCGGACGAGCACCAGCAGGGCCACGTCGTCGGCGGGGCGGTCGGCGGCGTGCCGCAGGACGGCGGCGCGCAGGTCCGCGGCGACGGCGCGGCCGGACAGCGGGGTGCCGGGGCGTACGTCGGCCGCGTCGGCCAGGGCGTCGGCCAGCGGGAAGAAGACGCCCTCGGCGTCCCGCGCGTCCTGCATGCCGTCGGTGCAGAGCAACAGCCCGTCGCCGGGCGGCACATGGCCGGTGGCGGCCGGTGCGGCCGTCCGCGCCGGGTCGAACAGGCCCAGCGGCGGCAGGGGTTCGCCGATCGGCAGCGGACCGGGCGCGGCGTCGAGCAGATACGGCTGCGGGTGGCCGCAGTTGACGATCCGGTAGGCGCCGTCGTCGGCGAGCTCGACGAGTTGGAGGGTGGCGAATTCCTCGGCGACCGGATCCTGTGGCGGGACACCGGCCGCCGCCGGGTGCTCACCGCGGGTCCGCTCCCGCAGATGGCGTCGCAGGGCCCCGTCCAACCGCCGCAGCACGCCCGCCAGTTCGGGTTCCTGATGGGCCGCCTCGCGGAAGCTGCCGAGCAGCGCGGCGACCATGCCGATCGCGGGCAGGCCGTGGCCGCGCGCGTCCCCGATGAGCGCCCGCACCCCGAACGGCGTGGCCAGCACCTCGTAGAAGTCGCCGCCGACGTGAGCGCCCCGGCTGGCCGACACGTACTCCCCCGCCACCGTCCAGCCGCCCGCTCTGCGCGGCAACGGCCGCAGCAGCACCTGCTGGGCGGCGACGGCGATCTCCCGCGTACGGTCCAGCTCGTCGCAGAGCAGCGACCGGCGGCGGGCGGTCCACATCGCCGCGGCTATCACCGCGACCACGGTGGCCGCGGCGCCGAGCACCGGGCCGAAGCCGTCGAAGGAGTCGTCGGCCAGTTCCGCGCCCAGCACGCCGAGCGCCAGCAGCCCGCTGCCGAACACCCAGAGCCGCCGGGCGCCCGCCGCGCAGGCCACCGCGGGTGTCACGGCGAGGGCGGGCAGCACGTCCGCGCCTTCGGACAACTGCCAGGTGAGCACGCCCATCACCGCCACCCACACGGCGGGTACCAGCGCCCACGGCACCCTTCGCAGCGCACGGACTGCCCGGTTTCGGATCATCCGCCCGGCTCCCCCCAGAAGCCGCGGTCGCGGCAGCGTCGGAGCCGCGGCCCGCATGCCCGGCTCCCGCATCCCGACCGATTCTGGCCATTCCCCGCGCACAAGTGGCCCGCCGAACGGGGTAATCACTCGAATGAGCGACGAAACCCTTGAGCGCTGCCCGAAAGACGAAGGGGGCCGCCCCGGTGCGTCCGGGACGGCCCCTCTCTCGGGTCCTGCGCGCCGTCAGGCGCCGCGCAGCACCGCCCCGGTGAGGGCGTGGGCGCTGGCGACCGCCGCGTCACGCGCCGCCGTGGTCTCCTCGGCCGTCAGCGTGCGGTCGGGGGCCCGGAAGCGCAGCGCGTAGGCGAGGGACTTGCGGCCCTCGCCGATCTGCTCGCCGGTGAAGATGTCGAACAGCCGGAGCGATTCGAGGAGTTCACCGGCGCCGTCGCGCAGCGCGCGCTCGACGTCGGCGGCCGGGACCGAGGAGTCGACGACGAGCGCCACGTCCTGGGTCGCCACCGGGAAGGTGGACACCCGCGGCCCGGTGGGCCGGTCGCCGCCCGCGCGCTCGACCTGGTCCATGTCGAGTTCCATCGCGCAGGTCCGCTCGGGCAGGCCGAGCGCCTTGGTGACCCGCGGGTGCAGCTCCCCCGCGTTGCCCACCAGCGTCTCCTGGCCGTCGACCACCGCGTACAGCGCGGCGCAGCGGCCCGGGTGGTAGGGGGCGTGCTGGTCCTGGCGGACGCTCAGCTCGACCCCGGCCTCGCGGGCCACGGTACGGGCCGCCTCGACCGCGTCGGCCCAGGTCGCCGGGTGTCCGGCGCCCCACCAGCCATTACGGTCGCGGGCACCGCAGAGCACGACGGCGACCCGGCGGGGCTGGTCCGGCAGCGCCTCCTGGAGCCGCGCGATCTCCGCGTCCGTCGGACGGCGGTCGACCGCGAGACGCGGCGGCGCCTTCTCCGCGCCGGTCGGCAGGAAGACCAGACCGGTCTCGAAGAGCGCCAGGTCGTGCGTGCCGCGGCCCAGATTGCGGCGCAGCGTGGCCAGCAGACCGGGCAGCAGCGTCGTGCGCAGACCGGGCTCGGTGTCCGAGAGCGGGTTGGCGACGGTCACCGTGCGGCGGCGCGGGTCGTCCGCGTCGAGCCCGAGCTGGTCGAAGACCTCGGCGCTGACGAAGGGGTAGCTCGGCGCCTCCACGTATCCGGCACCGGCCAGGGCCCGGCCGACCCGGCGGCGCAGGAGCTGCGACTCGGTCAGCCCGCGTCCGGCGGGCGGCTTGGGCAGCGTCGACGGCAGATTCTCGTAGCCTTCGAGCCGGATGACCTCTTCGGCGAGGTCGTTGGGGAAGGCCAGGTCGGGGCGCCAGCTCGGCACGGTGACGATCAGCTCGTCGCTGCCGTAGACGTCGCAGCCGATCTCCTGGAGGCGGCGGACGACGGTCTCGCGGCCGTACTCGGTGCCCGCGACGCGGTCCGGATGGTCGGCGGCCATCGCGACGGTGCGCGGGGCCGACGGCGAGACGACCTCGGTGACGCCGGGGTCCGCGGTGCCGCCCGCCAGGCCCGTCAGCAGGTCGACCGCGCGCTGGGCCGCGGCCGAGGTGGCCTGCGGGTCGCTGCCGCGCTCGAACCGCTTGGACGCCTCGGAGCCGAGCTTGTGGCGGCGCGCGGTGCGGGCGATGGTGACCGGCGCGAAGTGCGCGGCCTCGATGACGATCTCGGTGGTGCCGGTGACGACGCCGGTCTCCGGGTCGGTGGCGGGCGCGGCGATCTCGGTGTTCGCGCCGCCCATCACGCCCGCGAGGCCGATCGCCCCGGAGTCGTCCGTGATGACCAGGTCCTCGGGGTCCAGCGTGCGCTCGACGTCGTCCAGCGTCGTCAGCTTCTCGCCGGGCAGCGCGCGGCGCACCCCGATCGGCCCTTCGATCCGCGAGCGGTCGTAGGCGTGCAGCGGCTGGCCCAGCTCGAACATCACGTAGTTGGTGATGTCCACGGCCAGCGAGATCGGCCGCATGCCGACCTTCTGGAGCCTGCGCTGGAGCCAGATCGGCGACCGCGCCTCGGGGTCGAGACCGGTGACCGTACGGGCGGTGAAGCGGTCGCAGCCGACCGGGTCGGCGACCTTGACCGGGTAGCCGAACGCGTTGGGCGCGGGCACGTCGATCAGCGCCGGGTCGCGCAGCGAGACGCCGTACGCGATGGCCGCCTCGCGGGCGACGCCGCGCATCGACAGCGCGTAGCCGCGGTCCGGCGTGACGGCGATGTCCAGGACCTCGTCGACCAGTTCGAGCAGCTCGACGGCATCGGTGCCCACCTCGTGCTCGGGCGGCAGCACGATGATGCCCTCGTGGTCGTCGCCCATGCCCAGCTCCTGCGCGGAGCAGATCATGCCGTGCGAGACATGGCCGTACGTCTTGCGCGCGGCGATCGCGAAGTCGCCGGGCAGCACGGCGCCTGGCAGCACCACGACGACCTTGTCGCCGACCGCGAAGTTGCGGGCGCCGCAGACGATCTCCTGCGGCTCGCCGGTTCCGTTGGCGTCGCCGACGTCGACCGTGCAGAAGCGGATCGGCTTCTTGAAGCCCTCCAGCTCCTCGATGGTCAGCACCTTGCCGACGACCAGCGGGCCCTTGAGCCCGGCGCCGAGCTGTTCGACGGTCTCGACTTCGAGACCGGCGGAAATGAGCTTGGCCTGGACGTCGCGGCCGGTCTCACCGGCGGGCAGTTCGACGTACTCCCGCAGCCAAGAAAGCGGGACCCGCATCAGATCTCCATCCCGAACGGAAGGGTGAAGCGCACATCACCCTCGACGATGTCTCGCATGTCCTCGACGCTGTGGCGGAACATCAGCATCCGCTCGATGCCGAAGCCGAACGCGAAACCGCTGTACTTCTCCGGGTCGACGCCGCAGGCGGTGAGCACCCTGGGGTTGACGACGCCGCAGCCGCCCAGCTCGATCCAGCCCTCGGAGGAGCAGGTGCGGCAGGGGCGGTCGGGGTTCCCGACCGAGTCGCCGCGGCAGACGTAGCAGAGCATGTCCATCTCGGCGGACGGCTCGGTGAACGGGAAGTGGTTGGGCCGCAGCCGCGTCGTCATGCCCTCGCCGAACAGCGAGACCACCATGTGGTCGAGGGTGCCCTTGAGGTCGGCCATGGTCAGGCCCTCGTCCACGGCGAGCAGTTCGACCTGCGCGAAGACCGGGGTGTGGGTGGCGTCCAGCTCGTCGGAGCGGTAGACGCGGCCCGGCGCGATCACGTAGACGGGCAGCTCGCGCTCCAGCAGGGCACGGATCTGCACCGGGGAGGTGTGGGTGCGCAGCACCACGCCGGACTCGCCGCTGCCGCCGGGGCCTTCGGGGCCCTCGACGAAGAAGGTGTCCTGGGTCTCGCGGGCGGGGTGGTCGGGCGGGAAGTTGAGGGCGTCGAAGTTGAACCACTCGCTCTCGACCTCGGGACCCTCGGCGACCTCGTAGCCCATGGCCACGAAGATGTCCTCGATGCGCTCGGAGAGCGTGGTGAGCGGGTGCCGCGCGCCGACCGGGCGCCGGTCGTAGGGCAGCGTGACGTCCACGGCCTCCTCGACCAGCACGCGGGCGTCGCGCTCCGCCTCCAGCTCGGCCTGCCGGGCGGCCAGCGCCTTGTTGACCGCGCCGCGCGCCTGGCCGACGCGCTTGCCCGCCTCCGCCTTGGCCTGCGGCGGCAGCGCGCCGATCTCGCGGTTGGCGAGCGCCAGCGGCGAGGCGCCGCCGGTGTGCGCGGTCTTCGCGTGCGCGAGCGCGTCGAGGTCGGTGGCGGCGGCGACGGCGGCCAGCGCCGCGTCGCGCATCCGCTCGATCTCCTCCGGCTTCAACGCCTCGACCTCCACAGGGTCGTACGACTTGTTCGGTGCCGACATCTTTTCCCGTTCCGCAGTGGATGGTGGTGGGGGCGCCTCCCAGGACGGAGTCTCCGAGTGGAGGCTCTGCCCGACCGGACACATACCGAAGCCCGATTCTACCGGCGCCGCGTGGACCGCCTGATCACGCCCGTCGGGGGTCCGCCGGGACGACATCCCCGGCGAACGCTCTGCCCGCGCGGCCGGTCAGGCCATGAAAGCGGGTGCCCCGACGGGCAGAATAAATCGGAACTGGGCGCCGCCGCCGGGGGCCCTGCCGACGGAGATGGTGCCGCCGTGCGCCTCGACGATGCCCTTGACGATGTACAGGCCGAGGCCGGTGCCGCCGCGCTTGCTGCCCCGCCAGAAGCGGGTGAAGACGCGGCCCATCGACTCCTCCGGAATGCCGGGGCCCTCGTCGCTCACGGTCACCGCTGTGCCGGTGCAGCTCCGCTCCTGCGCGGAGAACGAGGGCTCTACGTCGATGGTGACAGTCCCCTCGCCGTGCCGCACCGCGTTTTCCAGCAGATTGCCGAGGACCTGGTCGACCTTGTCGGGGTCGGCCCACAGCGCGGGCAGCGGCTGGGTGACCCGCACCCGGAAGCGGTCGGCCCGCTGGCCCGCGGCGACATGGCCGTCCACGTGCCGCTGCACGGCCGCCGCCATGTCCACCGGCTGGCGGCGCACTTCCAGGCGGCCGGAGTCGATCCGGGAGATGTCGAGGAGTTCCGCGATCAGCCGGGTGACCCGGTTGGCGTCGGCGTCGACGGTCTCCAGCATGAGTTTCTTCTGGTCGTCGGTGAAGCGTTCCCACTTGGCGAGCAGGGTCGCGGTGAAGCCCTTGACCGAGGTGAGCGGCGAGCGCAGTTCGTGCGCGACGGTGGCGATCAGCTCGGCGTGGCTGCGTTCGGTACGGCGGCGGGCCTCGGTGCCGCGCAGCGAGACCACCAGACGGCGCACCGGTCCCGTGGGGTATTCGCGCACATAGCGGGCGGCGACCAGCACTTCGCGTCCGCCGGGCAGCAGCAGATTGCGTTCCGGCTGGCCGACCCTGATGGCCAGGCCGCCGTACGGGTCGGTGAGCGCCCACCAGCGGCGGCCTTCGAGGTCTTCCAGCGGCAGCGCACGCTCCACGGATTTGCCGAGCACGTCGCGCGGGTGCAGGGCGGTGATCCGGGCGGCGGCGGCGTTGAAGGCGATCACCCGGCCGCGCTCGTCGGCGACCACGAGGCCGTCGGGGAGGTCGTCCGGGTCCAGGCCCAGGGAGTCGACGCCGAACGGTTCCGCGCCGAGGGGGCGGGCGGCACGCGGCGCGGTGTCCCGCGATTCCGCTTCGTGGCCCGCGGGCCCCGGTGTCCGCGGTCCCGCGGAGCGCGCGGTCCGGCCCAGGACGGCGCTGCGCGCCTCGTCCTCTGGCACCGTCACATCCATCCCCGCCACTCCCCTTTCAGGGCCCCCGGGCCGCCACCCTACTAGGTGGATGTGACGCTGCGGCACCCTCCGGGCGCGCGCTGCGCCCGCGCGGAGGCGTAGAGGCAGACGGCGGCGGCCGTCGCGAGGTTGAGGCTTTCGGCGCGGCCGTGGATCGGGACGCGGACGACCTCGTCGGCCAGCGCGCGGGTCTCCTCGGGCAGGCCCCACGCCTCGTTGCCGAAGATCCAGGCGGTGGGGCCGTTCATGGTGCCCTCGTCCAGCTCGGCGTCCAGGTCCCGCCCGCCCGCGCCGTCGGCGGCCACCACCCGTACCCCGGCGGCCCGCAGTCCTGCCACGGCGGTGTCGACGGGCACGCCGACGGCGACCGGCAGGTGGAACAGGCTGCCCGCGGAGGCGCGTACGGCCTTGGGGTTGTACGGGTCCACGGACGCGTCGGTGAGCACCACCGCGTCGGCGCCCGCGGCGTCGGCGCAGCGCAGCACCGTACCGGCGTTGCCGGGGTCGCGGACGTTGGCGAGCACGGCGACCAGCCGGGGCCCGGCGCGCAGGATCTCCTCGAACGGCGAGTCGAGGAAGCGGCACACCCCGACCAGACCCTGCGGGGTGACGGTGTCGGAGATCTCCGCCATCACCTCGGGGGTCGCGGTCAGTACGGGCGCGCCGACGGTACGGGCGGCGGCCACGATGTCGGCGTGCCGCTCGGCGGCCTCCGGGGTGGCGTACAGCTCGACCAGGGTCCTGCCGCCCTCGGTGCCGGGGTGCGCGATGGCCTCCCGTACGGCCTGCGGTCCTTCGGCGAGGAAGCGGCGCTCCTTGCCGCGGAAGCTGCGCTTGGCCAGCCGGTGCGCGGCGGTGACGCGCGTCGAACGCAACGAGGTCAGCTCGGGGGCTGGCATGGGTGACTCGCCTTCGGGATACGGGTGAAGCGGGCATGGCACAGGCCCGCAGGGGACAACCACCCGCGGGCCCGGAACCGTACCGTGAACAGGGCGCGTGTCGGCGTCAGGCCGCCTTGGGCGCGTTCACGTCGGAAGGCAGCGCCTTCTGGGCGACCTCGACCAGCGCCGCGAAGGCGTTCGCGTCGTTGACGGCCAGCTCGGCGAGGATCTTGCGGTCCACCTCGACGTTGGCGGCCTTCAGGCCCTGGATGAAGCGGTTGTAGGTGATGCCGTTGGCGCGGGCAGCGGCGTTGATCCGCTGGATCCAGAGCTGACGGAAGTCGCCCTTGCGCTTCTTGCGGTCGTTGTAGTTGTAGACCAGGGAGTGGGTGACCTGCTCCTTGGCCTTGCGGTACAGGCGCGAACGCTGACCGCGGTAACCGCTGGCCTGCTCGAGGATTGCCCGGCGCTTCTTCTGGGCGTTGACTGCCCGCTTGACGCGTGCCACTTGATAACTCCTTCTAGGGGACCGCGGTGATGCTCACACGGTCCGAAAGCGAATGAGGTCCCGGATCGGAACGGCGTGCCCCCGTCGGGGCACCGCCGTCACTTGCCGAGAAGCTTCTTGATCTTCTTGGCGTCCGACTTGGCGACCTCGACGGTGCCGGTGAGGGCGCGCGTCTTGCTGGACGGCTTGTGCTCAAGCAGGTGGCGCTTGCCGGCGCGCTCGCGCAGCACCTTGCCGGAGCCGGTGATCTTGAAGCGCTTGCTCGCACCGCTGTGCGTCTTGTTCTTCGGCATGGCGCCGTAGTCTCCTCGTCGCTGGCCCTCCCGTCCGCCGGTGGGCGCACGGAGAGCGTCAGTCCTGCATTACGGCCCGGAGCCGGAGGCTCCGGGGTGTTCGTCTCGTCTCAGGCGTCGGCCTGGGCCTCGTCCGGCACCTCGACGTCGTCGTGGGACACGGCCTCGTCGTGGGAGACGTCGTCGTCGGCCGGGGCCTCACCCAGGCGGCTGGCCTTGCGGGCGGCCTGCGCCTCGCGGGCCTCGGCCATTGCCTCGGTCTTCTTCTTGTGCGGACCGAGGACCATGATCATGTTCCGGCCGTCCTGCTTCGGGTTCGACTCGATGAAGCCGAGGTCCTGGACGTCCTCCGCGAGCCGCTGCAGCAGCCGGTAACCCAGCTCCGGCCGGGACTGCTCGCGACCACGGAACATGATCGTGATCTTGACCTTGTCACCCTGCTTGAGGAACCGGACGACGTGACCCTTTTTGGTGTCGTAGTCGTGCGGGTCGATCTTCGGCCGGAGCTTCATCTCCTTGATGACCGTGTGCGCCTGGTTCTTGCGCGCCTCACGGGCCTTCATGGCCGACTCGTACTTGAACTTCCCGTAGTCCATGAGCTTGCACACGGGCGGACGGGCGGTCGCCGCGACCTCGACCAGGTCGAGGTCGTACTCCTGCGCAAGCTCCAGGGCCTTCGCAAGCGGCACGATGCCGACCTGCTCGCCGCTGGGACCGACAAGTCGAACCTCGGGAACGCGAATCCGGTCGTTGATGCGGGGCTCGGCGCTGATGGGGCCTCCTCGGTTGCACCACGCGGCTGACTGGCCGACAGCCGCGCATGAGTCTGTCTGGTTCTTCCGACCCCGTACCCAAGGCGCAAAAAACGCCCCGTACGGTACACAGGCGGGGCTCCTCACAACCGGGGAGCACCGCCGCGTTATTCCGCGGGGCGCATCGGACGGTGCCCGGTGGTGTCATGCTGACCGGAAACCGTCTGACCGGGGACCCGTCGGCCGAAAGGCCAACCAGGTGGGAGATCGGAGCCTCCACTTGATGGCCGGGACACACGGGTGCCCGGCCGGTCGTTCTCCCACCATACCAAAGGCTGACCGAAGCCCGTAATCCGCCGGACGGGGCATATCGTGTGCGGCATGAGCGACGAACAACAGACCCCGGACTTCGACAGCCTCACCCGCGACATCGCGGATGTGCCCGCCGTCGAGGTGATCACCACGGTCGCGGTGCACCTGATGAGCGCCGCCGCGGTGAATCTGGGGCTGGCCGAGGAGGGCCCGCAGCACAAGGACCTGGACGAGGCCCGCAAGCTCATCCAGGCGCTGGCCGGTCTGGTGACGGCGAGCGCCACCGAGATCAGCTCCTTCCACGCGGCCCCGCTGCGCGACGGGCTCAAGTCGCTCCAGCTCGCCTTCCGCGAGGCGTCGCTGGTGCCGGACGAGCCGGGTCAGGGGCCCGGCGAGAAGTACACCGGGCCCGTCTACGTCTGACCTCTGCCGCCGAGGGGGTCCGGGACCGGCGCGGCCGGTGCCGGGCGGCGCGGCCCGCGGGACCTCATGACGCCTCGGTCGCGCCGTCCCCCTTGTCGGCCAGCGCCTCGTCGACGGCGGCGGCCCGCGCGGCCTTGGCGGCGACCAGCGCCGGGTGGGTGACCTGGTGGACCAGGGCGGCGAGCGCGCCGCCGATCAGCGGGGCCACGATGAACAGCCAGAGCTGCGAGAGCGCCGGGCTGCCCGCGAAGAGCGCGGGGCCCAGGCTCCGCGCCGGGTTCACCGACGTGCCGGTCAGCGGGATGCCGACCAGGTGGATGACGGCGAGCGCCATGCCGATGGGCAGGCCGTCGAAGCCGACCACCGCGACCCGGTGGGTCACCGCGAGCACCACGAAGACCAGCAGGAAGGTCAGCACCACCTCGGCGATGAAGGCACCCGCGGTGTTGATGCCGACCGCGGACCGGTAGCCGTAGCCGTTGGTGCCGAAGGCGCCGTGCGTCTTGAGACCCGGCACCTGCTTGGCGACCAGCAGGAGCAGCGCGGCGCCCGCGATGGCGCCGAGGAACTGCGCGATCCAGTACTCGACGGCGGTGCGCACCGTGATCCGCCGGGCGACCAGCATGCCCAGCGTGACGGCCGGGTTGACGTGGCAGCCGGATATGGGGCCGAAGGTGTAGGCGAGCGCGAGCAGGACGAAGCCGAAGGCCAGCGCGATACCGAGGGTGCCGATGTACTCGCCGGACAGCACGGCGGCCCCCACGGCGAAGAAGACCAGCAGGAGCGTGCCGAGGAATTCACAGGTCACTGTTCGCTTGTCCATCGGACCTCCTTGTGACGAGCACAGCCTGCTCACGCCATTCTCGGCCTTGCTGATGAAATCCACATCTCGGGTCATTTAGGGCAAATGAACCGGTCCGGACGGCGCTCTGGAGCGGTGCCACCCACCCGAAGGCTTTCGGCTCGACGCACGAGGTCCAGCGCACGAGGTCCAGCGCACGGGTCTCAGCGCGCGAACAGCGGCTCGCCCGGCAGTACGGCGCCCGGCGGCAGCAGCGCCAGGTCGAGGCCGCGCACCAGGCCCGCCCGCAGCACCTCGTCGGCGGCCAGCGCGGCGGCGATCCTGCGCCCGGTCTCCTGGACGTCGGCGTCCGGCGCCAGCACCAGGCCGAGCGTGCCGTCGCCGTCGGTCCCCGGCGTCAGGTGCGCCCGTACGACACCGGGCTCGGCGGCCACCGCGGCCCGCAGCGCCTCCCGTACGGCGGGGTCGGCGGTCGGGTCCGCGCGGCCGGGCCCGAGGGCGGCGGCGCGCAGGGCGGGTCCGGTCAGTTCGTACGTGACCGGCCCCGCGAGGTCGATCAGCAGCGTGTCGGCCCCCTCGTGCGCGAGCGCCTGGAGGGCCTGCGACAGCGGTACGGCGACCGGCCGCGCCTCCGGCCGCCAGCGGGCCAGCGCCGCCACGGAGGTGAAGGCGGGCAGCGCCCGCCGCCCGTCCGGCGCCTGGATCGTCGGCACCGCCATGTCGCTGCTCTTCTCGCGGCGCAGCCCGTCCTCGCCGGTCTCGGCCTCGCCGAGCACCGCGACCACCGGCACCAGCAGCCGGGCCCCGTGCAGCGCGGCGACCACGGCCGCCTCCGTCCCGGGGTCCCGCGCGTAGCCGGTCAACGCGTCGGCCAGTGCCGCGTCGGCCGAGCCGTCGTCGTCGGAGAAACCGGGGTCGGGGATGTTCTTCAGCGCCACCCCGGAACCCTATCCGCCGTCCGCCGACAGACCGTGGGCGGGCCGTCCCGCGCGGCGGGGGCGGAACCACAGCAGCGCGGCGACCACGACCAGGGCGGCTCCGGCCACGGCGAAGACGGTCGCGACACCGTCGCCGAGGAAGCGGGCGGGCTCGGGCGCGCGGACCGGCGGCGCGGGGCCGGGGCTGAAGTACGTCCGCGGATAGCCGGCTGCGGCCGGTACGGGGGGCGCGGGCCTCAGCTTCGCGGCGGCCTTCAGCGCGGCGGCCGGGTCGATCAGACCGGTGCCCATCTCGTCGCTGCGCCCGTCCTTGGGCCGGTCCCGCGTCGTGTCCTCCAGCACCCGCTTGACCTGGGCCGGGCTCAGCCTCGGGTCGGCGGACCTGATGAGGGCGGCGGCGCCGGAGACGTACGCGGAGGCGGCGCTGGTGCCCCAGCCCTCGTAATAGGTGCGGTCCGGGTCGGCGATCACGACGTCGACGCCGGGCGCGGAGACGGACGCGTACCAGCGGCGGGTGGAGAAGGCGGCGTGCTGCCCGTTCCTGTCGACGGCCGCGACCGCGATCACTCCGGGGTACGCGGCGGGGTAGGAGGAACGGTCCGCCTCCTCGCCGCCGTTGCCCGCGGACGCGACGACCACGACGCCCTTGCCGAGCGCGTACCGGATCGCCTCGTCCTCGGCGGCGACGGGCGCGGCGGTGGCGCTGTCGTCGCCGAGCGAGAGATTGATGACGTCGGCGCCGTGGTCGACCGCCCACCGGATGCCGTCGGGCAGCGCGTTGCCCTTGCTCGTACGCGCCTTGGACCGCTGCGGGTCCTTGTCCTCCAGGATCACCCGCACCGGCAGGATCTTCGCCTTGGGCGCGATGCCCATGACGCCCGAGTCGTGGCCGGGACCGTGGCCGTGCCCCGCGATGATCGCGGCCATCCCCGTGCCGTGCCGGGCCCAGGAGCGGTCGCCGCGGCCGGCGCCGAAGCCGACCATGTCCTTGCCCGTCAGCACCTGCCCGGTCAGGTCGGGGTGCGTCGCGTCCACCCCGGTGTCGAGCACCGCGACCGTGACGCCCGCGCCCTGGCTCGTACGCCACGCGCTCTCGGCGTGCAGGGCGCTCAGCGCCCAGTCGGCGTTGCGCACGGCGTCGGCGGCGGCGGGCTGGGCGGCCAGGGCGAGGGCCGCGGCGCCCGCGGCGAGCGAGGTCAGGGCGCCGAGCAGGCGGCGGGCCGGGGGACGGGAGGGGCGGCTCATCGGGACTTCTCCGTACCGGTGGCGCCGGGACCGCCGGGGCCGCTGGACGGCCTGAGCAACGCGGTCACCGCGCTGTGCAGGCGGTCGTCGACGGCCGAGGCCAGGCCGGTCGCGTCGTAGCCGAGGCCGGCCTGGGCGGCCACGCTGGTGGCGCCGGACTTAGTGGCCTTGTCGGCGGACTGCGGGGTGAGGGTGCGCCCGTCGGCGAAGCCGGTGACCGCGTACACGACGAAGGGCAGGTCGGCGGAGACCTGCACGTCCCAACTGCCGCGCTGCTTCACGCCGAAGGAGTCGGCGGCCGTGCCGGGGAAGGCCACCGGGCGCGGGATCAGGTCCGCGCGGTCGCCGAGGTGCTGCGAGGCCCAGCGTCCGCTGAACCCGCGCATGGTGGCCGACTCGGCGGTGGTGACCAGCAGGCCCACCGTGGTGACCGAGGTCGACGTGCTGTCCACGTAGGTCGCGCGCAGCAGGCGCGCGCAGCCGACCGGGGCGAGTACCTGCTGGAGCAGCGGGTCGAAGGCGGCGGCGCAGCCGCCGGGCGCGGCGACGCCGATCCTGGTCCACGCGCGGTCGGCCCCGCCGGGACCCGCGCCGTTGGCGGACACCGTGCGCGGGAACAGCGCGTCGACCGGCGTGCTGCGCCACACCTCCCGTACGGCGGCGAACGCTTTGACGCTCCCGTCCACCAACGGCGGCTCCGCCCGCGGCTTGTGGTTGATCGCGCTCCCGGCGACCGCCCCGCCGATCAGCCCGAGCCCGAGCACCAGGCAGAGCGCCGCCCAGATCCGGGCCGAAGCCCCGCGGGCGGCGGGGGCGACGGCCCGCGCGGGCCCATGGTCGTATCCGGCGGGCGCGTGTCCGCCGGGACCGTACGCCGTGAACTGCGGCGCGGCGGCGGGCGGTGGGGTGTAGGGCGGTGCGGGGGGCCGCGCCGGAGGCGGGGGGACGGCCGGGGGCGGTTCGGCCGCGGGCGGCGGAGGTCCCTCGGGGTGCGGGGGGACCGTCGGCGGAGTCTGCGGGCTCTGTTCCCGGCGAGGTTGGAGCGGGGGGAACGACGGGGACGTGGAGCCTCCTCCGTTGTCCACTCCAGTGCTCACCGGCGCCCCCTCGTGACATGTCCTCACGGCTTGCGCGTCACTCTACGGGGTCGACCGGACGTCGTGGTCCAGCAGGCCGTCCGGCATCCGTCCGCGTGACACGGCGGCGGCCGTGCCCCGTACGCCCCTACCGCCCGGTAGCCCCTGTCTGGCAAGCTTCATGACATGTCAGAACGCGCTGCCGACCGCACCCGGTACGACCGGGCCACCGCCCATCTCGACGCCCCCGTGGCGATCGTCGACCTGGAGGCGTTCGACGCCAACGCCGACGACCTGGTGCGCCGCGCGGGCGGCAAACCGATCCGGGTGGCGTCCAAGTCGGTGCGGTGCAGGGCGCTGCTGGAGCGGGCGCTGGCCCGCGACGGCTTCGCGGGCATCATGTCGTTCACCCTGGCCGAGTCGCTGTGGCTGGCGCGCGCGGGCTTCACCGACATCCTGCTGGCGTATCCGTCGGCGGACCGGGACGGCTTCGCGGAGTTGGCCGCCGATCCCAAGCTGGCCGCCGCCGTCACGGTGATGGTGGACGACGTCTCGCACCTCGACCTGATCGACGCGGCCCGCGGCGGCGGCGACGAGACCGTCCGGGTCTGTCTCGAAATGGACACCAGCCTGCGGAAGTTGGGCGGGCGGCTGCGGATCGGCGCGCTGCGCTCGCCGCTGCACGACCCGGAGCGGATGGCGGCGCTGGCCCGTACCGTCACCGCGCGGCCCGGCTTCCGGCTGGCCGGGATCATGGCGTACGAGGGGCATGTCGCGGGGGTCGGCGACGCGGTCGCGGGCCGTCCGTTGCGGTCGCGGGCCATACGGCTGATGCAGTCGGCGGCCCGCAAGGAGCTGGCGGCGCGGCGCGCGGAGGCGGTCCGCGCGGTGCGGGCGGTCGCGCCGGAGCTGGAATTCGTCAACGGCGGCGGCACCGGCAGCGTGCAGACCACCGCTGCCGAGGACGCGGTGACCGAGATCGCGGCGGGCTCCGGGCTCTATGTGCCGCGGCTGTTCGACAACTACACGTCCTTCCGGGGCCGTCCGGCCGCGCTCTTCGCGCAGCCGGTGGTGCGCAGGCCCGGCGTCGGCGTGGTGACCGTGCTCGGCGGCGGCTACCCGGCGTCCGGCGCGGCCGGGCCCGACCGGCTGCCGGTGCCGTATCTGCCGGAGGGGCTGCGCTACGACCCGCAGGAGGGTCCCGGCGAGGTGCAGACCCCGCTGCTGGGGTCGCCCGCGGACGACCTGCTGATCGGCGACAAGGTCTGGTTCCGGCACGCGAAGGCCGGTGAACTGTGCGAGCGCTTCGCCGAGTTGCACCTGGTCGAGGGCGACCGGGTGACGGCGACGGTGCCGACGTACCGCGGTGAGGGCAAGACGTTCTTGTAGCCGCTGAAGGCGGCAGGGGGCGGCACCCGGGGTCCGGGCACCGCCCCCTGTCGCGTACGGCCTCGCGCGGGACGCGGGTCAGACGCCGGTGCCGCCCGTGCCGCCGGTGCCGCCGCTGCTGTCGGCCTTGATGCCCTGGGTGATCTGGTCCATGACGGCCAGGCTCGGGGCTTTGGAGCCGATGTCGAAGCCGAAGCGGACGACCGCGATGTTCTTCGGGTCGCGGGGCGAGGGGAAGGCGAGGGACTCCACGTACCCGCTGGTGCCGGACTTCGTGACGATCTTCCAGCGGACGAAGTACCCCTTCTGCCCGGCGACCGTGACCGGCTGCGACGCGATCTGCTGGTGCGAGGTCGTGGCGCCGTAGATGTCGGTGCTGTACGCGTCGGCCGCGTTCTGCGCGATGTCCGCCTTGGCGGCGGCCTCCGCTCCGGTCGCGGTGAGCTTGAGCGCCTCGGCGGGCTGGGCGAAGACGCCGCCGCGCACGCAGTCCTTGGTGGCGTCGCCGGGGCACGGGTAGCCGCCGGTGACCACGCTGGCGCCGATGCCGTTGGCGCCCGAGGTGCCGGTCCAGCCGTTGAGCACGGGAAGCCTGATGCCGTCGTAGCCGTCCACGGCCTTGCCGTCGCTGCCGCCGTCGGGACCCTGCGAGCCGTCCGGGGAGTCGGGGTCGGGCGACCCGCCGCCCGGCGACCGCGGTGTCCGGGACTCGCCCCGGTGCGGCGCCGAGGCGCTGGGCGTCGGCGAGGCGTTCTTGTCGCTCTTGTCGTCCTTGCCCAGGACCAGGATTCCGGCGACCACGCCACCGATCAGGACGAGCGCGGCCACGATCGCGATGACCACCGCACCGGTACGGCGACCGCCGCCGCCGGGGCCGCCGGCCACGACGTCGCCCGGATAGCCCGGCGTGCCGGGGTAGCCCGCGTAGGGCTGCTGGACCGCGTCCACCGGGACGGGCGCGGTCCTGGTGTACTCCGTCCACGTACTCCCGTCCCACCAGCGTTCCATGGCCGGGCCGTTGCCTGTGTGCCCGGGTTCTGGATACCAGCCGGGCGGGGTCGTCGTCGTCACGGCCGTCACCCTATGGCCCCTGCATGAGAATCCCGTAAGGGCGTCGGTCACAGCCCGGTTACACCCGTTCTGTCACCGCGATTTCCGGCCGCACGGCCGCCCGTCCCCCGCGCTGCCCGTCCCTCTCGCCCCTCGGCGCTCCTACCGCTTGCCGCTCTTGCCTCGGGTCAGCGTCAGCAGGTCGCGCGCCGGGCCCGCCGGGCGGTGGCCCGCCGTCCACACCGCGCGCAGCGACCGGCCGAGGTCGAGACCGGCGACGGGGACGCGGACGAGGCGGCGGGCGGCCAGCTCCTCCACGACGGCGAGTTCGCTGAGCACCGCGGGCCCCGCGCCGCTGACGGTGGCGGCCTTCACGGCGGTGGTCGAGGCGAGTTCGAGCAGCGGTACGGCCGGGCCGCCGTGTCCCGCCAGGCCCGCGTCGAGCACTTGCCGGGTGCCGGAGCCCTCCTCGCGCAGGACGAGCGGGGTCGCGGCGAGTTCGGCCGCGGTCAGCGCCTTGCGGCGGCGGGCCCAGGGGTGGGCGGGCGCGACCACGACCAGCAGCAGGTCGTGCGCGATCACGACGGCGTCCAGGCCCGCGGGGACGTCCACGCCCTCGACGAAGCCGAGGTCGGCGGTGCCCGCGAGCACCTGCCGGGCGACGGCCGCGGAGTTGCCCGCGGCGAGCGAGACGGCCGTGTCCGGGTGGCTGCCGTGCAGGGCGATCAGCCAGCCGGGCAGCAGGTATTCGGCGACGGTCATGCTGGCCGCGACCCGGAGCCGGGAGTCGCGCCTGCCGCGCAGCGCCCGCGCGCCCGCGTCGAACGCCTCGGCGGCCTCCAGCACCTTGCGCGCCCACTCGCTGACCAGCGCCCCCTCGTCGGTGAGGCGCGAGCCGCCGGGCGAGCGGCGGACCAGCGCCACGCCGAGCTGCCGCTCCAGGCCGCGCAGCCGCCCGCTGGCCGCGGGCTGGCTGATGCCCAGCTCCCGCGCGGCCCGCCCGAGGCTGCCGAGCCGCGCGACGGCCAGCAGCAGCTCCATGGCGGCGAGGTCGGGGACCCGGCGGGCGAGCGGAGTGCCTGGTGGGGGCGGCGCGGTGGACGGCTGAGCCATAAGCCCACGTTATGCCCTCATAGCCTCGCGGGCTCTACCGGGGCGGCCCGCGGGAGGGGAGGGTCGGAGCATGGCCACTGTTCACGCCGCCCAGCCGTTCGCCCAGGTCCGTACCCGTGTCCCCGCGGTACGGCACGTCGGTCCCAACTGGTACGCCACCGTCATGGGGACGGCGATCGTGGCGAACGCCGGGGTGGCGCTGCCGGGCGCACACCGCTGGCTGCGGGACGTGTGCACCGGGGTGTGGGCGCTGTCCGCGGTCCTGCTCGTCGCGGTCCTCGCGGCCCGCTGCGCGCACTGGGCCTGGCACACCGACCAGGCGCGGCGCCATCTGCGCGACCCGGCCGTGGCGCCGTTCTACGGCTGTCTGCCGATGGCGCTGCTGGCCGTCGGCGCGGGCACGCTGCTGCTCGGGCCGCCGGTGCTCGGGGAGCGTACGGCGGTCACGGTCGACGCGGCGCTGTGGGCGGTCGGGACGGCGTCGTCGCTGGCGGTCGCGGCGGCCGTGCCGTATCTGATGGTGGCCAGACACCGGATCGGCCTCGATGACGCGTCGCCCGTGTGGCTGCTGCCGGTGGTGGCGCCGATGGTCGCGGCGGCCACCGGGCCCGCGCTGATCCCGCGTCTGCCCGCCGACGCCGTACAGGCCAGGGAGGCGCTGCTGCTGGGCTGTTACGCGATGTTCGGGCTGAGCCTGCTGGCGACGCTGACGATGCTGCCGCTGGTGTGGTCGCGCCTGGTGCGCCGCGGGCCGCTGCCGCTCGCCCTGACCCCGACGCTCTTCCTGGTGCTCGGTCCGCTCGGGCAGTCCACGACGGCGGTCGGCCAGGGCGCCGACGTGGCCTCCGGCGCCGTCCCCGCCCCGTACGCGACGGCGCTGCGCGGCTTCGCGGTGCTGTACGGCGTCCCGGTGATGGGCTTCGCGCTGCTGTGGCTCGCGGTGGCGGCGGCCCTGGTGGTACGGGCGGCCCGGCGCGGGATGCCGTTCGCGATGACCTGGTGGGCCTTCACCTTCCCGGTCGGCACCTGCGTGACCGGCGCGGCGAGCCTGGCCCGGCACACCGGTCTGCACGCGCTGGGCTGGCTGGCGGTCGGGCTGTACGCGGCGCTGGTCGTGGCCTGGCTGGCGGCGGGCGCGGGCACGCTGCGGGGGACGGTGAGCGGCCGGCTGCTGGCGGCGCCCACGGGGTGACCGGCTTGACCGGTCTCAGTACGTGCGCGCCGCCCTCAGCGCGGCCCCCACGACGGCGGGCGCTCGCACCAACGAGGGCCCGTACCAGGTGAGATGGCGACCGCTGACCAGGGCGGCGGGCAGGCCGGGGAAGGACTCGGGGCCGTCGTCGGCGGTGAAGCGGTACGGCTCGTCGGGGAGGACGACGAGGTCGGCGCCCACGGCCCGCAGCTCCTCGACCGGGACCGCCGGGTAGCGCTCGGCGTGTCCGGCGTAGGCGTTGCGCACGCCGAGCCTGGCCAGCAGGTCACCGGCGAAGGTGTCGCGGCCGAGCACCATCCACGGCCGCCGCCAGATCGGCACGACCGCCGTCGCCGTGACCGCGGGCGCCGCCGGAATCCCCCGCCAGGCCGCCTCCGCCTCGTCCAGCCACCGCGGGCGCGGCACCCCGCAGCCGTCGACCAGCATCCGGTGCAGCTCGCCGAACGCCTGGGGCAGCGTCCGTACGTCGGTGACCAGGACGCGCACTCCCGCGGCCCGCAGCGCGGCCAGGTCGGGGGCGCGGTTCTCCTCCTCGTTGGCGACCACGAGGTCGGGGGCGAGGGCGACGACGGCGGGCACGTCGGGGTTCTTGGTGCCGCCGATCCGCACCACGTCGAGGTCCGCCGGATGGGTGCACCAGTCGGTCGCGCCGACCAGCAGTTCCGGCGCGGTGGCGGCGACCGCCTCGGTCAGCGACGGCACCAGCGAGACCACCCGGCGTACGGCGTAACGGCCCTGATTCACCCGCCCACCGTACGACGGACTGTCCGACCCCCGTGCGATGCTGGCGCCGTGACTGACGACACGCCCGGCGGCAAACTGCTCCTGCTCGACACCGCGAGCCTGTACTTCCGCGCCTACTTCGGGGTGCCCGAATCGGTGAAGGCACCGGACGGCACACCGGTGAACGCGGTGCGCGGGCTGCTGGACTTCATCGCCAGGCTGGTCGCCGACCACTCCCCCACCGCGCTGGTCGCCTGCATGGACGCGGACTGGCGCCCGCAGTGGCGGGTGGACCTGATCCCGTCGTACAAAGCGCACCGCGTGGTCGAGGACACCGAGGGCGTCGAGGAGGTGCCCGACACGCTGTCCCCGCAGGTGCCGGTGATCGAGGCGGTGCTCGACGCGATCGGCGTCACCCGGGTCGGCGTCGCCGGTTACGAGGCGGACGACGTCATCGGCACCCTCGCCACCGCCTCCCGCACGCCGGTCGCGATCGTCACCGGGGACCGCGACCTGTTCCAGCTCGTGGACGACGCGCGGGGCGTGCGCGTGCTCTACCCCCGCAAGGGCGTCGGCGACTGCGACGTCATCGACGAGGCGGCCATCCAGGACCGGTACGGGGTGCGGGCCGGGCAGTACGCGGACTTCGCGGCGCTGCGCGGCGACCCGAGCGACGGGCTGCCCGGCGTGAAGGGCATCGGCGAGAAGACGGCGGCCCAACTCGTCACCGAGTACGGGGACCTGGCCGGTGTGCGGGCCGCCGCGACCGACCCGATGTCCAAGCTGACCCCGGCCAGGCGGCGCAACATCGTGGAGGCCGCCGCCTATCTCGACGTGGCGCCCAAGGTCGTGGCCGTCGCCGCCGACGTACCGCTGCCGGACTTCGATCCGACGCTGCCGGGCGAGGCCGCCGACCCCGAGGTGCTGGAGTCGCTCGCGGAGCGCTGGGGGCTCGGCGGCTCGCTGACCCGGCTGCTGGACACGCTCGCCGCCAAGGGCGCGCGCTGATCCTCCTCACGTGCGGCCTTGACGTGCTGCCCTTACGTGCTGGGGGCCTTCGCGTGCGGCCGTGCGGCAGCGGCGTCAGCCGTGCAGATGGACCGGGATTCGCTGCCAGCCGTAGGCGATGAAGGACGGCACCTGCTGCAACTCGTCCTGCGGGACGGCGAGTCGGAGGTCGGGGAAGCGCTCGAAGAGGGCCGGGAGGGCGGTGCGCGCCTCCATCCGGGCCAGCGGGGCGCCGATGCAGCGGTGCACACCGATGCCGAAGGCGAGATGGTCGTCGGCGGCCCGCGTCGCGTCGAACTCGGCGGCCGTGGGCCCGTAGTGCGCCGGGTCGTGGCCGGCGGCGGCGTACGTGGTGACGATGGCGTCGCCCGCCGGGATGGTGACCCCGTCCACCGTGATGTCGCTGACCGCGAAGCGCAGCGGCAGCGCCGCGATCGACGGGTGGACGCGCAGCACCTCGTCGATGACCGCGTCCCAGCCGATCTCCCCCGCCCGTACGGCGGCGAGTTGGCCGGGGTGTGTGAGCAGCGCGACCACCGCGTTGCCGATGAGGTTGACCGTGGTCTCGAACCCGGCGCCGATCACCAGCAGCAGGGTGTAGAGCAACTCCTCGTCGCTGAGCCGGTCGCCGTCCTCGGCGCGCATCCGGATCAGCTCGGTGGTCATGTCGTCGCCGGGGTGCTCGGTCCTGTGGCCGATCAGCGCGGGCAGCACGACACCGATCTGCTCCTGGACGAACCGTCCGTGCTCCGGGGTCGGGTCGGAGGTGTCCATGATGGCGGCGATCAGCGTGCCCGTCGCCTCCGTCAAGTGGTCGGGGACGCCGAAGAGTTCGCAGATCATCCGCATCGGCAGCGGGTGCGCGTACGCGGCGCGCAGGTCGACCGGCCGGCCGTCGGCCGCCGCCAACTCCGGTGCGCTCAGCAGCTCCTGAGTGATCGTCTCGACGCGGACGCGCATCGCCTCGGTGCGCCGGGCGGTGAAGCTGGGCGCGACGAGCTTGCGCAGCCGGGCGTGGTCGGAGCCGTACGTGGAGAGCATGTTGACCACGCCGACCCAGCCGAGGACCCAGCCCCAGGCGGGGTGGTCGCCGACCTCGGACCACAGCGCCCAGTGCTGCCGCGGGTCGCGGCTGACCCGCGGGTCGAGGATCAGCGACTTGAGCGTGTCGTAGCCGGTGGGCGCCCAGGCCGGGATGCCGCCCGGCAGTTCGACCGGCACCACCGGGCCCAGCGCCCGTAACTCGGCGTTCTCCAGGGGGATGTCGGTGCCGAACGGGTCGATGGCCACACGGGCGGCGGGCGCGGTCATGCGCGGTCTCCGGTCTGGTCGGGGGTGCGCGGGGTGAAGCGGACGGGCAGCGCCGTCAGCGAGCGGTGGAACGGGCCCGGCCGCCAGGTGAGGCGGTCGCGGTCGGTGGTGGGTTCCAGGTCGGGCAGCCACTGGGTGAGGCGTTCGATGGCCTCGGTGGCGATCAGCAGGGTGTGCTGCTTCACCGGGCAGGAGTGCTCGCCCGCCGACCAGGACAGGTGGGAGGCGTCGCCCGGGTGGTGGGCGCCGCCCGACTCCTGCTCGGCGAAGTGGCCCAGCGCGCCGTAGGAGATGACGACGGGCACGGCCGCCCGCACCCACACGCCGTGGAAGCTCAGCGGCTCGCGCGCGAAGTGGATGCCGTAGTTGGACAGCGGCGTCTCGTACCGCAGGACCTCGACGACGGCGTCCATGACCGGGCGGGAGCCGCTGGTCAGCGTGGTGTAGAAGTCGGGGTTGCCGAGGATGCGCGACAGCGCGTTGGAGACCAGATTCGCGGTCGGCTCGTGGCCCGCGCCGAGGGTGAGGAAGACCTGCCAGGTCACCTCTTCGGCCGTCAGGTCCTCCGGGTGGTCCAGCAGCCAGCTCGTCAGGTCGGGGCCGCGGGTCTCGCTCTTGGCGGCGATCAGTCCGAGCACGTACGCCCCGAACTCGGCCTCGCCCTCGGCCGCTTGGACGCCGCCCTCCATCATCTTGCCGAGCGCGACCTCCAGTCGGCCGCTCTCGCTGTCCGGCAGCCCGAAGAGGTTGTTGAAGATCAGCGACATCAGCGGGCGGGCGAAGTCGGCGACGAGGTCGGCGTGGCCGACGGGTCCGAAGCGGCCGATCAGGATGTCCACCGCGCGGTGCACCCGCTCGCGCAGATCGGCGGGTTCCACCAGGTCGACCGCGTCGGCGAAGGCGCGGCGGTAGCGGACGTGCGCGTCGCCGTCGGAGAACAGGGTGTTGGGCCGCCAGCGCATCATGCCGAGGATCGGCGCGTCCTCGGCGACCGTGGACTCCCACGGGCGCGGGTCGTGCGACCAGGTCTCCGCGTCACGCAGCAGGTCGAGCGCGGCGCGCCGGTCGGTGACGACGTACGCCGGTACGCCCGCCGCGAGTTCGGCCCAGCCGAGCGGGCCCTGCGCCTTGAGCGCCGCGTAGTAGCGGTGCGGGTCGGCGGCGAAGCCGTCCTCCCAGAGCCGGACCGGCGCCGACCGGGCGAAGGTGTCGGCGGGAGTGGCGGGCGCGGAGGAGGACGATGGGGAGGACGATGGGGAGGATGACGGCGCGGCGGGCGCGGGAGAGGGCGCTGCGGGAGGGTGATTCATCAGAGGGCTCCGGGCGTTGGGTCGGCGTCCTTGCGGTCGATCAGGTGCTGCACCAGCGCGAGCAGCGCGTCGACGGAGGAGTTGGTGTCGCGCGCGTCGCACGCCACCATCGGCGTGCCGGGCTCCAGGTCGAGCGCCTGCCGCAACTGGGCCTCGGTGTACGTCCGCGCGTCGGGAAAGGTGTTGAGCGCGACGGCGTACGGCAGGCCGGTCTCCTCCACCAGGCCGAGGACGTCGAAGGAGTCGTTGATCCTGCGGGTGTCGACCAGCACCAGCGCGCCCAGCGCCCCGTACGCGATGTCGGCCCACAGCGAGCGGAACCGTTCCTGCCCCGGGGTGCCGAACAGGTACAGGACGACGCCGCCCGCCATGCTGATCCGGCCGAAGTCGATGGCGACGGTGGTGGTGGTCTTGTCACGGACGCCGTCGAGGTCGTCGACGGCGGCGGACGCCTCGCTGAGGTGTTCCTCGGTGTGCAGCGGGCGGATCTCGGAGACCGAGTCGATCAGCGTGGTCTTGCCCACCCCGAACGGACCCGCCACCAGGATCTTCACCAACTCGCGGGCGCTGTCCGGCAGATGTACGTCGCCTCGGTGGGGGTCAGTGCTTGAGGGCGCGGAGGCCATCGGCCACTCTCTTCAGCAGGTCGGGTTCCGGCAGGTCGGCTACGGGTACGGGCGGACGGACGCTGACCAGCCCCCGGTCGGTCAGCTCCGCGGCGAGTACCCGGACGGCGGAGACGGGCAGCCCCAGCAGGGCCGCCGTCTCCACCACGGTGAGGGATCCGCCGTCCAGCAGTTCCAGCAACGCGTGCTGGGCGGCGGGGAGTTCGGCGGGAATCGCGCCGTCGGCGTCGGTGCTGGTCAGCACCGACAGCCGCTCCAGGCTGTCCCGGCTCGGCCGCGCCACCCCGCCGGTGGACAGATAGGCGGGGACCAGCGGGCGGCCGGTCCGGCGGCCGGTCATTCCGCGGTGCCGCCATCGCCCGCGCGGGGCGCGGCGGTCATGGCCTTCTCGCCGAGCCTGGCCACCTGCGAGTGGACCCGGTGGGCGAGCAGGTCGAGACGGACCTCGGGACCGCCGAACGCGGCCACGCACGTGCCGTGTTCGGTGGGCGCGACCAGGATGTAGCCGTGGTCGGACTCGATCACCACCTGCCGGATTCGCGCGTCGGTCCGGTCCGCGAAGGCGGCGGCGGCCGTACGGCAGGCGCCCTGGACGGTGCTGGTGATCGCTGCGGTGCGCTCGGCGGTGGCCTGGGACAGCGCCTCCGAGTACCCGGAGACGAGACCGTCCCTGGTGAGCAGGACGGCTGCGGTGACATGCGGGATCTCCAGGATCGGATCCAGCACCCACGCGGTGTCGCCGGTGTCGCGGCTGGTCATCGCGGGTCGTTCCCTTCGGTGTCGACGGCGTTTCTGGCCGCGGCGGTTCCGGCCTGGAGGGCGCCGAGGGCCGCGGCGGCCTCCTCCGGTGTGCGGGCGGGTGCCGCGGGCGCGGCGGCGGTCCCGTTCGCCGCCGCCCTCCCGTGGGCGGCGCGGGCCTTGCGTCGCCGTTGCGGCAGCACCTCCGCGGCGGTGTCGTCGGCGCCCGTACCGCTGTCGGCCCCGGGTCCGGTTTTACGTCCGGGTCCCGTTTCGGGTCCGGCGTCCGTCTCGGCCGCCCGCTGGTGCCCGGCCGCCGTCTCGCGTACGGCCGCGGAGGCGGATACGGCTCCGGGCTCGGTGTCCGCCGGGGACCCGGCGCGGGCGTGGGCCGGGTCGGGCGCGCCGTCGTCCGCGACGGCCGGGCGGGTGGAGCGCGGCGTGCTGGCGGCGGGCGGCTGCTCGACCGGGTCGATATGGCTGAGCAGGTGCTTCCTGACCAGCAGGACGGCCCGGACGCCGCCGTAGGGCGACGGCGAGGAGAGGTCGACGGACAGGTCGAAGCGCCGGGTGAGCTGGCCGATCGCGGCCAGGCCCATGCGCGGCGGGTCGCCGAGGTCGGAGAGCAGGATCGGGTCGGTGCCCGCGACCATCTTCTGCGCGTACGCCCGCTCGTCGGCGGCCATGCCGACGCCGGAGTCGTCCACGGTGACGGAGACACCGTGGTGGACGGTTTCGAGGTTGACCACCACGGCGGTGTCGGGCGCGGAGTGCCGCAGCGCGTTGTCCAAGAGCTCGGCCACGATGATGGCGACGGGCTCGACGGCGTGCGAGACCAGCGCCGTACCGGGTTCGAGGTGGTTGTTGACCCGGACGCGGTGGTAGCCGACGAGCCGGGACTGGCCGCCGGTCACCGCCTCGACCAGGTGCGACTCCTCGCGGGCCAGGCCGACCCAGGCCCCGCACACCACGGCCGTCACCTGGGCGCGGCGCAGCGACTGCTCGTTCTCGTGGTCGAGGGCGAACAGCGTCTGGGCCAACTCGGGCTCGTCGTAACGCTGTTGGAGTCCGCGCAGGACGTCCTGGAGGCGGTAGAGCCCGGCCTGGATGTCGCGGGTGGCGCCGCGCATGCCCGCGCGGGCGGCTGCGTCGACCCGCTTGCGCTCCCGGGCGGTCGCGGCGAGGACGGCGGTGAGGACGTCCCCCAGGGCGGCTTCGATGTCGGCGGGCGGGGGTCCGGCGGCCGGGCGTTCAGCGGCTGGGGGTCCGGGGTGCGGCGGGTCGGGGTGCGGGGGGTCGGGGTGCGGCGGTCGGCCGTCCGGGGACTCGGCGTCCGCCGTGGCCCGGCCGCCGAGGGTTCCGGGGTGCAGCGGTCCCGGCACCCGGACGTGCGGGTGGGCGGCGCGGGTGGCTTCGGCGGGGATGCGCGCGGCGGCCAGGTGGGCGATCTCGGCGGCGACGGCCGTGGTGACCCGTTCGGTCTCCTGCCGCGCCTCGTCGAGCCGGGACCGCAGCCCGGCGATCTCCGCACGGTGCCGGGTCCTGTGCCGTAAGGAGCGCAGCAGGCCGCCGCCGAGCACTAAGGCGGACACGGTCCCGGCGGCCAGGCCGGCGACGGCCAGGTCCGGTATCTCGATCATCGAATCGGCCTCGGAGGATCAGGGAACGGCGGGACGGCGGGCCGCCCGGGGGCGGGCCGTGCCCAGTACACACTGGAACCGATCGGTCGCGCGCTGTTTTGCGCGAAGATCCTTTTCGATATGGCACGAGGGCGACCGGTTCTGCCCGAAGTGTCGACACAACGGACATTCATGCACCGGGGCACCCCTGTCCCACCTGCGGCGTGGCCGAAACACCCCGCTATACATGCCGTACATAGCGGGTGTGTAAGGTGAGTCTCCGTCCGCTCAGCAGACACAGAGCGGACATACAGACTTCGCACGGATGTCGCCCGGCGAGCCCGCGCGGCGGGCCGGGCGGAGCCCCGTGCCGAGCAGCCGTACGCAGCCGCGCGGTGCCGTTCCGAGCCACCGCGCGGCGCGCCCACGCACAGACCCGGAGGACCCGCCATGCCAGGAACGCCCTCAGCCATACGACGCCGGTGCGCCGGAGCCGCGGTGGCGGCGGTGGCGCTGGCGACGGCGCTGAGCGGGTGCACCACGTATGACACCCAGTCCCCACGCAGCGCGCGGAACGCGGCGGCGAAGAAGGCCGGGGCCGACGCGGCGCTGCCCGCCGGAGCCGTCGACTGCCGCAAGGCCAAGTGCATCGCGCTGACCTTCGACGCGGGCCCCAGTGAGCACACCCCCGCGCTGTTGAAGGTCCTCGACGAGAAGAAGGTGCGGGTCACCTTCTTCCTGCTGGGCCACAACCACGTGGACAAGTACCCGGACCTGGTCGCGCAGATGGGGCGGAACGGGAATGTGCTGGGCAACCACACCTGGACCCACCGCAGGCTGACCGACCTCAAACCGGCCGAGATCCGCACCGAGTTGGACCGGCTCAACACGGCGGTCGAGAAGCTGACCGGCAAGCGGCCGACGCTGATGCGCCCGCCGCAGGGCCGTACCAACAAGGAAGTCGCCAAGATCTCCAAGGAGTTGGGCCTGTCGCTGGTGCTGTGGAACGACACGGCGAGCGACTACGCGACCACCGACTCCGCGCTGATCCACAAGCGCATCCTCAAGGACGCGCACCAGGACGGGATCATCCTGCTGCACGACCTCTACAAGGGGACGGTGCCCGCGGTGCCCGGGATCATCGACTCGCTGCGCGCCGAGGGCTACACCTTGGTGACCGTGCCGGAGCTGATGGCCCCCGCGAAGCCGGAGCCGGGGAAGATCTACAAGCCCTGAGGCCCCTCCCGCGCACCGGGCCCCGTGTGCCCCTCCCGCGCATCGAGCCCGCGCGTCGAGCCCCGCTTTCGGCCGCCGTCCCGCTCGGGTCGCCGGCCCGGTGGCCCCGAGTAAACTGATCTTGGGACGACTCCTCAGAGAACCTGAGACCTGCGAGGTGAGACGCCGATGACCGTCGGATCACTGCGCCCCAGTCCGCTCGTCGAGCAGGCCGCGCAGCGCCTGCGGGACCAGATCGCCGAGGGGCGCTGGCCGGTGGGCGCCAGGCTGCCGGGCGAGACGGCGCTCGCCGCGTCGCTCGGTGTCGGCCGGTCCACGGTCCGCGAGGCGGTACGCGCCCTGGCCGGTGCCGGGCAGCTGCGGACCCGGCAGGGCGCCGGGGTGTTCGTCATCGCCACCGAACCGGTCGAGGAGTGGTCGGCCAAGCTCGGCAGGGCGGCGGCGACGGACGTCCACGAGGTGCGCGCGCTGCTGGAGACGCGGGCCGTACGGCTGGCGGCGCGGCGCCGTACCGGCGAGGACGCGGCGGCGCTCGACGCAGCACTGACCTCGGCGCTCACGGCCACCGCACGCGCCGCCCGGCCGGAGGCCGCCGCCGATCCGGCGGCCCGCGTGGACGCCGACCTCGCGCTGCACGCGGCGCTGGTGGCCGCGGCCGGCAATCCCGTACTCACCGATCTGTTCGCCGAGTTCGCGCCCGCGCTGCGCGAGGCCCTGTTGGCCCTGGGGACCGCGGGTCCTGACGGTCACGAAGCGCTGGTCGCGGCGGTGCTCGACGGCGACGCGGACGCGGCCGAGCGCCTGGTCGCTGCCGAACTCGACGTCTTCGCCCGCCTGTTGCGCGAGGCGCGGGCCAGGAGCGCGACGTGAACGCGCTCATCCCCCGGCCGCGCTCGCGGCCCGCGCCCGGCGCCGTCCACGTGCCCGGCTGGCTCTCCCCCGAGGAACAGGCCGAGTTGGTGGCGGCGTGCCGCGCGTGGGCGCGCGGCCCGGTGCCGATGCGGCGCACCCGGCTGCCGCGCGGCGGCGTCATGTCGGTGCACACGATGTGTCTGGGCTGGCACTGGAGCCCGTACGCGTACTCGCGGATCGCGCACGACGTGAACGGCGCCCGGGTCGCCGCGTTCCCCGAGCGCCTGGGCGGGTTGGGCCGCCGCGCGGTGGCGGACGCGTACGAGGACGGGGCCGCGGGGGCGGCGTACGCGCCGGACACGGTGCTGGTGAACTTCTACGGCGAGGGCGCCACGATGGGCATGCATCAGGACAAGGACGAGAAGTCCGGTGCCCCGGTGGTGTCGTTGAGCATCGGCGACACCTGCGTCTTCCGCTTCGGCAACACCGAGACGCGCGGAAAGCCGTACACCGACGTGGAGTTGGCCTCCGGTGACCTCTTCGTCTTCGGCGGGCCGTCCCGCTACGCCTTCCACGGGGTGCCCAAAGTCCTTCCGCACACCGGCGATCCGGCCGTCGGGCTGAGCGGCGGACGCCTCAATCTGACGCTGCGCGTCACCGGCCTCACCGACTGAGGCCCCTCGCACGGCGGCGCCCCCGCCGCCGGTGGGAACCGGCGACGGGGGCGCGCTGCTGCGAAGGAGTCCCGATCAGTCCTTCAGCAAGGTGAAGTTGCTGGTGACGGTCGCTCCCTTCGTGATCTTCACGGTGGCCACGGTCGGCTGCCAGCCGTCCTTGGCCACGATGAGCTGGAGCGGGTTGTTGCGGACGTCCAGCCACAGGGCGTACGTGCCGTCGGGGGCGGTCTTCAGCGTGTAGTGCGTCGCCCAGGTGTTGATCTGGACGGTGGCCCCGGCCAGCGGCGATCCGCCGCCGCTGACGGTGCCGGTGATCTTGCCCCAGGTGGCGGGCGGCTTGACGGTCAGCGACACGGGGATCGGGGCGATGCTGTACGGCGTGTCACTGGCCAGGCCGATCGAGGCCGAGTACGTCCCCGGCTGGGTGATCTCGGGGACGGAGGCGTCCAGGGTGACGGTCAGCGTGGTGCTGGCGCCGGGTGCGACGGTGACGGACGTGGCGCTCTCCGACAGCCAGGTGACGTCGGTGACGTCGGGCTGGTCGTAGCCGGGGAGCACTTCCGCGTTCTTGGCCGGGGTCTGGCCCGCCAGGCCGCCGACCGAGTAGAAGCCGGCGCCGCCGCTGCCGCGGTAGAGCGAGGCGTTGGCGTTGGGCAGCGCCGTCCAGGTGTTGTCGGTGGGCTGGTAGGCCCACGTCTGGTTGGTCAGCGCGGCGCCCGCGTTGATGGCACCGCCCTTGACCAGCAGCACGCCGTTGGCCGAGGTGTACGTGGCGCCCCACGCGTCGGTCGGCTGGTCCGCGATCGGCGACCAGGAGTCGGCGGCGGGGTCGTAGACGTACGCGTGAGTGGTGCTGCCCGCGTCCGTGGTGCCACCGGAGCAGTAGAGCTTGCCGGTGACCGCGCCGCAGGACTCCCAGGCGATGGGCTCCGGGTAGGCGGCGGCGCTGGCCCACGTGTTGGTGGCCGGGTCGTAGGAGGTGACGTCGGCGGTGCCGCACGCGGTGGCGGTGCAGCCGCCGACCGAGTACAGCTTGCCGTTGAGCACCGCGCTGCCCGCGCCCGCGTACGGCTTGGGCGAATTGGCTCCGGTGCTCCAGGTGTTGGAGGCGATGTCGTAGATTTCCAGCTTGGCGTCCGGGTTGCCGCTGGCGCCCCAGCCGCCGGCCGCGTAGAACTTGTCGCCGATCACGCCGTGGACCGGGGCCTCACGGGTGTCGGCGGCGGAGGCGAGCTTGGTCCAGGCGCCGCTGTCCGCGCTGTACGCGTACAGGTCGCTGGTGTCGGCCACGCCGGTGAAGCCGAACGCCGAGTAGACGGTCCCGTTGTGCACGGCCACCGCGTTGTCACCGGTGGGTACGGGCAGGTCGGGGATGGTCTGCCAGGCGTCGCCCGCCGCGCCCTGCGCGTTGGCGGCGGCGTCGGTGGTGGCCTTGCCGCCGGGCGACAGCGCGCCCTTCTTGGCGCTCGCGCCGTGCGTGGTGAGCGACAGCGGCGAGTAGTGGCCCTTGACGAGGTTGAGCGGGGCGCCGCCGGCCTTCTGGAGGACGACTCCGCCCGGCGTCTCGCCGAGGGTGACGGTGGCCGGGGCGTTACCGGTGTTCTTCACCGTCACGACCTGGCTCGCGCTCTTGCCCCAGGCGACGGTCTTGCTGATGCTCGCCGGGGTGACCTTGATCTGGCCCGCCTTGAGGGCGAGGTTGTGCGAACCGACGCCGTCCCTGGGGACGTTCACGGTCGCGGTCGCCGAGGTGTACTTCGACGCGGTGGCCGTGATCGGGTGCTTGCCGGTGAGGTGCGAGAACATCCAGAAGAAGCCGTCGCCCAGGTTCGGGTCGTCGGGCGTGGCGTTGGTGGTGGTGTGGTCGTCGGGCGCGTCGGTGCTGGTGACGGTGGCGCCGTTGACGCCCGCCTTGGTGTTGCTGTCGGTCACGTTGCCGACGATCAGGCCGCCGCTGACCGGGTCGTAGGTCCGCTTGCCGACGAAAACGTTGTCGAGCTGCCACCAGTAGGCCCAGTTGCCCTTGTAGTGGAAGCGCAGCCGTACGTCGCTCTTGCCCGCGTAGTCGGCCAGCGGGAGTTCGACGTGCGTGGGACCGGCCACCGAGGTGGTCGTCTTGTGCCAGACGGTGGTCCAGGTGGCGCCGGCGTCGGTCGAGACGTCCACGTCGGCGGTGGAGTTGCTGAACGCCTTGTAGTCGGTGTCGAAGCCGAGCACCGGGGCGGCGACGTCGGTGAGGTCGTAGGACGGGGACAGCAGCGAGCTGTCCTGGCTGAGACCCTGGCCGATGTTGTCGCTGTCGATGTTGGCGAAACCGCCGCTGCCGCCGGTCCTGTTGCCGCGGGCGCCCGGGTCGTTGAAGACCCAACCGCCGTTGGTGCTGTCCGCGTTGGTGACCGACCAGCCCGCCGGGGGTCCGGTGGTGGAGGTGAACGCCTCGCTGCTGCCGGTCAGGTGCACCGCGTAGCCGGGCGCCTGGTCGGACGACGGGTCGACGGGCACGGGGACGTTGAGCGTCTGGTCGGCGGTGCCGATCTGGAGGCTCTTGTCGACCGTCTTGTAGCCGGGGTAGTTGGCGCTGACGTGCAGGGTGTACGCGCTGCCCTGAGGGAGCGTCAGCGAGTAGTCACCGGTGACGGGGTCGGTGTAGACCGGCGCGCCGGGGACACCGTCGACGGTGATCTTCGCGTACAGCGGCCAGCCGTGGCCCGAGCCGTCGGTGACCTTGCCCGCGACGGTCTGCTTGGCCACCGCGTCCAGGGCGAAGGAGGTGGTGACGGTGGCGCCGTCGGCCAGTTCGACGGCGGACGCGGTCTTGCTCGCGTAGCCGTAGGCGGCGGCGGTCAGGTCGTAACTGCCCGGCGGGACGTCCAGCTTGTAGCCGCCGGTCGCGTCGGAGGTGGCGCTGTAGTCGCCCGCGGTCACCTTGGCGCCCGCGATGGCCGCCCCGGTGGCGTGGTCGGTGACCTTGCCGGTGAGCACGCCGTGCGGGCCGCTGCGGAAGGCCGCCAGGCCGTTCGGGGTGCCGAGGCCGGTCGGGCCGTCGTAGCCGGGGCCCGCGGTGCACTGCTGGGTGGGCGAGCAGGTGCCGTTGTTGCCCGCGGTGACGTCGTTGAGGGCGCCGGCCTGCGCGTACGGGTAGGAGTTCGGGTACGTGCCCGCGGCCGGGGTGCCGGCCGACGCGTACACGCCCGCGATCAGCGGGGAGGAGGCGCTGGTGCCGCCGTAGACCGCCCAGCCGTTGCCGCCGTAGCCCTGGTAGACGGAGACGCCGGTGACCGGGTCGGCGACCGCGGAGACGTCGGCGACGGACCGCTTGTCACAGAAGCCGTTGGTCTGGAAGGCCGGCTTGGGCTCGTAGAGCGAGCATCCCGAACCGGGGCCGCCGTAGGTGTTGTTCCACACGGACTCGGTCCAACCGCGGCTGGTGCCGGTGTCCTTGGCGAGCGCGGTGCCGCCGACGGAGGTCACGTACTGCGAGGCCGCCGGGTAGCTGACGCCGAAGCCGTCGTCGCCGGAGGAGGCGACCACCGCGACACCCGGGTGGTTGTAGTACGGGTCCATGTCCGTGGTCTCGGACGGGTCCTCGCCGCTGCCCGGCGTGCTGCTGTAGCCGGTCCCGTAGGAGTTGGAGACGTACTTCGCGCCGAGCGCGACCGCCTCGTCCACCGCGGCGCCCAGGTCCGCGAAGTTCGCCGAGTCGGCCTCGACGAGCAGGATGTGGGCGTTGGGGGCGGCTGCCGAGACCATGTCGACGTCGAGCGAGATCTCGCCCGCCCAGTCGGGGTCGGGTGACGGGTAGTCGGTGCCGCCGCGCTGGCTGACCTTCTTGAAGCAGCCGTTGGCGGTGGTGCACTCGGGCAGGCCGTACTGCGCCCGGTAGATCGCCAGGTCCGCCTCGGCGGTGGGGTCGTCGTAGGCGTCGACGATGGCGATGGTCTGGCCCGCGCCGCCGTCGGCGGGCAGGTTGTACGCGTCCTGGAGGTCAGTGGCACCGAAGCCGGCCGGGGTGGCGGCGAGCGGCTGGATGCCCTTGTGCGCGGCCACGTCGGTGCGGCGCAGCGCGAAGCAGCGGAATTGACCCGGCTGGGCGTCGCCGCACTGCCGTACGACGTCGGGCCGGGAGGAGGGTGCGGCGGACGCCGTTGCCGCGGCGGGCAGTTGAAGGCCGAGCAGGGCGATGGTGGCCGACGCGAGGGCGGCTACCGCGGTAGCGGCGCGCCGACCTCCGCTCCGTCTGGGAAATATGCGCAAGGCGGGACTCCGTGATGCCGGAGGGGACCGTGCCATGACGAGGTCGTGGCCGGTTGCGGTCCGATCGAACCGCTGGCGTATACCTGTGCCTCACACGCACCACTGGAACCCGAAGTGATTGTCGGATACCTGACATCACCCACACCGGAACTGCACGTCGCGTTCACGTCAACCAGACGGCACAACCTCACCGCGTCCGTATCCGTCGTCCAGCCAGCCGTGCCGGGCCGCGTGCCAGACCAGCCGTATACGGTTGTCGACTCCGGCGTCCCGCTGCATCGCCGCGATGTGCCGCTGCACGGTCCGCACCGCGACACCCAGGGCGCGGGCCATCGCCGCGTCCGTGCTGCCGCTCACCAGCATGGCCAGGATGCGCAGTTGGACGGCGCTGCGGGCCGATCCCGCGTCGGCGCGGGCCGGCGAGGGTCCGGCGTCGGGGCGGCCGAGCGGCACCGCGTCCGCCCACACCGACTCGAAGAGCGTGACCAGCGCGTCGAGCAGTCCGCTCGGCCGGATCACCAGCATCACGGGGTCCGGTGGCCGCGCGTCGGCGGGCAGCGGCAGCAGCGCCAGCGAGTGGTCGGCGACGCACAGCCGCACCGGCAGCCGGTCGGTGACCCGGACGAACGCCTGCTGCCGGGTGCCCGGCGGGTCGAGCGCGGCCAGCGGGTCCAGGCCCATCGACTCCAGGCCCGCCCGCTCGAAGACCACCCGGCGGCGTATCCCCGGCACGGCGGCCGAGCCGCAGGCCAGCGGGTCGGGGACGGTGTCGTCCGCCGTGTCCTTGTCGGTACGGACGAAGGCCATCAACTCCGAGACGGCCGAGGCGTGGAGCTGTTCCGCCCAGCGGCCGATGGCGGCCTGGCCCTCGACCACCCGGACGATCTCCTCCGCCCGGTGGCCCTCGTGCACCCGCTGGTACTCCACGCCCAGCCGGTCGAGCAGTTCCCGGCCGCGCCGCAACTGCTCCTGGGCGCGGGACACCAGCGGCAGCAGCGTGCTCTGCGGCGGCACCGGATACCAGCGCCCGTCGCGCCCGAGCTTCGCCAGGCCGCGCCCGGCCAACTCCCCGCAGGCTTCCTCCGCCCGCGCCCTCGACACCCCCATCTGCCGAGCCAGTTCCGCATCGGCCACTCCCCGCGTGGCCACCAGCAACGGGTAGGCCCGGTCCGCGTCGGCACTCAACCCCAGAGCCTCAAACGGACGTTCGCTCATGATCGGGACTGTAGCCCTCACGGGCCGCCGAGACCGGCGATTCACACAGGCGCGCCATGGCCGTCGCACATCATTCATGGGCCCGCCGGGCGCCGAGGCACCTGACGGGCCCATGACCGGGCCATTACCCCCGCATGACTGACGCTGTGTCATTTCTTGAGCACGGCGGGCGATTTCGCGGATGTGCCGTGTGCCTCAGGCGGGTTCCGCCGCGAGCGCCGCCATTTCGCGGTCCACCGCCGCCTGGTGCTCATCGGCGTCCTGCTTGGCCCGCTTGGGACTCCAGCGACCGGCCATCACGAACACGAACGGCAGGAAGAGGACCTGGCCGCCGACACAGATCCACCACCAGGTACGCCACTGGCCGGGGCCGTCGTGCGCGGCCTTCTGCACCTTGGCGCCGTACTTAGTGAGCACGGCCAACTGCGGCTGCGCCTTCTGGACCACGGCGAGGTCGGCGGGGCCGACCTCCTGGACCGCCTGCTGGGTGAGGGCCGCGGGCGCCTTGCCCGGCGGGTACTTGCCCAGTTCCGCGAAGAGTTGGGGATGGGCGTTGACGACGGCGAGCGCGGGCGCCGCCTGCCGCTGCGCGACGGTGACCTCGGTGCCGTGGTCGACCAGCGGGGTGACGGAGGTGACCAGCACCGGGATGAAGGCGGCCGAGACCGCCACCACGATCCTGATCGTCCAGCCCCACACCGCCAGGCCCGTCGCGGTGGCCGCCGGATTGTGCTTCTCGACGGTCTCGGTGAAGCTCGCCATCCACGGCCCGTAGGCGATGCCGCTGAAGACGCCGATCCCGATGAACAGCCACGCGAAGGTGTAGTAGCCGGTGGTGGGGTGGGTGGCGCGGGAGGCGAAGATCGCGGTCACCACGATGGAACCGACCGCGCCCACGATCATGAACGGCTTGCGCACCTTGAGCCGGTCGGAGATCACGCCGATCACCACCAGGGCGATGGCGTTCGCCGCCCAGTACCAGTTCGCGACCGCGTTGGCCCGCTGCTCGGTGTAGCCGTAGGTGGTCGCGAAGTAGACGACGAAGTTGCCGACGGCCGCGAAGTACAGCAGCAGGAAGAGCGAGATCGCCAGCGCGGAGCCCGCCACGTCGAGCCGGAGCATCTGCCGCCACTCGCCGCGCCTCGCGGCCTGCGGGTCGATGCCCTTGGCGCGCGCCTCGACCAGCGCCCGGTCCCGCAGCGTCACCATGATCTGGTCGCGCAGTCCGGGGGACAGCTCGCGCAGCGCGAAGATCGCGATCACGAAGACCACCAGACCGGAGACGCCGGAGTAGCGCAGCTCGTCCTGCCAGCTCGACGTGTCCAGGGTGTTGCTGGTGACGGTGGTGACGACGAGGCTGCCGATCACCGGCCCCATCGTCCAGGCGCCCATCGCGGTGGCCCGCCCGACCTGCGGCGAGAAGTCGCGGATCAGCGCGGGCGTGGCCACGAGCACGATGCCCTCGATAAAGCTGACCAGCGCGAACAGCACCAGATACGTGGTCTTGCCGCCCGCGTTCGGCAGTCCGAGGAAGACCAGCAGCGACGCGACGAGCAGCCCGTAGACCACCAGATTCGCCCGCCCCCAGCGGTCGGCGAGCCCGGCCACCAGCGAGGCGAAGGCGCCCACCGCGTTGCCGATCACCGAGACCCACACGAAGTAGCGGTAGGTCATGTCGAAGTGCGTGATGATCGACGTGGCGACCGCGTACTGGATGTAGAGCATGTAGTACAGCACGACCGTGGTGATCACCACGATCGCCAGATACGCCATACGACGCCCGGTGGCCGGATATTCGGCCAGGTCACGGCGGTAGAGCCGACTGAGCGCGGTACGGGCGCCTGCGGACCGGGCGTCGGGCCCGGGTCTGTCGGCGTCGAGCGGCGTCGGGGTGGCGGACATACGGCTCCTCCTGGAGATGCTTGGAGACCGGGTGGAGTGGCACGGGGACGGCACTGCTGCGGCCCCTCGGGGGTGCGGTGCGGCCGGCCCCGAAGGTGTGGCCAGAGGCTAGTACCGACTGGTCGGTATGCCTAGGGGTCTGCACAGGTTCAATTCCGCGTCGCATCAAGGCCGGGGCGGGCCGCGCCGGCCCCGCGCGCAACGGCGACCGGCGGGCCCCTGAACGGGACCCGCCGGTCGGTGGCGCCCCGCGGGGAGCGCCGGCACATCAGTGGTGCGTCAGGTGGCGGTGCAGGTCAGCGCGGGTGCGCCGAGGGTGCCGCTGGAGGTGCCCTGGAGGCCGAAGGTGGTCGTGGCGGCCGGGGCGAGCGCGGCGTTGTAGGCGAGGCTGCCCGCGGTCACCGCCGCTCCGGTCTGGTGGATGTCCGCGTTCCAGCCGCTGGTCTCCTGCTGCCCGCCCGGCCACGTCCAGGTGACCTTCCAGCTCTTGGTCGCGGCCGTACCGGAGTTGGCCACGGTCACGGTGGCGGTGAAGCCGCCGCTCCACTGGTTGTCGGTGTGCCAGGTGGCCGTGCACCCGGAACTGCCGCCGGTCGGACCGCCGGTGGAGCCGGAGGTCGTACCGGTCGACGTGCCGGTCGTCGTACCGGAGGAGGTGCCCGACGAGGTGCCCGACGAGGTGCCGGAGGACGTGCCGCTCGACGTGCCCGACGACGTGCCGGTCGACGTACCGCCGTTGGTGGTGCCGCCGGTCGTGCCGCCCGAGTCGCCGAAGCCGGGCGCCTTGATGCTGGCCAGGTAGCCGTCCTTGACGGTGTTCACCGTCGTCCAGTCGTCGTTGAGGATGCCGCCGGTGTCACCAGAGTTGGGATTCCACGACCAGAAGGTCCAACTGAAGCTGTCGCCGCCGTAGGTGCTGGTCGGCCGCAGGTAGTCCACCAGCGTCCGCAGCCAGGTCTGGTCGACGGTCGACTGGAGGGTGGTGCCGAACTCGCCGACCCAGACCGGGGCGATGTTCTGCTTGAACAGATAGCCCCAGTACTTGTCCCAGATCGCCGACATGTTCGCCGGGAAGCTCGGGTCGCTGAACCACGGCTGCTGGGCGACGCTGGTCGCGTAGTCGTGCGCCGAGTAGACCACCCGGTTCGCCACGTTCAGCTCGACCGGGTACTGCCCCGCGCCCATCAGGTTGCCGCCCCACCAGCCGGACGTCCCGTTGAAGGTCTGGACGCCCTCCACGAAGATCAGCAGATTGGGGTTGACACCGAGGACGGCGTTGCCGCCGCGCTCGGCCGCCAGACGCCAGTCGATCGTGGTGTCGCCGCAGCCCCAACAGGCCGGGTCGTGCGGCTCGTTGTGCAGGTCGATGCCGACGACCGCCGGGTTGTTCAGGTAACGGGTCGCCATCGCCTTGAGGTTGGTGATCCAGGTCGACTCGGGGACGGCGGCGGTGTACCAGAGCGCGGACTGGCCGCCGGAGTCCGGACGGTGCCGGTCCAGGATGACCCGCAGCCCTATGGAACCGGCGTAGTTGACGATCTTGTCCATCACGCCGAGGGAGTTGAGGCCCTGGAGGTCGGCGTTCATGCCGCCGGAGTAGTTGATGCTGGAGGGCATCGTGCCCTTGAAGATGTCGTCGCTGTACGGCAGTCGGATCGTGTTGTAGCCGAGCTGCTTCATCTGGTCGATCATGCTCTTGTAGTCGCGCGACCAGATGCCGTGGGCCACGTAGTTGCTGGTCTCGAAGCCGAACCAGTTGACGCCCGCGATGCGGACCGACTTGCCCGTGGAGTCCAGGATCTGGCGTCCGCTGGTGTGCCAGTAGCCGGTGGCGGCCTCGGCCGCCGCCGGAGCCGCGGGCGCGCCCGCGGCCGTCGCGTGCGTCTGTCCGGCGAGGGAGAGCAGCGCGAGCAGCGCCGCCGCGACGGCGGCGGCCAGAAAGACCCGCAGCCTGTTCGTTTTTCTCAGGGGGCTCAGCGAGCCCGGAAAGGGGACCACGGTGGCGATTCCTCTCGGTGGGGGGACGGAACGCTTCAGTTCGTGGTGGGGGTGGACGGCGGAAGCCTGGTGGGAGCGCTCCCATTCGTAACCGTATGGAAGCGAGGACACGCGAGTGGCGTCAAGAGGAAACACAGGCTTCAAGTAGTGAAGCCGAGTAGGGGGCGGGGCCAGGGGCCGCACTGAAGAGGTGTCGGAGTGGGGTCTGGGAGTCATACGAGCGGGGTCGCCGACACCTGGCCCGTAATCAGTTAGGCTTACCTAACTAAGCCTGGGGGAACAGTCCGGGCGCAGCGCGAACCACGCAGTACGGCACAGCACCGAGAGAGCGGAGCACGCCCATGGCAGACCGACCGGTGGGACGGGCGACGGACCAGCAGACGGGCGCGGCGACGCAGGGCCCGCGGGCCGAGGAGCCGGCGGCGCCCGCCGCCGCCGAGCGCCCCGCGCGCCGGGCCCCGCGGCTGAACCACGCCCGCGTGATCCGTTCCGAGCGCGTCACCCCGCACATGATCCGGGTGGTGCTCGGCGGTGACGGGCTCGCCGGGCTTCCCGTGGGCGACTACACCGACCATTACGTCAAGCTGGTCTTCGCGCCTCCCGGGGTCACGTACCCCGAGCCGCTGGACATGGAGGCCGTCCGCCGCGACCTGCCGCGCGAGCAGTGGCCGACCACCCGTACGTACACCGTGCGCGCCTGGGACCCGGTCGCGCCCGAGATGACGATCGACTTCGTCCACCACGGCGACGAAGGGCTGGCCGGGCCCTGGGCGGCCGGTGTCCGGCCGGGCGACGGCATCTACTTCATGGGCCCCGGCGGTGCCTACGCGCCCGACCCCGCCGCCGACTGGCACCTGCTCGCGGGCGACGAGAGCGCGCTGCCCGCCGTCGCCGCGGCGGTCGAGCAACTGCCGCCGGGGGCACGGGCGAAGGTCTTCGTGGAGGTCGAGGGCCCGGCGGAGGAGCAGAAGCTGGCCACCTCGGGCGACGCCGAGATCGTCTGGCTGCACCGCGGTGCCCGGCCGGTCGGCGAGGCGCTGGTCGAGGCCGTCACCGGTCTGAAGTTCCCGCCGGGTGACGTCCAGGTCTTCGTCCACGGCGAGGCCGGTTTCGTCAAGGACCTCCGCCGCCACCTCCGCCTCGACCGCTCGATCCCCCGCGAGCGCCTGTCGATCTCCGGCTACTGGCGCCGCGGCGCCGACGAGGACGGCTGGCAGGCGTCCAAGCGGGAGTGGAACGAGCAGGTGGAGCGCGAGCAGGAGAGCGGCGCCGGGCGCTGAGCGCGCGGCGGGCGCTGAGCGCGCGGCGGGCGTCCCTGACGGACGGGGAGCGGGGCCGACCCGTTGCCCGCCCGGTCGCGGATGGAGCGTCTCCCGGCCGTGGACACGCGCGGCGGCGGCCCGCCGCCCGTTCGGCCCGAGTGGGTGACCCGGGGGGGCGGGCCGCCGCCGCGCGGGGCGGACCGCTGCCGCCGGGAGCCGCCATCACCACTCGGGCCGTTGATGCCGCTCGGGCCGGAGGGCTGGACCGACTTCTGGTACGAGCGGAAGGTGCGGGTCGACAGCCACACCGCGACCAGGACCAAGGCGAGCAGGCCGCCGCCGCGGCTGAGGACGTCGCCCCGGCCGGGGTCGGCGGACATCGCGGAACGGCCCGCGACCAGAGCCCAGTTGACCGGGTTGACGTCGGCGATGTGCCGCATCCAGGACGGCATCAGGCCGGGTGCCATGAAGGCGGAGGACAGGAAGGTCAGCGGCAGCAGCAGGAACGTGTTGATGCCGATGATGCTCTCGCGACCATGTGGGCCTGGAATTCGGTCTCCACCACGAAGATCCGGGGCAGTTCACCGTCCAGCTTGTCCAGGACGCCGCGCAGGGCCGCGCTGTGCACTTCCAGCGTGTTGGCCCGCTCGGCGAGCAGTTCCGCCACCTCGTCCGGGTGCAGCGCCATGACCAGCGACAGCGCGGACTCGAGGGCGGGGTACTCCCTGGCGGGCACGGCCACCATGTCGGCGAGCCAGTCGTGCATCTCGGTGCGGCCCTCGGCGGTGAGCCCGTAGAGCGTGCGCTCCGGCCGGTTGCCCTGCCGCTGGACGCCCGCGACCTCCACAAAGCCGTGCTTCTCCGCAGGCCGTCGGTACTCCCGCACGGTGAGGCGCCCGCGCGCGAGGCGGGGTGAGGACTTCGGCCCGCGCGCGACACGGCCGTGTCATTCCGGCGAAACACCGGGTCCCTAATTTCTGTCGCCCGACAGGAATTCGTGACAGGGGGCCAGGCCCATGACCGCCACCGCACCTTCCGAGGTCCGCTCAGACCCGCCGGACCACGGCACCGCCGCCGACGCCGCGGGCACCGACGCGCCGGGCACCGACGCCGCGGGCACCGACACCGCGGGGCTCGCGGGCTTCGGCTACCGCCAGGAACTGCACCGCAGCCTCGGCCGGTACGCGTCCTTCGCCGCCGGTTTCTCCTTCATCTCGGTGCTGACCACCGTCTTCCAGTTCTTCGCCTTCGGCTACTCCTTCGGCGGCCCGCGCTTCTTCTGGACCTGGCCCGCCGTCCTGATCGGCCAGCTCCTCGTCGCCGCCTGCTTCGCCGAACTCGCCGCCCGCTACCCGATCTCCGGCGCCGTCTACCAGTGGTCGACCCGGCTGAGCAACGCCGTCTTCGGCTGGTACGCGGGCTGGATCATGGTCATCGGCCAGGTCGTGGTGGTGGCCGCCGCCGCGCTCGCCCTCCAGGTCGTCCTGCCCGCCGTCTGGTCCGGCTTCCAGCTCATCGGGACCGATACGTCACCGGTCTCGTCGGACGGCGCGGCCAACGCGGCGCTGCTCGGGATCGCGCTGCTCGTCCTGACCACCGTCGTCAACCTCCTCGACAACACGGTGATGTCGCTGGTCAACCGGGTCGGCGTGACCGCCGAGATCATCGGCGCCGTGCTCATCGTCACGCTGCTCTTCACGCACGCCGACCGCACGCCGTCGGTGACCGTGCACGGCGGGGGCGGCTCGTCGGCGCTGCTCGTCAGCTCGATCGCCGCCGCGTACGTGATGATCGGCTTCGACAGCGCGGGCGAGATGAGCGAGGAGACCCGCGATCCGCAGCGCGTCGCGCCCCGTACGATCCTGTCCGCGCTCGCCGCGGCCGGCGCCCTGGCCACGCTCCTCGTCCTCGCCGCCCTGCTGGCCGCGCCCAGCCTCACCGACGGGCGGCTCGGCACCGAGGGCCTGTCCTACGTGCTCACCAGCCGGCTGGGCGACGGTGTCGGGCGCGCATTGCTCTGTGACGTCGCGGTGGCCGTCACCGTGGCGACCCTCGCCATCCAGACGTCGGCCACCCGGATGCTCTTCTCGATGGCCCGCGACCGGGCACTGCCCTTCTCCGGGCCCCTCGCCCGCGTCTCCCCCCGCACCGGCCAGCCCCCCGCCCCCGCCCTCGTCGTCGGCGTCCTCGCCGCGGCCCTCCTGCTGCTCAACTTCGGCTCCCCCGACGCCTTTCTCGCCATCGGCACCACCTGCATCGTCATGCTCTACCTCGCCTACGCGATGGTCACAGGCCCCCAACTCCTGCGCCGCCTGCGCTCCCCCCTCCCCCCGGCCACCGACCCCTCCGGCAACCCCCTTTTCTCCCTGGGGCGTTGGGGCCTCCCCGTCAACGCCCTCGCCCTCCTCTACGGCCTCGCCATGACCGTCAACCTCGCCTGGCCCCGCGCCACCGTCTACGACCCCTCCGGCGGCCACTGGTACTTCCAGTGGTTCACCCTGCTATTTTTGCTGGCCGTGCTGCTGGTGGGCTTCCTCTGGCGGACCCTGAGGGCACATCGGGGGCGCGTGGCCCCCGAAGGGGCAGCGGTTCCAGCGCCGACTCCATGACAGCCGCCGTGGTGTCGTCGCCCACCGGCCACAAGCCTGTGTACTCGTCGAGCGTGATCGACGGCTTGCTGTGGCCGAGTCGCACCTGAACGGTCTTCACGTTTCTCGTTGTTCTTGATCGGACACGACGGCGTACCAGTCGCGGAGCCCGTGGAGCGTCAGCTTCTCGGGCACCCGCGCCACCGATCCGACAGCGATCAGGACGCGGTTCGCGTCCTCGCGCATCCACTTCCGAATTCGTGCCCACGCCGACCGGCGGATCGGCCGCCGCCGCATCGTCGCCATCGCCCCCGCCTACGCCGCACCGATCGGCGAATGGCTCTCCGGCAGCGCCTCTGTCCGGGAACGCGTCATGCGCGGTCTCGACCCCGCGGACCGCGCCGCGGTCATCACCGCCCTGCACGCCTACGAGGCCGCAGTGGCCGCCCTTGGCGCCGACGGGTGATACCTGGGGTGACGGAGCAGCGAGACGTCTCTCGCTCCGGCCGGGACAGCACCACATCCTGGCCCGACCTCAAAGCGGCCGGGACGGCGCTGGAACCCGGCGTGATCCTGGACGGCGAGGCCGTCGTGTTCACCTGAGGTGTCGAGCTCAGCGCTCCCGGCGGTCCTTCGCCGCCCCGGCGGGGTCGCGCCGCAGAGGCGGTGCGGCGGCGGACGGCAGGTGGAGGGTGAAGAGCGACCCCGCGCCCAAAGTGCTGGACACCGTGACCCGGCCGCCGTGCGCCTCAGTCAACTGGCGAACAATCGCAAGGCCGAGGCCGCTGCCGCCCGTCAGCCGACTGCGGGACTTCTCCGACCGCCAGAAGAGGTCGAAGACGTGCGGCAGCTCCTCATCGCTGATGCCGCTGCCGGTGTCGGCGACCTCGATCAGCACCGACCGGTCCCGAACGGACGTCCGGACCTCGACGCTGCCGCCCGGCGGGGTGTGCCGGACCGCGTTGGACAGCAGGTTTCCGACGGCCTGCCGCAGCCGCAGCGCGTCGGCAGTCAGCTCCGGATCGCCTTCCGCGGACCAGGTCAGCGCGACCCGCGCGGTGCGGGCGGCGTCACGGTGGGCGGCGCAGACCCACTCCACGACCTCCGCGGCCCGGACCCGCTCGGTGTGCAGCCGGAAGGTGTGCGCGTCGTCGGCGGCCACGTCACGCAGGTCGTCGATGATGTGCTGGAGCAGCAGCGCCTCACGCAGCAGCCGCGAGGTCAGGGGCCGGTCGGCGACCGCCACGCCGTCCTCGACCGCCTCCAGCCAGCCCCTGATGTTGCTCAGCGGGGTGCGCAGCTCATGGGCGACGTCCCGGACCATCGCCTTGCGCTGGTCCTCCAGGCGTTCGCGGCGCGCGGACAGGTCGTTGAAGGCGACCGCGAGCGAGCCGATCTCGTCGTCGGTGGAGACCGGGACCCGGTTGCGCGCCTGGTCGGGCCGCTGGGCGGCCTCGGTCAGGGTGCGCAGCGGCCTGATCAGCCGGGTCGACATCAGCACAGCGGCGGCGACGGTGACCGTGAGCACCAGGGCGGCGACCTCGACGATGCGGACGGCGTTCGCACCGGTCAGGGCGAAGCCGGTGGTGTCGGCGCCCGGAACGCCGGTGACGAAGAGCAGGGCACTGGGCGCCACGTAGGGAGCGAGCTGTTCGCGGCGCCCGTCCTCGACACAGCCCTCGGTGATCCGGCCTGCGTCCATGGGCGCGTAGAGCGTCTCGATCGACTGCGGGCCGATGTAGTCGAGACCGATCCGGATGGGCGACATCCCCTGGCGGCGCAGACACGGGTTGACCAGGCCCTCCAGTTGGTGGAGGGCGGCGGCCTCGGTCGGGGTGGGGCGGGTCAGGATCCTGCTCTGGCCGCCGCACACGTCGGGGATCACGGGGGCGGCGGCGGTGAGGGACTCGGTGGTGACCCGGGGCCGGCCGCTGGGGGCGTAGCTGATCTGCGACGGCTCGCCCAGCTTGAGCAGGCACCCGGTGATGCTCCGCGCCGAGGCCGCGAGTGCCGTCCGCTCCGCGGCGGTGAGGCGATAGGGGCCGACAGCCCGCGGGTCGATCGGGGTGGCGCCGGTGCCACCGGTCAGTGAGGAGTCCACCGCGAGCGGGTTGACGACCGCGGACACCGCGGCGGGCAGTGCGGCGTGGTCGGCCGCCGCGGAGTCGGCCAGCGTCCGGCGCTGCGGGGTGGTCAGGACGATACGGCGCCCGGTGCGCTTGGCCAGCGACGCCACGGCGGGGGCCACCGCGTCCCAGTTGCGGTGGGTGGCCGCGTAGCCGAGCAGCGCGTCGTAGACCTGGGCGTCCCGGGCCAGTACCTGCCCCTGCTCCTGCCGCAGCGCGTGGGACGTGGTCGTCGCGGCCAGCCAGGCGGTCGCGGCGATGGAGCAGACCGCGATCAGCACGGAGGTGGCGAGCAGCCGCACCATCAGGCTCTTGCGCAACGGGACGCCGCGTCTGCTACGGGTACGGCTCCTACGGGTGCGGCTGTCGCTACGGGGCACGGTGGCCGCGATCCGTGCGGTCCCGGCCGTTCGCACCGTCCGTCAACTTGTAGCCCACCCCGAAGACGGTGACCAGGCGCGCCGGGCGGCGCGGATCGGCCTCGGTCTTCCGGCGCAGGTTCATGACGTGCATGTCGATGGTGCGCTCGGAGGTGTACGCGTCCGTGCCGGAGACCTCCCGCAGCAGTTGGGCGCGGGTGAAGACCCGGTCGGGCTTCGCGGCCATCGCCGCCAGGATCTCGAACTCGCCGCGTGTGCAGTCCACGACATCGGAGTCGATCCACACCTGGTGCCGGGCCGGATCGACGGTGAGGCCGCCCACGTGCAGGGTGAGCCGCGACCACCCGCCGGACCGTTGGGAGCGGAGCAGGAGCGTGCGTACCCGGGCCATCAACTCCCGCGGGCTGTACGGCTTGGTGACGTAGTCGTCGGCGCCCAGGCCGAGGCCGAGCAGCAGATCCTCCTCGTCCGTCCGCGCGGTCAGCATCAGCATCGGCACGTCGCACTCCCGGCGCAGGATCCGGCACACGTCCATGCCGTCCACCTCGGGCATCATCACGTCGAGGATGAGCAGGTCGGGCCGGAATCTGCGGGCCTGGTCGAGGGCTTCACGGCCGTCGCGGGCGACGACCACGCCGTGGCCCTCATGCTCCAGATACCGCTGGAGGAGTTCGGCGTGCGTCTCGTCGTCCTCCGCGACCAGGACACGTGCGCTCATGCGACGACTGTAGAGCCGTACAGGTGCGATCCGAAGAGACCGGAAATACGAAAAACAGAATTCTGACAAGTCTCTGACCAGGTGCCCACACCCCTTGTCCACGATGTGGTCATGCCGATCACGACCCCAGCCACGCCCTTCCGCCGCCGCAGCCTGTCCCGTCACGCGGCGTTGACCGCCGCCGGTCTGGCCGCGGTCACCGCGCTGGCCTCCCTGACCGCGTGCGGCGGTTCGCACTCCTCCGAGGGTGCCCGCGGCAGCGGTGTGGCATCGCTCGCCGCCACCTCGCCGCCCGCACCGGGCTCGGTGCCGTCGTCGGGGTCCTCGACGTCAGCGGCGGGCGAAAACCCGGCGGCACCGGCACCCGACCCGTCCAACACCGCCTCCGGTCGTCCCCAGATACGGCTCGACGACTCCCCCGCGACCCAGATGCGCCTCACCAACGCCTACGCGTCCTGCCTGATCCAGCACGGTGCCACCCGCGAGACCGGGGGTGCGGGCAAGGAGCAGGGCGGAATCCAGGCAATCGGCGTGAAGGACGGTGCCCCGCGGGCCGCGATCATCGCCTGCGAGTCGAAGGAGCCGCTCATGCCGACCAGCGAGGACCCGGACAACCCGCACGCCAGGGACTACGTGCGGGACGAGGTGAACTGCATCAACCGCAAGGGCTACGAGACGGTCAGAGCCTACGAGGGCGGCTTGAGCTGGACCTACGTGCGGGCGCCCCGCACCCAGGAGCAGGGCGAGAAGGCCATGGCGGCGGAGCGGGCCTGCCACATCCAGGTGTACTCGCACGTGTACCCGTAGGGAAACGGGAGCGGGTGCGCGGGGGCGGTGCCGTGACGGCCGCCGCCGACCGGGCCGGGCAGCGGCCGTGGTGAACAGGAGCTCGGAAAGTACGTGTGCGACCGATGATGAAACAGAGGGGCCGGGTCATGGCCGACAGCAAGAGCCCCAGACACCGGGCGGGCGGCGGCGGTGTGTCGCCCGGCGGCGATCTGCTCGGGGCCGGGGCCGGGGGCGGACCGCCGGGCGACGACGGCCGCGGGGACGAGGAGTCGGCCGCGCCGTCCCGGCGGCCGGGCGGGCGGGCGCTCGTCAGCCTCGGGGTGGCGGCAGCCGTCGCGGCGGCGGCCGTGGGGGCGGTCGTCATGCACCACGACAGCAGGTCCCCCGGCCGGGGGACGGCGTCGACGCCGGTGCAGACCGTCGCCGTGGTGCGTACCGACCTGTCCAGCTCGCAGAGCCTCAGCGGGACGCTGGGCTTCGGAAAACCGGTGACGGTCAAGGGCGCGGGCACCGGCACGGTGACCCAGCTCCCCGCGCAGGGGGAGAACGTGTCCCGCGGCCGTCCGCTGCTGCGGGTGGACGACCACCCCGTCATGCTCTTCTACGGCAGCACTCCGCTGTTCCGGCCGCTGGACCGGCGGGGGCTGGTGGGCCGGGACGTGGCGATGGTCGCGGCGAACTTGAAGGCGCTCGGCTACGACATCGGCGCGCAGCCGTCCGTCGGCAGCACGATCCGGCAGGCCGACGCGCCCGCGGCGGGCAGCGGGTCCGCGACCTCCGGCACGGACGGCTCAGGACCGGGCCACGGCTCCGGATCGGGTGCGGGCTCGGCTCCCGGCGCCGGCTCGGGCTCCGGGCCGGCATCCGCGACCGCCGGTACGACGGCCCCGCCCGGCGACGGCCCGCCCGCGGCGCCCCCGGCGTCGCCGACGACGGTCGTCGTGCGGCGCGGGGACGGTGTGCTCACCTCGTCCCTCATGGCGGCGCTGAAGCGCTTTCAGCGGACGTTCGGCATTCCGGCCACCGGCACCCTCAGCCCAGGTGACGTGGTGGTGCTGCCCGGCAGGGTCCGGGTCAGCGGAGTGCAGGCGGCCCTCGGGGACCCCGCCGCCGAGCCGCTGATGTCCGTCACCCTGGCCGACAAGACCGTCACCGTGCCCGCCGACCCGGACGCCGTGAGCAGCATCAAGGAGAACGACCGTGTCGTCGTCACCCTGCCGGACAGCTCCACCACGCCCGGCCACGTCGCCACGGTCAGCGCCACCGTCCAGGAGCAGGGTTCGGCGGGCGGCGGCTCGGGGGACGACTCCGGCAACGCGCCCCAGCAGAACGTCTCGGTGGCGCTGGACCGGCCGGCCGACGTACGGAACCTGGACTCCGCCCCCGTGCAGGTCGAGTTCACCGGCAAGGTCGAGAAGGGGGTGCTGGCGGTGCCGGTCGGCGCGCTGCTGGCGCTCAGCGGCGGCGGCTACGCGGTGCAGCTGAGGAGCGGCACCCTGGTCGCGGTGCGCCTCGGGATGTTCGCCAAGGGTCTCGTCGAGATCACCGGGACGGGTATCACCGCCGGCACCCGGGTGGTGACGGCCGCGTGAGCCCGGTCCTGGCCGTACGCGGCGCCAGCATGGCCTACCCCGGCGGCGTTCTCGCCCTCGACCGGGTCTCGCTGACCATCGAGGAGGGCGAACTGCTGGGCATCGTCGGTCCCTCCGGCTCCGGCAAGTCCACGCTCCTCAACATCATGGGCACCCTGGACCGTCCCACCAGCGGCGTGGTCGAGATCGCCGGGCAGGACGCGGCGCTGCTCTCCGACCGGCGCCTGTCGGCGCTGCGCGGGCGATGGCTCGGTTTCGTCTTCCAGCAGTTCCACCTCACCGAGGGGCTCAGCGCCGCCGAGAACGTCGCCACCGGCCTGTTGTACGCGGGGGTCCCCCGGCGCAACCGGCGGCGGCTGGCACTGGAGGCCCTGGCGCGGGTCGGCCTGGCCCGGCGGACCGCGCATCTGCCGCACCAGCTCTCGGGCGGCGAGAAGCAGCGCGTCGCCATCGCCAGGGCGCTGGTCAACGATCCCGCGCTGGTGCTGGCCGACGAACCGACCGGCGCGCTGGACACGGCCAACGGGACGGCGGTCCTGGACCTGCTGGGCCGGCTCAACGAGGAAGGCACGACCATCGCCGTCATCACACACGACCTGGGCATCGCCGCCCGGCTGCCTCGGCGGCTCCAAATCCTCGACGGCCGCCTGGTCGCCGACATCCGGCAGGGGGAGCCGGTATGAGCGGTCCCGACGCGGCCCGCCGACAGCCGCCCCGCCATGGTTCCGGTCCCGGCCTCGGTTCTGACTCGGATTCAGCCGCGGGTCCACCCGCTCGTACGGGGGCCGGGCCCGCTTCCGCGCGGGCCGCACGACCGCCCCTGCGCACGGCGCCGGTCCGATTGGCGCCCTTCGACCTGCTCGGGCTCGGCCTTCTCGGCATCCGCACCCGCAAGCTGCGCGCCGCGCTGTCCGCGCTGGGTATATCCATCGGCATCGCCACGCTCATCGTCGTGACCAGCATCCCGGCGTCCAGCCAGCGATCCCTCTTCAACCAGCTCACCGCGCTGGGGACCAACATGCTCCAGGTCAGCTACGACCCGAACGCGAAACCCGCCGTGGTCCTGCCGCCGGAGTCGGTGGCGATGGTCTCCCGGATCGGCCCGGTCACCATCGCCAGCGCGGTGGCCAACCTCAATCTGCCCGTCGAACGCTCCGACAAGATCCCGGCCACCTACGCCACCGGGCTGACCACACTCGCCACCCAGCTCAACCTGCTGCCCGCCGTCAACGGCAGCATGGCGTCCGGCACGTTCCTCACCGCGGCGACGGAGCGGTTCCCGGTGGCCGTCCTCGGTGCGACGGCAGCCAATCGGCTCGGCTTCCCCGAGGTCCTGACCGGCCGGACACCGCCGCTGATCTTCGTCGGGAAGACGTGGTTCAGCGTGGCGGGCATCCTCAAGCCGGTGCCGCTGCATCCGGACCTCGACACGTCGGTGCTGGTCGGCTGGGACATCGCGGCGACCGAGCTCGGTTTCCACCGCAGCCCCACCGTGATCTACGTCAAGGCCCCGGACGACGAGATCGACGCGGTGCACGCCGTCCTGCCCGCCACCGTCAACCCGCGGCTGCCGGGCGTCGTCCGGGTCAGCAACCCCTCGTCGGTGCTCGCCGCCAAGCAGGCGACCCGGACCACCTTCTCCGCGCTCTTCCTCGGCCTCGCGGCCGTCGCCCTGCTGGTCGGCGGTATAGGCGTGGCCAACACCATGTACATCTCCATCCTGGAGCGCCGCCGCGAGATCGGCCTGCGCCGGGCCCTCGGCGCCAACCGCGGCCAGATCCGCGCCCAGTTCCTCACCGAGTCGGCCGTGCTGTCCGGCATCGGTGGCGCGGCGGGCACGCTGATCGGGGTCGCGGCGAGCTTCGCCTACTGCGCCTACCAGGGCTGGCCGACGGTCATCCCGCCTGCGGCCCTCGCCGCGGGCCTGCTGGGCGCGGTCCTGATCGGCATGATCGCCGGTGCCTACCCGTCGGTACGGGCCTCCCGGCTGACGCCGACTCAGGCCCTCAGCGCCACCTGAGAAGCAGCCGCGGTCCCGCGCGGGCGTGAGCTCAGCCGACAGCGGGTCGACCTGGAAAGCACATCATCCGCTTCCCGACACAGACCCTGGGCTGGGCCACTCCGAGACTCCGTGCTCCCGATGCGGCGGACTGCCGGACCTGAACTCTGGTTGTCGCGCACACCCAGCTGCGGCTCGCCCGGCCCCTCGCCACGGGCTTCCGCTGGCCCTGGGAGAGACCCACCGTCTCCGGCCGTCTAACCCCGCCCGACTCTGCCGGAGGTTCAGGACATCCGCGCCCACCTCGCCTGCGCGGCCCGTGTTCCCAAACCACGAGGGCGGTAGAAAAGCACCCCTCGGTCGCCTCGCTCTGCCGGGCGCTCGCTGAACCCGAGGAAGCCGCGGTGGCCTGCCGCTGCCGCCCGAGCCCGTATGCACTCGTCAACCCGGAGAGCCGCTCACCGCCGAGGAGATCACCTGCGTGAACGACTCCGGGCCCGCCCCACTCGGACGCTGGCCCCCTTGGCTGACGCTGTCCGGAGCAGGATCAACTGGCGGCGGAGTCGCGGGCGGTGGCCGTCGTGGCGTCCGGGTGGATGGTGAAAACCTGGTCCAGGCCGATGATGCCCAGGATGCGGGCGGTGTTCGCGGGAACCGCGGCGAGGGTCATGTCGCCGCCGTGTTCGATAGCCAGACTCCGAACCGACAGCAGAGCGCTGATCCCGCTGGAGTCGCAGAAGTCCAGGCCGGCCAGGTCCAGGACCAGCAGTTGCCCCGCGGCGACCGCCAGGCCGTCTACGGCCCTGCGCAGTTCGGGTGCCGTCGCGTAGTCGAGGTCACCGGTGATCTCCAGGACGGGACCGGTGGCGGTGGCTCGGGCGGTGATCGTCAGAGGGTTCATGTCAGCTCGTCACTCGCGGTGGTGGGAAGCGGGGCGGGCATGCCGAGGGCGAGCAGGGCGGTGTCGTCGTCGAGCCCGTCGCCGAAGGAGGCGAGCAGCCCGCTCAGGGCGGTGATGAGAGCCTGCGGGCCCGTCGGCGGCTGGGCGGCGATGAAAGCACACAGAGCGTCCTCGCCGTACAGCT
>NZ_JBIVOA010000005.1:581816-633414 GCF_044753885.1 Streptomyces sp. NPDC093221 | reverse complement strand
TCCTCCACACCTACAACCACCACCGCACCCACACCGCACTCGGCGGCCAGCCACCCATCACCCGCGTCAACAACCCTCCAGGTCAATACACCTAGGGCCTGTCCGCTTTTTTTCCCACCCGCCCACCCGTGCAGATGCTTCCACCCCTGCGGGAGGGTCCCCCCCCGTGCACCCTCCCGCCGTCGGCGGCTGCCGTGCCGCGTTCGGCCCCATGGTGCTCGTCGTCGCGGGTGCGGACGTGAGTGGCCGTCAGCCGTCCTGGGGCTCATCCGTCCGCTGAGGGGGTTGGGAGGGGTCGGGCCAGAGGGAGATGTGGTCGGGTTCGAGTTCGAGGAGGACGCGGGAGCGGATGGAGAGGGAGTCGGTGTAGTCGCGGGGGAGTTGGAGGCGGCCGGCGCGGTCGACGGTGGCGTATTCGCGGGCCACGACGGACTCCTGGCCGTGTTCGTCGACCTCGGTGTGGCGGACGACCTCGGAGGCGGTGCGGCCGTCGCGGATGGCGACGGTGCGGCGGACGGCGTTGGCGACGGCGTGGTCGTGGGTGACGACCACGACCGTGGTGCCCAACTCCTCGTTGGCGGTGCGGAAAGAGGCGAAGACCTGCTCGGCGGTGGCGGAGTCGAGTTCGCCGGTGGGTTCGTCGGCGAGGACGACGGACGGGCTGTTCGCCAGGGCGACGGCGATGGCGGCGCGCTGCTGCTCGCCGCCGGACATCTGGCCGGGGTGCCGGTCGTGGCAGTAGCCGACGCCGAGCATGCCGAGCAGTTCGGTGGCCCGCGCGGTGCGCTGCCGCTTCGTGCGCAGCCCGCCGGTGCGGCCGGCGAGCTGCATCGGCAGGACCACGTTCTGCGCGGCCGTGAGGTACGGCAGCAGATTGCGGCCGGTCTGCTGCCAGACGAACCCCACCACCTCCCTGCGGTACCGCAGCCGCGACGCGGCGTCCATCGCCAGCAGGTCGTAGCCGCCGACGGACGCGGCGCCCGCGGTCGGCACGTCGAGCCCGGCCAGGATGTTGAGCAGCGTGGACTTCCCGCTGCCCGACGCGCCGACCAGGGCCATCAACTCGCCCTTGCCGACGAGTAGATCGAGCCCCTGGAGGGCCTGCACCTCCACCCCGTCCGCGGTGAAGATCCGCACCAGCCGGTCGCAACTGATCAGCGCGTCCTTGCCGTACGCGGGCCGCTCCCGCCGCTCGGCGACCGCCCGCTCCAGATCCGCGAGACTGCTGACGGGAGCGCGGTCAGGTCCCGTCACCGGACCCGCCACCGCTCCGCGCACCTCGCCGCCCGCTTCGCCCGTCATACCCGGTCCCCCACTCTCAACTCCGCGCTCTCCCGCCGCCGTCCGCTCACCCGCACCTGGATCAGCAGCACCGCACAGGCCAGTATCAGCAGCCCCGCCGACGGCAGGGCAAGGGACCATGGATCGGCCCGCAGGCCGAGCCCGAAGTCGGCCGGTTCCACGCCCTGTTCGCCGCCGCCGAAGGTGAGCGCCCGCAGATCGACGCCCGGTCCGAGCAGCGGGACCACCGCCAGGCCCACCAGGACACCGCCGACGGCGGCGAGCAGCGCCTGCGGCAGCATCTCCAGCAGGACCAGCCGCCGCGACTGCCGCCGCGTCATGCCCATGGTGCGCAACCTGGCCAGCAGCGTGGCCCGTTGCGGCGCGGCCTGGAGCAGCGACAGCAGCAGGGCCAGCGCGCTGAAGGCGGCGCCCGCCGCGACCGCCGCTAGATAGATCGAGCGCGCGCCGCGCTGCAAGGGGAAGTCGCCCAGCCGGGACCGCTGTTCGCCGCGCGTCAGCACCGTCACGAAGGACGCGGGCTCCTTGGCGACCGCGCGCAGCGCCCCGCCGTCGATGTGACTGCCCGGCGCGTTCATCGCCAGCAGCACCGTAGGACCGCTGTACTGGCTGTACGCGGCCAGGTCCGGGTGTCTGGCGGCCAGTTGCGCCGCGGAGACGATCACGAACTCGGCGCCGGGCGCGGCCGGGGTGCTGGTCAGGACGGCCGCGGTCCTGACGGTGACGGCGCCGACGGCGGCGTCCACCCGGGCCGTTCCGTCGCCGAGCAGCGAGGCGAGGCCGGGGCTGAGCACGGCGGGCAGCGTCCCCCGCCCCGGATCGTGGTCGAACGCCTGCGCGGGGAAGGCGGGCAGCCCGATGTCGTGGGTCAGCCGCGTGTACGCGGCCGGGTCGACGATCACCAGCGAGTAGGACAGGCCGAAGGGCGCGGTCGGGCTGTTCGGCTCGACGCGGGCGGTGACGACCCGGCCGACGCCGGGCACCTTCTTCCGTACCTCGTCGGGCAGTTGGCGGGGGAGCCCGAAGCGGGAGTCGACCCGCGCGTCCGCGCCGACCAGGACGCTCGCCGCCCGGTCCCTGCCGTGGTCGATACCGGCCAGCACCGAGCCGCCGAAGGACGCCACGGTCAGGGCCACCAGCAGCGCCAGCAGCGGCAGTTGGCTGGTGGCGGGGGAGCGGCCCGCGCGGGCCAGGCCCAGATGGGTGACCGCGCCGGGCAGCCGGGCCGCGGGGCGCGCCAACAGACGTAGCGGCAGCGGATACAGGCGCAGCAGCACCAGCGCCGCCGCGACGGCGACCAGCACGGGGGCCGCCGCCAGATACGGGTCGCCGCCGCTGTCGGTGCCGCGCCGCCGCAGGGTCAGTACGGCTCCCACGACCAGGACGGTGACGGTCAGTTCCGCGACCAGTCTGCGGCGCGACGGCCGGGCAGCGGTGACGTCCTCGCGGCCCGCCGCGCGTGGCCGCCGGGCCGCCGCCACGGCCCGGACCGGCAGCGCCAGCGCGGCGACCGCGGTGACCGCCGCGCCCAGCAGCAGCGACGTGCCGTAGCGCGAGGTCGGCAGCGCCAGCAGCGCCAGGGCGACGCCGAGGGCGCCGCCCGGCACGGCGGCGGCCGTCGTCTCGCCGAGCAGCCGCCGGAAGACGCCGCGCAGGGCGGCGCCGCGCGAGCGCAGCAACGCGATCTCACCGCGCCGCCGCTCGGCGGCGAGGCCGCCCGCCATCAGCAGCACCGCGAATGCCGTCGTGCCGACGCCGACCGCCGCGATCAGTACCAGCGGCGACACCGCCCGCCGGTCGTCGGAGTAGTCGTCCAGCACGGTGCCGAGGCCGCCGGTGAGCCGGATGTCGGGGTCGGTGGCCTGTTGCAGGGCCACCGAGTCGGGCCCGGCGTTGAAGGACGCCAACTGCCTTTGCAGCGCGGGCACATCGTGCGCGGCCAGGCCGTCGGTGGCCAGCGGGTGGTGCCAGTACCGGGTCACCAGCGTGCCCAGCAGCGGCATCGAGCGCGCGGCCGTACGGTCGACGAGCAGCGAGAAGTGCCAGTACGTCTTGGGCTCGCTGCCCGGCGGGGTCGGCGGCGCGGACAGCTGCGGGGTCAGCAGGTCGCTGTTCTCGGTCCAGAAGTCGTCGGCGGGGTCACGGGGCGCGACGATGCCCGAGATCCGGACGGTCAGCGCGGTCGGGGTGCGGCCGTGCAGGTGCACGGTTTGACCGACCGTGAGACGCATGACCTCGGCGGTCCGTACGGTGACGGCGGCCTCGACCGACAGCGGCGCCGGAACGCCCCCGTCCGGCGCGGGAGCCGGCAGCCGCCCGGCGACCAGGCGGCCGTGCCCGGCCAGTCCCGCCTGCGCCACCAGGCTGGCGGCCGGGAAGAGTTCGGAGGTACGGGGCAGCCCCTGGTCGGGCACCGGCGCCTCCGAGGCGCGCACCCCGATGACGGACCGGTCCTTCCGCAGCCGCAGCGGCGGCTTCGCCATCCGCTGGAAGACCGTCTCCACATGGTCGACGGCGGTGGGGTCCAGCAGCTCGGTCGTCGTGAACTCGGGCCTGTAGGGGCCGGTCAGGCTGACACCGCGGTCGAGCGGCGCCGCGTCCCGGACGGCCTGCCGCAGCGCGGTGTCCTCGTAGCGGTCGACCGCGCGGGGGAGCGCCGCGGCGAGGAAGGCGGTGACCAGGACCAGGACGGCCGTCGCGAGCGCGGCGGCGGGCGCGGACCGCAGCCTGACCCGTACCCAGGAGGTGTCCACGCGCGCGCCACCGTCAGCACCGGGCACCGGCGTGCCGACAGAAGCCCGCCCCGAAGCCGGCCCTGAAGCCCGGTCCGGAACCCGCCGCCCCGAAGCCCGGTCCGAGGACCGTTCCCGAGCCCGGTCCGGAGCCCGCCGCCCCGAGGCCCGCTCCGAAGAACCCCCCGACGCGCCCTCCGAAATACCCCCGCCCTCACGCGAGTTGTCGTCCGGCATCTCAGTCCTCCCCCTGCCGCCGCAGCGCCGCCGCCGGATCGCCGCGGCGCACCGCGGTGGCGAGGACGACGACCAGCGGCGCGATCAGGACGACGCCCAGCAGTTCGGCCAGCGGCCCCGCGGGCATCTCGACCAGCAGATCGGGGACGGGCCGGGCGGCCTGCGAAGTGAGCACGACCAGCGGGGTGATCAGCCGGGTCAGCAGCGCGCCCAGCACCACGCCCACGACGAGCGAGATCAGCACGAGCGTCCCCTGTTCCGCGGCGATCATCCGGGCCAACTGGCGGCGCGGGGTGCCCAGGGCACGCAGCACCGCGAATTCGCCGTTGCGCTCCCTGATCGCGCCGACCGCGCTGACCGCGAAGCCGACCGCGGCCAGTACGGCCGCGGCGATCACCGCTGCGGGCAGCGCCGACTGCGGTCCCGCGCCCAGCGGATCGGCCCGCAGATCCGCCGCGGTCTCGTCCCGTACGAGCACCACGTCGACGTCGGTACGGGCGCGCAACGCGGCGGCGACCCGCGCGGTCATGCCGGGCCCGGTGGCCAGCCACCACTCGGTGGGCTCCATGGAACGCGCGTCCTGCGACTCCAACAGCCGGTTGACGGACCGGAGATCGAGCAGCAGGGCGCCCGCGTCCAGGTCCTCACGGCTCTGCGCGTCCTGCGTACCGTCCGCGGCGGCGGCGCTCCGGTCCGCCGTGCCGGGGATCGCGCGGACGGCGGCCGTGACGCGGGCGACGATGTCCACACCGTTGAGCTGGAGCCGCGCGGTGCCGCCGACCTTCGCGCCGACCGCCTTGAGGTACGAGTCGGTGGCGACGGCCGGGAGTTCGGGCGGCACGAGCGATTCGACGCGCGTGCGTACGGTGGCGGTCGGCGGCGCCTGCCAGCTGTCCGGGACCACCTCCGTGGAACCGGTGGCGTACTCCAGGCCGAACAGCGCGGGGCCGCCCAGCACGGGCGGTTCGGCGGACGGCGGCACCGCACCGGGATCGCCCGCCAGGCTCGGGTCGTCGAAGTCCGCCCGCGCGTCCCACGAAGCGGCGCCCCGCGCCGTACCGGTACCCGCCGCGCTCAGCGCCTCGCCGCCGCCGTCCGGCCCGACGACCCGCGCGGAGGAGATCGTCAGTCGGTGCGTCTCTTTCACGCCCGGCAGCGAGAAGACGGTGTCGATCCGGGTCAGCCGCAGCGGTCCCGCAGGCCCGCCGCCCGCCGTGCCCGCCGCAGAGGCCAGGTCCAGGGTGAGCCGGTGCGGGGCGCCGTCCGGCGGCAGGTCGCCCAGTTCGAACTCGTACACCACACCCGTGGCGTCCGTCAGCGCGGCGGTCAGATGGTCGGGGCCGTTGGCGGACGCGATCGGGCGGCCGTGCCGGTCCACCGCCCGCAGCGACGCGGTGAACTCCACCCGGCGCGCGTCACCGGGGACGGCGAACCCGCCCGAATCCCCGGCGCTCCCGGCGGCCCGGCCCGAATCCCCAGCCGCCCGGCCCGAATCCCCGGCGCTCCCAGTGGCCCGGCCCGAATCCCCGCCACTCCCCGCGGCCCCGCCCTTCCCTCCCGCCCTCAGCGGCGCGAGCAGCTCCGCGACCGGCCGCCCCGCCGTGAGGTCGGAGCGGAACCGCATCGCCCTGCCCGCCTGCTCGGTGTCGATGGCCAGGACCGTCGCGTGCCGCTGCTGGGTCAGCAGCACCTCGTCGCGGGCCGCGGGGGCCACCGCCGTGATGCCCGGCACCTTCGCGTAGATCCCGGCCTGCCCGAACGGCGGGGTCGTCATCCCGGTGACCCTGATGTCGGAGCCGACGGTGAAGTCCGCCTGGTCGCGCTGCGAACGGTCCCAGCTCGCGCCCTGCCCGATCGCGAACATCCCCATCGCCACGGCCAGTACCAGCAGCAGCACCGCGCTCGCGCCGCGCCGCGGACGGCGGGCGAACTGCCAGCCCGCCAGGGCCGGCGCGAGCCCGCGACCGCGCGCCGCGCGCCGCTCACCGAGCCCGGCCGCCAGCGGCAGCAGCCGCAGCACCAGCACCGTGCCCGCCAGCAGGCACAGCGCGGGCGCGGCCACCAGGACCGGGTCCACGCCGAGACCGCCCGCGCCGTCGGCGCTCAGCACGCCGCCGCCGGACGCCCGGCGCTGCAGCTGCCAGTACGCGACCCCGGCGACCACCAGCAGCCCGACGTCCGCCCCGGCCTGGAGGGCGCCCGGCAGCGCGCCCCGCCGGGACCGTGCCGCGCGCCCGGCCGTGAAGGAGCCGCCGCCGCGCACCGCGGGCACGATCACCGCGAAGGCGCAGGCCAGCGCCGCGCACACGGCCACGAGCCAGGCCGCGCCGCCACTGCCGCCGCCGAGTGTGACGCCGGTACGGGCCAGCGCGCCGGTCCCCGCCAGGAGTCGCGTGACGGGACCGGCGAGCAGCGGCGCGATCAGCGCGGCGGGCACCGCCAGCAGCAGCGCCTCCCCGGCCGCCAGCCGGGCCACCCGCGAGCGGGAGCCGCCGCGGGCCCGCAGCAGCGCGGTCTCCCCGGCCCGCTCCTCGGCCAGCAGTTGCGCGACCAGCAGCAGTGCGAAGCCCGCCAGGATGACGAGCTGGAGCGCGCCGATCAGCAGCGTCGAACGGGTCACCAGCAGGCTGCGGCGCAGCCCGTCGAGCAGTGTCGGCAGCTCGCTCGACACCTGCGCGGAGCCGGTCGGCTTCGCGTCATGGAGGTCGGCGACGGCCGCTTTCGCGCTGCGCTCCAGCGCGTCCATCCGGCCCACGCCCACGCCGCCGAAGTCCGCCGTGCCCTGCCAGGACATCTCGGCGGGCGCCACCCGCCCCGAGCCGAAGGTGCCGCCGTCCACGAGCATCGGCCCGTAGGTGGTGAACGACAGCGTGTGGATGCCGCGTCCGCGCAGCGGGTCCAGGTGCCAGTACGGCGCGGCGGGGTCGGCGGGGCGGTAGAGGCCGGTCACGCGGATGCGCAGCGGCGGCCCGCCGAGCCGGTCGGTGAGCGTGAGGACGCTGCCGGTGCGCACGGTGAGCGCCTGGGCCGCGACCACCGGCATGGCGACCCGCACCTCGGCGGAGCCCTTGGCCGCGGGCGTCGGCCAGGCGCCCTCGGTGATCGTGACGCGCGAGCGGTCGAAGGTGGCCAGCAGCGTCAGATCCGGGTCCCCGCCCGTCGGCGACCCGGCGGGGCGCAGCGCGAACGGCAGCCCGTACGGGCCCGACCTGGTGCTCGACCTGACCGTGGCCGGGAGCCCGTCGAAGGCGTCGGGCACGATGCGCCGTACGGCCGAATCCAGCCCGTCCCGCGTCGGCCCGGTGACCGATGCCTGCACCTCGACCGTCGACCGGTCCGCGGCCTGGTGCTGGAGGGTGCGGCGCAGCGCCGCGTCGCCGATCGCGCCCGTGAAGGCGGTGAAGGTGGCCAGCACGGAGGTGGTGAGGACCACCGTGAGCAGCGCGGCGGCGAGCAGCAACCGGTGCGCGCGGACGCGCAGCAGCACGAAACCGGTCACCGGCGAGCCCCCGTCCTGTCGCTGACCGGATGGTCTCAAAGGGGGAGGGCGTGGTGAACGGTGCCGGAGGTTGTCGGAATACGATCGTGACCGACCGTTGAGCGGACGATTCGCCTCCGCTCAGGGCCGTTTTCAGCCGGGGGTGTTGACCATCGACGCGGCGGCGTACGTCAGGTAGTCCCACAACTGCTGCTCGTGCGCGGGTTCAAGGCCCAACTCGTCGACCGCCGCCCGCATATGGCGTAGCCACGCGTCGTGCGCCGCCTTGTTCACCTCGAAGGGCGCGTGCCGCATCCGCAGCCGCGGGTGGCCGCGCTCGTCGCTGTACGTACGGGGACCGCCCCAGTACTGCATGAGGAAGAGCCGCAGCCGGTCCTCCGCCGGGCCGAGATCCTCCTCGGGGTACATCGCCCGCAGTTCGGGATCGCCCGCCACCCCCTGATAGAAGACGTGCACCAGACGGCGGAAGGTTTCCTCGCCGCCGACCAGCTCGTAGAACGTCTGCTGCTGCACCGTGCCGCGCGGGATCTCATTCACACCCCCATGGTCGCAGAAGGACCGGCCGAGTACCGGAGTCGTAGGACCGGGCCCGCGGGCGCACGATGGAGGCATGGCCGACACAGACGCGGAAGCGGGCACGGAGGGTACGGACACGGGCGCGGACGGTACGACCTCGGATACGGATACGGATACAGCTACGGGCGCGGATACGGGTACGGGCGCGGCCGGGCGGTACCGGGCCGCGGCCTCCGCGCTGCGCACCCGCATGGTCCGCCGCATCGTCGCGGGCGGCGGCCTCACCGACCCGGCCTGGCGGGCCGCCTTCGCCGAGGTGCCGCGCCACCTGTTCGTACCCGACTACCAGCGCTCGGCGCACGGCGGCGGACAGGACCGGCTCACCGCCGCCGACCCCGACCCGCGCCACCGGCTGCGCTGGCTCGCGGGCAGCTACGCCGACCGGCCGATCGCCACCGACGTGGTGGACGGCGAACTGCTCTCCTCCAGCAGCCAGCCCTCGCTGATGGCCCTGATGTGCGAAGCGCTCGACGTGGCGGACGGCCACCGCGTCCTGGAGATCGGCGCCGGAACCGGCTACAACGCGGCGCTGCTGGCCCACCGGCTCGGCCCCGACGCCGTCACCACCATCGACCTGGACGAGCGGATCACCGCCGCCGCCCGCGCGCACCTGGCCGCGTACGGCACACCCGCCGCCCGCTCCGTCACCGTCGTCACCGGCGACGGCGCGCTCGGCCACCCGGCCGGCGCCCCGTACGACCGGGTGATCGCGACCTGCGAACTGCCCGCGATCCCGGCGGCCTGGCTCGCCCAGTGCCGGCCGGGCGCCCGGATCCTCGCGCCCCTCGGGACCGGGCTGATCGCGCTCACCGTACGGAGCGCCACCGAGGCCGAAGGGCACTTCCTGGCCACCCCGGCCTTCTTCGTCCCGCTGCGCGGCCCCTCCACGACGGCCCCTGCGCCCGCCGCCGACGACGCGGCGCAGGCGGTACGGGCCACTCGCACACCGCCGCGGATCATCGGCAACGACCTCTTCCGCTTTCTGCTCACCCTCGTCGCGGGCCCGCTGGACCTCACCTGGTCGCCCGGGACCGGCACCGCCCGGCTGCTGGCCGCCGACGGCTCCACCGCCCGCGTCACCGCCGACGGCACGACCCGCGTCAGCGGCCCCCGCGACCTGTGGGCGCTCGCCGAGTCCGCGCACACCGTCTTCCGCGACCTCGGCCACCCGGCCAGGTCCCGCTTCGGCCTCACCGTCGACGGCCCCCGCCAGTGGACCTGGCTGGACGACCCGGCGGGCCCGTACCGCTGGCCGCTGTGAGCCGCGGCGGCCGGAAAAGCCGCTGGCCGCTGTGAGCCGCGGCGGCCGAGAAGCCCTCAGCCGGACAGCGGCTCCCAGACCGCCGCGTCGTGCGCGAACAGAATCCGCCGCGGGTCGTACGCCAGCAGCCGCTCCACCCACGGGTCGGGCTCGGGCAGCGGCGCACCCGCACCGTCGGCGGCGGCCAGGACCGCGCCCTGCGCGGCGGCGAAGTCGGACGCCGAGGTGTGCGTCTGACCGGCCAGGATCACCGTCCCGTCCGGCCTGCGGATCACCAGCGACTGGTGACCGACGGTGTGACCAGGCGTCGGCAGAATCCACAGCCCCGGACGGATCTCCACTTCACCGGTCAGCTCCTCGTAGCGGGCGCCGGGGAAGCCGACCAGATGCTCGGGCGTGTGGCCGCCGCCGCGCGCCACCGCCAGCTCGGCGTCCTGCACCAGCACCGGAGTGCCGGGGAAGAGCGGATTGCCGCCGATGTGGTCGAAGTGCAGATGGCAGTTGACCACCAGCGCGATGTCCGCGGTCGTCACCCCCGCCGCGGCGAGCGCGTCGGGCAGCGGACGGCGGTACGGGCGGTAGTGCGCGTCCGTCTCGGGGTCCGCGGTGCCGATCCCGGTGTCGAAGAGCAGGAGTTCGCCGTCGTGCTCGACCAGATAGCCGAGCGCGGGCTCCACCCGCGGCTTCCCGTCGGCGGTCTCGGAGCCCGGCCGGACGAACCGGCCCAGGTCGAGGCGGCGCAGGGCCGCCCCCGTACCGGACACCCGCGTCACGCCCGGCGGAGTGTGATCGTCGTCCACGCCCCCACGTGGACCCGGTCGCCCTCGAAGAGCGGGATCGGGGTGTACGGGCGGATCGCGTCCTCGCCCAGGTTGACCGTGGTGCCGTTGGTGGAGTCCTGGTCGACCACCGCCCAGGAGCCGTCCGGCTGCTGGACCAGCACCGCGTGCTGGTGGGAGACGCCCGGGTCCTCGGGGGAGCGGGACAGGTCGATGTCGGGGGCCTCACCGGTGCTCTGGCGGCGCCGTCCGATGGTGATCTGGTTGCCGATCAGGGGCAGTTGGATCTCCGGCGAGAACGCGGGGAAGTACAGGCCCTCCGCGTCCGGGCCGCTGCGGGCCATCATCGCGGTGAAGTACTCCCGGTCCGCGCCGATCACCGCGACCCACGCCGTACCGGCGGACGCCGCGGGCGGCTCGTGGCCGGACCCGGGGGAGACCGAGGGCCCGGACTGCTCACCGGACAGATACGGGTTCTGGAACGGAGGCGCCGCCGGCGAGGACGGCGCGTGCTCGGGGCCGCCGCCCTCGATCGGGCGGCGCGTGGCGGACGCGGGCGGAGCCGCCGACGCCTCGGTGGGCGTCGGCCGCGCGGCGGGCGGCTGCTCGGCGGAGACCTCCGGCTCCGCCACCGGAGCCGGACCCGTCCCCACCGCCTTCACCTGCGAGGACGGCGGGTCCAGCAGGAAGTCCCCGGAACCCGACGTCACCGACTGCGACGGCAGCGGCTCCGCCGGCCGGTTCACCTGCGAGGGGCGGGACCGCTGCGAGCCGTAGTCCGGATACGGCGGGAAACCGGACGCCGTCGGCGGCGGAACGGGCGGGGCGGGCGGCGCGACGAAGGTGGTGGAGGTGTGCGTCTGGAAGTTGAAACGGCACTCCTCGCAGAACAGCGCCATCCCCTCCCGCGGCGTCCCGCACTGCGGGCACACCTCCGGCGCCGCCGGCCCGTCCGGCTCGTAGCCGCGCGACGACGCCCCCGGCGAGGTCGACACCGGCGAACTGGACGCCGACGCGGACGCGGACGCCGACGAGGACGGCGGCCGGGTCCCGTACGAGGACGACGGCACGGCGATCCGCATCCCGCAGACCTCGCACCAGTCGTCGGTCCCGGACTGATGGCCGTTCGGACAAGTCGGCATGGTGCTGGCTCCCCCTCCGCCCGCCGGGGGCGGGGTCACAATCCGTGCGAGCTGCTGACGGTTACGTCCTCACACGTTACGTCGTCACATGTCGCGACCGCACGGGTCACTTCTTCACACGCACGGTCTTCGTCGACCGGGTCTCCAGGGTCATCTCGTCCGCGTCGGCGACCCTGGCCTTCAGCCGCACCGTACCGCTCGCCGCGTCGACCACGTCCACGACCTTCGACAGCAGCTTCGCGGTGTCCTCGTTGCCCGACGCGCTCGCGAGCTGCACCGCGCGGCCCAGCTTCGCCGTCGCGCCGTCCATGTCACCGGACTTGCGGGCCTCCAGACCCTGCTGGATGACCTGCGCCAGCTCCGCCTGCCCGGTGTAGTGGGCGACCTGCGGGTTGATCCGGGTGGAGGCGGCCATGTCGTCCGTCCACACCGCGCGGACCAGGCCCTGCGACAGCACCTCGACGGTGCCGTCCGGCTGCGGCAGCACCAGCGACAGCCGCGCCGCCAGCATCTCCTGGCCGACTCCGGCCACCGGCACCCGCACGCACACGTGGTAGTCACGGGACTCGTCGCCCCACGACCCGGTCGGGTAGTCGCCCGCGCGCGGACCGGCCTCGGTGCGCCGCGCGCTCAGGTCCTCCACGGTCGGCGCGACCTGCTTCACGAACGCGATCTCGGAGCCCTGCGGGGTCCACAGCCGCAGGCTGACGTCCGCGACCTCCTTGCCCATCGCGTTCTCCATCATCGCCTGGAAGTCCGCGGCGAGTCCGGCCGGATCGGCGACGATGTCGACCGAGCCGAGCATCGCCGAGGCGATCCCGGTCAGCTCCTTGACCTCCCAGTCGGTGCCGACACCGCGCGCGTCACAGGTGAAACGGCCCGTGCACGCGTCGAGGGTGGCCTGAAGGTCCTCCGGCTTCTCGTGCTCGTTGCGGCCGTCGGTGAGCAGGATGCCGTGCCGTATGGCCACGTCGGTGCTGGCCAGCAGCCGGTCGGCCAGCCGCAGCCAGGTGCCGATCGCGGTGCCGCCGCCCGCCGTCAGCTTGCGCAGCGCCTGCTTGGCCTGCGCGCGGGTGGTCGGATCGGCCACCGCCAGCGTGCCGTTGGCCGGGTAGACCTCGCGCGCCTGGTGGGTGCCGCCGACCACCGCGAAGGCGACGCCGTCGCGGATGGTGTCGATCGCGACGGCCGTGGCGTCACGGGCGTTGCGCATCTTCGTCGGCGGATACTCCATCGAGCCCGAGCAGTCGACCATGATGACCACGCCCGCGCTGGGCGCCGCGCCCCCGGCGGCGGACGCCGGACCCGGCAGCGGCTGCCCGCCCGAGGTGCCGCCGCCGGTCGACGTCACGGTGACGATGGCGTTGACCTCGCGGCCGCCCTCGGGAAGGAACTCGTTCTGATAGATGTCGACCGAGAACTGCGGCACGTTCGACTTCGAGAATTTGGCCATCGGTACTGCGCTCCTTAAAGCCCGTTCACAGCCCCGCCCAGGCCCTCCGTGACCTGGGCGGGTGGGAATCCTGCCCGCGACACGGCGGCCGGGAACGGCAGCACCGCGACCGTTACGTTGTCGTGGCCGCCGCCGTCCAGCGCCACCCCGACCAGCGTCCGCGCGCTGTGCAGCGGGCGGGTCCTGGCGTCCGGCGGTACGACCTCGGCCATCTCGGCGGCCGACTCCGCGTAGTTCCACAGCCCGTCGGTGCACACCACGATGACGCCGGGGCTCTCCGGCTGGAAGGCCGCCACATGCGGGTCGACCTCGACGGCGTCCGCGCCGAGCCAGCCGGTGATCGCGTGCGCCCGGTCGTCCGCGTACGCCTCCGCCTCGGTCATCAGACCGGCGGAGACCATCCTGGCCGCCCACGAGTCGTCCTCGGTGAGCCGGGCCGACGGGCGGTCGCGGTCGTCGGGGATCCAGTACGCGCGGCTGTCGCCGATCCAGCCGACGGTGAAGACCGGGCCGGTGACGACGGCGCTGACGCAGGTGCAGGCCGGTGCGTTGTGGTGCGGGACGCCGTCCTGGGTCTCCTCCTCGGCGAGCGCGCTCACCGCGTCGAAGGCCGCCATCAGCGCGCCGCGCATGGCCTCCTCGGCGGGGGCGCCGCGCTCCAGCGAGGCCAGCAGCGACTCGTTGCCCGCCACCGACGCGGCGGCCGACGCGTCGTCCGGGCGGTACGCGGTGGACACGCCGTCGCAGACCACCGCGGCGACCGCGGGGGTGCCGTCCGGCAGCGAGGTCGTGGACAGGGCGAAGGCGTCCTCGTTGCGGTGGTGCCGCAGACCGCGGTCGCTCACCGCGGCCACGCCCTCCAACTCCTGCTCCTGGTGGTCCCGTTTGCGCGGCTGGGCGTGCCCGCAGTGCTCGCAGTACCCGTCCGCGTCGACCCCGCCGAGGCCGCACGCCACGCACACCGTGCCGTTCTCCTCCGCCGGTTCCTCCTCGCGCGGATCCGACACCTTCGCACCGGCCAGCGGCACCCCGAGCGCGAGCGTGTCGCCGCCGCCGCCCGGCTGCGCCGCGGCCTGCGGGGGAGCGAGCAGGAACGCGTCGGTCGCGGGGCCTTCGCCTTCGGCTCCACCGCCGGGTTGCCCGGTGCCGCCGTGCCCGCCGCCGAGCTGACCCTCCTGGCCGCCGCCTGCGGCCTGCGGGCGCACGCCGCCGTGCGGGTCGCCGCCCGTGCCCGCCGCTCCGGCAGCCGAAGGCGCGGCGCCTGCCGATCGGGCACTCGCCGCTCCGCCAGCCGAAGGCGCGGCGCCTGCCGATCGGGTACCCGCCGTTCCGGCAGCAGCGGAAGGCGCGGCGCCTGCCGATCGGGTACTCGCCGTTCCGGCAGCCGGGTGTCCGGCGCTCGCGCCCGCCGTAGCGCCAGCGGCGCCGGGCCCTTCACCGGGGGGCCCGGCAGCGGCGGCCGTGGAGCCGAGGCGGTCGCCGTCCGTGCCCGCGAGGCCGGCGGGCGAGGGCGCGGCTCCCGCCGGACCGCCCGCGGCGCCGGGCGCTTCCGCGCCGGAAGGCGAGGCGGCGGACCCCGCCGTTGACGGGTCCGCGCCGGAGACGCTGAGGCTGAGGTCCGCGCCGCAGTGTTCGCAGAAGCGGTCCTCCGCGTCCAGCGGCTCCGCACAGGAGGGGCACAGCGTCGTCGTGGAAGGCGGCGACTCGGGCATTGGCGGCATCTCGTTTACACCCACGTCCGGGGGCGGAAGCGGTTGGCGCGTTCCACCAGTTCGATCCTCGTACTGCCCTGCTGGGCGAGCCTGGCCAGCACCCGGTACGAGCGCTCCAGGCCGAACCGCAGGTCCCGCTCGTTCAGGGCGGAGCCCAGAACGGCCTTGTGCGGTCCGGCTGTTGACGGTACGCCCGGAGCGCCCGCCGGGAGGTCCCCGACACGGCCCGCCAGCACCCAGTCCAGCGCGCTGCCCAGCACCTCGGTGGCGAGCTGCTCGCGCCGGTCGGAGTCCAGGCCCTGCCGTTGCAGCTCCTCCACCTGGAGCCCGGCCGCCTGGAGGTCGGCCAGCAGCGGCTCCTGCGGCGATCTGTCCCGCAGCCGGGCCCTGATCGCCGCCACCCGCGCGGCGGTGAAGTGGATCGACGACTCGGGCACCGACTCCAGGACGCGTACCGCGCCCTGCCGGTCGCCGGAGGCCAGCAGCACCCGGCCGAGACCGAAGGCCGCGCTCACATAGCTCTGGTCGGTCGTCCACACCAGCCGGTAGTACTCGGCCGCGTTGTCCAACTGCCCCAGCACCTCGGCGCAGATGCCCAGTGCCAGCTTCGGCGCGGGCTCACCGGGGAACGCGTCGTAGACCGCGTCGAAGCTCAGCGCCGCCGTCTCGTGGTCGCCCGTGCACAGCGCCGCCAGGCCGCGGTGCCACACCACCCGCCAGTCGATGGCGTCGTCCTCGGTGTCGGCGAGCGTCGCCATCACCTGCTGGGCGCCGTCGAGGTCGGCCATCTCCAGCCGCGCCCGCAGCTCCCGCAGCCGCTTCTCCACCGAGTCCTGCGGCGCGGAGTGCAGCGCCGCCACCAGCTCGGCCGGGGCCGCGGCCGAAAGCCCGGCCAGGAAGCCCGCGTTGGGGTCGGCGGGGTCGACATGCGGTACGGGCAGCGCCAGTACGGCCGCGCCCGCGTTCAGCCGCGACACGGTGGGGCTGGTGGCGGGCGGCGGGCCCCAGTTGGGCAGCGGGGCGCCGATCACGGTCGGGCTGTACGCGCCGGGGCCGGGCACCGCGGGCAGCCCCGCGGGCTGGGCCGGGATGCTTCCGGCGGGCAGCGCGGGCGCCGACCCGTTGCCGCCGACCCGGTCGCGGCGCCGCGACGCCTTCTCCAGCGCGCGGTCGGCGCCGAGGGTCGAGGTGTCACCGGTCACCGGCCGTACCAACTCGGTGTCCACCACGCGCAGTTCGGGGCCGAAGAGGGTGGACAGCGCGGGCCGCGGGCGGCCGGTCTCCAGGGCGACGACCTCGCGCAGCACGCCCAGGAGCTGGTCGGACATCTCCTCGGCGGAGGAGAACCGCTTGTCCGGGTCCGGGTCGGTCGCGCGGACCAGCAGCCGGTAGAAGGACTCGTAGCGGGAGAAGACCTCGATGTTGCCCGGGTCGGGCAGGCTGTCCACGAAGACGTTCGTGTAGCCCTGGAAGTCGAAGGTCAGCACCGCGAGCGTCCGCGCCACCGTGTACAGGTCGGAGGCGACCGAGGGGCCGACCTCGGCGACCTCGGGCGCCTGGTAGCCGACCGTGCCGTATATCGCCGACTCGGTGTCGTCCATCCGCCGCACGGCGCCCATGTCGATGAGTTCGAGGCGGTCCTCGGTCTGGATGGCGTTGTCGACCTTGAAGTCGCAGTAGAGCAGATTGCGGCTGTGCAGGTGCCCCAGCGCGTCCAGCGCCTCGATGGCGTACGCGATGGCCTGCGCGACCGGCAGCGGCTCGCGCCTGCCGTCCGGCGTACGCCGCTCGTTGGCGATCTCCTTCATCGACTTGCCGCCGACGTACGCCATCACGATGTACCCGTCGAGGGTGCCGGTGCGCTGGTCGAGGTGCTCGACGAAGTTGTAGATCCGGACGATGTTGGGGTGCTCGATCTCGGCGAGGAAGCGCCGCTCGGAGACGGCCGCGGCCAGCGCGTCCTCGTCCCCGGTGTCGAGCAGGCCCTTGAGCACCACCCAGCGGTCGGACACCGCCCGGTCCACCGCCAGGTAGATCCAGCCGAGCCCGCCGTGTGCCAGGCAGCCCACCACGTCGTACTGGCCGTGCACGATGTCGCCGGGCCGCAGCTTGGGCGAGAACGAGTACGGGTGGCCGCACTTGCTGCAGTAGCCCTCGGTACGGCCGGGGCGGTCGCCGCGGCTGCGGCCGACGGGCGCGCCGCAGTCGCCCTTGCTGCAAAAGCGCTTGCGCTCGGGCACCTCGGGGTTCTCCAGCACCGCGGCGGCCGGGTCCGGCCGCGGCACCGTCGGCACCGACACCAGGCCCGCGCCGAGCTTGCCGCGGGTGGAGCCGCTGCTGGAACTGCGGCTGCTGCGCACCGACACCGAACGGCCGGTGGCGGTGCCGCTCAGCGACCGCGACAGCCGCCCGGAGACCGAACGGCGCGAGGCGCGGGAGGACGACTTGGAGGACCGCGAGGAGGAGTGCGACGAGGTCTGCGAGGACACCGAACGGCCGGAGCGGCCCGAGTCCGCGCCGCGCGCGCCGGGCACCGAGCCCGCCGCGCCCACCGGACCCGCGCCGCCCTGCGCGGCCACCGGCAGCGGTGCGAGGCCGCAGGTGTCGCAGTACAGCTCGCCGCCTCCCATGTCCTCCAAGGTCCCGCCGCAACCGGGCCGTTGGCACTTGCTCACGGTGTTCCCCCTCAGCCTTTCCCCTGTCGCGCGTACGCCACGCGCGCCCTGTACGCAACGGTCCCGCCCGACGACGACATTCCGGCGGTCCCGGTCATACCGGCCCCCTGCTGTCCTGCGGCCCCGACGTCCGCGGCACGGTGACCTCCGCGACCGCCTGCTGATACCGCTGCACGGTCCGCTCGGCCGCGGCCAGGTCGCACGGCGCGCTCCACAGCAGACGGCGCGCCTGGTCGTACCGCTCGATCAGCAGCGGGTCCTCGGCCATCCCCAGCCGCGCCACCTTCGCGCGGTACGCGTCCAGTCTGCCGCGCAGCTCCGCCCTGACCGCCAGCGGCGCGGTCACCGCCGTCAGCGAGTCACGGGCCCGCAGCAGCTCCTCGTCCGCGCGCTCCTCCAGGCCGTCCAGCAGCGGGGACAGCCGGTGCCACTGCGAGCCGCGCCAGAACGCCTCGGCGGACGCGAGCTGTTCGTGCAGCGCCGCCGCCGGGCCGCTGACCGCGGGCACGTCGGACGCCAGGATCTTCGACAGCACCTCGACCCGGGCGCTGCGCGCCTCGGTCAGCGTGCGGTCGGCGCGCGACAGCACGTCACGCAGCCGCAGCAGCCGGTGCTCGGCGTCGTCCCGTACGTGCAGCACCGCCTCCACCTCGCGGCGGATCTGCTCCAGTTGGCGGCCCGCCTGCTCGTACCGCTCGGTGTCGGGGCGGCCGGGCGAGGGCGCGGCCCGCCAGAAGGCGAGCGGGTCGGAGACGGTACGGGCGCGCAGCACGCCCAAGTCGTCGATCAGACCGGCCAGTTCGTCGCCCGCCGGGTGCGTGCCCGGCCGTACGCCCACCGAGTCCGCCAGCGACTGGACCCGCCGGGTCTCGGCGGCCAGCAGGTCGATCCTGGCGGGCAGCGCCGACCACACGGAGTCGGCGGCGGCCACCGTCTCCATGGCCTGGTCGTACCAGCCGTTCATCCGCGCGAGCAACTGCTCCAGGCTGAACTTCTCGGTCAGTTTCGCCGGGCCGGTCAGCGACCTGGCGGCGTCCGGGGTGGCGGCCCCGGTGACGGTCACGCCCTCGCCGCGCAGCAGTTCGGTCAGCCGGACCAGTTCGGTCTGCGTCGGCCAGCGGCGCTTGGCCCGCAGCTCACGCGCGCTGTCCAACGCCTCGGTGTACGCCTCGAAATGCGCCCACAACAGGGTGATCGCCGCGTCGGTCTCCGCCCAGCGCTCCTTGGTGACCCCGGTCAGCTCGGCGCCCTCCAGCAGACGGCGGCCCGAGTGGTCCTGGAGGGCGAGCAGCGAGGACTCGATCGCCTCGTGCTCGGTGCCGAGCCGCTCCAGGGCACGGTCGACCTCTTCCCGTCCCATGACCGGTCCGGTGGGTCCAGCGACCGCCATCACACCCTCTTTCCGCTGTCCGTGTGCGCTGTTGGTGCCCCCGACTGCGTCGCGCCGTTACTTGTAGTGGGCCTCCGGCGGGCCGGTGATCCCGGACAGGTGCTGGCCGAGCCAGCGGTGGTACTGCCGCATCCACTCGCTGTCGGCGCCGCCGCTGTACGTCGCCAGCACCTGGTTGACCTGCCGGATCAGGTCGGTGTCCGCCAGGTTCATCGCCACACCGTACGGCTCGGTGGTGACCGGTTTGCCGACCAGCCGCATCGACGGGTCCTGCGCGGCCTGGCCGGCCGCGAGCGCGTTGTCGGTGAACACCGCGTCCGCGAGGCCGAGTTGCACCCGCACCAGACAGTCGAGCTGGTTCGGCACCAGCATGATCTTCGCGCCGTGCGGGTCCGCCTGGAGCTTGGTCGCACCGGTCGAACCGGACGCGGTGCAGACCTTCTTGCCGCTCAGCGAGTCGTCGAAGCCGGTGACGGGGGAGCCCTCGGGTGCCAGAAGCTGCTGGCCCGCCATGAAGTAGGCGCTGGAGAAGGCGATCTGCTTGTCCTTCTCGGTCAGCCGGGAACACGTGATGCTCATCGTGCGCACCACCATGTCGACCTTGTGGGTCAGGATCATCGGGACGCGCTGGTCGGTCGGTATCGTCAGGTACTGCACCTGCGCGTTCTCGCCGAGGATGCTTTTCGCGATGGCCTTGACGATGGCGATGTCGAAGCCGGTGATCTCACCGGAGACCGGGTCGCGGTAACCCCACAGATAGCTGTTCTGGTCGACACCGACGATCAGCCGCTTGTTCCGCCTGATCCGCTCCACCGCCGCGCCGTCCCGCGTCCCGCCGTCGGGGTCGAGGCTGGTGACCGCGCCGGTCGCCGGGTCCAGGGCCGTCGCGGAGTTCTCGCACGCGTCGTCGGCCGCGTACTGCGCGTGCGTCACCGGCGCCCGCGGGGCGGTCCTGCCCGCGTCGGCGGCGGGAGCGGTGTCCGACGGCAGCAGCAGCGCGGCGCTCAGCGCCAGCGCGCACGCCGAGGCCATCCCCGCGACTCCGCCCCAGCCGCGCAGCCTGGCCCTGGCCCGCCTGCCGCGTCCTGGCCGTATCGCTTCCACAGTCCGCCTCACCCCGGGTTCGTTCCGCACGCTCATCACCGGTACTCCGACAGGCGGCGCCCGATGCCGAACACCGCGCCCGCCGCCGCCAGCACCGCGAGCACCGCCGCGCCGTACGGCAGGAGCGACAGCGCGCCGTGGCCGTTCCTCGCGGCCTGCTGGAACTCGTGCTGCTCCTGCGCGACGGCCTTCTCCAGACTGGCGTCGACCACGTCGAAGCACTGCCCGGTGGTCTCCGTGACCGCCTTGCCCTTGCTGTCCTTGCCGCCGATCACCTCGGCGACCGCCGTGGCGTAGTCACCGTTGTTGTCACTCGCCCTGGCCACATCGTGCCTGCCGCGCCACGCCTGCACACCCTTGATCGCGGAATCGACCGGGGTGCGGCCCGCCGTGTTGTCGGCCAGCTTCAGCGCCTTCGCCAGCTCACCGCCCACGCCCTTGGGGTCCTTGCCCGCCAGCGTCTCCATGCCGCTCTGGAACGTCGCGTCGTACGCGCTGCCGGAACCGCGGGCCACCAGCGTCAGATTCTCGTCGCCGCGGGCCTGGAGCACCGCGATCCGCGCGCTGTTGAGCACCTTCATCGACTCCGCGCCGTGCGCGTCGGAGTTGTCGAGCTGCGTACGCGCCACCGTGTGTCCCACCACCAGCCACAGCAGGACCACCGCGCAGGCGGCGGACGCGGCGAGCATGCCGTGGTTGAACACCCGGTTGGTGCGCCGGTAGTGGCGGCGCTGCGCCCACACCAGGCCGCCGAGCGCCACGATGCCCAGCGCCCAGGAGGCGTAGGGCAGCGCCTTGGCGCCGGAGTAGTCGTCGTCCAGCCGCGCCGACTCCGCCTCGTACAGCTTCTTGGAGGCGTCGAGCAGCCCGCCGGGCTTGCGCATCTGCTCGTTGGCGAACCGCAGGTAGGCGCCGCCCAGCGGCAGGCCCTGCCGGTTGTTGGCCTGAGCGGTGGCAACCAGCTTGGTGTACCGCGGGAGCTGCTGGTTGAGCGAGGAGATCTGCGCGCTCGCCTCCGCGGACCCTTGCGTGTTCGCGGCGGCGTGCGTGATCAGCTCGGCCGCGGTGTCGATGTCCTTGTCGTAGCGGTCGGTGACCGAGCGCGGCTCCTGGCCGCCGACGAGGAAGCCGCCCGCCACCGTCGCGTCGGCGTCGGCGAGGCTGCGGTAGATCTCCGCCGCGTCCGCGCTCAGCGGCCCGCTGTGGTGGAGCACGCTGCCCGCGGCCGTCGTACGGTCGCTGACCTGCCAGGCCGTGACGGCGCCGAACGCCACGACCAGCAGGGCCAGTACGGCGCCGATGATCCGCAGCCGGCCCGGCTCCGTGGTGGCGGCGGCCTTGAGCTGATCCGTACGTTCCACCCAGGCCCGGCGGCGCTGCGCCGGTACCCCCGCCCGGTTCAGCCCGTTCGAACCCCCGCCCATCGTCGGCGTCTGCGTCACTCACCCTCCCCCGGGACCGACCACCGCGTCCGCGGAAGTCACGCTCTCAGCCAGCAGTATGGCCGCAGCCACCTGCATCCACCTAGCCAACCGGTGGATCTTGCCGCACGACCGCCTTGCCTGCTCCCCTAACCCCCCACACGCGTCAACGCCCTGTTCGGTTCCCGGGCGACCGGGAACCGAACAGGGCGGTGTGAGGCGTTACGCGTAGTGGGCCCGCAGTGCCGCGTGGGACCGCGGCGGGGCCGCCAGGTGGTCCAGACCCAGCAGGGCCGCGCCGAGCACCGGCGGCGCCGTCACGACGTGCGGCCGGGCCTTGGGGGCACGGGCGGTGAGCCGTTCGGTCAGGGCGTCCATGAGATACGGATTCCTGGCCGCCATGACCCCGCCGCCCAGCACCACGTCGGCCTCCTCGTCCAGCAGGTCGAGTCTGGCCAGCGCCACCGTGGCCAGGGCCACGATCTCGTCGGCCTGCTGGTCGAGTATCGAGCGGGCTACCGCGTCCCCCGCGTCGGAGGTCGCGAACAGCACGGGCGTCAGCTCGTACTTGCGGGCCGCCGGAATCGTTTCCAGGTGCAGCGCCTCGATCAGCGCGTACATCGTGGGCAGTCCGAAGTGCGCGGGCAGTGTGGCCGCCAGCGCCGTCGGTCCGCCCCGGCCGTCCTCGGCGCGGGCGGCGTGGAACAGGGCCTCCTCGGCGAGACCCGAACCGCCGCCCCAGTCCCCGGAGATCTTGCCGATCGCCGGGAAACGGGCCGTCCTGCCGTCCGGCAGCATGCCCACGCAGTTGATGCCCGCGCCGCACACCACCGCCACCCCGCGGGGCGCGTCCACGCCCGCCCGCAGGATCGCGAAGGTGTCGTTGGCGACGCGTGTCGACCTCGCCCAGCCGCGCCCGTGCACCGCCGCTTCGAGCTGCTGCTCCTCGACCGGCAGGTCCGCGTTGGCCAGACAGGCCGAGGTGTGCTCCACCAGAGGTGTCCCCGTATCGGCGCTGTCGGAACCGTCCGCGGCACGCCGCAGGCCCGCGTCGGCCGCCGCGCGCTCCACGATGCGCGCGAGGGCGTCGACGGCTGCCCCGACCCCGACGACCGGCGGCTGGAAGCCGCCGCCGCGGGCGGCGCCGAGCACCGTTCCGTCGGCGGCGACCAGCGCCACGTCGGTCTTGCTGTTGCCCGCGTCGATGGCGAGGACGCCACCGGGGACGAGCGGTTCCCGGCTCACGCCCACGCCAAGTGCTCCCGGTTGTGCGCGACGAGACTGTCGGTGAGCGCCTCGGCGTACTCGTACTGGCCGATCAGCGGGTGCGACAGCAGCGCCTTGAACACCCGGTCCCGGCCGCCGCGCAGCGCGGCCTCGAGCGCCAGGTCCTCGTACGCCGTGACATTGGCGATCAGGCCCGCGTACAGCGGGTCGAGCGGCGCGACCGGCAGCGGCTTCGTGCCGTTCCCGTCGACCACCGCGGGCACCTCGATGACGGCGTCGTCGGCGAGGAACGGCAGCGTGCCGTTGTTGTACGTGTTCACCACCTGAACGTCGCCGGTGTTGCGCAGCAGCGAGGACGCCAGCGCCACCGCGGCCTCCGAGTAGAAGGCGCCGCCGCGCTTGGCCAGCAGTTCCGGCTTCTCGTCCAGCGCCGGGTCGCCGTACATCTCCAGCAACTGCTTCTCCATCGCGGCCACTTGGGAGGCCCGCGACGGCGTGGTCCGCAGCTCGCGCACCACCTCGTCGTGCGCGTAGTAGTAGCGCAGGTAGTACGAGGGGACGACGCCGAGCCGGTCCACGATCTCGCGCGGCAGGTGCAGGTCGGCGGCGATCGTGTCGCCGTGCTCCGCGAGCAGCTTGGGCAGCATGTCCTCGCCCTGCGGCCCGCCCAGGCGCACCCCGCGCTCCCACGTCAGGTGGTTGAGCCCGACGTGGTCCAGGTGCACCTGCTCCGGCGAGACGTCCAGCAGCTTGGCGAATTTGCGCTGGAAGCCGATCGCCACATTGCACAGCCCGACGGCCTTGTGCCCGGCCTGGAGCAGCGCCCGGGTCACGATGCCGACCGGGTTGGTGAAGTCGATGATCCACGCCTGCGGCGCGACCCTGCGCACCCGCTCGGCGATGTCGAGGACCACCGGGACCGTGCGCAGCGCCTTGGCGAGACCGCCCGCGCCGGTGGTCTCCTGGCCGACGCAGCCGCATTCGAGCGGCCACGTCTCGTCCTGGTTGCGCGCGGCCTGCCCGCCGATCCTGAGCTGGAGCAGCACGGCGTCCGCGCCGGCCACCCCCGACTCCAGGTCGGCGGTGGTGGTGATGGTGCCCGGATGGCCCTGCTTGGCGAAGATCCGCCGGGCGAGCCCGCCGACCAACTCCAGGCGGTCCGCGGCCGGGTCGACCAGCACCAGTTCCTCGATCGGCAGAGTGTCGCGCAACCGCGCGAATCCGTCGATGAGTTCGGGGGTGTACGTGGACCCGCCGCCCACGACTGCCAGTTTCATCCCTTGACTCCCGTCAGGGTCACGCCTTCGATGAAGGCCTTTTGCGCGAAGAAGAAGACCACGATCACCGGGGCCATCACGAGAACGGTGGCCGCCATGGTCAGATTCCAGTTGGTGTGGTGTGCGCCCTTGAAGGACTCCAGTCCGTAGCTGAGCGTCCAGGCCCCGGGGTTGGAGCTGGCGTAGATCTGCGGCCCGAAGTAGTCGTTCCAGCAGTAGAAGAACTGGAAGAGCGCCACCGCGGCCAGGGCCGGCCTGATCATCGGGACGATGACGGTGAGCAGCGTGCGCAGCTCACCGCAGCCGTCGACCTTGGCGGCCTCGGTGTACTCCTTGGGGATCGTCAGCAGGAACTGCCGCAGCAGGAAGATGGTGAACGCGTCACCGAAGGCCATCGGGATGATCAGCGGCCACAGGCTGCCGTCCATCCCCAACTGCTTGGTCCAGAACAGGTACATCGGGATGATGACCACCTGCGGCGGCAGCATCATCGTCGAGATCACCAGGACCATGACCAGATTACGGCCGCGGAAGCGGAACTTGGCGAGCGCGTACGCCACCGGCAGGGACGACACCACGGTCAGCACGGTGCCGCCGACCGCGTACACCAGCGTGTTGCGCCACCAGGTCAGAAAGCCCGGGGTGTCCCACACCGTGCGGAAGTTGGACCACTGCCAGTGGTCGGGCCACAGGTCGCGGGTGAGCGCCTGGTTGTCGCTCATCACCGCGGTGAGGAAGACGAAGACGAAGGGCAGCACGAAGAAGGCCGCCGCCGCGATGCCGAGCGAGTGCACGGCGATCCAGTGCAGGGTCTCCTTGCGGCGCGCCTTGCGCCGGGCGCGGAGGTCGGGGCCGCGGCCCGCGGCGGGGTCGCGGACGGCGCCGCCGGGCGCGATGGTCGCTTGGGTCATGATCAGTCCTCCGCCGACAGGAAGCCGTTGCGGCGGCGCAGCAGCAGCGCCGTGAACGCCATCGAGAGCACGAACAGCACGAGGGCGATGACGCACGCCGAGCCGTAGTCGAAGCGCTGGAAGCCGCGTTCGTAGACCAGTTGCGGCAGGGTGAGGGTCGACTTGTCGGGGTAGCCGGGCTCCACCTGCTGGCCGGAGTTGCCGATCACCCCGCTCGCGACCTTCCCCGCGACCAGCGGCTGTGTGTAGTACTGCATGGTCTGGATGACACCGGTGACCACCGCGAACATCACGATCGGCGAGATGTTCGGCAGCGTCACGAACCGGAAGCGGTGCCAGGGGCCCGCGCCGTCCAGCTCCGCCGCCTCGTACTGCTCCTTGGGCACGTCGAGCAGCGCGGCCATGAAGATCACCATCAGGTCGCCGATGCCCCACACGGCCAGCATGGTCAGCGCGGGCTTGGACCAGTGCGGATCGGTGAACCAGCCCGGGGTGGGCAGACCGAAGTCGCCCAGCAGGTGGTTGACCGGTCCCGTACCGGGGTTGAGCAGGAAGACGAACGCCATCGTCGCGGCGACCGGCGGGGCCAGGTACGGCAGGTAGAACGCCGTACGGAAGAAGCCCGCGCCCGTCTTGATCTTCGTGATGAGCAGGCCGATGCCGAGTCCGAACAGCACCCGCAGCGTCACCATCACGACGACCAGCCACAGCGTGTTGCGCAGCGCGGGCCAGAAGAACGGGTAGTCCGAGAAGACGTACGACCAGTTCTTGCCGCCCACCCAGGTCGGCGCGTTGATGCCGTTGTACTTCATGAACGAGAAGTAGACGGTGGAGACCAGCGGGTACACGAAGAAGACGCTGAACCCGATGATCCAGGGGGACAGGAAGGCCAGGGTGCGCAGCGCCGACTTGCGGCGCTTGGCCTTCAGCAGGGGATGGAGGGCGGCGGTCATCACTTGGCCTGCGCGATGTCCTTGTCGACCTGCGCGTCGACACCCTGGAGACCCTGCTCAAGGTCCTTGGACTTGCCGGACTCGTAGGCGTAACCGAAGTCCTGGAGCGTGAGCTGGTACGCGCCGCCGTTGATGCTCGGCGGGGTGGTGGTGCTGTTCGGGTTCTGCGCGATGTCGATGAAGGTCCTGAAGCCGGGGTCGTCGTCGAGCTTCGGCGACTTCAGCGCGGCCAGCGTGGAGGGCACGTTGTGGATCGCGTTGGCGAAGGAGACGACCGCGTCGGTGTCGGTGGTCATGAACTTCACCAGCTCCCAGGCCGCGTTCTTCTTCGTGCTGGTGTTGGCGATGCCGATGATCGTGCCGGACAGGTAGCCCTTGCCGTACGTGCTCGCCTGGTCGTCGGGGACCGGGAAGGGCGCCACGCCGAGGTCGTTCATCCCGGCGTCCTTGGCCATGCCCAGCCGCCACTCGCCGTCCATGCCCATCGCGACCTGGCCGGTCAGCAGCGGGTTCTTCGCGCCGAATTCGTCACCGAAGGTGTTGCGGTACTTCTCCAGCTTGCCGAAGCCGCCCAGCGACTTGACCATGTCCTGCTGCCAGTCGAACATCTTCGCGAACCCGGGGTCCTTGGCCACCTGGGACTTGCCGCTCGCGTCGAAGTACTTCACACCCCACTGCGCGGCCAGGTGCGTGGTGGTGGACTCGTAGCCGTGGAAGTTCGGCATGAAGCCGAGCTGGCTGTACGAGTCGCCCTTGGACTTCGTCAGCTTGATCGCGTCGGCCTTGAACTCGCTCATGGTCTTGGGCGGCGCGCTGATCCCGGCGGCGGCGAACGCCTTCTTGTTGTAGTACAGCCCGTACGCGTCACCGAGCAGCGGCAGCGTGCAGCGGGTTCCGTTGAACTGGGTGTACTCCAGCATCGGCTTGGGGAAGGTGGCGGCCGGGTCGATCTTCGACTTCGTCAGGAACGGGCCGAGGTCGGCCATCGAGCCGGAGGAGCAGAACTGGCCGACGTTGTCGGTGGTGAAGGAGGAGACGACGTCGGGGGCCTTCGAACCGCCCGCGCGCAGCGCCTGGTTGATCTTGTCGTCGGTGATGTTGCCCTGCACCTTGACGTGGATGTTGGGGTGGGCCTTCTCGAACCGGGCGACGTTGTCGTTGATGGCCTTCAGCTCGTTGGGCGCGGTCCAGCCGTGCCAGAACGTGATGGAGACGTCCTTGCTGGCGTCGTCGTCGGCCGAGCCGGAACTCTGGCCGGTACATGCGCTCGCGAGCAGCGATATCGCGGCGGTGGCCGCTACGGCGGCGGCTGCCTTCGTCAGACGGGACACTGCGCTTCCTCCGGGGGATCTTCGGGCCTTGCGGGCCTTTCAAGTACTGCTTTCAAGGACTGGTCGAGGGTGTGCTGAGGGCCTGTTGAGGGTGTGCTGAGGGTGTGCGGGACCACCGGAGCGGCGGGGTGCGCCGGTCCGCTGGATCTGCGGGGTACGCGGGTTCTGGGCTCTGGTGGTTCTGGCTGTGGCGGTTCTGGCTGTGGCGGTTCTGGCTCTGGCTCGGGCGGTTCGGGGTGGCGGGGTCTGTTGTCGGGGCGGGGTCAGCGCGAGGTGTCGAACACCTCGTCGCGGGTGGTGGCGAGCGCGCTCTCCAGCGCCCCGCTCAGTACGGGGTGGTCCTGGACCGTGCCGAGCACCAGATGCGGCCGGGGTACGGCCAGTTCGGCGAGTTCGGCCTGGACCAGGGCGCGCAGCGGTTCGCCGCCCGCCACGGTCACATCGCCCGACAGCACGATCATCGCCGGGTCGAGCACGGCGACCAGCGAGGCCAGACCGATGGCGGTGCCGGTGGCGAACCGGGCGAGCAGTTCGCCGTACGGGCCGCTGTCGGCGCCGGTCTCCTCGCTCGCGGTGTGCCGCAGCGCGGCCTCGGCGAGCAGTTCGGCGGCGGCGTCCTGCTGGGTGCCGGCCGGGACGTCGATGCCGAGTTCCCTGGCCAGCCGCAACACGGCGTTGCAGCCCGCGAGTTCCTGGAAGCCGCCGTTGTTGGCCTTGGTGACGTTGCGGACCAGCGGGGTGCCGGGCACCGGCAGGAAGCCGACCTCGCCCGCGCCGCCGGTCCAGCCGCGGTGCAGCCGGCCGCCGATGACGATGGCGGCGCCGATGCCCTCCTCGTTCCACAGCAGCACGAAGTCGTCGTGCTCGCGGGCGGCGCCGATCCGCTGTTCGGCGACGGCGGCGAGGTTGACGTCGTTGTCGTACTCCAGCGGCATCGGCAGCGCGGCGGCCAGCTCGTCCAGCAGCGCGGGCGCGTGCCAGCCGGGCAGGTGGCTGGCGTAGCGCAGCCGTCCGGTGCTGGGGTCGAAGGCGCCGGGCGTGCCTATGACGATCCTGTGCAGGTCGGAACGGTTCAGCCCGGCGGCCTTGGCCGCGCCGTCCACGGCCTGCACGACCTGCTCCACCGCGTTGCCCGCGGTGCGGCGGCGCGGGGTGAGCAGCTTGAAGGTGCCGACGGTACGGCCGGTGATGTCGGCGACCGCGGCCCTGATCCGCTCGGAGTTGACATCGAGTCCCGCCACGTACGCGGCGGCCGGATTGACCGAGTAGAGCTGGGCGTTGGGGCCGGGGCGGCCCGCCGTGGTGCCGGTGGCCTGGACCAGCCCCGCCGCCTCCAGGCGCGCCAGCAGCTGCGACGCGGTGGGCTTGGACAGTCCGGTCAGCTTGCCGATCCGGGTACGGGAGAGCGTGCCGTGCTCCAGCAGGAGGTCGAGTGCGGCGCGGTCGTTCATGGCGCGCAGTACGCGCGGCGTTCCAGGGGTGCCAGCCATGCGCGCCATCCTCCCTCAGTTCACTGTTAGGAAAGTTTCCTATTGGCAAAACGAAAGGTAGGCCCGCCATTGGCGGAGCGTCAAGGGGGGTCGACGGCAGGACGGCCAAGTCGTTATGAACGAAGCCCCCGGCGCCATCAGGGTGCCAGGGGCTTCGGCAAAGCGACAGGTGCCGGGGGTCAGCGCTCGCCGGAGGCGGGCGGCGGCACGGGCGCCGCGGGGCGCGCGTCCTCCACGGCGGTCTGCCGCCGCATCTCGGCCACCTCCGACGCGCCCTCGGGCACCGTCGCCTCGGTGACCTCCACCGTCGGCGTACCGCCGGAGATCACGATGCCCGCCTCGTCGAACGCCCGCTTGATCCGCCAGCGCAGCTCACGGGCGACATCGGTGGCCCGCCCCGGCATCGTCTTGGCGTGCGTCTGGATCACCACGAAGTCCGTGCCGACCGACTCCAGGCCGAGGACCCGTACGGGCTCCCACAGCATCTCGTCCCAGGGGTCCTCCTTGCCCATGTCCTCGCCGGTGGCCGCGATCACCTGGCGCGCCCGCTCCAGGTCCTCGCCCGCGCCGACCTGCACGTCCACCACGGCCGTCGCCCAGCCCTGGCTGAGGTTGCCGATCCGCTTGACCTCGCCGTTGCGCACGTACCAGATCTCGCCGTTGTCACCGCGCAGCTTGGTGACCCGCAGGCCCACCTCTATGACGGTGCCGCTGGCCACCCCCGCGTCGATCACGTCGCCGACGCCGTACTGGTCCTCCAGGATCATGAAGACGCCGGACAGGAAGTCCGTCACCAGATTGCGCGCGCCGAAGCCGATCGCGACCCCGGCGACCCCGGCGCTGGCCAGCAGCGGCGCCAGATTGATCTTGAGCACCGACAGCACGGTCAGCGCGGCCGTGCCCAGGATCAGGAAGGACGCCACACTGCGCAGCACCGAGCCGATCGCCTCGCTGCGCTGCTTGCGCCGCTCCGCGTTGACCAGCAGGCCGCCCAGCGCGGTGGAGGCCGCGGCCTCCGCGCCCCGGTTCATCCGGTCGATGAGTCTGCTGATCGTCCGCCGCACCACCGAGCGCAGCACGATCGCGATGGCGACGATCAACAAAATGCGCAGCCCCGCGCTCAGCCAGCTCGCCCAGTTCTCCTGTATCCAGCCGCCGGCCCGGTAGACCGACGAATCACGGTCTCCGGCGGCGAGCGGGAACAGGCGGGACGGTACGGCGGCGGCGGTGGACGTCGCGGTGGGCACTGCGGAACCTCCGGTGGGAAACAAGCCTCCACACTAACGGGACGACCGATGCCGTCTCGTTGCCGTGCGGGAGGAGGGGCAGGCCACGATCGTGGGGATGAACACAGGTGTGCTGCAAAACACCCTCGGTCCGTTACCCGGGCATGGTGGCGCCATGGGCCGCCTTCCGGAGAGACTTAGGCCAGATCGTCCCGGCGCGAGCCACGCGCCGCCGGCGTTAAAGGAGGCATCCGTGCCGCATGTCCTGGTCCTGAACGCGTCGTACGAGCCGCTCGGCGTCGTACCGCTCCGCCGTGCGCTTGTCCTCGTGCTCAACAACAAGGCCGTCTGCCTCGAGGAATCCGGCGCCTATCTGCACAGTGAGACACAGGCGCTGCCCGCGCCCAGTGTCGTGAAGCTCACCAAATTCGTGCGAGTCCCCTTTCGGGGCACCGTGCCGCTGACCCGTAGGGCGCTGTTCGCCCGCGACGGCGGCAAGTGCGCGTATTGCGGAGCCGCCGCCACCAGCGTCGACCACGTCATTCCGCGCAGCCGGGGCGGCCAGCACGCCTGGGAGAACGTGGTGGCCGCGTGCAGACGCTGCAATCACGTGAAGGCCGACCGCCACGTGGCGGAACTCGGCTGGCGGCTGCGCCATCAACCCGCCCCGCCGTCCGGGCTCGCCTGGCGGATCATCGGGACCGGACATAGGGACCCGCGCTGGTTGCCATACCTGCAACCGTTCGGCGCGGACGACGCCCTGGCCCGGATCGACGGCATATCAGCCTGAGATCCGGGCTCAGCTATTTCCGGTATTCCCGGGAGGACGCTCCCGATCCGCGCGGATGCGGGTGCGGGAGCGTCCTCCGGGGAACGGCGCGTTACCACTGATGGCGTAAACTTCAGTGAGATGACGTGTGCATGTGCCCGCATATATATGCGGGCCTCCCGCCCTCGATGTCTGCGGACGGCGAGCAGCCTGCTACGACGAGCTGCCGGTCTTCGGGGGGTCGTGGGTGGTGAAGACGCAGTCCGAGTCGACACTGATGAACATGGACTTTTTGTCATCGTCCACTCCTACGGCCACCCCCCACGTGGAATGCGCTTCACTGGCGCTGACCCGGTCCGTCTGCGGTGGGCCGGGAAGGTAGCCCTCCTTCGCGAAATGGGCTTTGGCGGCGGCCAGGGCAGCCTCCGGGTCCTGTACGAGGACATCCAGTTTCAGGATGTAGGTGTATTCGAAGCGGTGATTACCCGGTGTTTCGGTTGAGCACTGCTTCCAGCCCTGGTGCTCGACCGACGTGTCGGCGGAGCCGATGACCGGGGTGAGGGCGTCGAGGGCCTGTTGGGTGAGCGTGTGTGCCTTCTTCTCGACCGAGTCGGGCGAGACGTTGCCGTTGTTCATCGCACCTCCGCACCCAGTTGCCGCCAGCACCATGAGGGTGCCGACCGCAGCGCTTTTCGCCATTCGCTCGCTCTTGCTCATGCTTCCCACCGCTAGAAGAAGTCGGTCACGGTTTTGATGGCGTTCTTGCCGCTGTCCTTCAGGTCGCTGCCGAGGTCCTTGGCATCGGTGCCCGCGCCGTGGAGGTCGCCGGTCAGGAGGTCACCGCCGATGTTGACCACGTTGTTCTCGGCTTGCCCGAATTCGTGCAGGGCGTCGCCGGCGTCCTCCATCGGCTTGCCCCAGTAGCCTCCCACGTGGTGGCCGAGGTTCTGGAGGGCCGCTCCGCCGAACTCCGGAGCAGCGATGACAGGTACCGGCAGGTCCGCGAGGTTCGGGAGGACGCCGACCTTGTGCTCGGTCGGCATTGCCGTGACCCTGTCGGGCTGGCCGGTCACAATACGCGTCATGTTGTCCAGGGACGGACCTGGGTCCCAGTATTCGCTGTGCGCGTGCCCGACGCGGGTGCCGTCACCGGCGTCGAAGGTCCGGCCGCCGAACGCCGTGGATGTCGGGTCGTTGCCGTATCTGACACTGTGGTCGTCGGTCCATTTCAACGGATTCAGCGGTGCCGAGATCTCGGGTACGGGGTCGAACTTCGCCTTGCTCGCCCACACGTGGCTGGGATCGAGGCCCAACTGCGATGCACTGTCCACGGTGACGCCCGGCGATCCGACGAAGATCACGTCGTCGGCCTTCATTCCGGCGTGCGCGAAGGCGTCACCGACGAGCGTGGAACCGTAACTGTGCCCGATCACCGTGAGATGGCCCGCGCCACGGTGGTTCGCCCCGAGGGAATTGACGAACGCGGCCAGTTTCGGGGCACCCGCGTCGGCGAAGCTCTGCGACGCCGGACCGGGAACGTCCCAGCCGGGTGCGTCGTAGCCGAGCCAGTAGACCGACGCGGTCGAGTGGGGATTCTGGCTGTTCGCCGACGCGTACAGCGTCTGCGCCCGGTTCAGATCTCCGTTGGCCTTGTCCAGGGAAGAACCCGTTCCGGGCACGTAGACGGCGGTGTTGGACGAAGTGTCAGGGTTGCCGAACGATACAGCCACGTGACCGTTGCCCACGTCGTCGAAGCCCAACAGGAAGACGTCGTCCTGGAAGTCGTATCTATGCTTATTGGTCAGCCGATCCCACAGATCTTTCAGCCGCTGCGGGCAGCCCGGCTTCCGCACCTCTGCCTGAAGCCTCAGCCGGTTCAGCCTGTCGGCCGCGCCGGCAGGCAGGCCCTGGGTCGAGTAGACGTCGGCGGCTGGGGCGTTGGCGTATTCGCGGGCCGCTACGGCCTGCTCGTCCGGGGTGAGGCTGTTCCACCAAATCGCCCGCAGCGCGGGATCGACGGGGACCGGGCCACCCTTACGTGTCGCCTCCTGCTGGACGAGCATGGACTCCTGCGCGGCGTCGATGTCCTGCCCGTACCAGCCCCTGTTCCCTGTCGGCAAGGGCAGCAGATTTTCCACCGTCCGAGCAAGGGCGCGAGCAGCATCGAGATATCGCTCGTGCAACTGCTCCGCCTGATGATGAACTCCGGATATCTCTTCCTGTAGTTGCTCAGGCGGTATCGATGGCGTCGGGGTCTGTCCGGGCGGAGCGGGGCTGGCCTGTAGCATCGGCACAGGGATGTTCTGCGGGCCGATGATTTGACACCGGCGCTTTTCGTCGAGCCCTGCGGCCCGAAGCTCCAGCGCGGCGGCCTCCCGCTGAAACTCGGTGAGTTGGCCCGCCCACCCCGTCAGCAGTGCCGCATTGTCCTCGTACGAGGCCCGGAGTTTCCCGATCATGACGCGCTGAGCCGAAAGCTTGGACCGAAAGGCGTCCGCTGCCTTGCCCCGCCACCGGGCTTGCGCACCCTCAGTGCTGTCCAGCTTCATGGCTATCTTGATCATGAGGAATGCTGCGTCTTGCCATTCGCCCGCGAGCGTGGTGACGCCTTCGGGGTCGCCAGGAGTCGGGTCGAACCCAAGTGTCGGATAACGAGAGAGCCCCACGGTTGTCTCCCTCCTTCACCGCGTCTGCGGCGCGTTGTCCGACAGTTGGTGGTCGGTGCGTTGGAGGGTGGGTCCGACCCGCTCGACGTCATCGATCCTGTCGTTGAGGTTCTTGCCAAGATCGGTGACGTCGTCGTATCGCGTACGGGTGTAGATCGTCTGCTCATCCAGCAGCGGCGGCGCTCCCACCGGATCCAGATTCATGTGGTGCAAGGATTGCTGGAGTGCTGTCAGTTCGAGAAGCGCTGTCCCAAGAGCGGCGCTCAGCGACTGCATGTCCGCTTCGTTGACGGCGAGATCCGTCATGGTGATTCCCCCCGAGTGCCGATGCGTTCAGCGGTTCACAACTACCGTTTGGTATTCGCGTACGAAAGCGTCCTGCGGAGTTCCGAAAGTTCCGTCCGGCAGAGCTACGGGCGTGGGCTGGCCGGTGCCGGTCCAGCTGATCTTCCACGTGACCGTGGCCTTGAGCGGGTAGGGGCCTTGGTTCTGGGTGGAGCGATGGTAGGTGACCCCGCACGGCGGATTGTCGCTGTCTGCTCCCTTGGGGTACGGGGTTCCGACGTTGCCGTGGGCGTCGATGGGGCATTCCCCCGAGGCCGGAATGAGGGTGGCGTCATCGGTGCCGGGATCGATGTGCAGACCGATGGGGGTAGCCGTCGTCGTCGCCTCGATGCCGAGGACCGAGACGTAGGCCCGTACGGACACCGGGTGGAATGTCGTGTGGTCCATCCACACCCATGTGGCCACGTTCACGATGAGGGTGCCGTCCGGGTTGAGGTTCGCTTTGCCTTGCGGGATGAGGATCTGGGCATAGGCGAGCTGTGCGAGGATCTCCGGCGTGACGGCGTTCTTGACCGGCGGTGGAGCGGCACCCGTGTCGACCCAGAACGGCGGTTTGGTGCAATCGTCGGCGGCGGGATCGGTGAGTTGGTTCTCGTCGAAGAATGTGCCCCACCAGTAGCCCTTGCCCTGTTTGGCCAGGTTGAAATTGGTGTACGGGTGCCCGTTGACGTACCGGTCCCTGACCCACTGAGCGTCTTCCATGCCGGTGTGGTTCGGGCTGCGGTCATACCCCAGGAAGTCCCGAGCTGCGCCTTCGGAGTCGTACTTGGGGGCGTACCAGCACGCGGGTGGTGTCCAGTTGGAGACAGGGGTGACGGCGCCTGTTTTGGGACCAGTGCCGTTCTTGGAGAGGTCGAACTGGACGCCGGCGAGGGCTGAGATCTTTCCGCCGTCAGCGGTCCCCTCGGACTTGGGGCGAGCAGGTGGCTTGGCTCGCCCCTTGGTACCAGGCCCGCCGATCCCGGCATGGGCAATACCGGGCGTGACCGTCAGCAGCGTCATGGCTGCGGCCAGAGCCATAAGGGCCCTGGTAGGGGAGCTTACGGCTGGCATTCACTCGCCCCCCGTTTCGGCGTCACGCTGTTGAGAATCCACACGCCCTGACCGCTCTTGAGCAACCGCTCGTTGTAGAGCACGTAGTCATCCGCTGAGGCGCTGTCCTGGCCGACCTTGCCCGTCTTGGTTGACTTGACGAACGCCTTGGTCTCGTCGGAGCAGTAAATAACCACCGCGGATCCGTCACTCCGCAAAGTAACCTTGCGGTCGAAGTACCGGACAGTGCCGACCCAGGTGTCGCCCTTGTCCAGCCAACCCTGGACGAAGTCGATGGCGTCCCGCAGCGCCGTGCCGGAGTTGTAGAACTCCATGGCCGGTGTACGGGCCTTGCCCTCCAGGATGGCTGCGTATGCCGAGTCGACCGCATGCGATTCGTCAGCGAGAACCGCGTCCTTCTCCGGGTCTCCCGTGTGCTGGTCCGCGTACACCGTTTTGGAACCTGGCGGAAAGCTGATCACCGGGCGCTGGACGGTAGCCGTCGCACTCGCCGAAGGCGACGCGCTCGCGCTCGTCGTGGCCCTGGCCGGCGGTGTCGAGGCGATCTTGTCCGACCCCTTGTCCCCGTCGCTTCCGCCGCATGCGGTGAGCAGGATAAGTGCGGTGGTGGTCAGCGCGGCAGCCGGCACCGAACTTCGTGTCACGGACGAGTCCCCCTGTGTGGCAACGGCGTCGTCGTGAGGCGTGACGCCACTAGCGATGTGTTAGTGGCTCCTCACACTATGCGTTGCTCGTGAGGTGTCGGAAGCGGGTTTGCCCAACCGCGACACAAGCCACACAGGGTGTCCTCAGGCGTCCGCCGAAGCGCCTATGTGCCCGCCATTCAGTCCGCCACCGCGTACGCCTCGACGCCGAACAGCGAGTAGCCGAATTTGGTCGCCCGGCGCTCGCCCTGCACCCGCACGTACCGGGTGCCGTCCTGCGCGTCGAGCCACACCGTCTCGGTCCCGCCGCCGCCGTCGGTCACGGTGGCCGCCGTGTGCCAGGTCACTCCATCGGCGGAGGTCCGCACCTGATATCCGGCCGCGTACGCGTCCTGCCAGTGCAGGACGACCCTGCCGACCCGGGCCGGGGCCGCCAGCTCCACCTGCACCCAGGCGTGGTCGTCCACCGGCGAGGACCAGCGGGTCTCCGGATCGCCGTCGGCCACCGCGGAGGCCGGGAAGTCCGGGGTCTCGTCACCCGAGGACGTCGCCGCGCCGCCGCGCAGCAGATCGGGCCCCGCGGTCCGCACCCGCGCCCGTACGGTGATCCGCCGCTCCACGGTGCGGCCCGCCACGGTGATCCGCACCGGCAGGCTGTACGTGCCGGGCGCCGTACCCGCGGGCACCGACACGCTCAGCGGCACCGCTCCCGCGGCGCCCCGCCGCAGCGGGACCGACGCGGGCGCGGTCGCCGTCGCCCTGCCCTTCGGCGCGGCCACCGAGACCGCCGCCTTCTCGTCGCGCGGCAGCCCCGAGGCCACCGACGCCGTCACCGGGACGGCGGAGCCGCCGATCTCGGCGTCCACCTCCGGCTGGTCGAACGTGACGCGCGGCGCCCCGGCGAACCACGGCACCACCTCGTGCACCCCGGCGCCGTCCGACAGCCGTACCGCGTCGGCGACGACCCCCGCGGGCAGCTCCGTCCAGTCCGCGGTCAGGCTTCCGATCCGCTGCCAGCCGCCGCCCGGGGTGTGCACCTCCACGGCCGCGGGCGCCTTGGTCACCCGGCCGGTGGCCGTGCGGGTGGGCGGGCCCGTGTCCCGTACGGCGATCGGATGCGGGCCGAAGGGGGAACCCGCCATCGGCCCCGGCGCCGGATCGACCGCTGCGGCGGGGGCGCCCGACCCCGTACGCGCACCGGACGCGGCGATCGTCACGCTGTCCAGCAGCCGCGCGCCGCCGAAGTCCACCGTCAGCGCGCCCGCGTCGGAATCCGCGGCGGTCGAGGTGGAGAGGTCGCCGTCCACCACGGCCGACGCGTCGTCGGGACCGCTGGCCGTCGGAGCCACCTCGCCGCTCACCGACACGGTGAACTCCCGCACCGTCACCGCCCCCGACTGCCCGTCGCTCGCGCGCAGCCGCACCTGGCGGGCGCGGGTGCCCGCGGGGAGCGTCGCCGAGATCACCGCCTGGTCGTGGTACTCGCCGACCCGGTGCCAGCCGGTGCCGTCGTCCGCGGACAGTTCGAGGACCGCGTCGTGCAGGAAGTCGTCGGAGCCGCTGCCGTCGCCCATCGCGATCCGCACCGAGCCGACCTGCTTGGCCGTCCCGAGATCGACCCCGAAGGAGTCGTCGGGCTGCGGGGGAGCGTTGCTCGACCACGCCGTGGAATTCTTGCCGTCCACCATCGCCGACGGGTCGGTGCCGCGCCCCGAGGCGAGCGTGGCCGTCGCGGTCCTGCCGTCCGCGCGCAGCCCCGACCAGGCGTCGCCGTCGTCGACCGCCCGCGACAGGAAGCCGTCGAGCACGTCCTCGCCGACCTTCGCCGTGCCCTGCGTCAGCGCCGCCCGGCCGCGGTCCAGCGACTGCCGGGCCTTCCAGGCCGCCGCGCCGTCGCCCGCCGCCTGCGCCACCAGCATGTCGACCGCGTGCCCGCCCGCCGTCCCGTACGCCGACAGCCGGTCCAGCCACGGCCGCACCTCGGCGCCGAAGGTGCCGTCGGCGAGCCCGCGCAGGGCGTGCGGCGCGCCGCTCATCACCGTGAAGGCCGACCGCAGCCGGGCCGCCGCCGCCGTCAGCCGGGCGCGGTCGCCGGAGTCCAGCGCGGCCCAGAACTCCTTGGTCAGCGGGCGCAGATACGCCGACTCGTCGCCGCCGAGCGCCGACGACGCCTCGTTCCCCGCCAGCGCGCGCAGCGCCGCACGGGCCGCCTGATCCGGCCCCGCCAGGTCGTCGATCGCCGCCTGCCAGGAGGCCGCCGGGTCGTAACCGCGCGGATTCCAGGCGAAGTCCGCCGCCGTGAACAGCGGGATACGGGACGCGGCGGGCTGCTGCATCGCGCTCGCCAGCACCCCCGCCGAGACCGTCGCCACCGCGGGCTGACGGCCGGTGTACGGGCCGAGGAAGAGCCTGCCCGGCGCGAAGTCGTTCACCGGGTAGTTGTCCACCGTCACCAGCGGGTGCTTCAACGCGGCTGCCGCGTCCGCCACTTGGGTGCCGGTGATCCGCGCGGGCAGCACCCCGACACCGGTCCAGGCGACCGTCACGTCCGGGCTCAGCGCCTTCGCCAGCGCCGTGCGGTACGGGGTCGTGCCGTCCTGGTAGTACTCCGTGGGCAGCAGCGACAGATCGGCGCTGCCGTAGCGCCGCGCCAGATACGCGGCCACCACGTTGGCGACCTTCGCCTGGGCGCGCGCCGCCGCGTCGGGCCCCGAGCCGAACTCCCGCGCGTCCGCGCCGCAGTGCCACTCGCTGTAGCTCACGTCCTGGAACTGCAATTGGAACGCCCGCACGCCCAGCGCCCACATCGCGTCCAGCTTCCGCTCCAGCGCCCGCTGGTCGGACTTCGACGAGAAGCACATCGCCTGTCCGGGGGCCACCGCCCACGCCAGCGTCACATGGTCCCGCGTCGCCCGCTCCGCCAGCGCCCTGAAGTCCGCGCGCTGACCCGCCGGATAGGGGTCGCGCCACTGCGCCTGCCGGTACGGGTCGTCGCCCGGCGCGTACAGATAGCGGTTCTGCTTGGTCCTGGCCAGGAAGTCCAGTTGCGACAGCCGCTGGTACTGCGTCCACGGCACGCCGTAGTACCCCTCGGTCACCCCGCGCACCGCCGCCGTCGGCCAGTCGCGTACGACCACGCCCGCGAAGCCGCGCTCGCCGCCGCTGTCGCTGGTGACGAGCTGACGCAGCGTCTGCGCCGCGTGGAACAGGCCGTCCTCGCCCGCTCCGGCCAGCGCCACCGTGCCGCCGTCCACCGCGAGCCGGTAGCCGCCGGACGCCAAGTCGTCCTGCTCGGGGGCCTTGAGCGCGGTCAGCCGGGGCTGCGCCGCGTCGCCCGCGTAGACGGTCAGCCCGGACCCCGGCGTGTCCGACCTGCGGATCTCCTGGGCGCCCGCGCCGCGCAGCGCGTCCTCGATCACATCGAGCGCGTACGGGTCGGCGTCCGTGCCCGCGACCAGCGTCACCGTCCTCGTCACGCGCGCGAACTGCCCCTGCGCGCGCAGACTCTGAGGGCGCGGCCACACCGCCGGGGGCCGCGGGGAGGCCGCGGTGTCCGTCCTGGTCCCGGCGGGCGGTGTGCTCGGCGGCGCGGGAGCGGCGGTCGCGGCGGGCGACTGGGCCAGCCAGCCGCCGATGAACGTGGCCGCGATGGCTGCGGCGGAACTCCTCCGGAGGGCCTGCACGGTTCCTCCTTGCGGAGTGCTGCACCGACGACGGACGCCGAGCCCATCACTCCTCGCGGTGCGGTGTCAATGTGGCTGGAGTTTCCTCCGCTTTGCCGCCGGATTCCGTCCGCCTCCCGGTCGCCTCGCCGCCGCCTTCCGCCGCCTTCCGCCGCAGGCAGGGGCGGGAGCGCCACGGGCGGCCCTTTCGGCGCGTCGCGGACGGGCCGCGGGCCGCCTTCCGGAACTCCCCTCGAACGAGCGGCGCGGCGCGCCTCCGGGTACAGCGCGCGGCGTCGGGGTAGGGGTCAGTGCGGCTCCCGGGACAAACCCGTGCGAGCGAGGACGCGTGACCGACCGATCAACCCCTTGACTGACGAATGCGGAGGCCCGATGGACCGGGTGCGGCTTGCCGGGCTCTATGGCGTGGACGTGACGTACCGGCCGGCACCCGGGCGGGAGGTCCCGGTGCCGGAGGAGACGGTCGTCGCCGTCCTCGCGGCGCTCGGCGTGGACGCCTCGACGCCCAGCGCGGTCAAGTCCGCCCTCACGGCGTACGAGACGCGCCGGGCCAACCGGCTGCTCCCGCCGTGCACGGTGCTCAGATCGGGCCGCGGCACGCTCGCGCAGGCGCTGCGCGCACTGCCCGAGGACACCCGGCTCACCGTCGAGACCGAGACGGGCGAGGCGCTGGACCCCGCCGTGACGCCCCCGCCGGGGCGGTACGCGCTGCGCGCGGCCACCGCCGACGGACGTACCTCCAGAGGCGACCTGATCGTGGCGCCCGAGCGGCTGGCGGGCCCGACGGGACGCGCCTTCGGCTTCATGGCGCAGCTCTACTCCACGCTCTCGCAGCGCTCCTGGGGCATGGGCGACCTCGGTGACCTCGCCGACCTCGCCGCCTGGTCGGGACGGACGCTGGGCGCCGGATTCGTCCAGATCAACCCGCTGCACGCGGCCGTCCCCGGCCCGCCCACCGACCCCTCCCCGTACCGCCCGTCCTCCCGCCGCTTCCCCGACCCTGTGTACCTGCGGATCGAGGAGGTGCCGGAGTACGCGTACCTGTCCGGCGAGGCCAGGGAGAAGGCCGACGCGCTGTCCCGCAGGGCCGCCGCGCTGCGCGACACCGTGCTGCTCAAGGACGCGCTGATCGACCGGGACGCGGTCTGGGCGCTGAAGGCCGAGGCCCTGGAACTGCTGCGCGAGGTGCCGCTGAGCCCCGGCCGCCGCGCCGCCTACGTCGACTTCCTCGCCGAGCAGGGCCAGGCCCTCGACGACCACGCCACCTGGTCCACCCTGGCCGAACTGCACGGCGCCGACTGGCACAAGTGGCCCGCGGGGCTGCGCGACCCGCGTTCGCCGCAGGTCGCGCGGGCCCGCAGCGAGCACATGGACCGGGTCGACTTCCACTGCTGGCTGAGCTGGCTGACCGACGCCCAACTCGGCGCCGCGCAGCGGTCCGCGCGGGACGCGGGCATGACCATCGGCGTCGTGCACGACCTGGCCGTGGGCGTGCACCCCGCCGGTTCCGACGCCTGGTCCATGCAGCACGTCCTGGCCACGGGCATGTCGGTGGGCGCACCGCCCGACGCCTTCAACTCCCGCGGCCAGGACTGGGGTCTGCCGCCCTGGCGCCCCGACGCGCTGGCCGCGACCGGCTACGCGCCGTACCGCGACCTCATCGCGCGGATGCTGCGGCACGCGGGCGGCCTGAGGATCGACCACGTCATGGGGCTGTTCCGGCTCTGGTGGGTGCCGGAGGGCCGCCCGCCGACCGAGGGTGCCTACGTCCGCTACGACGCGGAGGCGATGCTCGGCCTGCTGGCCCTGGAGGCGCACCGCGCGGGCGCGGTGGTGATCGGCGAGGACCTGGGCACCGTCGAGCCCGGCGTACGCGAGGAGTTGGCGGGCCGCGGCATCCTCGGCACCTCGGTGATGTGGTTCGAACGCGATTACGAGGGGACCGGGCCCGAGGGCGGCGACGGCCGTCCGCTGCTGCCCGAGGCGTGGCGCGAGTCGTGCCTGGCGACCGTCACCACCCACGACCTGCCCAGCACGGCGGCCCGGCTCACCGGCGAACACGTCGAGCTGCGGCACCGGCTCGGGCTGCTGACCCGCCCGCTCGCGGAGGAGGAGGCGGCCGACGCCGCCGAGGTCGCGGAGTGGCTGGCGCTGCTCGGCCGGCTCGGGCTGCTGCCGGAGGGCGCGGTCGACGAGGAGGCGGTGGTGAAGGCCGTTCACCGCTTCCTGGCGCGTACGCCCGCGAGCATGGTCGGCATCTGGCTGCCGGACACGGTCGGCGACCGCCGCCCGCAGAATCTGCCCGGCACCTGGGACCAGTACCCGAACTGGCGGCTGCCCGTCGCCGACGCCGACGGCACCCCGCTCACCCTGGACCGGATCGCCGTCTCGCCGCGGCTGTACGCGCTCGTGGACGACGTACGGCAGGCGATGGCGGAGGCGGGGGACAAGGCGGTCGCGGCGGCGGCCGGGAGCGCGGCGACCGCCGGGACCGGGAGCGGGCCGGCCGTCGTGGCCGGGGCCGGGGCGGCGGAACACCCGGAAGGCCCGGAACACCCGTAAGGACACCCCGGGCGCGCGGCCCGTGAGGGGCTTCACTACATTGAGGGCGTGGACAAGAAGCTCACCAAGAAGGCCGTGCGCGCCGGAGTCATCACCGCCGGTACGACGCTCATGCTGCTCATGTCGACCCCGGCGTTCGCGCTCGCCCGCGACGACGGCGACGACCCGGGTTCCGGCCTGAGCGTCATCGAGACGCTCAGCCTGTTCGTGCTCGCCCCGCTCGTCCTGTTCGGGGTCATCGCGGGTCTGGTCATGGTGACCGACAAGACCCGCAAGGAGCAGGAGCACCCGAAGCAGTAGCCGCGCACTCGGCCCTCGGGCCCCTTCGCCCCCTCGGCGCCGGACTTCCCGGCGCGCCAGGGGGCTTTGTGCTGCCCGCGCGGCGTCGGGCGCGCGGGCGGGTGACGGGTCTGCGCGATACGGGTCTGCGCGTGGCGGGTCTGCGCGTGGCGGGTCTCAGCGCCGGGCGCCCGGTTCCGCCGACGCGGCCAGCAGCAGCCGCAGCAGGTCGGCGAGCTGTTCCGCCTGCGCCGGTTCGACGGCGTCGAGCGTCGCCTTCTGGAGGGCGAGCCCGGCGCCGACCGCCTGGTCGATCACCCGCAGCCCCTTCTCGGTGAGGGAGACGCGCAGGCCGCGGCGGTCGTTCGGATCGGGCGCGCGGTCCAGCAGCCCGGCCCGCTCCAGCTTGTCCAGCCGGCCGGTCATCCCGCCGGTGGTGAGCATCAGGGCGGCCGAGAGCTGCCGGGGCGAGAGGGTGTACGGCTCGCCGGAGCGGCGCAGCGTCGCCAGCACGTCGAACTCGCCGCGGCCGATGCCGTACCGCTGGTACTCCTTCTCCATCCGGTCGCCCATCAGGCGCGCGATCCGGTAGATCCGGCCGAAGACGGCCATCGGAAGCGTGTCGAGGTCCGGGCGCTCCGACTTCCACTGACCGGTGATGGCGTCGACGACGTCGAGGGGTTCCTGAGTCATGGCCTCAGTATCGGGGCGGGGTCGCTCGACGGCAAGAAAGTAGCTTACAAGTAAGTAGCTTAGTGCTAAGCTATCTTCTGTCGACCTGACCGGTCGGCCTTCGTTCGGAACCGGAACCGGGATCGGGGAGCTTCACCATGTCGCTGCCGCGTACGCGAGCCACCACCGCACGACCCGCCGTCGCCCGGATTCCGGGGGAGCGGGCCCTGCTCGGGGCGATGGGCGTCGACTCGGTCGGCTCCGGGATGTACATCCCCTTCAGCCTGGTCTTCTTCCACCACATCACCGGGCTCTCCTTCGCCGTGGTCGGCGCCGTCCTGACCGTCGTCGGACTCATCGGCATGGGCGCCCTGCCGCTCGCCGGGACCGCCGTCGACCGCTACGGCGCCCGCCGCGTCCAACTCCTGCTCTACGGGGTGCGCGGCGCCGGATTCGCGCTCTATCCCTTCGCGACCTCGCTGCCCGCCTTCGCTGTCGTGGCCCTCGGCACCGCTTTCGGCGACCGCGCCTTCCCCGCCGTCCAGCAGGCGTACATCGGCGAGGTCGCGAGCGGCCTCGACCGCGACCGCCTCCAGGCCGCCGCCCGCGCCCTGCGCAACGCCGGGCTCGGCGCCGGGGCGCTGCTCGCCTCGCTGGTCATCACCGTCGCCGGTGACCGCGGCTTCACCGCTGCCGCCTGGCTCAACGCGCTGAGCTTCGGCGTCGCCGCCCTGCTGATACGGAGTATCCGCGCCTCGCGGGTGCCGGACGGTTCCGCGACGGCCGAGCGGCCCGCCGCCGCCGGTTACCGGCTCGTCCTCGCCGACCGGGCCTTCCTCGGCCTCACCGCCGCCAACTTCCTCACCGCGCTGGGTTATTCGGCCCTCGCCGTGCTCTTCCCGCTCTTCATCGCGGGCACCCTGAACGGCCCGCAGTCGCTGACCGGCGCGGCCTTCACCGTCAACACCGTGCTGTGCGCCGTCGGCGGCGTCCACGTCGCCGGGCGCGTCCGCGGGCGCGGCGCCCGCCGCACCCGGTCCGCCGCGCTCGGCGCGGTGATCTTCGCCGCCGCCTTCGTGGGGCTCGGGGTGTTCGGCGCGGTACGGCCGCAGGCCGGATGGGCTGTCGCCGGTGGGGTGTTCGCACTGGTGGCGCTCTACACGGTCGCCGAACTGGTGCACAACCCGTCCTCCAGCGCGCTCGCCGTCGCCGCCGCCCCCGAGGCTCTGCGCGGGCGCTACATGGCCACCTACCAGCTCTCCTGGTCCCTGGCCGCGACCCTCGCCCCTTCCCTCTTCACGGCCCTCTTCGCCGCCGACGCCCGGCTTCCCTGGGCCCTGCTCACCCTCACGGCGCTCTGCGCCGCCGCCCTTCTCCTCCGCCTCGAGCCCCGCCTTCCCGCTGCCGCGGTCCGCCTCGCCCCCCTCCCGGCGCCCCCTTGCCCAGTGCCTCCCTGCCCGACGCCGCCCACCTCGACCCCGGCCCTCGCGGCCTAGCCATGGGTTCACCTTGCGCGGGACGTGCCTTTCCGGGGCGCGGCCCCGGTGCGTTCACCTTGCGCAGGGCCTGGCTTTTGGGGGCGCGGGGAACTGCGCGACAAGCCCCCACCGGCGGGTGGTCCGGCGACAACCGAACTGCCCCGCCGGGGCGGGTGGTGACCCGCAGGAGGGCGGCAGCCGCACATCGAACGCAGCCCCGTACCCCCTGAAAGATGGGGCCGCCGCCCTGGCGGAAGAACCGCACCGGGGCCCCGGACCGCGAAGGCGGTCCGGGGCCCCGGTGGCGAGAAGCCCGGACGGTCAGCCGGCGGCGGCGGCGTCGGCAGCCTGGGCGCGCAGCGAACGCTCCACGCTGGAGCGGGACTCCACGACCAGGCGACGCAGCGCCGGGGCCGGATCGGCCGACGCCAGCCAGGCGTCGGTGGCGTCCAAGGTGGCCTGCGAGACCTGGAGAGCCGGGTAGAGGCCGACCACGATCTGCTGGGCCATCTCGTGGCTGCGCGAGTCCCACACGTCCTTCACCGTCGCGAAGTACCGCTCGGTGTACGGGGCCAGCAGCTCGCGCTGGTCGGTCTGCACGAAGCCGCCGATCACCGCCTCCTGCACGGCGTTCGGCAGCTTGTCGTCCTCCACGACAGAGGCCCAGACCGCCGCCTTGACGTCGGCGCTCGGCCGCGCCGCCCGTACCGCCGCGGCGTGCTGCTCGCCCGCCGAGGTCGGGTCGAGCGCCAGCTCCGCGTCGATCGCCTTCTCGTCCGCGCGGCCGGTCGCCGCGAGCCGGGACAGCAGCGCCCACCGCAGATCCGTGTCGACGGCCAGTCCCTCGTACGTCACCGTGCCGTCCAACAGCCCGGCCAGTACGTCCAGTTGGGCGTCGGTGCGGGCCGCGAGGGTGAACGCGCGTGCCCAGGCGAGCTGGTGGTCGCTGCCCGGCGCCGCCGTCCGCAGGTGCTCCAGCGCCGCCTCGGTCCACCGGGCCAGGCCGGTGTCGCGCCAGGCCGGGTCGGCGTACAGGTCGAGCGCCAGCTTCGCCTGCCGGTGCAGCGACTGCACCACGCCGATGTCGGTCTCCTTGCCGATGCCCTGCAGCACCAGCTCCAGGTAGTCACGGGCGGCCAGTTCGCCGTCCCGCGTCATGTCCCAGGCCGACGCCCACACCAGCGCGCGCGGCAGCGACTCCGTGAAGTCCCCGACGTGGTCGCGGACCACGGCCAGCGACTGCTCGTCCAGCCGCACCTTCGCGTACGACAGGTCGTCGTCGTTGAGCAGGATGACGGCCGGGCGCGGTGTCCCCGCGGGGAACGGCACCTGCGTCGACTCGCCAACGACGTCCAGCTCGACGCGCTGGGTCCGTACCAGCTTGCCGTCCACGAGGTCGTACGCGCCGACCGCGATCCGGTGCGGGCGCAGCACGGCCTCGCCCTTAGCGCCGACGGGCAGCGCCGGGGCCTCCTGCCGTACCGCGAGCGAGGCGACCGTACCGTCCTCGGCCACCGTCACCTCCGGCCGCAGCACATTGATGCCCGCCGTCTCCAGCCACGCCTTCGACCAGGTCTTCAGGTCGCGCCCCGAGGTCTCCTCCAGCGCGCCCAGCAGATCCGCCAGCCGCGTGTTGCCCCACGCGTGCCGCTTGAAGTACGCCTGCACGCCCGCGAAGAACTCGTCCTCGCCCACGTACGCGACGAGCTGCTTCAGCACCGAGGCGCCCTTGGCGTACGTGATGCCGTCGAAGTTGACCAGCACGTCGTCCAGGTCGTTGATCTCCGCCATGATCGGGTGCGTGGACGGCAGTTGGTCCTGCCGGTACGCCCACGTCTTCATCGAGTTGGCGAAACTCGTCCACGAGTGCGGCCACTTCGAGCCCGGCGCGTACGCCTGGCAGGCGATCGAGGTGTACGTGGCGAACGACTCGTTCAGCCACAGGTCGTTCCACCACTCCATGGTGACCAGGTCGCCGAACCACATGTGCGCCAGCTCGTGCAGGATCGTCTCGGCCCGCGTCTCGTACGCGGCGTCCGTGACCTTCGACCGGAACACGTACTGGTCGCGGATCGTCACCGCGCCCGCGTTCTCCATCGCGCCCGCGTTGAACTCCGGCACGAAGAGCTGGTCGTACTTCGGGAAGGGGTACGCGTACGCGAACTTCTCCTCGAACCAGTCGAAGCCCTGCCGGGTGACCTCGAAGATCGCCTCGGCGTCCAGGTACTCCGCCAGCGAGGGACGGCAGTAGATGCCCAGCGGCACGCTGCGGCCGTTCCCCTCCCAACTGCTGTGCACCGACGCGTACGGGCCGACGATCAGGGCCGTGATGTACGACGAGATGCGCGGGGTCGGCGCGAACACCCACACACCGTCCGCCGGGGGCTCGGGCGTCGGGGAGTTCGAGATCACCGTCCAGCCGGCCGGGGCCTGGACCGTGAAGGCGAAGCTCGCCTTCAGATCCGGCTGCTCGAAGCTGGCGAAGACGCGGCGGGCGTCCGGTACTTCGAACTGCGTGTACAAATATGCTTGCTTGTCGACCGGGTCGACGAACCGGTGCAGGCCCTCGCCGGTGTTGGTGTACGCGCAGTCCGCGACGACCCGCAGCTCGTTCTCGCCGGAGCGCAGGCCGGGCAGCGCGATCCGCGAGTCCTTGAACGCGGCTGCCGCGTCCAGGGGCTCGCCGTTGAGCACCACCTCGTGCACGAGGGGCGCGACCAGGTCGATGAACGTTTCCGCTCCCGCCTCGGCGGCCTCGAACCGTACGGTGGTCACCGACCGGAAGGTGCCGCCCTCCTGGGCGCCGCGCAGGTCCAGCTCGATGTCATAAGCGTCCACGGTGAGCAGGCGCGCACGCTCCTGCGCCTCCTCACGCGTGAGGTTCGTACCAGGCACGGTGGCCCACTCCTTCTCGTCAGATGAGACGCCCATCCTCGCACGGCACGTTTCCGTTCCACGGCTCGCCGCCAGGGCTTTGTCTTTTCCCGCCCGCCCACCCGTGCGGGTGCTTTGTCGTCTGCGGGTGCCGCCTGTGCCTGGGTCGGTCCCGGTCCGGGGCACCTCCTCGAAATGCGGCTGCCTGCTCCCGTGTATCCGGCACCCTCCCCGTCACCGCATTTCTGCGGGGGCACCCCGCCCCGTCCCCTCCCGGTCCGTCGGCGTCCGCCTGCCGGTGGGGGTGGCCGGGGGAGGGAGGTAGTGGGGGGGTGGGGCCCGTCGGCGGTGGTCTCTCCGCTGTGGTGGCGGGGAACGGGGGTGGGCTACTGGATGGTGTCGGGAAGGTCTGGGGCAGCGGTGTCGGCTACGAGTTCGGCGAGCTCGAAGCGGTACTCGAGTTGTTTCATGTACCCCTCGACACGGAGGACGTACGTCCGCTCGGAGCACTTGAACGCCTGCCTGCGCCGGGGTTTGCGGACATCGCGATCGAAGGTGTTCACCAGGTTGAGGAAGACGCCCGGCGCCTCCTCATGGCTGGCCTCGAACTCGGTGAGGGTGTCAACCCGATAGGGCCCGTAAGGCGAACCGCCGACCGGACTTATCAGGACCATCCATCGGGCCACGCCAGCTCCTCGCCCATCGCATGAGAGTGATCAACACCCCCCATTCCACCCGACCCTGCCAACGATCACCAACGCCCCCCAGCCCCCACCCGCCAGCAGCCCCTTGGCCCCCACCGACGCACCCGAGCCCACCACCCCCCTCCCGGCACCCCCACCGGCAGGCGGGCGCCGACGTACCCGAGCCCACCCGCCCACCCCCCTCCCCGGCCACCCCCACCGGACAGGCGGACGCCGACGTACCGGGAGGGGACGGGCCGGGGTGCCCCCGCAGAAATGCGGTGACAAGAAGGGCACCGGATACAGGAGAACAGGTAGCCGCATTTCGAGGAGGTGCCCCGGACCGGCACCGACCAGGCACAAGCGGCACCCGCAGACGGAGAAAGCACCCGCACGGGTGGGCGGGCGGGAAAGACAAGACAACGGCGGCAGCCGTCACGCCGGGACGGGGGTTGTCCCCACCATGGGGACGCCAGGGGACGCCATGGTTCGGGAGAGCGCGGCTCCGTAGCGTCGAGAGGGTCGGGAAGCGAACTGAGCTGAGGGGAAAGAGATGGCGTCGCGGCGCGAACGCAAGCGGGCACAGAAGGCGGCGGACGCCGAAACGACAGGCACGCCGGCCACGGCGTACGCGGTGGAGCTGAGAGAACTGCGGCGCACATACGGCCGCGGCGAGGCCGCGGTACACGCGCTGCGCGGCATCGATCTGGGGCTGCCCCGCGGCAGCTTCACGGCGGTGATGGGCCCCTCCGGCTCGGGGAAGAGCACGTTCCTCCAGTGCGCGGCCGGACTGGACAAGCCGAGCGCCGGGCAGGTGCTGCTGGGCGGGGTGGAGATCACCGCGCTGAGCGAGAAGCGGCTGACGGAGCTGCGGCGCAGCCGCATCGGGTTCGTGTTCCAGTCGTTCAATCTGCTGCCGTCGCTGACCGTGCAGCAGAACGTCCAGCTCCCGCAGCGCCTGGCGGGCGAGCGCCCCGACCGGCGCCGGGTGGCGGAGCTGCTGGCCCAGGTGGGCCTGGAAGGCCACGGAAGGCGCCGCCCCGGCCAGCTCTCCGGCGGGCAGCAGCAGCGCGTGGCCATCGCGCGGGCGCTGGTCACGGAGCCTGACGTGATCTTCGCGGACGAGCCGACGGGGGCCCTGGACACGGGGACGGCCCGCGAGGTGCTGGGGCTGCTGCGGCACGCGGTGAACGGGCTCGGCGCGACCGTGGTGATGGTGACGCACGACCCGGTGGCGGCGTCGTACGCGGACCGCGTGCTGTTCCTGGCGGACGGCTCGTTCGCTGACGAGCTGTGGCACCCCGAGCCGACGGCGGTCGCGGACCGGATGGTGGCGCTGACCCAGCGCGAGACCCAGCGCGAGACCCAGCGCGAGACCGGGCGCGGCGCGGGACGGGTGGGGGCGGCGGCATGAACGGCCTGGCCCGCGCCTCCGTGCGCTTCAGGCCCGCGTCCTTCGTGGGCACCTTCGTCGCGCTGCTGTTCGCGTCCGCCGTCATCACGGCGTGCGGCAGCATGCTCCAGACCGGGATCACGGCGCATGTGAAGCCGGTGCGGTACGCGGCCACGCCCGTCGTGGTGGCGGCCGACCCGTCGGCGCGGATCACCACGGGGCACGGCGACGACGCCGACAGCGACGCGGCGTCGCTGCCGGACCAGCCCCGCGTGGACACGGCGCTCGCCGACCGCATCGCCCGCGCGCCGGGCGTGTCGGCGGCCGTACCCGACACGGCCTTCCCGGTGCAGTCGAAGACGCTGCCGCCGCTGACCGGCCGCGACTGGTCGGCCCACGCGATCGACGCGAGCACGGTGGTGCGGGGGCGGGCACCCGGTACGGGCGAGGTCGCCCTGTCGGCGGCCACCGCCCGGGCGGCGCACGTCGGCGTCGGCGACACCCTCACGCTGACCACCCCGACGGGCGCGACCACGTACAAGGTCTCGGGCCTGACCGACACGGAGACCAGCACCGGCGCCGGCGCGAAAGACGGCACCAGGGCAAGCGCTACGACAAGCGCCACGGCCGGCGCCTCGGCCTACTTCGCCGACCCCGTCGCCGACCGCCTGTCGGGACACCCGGGCCGCACCGACGCCATCGCCGTGCTGCCCGCCAAGGGCGTGAGCACGGACGAGCTGGCCCGGCAGGTGGAGGCCGCGGTCAAGGGCGCCCCCGGCGACCCGGCGAAGGTGCGCACCGGCGACGGCCGCGGTCTCGCCGAGCACCCGGAGCTGGCCGAGGGCAAGGAGATGCTGACGGCGATCGGCGCCTCGTTCGGCGGGATCGCCACGGCGACGGCCGTGTTCGTGGTGATGGGCACCGTCGCGCTGGCGATCGGCCAGCGCGGCCGGGAGATCGCGCTGTTGCGCGCCGTCGGCGCGACCCCGCGGCAGATCCGCCGGACCGTGGCGACCGAGGCGATGCTGGTGGCGCCGATCGCGGGCGCCGCGGGCATCCTGCCCGGCGTGGCGCTGGCCCGCTGGTGGGTGAGGCAGCTCGTCCACCGGGACGCCGTCCCGGCCGGGGTGACGCTCAGCACCGGCTGGATCCCGATGGTGAGCGCGGTCGGCGCGGGCCTGCTCGCGGCGCTGGCCGCCGGATATCTGGCCGCCCGCCGCCCGTCGAAGGCCCGGCCGAGCCAGGCGCTCGGCGAGGCCGCGGTGGAGCGCCGCAGGCCCGGCGTCATCAGGACCGTGCTCGGCGCGGCGGCCGTCGCGGGCGGCTGCGTCCTGGCCGCCGTCGCCGCGCACACCACGGGCGAGGACGCCGCGAACGTCGCCCTCGGCATCGTCTTCTGCTTCATGGTCGGCGTGGCCTTCCTCGGGCCCGTCGTGGCCTGGGCCGCCGCCGCGCTGCTCGGCCTGCCGCTGCGCGCGGGCGGTGCCGCCTCGCAGCTCGCCGCCGCCAACAGCCGGGCCAACGCCCGCAGGCTGGCCTCCGCGATCACCCCGATCGTGCTGGTCACCGCCTTCTGCGGCACGCTCCTGTGCATGCAGGGCTCGCTCAAGCACGAGGCTGCCCACCAGATCAAGGACGGCGTCGTCGCCGACCAGGTGCTCGGCTCGTCCGGCGCGGGGGTGCCCGCCGACACCGCGCAGCGCGCCGCGAAGGTGCCCGGCGTGGACGGCGCGGTCGGCGTCCTGCGCACCGGCGCGCTCTACCGGGCTTCCGGCTCGCTCAACTCCGCGTCCCTGCTGGGTGTTTCCGGAGACCCGGGCAAGCTGCCCGACGTCCTCCAACTGGGGGTCAAGACCGGCTCGTTGAGCGCGCTGACCGGTGACGGCCGGACCGTCGCCGTGGATTCGCTGCTCGCCGGTACGGCGAAGGTGAAGGTCGGCGACCGGATCCCGCTGTGGCTCGGGGACGGCACCCAGGTGCGGCCCACGGTCGTGGCGACGTACGAACGCGGCCTGGGCATCGGTCAGTTGCTGATGCCGCGCGCGGCGGTGGCCGACCACGCGCGGACGGCGTACGACACGCAGGTGCTGGTGCACGACGCGCCCGGCGCGGACCGTACGGCCGTCGCGCGGGACCTGTCGCGGCTGGGCGTCGCCGGGCTCACGGTCACCGACCGCGCCGGGTACCGCCAGCAGGCCGACAAGGAGCTTGAGTTGAACGCCTGGGCGAACAGCGTCATGGCCGCCGTCCTCGGCGGATTCGCCGCGGTCGCCGCCGCGAACACGCTGGTGATGACGGTGCTGGACCGGCGCCGCGAGGTCGCGCTGCTGCGGCTGGCGGGCACCACGCGCCGCCAGGTGCTCGGCATGGTCCGCCTGGAGGCGCTGCTGGTCGCCGCGGCCGGGCTGCTGATCGGCGGTGCCATCGCGTGGATCACCCTCGTCCCGATCGCCCGCGGTCTGACCGGCGCGAGCCCGTACATCCCGCCGGGCACGGCTCTCGGCCTCGCGGGCGCCGCGACGGTCATCGGCCTGCTCTCCACCGCCCTTCCGGCCCGCGCGCTGCTGCGCGCCAACCCGGCGGCGGCGGGCGCGGCCCGCGAATAGCCTACCGGACACGGTGAGTTGAACGCGTTCGGTGCACGCGGACAGGGCGGCCGTCAGGAAGACGGCCGCCCTGTTCAGGTACGTACCGGGGGTGGGGGGGGGGGGGGGCCCCCCCCCCCCCCCCCCCCCCCCCCCCCCCCGCGCCCCGGGGCGTGATTAACCGACCCCCGCCCCCCCCCCCCCCCCCCCCCCC
>NZ_JBIVOA010000005.1:306800-581806 GCF_044753885.1 Streptomyces sp. NPDC093221 | reverse complement strand
CGGGGCGGCCCCCCAATTCCCCCCCCCCCCGCGGTTTTTTCCCGGGGTGGGGGGCCGGCCCCCGGGGGGGCCCCCGGCCCCGGGGGGGCCCGGGGCTGGGCGGGGGGGGGGGGGGGGGCCCCCCCCCCCCCCACCCCCCGAAGGACAACTCCGTTACGGCGTCGTCTTCGTGATGATCACGCTGCCCTTGCCCGCGACCGAGCCGCGCGCGTTGAGCAGTTGCACCTCACCGAAGAACTTGCGTCCCTCGGGTGCCGCGGCCGAGGCCAGGAGCGAGGCCGAGACCTTGGCGGAGGCGCCGTGCGGCAGGTTGACCGTGGTGGTGTCGTCCACCGTGACCGTACCGAGGGCGTCGGAGAAGTAGACGTCCTCGTAGTCGTAGGTGGTCGTCCCCGCCGGTACGGCGTAGGCGTCCACCTCGAAGGTGTACGTCCCCGCGGGCGGGTTGGCCAGGCTGACCCGCTCGTCGGAGCCGCCGCTGGCGGACTGCGCGACGAGCACCCCGTCCCGGTAGACGTACAGGTCGAGGTCGGCGGCCGTGTCGGACGTCCCGCCGATCGACACGTCGAGCCGGGAGGCGCCGGGGCCGAGCGTCAAGGTGGTGGTCTGCGTGTCACCGTCGGCGATCGTCGGCTTGGCGGTGAACGCCGAGCCGAGCGGGCCGCCCTTGAGCTTGCCCTGGATCGGGGCGAAGCCGTTGGTGACCGTCCAGTCGACCGGGGTCGGCGTGCCGACCTTGGCCTCGGGAACCGTCTTGACCGCCGGGTCGAAGGCCACGCCGAGCAGCGTCACCGACAGGTTGTACGGGTTGTCGAGCTGCGGCGAGGTGCGGCGCGCCTCGACCGCGATCTCCCACACGCCCGGCATCGGGTTGGCGTAGGAGCGCACGTCCGGGCGGCACTTGTTGTTGGGGTTGTCGTAGTTCGGGTAGCAGTCGATGGTCTGGGTCGAGTCCAGCGGCACACCGTACGGGTGCATCGTCAGGAACCGGGTCTGGCTGCCGGTCTTGAGCCCGTCCATGGCGACCTCCAGCGAGGTTGCGCCCGCCGGGACCGTCACGAAGTACGACCTCGTGGTGTCGCGCTCGATGCTGCCGGAGCGGGTCAGCGTGTACGACGGGCCCGCGACCGGGGTGGAGACGAGCACCGCGGCCGACATCTGCGAGTCGATGCCGCGGGTCAGCGGGTCGTCGATGTTCAGCAACGCGCTGTGCGCGCCCACCGACTTCGGCTTCGCGGTGACCTTCACGGTGACCGGCTTGTTCAGCGGCAGCAGCACCAGCGGGCTGGCCACCTTGAACGTGCCGTCGTTGTGCGCCCAGGTGAGCGTGTGCAGTTGGGCGTAGACCGGACCGCTGGTACGGGTCACGGTGACGTCGTACGTCCGCGACTGCCCGGCCTGGAGGCCGCCTTCACGGTCGTACACGCCGGTGCCGAAGCCCGGGGTGACGAGGTAGTCCTTCAGCACCGTGTTGACCGGCGCCTTGACCGTGTACGTGTTGGTCTTGCCGCCCTGCTTGAGCAGGTTCCAGGCCGGGCCGACGGCGATGAGACCGGCGCCCTGGTCGATGGTCTGCGTGCCGGGGATCGACTTGGCGGTGCTGGTCAGCGCGGTACGGAGCTGCGCGGGGCTGACCGTCAGGTGCTTGGCCTTGGCCGCGGACAGCAGCAGCGCGGAGGCTCCGGCGGCCTGCGGGGACGCCATCGAGGTGCCCTGGAGCATCGCGTAGCCGGGCGGCAGGGTGTAGCCCGCCTCCTTCACCGGCCCGCCCGGCTCCCAGGTCGGGATGGTGTTGATGGACGCGCCGGGCGCGGTGATGACCGGGGCGAGGCCGCCGTCCTCACGCGGGCCGCGCGAGGAGAAGGGCATCATCGAGTACGGAACGGTCATCTGCGAGCCGTAGTTGGCCGCCCAGGTCTCCTTGGAGATGGATGCGCCGACGCTGAGCACGTGGTCCGCGAGGCCGGGGTCGCCGATGGTGTTGACGCCGGGGCCGTCGTTGCCCGCGGAGATCACGAGCTGTATGCCGTAGGTGTCGATCAGCTCCTTGTAGAGCTGGTCGCGGGCGCTGGCACCGTCGTTGAGGGCGCCGAGACCGCCGATGGACATGTTGACCACGTCCACGTGCCGGTTGACGACCAGGTCGATCATGCCCTCGGTGAGCGCGATGCTGGTGCAGCCGCCGCTCCAGGTGCAGGCGCGCGAGGAGACGATCTTCGCGCCGGGCGCCGCGCCGTTCATCTTGCCGCCGAACAGGCTGTTGGCGGAGGTGATGCCCGCCACGTGCGTGCCGTGCTCGGACTCCACGAGGCCGAAGTTCACGAAGTCCGCGGTCTTGCCGACCCAGGTCCCGCCGTAGGGGTCCATGGGCACGTTCTTGCGGATCTCGACGGTGAACGGGATCGACTCGGAGATCGGCGTCGCCGGGTTGTCGGTGCCGAAGTGGCCGATCTGGAAACCGTCCTTGTACGGCTTCATCGCGGTGTCGTCCGTGAAGTCGCCGTTGTCGTTCAGGTCCACGCGGACCGTACCGGCGGCCGGGTCGTACAGCACGCCCCACTTGTCGGTGGTGTCGCCGTCGCGGTTCAGGTCGCCGTTCATGTCGCCGCCGATGGTGGCGGATTCGGCGAACGTGCTGAAGTAGTAGTTCCCCGCGGGCGCCTTCCAGGTGCGTCCCGAGGAGGTGAAGGCCGGGCCGGAGACCGCGGTCACCATCGGGCGCCAGGTGGCGTCGCCGTCGAGGATCGGGTCGGTCGCGGTGATCCAGTCGACGATCTTGCGCTCACCGGTGGTGGTCTTCTGGAGCGCCGGGTGGCCGATGTCCACACCCGAGTCCAGGATGCCGATGGTCACGCCGCGGCCGTCGTACTTCGGGTTGTCCTTGACGAAGTCGACCGCGCCGGTCTCGAACGCCGGCTGGTACGGGTTCTTGGCCGGGGTGTCCTTGCCGGGACCGGGGTACGTCGTGGCCGACGCCTTCCCGTTCTTGGCCGCCGCCGCGGTGGTGTCCGCCGCCGGGGTCGGGTCGTCGAGCTTGATCTCCTGCTTGAGGTCGATCGCGATGACCGAGGACAGCTTCTGCGCCGCTGCGATGGCCTGGTCCGCCTTGCCGGTCGGCACGGTGGCCCGCACATAGCCGATCTTGTCGTACCGCAGACCCACGCTGGCGCCCTGCGCGTCCAGCTTGTCGGCGACCTGGCCGGTGCTGCCGGGCTTGGTGGCGACCATGAAGGTGACGTTCTTGTCGCCGTCCGCCTTGGCCTTGGCCAGCAGCGAGGCGTCCGCGGACCCGAGTTTGTCCGCGGCTCCGCCCTTGTCGGCGGCGCCCTTGTCCGGCGAGCCGGGTCCGGGCGCGGGGGTGGAGGAGGGCGAGGCGGGCGCGTCCGCGATCGCGAGCGCGGGCCCGGCGGCCGACAGCGCGGCAACCAGACCCGCGGCCAGCGCGATACGGGCCGCGCGTCTCTTGCCGGGAATGTGAGCGAGTGGCATGGGCATCCCTGTTCGGACCGAGGTGGTCTGTTCGGAAAACGGAGCCGGTCGATCGCTCACATTGCTGGAATTGACTCCCCTTTGGGGAGTGTTGACCGTCCAATGGTCTGGGCATGACGTGTTTCCGCCAACCGCCATCAGGACGAATACGGTACGGGTCGGGGTAAATCGCCGGGACCCCGCTTCCTCGTGTGACGGGTGGTCACCTCGGGGTGACCACCACATACGCGGCGGGTGTCCGGTCGGCGGACGCCATCAGCGCGGTCCTGACGATCGCCGCCTGCTGCTCGGCGGAGTCCCTCAGTTTGGCCGGAGTGAGGTGGATGACGGTGATGCCCAGCGCCTCCAGACGCTCCCGCTCACGGGCGTAGCGCGACCACACGGCGTCGTCCTCGGCGTTCTCGAAACCGTGCTCGAAGGCCCGGTCGAAGAGCTGGTCGAAGGCGCCGCCGGGACCGTACGTGCCACCCGGTCCGTACGCGTCGCCGTCCCCGTACGCGTCCGTCGCGTATACGTCACCGTGGCCGTCCTCGCCCGCCGCCGTGCCCGGCCGTGCGGTGCGCGCGTCGATCTCCACCGCCACCGCGTGCTCCGGCCAGTACGCGTCGACCCCGCCGAGCGGCGGGCCGCCCGGCAGCCGGAGGTCCACGTTCCACACCGGGTCGGGCAGCGCGTGGCGGCGCACCATCGCGATCAGCCGGTCCTCGGCGACCGACCGGCCCTCGGCGAGCAGCGCGTCCAGCGCCGCCGCCACCTGGGGCCGGTCCAGCAGCCGCGCGTGCTCCAGCTCCTCCAGTACGGCGCCCGCGTCGCAGTGCCCGCCGCGCACCGCCTCGGTCAGCAGCCGCCGCACCGTCTCGGCGTCGTCCAGCTCCGCGACCGCGTCGGCCAAGGCGCGCGGCACCGGCGCGCAGGGCAGTCCGGCGACCTCCTGCGGGCGGGGCAGCGCGTTGGTCCTGCGGATCGCCACGTCGCCCGCGTCGCGCAGCCTGCGCTGCCGCGGCACCAGGACGTCGATCCGGGGCAGCCCCGGCAGCGGCGGCACCGAAGAGAAGCGGTGCAGGGCCAGGGCGGCCAGCCCGGTCACCATCGCCTCCCGGCCGCCGCCGAGCGGGCCGTGCGCTTCCGGATCGCGGCCCGCGTACAGCAGCGCCGCCTCCAGGCGCTCCGCGCTGTTCGGGGGCCCGGAGTGCAGCAGGTACACCTGCGGCAGCATCTGTTGCCACGGCCCTCCCGGGCGGCACCGCTCCGCGATCACGCCCGGTGTCACGCCGCGCTCCCTGAGCTGACGGACCGTCAAGACGTTGTGGGCGGTGCGGAGGTGGTCGGCGGTGCGGTGTGAGTGGGGGTTCTCGATGCTCATGCCGTGGTCGTTCCCGCCGCCGGCCCCGTCACTAACCGCTGTTACACGCCCGTCGACAAACCCGGACAAGCCTGGGCTAAAGTCCATGTGTTCGGATGCCGAGCTTACCTTTTCACCTATTCGGGTGACCCCCTCCGGGGGCCTGCTCTTTGCCCGCCCCGCCCACCCGTGCGGGTGTTTTCTTCGTCTGCGGGTGCCGCTTGTGCCTGGTCGGTGCCGGTCCGGGGTACCTCCTCGAAATCCGTATCACCTGGCCTTTCCGCATTCGGTACCCGGCCGTCAACGTATTTCTGCGGGGGCACCCCGGCCCGTCCCCTCCTCGCTCGTCGGCGTCCGCCTGCCGGTGGGGGTTGCCGGGGAAGGGGGTGGGTGGTCTGAGGTGCGGGGACAGCCGACGGTCCGCTGTGGTACCGGGGCAGGCGTGGGTGGGTCACGGTCCGTTGGCCTCCGCCTGGCCAGTGGGGGCGGCGAGGGGGTGGGTGGGCTCCATTACGTCGGCGTCCGCCCGCGCGCTGTAACTGGGGGAGGTGTCCCTCCGCTGTGGGGACCGGCGGAGACCGCCTGTCTGCGACAGCCCTCCGCCTGCGGACCGTCCGAGGGTGCCCACCCATCCAGCCCCTTGGGTGGAGGGCGCTCGGGGCACCCTCACGATCTTGGACACCCATCCCGGCCATCCACGGACCGTCGGACGCCGACGTACCCGAACCCACCCACCCCCCTCCGCAACCCCCACCGGCAGGCGGACGCCGACGTACCCGTACCCACCCACCCCCCTCCCGGCCACCCCCACCGGACAGGCGGACGCCGACGTACCGGGAGGGGACGGGCCGGGGTGCCCCCGCAGAAATGCGGTGACAGGGAGGGTGCCGAATAAGCAAAGGCCAGGTAGCCGCATTTCGAGGAGGTGCCCCGGACCGGCACCGACCCAGGCACAAGCGGCACCCGCAGACGGAGAAAGCACCCGCACGGGTGGGCGGGCGGGCAAAGACACCCCCCCGTCAGCTCACCGCAGGGACTGGGCGCGGAGCGCCCGCGCGAGGTCGTCGCGCGACTCAACGACCAAGCGCCGCAAGGCGGGCGCCGCGTCGGCGCGGGCAGAGAGCCACGCGTCGGCCGCGGCCAGCGCCTCAGGACCCTGGTGGTGCGGGAACAGACCCCGCACCACCGCCATGCCGATCTCGATCGACCGCTCGCCCCAGACGCGCTCGATCGAGGCGAAGTACGGCTCGACGTACGGCGCCGTCAACCCCCGCTGCCCCGGCTGCGCGAAGCCCGCGATGGTGGCCTCGACCAAGGCGTTGGAGAGCCGGTCGGAGTCCACGACATCGGCCCAGGCCGCCGCCTTGACCTGCGCGGAGGGCCGCGCGGCCAGGCAGCGCACCTCGTGCCGGTGACCGGAGGCGGTGTCGTCGCGGGAGCGCTCGGCCGCGACCGCCGCCGCGTCCGCGTCGCCCTCGGCGGTGAGGGTCTCGAGGAAGGTCCAGCGCAGTTCCTGGTCGACGTCGAGCCCGTCGATCTTCGCCGAGCCGTCCAACAGCCCGCGCAGCAACTGGAGATCGGCCGCCGACGAGGCCACGGAGGAGAAGAACCGCGCCCACGCCAACTGGTGGCCGCTGCCCGGCTCCGCCTGCCGCAGCTCCCGCAGCGCGCCCTCGGCGAGCGACCTGGCGGCCTCCTCGCGGTGGTCGGGTGCCACGTAGTGCGACAGCGCGGAGCGCGCCTGCTGGTGCAGCGACTGGAGCACCCCGATGTCGCTCTCGGAGCCCGCGAAGAGCAGCACGAGACCGAGGTAGTCACGGGCGGGCATCAGCCCGTCACGGGTCAGATTCCACACCGCCGACCACGCCAGCGCCCGCGCCAACGGGTCGGTGAGGTCGCCGAGATGGGCGCGGAGCGTGTCCAGTGACACCTCGTCGAAGCGGATCTTGCAGTACGTCAGGTCGTCGTCGTTGACCAGCACCAGCTCGGGCCGGTCCTGGCCGGCCAGGCCGTCCACCACGGTCACCGGGCCCGACACGTCGGTCTCGACCCGCGCGTACCGTTCGAGCGCGCCGCCCGGCACCCGCCGGTACAGGCCCACCGCGACGCGGTGCGGGCGCAGTTCGGGGTGCGACTCGGCGGCGGTCTGGAGCACCGACAGCTCGGTGATCTTCCCGTCCGCGCCGTAGACCACCTGCGGGGTCAGGGAGTTGACGCCCGCCGTCTCCAGCCACGCGCGCGACCACTGCGCCATGTCGCGGCCCGAGGTCTCGGCCAGCACCGCCAGCAGGTCGGCGAGCGTGGTGTTGCCGTACGCGTGCCGCTTGAAGTACCGGCGCGCCGCCTCCAGGAAGGCGTCCCGGCCCACGTACGCCACGAGTTGCTTGAGCACCGAGGCGCCCTTGGAGTACGTGATGCCGTCGAAGTTCAGCTTCGCGTCCTGGAGGTCGCGGATGTCGGCGACCACCGGGTGCGTGGAGGGGAGTTGGTCGGCGCGGTACGCCCACGCCTTGCGCCGGTTGGCGAAGGTGATCCACCCGGCGTCATACTGCGTGGCCTCCACCATCGCGAAGGCGCCCATGAAGTCCGCGAAGGACTCCTTCAGCCACAGGTCGTCCCACCAGCGCATGGTGACCAGGTCGCCGAACCACATGTGCGCCATCTCGTGCAGGATGACGTTGGCCCGGCCCTCGTACGACGCGCGGGTGACCTTGCCGCGGAAGACGAACTCCTCCCGGAAGGTGACACATCCGGGGTTCTCCATCGCGCCGATGTTGTACTCGGGCACGAACGCCTGGTCGTACTTCCCGAAGGGGTACGGGTAGTCGAAGTTGTCGTGGAAGAAGTCCAGGCCCTGTTTGGTGACCGTGAAGATCTCGTCCGCGTCGAAGTGCCGGGCCAGCGACCTGCGGCACAGCGCGCTCAACGGCACGTCGAGCACCGCCCGGTCCTCGAAGGTCCGCGAGTAGTGGTCGTGCTCCACGTGGTACGGGCCCGCGACGACCGCCGTGATGTACGTCGAGATCGGCTGCGTCGGCAGGAAGCGCGACACCGCGCCGCCGCCGTCGCCCTCGTACGGCACCGGCTCGCCGTCCCGCTCGCTGTTGCTCAGCACGGTCCAGCCCTCGGGCGCGGTCACCTGGAAGGTGAACGGCGCCTTCAGGTCGGGCTGTTCGAAGTTGGCGAAGACGCGGCGCGCGTCGGCGGGCTCGTACTGCGTGTACAGATAGACCTCGCCGTCCTCCGGGTCCTCGAAGCGGTGCAGCCCCTCGCCGGTCCTGCTGTACGCGCAACGCGCGTCGACCACGAGGGTGTTGCGCTCCGCGAGGTCGTCCAGCGCGATCCGGGTGCCGTCGAAGACGGCCGCCGGGTCCAGCTCCCGGCCGTTGAGCCGGACGGAGGTGACGGCCGGGGCGAGCAGGTCCGCGAAGGACGAGGCGCCGGGTCGCGAGCACCGGAAGTCGATCACGGTCGTCGACCGGAAGGTGCGGTCCCCGCCCGCGTCGGCCGGGTCCACCGCCGACCGTACGTCGAGGGCCACGTCGTAGCGCTCGACGGACAGGATCGAGGCCCGCTCGCGGGCCTCCTCGCGGCTGAGGTTCTCGCCGGGCACGGGCGACTCCTTTGTCTGTTCTCACAGGCCCCGCGGGTCTGTGGGCTCATGGGCGGCCCCGGGGGTCTCCCGGGTGGTCACAGCGTCCCGCATCCTCCCACGGGGGGCGTACGGGGGAGGGGTACGGGGAATGCCGTCGCGCCGGTCGCGCGTTGTGCGTGACAGAGGACTCATGTCCCCGTGAGCCCACATGCCCCCCGTGCCGCCCGGCACGCCCCGGCACGATCCGTTCGAGGAGTACGCAGTGACCGCGACCGCCCCCGAGACCGACAACCGGCCAGGCAACGACAAGACCCCGGCCGACTTCTGGTTCGACCCGCTGTGCCCCTGGGCGTGGATGACCTCCCGCTGGATGCTGGAGGTCGAGAAGGTCCGCCCGGTCGAGGTGCGCTGGCACGCCATGAGCCTGGCGGTGCTCAACGAGGACAAGCTCGACACGCTGCCCGAGGAGTACGCCACCTTCCTGCGCGACGCGTGGGGCCCGATCCGGGTCGTCGTCGCCGCCCAGCAGAAGTACGGCGAGGAGTACGTGGGCCGGCTCTACACCGCCCTCGGCACCCGCTTCCACAACCAGGGCCTGCCCAAGACCCGCGAGACCGTCGTCGCCGCGCTCGAAGAGGTCGGCCTGCCCGCCGACCTCGCCGACTACGCGGACTCCGACGAGTACGACACCGAGCTGCGCGCCTCCCACAAGGAAGGCATCGACAAGGTCGGTCAGGAGGTCGGCACCCCCGTCATCGCCGTCCCCGGCGACGACGGCGAGCAGATCGCCTTCTTCGGCCCGGTCGTCACCCCCACCCCGCGCGGCGAGGAGGCCGCCAAGCTCTGGGACGGCACCTTGCTGGTCGCCTCGATCCCCGGCTTCTACGAGATCAAGCGCACCCGCACCAAGGGCCCGAGCTTCGAGTGAGCGCGGGGGACCGGGTTCGGGACGGGGTGCCGCGCCGATGGCACATCTAGGGCTGGTGGCGCTCGTCGTGCGTGACTACGACGAGGCCATCGACTTCTACACCCGCGCGCTCGGCTTCGAGCTGCGCGAGGACACGCCCCGCGCGGACGGCGGCCGGTGGGTGGTGGTCGCGCCCCGCGGCTCGTCCGAGACGGCGCTGCTGCTCGCCCGCGCGGGCAACCTCGCCCAGGCGGACCGCGTGGGCGACCAGACCGGCGGCCGGGTCGGCCTCTTCCTCACCACCGACGACTTCGACGGCGACTACAAACGGATGGTCGCCGCCGGGGTCGTCTTCGAGGAGGAGCCGCGCTACGAGCCGTACGGCGCGGTCGTGGTCTTCCAGGACCTCTACGGCAACCGGTGGGATCTGATCGAACCCCACAAGTGACGTTGACCGGCACGGCAGTCGGGGCGGGCCCGCGAGGTCCCGCCCCGACGCATGTCACGGACGTGAGATGCCTCACGCGACCTGCCGAAACTCCCCGACTCCCCGGACCGCGCCGATAACTTGACGGTGCACGGAAGTCTCCAACCGGTCGCTCGCGGCTTTGTTCCCTTCTCACGATGATCACGCTCGGCCGCTGCGTTAGCGTCACGGTGTCCCCGACCGTCCTCACCCCGCGGAGTACCGATGACCACCGCCGAATCCGTCGCCGTTTCCCGAGCCCCCGGAGCGGTCCTGGCCGACCTGCTGCCCGCCTCGCGCGTCCGCGACACCGCCCTGGTCGTCGGCGGCGCGGTGCTCACGGGCCTGGCCGCGCAACTCTCGGTCCCGGTGCACGGCTCGCCCGTCCCGGTCACCGGCCAGACCTTCGCCGCGCTGCTGGTCGGCACCGCCCTCGGCGCCCGCCGCGGCTTCGCCTCCCTCGCCCTGTACGCCGCCGCGGGTGTCGCCGGGCTCCCCTGGTTCTCCGAGGGCGCCTCCGGCTGGTCCATGCCCAGCTTCGGCTACATCCTCGGCATGCTCCTGGCCTCCGGCGTGGTCGGCGCCCTCGCCCGCCGCGGCGGCGACCGCACCGTCGCGCGCACCGCGGGCGTCATGGTCCTCGGCTCCGCGGTGATCTACGCGATCGGCGTCCCCTACCTCGCCTGGTCCGCCCATCTGTCCGCGTCGCAGGCCGTCTCCCTCGGCCTGACCCCGTATCTCCTGGGCGACGCGCTCAAGGCCGTCCTGGCGATGGGCCTGCTCCCCGCGGCCTGGCGGCTCACCCGGTAGGGCACTCCCGCTCCGGCCCGCCGGACATGCAAAACTCATCGCATGCGCGTTTACCTCGGGTCCGATCATGCCGGTTTTGAACTCAAGAACCACCTCGTGGAGTGGCTGACCCTCCACGGCCACGAGCCCGTGGACTGCGGGCCGCACATCTACGACGCGGTGGACGACTACCCGCCGTTCTGCCTGCGGGCGGCCGAGGGCGCGGCGGGGGAGCCGGGCAGCCTCGGCATCGTGATCGGCGGGTCGGGCAACGGCGAGCAGATCGCCGCGAACAAGGTCAAGGGCGTCCGCGCGGCGCTGGCGTGGAGCGAGCAGACCGCGTCGCTGGCGCGGGAGCACAACGACGCGAACGTGCTGAGCATCGGCGGCCGGATGCACACCGAGGCGGAGGCCACGAAATTCGTGGAGATCTTCCTCACCACCCCGTACTCGCACGAGGAGCGCCACCAGCGCCGTATCGACATGCTGAGCGCGTACGAGGCCACCGGCGAGCTGCCGCCGGTCCCGGACCACCACCCCCGCCAGGGCTGACGCGGGCGATGCCGGAAGGCCACACGATCCACCGCCTGGCCGCCGACCACCGCGAGCGGTTCGGCGGCGGGGCGGTCCGGGCGAGCAGCCCGCAGGGCAAGTTCTCCGACAGCGCCGCGCTCGTCGACCGGCAGGTGCTGGAGAGCGCCGAGGCCCACGGCAAGCACCTGTTCCTGGGCTTCGGCGCGACCGGCTGGGTGCACATCCACCTCGGCCTGATCGGCAAGGTCACCTTCGGCGACGGCAAGGCGCCGCCGCCGACCGACACCGTACGGCTGCGGCTGGCGAACCGCGCGCACTGGGCGGATCTGCGCGGCCCGGCCGCCTGCGAGCTGATCACCGAGCCGGAGAAGCGGGCGATACACGACCGCCTCGGCCCCGACCCGCTGCGGCCGGGCGACGACCCGGAGCGGGCGTGGCAGCGGCTGTCCCGCTCCCGGATCAGCGTCGCCGCGCTGCTGATGGACCAGAAGGTCATCGCGGGCGTCGGCAACGTCTACCGCGCCGAAGTGCTCTTCCGGCACGGCGTCGACCCGTTCCTGCCGGGGCGTGAACTGCCGCGTCAGCGGTGGGACGCGATGTGGTCCGATCTGGTGACGCTGATGCGCGAGGGCGTACGGACCAACCGGATCGACACCGTGCGCCCCGAGCACACCCCCGAGGCGATGGGCCGCCCGCCGCGCCAGGACGACCACGGCGGCGAGGTGTACGTCTACCGGCGCACCGGACAGCCCTGCCTGGTGTGCGGCACCGGGATCAGCACCCGCCCGCTCGCGGCCCGCAATCTCTTCTGGTGCCCGGTCTGCCAGCCCGCGCATCCGCCGGTGAGCTGACCGATCTCAGAAGCCGTGCGGCAGCCACGGCTCGACGTCCCCGCGGAACGCCCTGGACGCCTCCGCCAGCGCCCCCGGCCGCAGTTCACGTACCAGCCCCGCCTCCGCCTGCCCGCGCAGCGTCGGCCCGCCGAGGTAGGCCGCGCCCAACTCCTTGACGGACAGCGCCAGGTCGGCCGCGTCCGCGGTCCGCTCGCACGTCGCGCCCTTCGCGTCGCCCGACAGCCGCCAACGCCCGGCGTTCCAGGGGCAGAAGGCGTCCTCCACCTCCAGCACCACATCCACCGGGGCGGTGTACGTCCGCGCCTCCAGCGCCTCGCCGAGATTCACCAGACGCACGTGCAGGCTGTCGCGGAAGGCCAGTTCACCGCGGCGTACGTCGGACAGGAGGTGCAGCAGCGGGTCGTCGACCGGCCGGTTGTAGAACGCCACCCGCGAGGTGAGGTCGATGGAGGACAGATAGCGCCACAGCGCCGCGTAGACCACCGGGTCCAGCGCCTCGACGTCGCTCAGCTTCACGATGTTGTCGGGACCGAAGGAACTCCACGACAGCTTCACCGAGTAGCGCGCGTAACCGCGTACCTCACCGTCCACCTCGGCCACCACGCACAGCCGCTCGCCCGCCCCGTCCCGGCTCGCCGGGGCGTCGAGGAGCGGCACCCGCTCCCAGCCGGGCCGCCTGGCCAGCATGCCGGGCCGGGTCGGCACCACCCGCGCGTAGACGGCCTCGCACGCCTCGCCCGCCGCCTCCAGCGGCACCAGCCGCAGCCGTACGTCGTCCACGCCCGGCAGGGCCCTGACGGCGGTCCTGGTCGTGTCGACGTTGCCGCGGAGCTGCAACGTGCCCGTGCCGTAGCCGAACCGGCCGTAGATCGCCGGTTCCGACGCGGTCAGCACGGCGACCGGTTCGGGTCCCTCGCGCACGTCGTCGAGCTGCCTGCGCATCATCGAGGTCAGCACACCGCGGCGGCGGTGCGTCGGCTGCACGCTCACCATGGTCACGCCCGCGGCGGGCAGCGACGCCCCGCCGGGCACCGTCACACGGAACGAGAAGGCGCCCGCGGTGCCGACGATCTCCCCGCCGTCCCACACCGCCAACGACCTTTCCAGCTCGGTCAGTTCACGCCACAGCCCCCGCTCCTCCGGGGGCTCGGCCGGCCCGCCGAAAGCCCGCTCCAGGCGGCCGTAGAACTCTTCCCAGTCGTCCCGCTCCAGCACCCGCAGTTCCGTCGTCATAGGCCCTGCCTACCAGCCGCGCCGTCCGCGGGCGAACGTATTTCCGCCGTCTACGTGACAGGTCGGGGGGTATCCGCCCTGCACGGCGGGGCGAACGGTCGATAGGGTCGCCAAGACATGGCAAAGGGCGTCGCGGGCGAGGGGCTCGGGCTGCGGTGGAGCAGATGGCTGCACCGGGCCCGGCTCGGTGTGCGCAGGGCCGGGGTCGACTACTTCCGCGGCGGCGCCTCCGACTGGGTCGGCCTCACCGTACTGATCCTCACCGTCCCCGCGCTGGCGTACACCACCGTGAGCCTGCCCGTCTGGTGCCCGCCCAGCTCCCTGGTCCTGCCGATCCTCACCGGCGGCCTGCTGCTGCGCCCCTCCAGCCTGCTGCTCCTCTACGCGGCCTCCGCCGTCGCGCTGGTCGCGGAATCCGCGGCGCTCGGCCCGTACCGCGAGGGCCCGGCCCGCGTCACGCCCGGCACCGTCCTGGTGGTCACCGCGGTGGCGCTCACCGGCCTGGTCATCGCCCAGTTCAGGGCGCGGGTCGGCGTGCCCTGGCGGGGCGGCCACACCATGCTCTTCGACCTCAGGGAGCGGATCAGGGTCCAGAGCAGACTGCCGCGGCTGCCCGCGGGCTGGCACGCCGAGATGGCGCTGCGTCCGGCGGGCGGCCAGTCCTTCTCCGGCGACTTCGTGGTGGCCACCCGCGGTTCGGTCGGCGGCCGGACGCTGGAGGCCGTGCTCACCGACGTCTCCGGCAAGGGCATGGACGCCGCCTCCCGCTCGCTGCTGCTGTCCGGCGCCTTCGGCGGCCTGCTCGGCTCGCTGCCGCCGCACTCCTTCCTCACCGCGGCCAACGGCTATCTGCTCCGGCAGAATTGGGACGAGGGCTTCGCCACTTCCGTGCACCTGGTGCTCGACCTGGAGAGCGGCGACTACGAACTGCTGTCCGCCGGGCACCTCCCAGGGGTGCAACTGCACGCGGGCAGCGGCCGGTGGGAGGAGAAGGCCGCGGAGGGCCCGCTGCTCGGGGTCTACGACGGGGCCGAATTCCACGGCGTGAAGGGGACGTTGCGCTCGGGGGACGTCCTCATGCTGTTCACGGACGGCCTGGTGGAGACGCCGGACAAGGACATCTCCGAGGGCATCGACCGGCTGATCGGCGAGGCGGACCGCTTCGTGGCGACCGGATTCCGGGGCTCCGCCTGGCGGTTGATCGAAGCGGTCGCCAAGGATGTCAACGACGACCGGGCGCTACTCGTGGTGTGCAGGGACTAGCCGACGGGAATGGGACTATGGGCCTTCGGGTCCAACTGTCGTTCCCCGATGGCACCATGGGACCGGGCGGGGCGGGGGCGCGGCTCCATGCTCCCGGACCGGCGAGGCGTACCGTGAAGAGGAAGTGAACCGCTGTGGCCATCTCCCTGTCCGTAGTGCTGTTGCTGGCGATCATCCTGGTGGTCATGATCCGGGGGAAGAGCATCAAGGTGGGTCCGGCGATAGTGGCGGCCCTCTTCGGTTTCTTCCTCGCCTCCACCAACATGGCGCCGTCGGTCAACCGATTCCTGACCTCACTTGCCGACACCATCAACCAGATAAAGCTCTGACGCGGGCAGCGCCTGCGGGGCCGCCTCCAGAATCCGCCGCAACGCGGCGGTGGCGGTGCCCGTGCCGGACCGTCCGTCCTGCTCCGAGGGCAGGCGGGGGAGGTCCGAGGACGGCGACGTGAGCGAGAGCAGCGTCGCCAGCACCGCGATACGTGTCTGGCCGGGACGCAGAGTGCCCGCCAGCAGCCCGCCCGCCGCCACCAGGTCGACCGCCCCGCCGCCGGTGTAGAGCGGCGCCACCGCGCCCGCCGCGACCCGCGTGCTGACCGCGACCAGGACGCCGTCCGCCGTCGCCTTCCGTACCGCCTCCGCGACCTGCGGATTCGCGTTCCCCGCGCCCGTGCCGACCACGACGACGCCGCGCGCGCCCGCGCCCAGCGCCGCCTCGAAGAGCACGGTGTCGCCGTCGCTGTGGTGCATCAGGACGTCCACCCGCGGCGGTACGGCGCCGGGCGCGGGCAGCGGCAGCGGCTCGGGGCGCGGACGGCGGCGGCCCCACGTCACCCGGCCGAACTCGACGCGGCCCAGCGGCAGTCCGTCCGGCGCGCCGAAGGCGTGCGCGTCCACGGTGTGCTGCTTGACGGTGCCGCGGGCGGCCCAGACCTGGCCCGCGAAGACGATCACCGCGCCGATGTCGCGGCCGGTGGCCGCGGTCAGCAGCGCGTCGTACAGATTGCCCGCCGCGTCGCCGTCCTCCGCGTCCAGCGGTTTCTGCGCGCCGGTGAAGACCACCGGGCGGCGGTCGCCGTGGAAGAGGTCGAGGAAGAAGGCGGACTCCTCCAGGGTGTCGGTGCCGTGGGTGACCACCACGCCGTCCACCGCCGGATCGGCCAGCACCTCGTGCACGGCGTGCAGCAGCCGCAGCTGGTGGTCGGTGGTCAGGCGCGAGCTGTTGACGGTGAACAGGTCCACCACCCGGACCTCGACGCCCTCGGGCACCGCGCCGGCGGCGAGCACTTCCTGCCCTGCCGCCTCCGCCGCGTACCCGTCGCCCTGCCATCGGCTGGCTATGGTGCCCCCGGTGCTGATGACCACGACGTGTCGCACGATGCCTTCGCCTCCGTCTGATTGTGCGCGTCCGGTGCGTTCGCGCGGGGCCCTCCGGACGCCGCCGGATGTCCCCACTCCTCGGGGTGACACTTACCCACTCTGCACCCGGTGCAATGATATGCGCGTAGACCTGACATTTGATTGCTCGTACCGACCGGTATTCGGCCACCGAGTGGTAGGTATTGCCACCATGGACGCCATCGACAGACGAATCTTGCGCGAGCTCCAGGCCGACGGCCGGCTGAGCAACCAGGAACTGGCCCAGCGGGTCGGCCTCACGCCCTCCCCGTGCCTGCGCCGGGTGCGGCAGCTGGAGGACGACGGAGTGATCGAGACCTACCGCGCGGTCGTCGCCCCGGCCGCCGTCGGCCGCGGCTTCGAGGTCTTCGCCTCCGTCGAGGTACGCCGCGACCGCGCCTCCGTCGCCGCCTTCGAGGCCGAGGTCCAGTCCACCCCCGACGTCGTCGAGGCCTACCGCCTCTACGGCGCCCCCGGCTGCCTCCTGCGCATCGCCGTCGCCGACTCCGACGCCTACGAGCGCTTCTGGACCGACCAGCTCATCGACCTGCCGGGCGTCAGCGACGTCAACTCCCAGATGATCATGAAGCGCATCAAGTCCCCCCAGGGCATCCCGGTCGACTAGAAGGCCGACCCGGGCCGACCCGAGCCGACCCGAGCCGACCCCGGCCGACCCGGGCCGGTCCCGGCGCCGGTCGCGGCCCGGGGAAACAGAAAGCCCCCGGACACCGGTCGAGTGGTACCGACCGGGCCGGAGGCCGTGGAGCGGGCGACGGGAATCGAACCCGCGTAGCTAGTTTGGAAGACTAGGGCTCTACCATTGAGCTACGCCCGCGGGAGTGTGATGCGCCAGTGATTGTGGCACATCGGATAGTAGCCGGTCGAACCGGTGAACCGGCGGGGGAATACCGGCTGCCCACGCGTACGGGGGCATGTACTCTACGTGTCGCACCAGCGGGGTGTGGCGCAGCTTGGTAGCGCGTCCGCTTTGGGAGCGGAAGGCCGTCGGTTCGAATCCGGCCACCCCGACCAGCGGTTCCGCGATCCCGAGGGGATTCTGGGGGCCGGGGCACGAAGGCCCGGACCGTGCGCATTGTGGTACCGGTAGGATGGGCCGCTGGCGACCGAGCGCGCGGCATGCCGTGTACTGCTTGCCGGACGAGATCACCGGACGATCCGGCGAGATCACCGGATGATCCGGCCGCCCCCATCAACGTAAAGCCCCCAAGGAGACCCAACCGTGAAGAGCGCCGTCGAGACTCTGAACCCGACTCGGGTTCGACTCACTGTCGAGGTGCCCTTCGAGGAGCTCAAGCCCAGCCTCGACGCGGCGTACAAGAAGATCAACCAGCAGGTCACGGTGCCGGGCTTCCGCAAGGGCAAGATCCCTGCGCGCGTCATCGACCAGCGGTTCGGCCGTGGCGCGGTCCTCGAAGAGGCCATCAACGACGCGCTGCCGAAGTTCTACACGGAGGCGGTCAACGAGGGTGAGCTGAACGTACTCGGCCAGCCCGACGTCGACATCACCGAGTTCAACGACGGTGACGAGCTGAAGTTCACCGCCGAGGTGGACATCCGCCCCGCGATCGAGATCCCGGACTACTCCGGCATCGAGGTCGTCGTGGACGCCGTCGAGGTCACCGACGAGGACGTCGACACCTCGCTGGAGCAGCTCCGTGACCGCTTCGCCTCGACCACCACGGTCGAGCGCGCGGCGGCCGAGGGCGACGTCGTGATCGTCGACCTCGAAGCCTCCGTCGACGGCGAGGTGCTGGAGGACGGCGTCGCCAAGGGCGTCAGCTACACCATCGGCTCCGGCCAGCTCCTCGACGGCATTGACGAGGCCGTCATCGGCCTGGAGGCCGGCGGCTCCGCCACCTTCACCTCCGAGCTGAAGGGCGGCTCCGCCGCCGGCAGCGCCGCCGAGGTCAAGGTCGACGTCTCCGACGTACAGGCCCGCGAACTGCCCGCCCTGGACGACGACTTCGCCCAGCTCGCGAGCGAGTTCGACACCCTTGAGGAGCTGCGCGCGGACAGCCGCAAGCGCCTGGAGCGGATGAAGCAGTACGACCAGGCGACCGCCGCCCAGGAGAAGGTCCTCGACGCGCTCATCGAGCTGTCCGAGGTGCCGATCCCGGAGAAGCTGCTCAAGGACGAGATCGAGACCAGGACCCACAACCTGGAGCACCACCAGTTCCCGCAGATGGGTCTGGACTGGGACACGTACCTGGAGCGCGAGGGCAAGACGCGCGAGGAGTACGACGCGGAGCTCGAGGCCCAGGCGGTCAAGGGCATCAAGACCCAGTTCCTGCTGGACGAGCTGGTCAACAAGGAGAAGCTCTCCGTCAACCAGGAGGAGCTGACCGAGCACCTCATGCGCCGTGCGGCGACCTCCGGGATGTCTCCCGACCAGTTCGCCCAGGCCGTCGTCGAAGGCGGCCAGGTGCCGATGCTCGTCGGCGAGGTCGCCCGCGGCAAGGCGCTCGCGGTCGTCGTGGAGTCCGTCAAGGTCACGGACACCAACGGTGAGGTCGTGGACCTCGAGGACGAAGAGGACGAGGACGGCGAGACGGTTGAGGCCGTCGAGGCCGTCGAGGCCGCCGACGAGAAGCCGGAGCCTGTCGAGCAGGCCTGAGCCCCGTCAGGGGCGCGGGGAACCGCGCGATCAGCCACGACGACGGCTGCATGTCACCACCGGCCCCGGAGGGGGCAGTCACGGTTGTTCTCGGACCACCGGCCGGTGGGGACGTGTCGCGCGGTTCCCCGCGCCCCTCGAAGCACCCGCCTCCGCGAGGTGAACGCGCAGGCACGTCCGGGCCGGGCCACCAACCCCCTGTGCCGGCGCGGCGTCTTGGTCTCCGCTGGCAGCGAACAGTTCCGCGTAGGGGATTGCTGGGCCCCACCTGCGCGTTAGGGTCCGTAAGTAGGAGGGCGGGGGCTCGGCACCAGAAGGGGTCGGCCCCGGCCCGGACGAAGACCCTGTGACGGCTTCACGGCCGTCCGACAACGAGCAGGTGGATACGTGACGACTCCGATGCCTTCCGCCGCCGGCGAGCCGACTCTCGGTGGCCTCGGCGACCAGGTCTACAACCGACTGCTCGGCGAGCGAATCATCTTCCTCGGCCAGGCGGTCGACGATGACATCGCCAACAAGATCACCGCCCAGCTCCTTCTCCTGGCAGCCGAGCCGGACAAGGACATCTTCCTCTACATCAACAGCCCCGGCGGCTCCGTGACCGCCGGTATGGCGATCTACGACACGATGCAGTTCATCAAGAACGACGTCGTGACGATCGCCATGGGCATGGCCGCCTCGATGGGCCAGTTCCTGCTGACCGCGGGCACCCCCGGCAAGCGCTTCGCCCTGCCGAACACCCGCATCCTGATGCACCAGCCCTCCGCGGGTCTCGGCGGCTCCGCCACCGACATCAAGATCCAGGCCGAGCAGTTGCTGCACACCAAGCGCCGCATGGCCGAGCTGATCGCCCAGCACTCCGGGCAGAGCTTCGACCAGATCACCAAGGACTCCGACCGCGACCGCTGGTTCTCCGCCGAGGAGGCCAAGGAGTACGGCCTGCTGGACGGCGTCATGCTGTCCGCCACGGAGGTCCCGGGCGGTGGCGGCACCGGCGCCTGATCCGTTCAGGAACCCCAGCCGACAGCACCCAGCTTCCGCATCATCACCAGGACGGTGGACGTGAACAGCATGAACTTCCCCGGCAGCGGCCTGTACGAGCGCACCGAGGCCGAGCGGCCCGGTGTGTTCGGTGCCGAGGCCCGCTACATCATTCCGCGCTTCGTCGAGCGCACCTCGCAGGGCGTGCGCGAGTACGACCCGTACGCGAAGCTCTTCGAGGAGCGCGTGATCTTCCTCGGCGTGCAGATCGACGACGCGTCGGCCAACGACGTCATGGCGCAGCTCCTGTGCCTGGAGTCCATGGACCCCGACCGGGACATCTCGGTCTACATCAACAGCCCCGGCGGCTCCTTCACCGCGCTGACGGCGATCTACGACACGATGCAGTTCGTGAAGCCGGACATCCAGACGGTCTGCATGGGCCAGGCGGCGTCCGCCGCCGCGGTCCTGCTGGCCGCCGGCAGCCCCGGCAAGCGGATGGCGCTGCCGAACGCGCGGGTGCTGATCCACCAGCCGTACAGCGAGACCGGCCGCGGGCAGGTCTCCGACCTGGAGATCGCCGCCAACGAGATCATCCGGATGCGGCAGCAGCTCGAAGAGATGCTGGCCAAGCACTCCACGACGCCGATCGAGCAGATCCGCGACGACATCGAGCGGGACAAGATCCTTACCGCCGAGGAGTCGCTGGCCTACGGGCTGGTCGACCAGATCGTCTCGACCCGCAAGACCTCTGTGACGGTCTGAACACAGTCGGACAACGGACCGGTCGCGCGGGTGGCCCTCCTTGGACTCCACTGAGTGAGTACGTCCAAGGGGGGCCCACACGGGGGTCGCGGCAAGGTACCGTCGATGAGAGAAGCACCAGGCTCCGTTGATCTCGGCGGATCCCAGGCGAAGGGGAAACACCTCGTGGCACGCATCGGTGACGGCGGCGACCTGCTGAAGTGCTCATTCTGCGGAAAGAGCCAGAAGCAGGTGAAGAAGCTCATCGCAGGCCCTGGTGTGTACATCTGCGACGAGTGCATCGATCTCTGCAACGAGATCATCGAGGAGGAGCTGGCCGAGTCCTCCGAGGTGCGCTGGGAGGACCTGCCCAAGCCGCGGGAGATCTACGAGTTCCTCGAGGGCTACGTGGTCGGGCAGACGCCCGCGAAGAAGGCCCTGTCGGTCGCGGTGTACAACCACTACAAGCGGGTCCAGGCGGGTGAGAACGCCGGCCGCGGGCACGACGACGCGATCGAGCTGGCGAAGTCCAACATCCTGCTGCTCGGCCCGACGGGCTCCGGCAAGACGCTGCTGGCCCAGACGCTGGCCCGCATGCTCAACGTGCCGTTCGCCATCGCGGACGCGACCGCCCTCACCGAGGCCGGTTACGTGGGCGAGGACGTCGAGAACATCCTGCTGAAGCTGATCCAGGCGGCGGACTACGACGTCAAGAAGGCCGAGACCGGGATCATCTACATCGACGAGATCGACAAGGTCGCCCGCAAGAGCGAGAATCCGTCGATCACCCGCGATGTGTCCGGCGAGGGCGTGCAGCAGGCGCTGCTGAAGATCCTGGAGGGCACGACGGCCTCGGTGCCGCCGCAGGGCGGGCGCAAGCACCCGCACCAGGAGTTCATCCAGATCGACACCACGAACGTGCTGTTCATCGTGGGCGGTGCCTTCTCCGGTCTGGAGAAGATCATCGAGTCCCGCGCGGGCGCCAAGGGCATCGGCTTCGGTGCGACCATCCGCTCCAAGCGCGAGCTGGACATGGCCGACCAGTTCTCCGAGATCATGCCCGAGGACCTGGTCAAGTTCGGCATGATCCCCGAGTTCATCGGACGGCTGCCCGTCATCACCAGCGTGCACAACCTCGACCGCGAGGCGCTCCTCCAGATTCTGGTCGAGCCGCGCAACGCGCTGGTGAAGCAGTATCAAAAACTCTTCGAACTCGACGGTGTGGAGCTGGAGTTCGAGCACGGCGCGCTGGAGTCCATCGCGGACCAGGCGATCCTGCGGCAGACCGGCGCCCGCGGTCTGCGGGCCATCATGGAGGAAGTCCTCCAGTCGGTGATGTACGAGGTGCCGTCCCGCAAGGACGTGGCCCGGGTCGTCATCACGGCCGATGTCGTGCACTCCAACGTCAACCCGACGCTGGTGCCGCGTGAGCCGCGCATCGTCGGCAAGGGCGAGCAGAAGAGCGCGTAGCGCCACAGTACGAACACACGCGAAGGGGGCGCCCGGTGGATCCGGGCGCCCCCTTCCGTCTGCGCGGAACGGCTCCGCGGAACGGCTGACCGCGGAACGCTCACGCCGAACGCGTCGGCGTACGGCGTCAGTTGAGCGGTACGCGCACGTCCTTGCGGACCTTCGCGGTGAGCGCCGCCGCCTCGTCGATCGGCATGCCGCTGCCGACACCGGTGCTGGCCGTCGCCAGGTCGACCGGCAGGGTGTAGCCGACGGTGCTGTAGTCGGCCCACAGGCAGATCGGTGTGGTGAACGACTTGCTGCCCTCGGTGTACTTGGTGTTCTGGCACGACATGACGGCGTCGTCCATGCCCGCGGGCTGCACCTTCTGCGGGCTGCCGACCAGTTCGGTCTTGCCGCCGCCGGATTCCTTGTCGTCGGCGGCCTGCTTCTTCAGGTCGGCGAACATGCCGTCGACCACCTTCTGCGGGTCCGCGACCTTGCCGTAGACACCGCTGAACTCCAGCAGCTTGCCGGTGAGTTGGGACCCGCTGGTGTAGCCCGAGCTGACCTGCTGGGGGTCGGTGACGCCGAGCGTCTTGAGCAGCGTGACGTCCTTGGCGTCGAAGCCGTCGCCGGTGTCCGCGTCCTTCGACTTCTTGTACGTCTCCGCGACGGTCTCGGGCGTGATGAGCTTGTACTGCTTGCCGTCGTTCTTGACGGTGCTCTTGCCGCCGCCGCCCTTGCCGCCGTTGGCGCTGTTGTCGCCGTCACTGCCCTTGGTGAGGAAGAAGACCCCGGCGCCGATCGCGACCAGCGCCACCACGGCGCCGATGATGATCCCGGTGCGCTTCCCGCCGCCACCGCCCTGCGGCGGCACGGGCGGCTGGCCGCCGTAGCCGTAGCCCGGCTGCTGCTGCGGCTGCCCGTACGGCGCCTGCTGCGGCGGGCCCTGCTGGGGGTAGCCGTAACCGGGCTGCCCCTGGGGCTGGCCGTACGGCTGCTGCGGCGGCTGGCCGTAACCACCTTGCTGCGGCTGCTGCCCGTATCCGCCCTGCGGCTGCTGCGGCTGCGGCTGCCCGTATCCGCCCTGCTGGGGCTGGTGCCCGTACGGGTTCGGCGGCGGCTGGTTGTCACTCATGTCAGGTGGTCCCCTCGTTTACGACCGTCGGACCATCCTCGCCGATCCTTTATCGGGTTCTTACAGCGGGGGCGATACGGATTCGTAACGGGATGGTCCGCCACCGTAGAATCGTGCCGTGACCGACAACTCTCAGCAGAGCCCCGACCGCGGGCCGCACAGCACCCCCGAACTGCCGACGACCTACACGCCGGCCGAGGTAGAGGGGGCGCTGTACGAGCGCTGGGTAGAACGCGGCTACTTCGAGGCGGACGCGAAGAGCGACAAGCCCGCGTACACCATCGTCATCCCGCCGCCGAACGTCACGGGCACGCTCCACCTGGGTCACGCCTTCCAGCACACGCTGATGGACGCCCTCACCCGCCGCAAGCGGATGCAGGGTTACGAGTCGCTGTGGCTGCCCGGCATGGACCACGCGGGCATCGCCACCCAGAACAAGGTCGAGCAGCAGCTCGCCGACGAGGGTAAGTCCCGGCACGACATCGGCCGCGAGGCGTTCGTCGACCGCGTCTGGCAGTGGAAAGAGGAGTACGGCGGCCGGATCCTCGGCCAGATGCGCCGCCTCGGCGACGGCGTGGACTGGTCCCGCGAGCGCTTCACCATGGACGAGGGCCTGTCCAAGGCCGTCCAGACCATCTTCAAGAAGCTGTACGACGACGAGCTGATCTACCGCGCCGAGCGGATCATCAACTGGTGTCCGCGCTGTATGACGGCGATCTCGGACATCGAGGTCGACTACCAGGACGACGACGGCGAGTTGGTCTCGCTGAAGTACGGCGAGGGCGACGAGACGGTCGTCGTGGCGACCACCCGCGTCGAGACGATGCTCGGCGACACCGCCGTCGCCGTCCACCCGGACGACGAGCGGTACCGGCACCTGGTCGGCAAGCGGATCAAGCTGCCGCTCACCGACCGGACGATCCCGGTCGTCGCCGACACGCACGTCGACCCGGAGTTCGGCACCGGCGCCGTCAAGGTGACGCCCGCGCACGACCCGAACGACTTCGCGATCGGCCAGCGGCACGGCCTGGAGTCGCTGACCGTCATGGACGAGCGCGCGGTCATCACCGCGCCCGGCCCCTTCCAGGGCCTGGACCGCTTCGAGGCGCGGTCCGCGATCGTCGAGGCGCTGCGCGAACAGGGCCGGATCGTCGCGGAGAAGCGTCCTTACGTCCACTCCGTCGGCCACTGCTCGCGCTGCAAGACCACCATCGAGCCGCGGCTGTCCCTCCAGTGGTGGGTCAGGGTCGAGCCGCTGGCGAAGGCGTCCGGCGACGCGGTCCGCGACGGCCGGGTCAGGATCCACCCGCCGGAGCTGAACAAGCGGTACTTCGACTGGGTCGACAACATGCACGACTGGTGCATCTCGCGCCAGTTGTGGTGGGGCCACCGCATCCCCGTCTGGTACGGGCCGAACGGCCAGCAGATCTGCGTCGGACCGGACGACGAGGTGCCGTCCGGCGAGGGCTGGACGCAGGACTCCGACGTCCTGGACACCTGGTTCTCGTCCGCCCTGTGGCCGTTCTCCACGCTGGGCTGGCCCGAACAGACGCCGGATCTGGAGAAGTTCTATCCGACCGACGTCCTGCTCACCGGGCACGACATCATCTTCTTCTGGGTCGCCCGGATGATGATGTTCGGCCTGTACGCGATGGACGGCACCCCGCCGTTTCACACCATCGCGCTGACCGGCCTGGTCCGCGACGAGTTCGGCAAGAAGATGTCCAAGTCCAACCCCAACTCGGTGGACCCGCTGGACTGGATGGACAAGTACGGCTCGGACGCCGTCCGCTTCACCCTGGCCCGCGGCGCCAACCCCGGCGCGGACGTGCCGATCGGCGAGGACTGGGTCCAGGCGTCCCGCAACTTCGCCAACAAGATCTGGAACGCCACGCGCTTCGCGCTGATGAACGGCGCCACGGTCCAGGGCCCGCTGCCCGCGCCCGAGGAGCTGTCGGCCACCGACCGGTGGATCCTGTCCCGGCTGAACACGGTCGTCGCCGAGGTCAACGGCCTGTACGACGACTACCAGTTCGCGAAGCTCAGCGACAGCCTCTACCACTTCGCGTGGGACGAGGTCTTCGACTGGTACGTGGAGCTGTCCAAGACCGTCTTCTTCGCGGGCGGCGACGGCGCCCGGGTCTCCGGGCGGGTCTTGGGCGAGGTCCTGGACGTGATGCTGCGGCTGCTGCACCCGATCGTCCCCTTCGTCACCGAGACGCTGTGGACGACGCTGACCGGCGGCGAGTCGCTGGTCGTCGCGGACTGGCCGAGCGACAGCGGCTTCCGGGACGCGGCGGCCGAGGCGGAGATCGCCGAGGTCCAGCGGGTGGTCACCGAGGTCCGCCGCTTCCGCTCCGACCAGGGGCTCCAGCCCGGCCAGAAGGTCCCGGCGCTGCTGACCCTGGACGGGACGCTGCTCGCGCCGCACGAGGACGCCATCCGCCAGGTGCTCCGGCTCCAGCCCGCGGGCGAGGACTTCCACGCCACCGCGACGCTGCCGGTCGCGGGCGCCACGGTCGCGCTCGACCTGTCCGGCACGATCGACGTTCCGGCCGAGCGCAAGCGGCTCACCAAGGATCTCGGCCTGGCCGAGAAGGAGAAGGCCGACGCCGAGAAGAAGCTGGGCAACGAGGCGTTCCTCGGCAAGGCGCCCGAGCCGGTGGTGGCCAAGATCCGTACGCGGCTGGCGACCGCCGAGGCCGACATCGCCCGGATCACCGCGCAGATCGCGGCCCTCCCGTCGGCCTGACCGCACCGAGGGCCGCCCGCCCTGAAGGGCCACCGTGTGCCACGGGCCCGGACCGCGCACCCGCGGTCCGGGCCCGTGGCCGTTTCCGCTCGCGGGCTCCGTAGACTGGGCGCTGTGAGCGAGCACCCGCACAACGGCGACGGCCCCGAAGACGACGCGTACGAAATCCAGGACACCGCCTACGACGTGGACGACGACGTCGAGGACGCGGCCGGGGCGGCCGACGGTACCCTCCGCGAGGCCGACCTGGCCGTCATCGAGGCGGGCAGCCGGACGCTGCGGGCCGGTGTGAGCCCGGTCGCGGCCGAGGACGACGTACCGGCGCGGCCCGCGGACCCCGCCGTCGACCGGGAGCTGCGCACGGTCGAGGAGGAACTGCTCGGCCGCTGGCCCGAGACCAAGCTGGAGCCCTCGCTCGACCGGATCACGGCGCTGATGGACGTCCTCGGCGACCCGCAGCGCGCCTACCCGGCGATCCACATCACCGGCACCAACGGCAAGACCAGCACCGCCCGGATGATCGAGCGGCTGCTGCTCTCCTTCGACCTGCGCACCGGCCGCTACACCAGCCCGCACGTGCAGTCCGTCACCGAGCGGATCAGCCTGGACGGCGCGCCGATCTCCGCCGAGCGGTTCATCGAGACCTACCGCGACATCCAGCCCTTCGTCGGCATGGTGGACGACGCGCAGCCGCACCGGCTGTCGTTCTTCGAGGTGCTCACCGGGATGGCGTACGCGGCCTTCGCGGACGCGCCGGTCGACGTCGCGGTGGTCGAGGTCGGCATGGGCGGCGGCTGGGACGCCACCAACGTGGTGGACGGCCAGGTCGCCGTGGTCACCCCGATCGCGCTCGACCACACCGACCGGCTGGGCTCCACGCCCGGCGAGATCGCGGTGGAGAAGAGCGGCATCATCAAGAAGAACGCCACCGCCGTCCTGGCCCAGCAGCCCGCCGACGCGGCGAAGACGCTGCTCAATCGGGCCGTGGAGGCGGATGCGACGGTCGCCCGCGAGGGCATGGAGTTCGGCGTCGTGCACCGCGAGGTCGCCGTCGGCGGGCAACTGCTGACGCTGCGCGGCCTGGGCGGCGAGTACGAACAGGTCTTCCTGCCACTGCACGGCGAGCACCAGGCGCACAACGCGGCGGTCGCGCTGGCCGCCGTCGAGGCGTTCTTCGGCATCGGCAGCACCCAGTCGCGCACCCTCGACATGGACACCGTGCGGGCCGCGTTCGCCTCGGTCACCTCGCCCGGCCGCCTGGAGGTGGTGCGCCGCAGCCCCACCGTGGTCCTGGACGCGGCGCACAATCCGGCGGGCGCGGCCGCCGCGGCGGCCGCGGTCGGTGAGGCGTTCGGCTTCACGCACCTGGTCGGTGTGGTCGGGCCGAGCGGCGACAAGGACGTACGCGGGCTGCTGGAGGCGTTCGAGCCGGTCTTCTCCGAGGTCGTCGTCACCCGTAACTCGACGCACCGCGCGATGGACGTGGACGAATTGGCGGCGCTGGCCGTCGAGGTGTTCGGGGACGACCGGGTGCAGGTCGAGCCGAGGCTGGACGACGCGCTGGAGGCGGCGATCACGCTCGCCGAGGACGAGGGCGAGTTCTCCGGGGCCGGAGTGCTGGTCACCGGTTCCGTCATCACCGTCGGAGAGGCCCGGCTGCTGCTGGGCCGCAAGTGAAGGGGGCGGGACGATGCGGACGCTGTGCGCGAGCACGCTGATCGGCGAGTTCTTCGTCATCGGCTTCGCCGGTCTGGTCGCGATGAAGCATCCCGACCTGTCGATGGGCACCGTCTGGACGGTGTGCGGGATCGCCATGGCGCTGTGCGTGCTGCTGTGCGGGATGCTCACCCGGCCGGGCGCGCTGACCGTCGGCTGGGTGCTCCAGGCCGCGCTGGTGGTCAGCGGGTACTGGGTCGGCACGATGTTCTTCCTCGGCGTGATCTTCGCCGGTCTGTGGTGGGCGGCGATCCACTACGGGCGCAAGGTGGACGTCCTGAAGGCCCGGCACGCGGCGCAGGCCGAGGCGCGGGCACAAGACCGTGCGCGGGCCCAGGAAGCGTGACCCCAGCCGCACCGTCCGTCCCGCCCGTCCCGGCCCGGTGTCCGCCGGGCACCGCCCGCCCTTGTAGGCTCGTCGTACTTCGCACCCCGCCGGCCGGAGCCCATACGGCCGCGCCCCCCGCGGCCGCACCCCGCCGGCCGCACGCCGCACCCGTACAGAGAACCCGTACACCGAACCCGTAGACCGCACACAGCAGGAGCCGTCCCGTGTCGCAGCGCACCCTTGTCCTTCTCAAGCCGGACACCGTCCGCCGCGGCCTGATCGGCGAGGTCGTCGGCCGCATCGAACGCAAGGCGGGCTGGACCGTCGCCGCGCTCGAACTGCGCACCCTGGACCGCGGCACGCTGGAGCAGCACTACGCCGAGCACGTCGGCCGCCCGTTCTACGAGCCGCTGATGGACTTCATGGCGTCGGGCCCCGCGGTCGCGATGGTCGTCGAGGGCGAGCGGGTCATCGAGGGCGTCCGCGCGCTGGCCGGTCCGACCGACCCGATCGCCGCCGCGCCGGGCTCCATTCGGGGGGACTTCGGGACGATTGTCCGGGAGAATCTGATCCACGCCTCGGACTCCGAGGAGTCCGCCGAGCGCGAGATCAAGATCTTCTTCCCCGGTCTGGCCTAATCCCGGGACCTGGCTGTTCGGGTACGGAGTACCGTTGCTGACGCCCCGTCGGACCAGGCGCCCGGGGGAATCCCGCCGCCCCGGGCATATGCCGTCGGCGATCGGGAACCAAACACCCCGACACGGCGTCACCATTACAGAGGTCCGCTGTGTGTTCTGATGACAATGACGTCGGAACCCCGACCCCGTGCCCCGCCGGGCGCGACTACGATGGAATCTCCGCTCAAGCTCGGGAAGGCCAGACGTATCCACATGGCGAACAACATGTCGTTCATCGGCCGTGACATGGCAGTCGACCTCGGGACGGCCAACACGCTGGTGTACGTCAGGGGCCGCGGGATCGTCCTGAACGAGCCGTCGGTCGTGGCCGTCAACACCAACACCGGCGGCATCCTCGCGGTCGGTTCCGAGGCCAAGAAGATGATCGGCCGCACCCCCGGCAACATCGTCGCGGTGCGCCCCCTGAAGGACGGCGTCATCGCCGACTTCGAGATCACCGAGCGCATGCTGCGCTACTTCATCCTCAAGATCCACAAGCGGCGGTACCTGGCCCGCCCGCGGGTGGTCGTCTGCGTGCCCTCCGGCATCACCGGAGTCGAGCGACGCGCCGTCATCGAGGCGACCACGCAGGCCGGCGCCCGTACCGTGCACATCATCGAGGAGCCGATGGCGGCGGCGATCGGCGCCGGGCTCCCGGTGCACGAGGCCACCGGCAACATGGTGGTGGACATCGGCGGCGGCACCACCGAGGTCGCGGTGATCAGCCTCGGCGGCATCGTCACCGCCCAGTCCATCCGCGTCGCGGGTGACGAGCTGGACAACGCGATCATCCAGCACATCAAGAAGGAGTACAGCCTCCTGCTCGGTGAGCGGACCGCGGAGCAGATCAAGCTCACCATCGGCTCCGCCTTCGCCTCCAAGGACGACGACGAGCACACCGAGATCCGCGGCCGTGACCTGGTCAGCGGCCTGCCCAAGACCGTGGTGATCTCCGCGGCCGAGGTGCGCAAGGCCATCGAGGAGCCGGTCAACGCGATCGTCGACGCGGTGAAGACCACCCTGGACAAGTGCCCGCCCGAGCTGTCCGGCGACATCATGGACCGCGGGATCGTGCTGGCCGGCGGCGGCGCGCTGCTGCGCGGCCTGGACGAGCGGCTGCGGCACGAGACGGGAATGCCCATTCACATCGCCGAGTCGCCGCTGGACTGCGTGGCGCTGGGCGCGGGCAAGTGCGTCGAGGAATTCGAGGCACTCCAGCAGGTGCTCGACTCCTCGCCACGCAGATGAGGCACGGGCAGCACACGGGCTCACCGGTCGCCCGCAGCGACGGCGGGAACCCGCCCCACAAGCTCTGACCGGCCGCGGTGCACAGCGGCGGCAGGTCCGATGAGGAAGGCACGGACTGGCGCCCGTGAGGGACACACGAGAGAGCCGGCTTCTGCTGGTGCTGCTGGTGGTGATCGCGTTCGCGCTGATCACCGTGGACATCAGGGGCGGTGAGGACTCACCGCTCGACCGGCCACGGCAGGCGGCGCAGTCCGTCTTCGGCCCCGTCGAGAACTCCGTGTCAGGCGTTGTCGACCCGGTGGGCAACGCCATAGACGCGGTCCGCGACTCCGGCGGACGCAACAGCACCATCAGCCGCCTGCAACGCGAGAACGAGGCGCTCAAGCAGCAGCTCGGCAGCAAGGACGTCACCCGTAACCGGGCGGCGGAGCTGGACAAGCTGCTGAAGACGGCGGGCGCCGGGCAGTACGCCATCAAGGGCGCGCAGGTCATCGCGATAGGAGCCGCGCAGGGATTCTCCTGGACGGTCACCATCGACGCGGGCAGCAAGGACGGCGTCACCCGCGACATGACGGTCATCGACGGTGACGGCCTGGTCGGCCGGGTCACCACCGTCGGCCCCTCCACCTCCACGGTGCTGCTCGCCAACGACCCGGACTTCACCGTGGGCACCCGCATGGAGGGCTCCATGGAGCTGGGCTTCGCCACCGGCCAGGGCAACCAGCCGATGCGCGTGCAGCTCCTCAACGGCAAGGCCACGGTGCACAACGGCGACCGGCTGGTCACCTTCGGCTCCGAGGCGGGCAAGCCGTTCGTGCCGGGCGTGCCGGTCGGCAAGGTCGTCGGCGTCGACCCCTCGGGCGGCAACCTCACCAAGACCGTCCAGGTGCAGCCGTTCGTCGGCTTCACCCGGCTGGACATCGTCGGTGTCGTCGTCCAGGGCCCGCGTGCCGACCCGCGCGACAGCGTGCTGCCGCCGAAGCCGACCCCGTCGCCCAAGCCGAAGCCCACATCCACGCCCAAGCCCGGCTCGACCCCGACCGGCGGCGCCACCCCCGGCACCACGGCCGGCACCACGGAAAATACGACAAGCAACGGCAAGAGGGGCTGAGACACCGTGCGCCTCAACCGGATCGTGCTCTCCACCGTCCTCGTGGTGATCGCCATGGTCGCCCAGGTCAGCGTGCTGGCCCGGCTGCACCTGCCCGGCGCGGTCCCCGACCTGCTGCTGCTGACCGTGCTCGGCCTGGCCATCGCCTACGGCCACGTCGGCGGCTGCCTGGTCGGCTTCGGCGCGGGACTGCTCGCCGACCTCGCGCCACCGGCCGACCACGCGGTCGGCCGCTACGCGCTCGTGCTGTGCGTCATCGGCTACCTGGCGGGACTCGCCAAGCCCGAGAGCGGCCAACTGCGCACGGCCGCCGGACCCATGCTCGTCGTGATCGGCGCGGCCGTCGGCACCACGCTGCTGTACGCGGGCGTCGGCAGCCTCGTCGGCGACACCGCGGGCGCCCATGTGGGCCTGCCCAAGCTGGTGTTCACCGCGACCGTCTACGACCTGCTGCTCGCGCCCTTCGTGGTGCCGCTCGTGATGGCCCTGGCCAGACGCTTCGACCACGATCCGCTCACCGAGGACCCGACCGGCGGCTTCGGCGGCAGCGCGCTGCGCACCCGGCCCACCCGTACCAGGACCGGTTCCGGGATCAGCCCGCAGCGCGGCCTGTTCGGCCGGGCCAAGACGATGGCCTCGATGCCCAGGGGGGCCAGAAGGTGAGCAACATCCCGGAGACCGGGCGCACCTCCCGGGTCACGATCCGCCTGGTGATCCTCCAGATCCTCGTGGTGTCCCTGCTGCTCACCCTCGGCGGACGCCTGTGGTATCTCCAGATCCGCAACGGCCAGGAGTACGACCAGAAGGCCGCGAACAACCACATCCAGCAGGTCGTCACCCCGGCCGTCCGCGGCTCGATCCTCGACGACCGCGGTGTGCCGCTCGCCGACAACCAGACGCGCCTGGTGGTCTCCGCCTCCCGTACCGACCTGCTCAAGCAGCGCGACGACGGCCTGGCCGTACTGACCCGGCTCGCCGGTGTCCTCGGGCTGACCCCCAAGGAAGTCACCGACAAGGTGCGGCTGTGCGACGCGAAGACGCCCAAGCCGTGCTGGAACGGGTCGCCGTACCAGCCGATCCCGATCACCGACGAGGCCACCACCCAGCAGGCGCTCCAGATCATGGAGCGGCGCGAGGACTTCCCCGGCGTCACCGCCGAGCCCACCGCCGTACGCCGCTACCCCAGTCCTTCCAAGGCGAACACCGCGCAGGTCCTCGGCTATCTGTCGCCGGTCACCGACGCGGAGCTGACCGCCTCGGAGAAGACCGAGGCGCCGCTCCAGCGCTCCGACCAGATCGGCCGCTCCGGCCTGGAGAGCGTCTACGACGCGCAGTTGCGCGGCAAGGCGGGCGTGACCCGCTACGAGGTCGACAACCTCGGCCGGGTGATCGGCAAGGCGGGCGACACCCCGGCGCAGCCCGGCGCGAACCTGGTGACCAGCATCGACTCCAAGGTCCAGGCGCTCACCGAGAAGGAACTCGCGCAGGCCATGGCCGACGCGCGCAAGACGTACGACAGCATCACCCACCAGAACTACAAGGCCGACTCCGGCGCGGCCGTCGTCCTGGACAACAACACCGGCCAGGTCATCGCCATGGCCAGCGCCCCCACCTACGACCCCAACGAGTGGGTCGGCGGGATCTCCGCCAAGGACTACAAGGCGCTCAACGAGACCGAGTCCAACTACCCGCTGCTCAACCGCGCCACGCAGGGCCAGTCGGCGCCCGGCTCCACCTTCAAGGTGGTGTCCACCTCGGCGGCCGTCAACGCCGGTTACGACATCAACGGCGGCTACCCCTGCACCTCGTCGATGACCATCGGCAACCAGGTCTTCAAGAACTTCGAGAACGAGAGCTTCGGCGACATCTCGCTCGGCCGCGCCCTGGAGGTCTCCTGCGACACCGTGTTCTACGGCATCGCGTACGACCAGTGGCAGAAGGACGGCGGCACCGACCCCAAGCACCCCAAGGACTGGTTCTACAAGACCGCCCACCAGTTCGGCCTCGGCGCCAAGACCGGCATCGACCTGCCGGGCGAGGTCACCGGCCGCGTCCCCGACCGTCAGTGGAAGCAGAGCTACTACGACGCGATGAAGGACTACTGGTGCAAGCTCAAGAAGACCAGTAAGAAGAACGACCTGGCCACCGCCATCGCGCGGGAGAACTGCACCGACGGTTACGTGCTGCGCGCCGGTGACTCCGTCAACTACGCGATCGGCCAGGGCGACACGCTCGTCACGCCGATCCAGATGGCCCGGATCTACGCGGCGCTCGCCAACGGCGGCACGCTGTACCAGCCGACCATAGGGAAGGCCGTGGTCAGCGCGGACGGCAAGACCGTCACGCCGATCAAGCCGAAGGTGGCGGGCAAGCTGCCCGACTCCAAGTCGACGCTGAAGTACATCAACAAGGCCACCGCGGGCGTCGTCACGGACGGTACGGCCAACTGGAAGTTCGCCGGATGGCCGCAGGACAAGATCACGCTGCACGCCAAGACCGGTACCGCCGAGGTCTCCGGCAAGCAGACGACCTCGTGGCTGACCACGTACACCAAGGACTACACGATCGTGATGACGATCTCGCAGGCCGGTACCGGCTCCGGCGCCTCGGGCACCGCGGTCCGCCGGATCTACGAGGCGATGTACGGCATCGAGAAGGACGGCCCGAAGATCGACGCGAGCAAGGGAATCATGCCCAAGCCGGTCGCCGCGCTGCCGAAGATCTCCGGTGACGGCGTCGTCGTGCCCGCCTCCGACACCACCTTGACGCCGTCGCAGCACGGCACGCCGGGCGACCCGGGCCCGGTGCTCGCGGCCCTCACCCCGACCCGCACTGAGAAGCTGCTGCAGGGCAGGAAATCCTGGTCATGAGTGCCACCAACAGCTACTCGATCCGCCGCTTCACCCCCGAGCGGTCCACGCTGGGCAAGCTCTTCGCCCGCGACTCGATAGCGCGCCGGATGGACTGGGTGCTGCTCTTCGCGTCCCTCGCGCTGACCGCCATCGGCACGATGCTGGTGTACTCCGCGACCCGCAACCGCACCAATCTCACCCATGGCGACCAGTACTACTTCCTGATGCGGCACCTGATGAACGCCGGGATCGGCGCGGGTCTCGCGATCGGTGTCGTCGTCATAGGGCACCGCAGGATGCGCGGCATCGTGCCGTTCTACTACGTGCTGGCGATCCTCGGCATCCTCGCGGTGCTCAGCCCGCTCGGCTCGACCGTCAACGGCGCGCACTCGTGGATCGTGATCGGCGGCGGCTTCTCGCTCCAGCCGTCGGAATTCGTGAAGGTCGCGATCATCCTCGGCATGGCGATGGTGCTGTCCGCGCGGGTGGACGCGGGCGACCGCGAGCATCCGGACCACAGGACCGTGCTCCAGTCGCTGGGCCTGGCCGCGCTGCCGATCCTGATCATCATGATGATGCCGGACCTCGGCTCGGTGATGGTGATGGCGGCGATCGTGCTCGGGGTGCTGCTCTCCTCCGGCGCGTCCAACCGCTGGGTCTTCGGCCTGATCGCCGCCGGGATCGGCGGCGCCCTCGCCGTCTGGCAGCTCGGCATCCTGGACAAGTACCAGATCGACCGCTTCGCGGCCTTCGCCAACCCCGCCCTGGACCCGGCGGGCGTCGGCTACAACACCAGCCAGGCGCGGATCGCCATCGGCTCCGGCGGCCTGCTCGGCAAGGGCCTGTTCCATGGCAGCCAGACCACCGGGCAGTTCGTGCCCGAGCAGCAGACGGACTTCGTCTTCTCGGTCGCGGGCGAGGAACTGGGCTTCCTCGGCGCCGCCCTGATCATCGCGCTGATCGGCCTCATCCTTTGGCGGGCCTGCGCCATCGCCCGCAATGCCACCGACCTGTACGGCACGATCGTCGCCGCCGGAATCGTCGCCTGGTTCGCCTTCCAGTCCTTCGAGAACATCGGCATGACGCTGGGCATCATGCCGGTCGCGGGTATCCCCTTGCCCTTTGTGTCGTACGGCGGATCATCGATGTTCGCCAACTGTGTGGCCATAGGTCTGTTGCAGTCCGTACGGATGCAACGGCCGATGTCGGCGTGACGCGCGGGCCCGGCCGGTCGGAAGGGGTCCGCGGATCCCGTCCCGGCCGGCCGCGCCATTGCTCGCGGGCGGGGTGCCCGGTTACCGTCGAGCATGGGTCAGCGAGTGCGCGAGACCGAACGCAAGTACGAGGCCGGTGACGGCCCCGGCCGCCCCCTGACGCCTCCCGACCTCGAAGGACTGCCGTCCGTCGCCGGAATCCGGCGCCTGGACCCCGTCCTCCTCGACGCCGTCTACTACGACACCGCCGGCCTCGCGCTGGCCGCCCACCGCACCACGCTCCGCCGCCGTACCGGGGGCGAGGACGCGGGCTGGCACCTGAAACTGCCCACCGGCGAGCCCGACACCCGCACCGAGGTCCGTGTCCCGCTGGGCGCCGCCGACGACGCCCCGCCCGAGGAGTTGCGCACCGAGGTCGCCGCGCTGCTCAGGGGCCGCCCGCTGAACCCGGTGGTCCGGCTGCGCACCACCCGGCACCGGACCCTGCTGCTGGACGCGGAGGGCGGCGCGCTCGCCGAGATCGCCCACGACGAGGTCACGGCGTACGTGTACGCGGCGGGTGCGTACGAGACCGGTGCGTACGAGGCGGGTGCCGACGAGACCGGTGCGTACGAGACCGGTGCCGACGCGGGGGCGGACGGCCCGAGCTGGACCGAGACCGAGGTCGAGCTGATGCGCGGGCCGCCCGCCCTGCTGGACGCCGTCGAGGAACGGCTGACGGCGGCGGGACAGCGCCGCTCGGCCTCCCGCTCCAAACTGGCCCGCGCGCTCGGCGACCGGCTCGCCGAACCGCCCGCGCCGCCCGGCACCCCCGCCACCGCGGGCGAGGTCGCCACCGGGTACCTGCGCGAACAGCTCACCGCGATCCTCGCGCTCGACCCGCTGGTGCGGCGCGACCAGGAGGACGCCGTGCACCGGATGCGGGTCGCCACCCGCAGGGCCCGCAGCGCCCTCAAGAGCTTCCGCAGGGAACTGGACCGCGGTGCCACCGACCCGCTCGGCGCGGAGCTGAAGTGGCTGGCCGCCGTCCTCGGCACCGAACGCGACCGCGAGGTGCTCGCGGACCGCGTGGACGGGCTGCTCGCCGAGGCCGACCCCGCGCTGGTCACCGCGGCCGTACGCGACCGGCTGCGGGGCCTGGCCGCCGACAGCCACGCGCGCTCCCACGCGGCCCTGGTCCGGGTGCTGACCGGGACCCGCTACTTCGCGCTGCTCGACCGCCTGGAGGCGCTGCTCGTGCTGCCGCCGTTCCTGGTGTCGGCCGCCGCGCCCGCCCACGAGGCCGCCACCGCCGCCGTGGGCCGCGACCACCTGCGGCTGCGGCGGCAGATCCAGGCCGCGCTGGCGCTGCCGCCAGGCGACGACCGCGACATCGCGCTGCACGAGGCCCGCAAATCCGCCAAGCGTGCCCGCTACTGCGGCGAGGCCGCGCAGCCGGTGCTCGGCAAGCGGGCCGCCGCCCACACCGGCCGGATGAAGTCCGTCCAGCAGCTCCTCGGCGAGCACCAGGACAGCGTGATGTGCCGGGCGGCGCTCGGCCGTACCGCGCGGGAGGCAGGGGCGGCGGGGGAGCCCACCGAGGCGTACACGGCGCTGATCGCGGCCGAGCGGGCCAGAGCGGCGGCCGTGGAGGCGGAACTGCCGGATGTCTGGCGGTCGGCGGACCGCGACATCTGAGCCGGGGCCCGGGCGCGGCGGGGCCGTGACGGATGAGCGGGACCGGGCCGCCGCGAGACACGGGTACCCTTGAGGGTCACCCAGCCCCCACGCCGCCGGCCGGGGGAGTCCCAGCCGTCTGATGAGAGTCGCCGAGATGCCTGTCGAGTCGGTCTTCCCGCGCCTGGAAGCACTTCTCCCGCACGTCCAGAAGCCGATCCAGTACGTCGGCGGCGAGCTGAACTCCACCGTCAAGGAGTGGGACAGCACCGACGTCCGCTGGGTGCTGATGTACCCGGACGCGTACGAGGTGGGCCTGCCCAACCAGGGCGTCATGATCCTCTACGAGGTGCTCAACGAGCGCGAGGGCGTCCTGGCCGAGCGCACGTACAGCGTGTGGCCCGACCTGGAAGCGCTGATGCGCGAGCACGATGTGCCGCAGTTCACGGTCGACGCGCACCGCCCGGTCCGCGCCTTCGACGTGTTCGGCCTCAGCTTCTCCACGGAGCTGGGCTACACCAACATGCTCACCGCGCTCGACCTGTCGGGCATCCCGCTGCTCGCCGCCGACCGCACGCTGGACGACCCGATCGTGCTGGCGGGCGGCCACGCCGCGTTCAACCCCGAGCCGATCGCCGACTTCATCGACGCGGCCGTCATCGGCGACGGCGAGCAGGCCGTCCTGGAGATGACCGAGGTCATCCGCGCGTGGAAGGCCGAGGGCCGCCCCGGCGGCCGGGACGAGGTGCTGCTGCGGCTGGCGAGGACCGGCGGGGTGTACGTGCCGCGCTTCTACGACGTGGAGTATCTGGCCGACGGCCGGATCTCCCGCGTCGTGCCCAACCGCAGCGGCGTGCCGTGGCGGGTGTCCAAGCACACCGTGATGGACCTCGACGAGTGGCCGTACCCCAAGCAGCCGCTGGTGCCGCTGGCCGAGACCGTGCACGAGCGGATGTCGGTGGAGATCTTCCGCGGCTGCACCCGCGGCTGCCGCTTCTGCCAGGCGGGCATGATCACCCGCCCGGTGCGCGAGCGGTCCATCACCGGGATCGGCGAGATGGTCGAGAAGGGCCTGAAGGCCACCGGCTTCGAGGAGGTCGGCCTGCTCTCGCTGTCCTCCGCCGACCACACCGAGATCGCCGAGGTCGCCAAGGGCCTCGCCGACCGGTACGAGGACGACAAGATCGGCCTGTCCCTGCCGTCCACCCGCGTCGACGCCTTCAACATCGACCTGGCCAACGAGCTGACCCGCAACGGCCGCCGCTCCGGTCTGACCTTCGCCCCCGAGGGCGGCTCCGAGCGGATCCGCAAGGTCATCAACAAGATGGTCTCGGAAGAGGACCTGATCCGTACCGTGGCCACCGCGTACGGCAACGGCTGGCGGCAGGTGAAGCTCTACTTCATGTGCGGGCTGCCCACCGAGACCGACGAGGACGTCCTCCAGATCGCCGACATGGCGAAGAAGGTCATCGCCAAGGGCCGCGAGGTCACCGGGCAGAACGACATCCGCTGCACGGTCTCCATCGGCGGGTTCGTGCCCAAGCCGCACACCCCCTTCCAGTGGGCCCCGCAGCTCGGCGTGGAGGAGACCGACGCCCGGCTGGAGAAGCTGCGCGACGCGATCCGCGGCGACAAGAAGTACGGCCGCAACATCGGCTTCCGCTACCACGACGGCAAGCCCGGCATCATCGAGGGCCTGCTCTCCCGCGGCGACCGCCGGGTGTCGGCCGTCATCCGGGCCGTCTACGAGGACGGCGGCCGGTTCGACGGCTGGCGCGAGCACTTCAGCTACGACCGCTGGCTGCGCGCCGCCGAGGCCGAGCTGCCCGCCTTCGGCGTCGACCTGTCCTGGTACACCACCCGCGAGCGCACCGCCGAGGAGGTCCTGCCCTGGGACCACCTGGACTCCGGTCTCGACAAGGACTGGCTGTGGGAGGACTGGCAGGACGCCCTGGACGAGACCGAGGTCGACGACTGCCGCTGGACGCCGTGCTTCGACTGCGGCGTCTGCCCGCAGATGGACACCCACATCCAGGTCGGCCCGACGGGGCAGAAGCTGCTGCCGCTGTCGGTCGTGAAGTGACGGTCGGCGCCGCCGCGAGGTAGCGCGACACGGCCCGTGGCCCCGCACGCAGGACGCGTGCGGGGCCACGGGTTTTTTCTCGGGGGGCGAGAGCCTTCGGTTACGAGCCGTTGATCACGTACTGCGATCCGGGCTCGATGAGGACGCTGCCGTTGGCGGAGTTGGTGATGGTGACGTGGGACAGATTGGCGCTGCCCCGCGCGCCGCCCTGGGCGCGGATCCCGGCGCCGTTGTTGGACTTGTCGATGGTGACGTTGCTGATGGTGACGCCCGGCATGGCGCCGCCGCCGTTCTTGAACTGGATCCCGTCGTAGGTGGAGTCGGCGATGTCGGTGTCCCGGATGGTGACGCCGGTGATGTCACTGGTGGAGGCGAACAGGGTGATGGCCCCGAACTTCTGCGCCTCGCCCCAGAAGACGCCGCCGCCGCGCTGGATGCCGTTGTTGGCGATCAGCGTCTGGCCGGAGAACGGCAGCGGGTCGTGGTCGGTGGCCAGCATGATCGCCGGGTAGTTCATCGTGTCGTAGACGAGGTTGTTCTCGATGGTGTTGCCGTAACCGCCGTAGATCGCAAGGCCGTTGGCGCGCCAGGGCAACTGGATGGTGTTGTTCACGAAGTGGTTGTCGTGCGCGATGTCGACGGACTGGTCCTTGACGTACTTGTTGGCCCAGACCGCGAGCGAGTCGTCGCCCGTGGTGCGGAAGGAGGAGTTGAAGACCTTCGAATTACGGGTGCCGTTGGTGAAGTTGATGCCGTCGGCGTAGGTGTCGCGGATGCGCATCCCGCTGAATTCGAGGCCGTCCGCCGGTCCCCACAGGGCGGGGATGTTGTCGTAGTCGCGGCCGACCCAGACACCGACGTTGGCGTGCTCGATCCACACGTTGCTGATCTTGGTGTTCTTGCCGAACCGGCCGTTGAGGCCCACGCCGCCCTCGGCGTTGCCGTCACCGCCGCGGATCCGGCCGGAGCCGAAGATCGCGATGTCGGAGATCTGCGTGTTGTTGTCGATGTCGAAGCCGAAGTTGCCCTCGTGCGGGTGGTTGATGCTGCCCACGGCGTCCTGCGGCTGGATCAGCGAGTAGAGCTGCGAGTACCACATGCCCGCGCCGCGGATCGTGACGTTGCTGATGCCGACCTGGTTGTACTGGCCGCGGTGCAGCGGGTCCTCGGTGAGGATCTTCTTCTCCTGGCGCCACTGGCCCGCCGGGATCCACACGCAGTTGATGAGGCCGTTCTGGTTGGCGGTCACGGCCCGCTGGATCGCGGCGGTGTCCTCGATCCCGTCGTCCGGGATCGCGCCGTACTCGGTGATCGACGTGCACTCGGCGGGCTTGACCTTCGGCGGCGCCACCTGCTCCAGGTCGATCAGGTCGATGACGTAGAACGACGCCGTGTCGGTCGCGTCCCGCTGGAGGCGGAATTTGGTGCCCACCGGATACGTCGTCGACAGCAGCGCGTTGGACTCGTCGAACAGCCGACGGGCGTCCGCCTGCGGCGAGTTGGTCAGCGCCTCGGGGCCGTCGGTGTTGCCGTACAGCCAACTGTGCTTCGAGGACAGGGTGATCTTCCGGTTGAACGTGTTGTTGATGTAGAGGCTGATCGTGGCCTCGATGCCGCCGCCGTTCGCGGCGTCGGGGATCGAGTTGCGCACCACGATCGAGTTGGTCGGGTTGGTGGAGGTGAACTCCACGAACTGACCGGTGGTGTTCAGCCGTACCGACTTGCGGCCCGAGGACTCGGTCGCGAAGTTGGTGTGGCCGAAGGTGCGCAGCGGGTCGGTCTCCAGGAGCGTGCCCTGGTACGTGGCGGCCTCGGCCTCGTACTCGGTGTACGGGACGGCGGCGCCGCGCCCGACCACGATCGAGCGGGAGAAGGTGTTGTTGGTCTCGTTGGTCTCGGCGACGACGTTGGTGGCGTCCGCGGTCGCGACGAGGGTGGCGCCGCCGCTGGTCGCGGTCCAGGTGCCGGTGACGTTCACGGTGACGGTCGCGCCCGCGGCGATCGCCGGGGTGCTGGTGTCGAGCGTGGTGCCGCCCACGGTGAGGCGGGTGACGGTGGCGACGCCCGTCGAGGTGGTGCCGCGGTTGTGCACCGAGACGGTGAAGGAGACAGCCGCGCCGACCGCGGGGCTGGCCGGGTTGGAGGTGATGCCGAGCACTTCGAGGTCGGGGCCCGGCGCCTGCGCGACGACCAGCTTCGTCGGTGAGGCGAGGCTGTTGTTGTCCTTGCTCTGCTCGATGACGGTGCCATTGGGGTCGACCACGGCCGAGACGGTGTAGCTGCCCACCGCCCGCTTGCCGACGGCGACCTGGACGGTGGCGGACGCACCGGCGGCGAGGGCGGCCACCGGGGCGCTGCCCGCGACGACACCGCCGACGCTGACATTGACGGTGGTCGCGGGCGACGCGGCGCTGCCGATGTTCTTCACGGTGGCGCTGACGTTCACGGTGTCGGTCTCGACCGGGGCGGTCGGGGTCCACGACAGCGCGGTGACGGTCAGGTCGGGGTTGGGCGCGGGTACGCCGATGACCTGCACCTCGGCGACCTGGCCGCCCGGGGCGCCGGAGTTGGAGAAGAACCCGAGCTGGAGGTCGGCGGCCCGGCCGGTGACCGGGATGGTCACGGTGTTCTGGTTGCTCGACGGGCTGAACGCGTAGTCCGCCCTGGCCTTCAGCGAGGTGAAGCCGGTCGCGCTCTGGCCGCGCCCGAGCACCTGGATGTTCTGCGTGCGCGGACCCCACGCGGCGTCGGGGTTGAGCTTGACGACGACGGAGGTGATGTCGGCGTCGGAGCCGAGCTTGACCGTCAGCGTCGACGGGAAGCCGTTGGACTCCCAGTAGCTGCCGACCTGGCCGTCGTTGGCGTTGGACGCGACGAAGGACTGGGCCGTCGAGGACGCCTCGATCGGCTTGCCGCGCGCCAGGTCCTTGCCCGTGCCGTCACCGGGGCCGGGATCGCCGGGGCCGGGGCCGCCGGGGTCGGTGACCGTCGTGCCGTGGATCTCCAGCTCGGATATCTGCGCGGCCGGCCACGCGGTGTTGGCCGTGATGTTCAGCCGTACGTAGCGGACCGTCGCGGCGCTGAAGTCGACCGTCACGGTGTTGGCGGAAGCCGGGTTGAAGGTGCGGCCCTGCGCGGCGGACAGCGTGCTGAAGGCGGCGCCGTCGGTGCTGCCCTGCACCGCGATGGTCTCGGTGCGCGCCTCCCAGCCGGCCGGCAGCTTGAGCACCACCTGGTCGACGGCGGCACCGCTGCCGCCGAGGTCGATCTGCACCCACTGCGGGAAGGTGTTGTTCGGCCCTTCCCAGTACGTGCCCTGGTTGCCGTCGGTGACCGCGGAGGCGGGGTATCCGCCCACCGCGCCGCTCGACGAAGCGGCCTTCCCCGAGGCGAGGTTGGGCCGGTCGGCCGCGGCGGCGGCCCCGGACAGTGGCAGGAGCCCGATGGCGATCAGACCGGCGGTGACCAGGCCGGTGATCAGCCGACGGCTGAGCTGTTTCCGTTTCATGTGTCCTCTGTTCAGTCGGAACGAGAGAGCGCGGACGACGCGCGGGACGCGCGGGGTTCGCAGGACGCGAGGCGGCTCCTGCCGTGAAGTTGCATACAGATGTGAAGAATTGAGAGAGCATTGACCAGCTTTTTGCGAGTCACATGTTGCGATCGTGTCACCGGCTTGTCAACGGTTTACGCACGTCATTCGATTTGTTGACAAGACCCGCGCATCCCCAACACATGCGCGCCGCCGACGACTTGACGGGGCGGAACCTGCGCAAGGCCCCTGGCCCGCGCCGTGGCGGAGCGTTTTCGCGCGGTGCCGCGAGCCGCGCTTCGAGGCGTGCGTGGAGCCGTACTCGCAGGAGTGCTCGCCGGAGCACGTCGAGCCGCGCCCCGGCCCGTGTGCGCGGCCGTGACAGGCGGCCGTGCCACGCGCCCGGCCGCCGCCGCGCGACGTCTCCGGGCGGTATCCGCCGGGTGCCGATCCGGCTGCGGACACCGCGCGGTACGCCAACCCGCCAAGCCCTGCGGGTAGGTTCACCGCATGGCTCTGGAACACCCGCGGGGGAGCGGCGACGGCTGCCTGACCGTCGCCATACGTATGCCGGTCCGTCTCGTCGCCTTCGCCGTCGTGCTGCCGCTGCGCCTGCTCTGGGACGCGCTCGCGACGGCCGGGCGCGCGACCTCGGCCGGACTGCGCTGGACATGGCGCCGCCTGCTGCTCCCGCCGCTGCGGGTCCTCGGCGCCGCGCTCGCCTGGGCGGTGCGCACCCTGGTGGTGATCCCGGCCGTCTTCCTGACCCGCTACCTGGTCGTCGTCCCGCTCGTCGCCCTGTGGCGGTACGTGCTCGTGCCGCTCGGCCACGCCGCCGCCTGGACACTGCGCATGCTCGGCGCCGGCACGGGACTGCTCGCGCACTGGCTGCTCGTCGTCCCCCTGACCGCCCTCTACGCGTACGTCCTCGCGCCCGTCGGCCGCGCCGTCCGCTGGACGCTGCTGACCCTCGGCGCGGGCCTGGGCGCGGGCGCCTCCTGGCTCGGCCACTACCTCCTCGCCGTGCCCGCCCGCTGGCTCTGGCACTCCCTGCTGGTGCCCGTCGCCCTCGCACTCGCCGCGGCCGTCGTCTTCTTCATGCGGTACGCGCTGGTGTGGCCGCTGGCGGCGCTGTGGCGGTACGTGCTCACGCCGGTCGGCCGCGGCCTCGCGTGGACGCTGCGGATGACCTGGCTCGGCCTGCTCTGGCTGGTCAGAACCCTGGTCGTGCTGCCGGTCGGCTTCGTGTGGCGGCGCGTCGTCGTCCCCGTCGCACGCGAGATCGGCGCGGCGCTCGGCCACGCCTGGCGGGTGACCGGCTATGTCTCGCGCGCCGTCGGCCGCGGCGTCGCGTGGCTGGCCCGCGTGCTGATCGCGGTCCCCGCCGCCTGGGTCTGGAGCCGGACCGGCGCTCCCGTACTGCGCGCGGTACGGGCCGCGGGCCGCTGGTACCGGCGCGCGGTCTGGCAGCCGGTCAAGGACGCGGTCGCCGACGCCCGCCGCTCGCTGCGCGAGTTGCGCGCCGAGACCCGCAGGGCGCTCTTCGGCGATCCGGTCGGCGCCGCCGAGCGGCGGCTGCCGCCGCGGCGGGCCGGGTACGAGCCGGGGGCGTTCGGCCCGGCACCGGCGACGGACGCGGCCGACGTATCAGAGGCGCCCGATCCCGCCGACGCGCTGGTGGCGAGCGCGCACGCCACGCGAGCGCTGCCCCGGCCGGCGGCCCGCCACCGTAAGCAGCCCGGCCCCGACCTCGCCAAGAGGCGTCCGCCGACCCACCGCTGAGCGGGGGACCGGCACCGGTTCAGGGCGTTCCTCCGAGACTGTCGACCCCGGGTTGTCCACAGGGCGGGAGTCACCCGTCAACAGCAACGCGCGACGCGGCGTAACCTTGTGAAAGACAAGCGGGCCCGGTGACGGGCTCCCGGGACACGAGTACGCACGAGGGACTGAACGACACTGGGCAAGCGACAGCCCGAAGGTCCGCCGCCCGCACCGGCGGTGCAGCGCATTCGACTGCGCTACACCAAGCGTGGCCGCCTCCGGTTCACCAGCCACCGCGACTTCCAGCGCGCCTTCGAGCGGGCCCTGCGCCGCGCCGAGGTGCCGATGGCGTACTCGGCGGGCTTCACCCCGCACCCCAAGGTGTCGTACGCCAACGCCGCACCCACCGGCGTCGGCAGCGAGGCGGAGTATCTGGAGATCGCCCTCGCGCGCAGCGTCGACCCGGAGAAGCTGCGGCTGCTGCTCGACGAGTCGCTGCCCGCGGGACTCGACGTCATCGAGGCGGTCGAGGCCCGGACCTCGGGACTCGCCGAACGCCTCGAGGCGTCGGTCTGGCAGGTCAGGCTCGACGGTGTCGACCCGGCCGAGGCACGACAGGCCGTCGCGGCGTTCCTCGCCGCGGAGACCGTGGAAGTACAGCGCAAGACGAAGAACGGCATCCGCACGTTCGACACCCGCGGCGCCGTCACGCGCCTGGAAGTCGTCGACGACACGCCGGACAACGGCGCCGGGCACGACGCGGACATGTCCGAACAGGGTGCCGATAGGCCGCAGGACCGCGCCTGTGCGATACTGCGGCTGGTTGTACGGCACCTGACACCTGCCGTACGGCCCGACGACGTACTGTCCGGCCTCCATGCGACGGCCGACCTCGCGCCGCCGGTCCCCGCAGCGGTGACCAGGCTGGCGCAGGGGCCGCTCGACGAGGAGTCCGGCACGGTCACCGACCCGCTCGCGCATGATCGCGACGCTGTGACGGTACCTGCCGGGTCCGCGTAGCCACGTCGTCACGCGTCGCCGACGCACCAGGGAGCCACCCGGGTCCGGCGCCGCAGACCACATGAGACTTTCGTCGACCCGCCGACGCGGTGCCGACGAGCGACACAGCAGCTCCCGTGCGGCGCCCGCGCCCCCGGACAGCGGCACCGCGACCAAGCGGCCCGCCGCACCGGACATGGACGCGGCGCCCGGGAGCTCGACGGGAGCATTGCCCGAATGCACGACCAGACCGACTCCAACGAACCCACCCCCACATCCGAGCCCGCCGCCGAGGCCGCGCCGCCGCGCCGCCGCCGGGCCGCCTCCCGCCCCGCGGGCCCCCCGACCGACGCCGCCGGCAGCTCCGCCACCGCCGAGCCCGCGGCCCAGCCCTCGGCTCCGGCCTCCGACGACGCCTCCGCGTCCGAGGCGGCAGCCCCGCCGCGCGCCCGCCGTCGCGCCACCCGCAAGGTCGCCGCTCCGGCCGTGACCGCCGGTGACGAGGCCGCCTCCGACGGCGCCACGGCCGCCCCCATGAGCTCCGAGACCGCCGAGAGCCTGGCTCCGGCCTCCGATGACGCCTCCGCGTCCGAGGCAGCCGCCCCGCCGCGCGCCCGCCGTCGCGCCACCCGCAAGGTGGCGGCCCCGGCCGCCTCCACCGCCGACGAGACCGCTGCGGGCGATGCCCCTGACGGCGGTACGGACACCGCCGCGGCGTCCGGCTCCGCCGCTGACGACACCGCCGCCTCCGACGAGGCCCCCGCCGCGCCGCCGCGCGCTCGCCGCCGGGCCACCCGCAAGGTGGCGGCCCCGGCCGCCTCGACGGCGGACGAGCCTGCCTCGAACGATGCCCCTGACGGCGGTACGCCCGCCCCGGCGACCGCCGAGCCCGCCGCCGCCGAGGCCCCCGCTGGGGACGCGGCCCCGCCGCGTGCCCGCCGTCGCGCCACGCGCAAGGTGGCGGCCCCGGCCGCCTCCACCGCCGACGAGACCGCCTCGGGCGATGCCCCTGACGGCGGTACGCCCGCCGCGGTGACCGCCGAGCCCGCCGCCGCCGAGGCCCCCGCTGGGGACGCGGCCCCGCCGCGTGCCCGCCGCCGTGCCACGCGCAAGGTGGCCGCGCCCGCCGAAGCGCCCGCCGCCGACGGCACCGCGGGCGAGATCGCCGAGGCCCCCGCACCCGCGGCGCCCGTGGCGCCGCCCGCCCCGGCCGCCGAGCCGGAGCCGCGCGCCCGGCGGTCACGCAAGCGAACGGCCGGAGCCCCTGCGGCGACGTTCTCCGCGGGCGACGGCTCCCGGCGGCTGAAGCCGGGCGCGCTGGCGCCGCGGGACGAGGCCGAGGCCGAGAGCGACACCGTCACCGCCAGTGCGCACGACACGCCGGAAGAGCGCTTCGAGTACACCGGGAAGGCGCTCCAGGACGGCGACGAGTGGAACGTCGAGGTCGACGACGCGTACGAGATCCGCGGCTACGGCCAGACGGTCGAGGAGGCGAACGCCAACGCGGTGGCCGCCCTCGCCGAGGCGTTCGGCATCCCCGTCGCGTCCATCACCCTTGAGGTCAGGACCGAGGAGCGCCCGGCGCGCGGACGCCGCAGGGCGTCGCGTCCGCCGACGGCTGTCTTCCAGCCGCCGGTCTTCCAGGCGCCCACGGCCGAGCCCGTGGCGGCCGGTGCCGTCGCGGAGGAGCCCGCCGTCGCCGACGAGGACGAGACCGAGGAGCGGGACAGCGGCCCGCGCCGCCGTCGCCGTCGCCGTGGCGGCTCCGCCGCGGAGCCGGTGACCGCCGAGGCGGCCACCGCCGTGGACGTGGACGAGGCCGACACCGACGCGGACGACGAGCAGGACAACGACGCGGACGCCGACGGCGAGCACGACGGCGATGACCGCCCGTCCCGCCGTCGCCGCCGCGGCGGTCGCCGCCGTCGCCGGGGCGAGTCCAGCGAGCACGAGGACACCGCGTCCTCCGACGACGAGGACGAGTCGTCCGAGGGCGACGACGAGGAGGACTCCGCCGACGAGTCGGCGCACGACGACGACCACGGCTCGGGTTCCAGCACCAGCCGTCGCCGCAGGCGCCGTCGCCGTCGCGGTTCCGACTCCGGCGCCGACGACTCCGCCAACGGCGGCGACGACCCGGAGCGCACGGTCGTCAAGGTCCGCGAGCCGCGCCAGAAGTCGGAGTCCGGTGGCGGCACCGGCGCCGACGAGGTGCAGTCCATCAAGGGCTCCACGCGCCTGGAGGCCAAGAAGCAGCGCCGCCGCGAGGGCCGCGAGCAGGGCCGCCGCCGCGTGCCGATCATCACCGAGGCGGAGTTCCTGGCGCGCCGCGAGGCCGTCGAGCGCGTCATGGTGGTCCGGCAGAACGGCGAGCGCACCCAGATCGGCGTGCTGGAGGACAACGTCCTCGTCGAGCACTACGTCAACAAGGAGCAGGCCACCAGCTACGTCGGCAACGTCTACCTGGGCAAGGTGCAGAACGTGCTGCCGTCCATGGAGGCCGCGTTCGTCGACATCGGCAAGGGCCGCAACGCCGTCCTGTACGCGGGCGAGGTCAACTTCGAGGCACTCGGCATGGGCAACGGCCCGCGCCGTATCGAGTCCGCGCTCAAGTCCGGCCAGCCGGTCCTCGTCCAGGTGACGAAGGACCCGATCGGCCACAAGGGCGCCCGCCTGACCAGCCAGGTCTCGCTGCCCGGCCGCTACCTGGTGTACGTGCCCGAGGGCTCGATGACCGGCATCAGCCGCAAGCTCCCCGACACCGAGCGGGCCCGGCTGAAGACCATCCTCAAGAAGATCGTCCCCGAGGACGCGGGCGTCATCGTCCGCACCGCCGCGGAGGGCGCCAGCGAGGACGAGCTGCGCCGCGACGTCGAACGCCTCCAGGCGCAGTGGGAGGACATCCAGAAGAAGGCCAAGAGCGGCAACGCGCCGACGCTGCTCTACGGCGAGCCGGACATGACCGTCCGCGTCGTCCGCGACATCTTCAACGAGGACTTCTCGAAGGTCATCGTCAGCGGTGACGAGGCGTGGAGCACGATCCACGAGTACGTCACCCACGTCGCGCCCGACCTGGCGGACCGGCTGTCGCGCTGGACCTCGGAGATCGACGTCTTCGCGACGTACCGCATCGACGAGCAGCTTCTGAAGGCGCTGGACCGCAAGGTGTGGCTGCCGTCCGGCGGTTCGCTGGTGATCGACAAGACCGAGGCGATGGTCGTGGTCGACGTCAACACCGGCAAGTTCACCGGGCAGGGCGGCAACCTGGAGGAGACCGTCACCCGCAACAACCTGGAGGCGGCCGAGGAGATCGTCCGCCAGCTCAGGCTGCGGGACCTCGGCGGCATCGTCGTCATCGACTTCATCGACATGGTCCTGGAGTCCAACCGCGACCTGGTCATGCGGCGGCTGCTGGAGTGCCTGGGCCGGGACCGGACCAAGCACCAGGTGGCCGAGGTCACCTCGCTCGGCCTGGTGCAGATGACCCGCAAGCGGGTCGGCCAGGGCCTGCTGGAGTCCTTCTCCGAGACCTGCGTGCACTGCAACGGGCGCGGCGTCATCGTCCACATGGACCAGGCGACCACCACCGGCGGTGGCGGCGGCAAGCGCAAGCGGCGCGGCAAGTCCGGCAACGGCGGCGCGGCGGGCGACGGTCACGACCACGAGCACGAGAACGAGCACGTGCTGGAGGCAGACGCGGACGACGCCGACTCGGTCGACTCGGCCGACGAACTGCCCGAGCTGGAGCCGATCGAGGTCGGCGAGGCCGAGTTGGTGCCGACCGTCGGCGACCCCGAGGAGGAGTGGTTCGGCACCGCGGCCGAGGCCGAGGCCGCCGCCCACGGCAGCCGCGGCCGCTCCCGGCGGCGCGGCGCCCGTAAGGCCACCTCGCCCGCGGGCGCGCCGCCCGCGGCCGACCACGAGCCGGAACCGGCCGTCGTGGTCGTCCCGGTCAGCGAGCCCGTCATCGAGCAGGCGCCGACCGTCGAGCCCGAGGTCTCCACGGAGCCCCCGGCCCGCGCCCGTCGTCGCGCCACCCGCAAGGTGACGGCTCCCGCCGGGTCTCCCGCGGTCTCCGAGGACGCCGCCGTCGTGGTCGTCCCCGCCGAGGCCCCCACGGCCCCGGTCGAGGCCGCGCCCGAGCCCGAGGTCTCCACGGAGCCCCCGGCGCGCGCCCGTCGTCGTGCCACGCGCAAGGTGACGGCTCCCGCCGGGTCGCCGTCGGGCGCCGACGACGCGGCTGTCGTGGTCGTCCCGGCCGAGGCACCGGCCGCCGATGCCGCTGACGCGGAGCCCAAGAAGCGGGCGCCGCGCAAGGCCGCCACGAAGAAGGCTGCCGCCAAGAAGACGGCGACGAAGAAGGTCGCGGCCAAGAAGACGACCACGAAGAAGGCTGCCGCCAAGAAGTCGGCCGCGCCCTCCGAGTAGTCCGGCCCCGCGTGGCCCGCGCCCTGCCCCGGGCGCGGGCCACGCGTGTCCACCCTGCGGGTGGGCTGTGCCCCGCCGGGGGCGCGGGGAACCGCGCGCTCGGCCACCGGCGGTGGCGCGGCCCAGGAACCGGCCCCAGCGGGGCAGATGCGCTGGTCTTCGGGCTGACAGTCCGGTGGGGGCCGGCCGCGCAGTTCCCCGCGCCCCTAAAAACATGCCCTTGCGCGATGGCAGCGCACTTTGCCGGTGCCGTGACGGGGCGCGCGACCGTTCACGGGTGCGGGAGGGCGGATTTGACCGGGCCGGAGGCCCTCCGTAGTCTTGACCTTCGGCGTTTGTGCGCCCACTTCTGAGCAAATCCCTCCCGGTCCGCCGGGAGAGGCCCCCCGCGCACCATCGGGACGGCTGGCATCAGGGGTCCGATTTCAAGAGCGAGAGAGTGAGATCCGCGTGTACGCAATCGTGCGTAGCGGTGGTCGTCAGCACAAGGTGGCTGTCGGCGACATCGTTGAGGTTGACAAGATTCCCACGGGCAAGGTGGGCGACGCGATCGAGCTCTCGACGCTGCTCGTCGTCGACGGCGACGCCGTCACCAGCGACCCGTGGGTGCTGGCCGGTGTCAAGGTCGAGGCCGAAATCGTGGACCACCACAAGGGCCAGAAGATCGACATCCTGCGCTACAAGAACAAGACCGGCTACCGCCGTCGCCAGGGTCACCGCCAGCAGTACACGGCGCTGAAGATCACCGGCATCCCCACGGCTGCGAAGTAAGGGACTGAGGAGAGATGGCACACAAGAAGGGCGCATCGTCCACTCGGAACGGTCGCGACTCCAACGCTCAGCGGCTCGGCGTCAAGCGCTTCGGCGGCCAGGTCGTCAACGCCGGTGAGATCATCGTCCGCCAGCGCGGCACGCACTTCCACCCCGGCTCCGGCGTCGGCATCGGCAAGGACGACACGCTGTTCGCCCTCTCCGCCGGTGCGGTCGAGTTCGGCACCAAGCGTGGGCGTCGTGTAGTGAACATCGTTCCGGCCGCCTGATCCAGGCACCGTAGAGCGACACAGTTTCACCTCCGAGGGCGGACCTCGCTTCCCGACCAGGGAAGCGGGGCCGCCCTCGGCGTGTTACGTCTTGGAACGCGTGAAAGCGCGCGTACCGCACCACCCCGTGCACATCCGCACCACCCCGTACGTATCTGGAGGAATGCCATGACCACCTTCGTGGACCGCGTCGAGCTGCATGTCGCCGCGGGTAACGGAGGCCACGGCTGCGCCTCCGTTCACCGGGAGAAGTTCAAGCCGCTGGGCGGCCCCGACGGCGGGAACGGCGGCCGGGGCGGCGACGTGATCCTCGTCGTCGACCAGGACGTCACGACGCTGCTCGACTACCACCACAGCCCGCACCGCAAGGCGACCAACGGCAAGCCCGGCGAGGGCGGCAACCGGTCGGGCAAGGAGGGTACGGACCTGGTGCTGCCGGTGCCCGACGGCACGGTCGTGCAGGACAAGGACGGCAATGTGCTGGCCGACCTCGTCGGCCAGGGCACCACCTTCATCGCGGGCCAGGGCGGTCGCGGCGGCCTCGGCAACGCGGCGCTGGCCTCGGCCCGCCGCAAGGCGCCCGGCTTCGCGCTGCTCGGCGAGCCCGGTGTGGCGCGGGACATCGTCCTGGAACTGAAGACGGTCGCCGACGTGGCGCTGGTCGGCTACCCGAGCGCGGGCAAGTCCTCGCTGATCTCGGTGCTGTCGGCCGCCAAGCCGAAGATCGCCGACTACCCGTTCACCACGCTGGTGCCCAACCTCGGTGTGGTGACGGCCGGTTCGACCGTCTACACGATCGCGGACGTACCGGGGCTGATCCCCGGCGCCAGCCAGGGCAAGGGCCTCGGCCTGGAGTTCCTGCGGCACGTCGAGCGCTGCTCGGTGCTCGTGCACGTGCTGGACACCGCGACGCTGGAGTCCGACCGCGACCCCGCCAGCGACCTCGACATCATCGAGGAGGAACTGCGGGCGTACGGCGGCGGGTTGGAGGACCGGCCGCGGCTGATCGTGCTCAACAAGATCGACGTGCCCGACGGGCGCGACCTCGCCGAGATCATCAGGCCGGAGCTGGAGAGCCGCGGCTACCAGGTCTTCGAGGTGTCGGCCGTCTCCCACGAGGGGCTGCGCGAGCTGTCGTTCGCCCTGGCGAAGATCGTCGCCGAGACGCGGGCCGCCAAGCCGGTGGAGGAGTCCACCCGCGTCGTCATCCGCCCGCAGGCCGTCGACGACGCCGGGTTCACCGTCACCCACGACGGCGAGAGCCTGTACCGCGTGCACGGCGAGAAGCCCGAACGCTGGGTCCGCCAGACCGACTTCTCCAACGACGAGGCCGTCGGTTACCTCGCCGACCGCCTCAACCGCCTCGGCGTCGAGGACGCCCTCCTCAAGGCCGGCGCCAACGCCGGCGACGCCGTCGCCATCGGCCCCGACGAGGACGCCGTCGTCTTCGACTGGGAGCCCAGCATGGCCGCCGGTGCCGAAATGCTCGGCCGCCGCGGCGAGGACCACCGTTTCGACGCCCCCCGCGCCGCCGTCACCCGCCGCCGCGACAAGCAGGCCGAGCGCGACGACGCCGAAGAGGAGTACCACGGCTTCGACCCGTTCAAGTAAACGCGCGACCGGCCCCCTGGGAAGGGGGCCGGTCGGGGTGGGTCAGGCGTCCGCGTGGGCCGGGGAGGGGCGGTTCGGGTCGGGCTCGGCGAGCGCGGACGGCGGGGTGAGAATCCGGCGGCTCAGCAGGTAGGTGAAGGGGATGGCGGCTGCCGCGGCGGCCAGCGGGGCGATCTTGTCGTTCATGCCCGCCCACTCCACGAGGGCGTAGACGCCGACGCTCGTGACCACGTAATTGGTCAGGTTGGTCAGCGGGAAGAGCAGGAACTTCCGCCAGGTGGGCCGCGTCCGGTACGTGAAGTACGTGTTCAGGAAGAACGACCCGATCATGCTGAGCACGAACGCCAGGGTGTACGCGGCGAAGTACGGCATCCACGGGTGCAGGGCCAGGTAGAAGCCGTAGAAGGTGGCGGTGTTGACCCCGCCCACGAGGGCGAACCGCACGATCTGGAGCAGTTGCGGTGAGCGGGTGCCGGCCAGGCTCAACGGATCTCCATCCGGGGCAGCGACGCGCTCGTCGGTGCGGCGCCGGCCTGCCGTGCCACCCCGAAGGCCCGCGGCGCGTTCGTCTCCTTGACCAGGAAGTGCGGCCGTCGCTTGGTCTCGTAGTAGATGCGCCCAATGTACTCGCCTATCAACCCCAGCATCAGCATCTGGAGCCCGCCCAGACCGACGACGGCGACGAGCAGCGTCACATAACCGGGCGCGTCGGGCCCCTTGATCATCGCCATGACGGTGACGACCACGGCATACGCCGCCGCGACGGCACTGAGCGCCATTCCCAGATAGATGGCCAGCCGCAGCGGCCGGTTGTTGAACGAGATCAGCCCGTCCATGCCGTAATTGATGAGCGCGCCGAAGTGCCACTTCGTCTCGCCCGCCTCCCGCGCGGCATTGCGGTAGTCGAAGGTGACGGTGTCGAAGCCGATCCAGGAGAAAAGGCCCTTGGAGAAGCGGTTGTACTCCGGCATCGCGAGCAGCGCGTCGACCGCGCGCCGCGACAGCAGCCGGAAGTCCCCGACGCCGTCGGTCAGTTCGACGTCCACCCACTTGTTGATCATCCGGTAGTAGAGCCGACTGGCGGCCGTGCGCAGCTTCTTGTCGCCCTCGCGGGTGCGCCGCGCGATCACCTGGTCGTGCCCGGCGCGGTGCAGCTCCAGCATGCGCGCGATCAGCTCCGGCGGGTGCTGGAGGTCGGCGTCCATCACGACCACCGCGTCCCCGGTCGTCTCCTTGAGCCCGGCCAGGATGCCCGCCTCCTTGCCGAAGTTCCGGCTGAAGGACACGTATCGCGTGCTCGCCTCGCGGTTCTCGGCCAGGGCCCGCAGCCGCTCCAGGGTGCGGTCGGAGCTGCCGTCGTCGACGTAGCACAGCTCGTAATCGACGGAGAGCGCCGTGAGGGTCTCCCGGATGCGTACGTCGAAGAGCTCGATCACGGCTTCTTCGTTGTAGCAGGGAACTACGATCGACAGTCGCATGAGATCACTTTCGGCGCCGTACGCGGATGCAGGGCGGATGCGGTGCGGATTCAGGGCGAGTGCTGGGTAAGTGCTGAGTGAGTGCGGTCCCGGCGGACGGATCCGCACGTGATCCCGCACGCTCTGCGTCAGCGTAGGACGGCCCGTGGCCCTGCTTTGGGCGCCGAACAAGGCGTCGGGGAAAGTTACGCGAAGCGCCCTTGCGGCTCAATGAAGAATTCACCCAACGATGGGCAACCGAATTCCTGATTCCGCATTACGTGTAACGTCGCGCGCGGCCGGAGTTCCGGACAGGTATACCGCACGCGGCCCCTTGGAGAACGCAAGGCATACTTGAGGTATCGGCCCGGACCACCGTACGGGCCGTCGTCGTACGTCAACGGCCCGCGTCGCGGCGGGCCCCGCAATCGATGAGGAGCCGCCCGCCGTGCGTAATCCCGAGGCACCCCGACTGCTGGGGGTCTACCGACGAGCAGTACCGGAGAGCGCCCGACGGAAGATCGCCTCCCGCGTCGACTCGGACTTGCGCAAGCAGGTGAAGCTGCGCATCGCGGGCGCGACCGCCGCCGCCGAGCGGGCCAGGGCGGCCAGGGTCGGCAAGCGCCACCAGGCGCTGGTGGACCGTCCGGACCGCACGGTGATCACGGTCAACCGCGAGGCGAAGGTCGCGCTGATCGTCCCCGGCGTGACCCCGCTGGCGGCCCGCAGGGCCAACCTCGACGCGGTCCTCGGCTGCCTGTCCGCCGCCGGTCTCGACCACTTCTGCGTACGGGGCCGCTCGCACACCGCCTCGGCCGTGGCCGTCCACGAGAGCGACCGGGAGGCGGTGCTCGCCGCGCTGACCGCGCTGTGCGCCGAGGAGCCCGGCTACGTGACCGCGGTCAAGGGGAACTCCCCGGTGCCCGAGGAGTCGCTGCCGGGCTACGAGCAGCCGTCCTGGCGCCGTCTGGCGGGCGCCGGGGTCTTCCGCCTCACCTGGTACCGCACCGACGAGAGCAAGGGCCTGGCGCTCGGCACCCGCTACGGCTGCGACATCGAGTTCTGGCGCGAGGAGGACGGCGCGCTCGTGGCGCCGCGCCCCGGCAAATTCGCCGAGGCCGTCCCCGCCGACGCCAAGACCGTGCAGGCGCCCGAGGCGTTCTTCACCGACCTCGCGCCGCGCGACACCGGCGCGGGCCCGCGCTTCGAGGTCCGTACCCGCGAGCACTTCGCGATCCACACCACCGACGAGATCCGCTTCCCGGTCGACGTCGTCTACACCTGGGTGGACGGCGCGGACCCGGCGTGGCTGCGCCGCCGCGCGGACTTCACCGGCGCGGCGTACCACGACGAGGCGGCCAACGCGGCGCGCTACCTCAGCCGTGACGAACTGCGGTACTCACTGCGCTCGTTGCACATGTACGCGCCGTGGGTCCGGAAGATCTTCCTGGTCACCGACGACCAGACGCCGTCCTGGCTGAAGACCGAGCACCCCGGCATCGAGGTGGTCAGCCACCGGCAGATCTTCCGCTCGCCCGGCTCGCTGCCGACCTTCAACTCGCACGCCATCGAGAGCCAACTGCACCACATCGAGGGCCTGTCGGAGCACTTCCTGTACTTCAACGACGACGTGCTGCTCGGCAACGAGGTGACGCCGCAGGACTTCTTCCTCGCCAACGGCCTGACGAAGTTCTTCCCCTCACCCGCGCTGGTGCCGCTGGGCGAGAAGACGGAGGCCGACCCGCCGGTCGCGGCGGCCGGGAAGAACAACCGGCGGCTGATCGAGGAGCGCTACGGCGCCGTCCTCGTGCAGAAGATGAAGCACATGCCGCACGCCCTGCGGCGCAGCGTCCTGGACGAGATCGAGGACGAGTTCGCCGCCGAGTACCGGCACACCGAGTCCAGCCACTTCCGCAGCATGGACGACATCTCCGTCGCCTCGTCGCTGCACCACTACTACGCCTTCCACACCAGGCGCGCGATCCCGTCCAACGACCTGCCGTACACCTACCTGGACCTGACCCACCCCTGGACCGAGACCCGGCTCGGCCGGCTGCTCGCCAACCGCGACAAGACCGTCTTCTGCATCAATGACACGGTCTCCACGGAGAACGACGCGACCGGCCAGAAGGACCTGATCACCCCGTTCCTCGACGCGTACTTCCCGGTGCCGAGCCCCTTCGAGAAGGAGTAGCCCGGCACCGGGCGGGCTGTCGCCGGCGCCTGCCCCGTTCAGTCCCGCTCGAAGCGGGACTTCACGGGGTAGTAGGCGTTGAGGAAGGCGTACATCACGCGCGCCTGCTCCTCGGCGGGCACCTCGGCGTCGGGCGACTCGCCGATGCAGAAGACATCGTAGTTGCGGGACGCGAGCAGTCGGCCGAGCACCGAGTGGTGGTCGTAGTTGCCGACGTTGACGTAGCTGCACGAGATCCTGCCGGGCGCGCAGCGGCCGGTCAGGTAGCCGTAGTGGTGGTGCAGCGACGACGTGATCGACAGGTCGCTGTTGCCGCGGAAGGGGTTGGCCGCGGTCCTGGCCACCTCCTCCGGGAACCTCTCGCCGATCTCCGCGAGCACGCTGCGGCGCAGCGCGTGCGGCGTGTGCAGGAAGCTCTGCGTGGCGGTCCGTCCGAAGGCGTCCTCCAGCAGCTTGCGGTTGTTCTTGGCCGCGGCGAAGTAGCCCTCGTCCTCGTCCGACGGCTCGGTCGGCGGTACGGCGGTCGGCGACCGGAAGAAGTTCGCCATGCCGTTGCTGAGGAAGAACAGCTCGGGTGTGACCGGGCGGCCCATGAAGACATCGTCGTTGAGATAAAGGAAGTGCTCGGACAGGCCCTCGATCCGGTGGATCTGGCTCTCGATGGCGTGCGAGTTGAAGGTGGGCAGGCAACTCGGGTCGGCGAAGATGTCCCGGTGGCTCACCACCTTCACATCGGGGCACGACGTGTCGAGCCAGGGTGGCACCTGGTCGTCGGTCACCAGATAGATGTTGCGCACCCAGGGCGCGTACATCTCCAGCGACCGCAGTGAGTAGCGCAGTTCGTCACGGTTGCGGAACCTCACGTCGCCGTTGTCGACGTCCGTGTTCTCCGAGACCGGCAGTCCGCGTCGGCGGCGCGCCTCGTTGCGGCGGTCCTGCCATGCGGTGTCGTCGCCGTCCACCCAGGTGTAGACGACGTCGATGGGCTGGTCGACATCCCACATCAACTGCTTGGTGAACTGCGAGAGCGTCGGGTAGTCCCGCTTGCCCACCCGCAGCTTCGCGGTGGGTTCGAGGGACGGCAACCGGCGCCCAAGCAGCGTCGTCGCCCGTGGGGTGGAACGCCAGCCGTCTTCCTCGTCGACGGACCAGAACTCCACGCTGCAGCCGTACGCGGGCCCGTAGCGCAGGGTACGGCTGCCGGTGACCACCGGCTTGAAGATCCGCAGCCCGGCCACCTCGCCGACGTCCCGCAGCCGTTCCGCCAGCACCGCTCCGGGCGCGGCGCCACGCGGGGAGATCAGCTCGGCGTAGACCGCCTTGCCGTGCAGGGCGGTGGCCAGCGCCTCAAGCACCCGGGGCCGTTCCTCGACCGGTACCGCGAGCCGGTGCTGGACGCCGTCGGCCCGCAGCAGGACGTACGGAATGCCGACGTCCTCAAGGACGGTGGCGCTGATCTCCAGGTTGGTCGCGAGCATTTGGGGCCCGTTGACGTCGTCGCGGACCTCGGCGAGCCGCCCCGCGGAGCGCACCAGCTTGCGGTCCTGCGCCTGAATCATCACCTCCCGGGCCTTCTGCTCGTCGGTGGAATTCGCCAGCGGCGAGACGGGCGCGGCCACGGTGAAGTTGCGCGTGCCGCCCGCCACCACCCGCAGCGCCGCCCGGTCGGCACGTCGTCCCAGGCGCTGCGGGTTGTCGCGCTCGGCCACCAGCCGGGTGAACAACTCCTCCCAGCGGGCGGTGATGTCCTCACCGCTGAAGCGCTCGTAGACGCCCTCGCGCGCCGCCTTGCCGAAGGCGTGCCGAGTCTGCTCGTCACCGATCAGCCGGGCCATCGCCTCGGCCAGCAGGTCGATCTCACCGGGCGGCACCAGCAGCCCGTCCACGTCGTGCCTGATGATCTCGGCCGGGCCGGTGACGATGTCGTAGGCCACTACCGGCACACCGGCGGCGAACATCTCCAGGAGCACCAGCGGGAAGGCTTCGTTGCGCGAGGGCAGGACACAGAGCCCGGCCTTGGCCCACTCCTCGTCCATCTGCTGCGAGCGGCCCACCAGTTCGACCCGCAGTTGCAGGCCGAATCCCTCGACGAGCTGGCGCAGCCGCACTTCCTGGGGGCCGTCGCCGAATATCCGGAGCTTCCAGTCGGGGAAGTCGCCGGAGATCTGGTGGAACGCCTGGATGGCGTGGTTGAGCTGTTTTTCCGGGGTCATGCGGGCGGCCAGCACGATGACCTTGTTCTGGAGGTCGGAGCGCGGGCGGTAGCCGTCGGACACCGCGTTGGGAATGGTGACGAGCTCGGGCGCCGCGTCGCCGAGCGAGTCGGCGAACCAGTCGTTCGTGCGCTCGGTCAGCGACACCAGGGCGTCGATCCGCGGCCCGTACACCAGCAGCGGTTCACCGGCTACGCCGCGCAGTTGGGAAGCGCGGTGCTCTTCGTGCACGGTCACCACACGGGCCGGAGCCAGTTCCGCGGCGGCGGCCATCAGGGCCGGGGAGGTGGTGATCAGCACATCGCAGTCGAGCGCGGGCAGCGCGGCGGTCATCTCGATGTCGGAGAGCTGGTCGAAGGTGTTCTCCCAGACCGGCTTGATCAGTTCGCTGGGCAGCGACTGCAGCGTCCTGCACGCTTCCTCGTCCAGCGTGCTGCGGCGTACCGGACGCCCGTAGGCGCCGGTCCTGTCCACCAGGTAGCGCCGCTTGATCTGCTTCGCCTCCGCGAAGAACGGCTCCAGGCGGGTCTTGAAGACACTCAGCACTTCGACTTCGTGCCGGGCGGAGAGATGGATCGCTTGGGTGTAGGCGGCCATTTCCGTGCCGCCCATCTCGTCGCCCCAGGTGAGCAGAAATGTGATCTTCATGCGTCCTCGTTGGTTCCGATGGCCGCGCAGGCCACCGCAAGGGCACCGGCAGGCGTGAGATAGACGTGCGCACGGGTCAAGGAACCGTCGTCCAGGGCGATGATGCGAAAGGGAGTCCGGAAGACCTGCTTGGGATGACGCACTTGGGTGAGCCGCTTGGCGACCTTCAGTTTGGCGCGCCCCCCGCGCAGTTGGACGTCCCAGGTGCGCTGGACGCCCGGACCGTCGGTCATGGCTCGCAACGGCAGGTCGAAGGTGAAGTTGTCGCCGTCCCAATCGAGCGCCGCCGAGACGGATTTGTTGGCTCCCCGGCGTACGACCTCGGCGGTGTACTCGGTCACCGGGTGCCGTGCGGCCAGCAGTCGGCCGTGCACGGTCACCCGGTCCCAGAGCAGGTCGAATCTGACGAGTTCGGCCTGGTGGGCGGGGGCTGTGACCTTGAGCATGGCGCGGCCGTCCACCGAGCGCACCGGCCGGAAGACCGCGCCGCTGGACTCGGACGGCGAGGTCGGGAGCATCGGGCCGTGCACCGCGGCGAACGCCAGGGCGGCCAGGTCGGATCTGGTCTCACGACCGCCCTCGTCCGTGACGACGACACAGAACCGCCAGAGCCCCGCACTGAGCAGCAGCCCGCGCCCCGTGTCGTTCTCACCTTCGGTGTACCGCAGCGGTACCGTCGCGGTGAGCAGCAGGGACGTGTCGGACTCCGGCTCCAGGGCGAGGTCGACACTGACCCGATGGTTGCCGTGGATCAGTTCGAGGCGGGCCGCGGAGGGGTCGGCGGTGTGCCGGGAGACGGGCACCGCGAGGTTCAGCGTGCGGCCGCCGAGCACTGAGAGGTGGACCGGGGTGATCATCGGTCGCGGTCTGATGCCTGTACCGAGTGCGGGCACAGTGTTCATCCGCTCGACCTTGCGGCGGGCTCGTACCGCCAGGGTGCGGGCGCGCTTTACCGCGCCCACCGCGTAGGGCAGGAGCGAATCACTCACGGCGCACGTGTCTCCCATTCTCATTGGTCAGCCAACGCATCCTGTCAAGGATGCCAAACATCAGCAAGTTGGCCGAATGTTGCAATTCCTGACCATGGCTGTTCACCTGCGGGCCAATCGAATGTGTGAAGTGGATCACTGGTTCCGCCGGAGCCGTGTCACTGCCACCCGCTGTGAGTCGAGGCGGTGGAAATGATCGCACAGCGGGTGAACGCGGCGGGAACGCCGAGTCGATTCCCGGAGTCGTCCGTGCGGCCCCGCTTGCCGTGCGCGCCCTGAGCGGCGGCTCGGTCCGGCAGGTCTTCCCCGTGGTCGCCGTTGGTAGGGTTCGGCCATGACCTGGATGATTACCGGCGGCGCTGGTTATATCGGTTCGCACGTTGTCAGGGCGCTCGTTGCCGATGGACAGCAGGTGGTCGTCGTCGACGATCTGAGCACCGGAGATCCCGAACGCCTGCCGGCCGGTGTGCCGTTGGTGCGCGGCACCGTCCTGGACCGGGCGCTGCTCGACCGGACGCTGAGCGAACACGACGTCCGGGGCATCGTGCACATCGCGGCGAAGAAGCAGGTCGGAGAGTCCGTCGAGCGCCCGCTGTGGTACTACCGGGAGAACGTCGAGGGTCTGCGGACCGTACTCGAGGCCGCCGTCGAGGCGCGGGTGCAGCGCTTCGTCCTGTCGTCTTCCGCGGCCGTATACGGAATGCCCGACGTGGACCTGGTCACCGAGCAGACCCCGTGCGAGCCGATGAGCCCGTACGGCGAGACCAAGTTGGCCGGCGAGTGGCTGGTCACCGCGGTCGGGCGGGCGCACGGGATGGCCACCGCGTCGTTGCGCTACTTCAACGTCGCGGGCGCGGCCGCCCCCGAGCTGGGTGACCCGGGGATCTTCAACCTGGTGCCGATGGTCTTCGACCGGCTCTCCCGCGGCCGGACTCCGCTCATCTTCGGCGACGACTACCCGACGCCGGACGGCACCTGCATCCGCGACTACATCCACGTCGAGGACATCGCGTCCGCGCACGTCGCCGCCGCCCGCCGGCTCACCGAGGACTCGAAGGCGGCCCTGGTGCTGAACATCGGCCGGGGCGAGGGCGTCTCCGTGGCGGAGATGGTCGGCATCATCCAGGAGATCTCGGGTCACACCGGGATCGCCCCGGAGGTCACCGCGCGTCGGCCCGGCGACCCGGCCAGGGTCGTGGCGTCCGCCGACGCGATCGGCAGGGAACTGGGCTGGAAGGCCGTCTACGACGTGCGCGAGATGGTGGCCTCGGCCTGGGCGGGCTGGCAGTTGCGACACCCGGAGTAACCGGGGCGCGCCATTCCGATTCGGGGAGTCGGACTCACTCGCGGTGAGTCCGGCTCCCCTTTTTCATGCGGCTGACCAGCCGGTTCCGCAGGTCAATGCATTCCGGCCTTTTCGGCTTTTGCTTCCGGTACTTGCCTGACCCGGACATGTGATGACGGTCACATCAAAGCGAAGAAACCCCGGCTCGAAATTGTCCCTCTTGTGCAGCGGGTGGTCGAAATGATCACACGAGAGGTGAACGGAGCCGGAACGTTGGACCGAATGCTGGAACAAGGAAGCAGGGGTCCCGGACGCCGGGTCGTGGTGGGTTCGATGGCGGGCGCACTCGCGGCGGCCACGGTCGCGGGTTGTACGGGTCGGAGCACCGCGGCCAAGCCGAGGATGACGGGAGCGCCGGTCGTCTTCGGGCCGCCCCCGACCGGCGGTGTACTGCCCGCCTCCGCGCGGGTCACCTTCGGCGCCCCCGCCGCACCGCTCGTGATGCAAGTGGTCGCGCACCCCGACGACGACCTGTACTTCATGAATCCGGACACCGCCGCCACCCTCGACCGTCATGTGCCGGTCGTCACGGTCTACGTGACCAGCGGCGACTCCTTCGGCGTGAACCGCGCCCCCGGCCACCCGCGCCCGCTGCCGAACGTACCCGCGTACGTCTCCGCGCGGCAGCAGGGGCTGCGGCAGGCGTACGCGCGGATGCTCGGCGCGGAGATCTTCACGCCGTGGACGCGTACCGCGCTCGCCCTGCCTCACGGCGGCGCCGCCGAGGTCAACACCCTCGAACACGACGGCAGGCGGGCCGAGTTGGTCTTCCTGCGGATCGACATGCACACTCCGGTGCGCGGCGGCGGCACCTTCGGTATCGACAAGCTCTGGGCCGTGGACGGGACGGTACGGACGGTACCGCTGCCCGACGGCCCGGTACGCGCCGCCCACACCTTCGACCGGCAGACGCTGATCGACGCGCTCGCCTTCCTGTTCACCACCTTCCGGCCGACGCTGATCCGCACCATGGACCCCGACCCGGACATCCAGGTCCACAACGCGCGGTACCCGCGCGACAGCGACCAGGTCGGCTACTCCGACCACCGTGACCACACCGCCACCGCGCTGTTCACCTGGCGGGCCATGGCGCAGTGGACCGAGAAGGCCGCGGCGAGCGGCGGCCCGGTCCCGACCTTCCTCACCGAGGCCTACCGCGGCTACTACAACCAGCGCTGGCCGCACAATCTCCCGCAGGCCACCGTCCGCTTCAAGGCGGACGTGCTCGATGTGTACGGCGGCGCTCCGGGCTGGAAGTGCGGCGACACCGGCGGCTGCGGTGACTACAGCGTCGGCCAGGGCGACGCGCTGAAGTCCCCGCGCGGCTGGGTCCGCAGCACCCACTACCGCTACCCGACCTCTGGTCCGCAGGCGGTGGCCGCCAAGGACGGCAGGCTCACCGTGTACGGCGTGCTCGGCACCCGGGCCGCCCGCTGGACCGAGACCGCGCCGGCAAGCGGACACTGGAATGCGCCTGAGGACCTCGGCGGGGGCCCGCTGACCCCCGCGCTCAGCGTCGTCACCGACAAGCACGGCCACCATCTGCTGTTCGGCCTGCGCTTCTCCGGTCTGTCGGCCGCGCCGGGCGACAACACCCGGGAGGTCGTGGTGCTCGACCAGCAGGTGGGTGCCTCGGGCAAGTCCGCCGCCGAAGACGGCGACCGGGCGATCCGGGGCTGGCGCAGCCTCGGCAGCCCCGAGGCGAATCCGGTCCGCGGCCGCAGGGTCGGGCCGCCGACCGCTGTGATCGGCAAGGACGGCCGGATCCACGTCTTCGTCCGCAACGCCTCCAAGGGTCTGAGCACGCGGGTCCGCGACGCCTCCGGTCAGTGGTCGCCGTGGCAGCAACTCGCCGGCGGCCAGGTCCAGGAGGGACTGACCGCGACCGTCGACCACGACGGCCGGATCCACGTCTTCGCCGCGGGCCACCAAGGGGTCCACCAGTGGACTCAGTCCACCCCGAGCGCCGAACTGGTCGGCCGTCCCCTGCGGCACACCGGCGTGCCCGGCGAAGTGCCCGAAGCGGTGACCGCGGCGGACGGTTCGCTGCTGCTGGCCTTCCGCAGGCCGGAGACCGCCGAGATCGCGGTCGAACGCCTCACCGCGGGACGGCATGGTCGCTGGATTCCGGCCTCCGCCGTGCGCGACGCGGGCTTCGGCCCGGTCGCCCTGCTCAGCGGCCGGGGCGCGGAGACCAACCCGCTGCTGGCCGTACGCGCCGACTTCGGCAACGCGCTGCTGGTGCACGGTGAATACGGCAGGGGACCGGCCGCCGCCACAGCCAGTACCCCGACGGAGCCCTTCGCGGTCGGCCGCCCCGACGTGCTCGTCGCGGGCACCGACCGTACGGCCCTGGTCTCCTTCACCGTGAACGCCACCCCGGGCGTCACCCGCGTCCACGGCACCGGCACGTTCACCCAACTGGCCACGAGATAGCACGGGTTGTCGGCCGGGACGCGCGAGGGCGCCCGCACCTGGAAGGTGCGGGCGCCCTCGTCCGTCCACTCAACAGGCGGCGGACACCACAGGACGTCTCAGAACAGACGGCTGTAGCCGTTCCAGCCGCCGCCCTGCTTCACCGGAGCCTTGAACTGGCCCGTGCCGGTGGAGCTGTAGCTGAACAGATTGCCGCTGGCGTCCACACCGAGCAGGTCGGCGCGGCCGTCACCGTCCATGTCGCCCGGCGACGCCAGCTTGTTGTAGCGGTTCCAGCCCGTGCCGATCTTGACGCGGGTCTCGAACGGGCGGGAGCTGACGCCCGTCCCCTTGTACAGGTAGAGCGTGCCGTCGCCGGTGCGCGCGACGATGTCCGCCAGGCCGTCACCGGTGAAGTCACCGGCGCCCACGATGGCGTTGTACGCACCCCAGCCGGGACCGACCAGCAGGCGGCCGGTCAGCGCCGCGCCGGTGCCCTGGCCCCGGTAGAGGTACAGGTTGCCCGAGGTGTCACGGGCCAGCAGGTCGCCCTTGCCGTCACCGCTGAGGTCACCGGGGCCGACGAAGAGGTTGTAGCCGCCCCAGCCGGTGGCCAGCGGGCTGCTCACGTCGGAATCCAGGTTCCACAGGTTGGTGCCGTCCCGGAACAGCAGGTCGGCGTACCCGTAGTCACCCAGCGACGAGGCCAGTGCGAAGGTGCTGTACCCCCCCGAGCCGCCCGACACCTGCTGGCGCGCGGCGAGCGTCCCGTTGTTGTTGGTGTAGTACCAGTAGAAGGTGCCGCCGGTCGACAGACCGTAGAGCTCCTTCTTGCCGTAGGCCGGGTTGGAACCCGCGCCCGCGAACAGCTCCACGTTCCAGTCTTTGTAGCCGCCCTGCTTGGGCGCGAAACCGCCCGCGCCGTTCTGCCGGTAGATGTAGAGAGTGCCATTCGTGGCCCTCGCCAGGACCGAGCCGTCACCGGTGCCGACGAGCTGGTTGTACGCGTTCCAGCCCGTGCCGATGGCGACGCGGGCCGCGTACGGACCGGTGGCGTTGCCCGTACCGGCGTAGAAGTACAGCGTGCCGTCCGTCTTACGGGCGATCAGGTCGCTGATGCCGTCGCCGTTCATGTCACCGGGGCTGGTGAGCTGGTCGTACTGGTTCCAGCCGGAACCGACGAGCACCTTGCCCTTGAACGGAGCGGAAGCGTTGCCGGTGCCCTCGTACAGATAGAGCTGACCGGCCGGCGTGCGCGCGACGATGTCGGGCTTGCCGTCCCCCGTGATGTCGTCGGTCGCGACCAGCTTGTTGTAGACGTACCAGCCGGTGCCGGTCCACCGCGCGGCGCCGTTGGGGAAGCTCCCCGCCCCGAAGTACGACAGGCGGCCCGAGTTGGTCAGCGCGAGGATGCCGGTGCCCTGCCCGTCCAGGCTGCCCGGGGTGAGGACGTCCTTGTACAGGGTGCCGTCGCTGCTGGCGCCGAGGTCGCCGTCGTCGTCGTTGTCCTTGGTGAGCAAGTTGTAGTAGTGCCGGTTGTTGCCCCGGTAGAGCTGGTCGGCGTAGCCGTCCCCGTCCGGGTCGTACCGCAGCGGCCCCGCCGCCGCCTTCGTGGAGTACTGCTTGGCCTGCTTGGGCAGCGTGAGCGTCGGCGCGGGCCCGCTGGGCGCCGTCGGCCGGGTGATCCTGTGCTGCGGGCCGCTGTCGGCCTGCGCGTTCGTGCTCAGCGCCAGAGCGCCGAGAGCGAGGACGCCGGTGGTGCACACCGCGACGAGGCGGCGGCGCTTAGAAAAGCGCACCGGCTGTGCTTCGGACACAATCCCCCCTGGGATGTGAGTGTGATGAATGCCGAACCCGATGCGAAGACCCGTCCGGTTCGGACGCGGCGAGTCTAGGTGAGGGGTCCGACAGACCCTAGACCGCGTGCCGATCAAGCGCCCCTGAATTCACCGCGGTGACGCCGACTAGACTGGGGCAATGACCTGGCTGATCACCGGCGGAGCCGGATACATCGGATCGCATGTCGTCAAATCGATGGTGGACGGCGGAGAAAAGGTGGTCGTCCTCGACGACCTCACCGCCGGTGACACCGAACGGCTGCCGTCCGGAGTTCCGGTGGAGCGCGCCAGCGTCCTGGACCGGGCCGCGCTCGACCGGGTGCTGGCCGCGCACGCGGTCGAGGGCATCGTGCACATCGCCGCCCGCAAGCAGGTCGCCGAGTCCGTCGAGCGACCGCTCTTCTACTACCGGGAGAATCTGACCGGCCTTCAGACCCTGCTGGAGGCGGCGGTCGACGCGCGCGTGCGGCGCTTCGTCTTCTCCTCCTCCGCCGCGGTGTACGGCATGCCGGACGTCGAACTGGTCACCGAGGACACGCCCTGCGCGCCGATGAGCCCGTACGGCGAGAGCAAGCTCGCGGGGGAGTGGCTGATCGCCGCGGCCGGCCGGGCGCACGGCATGGCCACCGCGTCGCTGCGCTACTTCAACGTGGCGGGCACCGCCGCGCCCGAACTGGGCGACCGCGGCGCCGCCAACATCGTCCCGCTGGTCTTCCAGCGGATCTCGCAGGGCCGCCGCCCGCTGATCTTCGGCACCGACTACCCGACGCCCGACGGCACCTGCGTGCGCGACTACGTCCACGTCCAGGACGTGGCCGGCGCGCACCTGGCCGCCGCCCGCCGCCTGACCCGCGACCCCGAGGCGTCGCTGGTGCTGAACATCGGCAGCGGCCAGGGCGTCTCGGTGGCCGAGATGGTCGACCTGATCCGCGAGGTCTCCGGTCACACTGAGCTGGAACCCGAACTGGCCCCGCGCCGCGCGGGCGACCCGGCCCGTGTCGTGGCCTCCGCCGAGGCGATCGGCAGGGAGCTGGGCTGGACCGCCCAGTACGACGTGCGCGCGATGGTCACCTCGGCCTGGGCGGCCTGGCAGCTCCAGCACCCGCCGCGGTAGCCGGTCCTCCGGACGCGATCCGGAAACGGACCGGAGAGGGACCGGAGACGGACCGGAGAGGGAGAGGGACCGGAAACGGACCGGAGACGGCCGGGGGCCGGGGCGCGCGACGGCACCGGCCGGAGCGCCGGTTCGGGACAGGCGTGACAGCGGCGATACGAGGGACGTACGTGACAACGGCACGGCAGGACGTGGTGGAGGCCCGCAGGGTCGTGGTCAAGGTCGGCTCGTCGTCGCTGACCACGGCCGCCGGGGGACTGGACGCCGACCGGGTGGACGCGCTCGTCGACGTCCTGGCCTCGGTCCGCGGCTCGGGCACCGGCGCGAGCGCGGGACCGGGCGGCCGGCCGGACAAGGAGATCGTCCTGGTCTCCTCCGGCGCCATCGCCGCGGGACTCGCCCCGCTCGGCCTGGCCAGCCGCCCCCGCGACCTGGCCAGGCAGCAGGCCGCCGCCAGCGTCGGCCAGGGCCTGCTCGTCGCCCGCTACACCGCCTCCTTCGCCCGGTACGGCGTCCGCGTCGGCCAGGTGCTCCTCACCTCGGACGACGTCAGCCGCCGCGCCCACTACCGCAACGCCTACCGCACCCTCGACCAGCTGCTGGCCATGGGCGCCCTCCCGGTGGTCAACGAGAACGACACCGTCGCCACCGACGAGATCCGCTTCGGCGACAACGACCGGCTCGCCGCCCTCGTCGCCCACCTCGTCCGCGCCGACCTGCTGGTCCTGCTCTCCGACGTCGACGGCCTCTACGACGGCGACCCGCGTACGCCGGGCGCGACCCTGCTCACCGAGGTCGCCGGACCCGAGGACCTGGCGGGCGTCACCATCGGCAGCGCGGGCAAGGCCGGGGTCGGCACCGGCGGCATGGTCACCAAGGTCGAGGCCGCCAGGATCGCCGCCGAGGCGGGCATCCCCGTCGTCCTCACCTCCGCCGTGCACGCCGCCGATGCGCTGGCCGGGCGCCCCACCGGCACCCACTTCCACCGCACCGGCAAACGCTCCGCCGACCGGCTGCTGTGGCTCGCGCACGCCTCCACCCCGCGTGGCGCGCTGCGGCTGGACGCCGGGGCGGTCCGCGCGGTCACCGAGCGGCACAGCTCGCTGCTGCCCGCCGGGGTCACCGCCGTGGACGGCGACTTCGTCGCGGGCGACCCCGTCGACCTGCTCGACGAGGCCGGGCACGCGGTCGCCCGCGGACTGGTCAACTTCGACGCCCGCGAACTGCCCCGGCTGCTCGGCCGCTCCACCCGCGACCTCGCCGTCGAACTCGGCCCCGCCTACGAACGCGAGGTCGTCCACCGTGACGACCTGGTACTTCTGCGCCCCTGAGCCCCCGGAACCCTCGACTCCCCGGTCAATGTCCGGGGATCTCCTCAGGACCTTGGTTCGGGCCTTCTTGCCGAAAACGCCCCCGCGGCCCGCCGGAGCCTGGTCAACTTTGATGCGGAGGAGTCGTCAGCGCTTACCGGTGCGGACGGCGCTCGCGGAACGCAACCCACAGGGAGGCCGCCGGTGAGACGAGGGCGCCCAGGGCCATTGACCAGGGGTACGGGGGAACGCACGCTGGTCAGCGTCGGCAACGACATCAGTGACGACATCGACGGGGACCCCGAGCGGGAAGCGCTTCCCGCCGAACGAGCGATATCCCGGCTGTGGCACGTCACGCTCAGCGTCTCGGGCCCCGAGACCCCGCTGACCGAGGTCAGACGCGGTCTTGAGCAGCTCGCCCACGACCACCCCTTCCTGCTCACCAGCCGGTACGCCACCGACCACGCGGAGATCCGCTACTGGGAGGAGGCCCGCGACCTGCACGACGCCGCCGCCATCGCGCTGCGGCTGTGGGGCGAGCACCGCTCGACGGCGGGCCTGCCGCCCTGGGAGACCGTCGGCCTGGAAGTCATCGACCGCGCGACCTACCACCAGCGCGTCGCGGAGGGCTACGGACCGCCGCCGGCCGTCCCGGTGGGCGTACACCCGTTCTAGGGCCCGTCCCCGCGGAGCACTGTCGCGGGACCTGCCAACCGGCCGGTGGCGGGCCGGTACCCTGCTTCCATGACCCACCCGCCGCTGCCCTCGCCGCTGCCCAAGTCCCCCGTGCTGCTCGCCGCGTACCGCGCGCGGGCCGCCGCCGCGGACCTGGCCCCGCTGCCGCGGTCCGTCAAGGACGACGCCCTGCTGGCCATCGCGGACGCGCTGATCGTCCGCACGCAGGAGATCGTCGCGGCCAACGCCGAGGACGTGGCGCGGGCCCGCGCGGCCGGGACCGGCGACACCGTCGTGGACCGGCTCATCCTCACCCGTGAGCGGGTCGCGGCCATCGCCGCCGACGTCCGGCACGTGGCGGGGCTGCCCGACCCGGTCGGCGAGGTGCTGCGCGGCTCCACCCTGCCCAACGGGCTGGAGCTGCGGCAGGTCCGCGTCCCGCTCGGCGTCGTCGGCATCATCTACGAGGCCAGGCCCAACGTGACGGTCGACGCCGCCGCGCTCTGCCTGAAGTCGGGGAACGCGGTGCTGCTGCGCGGCTCCTCCTCCGCGTACGCCTCCAACACCGCTCTCATCACCGTGCTGCGCGACGCGGTCGGCGGCGCGGGACTGCCCGCCGACGCCGTCCAGCTCGTGCCCGGCGAGAGCCGCGATTCCGTCACCGAGCTGATGCGCGCCCGCGGCATGGTCGACGTGCTGATCCCGCGCGGCGGCGCCGCCCTGATCCGTACCGTCGTCGAGGGTTCGACCGTTCCGGTGATCGAGACCGGCACCGGCAACTGCCATGTGTACGTGGACGCCGAGGCGGACATCGACATGGCCGTGGAGGTGCTGATCAACTCCAAGGCACAGCGCCCCAGCGTCTGCAACTCGGCGGAGACCCTGCTGGTGCACCGCGACATCGCCGACCGCTTCCTGCCGCGCGCGCTGGACGCGCTCGCCGAGGCCGGGGTCACCGTGCACGGCGACCCGCGGGTGCAGGCGCTGGCCGAGAGCAGCGGCAGCAAGGCCACCGTCGTGCCCGCCACCGCGGAGGACTGGGAGACGGAGTATCTGTCCTACGACATCGCCGCCGGGGTCGTGGAGAGCCTGGACGCGGCCGTCGAGCACATCCGGCTGTGGTCCTCCGGCCACACCGAGGCGATCGTGACGTCCTCGCAGGCCGCCGCGCGCCGCTTCACCCAGCGGGTGGACGCCGCCGCGGTGCTGGTCAACGCCTCGACCCGGTTCACGGACGGCGGCCAGTTCGGCTTCGGCGCCGAAATCGGCATCTCGACCCAGAAACTGCACGCCCGCGGCCCCATGGGACTGCCGGAACTGACCTCCACCAAGTACGTCGTCACGGGTGACGGACACATCCGCTGACACCCGCCGACACGCGGAAGTGTCCTCCGGACGGCCCACAGACAGTCCGGATTCCCCTGCCCAAAGGACCAACTTCCGCATTACTCTGGACAGATGCCGGACGATGACGAGTTCGCCTCCGTAGTCCTCGACGAAGAATTCGTACGGTCCGCTCTGTTCCATGAGCCCTCGGCCAAGGAACGGATGCTTGCCGTCGCCGAAGGTCCCGCGCTACCGCCCGGCTGGCCGGGTCGGAATCGAGCCGGTGCTCACGCCGCTGTCCCCGAACTGGACGAAGCGGGAGTACCGGATTCCGACGACCTCTACCCGGCCGGACGGCCGTACCGCGGGAGCAGTACCCGCTGGCACCGTCCGGTGGCCTGGGCCCTGGCCGTGGTCATGGGCATAGGGGTGGTCGCCCTGACCTTCGCCGCGGTCTACCGCGGCGCGGGCGGCGCGACCCGACCACCGGTGGTCCCCCCGCCGTCCAGCGGCCCGGTCGGCACACAGAGCAGCCTGCCTCCGGTCGCCGCGAACCGGCTTCCCTGATCTCCTGTCATAAGTTGACCGGTACCAGGGCGTTTATTCGCACGCCCAGAGACTTAACCTTGTGATATGAGCGGGCCTGGAAATCCTCCTGAGGGCACGCCCGAGGGCGTCCCCGGAGGCGGTGAGGACGAGTACCGATCCGTCGTGTTCGACGAGTCGTTCGTCCGGGCTGCCCGGATCCAGGAGTTCTCCGCCCAGGAGCGGCTGGACGACGCCGACCGGGCGGTGCGCGTCCGGCACGCGCTGCCGCGCGGCCTCGCCCGGCAGGCGGTCGCCCTCATCACGCTCATCGTCGTCGCCTTCGGCTTCGCCATCTACATGGGCGTCAGGCACCCCTACAAGGGCCGCGGCCAGGACGCCACGGAACAGCTCAGGGCCACCGTCATCCCGCTGGTCCCGTCCGGCAAGGTCGCCTCGGTCTCCGCGACCGAGCCCTTCCGCGGACAGCGCGCGGAGGCGTACCGGGTCGGCGCCGAGGGCATCACGATGCCCGCGATCCACCGGATCGGCGACTACGGCGTGGGCGAGGTGACGCAGGCCTTCAGCACCGCGAAGCTCTATCTGACCGACTCGTCGATCAATCAGGAGACGGTCACCGGCGGTGATGTGAGCAGTGTCCGCGCCCTGCTCGACCCCGGACAGCTCGACCAGTTCGACAGCAGCCTGACCCGGCCGTACACCGACGGCACCCACGAGGCGACCGGCTGGCTGGTCCGCTTCGACCCGGCGGCGCGGGTGCGGCTGGTCCGGGACGGCATCCGCGTGCAGGGCACCCTGGACGCCACCGAGACCGGCGACGACGAGCTGGAGATCGCCGCGGACCACACGTTCGTCTACGCGCTGTACCGGCCGGGATTCGCCGACAACGCCGTGTCGCTGTTCACCGTGCGCCGCCAGATGCGATTCCGCTTCAGCCACGCCGACCTGCGCCAGCGCCAGATCCAGGTCGTCCAGGCCGATGTGGCGGCGGGACCGCTGGCCTGCGGCGCGGCCGTACAGAACTACTTCCGGCCGATACTGGCCGGCCAGTCGGCGCCCGGCGCGGTCGCCGGAGCCGATCCGTACCGCCACGACCGGCCGGTCGGCGCGGTCTGCGCCCCGCTGACCGACGCCACCACCGGGCAGCCGCCGGCCACCGCGAGCACGACGGCGCAGGGCGTGCTGCCGAACGCCACATGGCTGCCGCGGGGCGCCGCGGGCGCGCCCGGCGGGCCGGGAAGCCCCTCGGTCAGCCCATCCCCGGCTGCGGCTCGGACGGCGGCCCCGAGTCCTCGGGCGAGTCGCCCGAGCCTTCTGACGCCCCCGCCGCCCCGTTCGTCGAGCCCGAGCCTGTGAAGCGGTCGCGCAGCTTGCCGCCGATGTCGCCCGCCCCGGACGAGATGTCCCGGATCAGCCCCATCAACGGGTCCTTGCTGCTCTTCACCGTATCGGCGTAATGCGTCGCGGACTCCTTGAAGGAGTCGTACACCGAGGTGTCCTTGTCCTCCTCGCGCCGCGGGTAGTGGCCGTCCATCAGCCGCTGGTAGTCCCGGCTGCCCGCCCACTTGCGCAGCTCGGCGGCGCGCACCGTGGTGAACGGGTGACTGCGCGGCAGCACATTGAGGATCTTCAGCACCGAGTCGCGCAGATCGCCCGCCGCCTCGAACTCGTCGGCCTGCTTCAAGAACGCGTCCACGTTCATCTCGTGCAGATGGTTGCCGCCCGCGATCTTCATCAGACCGCGCATCGACGCCTGCACGTCCTGACCGACCAGCAGACCGGCGCGGTCCGCGGACAGTTCCGACTTGCGGAACCACTCGCGCAGCGCGGTGACGATCGCCAGGATCGCCAGATTGCCCAGCGGAATCCACGCCACGCGCAGCGCCAGGCTGGTGAGGAAGAGCAGTATCGTCCGGTACACCGAGTGGCCGGACAGCGCGTGGCCCACCTCGTGGCCGACGACCGCCCGCATCTCCTCCTCGTCGAGCAGCTCGACCAGGCCGGTGGTGACCACGATGATCGGCTCGTCCATGCCGATGCACATCGCGTTGGGCTGCGGGTCCTGCGTCACGTACATCGCCGGGACCTTTTCCATGTCCAGGATGTAACAGGCGTCCCGCAGCATCGCGTTGAGATGCGCGAACTGCTCGTCGCTGACCCGCACCGAGTCCGACAGGAACAGCAGCCGCAGGGACCGCTCGGGCAGCAGACCGCTGAGCGCCTTGAAGACCGTGTCGAAGCCGCTGAGCTTGCGGAGCGCCACCAGCGCGGACTTGTCGGCCGGGTGCTCGTACGCCCGCGACGAGATGCCGGGGAAGCGCTTGCGGTTGCGCCCCGGCAGGTTCTTCTGACCGTCCTGCGTGTCGTTCGGTCCATTCGGCACGGACATACTGGCCCAACCCCCTGATAGCCAACCGGTACATACTCTGGACGCGCGGAGCCTGCGCGAAGTTCCCTTCCGCCCGCCCGTACGATGTGCCCGAGAGTCTTCTCCCCCGTCCCCGATATCGCAAAGGGTCCCGCTGATCATGTCGTCCAACGCAGCCTCCGCCCTGACCACACTCGCCGAGGGGGGCGGCAACCACAACAGCCTCAGCCCGTACGTGACCGGCTTCGGCGCACTGGCCGCCCTGCTGCTCCTGCTGTGGATCGTGACCCGCTTCAACCGGGACTGACCATGCCGGACGCGAAGCACCGCATCGGGGTGATGGGCGGCACCTTCGACCCCATCCACCACGGTCACCTGGTCGCCGCCAGCGAGGTCGTCAGCCTCTTCCACCTCGACGAGGTGGTCTTCGTGCCGACCGGCCAGCCGTGGCAGAAGAGCGACCAGAAGGTGTCGGCCGCCGAGGACCGCTACCTGATGACGGTGATCGCCACCGCGTCCAACCCGCAGTTCTCGGTGAGCCGCAGCGACATCGACCGCGCGGGCAAGACGTACACCATCGACACCCTGCGCGATCTGCGCGCCGAGCACCCGGGCGCCGAGCTGTTCTTCATCACCGGTGCCGACGCGCTCTCCCAGATCTTCTCCTGGCGGGACGCGGAGGAACTGTTCTCTCTCGCGCACTTCATCGGGGTCACACGCCCCGGGCATACGCTGTCGGACCCGGGCTTCCCCGAGGGCGGTGTCTCGCTCGTGGAGGTCCCGGCGCTGGCGATCTCCTCCACGGACTGCCGCCAGCGGGTGGCCAAGGGGGATCCTGTCTGGTACTTGGTTCCGGACGGTGTAGTGCGCTACATCGACAAACGCGCGCTGTACCGGGACGCGACCGGGTAGCTCCGCAACGAACCACGTGAAGGGGTTCCTCGTGAACGACGCAAACCCCCGTTGGCAGCAAGCCGAGGGCGGTCCTGAGAACGAGAGAGACCCTTACGCGCAAGACCCCTACTACCAGCAGCAGCCCTACGGTTACGACCCGTACGCACAGCCCCATCCCGCGCAGCAGCAACAGGGGCAGCAGCCGCGGCAGCAGGCCGCTCAGCAGGCGCCGCCGCACGTCCCCCAGCAGCAGCCGCACCCCGGTTACCAGGACCCGTACTACGGCGACCCCTCGCAGACCTACGCCGGCCAGCAGCAGGGCTGGATCCCGCAGCAGCCCCAACAGCCGTACTACGAACAGGGACCGGGCCCCGGCGGCTACGGCCAGGGCCAGGGCCACGCGCCGGGCCAGAGCCAGGGACAGGGCCAGGGTTACGGCGCCGGGCAGCCGCAGGCGTACGACACCGGGCAGCACACCGTCTACGAGACCGGCCAGCAGCCCCCCGTGTACGACACCGGCCAGCACGCGGTCTACGACACGGGCCGGCAGCAGCCGGTCTACGACACCGGTCCACAGCAGCCCGTCTACGACACCGGCCAGCAACCGGTCTACGACACCGGCCGGCACGCCGTGTACGAGACCGGGCAGCAGCCGCCGGTGTACGAGACAGGGCAGCAGCCGCCCGTGTACGACACCGGGCAGCAGCCGGTCTTCCACGAGGAGCCCGGGACGCGGCAGGCGCCGGCCGCCGCGGGCGGGGCGAAGGGGCCCGACGGGCAGTATCTGACCGAGCAGTTCGCCTTCATCGACGAGGACTCGGAGGAGTCGGAAGAGGTCATCGACTGGCTGAAGTTCTCCGAGTCGCGCACCGAGCGCCGCGAGGAGGCCAAGCGGCGCGGCAAGAACCGCAAGGTCGGCCTGATCCTGCTGGTCGTGCTCGCGATGCTCGGCGGCGTCGGCTACCTGTGGCAGGCGGGCAAGCTGCCCGGCCTCGGCGACTCGAAGGGCCCGGCCGCGGCGGCGGGCGGCGCGCAGAAGCGCGACGTCATAGTCGTGCACCTGATGCCGGTCGACAAGGGCGCGCCCGCCACCGCGCTGCTGGTGGACAACGAGACCAAGGGCCGCGGCACGACGGTCCTGTTGCCCAACTCCCTCAACGTCACCACCGAGGACGGCACGTCGACCACCCTGGACAAGGCGGTCGGCGACGGCGTCGGCCCGACCAGGGACGCCCTCAACTCGCTGCTCGGCTCCGACATCAAGGGCACCTGGCGGCTGGACACCCCGTATCTGGAACTGCTGGTCGACTCGCTCGGCGACGTCTACGTCGACACCGACGCCGAAGTGAAGGGCACCGGCAAGGACAAGGACAAGACGCTGGTCCGGCAGGGCAAGCAGACCGAGCTGACCGGCCAGGCGGCCGTCGCGTACGCCACCTACCTCGCGCCGGGCGAGCCGCAGACCAAGCAGCTCAGCCGCTTCGGGCAGGTCATGCAGGCGCTGCTGAAGAAGATGCCCAGCGACGCGGCGTCCGCGACCAAGACCGTCCAGTCGCTGGCCCAGATCCTCGACCCGTCACTGACCGACCAGCAGCTCGGCGCGTCGCTCGCGCAGCTCGCGGAGCTGGCCAAGACCGGCGCGTACGACACGGCGATGCTGCCGGTGCAGAAGGACGGCACGCTCACCGCGAAGACCAGCGACAGCGTCGTCAAGGACATCCTCGGCGGCACGGTCAAGACCTCCGACGCGACCGCGCAGGCCCGCGTGCAGATCAAGGACGCCACCGGGGACAAGAAGTCGGGCCCGATGGCGCAGGCCGCGATCGTCAACGGCGGCACGTACACCTATGTGCCGGGCGGCACGGCGGACAAGTCCCAGGCCCTCTCGCAGATCGTCTACGGCGACGACGCGCGGCTGGCCGCGGCCAAGGACGTCGCGTCCACCCTGGGGCTGCCCGCGAGCGCGGTGAAGAAGGGCACGGTGCCGGCGACCGCGGACATCTCGGTGGTGCTCGGCAAGGACTACAAGCAGACGGGCCAGTGAGCGCCCGCCGCGGGCTCCGGTCGCCGGTGACCGAGCGTGGTGACCGGTCCGCGGCGATCGGCGCATGGTGACCGGCGCGCGGTCACCGGCGCATGGTGACCGGCGCGCGGTGATCGAAAAGGGGTCGGGGGCTGTCCGAGGGTCGTGAGACCCTTGGGTGACCAGCCCCCGACCCGAAAGTCTCCTCAGTGACCGCCACGGACCGTTCCATCGAGCTGACCCGTACCGCCGCCCAGGCCGCGGCCGACAAGCTCGCGCACGACATCATCGCCTACGACGTCAGCGACGTCCTCTCCATCACCGACACCTTCCTGGTGGCCTCCGCGCCCAACGACCGACAGGTCAAGGCCATCGTCGACGGCATCGAGGAGACCCTGGCCAAGGAGCTGGACGCCAAGCCGGTACGGCGCGAGGGCGAGCGGGACGGCCGCTGGGTGCTGCTCGACTACATCGACATCGTGGTGCACGTGCAGCACTCCGAGGAGCGGGTCTTCTACGCCCTGGAGCGGCTGTGGAAGGACTGCCCGGAGATCGAGCTGCCGCAGGACGCGGTCGCGACCCGCGGCAAGGGCGCCGAGCACGCCCAGGCGCAGGAGGCGCAGGACGAGGGAGACCTGAACTGAACGGGAACAAGGGCGGCCGTGGCCGCCGGATCGTGCTCTGGCGGCACGGCCAGACGGCCTGGAATCTCGAACAGCGCTTCCAGGGCAACACCGACATCGAGCTGACCGCCGAGGGCATCGCGCAGGCGCGCCGCGCCGCCCGGCTGCTCGCGGCGCTGCGGCCGGACGCGATCATCGCCTCCGACCTGCGCCGGGCCGCGGGCACCGCCGCGGAGCTTGCCGCGGTGACCCACCTGCCGGTCACGCACTACGAGGGCCTGCGCGAGACCTTCGCCGGAGCCTGGCAGGGCCTGACCCACACCGAGATCGTCGAGCGCTACGGCGAGCAGTACGCGGCCTGGAAGCGCGGCGAGCCGGTGCGGCGCGGCGGCGGCGAGCTGGAGACCGAGGTCGCCGACCGGGCCGCGCCCGTGGTGCTGACCGCCGCCGACAAGCTCGCCGACGACGGCGTCCTCGTCGTCGTCAGCCACGGCGGCACTATCCGCACCACCATCGGACGGCTGCTCGGCCTGGAGTCGACGAGCTGGGAGTCGCTCGGCGGCCTGACGAACTGCTGCTGGTCCGTCCTCGGCGAGGGCGCCCGCGGCTGGCGGCTGCTTGAGCACAACGCGGGCACCCTGCCGGAGCCGGTCCTCGGCGACGACACCTGAGCGCGCGCCGGACCGTGCTCGCGGCGGCCTCCGGACGGCCCTCGACCGGGTCCGGGACGCGTCCGCGCGCGGCGGTGCAGCGGATTTCGTTTCCGGCGCGCTCACCGGCTATGCTTCTTCTCGTCGCCGGGGAAACCCGCGCTGACGCGGGGCTGTAGCTCAGTTGGTAGAGCGCTTGCATGGCATGCAAGAGGTCCGGGGTTCAATTCCCCGTAGCTCCACAAGGTCGAGGGCGGAGTGTGCTCGCGGATAACGCGAGTCACTCCGCCCTCTGTCGTTTCTGCCCGGCTGCGCCTCGCGCCGCGGGGGCTTCGCCACCGTGGGGTCGGCCGGGCCGGGCGCCGAGGCGGGAGTACCCGGGGACAGGGTCCACACGCGACGTACGAAGGTCCCGTTCCCTCACCGGGGGAGCGGGATCTCTGCGTTCCGGCCCTCCCGCGTGGCCTGCTCGGCCTTCTCGCGCAGGATCTCGGAGAGCGGGCGGCCGTGCTCGGGGCAGCCGACGACCGGGTCGGGGATGGCGCGCAGGCGCTCGATCCGGCGGGTGTCCTGCGCGCCGAGCGGGGTGTAGACGACGACGCGGTGCTCGGCCATGCCGTCGATGCTCAGCGAGCTGGACGACAGATTGACGGTGCCGACCGCGGGGTGCCGGAAGACCTTGACCCGCCTGCCCGGCGCGGCCACGGGCGCCGGGACCCCGGGGGCGGCGGGTGCGGTGCGGCGCGGTCTCGACCTGCCGGGCCTGGTCGTGCTCGGCGCCGCGGTGACGCTGCTCACCGTGCCGCTCGTCCTCGGGCCCACGCCTACGCCGTGACGTCGGCGGCCATGGCGGCGGTGTCGTCGGTCGGCGCCGTGGTCGCGGTCGAGTGGCGGCGGAGCGGGCGGCGCCGGGCCTGAGGCACGGGGCCTGTGCCGGTGCGTCCTACGCGTCCTGCGCGGCCTCCGCGTCCAGGGACGGGTAGTCGGTGTAGCCGCGCTCGTCGCCGCCGTAATACGTGGCCCGGTCCGGGGTGTTGAACGGTCCGCCCGCGCGGAGCCTGCGCGGCAGGTCGGGGTTGGCGAGGAAGAGGGCGCCGTACGAGAGCATGTCGGCGGTGCCGTCCTCGATCAGCGCCAGCTCCTCCGGGCCCGAAGGGCGGCCGACCGTACGGGCGTTGAGGATGAGGGCGCCGGAGAAGCGTTTGCGCAGCTCCAGGGTGAGCGCCCGGTCGTCGTTCTCGATGAGGTGCAGATACGCGGGGCCGACCGCTTCGATCGCCTGGACCAGCGCGACATACGTCGGTCCCGGCTCCGGCTCGTGGAGGTCGCCGAGCGGATTGCCGGGCGAGACGCGCAGGCCCGTACGGTCGGCGCCGATCGCCCCGGCCACCGCCGTGACCAGCTCGACCGCGAACCGTATCCGGCGCTCGGGGGAGCCGCCCCAGTCGTCGGTGCGGACATTGGAGTTGGGCGCGAGGAACTGGTGCGCCAGATAGCCGTTGGCCGCGTGCACCTCGACGCCGTCGAAGCCCGCCGTGATCGCGTTGTGGGCCGCGGCGGCGTGGTCGGCCACGGTCTGCCGGATGCCGTCCTCGGTCAGCTCCTCGGGGACGACGAACTCCTTCGGCCCGTCCCGCGTGTAGACCGTGCCCTGGGCGGCGACGGCCGAGGCGCCGACCGGTACGAGGCCGTCGGGCAGCAGGGAGGGGTGGCCGATCCGGCCGGTGTGCATGAGCTGCGCGAAGATCCGGCCGCCCGCCGCGTGCACGGCGTCGGTGACCCGGCGCCAGGCGGCGATCTGCTCGTCGCTGTGCAGACCGGGAGTGTCGGGATAGCCCTGGCCGACGGGGGAGGGCTGGGTGCCCTCGGTGACGATCAGCCCGGCGGAGGCGCGCTGCGCGTAGTAGCGCACGGCGGCGTCGGTCGGGGCGAGTCCGGGACCGTACGCCCTGCTGCGGGTCATCGGTGCCATGACGATACGGTTCGGCAGCCGCACACCGCCGAGGTCGAGGGGGTCGAACGCGGTGGTCAAAGCGGTCTCCAGGCTCGTCCGGCGGCGGGGCTCGTAGTCGGCCGAAAGCCACCGTAACCGCGGATCCGCCCCGGAAATGTTGAGGATTCATGAACTTCCGGCCGGAGCGGCCGGAGCGGGAGCGGGCGCCGTGACCAGGGGCGGCGCGGGGTCGGGAGCCGCCTCCGGAATCGGCGCCGGACGACGCCTTTCGGCGGTTGACACGCGCCTGGAGGGCATGGTGTGCAGCGCGCGGACGGCCAGCGTGCCCGCCAGCGCCAGGAACGCCACGGCCGCCAGCGGATAACCGGCCGACAGCAGTATCTGCGGCGCGCTCTGCCGCAGCTCCAGCCGTCCGGGGCCGTGCGGCACCGCCCACAGCGCGAAGGAGCAGAAGAGACCGCAGGCCGCGGCCGTCCCGGCCGCCCACCGCCAGTCCCCGCGGCGCAGCGCCTCGGAGCCGAGCAGCACCAGTATCGGCACCGCCCACACCCAGTGGTGCGACCACGACACCGGACTGACCAGCAGCGCCGTCATGGCACAGGCCACCGCCGCCCACGCGGGCCCGTGCGGCAGCCGGTCCCCGGCCAGCAGCGCCGCGACGGCCACCGCGAGCCCGGCCAGACCCGCCACGGCGGCGCCCGCCAGCCAGACCGTCCCCGGGTCCCCGGTGTGCTGGAACCGGGCGACCACCCCGCGCAGCGACTGGTTGGCGGTGTCCTCGCCGAAGCCGACCCGGTCCGGCGCGAGCACCACCCCGGTCCAGAACCGCCGCGAGCCGTACGGCAGCGCGAGCGCCGCGACCGCGACCGTACCGGCGAAGGTGCCGCCCGCCACCAGCGCGCGCCGCACATAGGGCGCGCCGCTTCCCTCCCGGCGCAGCGCCGCCGCCCCCGCCACGGCCAGGAAGACGGCGAAGAGCGCGGGCGTCAGCTTGATCCCGGCGGCGATCCCGATCCCGGCCCCCGCCCAGCGGTGCGCGGCAGGGCGGGTCAGGTCCCACAGCACCAGCACCGCGAGCAGCAGATTGACCTGCCCGTAGCGCAGGGTCGTCCACACCGGCTCGCACCACACCGCCGCCGCGGCCACGGCGAGCACCGCCGCGGCCCGCGGCGCGCGTACGGGACGGCCGGCCAGCCGCAGCGACAGCGCGACCAGCGCCACCAGCAGCAGCAGATTCCCGGCCGTCGCCGCCGTCCGCATCGCTCCGGGCCGCAGCCACGTCAGCGGCACGAACAGCAGCGCGGCGAACGGCGGATACGTCGTCGGCAGCCGCGCGTACGTCGCGCGCATCGCGTACAGGTCACCGCCGCCGCGTACCGTCAGGCCCTCGGCCCGGTACACCATGAGGTCGATCATCGACACGTGCGCGCCGCGCTGCGCCGCCCAGAACCCGGCGAAGGACGCGAGGCAGCCGACCCCGGCCGCGGTCACCGCCGCCTGCCGCCGCCGTACCGCGCCCACGCCACCACGCTCCTCCCGCCGTCACAGAACCCCGAGGTCGGAGGCCCGCCACCGGCCGGAAACGAGTTGGCGGTCCCGGCCCGCGGCCGTGTAATGTATCCCGAGTCGCCGGGCCCACCGCCCGACACCACGCGGGGCTGTAGCTCAGTTGGTAGAGCGCTTGCATGGCATGCAAGAGGTCCGGGGTTCAATTCCCCGTAGCTCCACGAGTGAGAGAGCGAGACCTGTCCGCAGAAGGCGGACGGATCTCGCTCTTTTCCGTTGCGCGGCGGCCGCACCCTGAGGGGCGCGGATCCGGGGCGCGGCTTCGGACCGGCCGCGGGCCCGGTCTGTTCTGACCGGCCGCGGGATCCGTCACCCGACCGGCCTGACGGCTGGTCAACTACCCTGGGCGCACAGGGCGGAAGCGACGGGGGAGAGACCTCTTGGACCAGCTGGACTGGCAGTTGATCGACCGTGAGTTCCTCGCCGGTCGGCGCGAGGCTTCGCGGGAGAGTCTGGTCCGCTACTTCGACGGTGCCCTGCCGACCTGGGAGACGGTGCTGGCGGACGTGCCGCGCCGCGAGGCGGTCTCGCGTATCACCGGGAATCTGCTGTACGAGCGGGGCTCGGCGAGCACCGTGCACCTGGTGGTGGGCCCCAGCGGCGAGGGCAAGTCGACGCTGATCCGGCAGGTCGCCGTCGATCTCGCGAGCAGCCACGAGGACTGGCGGGTGTACTGGCGGGACTCCGGCGACACCCTGGACCTGAAGTGGATCGCGGAGCTGGACCCGGACCGCAACACGCTCTTCGTCTCGGACGACGCGGAGAAGATCGCGACCGGCTGCTTCGACGTCCTGCGGCGGCTTGAGGGCCGCTCGGACCTGCACTTCCTGCTGGCCGCGCGGGACACCGACTGGCGGGCCGTCAGGGCCGACTCGCTGCCGTGGAACACGCTGAACGTCACGCCGAAGCGGATCGCCCTGCGCGGCCTCGGCAAGGACGGCGTGGACGCGCGGGAGATCGTCGAGGCGTGGACGCGGTCGCAGGCGCTCGGCCAGCTCGCCTCGTACAACCAGGTCGAGGACCGCGTGGCGGCGCTGCTCGCGGCGGTCCGCGGCGAGGAGGCCAGCCTGGAGGACGGCGCGCTGCTCGGCGGCATGCTCCGGGTCCGCGTCGGCGACCGGCTCGACGGCCATGTGCAGCAGATGCTCGGACGCCTGGTCCACTACCCGTTGAGCAACGGCCGCACGCTCGCGTACGCCTTCTTCATGATCGCCGCCCTGCACGGCATCAATGTGCGGGAGATGTCGCCGCGGCTGCTCGCCGAGGCGCTCAACATCGACGTGAGCCGGGTCGAGGAGGAGATCGTCATCCCGCTCGGTGAGGAGGCGGCGGCGGCCCGCGCGGGCGACCGGCTGCTCGTCAGGCACCGCGCGGTCGCCGAGTCGGCGCTGCGCGTCGCCCGCAGCCTCGGCGTCGACATGAAGGACATCTACGCGCGCCTGACCCGCGTCGGCATCCGCGTGGCGACCCGGCCCGGAAGCGGCCTGGACGCCAAGGAGTTCCGGTACATGTCGCAGAAGCTGAGCAGCTCGCCCGAGTACGCGATCGGCTCCGCCCGCGCGGCCGTGGAGGAGGAGCCCGACGACCTGCGCCGGGTGGTCAACCTCGTCGTGGTGCTGCGGCACAACGCCATGAACGACGAGCTGACGGCGGTCGCGCAGGAGCATGTCGGCCGGATCCGTACGATGGTCAACTCCCGTGAGGCGGCCCGGCGGTTCTTCTACGAGTGGTCGATCGCGGAGGGCAAGTCCGGCCGCCCCGAGATCGCCTGCTGGCTCACCGCGGTGTCGCTGGCCGATCTGGCGTGGGCCGATCCGCTGCGCGACGAGCGGGACGTCGAGTGGCGGATGGCCGGTTTCGTACCGGGGTTCAAGGCGCTGGCCGCGCGCACCGGGGACGAGCGGTTCGCGCGCGGGGTGCGCGCGGTCGAGACGCTGCTGCGCGGCTGGCCGGTCAGCCCGCGTACCGAGCGGGACATGGTCATGTACCGCTCCTACGCCAAGAGTCAGGGCGTGCCGGAGATGGACCGCGACACCTGCCGTACGGAGTTGACGGCCGCGGTCGTGGCCGCCTGGCGATTGCGGTCGCGTGAACTTCCCGACGTTCCCGCGGGATCGACCTTGCGCTTCCACCGGCTGTTCCAGAAGCTGGACGAGCACCCCGCCTGACCGGGCGGGCGGCCCCGACGGGCCCCGTGCCCGATCGGGCACGCGACCTGAACGGCCATACGCACGACGGGCGGTGGCTACCGTTCCTTGACCCGCTCTTGGGAAAACCATGCCCCTGACATGAACCGATCAGCGAAAGAGTGTCGCTCTGCGGTACGAGCCGTACGGATAGCGGCGACACCGCACTTCGCGACAACTCGCTTCGCATGGGGGTTTCATGAGATTTGAGCGCAAGAGAACGCGTGTGGGACTGGTGGCGGCCGCCGCGCTGCCCCTGGTCGCCGGCGCGCTCGCGCTTGGCACCCAGTCCGCCACGGCCGACCAGCCCAGCGGACGCCAACTCCTCTCCGGCACCAAGCCGCAGTGGGCCACCACCCAGGCAGACAAGGGCGCGACCGCGAACACCGGCAAGGTGTCCGTCCGCGTCTATCTGGCCGGACGGGACGCGAAGGGCCTCGCGGCCTACGCCAAGTCCGTCTCGGATCCGAACTCGGCTGACTACGGTCACTATCTGACCACCGCGCAGACCCAGTCGCGCTACGGTGCGACGAAGGCCCAGATAGCCGAGGTCACCGACTGGCTGAAGTCCTCCGGCCTGAAGGTGACCGCGACCTCCCAGCACTACATCGCCGTGACCGGTGACGTGGCCGCCGCGGAGAAGGCTTTCGGCACCCAGCTCCACAACTACTCCAAGGCGGGCCACACTTACCACGCCCCGGCGACCACGGCGTCCGCGCCCGCCTCGCTCAAGGGCGCGGTGCTGACCGTCACCGGCCTGGACAACGCACCCAAGAAGTCCAGCCACGACGACACGCTGCCGCCTCCGGACGCGGTCTTCAAGAACGCCGGACCCTTCTCCACGTACTTCGGCTCGAACACCAACAACAAGCTCCCCAACGCGTACGGCACCAAGGCGCCTTACGCGATCAAGGGCTACACCGGTGAGCAGCTCCGTGCCGCGTACGGCGCCGGCAAGTACACCGGCAAGGGCGTGACGGTGGCCATCACCGACGCGTACGCCTCGCCGACCATCGCCGCCGACGCCTCGCAGTACGCCAAGCGCAACGGCGACCAGAAGTACAAGAAGGGCCAGCTCTCGCAGGTCCTGCCGAGCGAGTTCACCAACACCGACGAGTGCGGCGCGTCCGGCTGGTACGGCGAGGAGACGCTCGACGTCGAGGCCGTGCACGCGGTCGCCCCCGACGCGAACATCGTCTACCTCGGCGCGGCCTCCTGCTACGACGACGACTTCCTCGACACGCTCAACAAGGTCGTGGACGGCCACCTGGCCGACATCGTCTCCAACTCGTGGGGCGACGTCGAGGCCAACGAGACCCCGGACGTGGCCGCGGCCTACGACCAGGTCTTCCAGCAGGGCGCTGTCGAGGGCATCGGCTTCTACTTCTCCTCCGGTGACAACGGCGACAACGTCGCCTCCACCGGTGTGAAGCAGGCCGACACCCCCGGAAACTCCGACTGGGCCACCTCCGTCGGCGGCACCTCGCTGGCGGTCGGCAAGAACGACAAGTACAAGTGGGAGACCGGCTGGGGCACCGAGCGCGCCCCGCTGTCGGCCGACGGCAAGTCCTGGGTGGGCTTCCCCGGCCCGTACACCTCGGGCGCGGGCGGCGGCACCAGCAAGCTGTACGCGCAGCCGTACTACCAGCGCGGCGTCGTCCCCGACTCGCTGGCGCTCGCCAACGGCGGCACCGTCAAGCAGCGTGTCGAGCCCGACATCGCCGCGGTCGCCGACCCGAACACCGGCTTCCTCGTCGGCCAGACCCAGACCTTCCCCGACGGGTCGCTCCAGTACAGCGAGTACCGGATCGGCGGCACCTCGCTCGCCGCGCCGGTGATCGCGGGCGTCCAGGCGCTGTCGCAGCAGGCCCGTAACGGCATCGCGATCGGCTTCGCCAACCCGCTCATCTACAACAAGTACGGCACGTCCGCGTACCACGACGTGACCGACCACCCGCTGGGCCAGGGCCAGGGTCTCGCCGTCGTGCGTGTCGACTTCGCGAACGCCTTCGACGCCTCGGACGGCACGATCACCTCGCTCCGTACCCTCGGTGCGGACGCGTCGCTGCACGCCACGGTCGGCTACGACGACGTCACCGGCGTCGGCACCCCGGGTGCCGACTACGTGAAGTCGTACCTGCCGCCGAAGAAGAACGGCAAGCACTGAACGGTGTGACGCGGTTCTGAGAACGGTGTGACGCGGTTCTGGTCCGACGCGCCTCCGCGTTTCGGACATGGTTCTACGCCGATCCGGCGCGGATCCGAGGCGTGCGGACGCGCTTCGGAAGCGTTTCGGACGCGGTGAAGCGGGGCCCGTACCGGGGAGCGATCCTCGGTGCGGGCCCCGCCCCCGCTGCGGTAACCTGATGCCATGCGAGCTGTGAGCCTCCTGCTTAGCGAGCCGCGCTGACCGAGAACCCCGTCAGTGCGGCACCCCTCCTGCGCGAGGGGCTTTTTTGTTTCCGCAGGCAGCGACGGGCAGCAGGCTTCCGGGCCGCAGCCGTCAAGACATCGATGGAGTACCGAGGACGATGAGCGAGATCACCCCGGCCGCCGAGACGGCTGCGCCCCACCGCTACACGGCCGAACTGGCCGCGGACATCGAGGGCCGCTGGCAGGACTTCTGGCAGGCCCACGGCACCTACGAGGCGCCGAACCCCAGCGGCGACCTGGACGGCGACCCCGAGACGGCCGCGCGCCCCAAGAAATTCATCATGGACATGTTCCCGTACCCCTCGGGTGCGGGACTGCACGTCGGCCACCCGCTGGGCTACATCGCGACCGACGTCTACGCCCGCCACCAGCGGATGACCGGCCACAATGTGCTGCACACCCTGGGCTTCGACGCCTTCGGCCTGCCCGCCGAGCAGTACGCCGTACAGACCGGCACCCACCCGCGGGTCACCACCGAGGCCAACATCGTCACGATGACGGCGCAACTGCGGCGGCTGGGCCTGGGCCACGACAAGCGCCGCTCCTTCGCCACGATCGACCCGGAGTACTACCGCTGGACCCAGTGGATCTTCCTGCGGATCTTCAACTCCTGGTACGACGAGGAGGCCGCCCGCGCCCGCCCGATCAGCGAGCTGGTCGAGCAGTACGAGGGCGGCGTCCGCGCGACCCCCGACGGCCGCGCGTGGGCGGAGCTGACCGTCGCCGAGCGCGCCGGTGTCCTGGACGGCCACCGGCTGGCGTACGTCGCCCAGTCGCCGGTCAACTGGTGCCCCGGACTGGGCACCGTGCTGGCCAACGAGGAGGTCACCGCCGACGGCCGTTCCGAGCGCGGCAACTTCCCCGTCTTCAAGGCCAATCTGCGCCAGTGGATGATGCGCATCACCGCGTACGCCGACCGGCTGCTGGACGACCTGGACCTGCTGGACTGGCCCGACGCCATCAAGCAGCAGCAGCGCAACTGGATCGGGCGCAGCGAAGGCGCGCGCGTCGACTTCCCCGTGGCCGGCGCCGACCGCCCGATCACGGTCTTCACCACCCGTCAGGACACGCTGTTCGGCGCCACCTATATGGTGCTGGCCCCCGAGCACGACCTGGTGGACGCGATCGTCCCCGACGCCTGGCCCGAGGGCACCCACCAGGTGTGGACCGGCGGCCACGCCACGCCCGCCGAGGCCGTCGCCGCCTACCGCAAATTCGCCTCCTCGAAGTCCGACGTGGAGCGGCAGGCCGACGCCAAGGAGAAGACCGGCGTCTTTACCGGCGCCTTCGCCGTAAACCCCGTCAGCGGTGAAAATGTCCCCGTCTTCATCGCGGACTACGTGCTGATGGGCTACGGCACCGGCGCCATCATGGCCGTGCCCGCCCACGACGCCCGCGACTTCGCCTTCGCCCGCGCCTTCGAACTGCCGATGCGCTGCGTCGTGGCCCCCACCGACGGCCGCGGCACCGACCCTGCCCAGTGGGACGACGCCTTCGGGTCGTACGACGCGACGATCGTCAACTCGGCCGGGTCCGGGGTGTCCCTGGACGGCCTGGGCGTGGTCGAGGCGAAGGCCGTGATCACCGCCTGGCTGGCCGAGCGCGGCATCGGCGAGGGCACCGTCAACTACCGGCTGCGCGACTGGCTGTTCAGCCGTCAGCGCTACTGGGGCGAGCCCTTCCCCGTCGTCTACGACGAGGACGGCGTCGTGCACGCGCTGCCCGACTCGATGCTGCCCGTCGCCCTGCCCGAGGTCGACGACTACAGCCCCCGCACCTTCGACCCCGACGACGCGGACACCTCCCCGGAGCCGCCGCTGTCGCGCAACGAGGACTGGGTGACGGTCGAGCTGGACCTGGGCGACGGCGTCCGCACGTACCGCCGCGAGACCAACACCATGCCCAACTGGGCCGGTTCCTGCTGGTACGAGCTGCGCTACCTGGACCCGCACAACAGCGAGCGGCTGGTCGACCCGGCCATCGAGCAGTACTGGATGGGCCCGCGCGAGGGGCAGCCCGCGGGCGGCGTCGACCTGTACGTCGGCGGCGCCGAGCACGCGGTGCTGCACCTGCTGTACGCCCGTTTCTGGCACAAGGTGCTGCACGACCTGGGCCACGTCTCGTCCGTGGAGCCGTTCCACCGGCTGTTCAACCAGGGCATGATCCAGGCGTTCGTCTACCGTGACGCGCGCGGCATCGCGGTGCCCGCCGTCGAGGTCGAGGAGCGGGACGGCGGCTGGTTCTACCAGGGCGAGCCCGTCAGCCGTGTGCTGGGCAAGATGGGCAAGTCCCTGAAGAACGCCGTGACGCCCGACGAGATCTGCGCCGAATACGGCGCCGACACCCTGCGCCTGTACGAGATGGCGATGGGCCCGCTGGACGTCTCCCGCCCCTGGGACACCCGCGCGGTCGTCGGCCAGTACCGGCTGTTGCAGCGCCTGTGGCGCAATGTCGTGGACGAGGCCACCGGCGCGGTGACCGTCTCCGAGGCCGAGCCCGACGAGGCCACGCTGCGCGCGCTGCACAAGGCGATCGACGGTGTCACCGGCGACATGGCGGGCCTGCGCTTCAACACCGCCATCGCCAAGATCACCGAGCTGAACAACCACCTGACGAAGACGGGCGGCCCCGTGCCGCGCGCCATCGCCGAGCCCCTGGTGCTGCTGATCGCGCCCCTGGCGCCGCACATCGCCGAGGAGCTGTGGAGCAGGCTGGGCCACACCTCCTCCCTGGTGCACGAGCCCTTCCCGGTCGCCGACCCCGCCCTGGCGCAGGACGAGGCCGTCGTGTGCGTCGTCCAGATCAAGGGCAAGGTCAGGGCACGGTTGGAGGTTCCTCCGACCATTTCCGACACCGAGCTGGAGGCCCAGGCGCTGGCCGACCCGGCCGTCGTCGCGGCGCTGGGCGGTGCGGCGGTGCGCAAGGTGATCGTGCGGGCGCCGAAGCTGGTCAACATCGTGGTGTGAGGCCGCGGCTTCTTCGCAGGGGCGCCGCCTCGCGGAGCGCGACCCTTAAGGGGCAGGTTGGGGGATCGGCCGGATCCCGCGGCCTGCCCCTCCCGTTTACGGTGGAGACGTCTACGGTGGATGGTGGAGTGTCCGCCGTTCGAGGTTGGAGGAGAGCGCCCGTGGAAATCGCAGGCTTCGTCGTCCTGGTGCTCTTCCTCGCCTTCGTCACGCTCGGGGTCGTGGCCACCGTCAAGACCGTGCGCGCCGCGCGCCGCGGTGTCGCCCGCGCCTCGGCCCAGGCGCGCCGCGCCATCGAGGACACCCAGCTCAAGGCCCGCCGCTACACCACCACCGGCCCCGCGGGCCAGGTCGCGCAGCTCCGTCTCGACCTGCGCACCGCCATCGACAGCACCTTCCGCGCCCTCGAACACGACCCGTCGCTGACGGAGGCCGCCGGTCTCATGGCCCGCCTCAACGACCACGCCCGCACCCTCGACCGCGAGCTGGCCCTCCTGGAGCGCGAGCCCGACCGCGCCCGCCTCGCCGCGCTCCTCCCCGACCTCTCCACCCGCGCCCACCGCATCACCCACTCCGCGGACTCCCTGCGCTGGGCCGCCCAGGACCGCGCCCACCAGTTCGCCTCCGACGACCTCACCGCACTCCGCCACCAGATCGACATCGAATCGGCCGCCCTCCGCCACTGGGAGCCTGCGGCTCCGCCGAAGCTGAGCCCGACTGCGGAGTAGGCCCTTTGGCGGGGTGCGAGGGGTGAGCCTTTTTGGCGGGCCGCCAGAAGCGGAATGCGGCCCGTTCGGCGTGTGCGGCCGAAGCCCGAGCCTGGCGGGGTGCCAGAGGCGACGTGTCAGCCCGTCCGGCGTGTGCGGGCGGGCCCCGGGGCTGGGGCGGGGCGCCGGAAGCGAACCATCAGCCCGTCAGGCGTTTGTGGGGCACTTCCCGGCGGCAGCCGGGGGAGACCGGCCCGCCCGGCAGTGAGGGCCCGAGTACCGCCCCGACCTGCGCACCGGTAACCTCCCCGTCATGTCCCCGCATGTCGCCATCGTCACGGATTCCACGGCCTACCTCCACCCCGAGGCCGTGCGCCGGCACAACATCTCCGTCGTGCCGCTCACCGTGGTCATCGGCGACGAAGCCCTCGAAGAGGGCACCGAAATCTCCGCCCCCGCCGTGGCACGAGCCCTCCAGCGGCGACATCCGGTCACCACCTCCCGCCCGTCCCCGGCCGAATTCGCCGCCGTCTACGAGGCCGTCGCGGACGCGGGCGCGGAGGCGATCGTCTCGCTCCACCTGTCCGGCGAGTTCTCCGGCACCTACGACGCGGCGCTGCTCGCGGCGAAGGAGGCGGCGGTACCGGTGCGGGTGGTCGACACCGGAATGGTCGCGATGGCGCTCGGCTTCACCGTCCTCGCGGCGGCCGAGACGGCGGAAGCGGGCGGCACCCCGGACGACATCGTCGCTGCCGCCGAGAAGCGGGCCGACGCCACCTCCGCGTACTTCTACGTCGACACGCTCGACTATCTGCGCCGGGGCGGCCGGATCGGCGCCGCCCAGGCGCTGTTCGGTTCCGCACTCGCCGTGAAGCCGCTGCTGCGCCTCGTCGACGGCCGGATCGAGCTGATGGAGAAGGTCAGGACGGCCTCCAAGGCGATCACCCGGCTGGAGGAGATCGTCGTCGAGCAGGCGGGCACCCGCCGGGTGACCCTCGCCGTCCACCACCTCGCCTCGGCCGACCGCGCGGCGGCCCTCGCGGACCGGCTGCGGGAGCGGGTGCCGGGCCTCGACGACCTGGTGGTCAGCGAGGTGGGCGCGGTGATCGGCGCGCACACCGGGCCGGGGCTGCTCGGGGTCGTCATCTCGCCGCACTGAGCGGGGTGGGGGCACGCGGGGCATGGGGCTTCGGCGGCGTGGGCGGCCTGCGCGGTGTGAGCGGTGTGCGCGGCCTGTGAGGTGCGCGGCCTGCGCGATGCGCGCGGTGTGAGCGGTCGGCGGGGCCGTCGGCCGGGGGCCTGAATCACCCTCACGGGTGACGGAGTTATCCACAATCGCCGAGTTGTCCACAGATTCAGACCAAGATCATCTTTCGGCGGTGATCGGGTCCAGCATCGGACCCATGAACTCTCTGGAACCGATCCGCACCGCCATCCGTCCGCAACGAAAGTCCGGCCCCGACCCGGCCGAGGTGCGCGAACGCGCCGCCGCGCTGTTCGGTACGGCGGTGGAGCGCGGCGCGCGGGAAGGGCCGCCGGGGGCGCGGTCGGAACCACCGGAACGGTCGGGGCCGTCGCCTGAGTCCACGCCTGAGTCCACGCCTGAGCCCTCGCCTGAGTCCACGCCTGCGCTCTCGGCCAAGCCCTCGCCTGAGCCGCTGCCGCTGCCTCTGTCCGAGCGGCCCGCGGTGGCCGAGGAACCGACCGGTCCGGTACGACGCCTGCGCACCTGGCTCTTCGTCCGCTGCGGGCTGGAGTTCAAGACGGTGCTGGCGTTGGTGGCCGTACTGGTCATCGCGGGTGGCCTCGCGGTGCAGCACTTCGTGGCGGGCCGTCCCCGGACGATCGCGGTGCCGCCGCCGCTGTCGTCGTCGGGGAGGCCGCTGACGGCCGTGGGCGCCTCGGCCATGGCGTCGGCGGCCACGACCACCCCCGCGCCGAAACTCACCGTGGACATCGCGGGCAAGGTCGCCAAGCCGGGGCTACGGCGGCTTCCTTCCGGCTCGCGCGTCGCCGACGCCCTCTCCGCCGCCGGCGGCGCCCTCCCCGGCACGGACACCAGCACCCTCAACCTCGCCCGCCCCCTCACGGACGGCGAACAGATCCTGGTCGGCATCGCCCCGGCCCCCGGTGCCCCGGCCGATCCCGGCGACCCCGCAGCCGCCGCCCCCGCCTCCCCGGTCAGCCTCAACTCCGCCACCGCCGCCCAACTCGACGCCCTGCCCGGCGTCGGCCCCGTCCTCGCCCAGCACATCCTCGACTTCCGCACCCAGCACGGCTCCTTCACCTCCGTCGACCAACTGCGCCAAGTCCCCGGCATCGGTGACCGCAAATTCACCACCCTCAAGCCCCTGGTCCACCCATGACCCGCCCCGTGCCCGGCAGCGACGACCCGGAGGGCGCTGGGCCCGCGGCGAGCGAGCGGGCCGCTGTGCACGCGGCGGCGGCTTCGCGGCTCGGGGCCGCGAACCCACGGCAGGAGGGACCGCCGGATTGGCGGTTGGTGTGCCCCGCGGTCGCGGCGTGGGGCGGGGCGGCGGTCGGGCCGGGACTGGGGACGCGCGTCGGGATCGGGGTGGTGCTGGCGGCGCTCCTCGCGGGCGCGGCGCTGTTGATGGCGGCAGGCGTGAGGGGCGGCGGGCGGCGGGAGTTGGGGGCGGCGCTGGCGGCGGTGGTGCTGTGCGGGGCGGTGGGGGCGGGCGCGGCCGTGCTCGGGGAGGCGGACCGGTATCGGGGGCCGGTGGCGGGGATGGCCGAGCGCGGGGCGGTGGCGGAGGTCGAGCTGCGGGTGACAGGCGACCCGACGGAGGCCCGCCCACGGGTCCGGGGAGCCGCACAGGCGCCACGGACGGCCGTCGTCGGGGGAGAGGCGTTACGGGTCGGCGGCACGCGCGTCCGGACGCCGGTGGTGGTGCTGGCCGAGGGGGACGTCGGGCGGTGGCTGAAGCTGCTGCCGTCCACGACGATCGCGGTCACGGCCCGGCTGGCCCCGGCGGACCGGCCGGGGGACAGGGCCGCCGCCCTGCTCAAGGCGCAGGGACCGCCCCGCGTCCTGGCACCGCCGAGCCTGCCGCAGCGCGTCGCGGGCCGACTCCGCGCGGGACTGCGGGAGGCGAGCCGCCCACTGCCCGCGGACGCCCGAGCGCTGCTGCCGGGGCTGGTCGTGGGCGACACCACGGGCCTCACACCCGACCTGAAGGCCGCCTTCCGGGCCACCGACCTCACCCACCTCACGGCCGTCTCCGGAGGCAACCTCACGATCGTCCTGATCCTGTTGATCGGACCGCCGGGTGTGGCGATCAGGGCCGAACGACGGGGCCTGGCCGCCTCCTTGGGGCTGCCGCTCCGGCTGACGGCGCTGCTCGGCACGGGCCTGACGCTCGGATTCGTGCTGGTCTGCCGCCCGGACCCGAGCGTGTTGCGGGCCGCCGCCTGCGGGCTGATCACGCTGCTGGCCATCGGCACCGGCCGCCGCCGGTCCCTGCTCCCGGCGCTGGCCGCGGCGGTGCTGCTGCTGGTGCTGTACGAGCCGGAGCTGGCCCGCTCCTACGGCTTCGCGCTGTCGGTGCTCGCCACGGGCGCGCTGTTGACGCTGGCGCCCCGCTGGAGCGAGGCGTTACGGGCCAGGGGGGTGCCGCCGAGGCTGGCGGAGGCGCTGGCGGCGGCGGGGGCCGCGCAGGCGGTGTGCGGCCCGGTGATCGTGCTGCTGTCGGCTCGCCTCAGCCTGGTCGCGGTGCCGTGCAATCTGCTGGCGGAACCGGCGGTGGGTCCGGCCACGGTCCTCGGGTTCGGGGCACTGGCGCTCGCCCCGGTCGCGTTGCCCGCCGCCCGCGCGCTGGCGTGGCTCGCGGGCTGGCCGACCGGCTGGATCGCGGCGGTGGCCCGGCACGGCGCGGCGCTGCCGGGCGCCGAGGTCGCCTGGCCGGGCGGCTGGGCGGGCGCGGCGCTGCTGGCGGTGCTGACGACGGCCGTCGTGGTCGGCGGCGGGGTGCTGCGGCGCAGGCCGTGGCTGTGCGTGGTGTGCGCGTTCCTGCTGCTGCTCGCGCTGGTGCGGCCGGTGGAGCTGCCGAGGTTCGTGGCGGGCTGGCCGCCGGGCGGGTGGCGGTTCGCGATGTGCGACGTCGGGCAGGGCGACGCCCTGGCGCTGTCGGCGGGTCCGGGCGCGGCGGTCGTGGTGGACGCGGGGCCGGAGCCGGACAAGGTCGACCGCTGCCTGCGGGACCTGCGCGTCACCTCCGTGCCGCTGCTGATCCTGACGCACTTCCACGCCGACCACGTGGACGGTCTGCCGGGGGTGCTGCGGGGCCGCAGGGTGGGCGCGATCGAGACGACGGTGCTGGGCGAGCCGCCGCGGCAGGCCGTGGCCGTACGGCGGGAAGCGGCGGCGGCCGGGGTGCCGATGGTGCTCGCGGCGGCGGGGGAGCGGCGCGGTCTCGGCCCGCTGGAGTGGCGGGTGCTGTGGCCGCCGCCCAGTGCGGCGGCGCTGCCCGACAACGGGCCGAACGACGCCAGTGTGGCGCTGCTGGTCCGCACCGGCGGTCTGACGCTGCTGCTGATGGGCGACCTGGAACCGGCCGCGCAGGAGCGGCTGTTGGCGCAGGCGCCGGATCTGCCGCGGGTCGATGTCCTGAAGGTGGCGCACCACGGTTCGGCGTATCAGGACAAGGAGCTGTTCGACCGGGTGCGGCCGCGGCTCGCGGTGATCTCGGTCGGCGCGGACAACCCCTACGGTCATCCGGCGGCCCGGACGGTCGCGGCGCTGCGGGCGCTGGGGGCGGTGGTGCTGCGGACGGACACCGACGGGTCGATCGCGGTGGCCGAGGACGGGCGCGGGGAGCTGCGGACGAGCGTGGCCGGGAAGGGGGCAGGGATGTAAAGGATTCTTTGTAAAGGAGTGCTTGTAAGGGAAGCTTTCTAAAGATAGCTTTAGATACATGGAGGACAAGCCGATGGAGTCCAAGGTCCAGCTCACCGACCCGCGCGCCCTGCGCGCCTACGCGCACCCCACGCGGATGTCGCTCGTCGGGCTGCTCCGCCGCGAGGGGCCGTTCACGGCGACGCGGGCGGCGGAGCTGACCGGCGAATCCGTCGCCAGTTGCTCATACCACCTGCGGATACTCGCCAAATACGGCCTGGTGGAAGAGGCACCGCCAGGACCCGGGCGGGAGAAGCCGTGGCGGGCGACGGCCGAGTTCACGAGTTGGCCCGGCTACTCCGAGGACACGGCGGTCGCGTCGGCGGCCGAGGCGCTGACGGTAGCCGTCGCCGAGAACTACTTCCACCGGATGACGCGGGCCATCGAGACGCGCGGCGCACTGCCCCGGAAATGGCAGGAGGCCGAGCGCTTCACGGACACGTCCCTGTATGTGACGCCCGACGAACTGACCGCGCTCGGCGAGGAGATCGACGCGCTCCTGGCCCGGTACGCCGACCGGATCAACGACCCGGCCCGCCGCCCCGAGGGCGCCCGGCGGGTGCCCTACCTCCAGATTGGCTACGTCGACCCCGAGCACCCCGAGCACCCCGAGGACGGCCGCCCTCCGGAACCCGACCCCGAGGAGAGGTGAGCGCCGTGGTGCCGGAACTGCTCAGGCAGCGCCCCTTCCGGCGGTACTGGACGGGCCAGACCGTCTCGCTGCTCGGCGACCAGATCACCTTCCTGGCCATTCCGCTCGCCGCCGTCCTCGTGCTGCACGCCGACGCGGCCCAGATGGGCTGGCTGTCGATGGCGGGCCTGCTGCCCGCGCTGCTGTTCTCGCTCCCGGCCGGGGCCTGGGCCGACCGACGCGGTCGCCGCAGGCAGACCATGATCGCCGTCGACCTGCTGAGGGCGGCCCTGATGGTCTCGCTCCCGGTGGGTTACGCCCTCGGGGTGCTCACCCTGGCGCAGCTCTACGCGGTCGCCTTCGCCGTCGGCACGCTCGCCGTCGTCTTCGACGTCTGCAACGCCACGCTGTTCGTGTCGCTGGTGCGCCCCGAGGAGTATGTGCGGGGCAATTCGCTGACCAGCGGCAGCCGGGCCTTCTCGTTCGTGGCGGGCCCCAGCGTCGGCGGCCTGCTCGTGCAGGTGCTCGCCGCACCGCTCGCGCTGCTCGCCGACGCCTGCTCGTATCTGGTCTCGGCCGTGCTGCTCGCGCGGATAGACCCGGTGGAACCACCGGCCGCGCCGCCGCGCAAAGGGCACTTCACGGCGGGGCTGCGCTTCATCGTCCGCTCCCGCGTGCTGCGCCCGCTCGCGGCGGCGGCTGCGACGGTGAACTTCTTCAACTTCGTCTTCCACACCCTGGTGATCCTCTACGCCGTCGAACAGCTCGGCCTGAACGCGGGGCTGTTGGGCATGGCCATCGGGGCCGGCGCGGTCGGCAGCGTGATCGGCGCGGTGCTCACCGGACGGATCGCCAGGTCGATCGGGGTCGGGCCGACCCTGGTCCTGGGATTCATAGGGTTCCCCGCGCCGCTGATCCTGATCCCGTTGGCGACCGGGCCGACACCGATGCTGCTCGCCGCCTTCTTCGCCGCCGAATTCGCCTCCGGCTTCGGCCTGATGCTGCTCGACATCGCCAGCGGCTCCTTGCAGAGCGCCGTCATACCCGACGCCCTGCGCTCACGGGTCAGCGGCGCCTTCCGCACCGTCAACTACGGTGTCCGCCCGCTCGGCGCGCTCGTCGGCGGCACCCTCGGCAGCGCGATCGGACTGCGCCCGACGCTGTGGATCGCCACCGTCGGCGGCCTGCTCAGCGTGCTGTGGCTGCTGCCCTCGCCGATACCGCGCATACGCGAACTCCCCGACGAGGAGCCCGACCCGGCGGCGGAAGCGCAAGCGGAGACGGAAGCGGCGGCGGATCGGAAGACGGCGGCAGCGACGTAGGCCCGCGCAGGCCGCCCCGCGCAGGCCGCCCCGCGTACCCCGCCCCGCTACTCCAGCCAGCCCTCGAACTGCGCGGCCAGCGCGTCCAGCGCCGACGTGTCGAGACGGGCGTCGCTGTCCTCGACGACCACCAGCCACTGGGCGTCCTCGGCGTCGTCCTCGCCCGCGAGGGCGTCCCGGACCAGGTGCGGCTCCTCGCGCAGGGCGAAGCGCGCGGTCAGCAGCTCGGCGACCTCCTCCGCGGCGTCGCGGTCGGGCAGCACCAGCACATGTCGTACGTCGCTCACCGCACCAGTGTCCCCGACGCGGTGCGGCGATGTCCGACCCCCGTGGGATGCTGGGCGGCGATGGCCAGGAAGACTGCTTCAGACGACCCGCTCGCTCCGCTCACGCTCGCCGTGGGCCAGGAGGACCTGCTGCTCGACCGCGCCGTGCGCGAGGTGGTCATGGCGGCCCGCGCGGCCGACGCGGACACCGATGTGCGGGACCTGGCCCCCGAGGCGCTCCAGCCGGGCACGCTGGCGGAGCTGACCAGCCCGTCGCTGTTCGCCGAGCGCAAGGTCGTGGTGGTGCGCAACGCGCAGGACCTGTCGGCGGACACGGTCAAGGACGTCAAGGCGTATCTGGCCGCGCCCGTCGAGGAGATCACGCTGGTCCTGCTGCACGCGGGCGGCGCCAAGGGCAAGGCGCTGCTGGACGCGGCGCGCAAAGCCGGGGCGCGCGAGGTGGCCTGCCCGAAGATGACGAAGCCCGCGGACCGGCTGGCGTTCGTGCGGGGCGAGTTCCGTACGCTGGGCCGCTCCGCGACGCCCGAGGCCACCCAGGCCCTGGTCGACTCGATCGGCAGCGACCTGCGGGAGCTGGCGAGCGCCTGCGCGCAGCTCGTCGCCGACATCGAAGGCACCATCGACGCGGCCGTGGTCGCCCGCTACTACACCGGCCGCGCCGAGGCCACCGGCTTCGAGGTCGCCGACCTCGCCGTCACCGGCCGTACCGCGGAGGCGCTGGAGCGGCTGCGCTGGGCGCTGTCCGTCGGCCAGCCGCTGCCCGGCATCACCTTCGCGCTGGCCTCCGGCGTCCGCGCCATCGGCAAGCTCGCCTCCGCGCCGCGCGGCGCCAACCCCGGCCAGCTCGCCAGGGACCTCGGCATGCCGCCCTGGAAGATCGACCGGGTCAGGCAGCAGATCCGCGGCTGGTCCGCGGACGGCGTCTCGACCGCCCTGCGGGCCGTCGCCGAGGCCGACGCCGCCGTCAAGGGCGGCAGCGCCGACCCCGCCTACGCCCTGGAGAAGGCCGTCGTCACCATCGCCCAGGCGTCCCGCGCCCGCTCCTGACCGGAGACCGGACCGCGCGCCCCTCGTGCAGCGCCCCTCGTGCAGCGGCAGCACCCCTCCGACAGCGGCCCTCGGACAACAGAACCGCCCGTCCGGGACTCCCGGACGGGCGGTTCACGTCAGTGCTCTCACTGGGTGCGGTCGCGCCCGCGTGGCGAACGCAGATCGTGCGCGACCGCGGTGGTGCGAAGTGCGGGTCCGGGCGGTAGAGGGGCCGCTGGGTCCGGTTGCCCGCGATGAATCGAAAGAGCGGAGATCAGAGAGCGGAGACCGACTGAGCCAGCGCCGACTTCTTGTTGGCGGCCTGGTTCTTGTGGATGACGCCCTTGCTGACGGCCTTGTCGAGCTTCTTGGCGGCGAGACGAGCGGCCTCGGTGGCCTTCTCGGCGTCACCGGCGGCCACGGCCTCGCGGGTGCGACGGATCGCGGTCTTCAGCTCGGACTTGACGGCCTTGTTGCGCAGGCGCGCCTTCTCGTTGGTCTTGTTCCGCTTGATCTGGGACTTGATGTTCGCCACGAAAGAGCCTTCTCAGGTTCGATTGATACTTGGGTTGCTGCTTGGGGTGTGCTGCTCGGGGTTTGCCGCTTGGTACTGAAACGAGCAGATGCCTCGGGTTAGAGGGCACGAGGCACAGTGCTCCAGGCTACCAGCCGTTCACAGGACGGCCCAAACCGGTGCCGGTGCCGCAACCATGGGACGATAGCCCTTACGCCAGCCCCGCTCGCCCCGAGCAACCAGCCCGCCCGACCCGAGAAAATGGACCCTGCGTGCCCGCGACCCCTTCCCATGTGCCGGAGCCGAGCCGTACCGACCCGGCGTTGATCCGCAACTTCTGCATCATCGCGCACATCGACCACGGCAAGTCCACCCTCGCCGACCGGATGCTCCAGCTCACCGGCGTCGTCGACGCACGCCAGATGCGCGCCCAGTACCTCGACCGGATGGACATCGAGCGCGAGCGGGGCATCACGATCAAGTCGCAGGCCGTCCGGCTGCCCTGGGCGCCGACCACGGGCGACGGCACCGGCAGCACGCACATCCTGAACATGATCGACACCCCGGGCCACGTCGACTTCACCTACGAGGTCTCGCGGTCACTGGCCGCCTGCGAGGGCACGGTCCTGCTGGTCGACGCGGCGCAGGGCATCGAGGCGCAGACCCTCGCCAACCTCTACCTGGCGATGGAGAACGACCTGACGATCGTTCCCGTGCTGAACAAGATCGACCTGCCGGCCGCCCAGCCGGAGAAGTTCTCCGAGGAGCTGGCCAACCTCATCGGCTGCGACCCCTCCGATGTGCTCAAGGTCTCGGCGAAGACCGGCGTCGGCGTGGACGCGCTGCTCGACCGGGTGGTCCAGGACGTGCCGCCGCCGGTCGGCGTCGCCGACGCGCCCGCCCGCGCGATGATCTTCGACTCGGTCTACGACTCCTACCGGGGCGTGGTCACCTACGTCCGTGTCATCGACGGCCAGCTCACCAAGCGTGAGCGGATCAAGATGATGTCCACCGGCGCCACCCACGAACTGCTGGAGATCGGCGTCTCGTCGCCCGAGATGAAGCCGCACGACGGCCTCGGCGTCGGCGAGGTCGGCTATCTGATCACGGGTGTGAAGGACGTACGGCAGTCCAAGGTCGGTGACACCATCACCACCTTGAACCGCGGCGCGACCGAGGCGCTGGGCGGCTACAAGGACCCCAAGCCCATGGTGTTCTCCGGCCTCTACCCGCTGGACGGCTCCGACTACCCCGAGCTGCGCGAGGCGCTGGACAAGCTCCAGCTCAACGACGCGGCGCTGGTCTACGAGCCGGAGACGTCCGCCGCCCTCGGCTTCGGCTTCCGCGTCGGCTTCCTCGGCCTGCTGCACCTCGACGTGATCCGCGAGCGCCTGGAGCGCGAATTCGGCCTCGACCTGATCGCGACCGCGCCCAACGTGGTCTACCGCGTCGTCATGGAGGACCGCACCGAGCACACGGTCACCAACCCCAGCGAGTTCCCCGAGGGCAAGATCGCCGAGGTCTACGAGCCGGTGGTCAGGGCGACGGTGCTGGCGCCCACCGAGTTCATCGGCGCGATCATGGAGCTGTGCCAGAACCGGCGCGGCTCGCTGCTCGGCATGGACTACCTCTCCGAGGACCGGGTCGAGATCCGCTACACCCTGCCGCTGGCCGAGATCGTCTTCGACTTCTTCGACAACCTGAAGTCCAAGACCCGCGGCTACGCCTCGCTCGACTACGAGCCCACCGGCGAGCAGAGCGCCGACCTGGTCAAGGTCGACATCCTGCTGCACGGCGACAAGGTGGACGCCTTCTCCGCGATCACCCACAAGGACAAGGCGTACGCGTACGGCGTCCGGCTGGTGGCCAAGCTGCGCGAGCTGATCCCGCGGCAGAACTTCGAGGTGCCGATCCAGGCCGCCATCGGCGCCCGCGTGATCGCCCGCGAGACCGTCCGCGCCATCCGCAAGGACGTGCTGGCCAAGTGCTACGGCGGTGACATCTCGCGTAAGCGCAAGCTGCTGGAGAAGCAGAAGGAAGGCAAGAAGCGGATGAAGATGGTCGGCAACGTGGAGGTGCCGCAGGAGGCGTTCATCGCCGTCCTGTCGACCGACTCCGAGGGCGAGTCGAAGGCGAAGAAGTAGAAGAAGCAGGTGAGGGGCGGGGTCCGGGGCCGAAGCGGCAGGGGATGAGGCGAACGGGGCATCCGGGGCAACCGGCGGGCCTTCCCCTCTTACGCGCCGGGCGTCGGCCCTCTACCCTGATCCGACGTAGGTTACTGGTGAGTTAAGAACACAGGCGCGGGCCCGGAGGTTGTCGTGACCGACACACAGACGTTGATCGAGAATCGGCCGCCCTCCGTGGCGACGCTCTTTCTGGAGCGCGTGACGGCGACCCCCGACGCGGAGGCGTACCGCTTCCCCGTCCCGTCCGAGAGCGGCCAGGGCCCCGACACCTGGCAGGCGCTCACCTGGGGCGCCGCCGCCGAGCGGGTCTACGCCATCGCCGCCGGCCTGATGGACCTCGGCATCCGGCCCGAGGAGCGGGTGGCGATCTCGTCCAACACCTCGGTCGACTGGATCCTCGCCGACCTGGGCATCCTGTGCGCGGGCGCGGCCACCACCACCGTCTACCCGAGCACCAACGCCGACGAGACCGCGTTCATCCTCGCCGACTCCGGCAGCCGCGTCCTGATCGCGGAGAACGCGGCGCAGCTCGCCAAGGCCCGCGAGCGCCGCGCGGAGCTGCCCGAGCTGACGCATGTCGTGGTCATGGACGCGGCCGGGGCGGCCGACACGGACGGCGACGGCTGGGTGCTGTCGCTCGACGAGCTGATCAAGCGCGGCGCCGCCTACCTGGAGCAGCACCCGGCCGCCGTCACCGACGCCGTCGCCGCCATCACCAAGGACCAGCTCGCCACCCTCATCTACACCTCCGGCACCACGGGCCGCCCCAAGGGCGTCCGGCTGCCGCAGGACTGCTGGGCGTACATGGCGCGCGCCATCGAGGCGATCGGGCTGCTCGACGAGAACGACGTTCAGTACCTGTGGCTGCCCCTCGCGCACGTCTTCGGCAAGGTGCTGACCGCAGGGCACATCACCGTCGGCCACGTCACCGCCGTCGACGGCCGCGTCGACAAGATCATCGAGAATCTGCCGGTCGTCCAGCCGACCTACATGGCCGCCGTGCCGAGGATCTTCGAGAAGGTCTACAACGGGGTCGCCGCCAAGGCCAGGGCGGGCGGCGGCGCCAAGTACAAGATCTTCCTGTGGGCGGCCGAGGTCGCCCGCGAGTACGCCAAGGCCGCGCAGAACAGCATGCGGCTGACCGGCGTCCCGACCGTGCCGGTCGGCCTGCGCACCAAGCACGCGATCGCCGACAAGCTCGTCTACGCCAAGATCCGCGAGGCGTTCGGCGGGAAGCTGCGCGCCTGCGTGTCCGGCTCGGCCGCGCTCGCCCCCGAGATCGGCTACTTCTTCTCCGGCGCTGGAATCCACATCCTGGAGGGCTACGGCCTCACCGAGTCCAGCGCCGCCAGCTTCGTCAACCCCGGCGAGTCCTACCGCACCGGCACCGTCGGCAAGGCGCTGCCCGGCCTGGAGGTCCGGATCGCCGAGGACGGCGAGATCCTGCTGCGCGGCCCCGGCATCATGCAGGGCTACCACGGGCTGCCGGAGAAGACCGCCGAGGTGCTGGAGTCCGACGGCTGGTTCCACACCGGCGACATCGGCGAACTGTCGCCCGACGGCTTCCTGAAGATCACCGACCGCAAGAAGGACCTGATCAAGACCTCGGGCGGCAAGTACATCGCGCCCGCCGAGGTCGAGGGACAGTTCAAGGCGGTGTGCCCCTTCGTCAGCAACGTCCTAGTCGTCGGCGGCGGCCGGAATTTCTGTACGGCGCTGCTCGCCCTCGACGAGCCCACCATCCTCGTCTGGGCCGCGGAGCACGGCCTCGAAGGCCGCTCGTACGCCGATGTCGTCGGCACCGACGAGGTCCGCGAACTCATCGCCGGCTACGTCCAGCGCGTCAACGACAACCTCCAGCGCTGGCAGCAGATCCGCGAATTCCGCGTCCTGCCCCGCGACCTCGACATCGAGCACGGCGACCTCACCCCAAGCCTGAAGCTCAAGCGCCCGGTCGTCGAGCGCGAATTCGCCCCGCTGATCGAGGAGATGTACGCCGGAGCGCGCGAGGCGTAAGCCCCCGCGAGCGGCGCGTAGGGTACCCCTCGCGGGCGCGCCGCGCCCGGAGTTGGCCGGGCGGGGACCGATTCGGGGGACCCCGGGGGTCACGCGGCGCGTTCGGACGGGTTCGGTGTGTCACGGTGTGTGCGTTGTCGCCGCATCCTCGGGAGCCGCCTGTGAGGCTCGACCCGCCACGCCCCCGCGAGGGCACCGGCACCCGTACCGCCAGCACCCGTACCGGCGCCGGTATCAGCACCGGCACCGCTTCCGGCACCACGCTGCCCGGCAATCAGCTCGCGGCGGGCGCCGCCCGGCGCTTCCTGCGGGCCGCGCTCGCCGACTGGACGAGCCAGGGCCTGCCGGAGGCCGCCGCGTTCACCGAACAGGTCGTGGACGACGCGATCCTGCTGGTCAGCGAGCTGGTGACCAACGCGGTGATCCACGCGGGCACCACCGTGGACGTCCTGTGCCGACTGGAGACGAGAGCGCAGGCGGCGGCGGAGGCGTTCGGGGACAGCGGGTCGCGGGAGCCCGGTCTGGTGATCGAGGTGTCCGACCAGTACCCGGCACGGGTGCTGCGCGGCGACGACCGGCCGGACCCCGGCGACCACAGGGAAGGCGGTCGCGGCCTGCAACTCGTCGCCGCCCTGTCCGACGCCTGGGGCATCAGCTACCGCCGCGACCGTAAAACCGTCTGGTGCCGCCTCGACCTCACCGGCCCGCCCCCGGCCGCAGGAAGTGAAGAGAGCGAAGACGAGAGCGAGGAGCCGCTCCGGCGCGGCCTGCGGGCCGCCGAGATCCTGGCGCCCGCGCCCTCCGGCTCCGCCCGGAAAGCGGACTCCGACTGGATCAACCGCGGCTCCCTGTCCTTCCTCGCCGAGGCGTCCGATCTGCTCGCGGGCCAGCTCGACGAGGACAACGTGGCCGTGCTGGCGACCCAGCTCCTCGTGCCGCGGCTCGCGGACTGGTGCGCGGTCTGGCTCTACGGGACCGGCGGCCGGCCACGGCTGTCCAGCGTCTGGCACGGCGCGGAGCACCGTATCGACGGCCTGCGCGCCGTACTGGAGAAAACCCCGCCCCCGCCGGGCCTGCGCTCCGGCACCCGCCTCGGCGGCGCCATGCCGTGGCCCTGGCCGGCCACCGACGACATGTGGGAGCACGGCGGCGCGCTGGCCGTACCGCTGGTCGCCGCCGGGCGCTGGCACGGCACGCTGCTGCTCGGCCGCACCGGCCTGCTCGGTCTGCCGGGCGAGGTGGTCGGCCTGGTCGAGGACTTCGGGCGCCGGGTCGCGCTCGCCGTGGACACCGCGCGGCAGTACGCCCGCCAGGCGATGATCAGCACCGTCCTGCAACGCGGCCTGCTGCCGCCCGCCGCGGGCCGCATCCCCGGCGTCGACCACGCCGTGGTGTACGAGCCCACGGCCGGCGACTGGGTCGGCGGCGACTTCTACGACCTGTTCCCCGCGGGCGACGGCCGCTGGTGCTTCGCCCTCGGCGACGTCTGCGGCAACGGCCCCGAGGCCGCCTCGCTGACCGGTATCGCCCGCCCGGTCCTGCGGCTGCTGGCCCGCGAGGGCTACGGCGTCCCCGACGTCCTCGACCGCCTCAACAAGGCGCTCGCCGACGAGGCCGCCACCGCCCTGATCGGCGAGACCGGCGACTGGGAGGGCGGCCAGGCCCGCTTCCTGTCGCTGCTCTACGGCGAGATCGTGCCGTACGCCACAGGCCGCGGCGCCCGGTGCACGCTCGCCTCGGCAGGCCACCCGCTGCCGCTGGTCCTCACCCCGGACGGGCGGGTACGCGAGGCCGCGAGCCCGCAGATGCTGCTCGGCATCGGCGACGACACACGGTACGACTGCGAGTCCTTCGACCTCACCCCCGGCGAGACACTGCTGTGCGTCACCGACGGCGTCACCGAACGCCGCCGCGGGCACCGGCAGTTCGACGACGACGACGGCCTGGCGGCGGCGCTCGGCGGCTGTGTGGGGCTCAACGCCGTCGCCGTCGCGGAACGCATCCGGCGCGCGGTCCACGAGTACGACGACGCGCCGCCCGCCGACGACCTGGCGCTGCTGGTCCTCCAGGCGAGGTGAGCGCGCCGGGACCGGCGTCCGAACGGGACCGGGACCGGGACCCGAGCGGGGCCGCGACCGGCATCCGAGCGGGATCGGGACCGCGACCCGAGCGAGGCCGGCGACCGCGCGGATTCGGGCACCTCGCGCGTACCGGATACTGGACAGATGCCTTCCGTACTGCCTGATGGTGAGCCCGTGCCCGCGGACGGGACGCTGCCCGCGCACGCGCTCGACGGGGCGGCGGACCGGCCGCTCGGCTTCTACCTGCACGTGCCGTACTGCGCGACGCGCTGCGGCTACTGCGACTTCAACACCTACACCGCCACCGAATTGCGCGGCTCGGGCGGCGCCCTCGCCTCCCGCGAGAACTACGCGGACGTGCTCACCGACGAGATCCGGCTGGCCAGGAAGGTCCTGGGCGACGACCCGCGCCCGGTCGAGACGGTCTTCGTCGGCGGCGGCACCCCGACGCTGCTGCCCGCCGCCGACCTCGTCCGCGCCCTGGCCGCGATCCGCGACGAATTCGGCCTCGCCGACGGCGCCGAGATCACCACGGAGGCCAACCCGGAGTCCGTCGACCCCGGCTACCTCGCGGAACTGCGCGCGGGCGGCTTCAACCGGGTGTCGTTCGGGATGCAGAGCGCGCGGCAGCACGTACTGAAGGTGCTGGACCGCACCCATACCCCGGGGCGGCCCGAGGCATGCGTCGCCGAGGCGCGCGCCGCCGGATTCGAGCACGTCAACCTCGACCTGATCTACGGCACGCCGGGGGAGTCCGACGACGACTGGCGCGCCTCCCTGGACGCGGCCGTCGCCGCGGGTCCCGACCACGTGTCCGCGTACGCGCTGATCGTCGAGGAGGGCACGCAGCTCGCCCGGCGGATCCGGCGCGGCGAGGTGCCCATGACCGACGACGACGTGCACGCCGACCGCTACCTCATCGCGGACGAGCGGCTGGCCGCCGCGGGCTTCACCTGGTACGAGGTCTCCAACTGGGCCACCACCCCCGCCGGGCGCTGCACCCACAACGAGCTGTACTGGACCGGCGCCGACTGGTGGGGCGCGGGGCCCGGCGCCCACAGCCACGTCGGCGGCGTGCGCTGGTGGAACGTCAAGCACCCCGGCGCCTACGCGCAGGCCCTCGGCGAAGGACGCTCACCCGGCGCCGGGCGGGAGATCCTCACCGCGGAGGACCGCCGCGTCGAGCGCGTCCTGCTGGAACTGCGCCTCGCCGACGGCTGCCCCCTCGACCTCCTCGCCGAGGAGGGCGCCCGCGCCGCCGCCCGCGCGGTAACGGACGGCCTCCTGGAGGCCGGTCCTTACGCGGACGGCCGCGCCGTCCTCACCCTGCGCGGCCGACTCCTGGCCGACGCCGTCGTCAGGGACCTGGTCGACTAGTCGACCAGGAGCCGCCCCGGGGCGGCTCCTTACGGCGCCGCCACGAAGTCGATCAAGTGCTCCACCGCGCCCAGCAGCTCCGGCTGGAGGTCCTTGTAGGTGTGGACCGAGGCCAGGATCCGCTGCCACGCCTCACCCGTCGTCATGTTCCAGCCGAGGCTGCGGCAGACCCCCGTCTTCCAGTCCTCGCCGCGCGGGACGCGCGGCCACTCCCGGATGCCGACGGAGGACGGCTTCACGGCCTCCCACACGTCGATATAGGGGTGGCCGACGATCAGGACGTCCGCCCCGGTGACCGCCGCCGCGATACGGGACTCCTTGGAGCCCGGCACCAGGTGGTCGACCAGGACGCCCAGGCGGGCGTCGGGACCCGGCGAGAAGGACTCGACGATGGCCGGGAGGTCGTCCACCCCCTCCAGGTACTCGACCACGACGCCCTCGACGCGCAGGTCGTGCCCCCAGACGCGTTCGACCAGCTCGGCGTCGTGCCGGCCCTCGACGTAGATCCGTCCGGCGCGCGCCACCCGCGCCTTCGCGCCGGTGACCGCGATCGAGCCGGAGGCGGACAGCAGGGGCCCGCGCGGGCCCGGCGCCTGCGGGCGGACGAGGGTGACCTGCTTGCCGTCGATGAGGAAGCCGCGCGGCTCCATCGGGAAGACGCGGTGCTTGCCGAAGCGGTCCTCCAGCGTGACCGTCAGCCCCTCGGCGGTCTTCTCCACCCGCACCACGGCCCCGCAGAAACCGGTGCCGACCTCCTCGACCACCAGATCCCGCTCCGCGGCCACCTCGGGCGCGGGCGTACTCCGCTTCCACGGGGGAGTGAGGTCGGGGTCGTCGTAACTCCTGCTGCGCATGAGGGAGATCGTAACCAGGGCGGCTACGCGACGGACCCGAAGCGGGCCGCCAGCGCGTCGCGCTGGGCCCGTACGAAGCGGGCGTCGACCACCGCGCCGTGGCCGGGCACGTAACGGGCCGTCTCGCCGCCGAGGGCGAGCAGCGCGTCCAGGGTGCCGGGCCAGCGGTCGGGCGCCGCGTCGTCGTCGGCCTGCGGCTCGCCCGACTCCTCGACCAGGTCGCCGCAGAAGACCACGGCGGGATCGCTCGGGGTGGCGCCCGGCACGACCACCACCAGGTCATTGCGGGTGTGGCCGGGGCCGGGGTGGACCAGCAGCACCGGACGGTCGCGGCCCAGGTCCAGGGCGTACTCACCGCTGACCGGGTGGCCGGGCAGCACCAGGGCCTCGGCGGCCCGCGCCGCCTCCGCCGGGTCGGTGCCGAAGGCGACCGCCGACTCGCGCAGCGCCTCCCGCTCGCGCCGCAGCAGCGCGGCCAGCGACGTCTGCCCGTACACCTCGGCGCCGGGGAAGGCCGCCGTGCCGAAGACGTGGTCGAAATGGCCGTGGGTGAGCGCGACATGGGTGACGGTCCTGCCGGTCAGCGCCTCGACCTGGGCCCGCAGCTCGGCGCCCTCCCGCAGCGTCGAGCCGGTGTCGACCAGCAGCACACCGTCGTCGCCGACCACCAGGCCGATGGTCACATCCAGATGCGGCAGCCGCCGCCGCGCGACACCGGGAGCCAGCTGCTCCCACCCCGTGCCCTCCACCGGCTCCGCCGGTTCCGCAGATCTCACGTGACCGACGCTATCGCCGCCGCGCCCGCGCCGCCCGTCGTCCGCCGCCGTCCCCTGCCGCCCGTCGCCGACCGCCGCTCCGTCGCCTCGTACCGCCGCCCATCCCGCCACACTTCGCCCACCCGTACGGTGCCCTTGCCTCGCCCTCGCTACCTCGCCGTACACTTGCTGCGGGGCGGCTGGCACTCGAAACGCAGGAGTGCCAGGCCAGGGCGGTTTTAAGGACCGGTAGACGGACGAGGCCATACGGCTGGAGGTGCGCGATGCTGAGCGAACGCAGGCTCGAAGTGCTGCGTGCCATCGTCCAGGACTATGTCGGGACCGAGGAGCCGGTCGGCTCCAAGGCGCTCACCGAACGGCACCGGCTGGGCGTCTCGCCCGCCACCGTGCGCAACGACATGGCGGTCCTGGAGGACGAGGGATACATCGCCCAGCCGCACACCAGCGCTGGCCGCATTCCCACCGACAAGGGCTACCGGCTCTTCGTCGACAAGCTCGCGGGCGTCAAACCGCTGTCGTCGGCCGAGCGCCGCGCGATCCAGAACTTCCTGGACGGCGCGGTCGACCTCGACGACGTCGTGGGCCGTACGGTACGGCTGCTCGCGCAGCTCACCCGGCAGGTCGCCGTCGTGCAGTACCCGTCGCTGACCCGCTCGTCGGTCCGGCACGTGGAACTGCTGCCGCTGGCGCCCGCCCGCGTGATGCTCGTGCTGATCACCGACACCGGCCGCGTCGAACAGCGGCTCATCGACTGCTCCGCGCCGATCGGCGAGACCGTGCTCGGCGACCTGCGCGCCCGGCTCAACAGCCGGGTCGTCGGCCGCCGCTTCGCGGACGTGCCCCCGCTGGTCCAGGACCTGCCGGACGGCTTCGACCCGGACGACCGCCCCGCGGTCACCGCCGTGCTCGCCACGCTCCTCGAAACGCTCGTCGAGGAGACCGAGGAGCGGATCATGCTCGGCGGCGCGGCGAATCTCACCCGGTTCAACCACGACTTCCCGCTGACGATCCGGCCGGTGCTCGAAGCCCTCGAAGAGCAGATGGTGCTCCTCAAACTGCTCGGCGAGGCCAAGGATTCGGGCATGACCGTACGGATCGGTCATGAGAATTTTCACGAGGGGCTCAATTCCACTTCGGTGGTGGCGGTCGGCTACGGTTCGGGCGACGAGGCAGTCGCCAAACTCGGCGTGGTCGGACCGACCCGCATGGACTACCCCGGAACGATGGGAGCGGTACGCGCAGTGGCACGTTACGTCGGACAGATCCTGGCGGAGTCGTAAGTGGCCACGGACTACTACGCCGTTCTCGGCGTGCGCCGCGACGCAGGCCCGGACGAGATCAAGAAGGCGTTCCGCCGGCTCGCCCGTGAGCTGCACCCGGACGTCAATCCGGACCCCAAGACGCAGGAGCGGTTCAAGGAGATCAACGCCGCCTACGAGGTGCTCTCCGATCCGCAGAAGAAGCAGGTCTACGACCTCGGCGGCGATCCGCTGGCCGCCGGTGGCGGAGGCGGCGCGGGCGGCTTCGGCGCGGGCTTCGGCAACTTCAGCGACATCATGGACGCCTTCTTCGGGCAGTCGCAGCAGCGCGGGCCGCGCTCGCGCACCCGGCGCGGCCAGGACGCGATGATCCGGCTGGAGATCGAGCTGGACGAGGCCGCGTTCGGCACCACCAAGGACATCCAGGTCGACACCGCCGTGACCTGCGGCACCTGCAACGGCGAGGGGGCCGCGCCCGGCACCGCCGCGCAGACCTGCGACATGTGCCGCGGTCGCGGCGAGGTCTCCCAGGTCACCCGGTCCTTCCTCGGCCAGGTCATGACGTCCAGGCCCTGCCCGCAGTGCCAGGGCTTCGGCACCGTCGTGCCCACCCCCTGCCCCGAGTGCGCGGGCGACGGCCGGGTCCGCTCCCGCCGTACGCTCACCGTCAAGATCCCCGCGGGTGTCGACAACGGCACACGTATCCAGCTCGCGGGCGAGGGCGAGGTCGGCCCCGGCGGCGGCCCGGCCGGTGACCTCTACGTCGAGATCCGCGAGGTCCCGCACCCGGTCTTCCAGCGGCGCGGCGACGACCTGCACTGCACGGTCACCATCCCGATGACGGCCGCGTCCCTCGGCACCAAGTGCCCGCTGGAGACGCTGGACGGCCTGGAGGAGATCGACATCAGGCCCGGCACGCAGTCCGGCCAGTCCATCCCGCTCCACCAGCGCGGTGTCACGCACCTGCGCGGCGGCGGGCGCGGCGACCTCGTCGTGCACGTCGAAGTCCTCACCCCCAGCAAGCTCGACGCCGAGCAGGAGAATCTGCTGCGGCAGCTCGCCGTGCTGCGCGGCGAGGAGCGGCCCCTGGGGCAGTTCGCGCCGGGCCAGCAGGGCCTCTTCTCCCGTCTGAAGGACGCCTTCAACGGGCGGTAGCGGGCCCGCGCTCCGCACGAGGGTGCCCCCTGCGGGGGGTGAGCCGGTCTTTTCAGGGGCGCGGGGAACCGCGGACCGGCCGAATGGCTCCCGCGGGTCACCACCGGCCCCAGAGGGGTGGATCGGTATGTCCTCGGACCACCGGCCCGGCGGGGGCTTGTCGCGCGGTTGCCCGCGCCCCTGAAAAACGAGGCACCGCCTCACGTGAGGCGGACGCGGGGGCCGCGCCCCGCACGGGGTACCGCACCTTGCCGGGAGGCGGCATGGCACGATGAACGGCATGTCCGCGTTGACCGATCTCTCGTCGTTCTCGGCGTATCCGATCATTCAGGCGCCGATGGCCGGAGGCGCGTCGAATCCGCAGCTCGCCGCGGCCGTGGGGGCGGCGGGCGGCCTGGGCTTTCTGGCCGCCGGGTACAAGACCTCCGAGGCGATGTACGAGGAGATCCGGCAGGTCCGGCATCTCAGCTCGCACCCGTTCGGGGTGAATCTCTTCATGCCGCAGCCCGCGACGGCCGATCCGTCCGCGGTCGCGGTGTACGCCGAGCAGCTGGCGGGGGAGTCCGCCTGGTACGGGACGCCGCTGGGCGACCCGGACAGCGGGACCGACGACGCGTACGACGCGAAGGTCGCGATCCTGCTGGAGGACCCGGTGCCGATGGTGAGCTTCACCTTCGGGTGCCCGGAGCGCTCGGTGCTCGACGCCTTCGCGAAGGCCGGTACGTACACCGTCGTGACGGTGACCTCGCCGTCCGAGGCGCTGGCCGCCCAGTGGTCGGGGGCGGACGCGGTGTGCGTCCAGGGCGTGGAGGCGGGCGGCCACCAGGGCACCCACCGCGACGACCCGCAGCTCGACGGCGCGGGTTTCGGGCTGCTGTCGCTGGTGCCGCAGGTACGCGAGGCCGTGCAGCTGCCGCTGATCGCGGCGGGCGGGCTCATGCGCGGCGGGCAGGTCGCGGCGGTGCTCGCGGCGGGCGCGGACGCGGCGCAGCTCGGCACGGCGTTCCTGGTCTGCCCGGAGTCCGGGGCGAGTCCGCTGCACAAGCGGGCCGTCACCGATCCGGTCTTCGCCCGCACCGAACTGACCCGCGCCTTCTCCGGGCGGCCCGCGCGCGGGCTGCTCAACCGCTTCATCCGCGAGCACGGGCCGTACGCGCCGCCCGGATACCCGCAGATCCACCACCTCACCTCCGGGCTGCGCAAGGCCGCCGCCGCGGCGGGCGATCCGCAGGGCATGGCCCTGTGGGCCGGTCAGGGTCACCGGCTGGCCCGTGACGTCTCCGCCGGGCGCCTGGTCGAACTCCTCGTCGAAGAACTCCACGCCGCCCGGGAGGCGCTCGCATGACGGCCCCCGTCTTCCTGGTCGAACCCGCCGCGCTGGACGGCTCCCCGTCCACCGTCACCCTCACCGGGTCCGAGGGGCGGCACGCGGTCTCCGTGCGCCGCCTCACGCCCGGCGAGGCGATCGTCCTCACGGACGGGGGCGGGCGCGGTGCGTACGGGGTGGTCGCCGCCGTCTCCGGCAAGGACGTGCTCGACGTCGAGGTACGCGAGACGCGGGTCGAACCCGAGCCCGCCGTGCGGATCACCGTCGTCCAGGCGCTGCCCAAGGGGGACCGCGGGGAGCTGGCCGTCGAGACCATGACGGAGGCCGGGGTCGACGCCGTCGTTCCCTGGGCGGCGGCCCGCTGTGTCACCCAGTGGCGCGGTGACCGGGGCGCCAAGGCCCTGGCGAAGTGGCGGTCCACCGCGCGGGAGGCCGCCAAGCAGGCGCGGCGCCTGCGGTTTCCCTCCGTGGCGGACCTGATGACGACCCGTCAGGTCGCCGGGCTGTTGGCCGGCGCCGAATTCGCCGGGGTCCTCCATGAGGAGGGCTCGGCCGCGCTGGCCTCCGCCGCGCTGCCCGCGTCCGGGTCCGTCGTGCTCGTCGTCGGGCCGGAAGGCGGGGTCTCCGCCGAGGAGATCGCCACGCTCGCCGCCACCGCCTATCGCCTGGGCCCCACCGTCCTGCGCACCTCCACCGCCGGGGTGGCCGCCGCCTCCGTCCTCCTCGCCCGCACCGGCCGCTGGTCCTGACCTTCCGACCCACCCGGCCTTACGGGCGGGGCAGCCACCCGTAAGGGGAAGGTCCTGCCTTCGGGGGATTTACGGGAGGGCGGTCGCGGGCGGAGGTTGGGGGGATGGGACGAATGGGGACATGGGGAGCCGGGGGGATGGCCGTGACGGCCGCCCTGATGGCGATGACGATCAGCGGATGCGACCCGGCGGACGGGCTGGGGGCGAGCGCGGTGTCGGCGACGACCGACCAGTTGGCGACGCGGGCGCTCAAGAAGGACGATATCGACGTGAGTTGGCTGTCGTGCAGCGCGACGACGGGCAGGACCGAGGACGACGTCGACTGCCTCGGCCGGACCGACCACGACGAGAAGATCACCGTAAAGGGCACGGTGACCAAGCAGTTGGACGACAAGTGCGTCCAGGGCCACCTGACCGCGGTGGTCGGAAAGAAGACCGTCTTCGACGTACGAGGTCTCGGAAACTGCTCGGCGAAGACATGATCGCCGTCGCTAGGCTGGCGTGGTGACCGACCACGACCAGCACGTGACGCGGCAGCCGCGCCCGAGCGCGCCGCAGCCCTCCTACCTCCGACACCCGCACCCGCACGGCGACTTCCTCGCGTTCGCCGCCGAGGACGACGTGTGGGTCGCGCCGCTGGACGGCGGCCGGGCGTGGCGGGTGAGCGCGGACAACATGCCGGTCGGACGGCCCAGGGTCTCGCCCGACGGCGAGTGGGTGGCGTGGACGTCGACCAGGGACGGGGCGCCCGAGGTGCACGCCGCGCCCCTGGAGGGCGGCCTGGCCAGCCGGTTGACGTACTGGGGCAACGTACGGACGGCCGTGCGGACGTGGACGCTGGACGGCGAGCTGGTCGCGGTCACGCCGTACGGCGAGGCGTCCTCGCGGCGGACATGGGCGCGGGCGGTGCCGCTGGACGGCGGGCCCGCACGGACCCTGCCGTACGGCCCGGTCGGCGATCTCGCGTACGGCCCGGACGGCGCGGTGCTGATCCAGTCGCCGACGATGAGCAGGGAAGCCGCGCACTGGAAGCGCTACCGCGGCGGCACGGCGGGCAAGTTGTGGATCGACCGCGCGGGCGACGGCGCCTTCGAGCGGGTGCACCAGGACCTCGACGGCAACATCGAGTGCCCGATGTGGGTCGGCGACCGCATCGCGTTCCTGTCCGACCACGAGGGCGCCGGAGCGCTCTATTCGAGCCTGCCCGACGGCACCGGCCTGCGCCGCCACACCCCCGCGGACGGCATCGACGGCTTCTACGCCCGGCAGGCCGCCACCGACGGCGCCCGCGTGGCGTACATGGCCGGGGGCCGCGTCCACCTGCTGGACGACCTGACCGACGCCGACGCGGCACCGCGCGAGATCGAGGTACGCCTCGGCGGCCAGCGCGCCGACCTGCGGCCGTACCCCGTACGCGCCGCCCGGTACCTCGGGGACGCGCGCCCCGACCACACCGGCCGGGGCAGCGCCCTGGAGATCCGCGGCACCACGCACTGGCTGACCCACCGCGGCGGCCCGGCACGGGCGTTGGCGGCCGACCCCGGCGTCCGTACCCGGCTGCCGCGGGTGTTCGGGCAGGGCGGCGCCGACGGCGAGCAGCAGGTGGTGTGGGTCACCGACGCGGACGGCGAGGACGCCCTGGAGGTCGCCCCCGCCGTCGGCCTGCCGGCCGGCACCGCGCCGCGCAGGCTCGCCGCGGGCCGCCTGGGCCGGGTGCTGCACATGGAGGTCTCGCCGGACGGCCACCGCATCGCCGTCGCCTCGCACGACGGCCGGGTGCTGCTGGTCGAGACGCAGACCGGCGAGGTGCGCGAGGTGATCGCGGGCGACTCGGGCGACGCGTCCGGCCTCGCCTTCTCGCCCGACTCGGCCTGGCTCGCCTGGTCGCAGCCGGGCCCCGGCGAACTGCGGCAGTTGAAGATCGCCGCCACCGCCGACCTGTCGGTGGCCGACGCGACCCCGCTGCGGTTCAACGACTTCGCGCCCGCCTTCACCGCCGACGGCCGCCACCTGGCGTTCCTGTCCGAGCGCGCCTTCGACCCGGTCTACGACGCGCACGTCTTCGACCTGTCCTTCCCCAACGCCTGCCGCCCGCACCTGATCACGCTGTGCGCGACGACGCCCTCGCCGTTCGGCCCGCAGCGCCACGGCCGCCCGTACGACGCCGACGAGGACGACCAGGACGGCCCGGCCAAGGAGGAGCAGGACGGCGCGGGGAAGGAGAGCGGCGGCGAGGGCAAGAAGGACGACCGGCCGCGTACGCCCGTCACCCGCGTCGACCTGGAGGGCCTGGCCGACCGGATCGTGCCCTTCCCCGTCGAGGCCGGGCACTACTCGGGGCTGCGCGCCGCCAAGGGCGGTGTGCTGTGGCTGCGCCACCCGCTGGTCGGCGCGCTCGGCGCGGCCCTGGCCACCCCGGACGCCCAGCCGCCCCACACCGTGCTGGAGCGGTACGACCTGGCGCAGCTCCGTATCGAGGAGATCGCCGACGACGCCGACGCCTTCGCGGTCACCGGCGACGGCGCCAAGGTGCTGCTCACCAACGGATCGCGGCTGCGGATCACGCCCGCCGACAGCAAGTCCGACGCGGACGACGAATCCGGCGGCTCCGTCACCGTCGACCTGACCCGGGTCCGGGTCACCGTCCGCCCGCAGGACGAGTGGCGGCAGATGTACGACGAGACGCACCGGCTCATGCGCGACAACTTCTGGCGCGCCGACATGGGCGGCGTCGACTGGGCAGCGGCGGGCGAGCGCTACCGGCCGCTGCTCGACCGGATCGCCACCCACGACGACCTGATCGACCTGCTGTGGGAGCTGCACGGCGAGCTGGGCACCTCGCACGCCTACGTCATCCCGTCCGGCGGCCACTTCGACCCGCTGCACCGGCAGGGTCTGCTCGGCGCGGACATCTCCGGTACGGAAGACGGCGGTTGGCGGATCGACCGGGTGCTGCCCGGCGAATCCTCCGACCCGTACGCCCGCTCCCCGCTGGCCGCGCCGGGCGTCGCCGTCCGCGCGGGCGACCTCCTGCTGGCGGTGGACGGCCACCGCGTCGACCCGGTGACGGGACCGGGACCGCTGCTGGTCGGCACCGCGGGCAAGCCGGTGGAACTGACCGTCGCCCCCGCCGCGGGCGGCCCCGTACGCCATGTCGTGGCCGTACCGCTCGCCGACGAGGAACCGCTGCGCTACCACGACTGGGTCGCCGACCGCCGCGCCCACGTCCACCGCGCGTCCGGCGGGCGGCTGGGCTATCTGCACGTGCCCGACATGGTCGGCAGCGGCTGGGCGCAGCTCCACCGCGACCTGCGCGTCGAGGTCGCCCGCGAGGGCCTGGTCGTGGACGTCCGCGAGAACCGCGGCGGCCATACGTCGCAGCTCGTCGTGGAAAAGCTGGCGCGTCGGGTCGTCGGCTGGGACCTGCCGCGCGACGCGCACCCGGTCAGCTATCCGCAGGATGCCCCGCGGGGGCCGATTGTGGCTGTCGCCAACGAGTTCTCCGGGTCCGACGGGGATATCGTCAACGCCGCGATTCGGGCTCTCGGCATCGGGCCTGTGGTCGGTACCCGCACCTGGGGCGGGGTCATCGGCATCGACAACCGGTACCACCTGGTCGACGGGACGGCTGTCACGCAGCCGAAGTACGCCTTCTGGTTGGAGGGGTACGGCTGGGGCGTCGAGAACCATGGGGTTGATCCGGACGTCGAGGTCGTTCACGCTCCGCAGGATTCGGTTGGCGGGCGGGATCCGCAGCTTGACACTGCCGTGGGCATGGCGCTTGCCGCGCTGGAGGAGTCTCCGGCCAAGAGGCCGCCGGAGCTGCCGGGTATGGGCGGTTGATCGGGTCGGCGGTGGTTGGCCCTTCGGGCCTGGTTTTGCCCGCCCGCCCACCCGTGCGGGTGCTTTCTCCGTCTGCGGGTGCCGCTTGTGCCTGGTCGGTGCCGGTCCGGGGCACCTCCTCGAAACGCGGCTACCTGCTCTCCTGTATCCGGCACCCTCCCTGTCACCGCATTTCTGCGGGGGCACCCCGGCCCGTCCCCTCCCGGTCCGTCGGCGTCCGCCTGTCCGGTGGGGGTTGCCGGGGGAGGGGGGCCCAGGAGGGGAGGACCCGAGGTCCCCGCATGCCTCATCTGTCCGTGCCGGTCCGTACGAAGGGAACCTCGATGTCCCAGCCTGGAGACCGACCCCCGGCGCTGCCGCCCGCTGTCGACTCCATGACGTTGCTCGTCGCGGCCGTCATCGTCCACGACACCGTTGCCGACCGGGTCCTGCTGCTCCAGCGCGGTGAGCGGTCCAAATTCGGCCAGGGCATGTGGGACCTCCCGGTCGGCAAGAGCGACCCGGGGGAGCCGGTCACCGCCACGGCCGTCCGGGAGCTGCACGAGGAGACCGGCCTCACCGTCGACCCCGGCGACCTGACCCTCGCTCACGTCGTGCACGGCGCGTGGGGAGTGGAGTCCCCGGCCGGATTCCTCACCGTGGTCTTCGCCACCCGCACCTGGCACGGCCAGCCGGAGAACCGCGAGCCCGGCAAGCACAGCCAGGTCCGCTGGACGCCCGTCACCGACCTCCCCACCCCCATGGTCCCGTCCACCGACCTCGCCCTCCGCTCCTACCTCGACGGCGGCCTGGCCATCTCCCTCCACGGCTGGCCCCCGACACCCCCACCCGTTCCCCGTCCTCCCTCATAACCCTCCACCCCTCCCCGCCCGCACCCCTCGCCTGCCCTGGGCGGACGGCCAGTCGCGCAGGGCCCGGACCCCACCCAGAGGTACCGACGAAATGGGCCTTACCGAGTGACGAAACGCAGGCATGGGCCGGTGGGGCACCTTCAGGATGTGCCCACGTTCGTCTACCGACCGTCGTGGAAGGAACGCGTTCGCGGCGGCGAACCCGGCCGGCGGTCGGCCGCCCAAGCACGGTGGCGAGTTCGTCTTCGGTAACCCCGCCACCTGGGGTGATGAGCAAGCGGTCACCACCACCTCCACCCGCCGCTACGGCACGGCCATCGCCCGGGCCTGGGACCGCCTCCACCCGCGCCTGACCCGCCGTGCGGCCTGGCTGGACCACGACGGCGAGCTGCCGCTCCTCGAAGGCACGGTGATCCGGCTGGCCGTCGAGGAGCTGCCCGGCGGCGGGGTGAACTGGCCGGTCTGGCTCTGGTGGTCGCGCACCGGCGCCGCCCCGAACGACGTGGACCGCTGCTGGCAGTCGTTCCTGCGGAGGTTCGACCTGGAGCACACGTTCCGCCTGCTCAAGCAGACGCTCGGCTGGACGCGTCCGCGCCTGCGCGACTCGGCGGCGGCCGACCGCTGGACCTGGCTGGTGATCGCCGCCCACAGCCAGCTCCGCCTCGCCCGCCCGCTCGTCGCCGACCTCCGCCACCCCTGGGAGAAGCCGGCGGAACCGAACAAGCTCACCCCCGCCCGCGTCCGACGCTGGTTCCGAACCTCCGCACGAAGTCCCCCTCGCCAGCGCGGGCGCCGAAACCCACCCGCCCCGGGCCCGGCCTGTCTCTGGGATCGAAGAACCAGCGGCCCGCCGCCCGCTACGAGGTGGGCAGAGTCCTGGCCACCGGCGAGGCGTACGCCCGCCCTGCCCACCACGAGAAGGGCACCAAACGGAGAAGGACCGCGGCGAAATGCTGAACTCGCTCAGCGCACTGGAGCAGGTGTCTCCGCAAGAACACCGACGCCGTGCACGCGCATCGACTCAGTCAGCGTGAGCGGATTGACGCCCAGGGCCGAGGCGATCTCGTCGGCCATGTCGAAGGCACGCCACTTCCACTCCTCCTCGGCATCACCGTTGCGCGCGCTCTCCTCCCAGACGGGCGGCAGACCCATCCGCTCCCGCTCCGCCCGTTCCTGCACAAGCGGTTCCCCCAGTGTGAGGAGTCCGTCGTCGACCTGGCCGGTCTCGCAGTAGCGCCGCACCACCACCCCGTGCTCTGCGATCAGCCAGGCCGAGCCGTCGTTCTGTGTACCGAAGTAGTACGCCTGCGCCCCTCCGTAGCGGGAGCTGAGGTCGACGCACAGGCGCAGGACCTCGTCACTTCTGTCGGTGTTGCACGGATCGCACCACGGGCCGATCACCAGAGTCCATCCCTCGATCTCGGGGCTCACGTAGACCCGGGCCAGTCCGTCCGGATTGTCCTCGGCCTCTCCGTGGCCGTCCTCGTCGATGACAGCCTCGGCCTCGGCGAACGTCACGGGTACGGGCCGGGTGAGGCCCAGGGACGCAATGACTCCCGCTTGGTCCCCGGTCGGTACGGCGATCCAGTAGAGCCAGCATGTCGACAGCGGCCTTGGCTGGTCGTCTCTCGCGATTCTCACGACCGCAGCCTGCCATTACGGGGCCCGCTTGGTATGCCCCCGCGGTGACGCACCGGCAGCACGCTGCGGGCGGGCTACGTCATCAACTCGATGTGCGGATGTTCGGCATTCGCCGTGCAGACGAACAGATGCTGCCGGTAGCCGCTGCCTATCTGGACCCCGGTCGCGTTGTAGCCGCGGTGGCCCGGGTACGGTCCGGCACCGGGGTGGGGGTGCGGAGACCAGCTGTTCCCGGCGTCGTCCCCTTCCTCGAACGTGGCGACGGTCATCAGAACCTCCATACGAGTACCGCACTCGGAGCAGCGTTCCGGGTCGGGGTCGGTGGAGTCCCAGGCGGGCCAGCCGCCGACCTTCCAGCCGGGTGCGTTGGACAGCGCGCAGTCGTAGTACGTGTCCGGGTCCATGTCCTCCTCCGCCGCCTGCGGCACGTCCCACTGCCTGATCCGCTCCCGCAGTTCTTCGCTCAGCTCCAGATGGTCGGGATACTCGGTGATCTGCTCCGGTTCGAGCACGCACGGCTCCGGCAGATAGCCGTCGAACTGCACTGCGGGCGGCTCGGGGGGCGTGTCGAGGACGTCGGTGACAGCGGCTGCCGAACGCCAGACGAGCAGGGTCCTGGGCATGATCGGATGATCGAAGGGGCACCACAGCACCTGCAGAAGGTCCTTGCCCTCCGGCGGCCGCAGATCGGGCACGTCGCGTGCGTACAGTTGCGCGACGGGCAGCATCTCTATGGGGCCGTCGTACGACTGGACCGCCAGCCACACTGGACGCGTCCGAGGGGGCCGGATCCGTTCAAGGGCTTCCCGTTCCTCGGCGTTCAGGTCCCGGCCGTACGCGCCGGCGAAGATCCGGCGTTCCTGCCGCAGATCCGCTGGGGACCGGACCGGGTTGACGCCGTCCACCACATGCGGTTCCTCGCAGTACGGCCACGGCTCGTCGGCGGGCCACAGCAGCGGCCCGCCGATCGAGCTGTCGTGCCGCGTCGGCGCACCGGGACGGGGGTGCAGGCGGGTCGCCGTGCGGGCCAGTGGGGCCAGTTCGGGAAAGACCGCGACAACGTCGATCGGCCGTGGCGGAGTGACGGGAGTGACATTCATGGCCGCAATCTTGCCAATCTCCTCTGACAATGGCCTTCGTGGCCCGCCCCACGAAGAGCTCCGGCACGGGCGCCACCCGGGAGAAGCCCTACCGCCGGTCCGCCGCCGGAAGATGGCCCGCGAACAGGTCCACGATCGCCGCGTGGCTGTCCGTCCACGCGCGTGATTCGTCGCCACGTACCACTTCCATTCGGGTGCTATGAGATACCTTGGCGCGCCGCAAACCCGGCCGGGAGCTGCATCCACAGAGCTCGGGATCCCACCCACCCCCTCGGCCCACCCCCACCGGACCGTGGGACGCCGACGTACCCGAGCCCACCCCCCTCCCCGGCAACCCCCACCGGCAGGCGGGCGCCGATGGACCGGAGGGGTCGGTGCGGGGTGCCCCCGCAGGGGGACGAACGGGCAAGGGCAGAAGCGAGTGGAGGTGGCCGCAGGTTCGTCGCCCGAGGAGGTGCCCCGGGCCGGGACCGACCAGGCACGGGCGGCACCCGCAGACGAAGAAAGCACCCGCACGGGTGGGCGGGCGGGCGGGAAAGACAAGCCGCACAGCGGCGACCCACAAGCGGCGGATAGCATGCACACGACCCGTATCCGTACGAAAAGGGGGCCGCCACCATGGCGGGAGAGCCGCAGGCCAACTGCCTGTTCTGCAAGATCGTGGCCGGCGAAATCCCCGCGACGATCGTGCGTGAGACCGAGACCACCGTCGCCTTCCGCGACATCAGCCCCCAGGCCCCGACCCACGTCCTGGTGATCCCCCGCGTGCACTACCCGGACGGCGCCGCCCTGGCGGCGGCCGAACCCCTGGTGGCCGCCGACGTGCTGCGCGAGGCGGGCGAGGTCGCGGCGCAGGAGAAGGTCGACACGACGGGCTACCGGATCGTCTTCAACACCGGCCCCGGCGCCGGACAGACCGTCTTCCACGCGCACGCCCACGTGCTCGGCGGGCGCGACCTCCAGCGGCTGGTCTGAGGTCCGGCCTTTGTCGGTACGCGAACTGGTCGTCCTCGGCACCGCCAGCCAGGTGCCGACCCGGCACCGCAATCACAACGGGTACGTCCTGCGCTGGGACGGCGAGGCGATCCTCTTCGATCCCGGCGAGGGCACCCAGCGGCAGATGCTGCACGCGGGCGTCGCGGCGCACGACCTCACCCGGATCTGCGTCACGCACTTCCACGGCGACCACTCGCTGGGCCTGGCGGGTGTGCTCCAGCGGATCAGCCTCGACCGCGTCCCGCACCCGGTCACCGCGCACTACCCGGCCAGTGGGCAGCGCTTCTTCGAGCGGCTGCGGTACGCCACCGCCTACCACGAGGCCGCCGACCTGCGCGAGGCACCGGTCGCGGCCGACGGGGTGCTCGCCACGACCCCCGCCTTCACGCTGGAGGCGCGCCGGCTCTCCCACCCGGTCGAGTCGTACGGCTACCGGCTCGTCGAACCCGACGGCCGCCGGATGCTCCCCGAGCGGCTGGCCGAGCACGGTGTCGCGGGTCCCGACATCGCCCGGCTGCAACGCGACGGCGGTCTCAACGGCGTCACGCTCGACCAGGTCAGCGAGGTGCGGCGCGGCCAGCGCTTCGCCTTCGTCATGGACACCCGGCTGTGCGACGGGGTCCACGCCCTCGCCGAGGGCTGCGACCTGCTGGTCATCGAGTCGACCTTCCTGGACGAGGACGCGGGACTGGCCGCCGACTACGGCCATCTGACGGCCGGTCAGGCCGCCGCCGTCGCACGGGACGCGGGCGTACGGCACCTCGTCCTCACCCACTTCTCGCAGCGCTACGGCGATCCGGCCGTCTTCGAACGGCAGGCGAGGACGGCCGGTTACCAGGGCGAGCTGACCGTCGCCCACGACCTGATCCGCGTCCCGGTCCCGCGCCGCCGCTGAGCCCGAACCCCCTGAAAGCGAACCCCGCCATGCCCCCCATCCCCAAGGCCGAACTGCACCTGCACATCGAGGGCACCCTGGAGCCCGAGCTGGCCTTCGAGCTCGCCGCGCGCAACCGGGTCGCGCTGCCGTACCCGACGGCCCAGGCGCTGCGGCAGGCGTACTCCTTCACCGACCTCCAGTCCTTCCTCGACCTGTACTACGCGCTGATGGCCGTCCTGCGCACGGAGGAGGACTTCGCCGAGCTGATGGGCGCGTATCTGGCGCGGGCGGCGGAGCAGGGCGTACGGCACGCGGAGGTGTTCTTCGACCCGCAGGCGCACATCGCGCGCGGGGTGCCGATCGGGACGGTCGTGGAGGGCCTGGCCGGGGCGCTGGAGCGCGAGGGGCGGCGGCACGGGATCAGCGGCGGCCTGATCATGTGCTTCCTGCGGGACGAGTCCGAGCGGTCGGCGCTGGACACCTTCGAGGCGGCGCGCCCGTACTTCGGCTCGGGCGCCGGCCCCGGCCTCATCACCGGCGTCGGCCTGGACTCGGCGGAGGTCGGGCACCCGCCCGCGAAGTTCCGCGAGGTGTACGAGCGGGCTGCGGCGGCCGGGCTGCGGCGGGTCGCGCACGCGGGGGAGGAGGGGCCGCCCGCGTACATCGGCGAGGCCCTCGACGTGCTGGGCGTGGAGCGGATCGACCATGGCATCCGCTGCCTTGAGGACCCGGCGCTGGTGGCCAGGCTGGTCCGCGAACAGGTGCCGCTGACGGTCTGCCCGCTGTCCAACGTCCGGCTGCGCTGCGTCGGTTCACTGGCCGCCCACCCGCTGCCGCGCATGCTCGCGGAGGGCCTGCGCGTCACCGTCAACTCCGACGACCCCGCCTACTTCGGCGGCTACGCGGACGACAACTTCGCGGCGGTGCGCGCCGCCCTCGCTCTCACCGAGGAGGACGAGCGCACCCTGGCCCGCAATTCGTTCCTCGCCGCCTTCCTCGACCACGACGAGCCGCGCAGGGCGGCGTGCCTGGCCGAGGTGGAGGCGTACGCGTTCGGCTGACGCCTCTTCGCGTCCTACGGCAGGAAGTACATCGGGTTCGGCAGCTTGAAGGACTTGTCCGCGTAGCCGCCGGTCAGGTCGCTGTACTGGTCGCCGAAGTTGCCGACGATGTTGTAGCCGAGCGACTCGATGTGCTTGCGGGTACCGGACTTGTACTCGATGGTCGTGCACGTCGAGCCGCACGGCAGGTACGACGGCGGGCTGGCCGCGTTCTTCAGGTAGAGGTGCGCGGCGTCGGCGGCCGGCTTGTAGCCGACGGCGGCCAGATTCCGTACGGTGTCGGCGCGCTGGGCCTCCGGGCGGCCGGTGACCCAGAAGACCGTGATGCCCTGGTCCGCCGCCCAGTTGGTCAGCTTCTCCATGCCGAAGACGGCGTCCATGTTCTTGTTCGCGATGTACGCCGAGTTGCTGGCGGGCGTGTAGGCGAAGCCCACCTCCAGCTCGTAGTTGTACGTGTTCAGGCTGGTGTCGTCGACGTCCAGCACGATGGCGGGCTTGGCCGCGTGGCCGCCGTGGCCTCCGTGGCCGACCTCGTGGGCCAGATACTGCTTGGCCTTGGCCTCGATGCCCGCGACCTGCTTGGCGTAGTTGCTGCTCGGCGACGCGAAGTGCTCGCCCGAGGCGTCCACGGTGTCGCCGTAGTACGCCTTGATCTCACTGACCACGTCGGTGAGGTTGGGGATCTGCTTGTCGCTGCGCGGCACGGAATCGTGGGCGCCGGCGACGCCGACTCCGTAGACCGTGGCGCCCAGCGACGCCGCGACCACGGCGACGGCCAAGGTGCGGGTGCGGGCGGAGAGTCGGGCTCGGGGCATGACGGTGCTCCTTCAACGCTCGGTTGGTGCCGGTGAACCTAGACCCGTCGATCCTGGCTGGTCAAGGGAGGTCTACGCGCGTGGCACCGAGCGCGGGTTCCGTCAACTCGTTTCCCTTGAGTTAACCCGCAGTTCAGAGGCCGTTGCGCCGGGCGGGCCGGATCGGCCGGATCGGCCGGGCGGCCCGGATGGGGCCGGCCGGGCGCCCGCCCGTCAGCGTCGGCCGTCGTCGGGGAGCGCCGCCGCCAGGATTCGCGCCGCGACCGCCGGGGAGTCCACCAGCGGGTGCAGCGCGAGCGCCCGCAGCGCGGCCCGGCGCGAACCGGTGGCCGCCGCCTCGATCGCCGCCCGCTCCACGGCCTTCAGCTCCAGCATCAGCCCCGCCTGGTGCTCGTCCGGCGCCGCCACCGGCAGCGGCCTCGCCCCGAACGCCCCGACCTCGCACGGCACTTCGACCACGGCCTCCGGGTCGAGGAACGGCACCGCCCCGCCGCCCGGCACATTGAGGATCAGCGTCGTCCGCTCGTCCCGCGCGATGGCCCGCATCAGCGCGAGCGCCACCCGGTCGTAACCGCCGCCGTCCAGATCGTGCGGGTCGCGCTCCCAACCGCCGGACGCGGCACGGCTGTCCGCCATGTACGTCTCCTCGCGCTCCCGCCGGGTCCGCTCCCACAACTCCTTTGCCCGGCCCGGCTGTTCATCGGCCGCGACGAAGAACGCGCCCTGCTGCCGGTCCAGGAACTCACCGCGCGTGGCGTCCGCGGCGCGCACCGCGGCCAGCGACTCGCGCCGGAAGTAGTAGTAGTGCAGATACTCGTTGGGCAGCGAGCCCAGCGCGACCAGCCACTCGGGGCCGAAGAGCCGGCCCTCCTCGAAGGTGCCGAGTGCCGCCGGGTCGGCCAGCAGGCCCGGCAGCAGGTCCGTACCGTCGACCGTCAACTTCCGCAGCCAGCCGAGGTGGTTGAGGCCCACGTAGTCGTAGCCGAAGCCCGGTCCGTCCGGGTCCGCGCCCGCCGCCCGCGCCGCCCGCCGCACCAGCCCCACCGGCGAGTCGCAGATCCCGATCACCCGCGGGCCCAGCACCCGGCTCATCGCCTCGGTCACCATCCCGGCCGGATTCGTGAAGTTGATGACCCACGCGTCCGGCGCCACCGCCTTGACCCGTTCCGCCACCGCCGTCGCGACCGGCAGCGTCCGCAGCCCGTACAGCACCCCGCCCGCGCCGACCGTCTCCTGGCCCAGCACGCCCTCGGCCAGCGGCACCCGCTCGTCCGAGACGCGGCCCGCGGTGCCGCCGACGCGGATCGCCGAGAAGACGAACCGCGCTCCGCGCAGGGCGTCGTCCAGGTCCGTCGTCGCCCGCACCGGCGGCCCGCCCGGCATCGTCGCCAGCACCGCCGTGATCACCCGCAGCCGCCGCGGGTCCGTGTCGTACAGCACGACGTCACTGACCGTGGGGTCGTCGAGCAGGGCTCGGTACACGAGGGGGACGCGGAAGCCGCCGCCTCCCAGAATCGTCAGGCGCATGCGCGGTGACCTTCCGTCCTGCCTGGCTGATGTCGTCCCCCGGATCTTCCCCCGGCGGGGGCTCGCCGCGCCCACCGGCCCCGCGGTGCGTCAACCGACATCAGGTGGCGGTACGTGCAGCCCCGGGCGCGGACGCCGTGGCACAGTGACGGGATGGACGACATGCCCGTTCTCGACCCCCTCGGCACGCTCCGCGCGGCGGGCGACCCGGCGACCGACGTCTACCTGACCGGCACCGTGTTCCTGGACATCATCTTCACGGGACTGGACAGCGCGCCCGTACGCGGCACCGAGTCGTGGGCGCGGGGGATGGGTTCGAGCCCCGGCGGGATCGCGAACATGGCGACGGCGCTGGCGAGGCTCGGGCTGCGGACGACGCTGGCGGCGGCGTTCGGGGACGACGTGTACGGCGACTACTGCTGGGACAGCCTGTCGTCGGGCGAGGGCATCGACCTGGCGCCGTCGCGGCGCATCCCCGGCTGGCACTCGCCGGTGACGGTGTCGATGGCGTACGAGGGCGAGCGGACGATGGTCAGCCACGGGCACGAGGCGCCGCCCGCGCAGGAGTCGGTGCCCGCCTGCCCGCCGCCCGCGCGGGCGGCGGTGGCATCGCTCGGGCACCACGGCAGGGCGGGCGACCAGGAGCGGGACCAGGAGTGGATCGGGGCCGCGGCCGCCTCGGGGACGAAGGTCTTCGCGGACGTCGGCTGGGACGAGACCGGCCGCTGGGACCCGGCAGACCTGGATGGGCTACGGCACTGCGCCGCGTTTCTGCCGAACGCCGAGGAGGCCATGCGGTACACCCGGACGGCCTGCCCGCGCGAGGCCGCCAGGGCCCTGGCCGAACGGGTGCCGCTCGCGGTGGTGACCCTCGGCTCCGAGGGCGCCTTCGCCGTGGACTCCGGCAGCGGAGAGACGGCCGAGGTGCCCGCCCTGATCGTGGAGGCCCTGGACCCCACGGGCGCGGGCGACGTCTTCGTCGCCGGATTCGTGACCGGCACGCTCGCCGCCTGGCCGCTGGCCGACCGGCTGGCCTTCGCGTCGCTGTGCGCGGCGCTGTCCGTGCAGGAGTTCGGCGGCTCGCTGTCCGCGCCCGGCTGGGCCGAGATCGCCGCCTGGTGGCAGCAGACGAAGGCGCGGGCGCGGGCCGCCGCGGACCCGGGCCCCTGCGACCCCGCCTCCCCGCTCGGCCGCTACGCCTTCCTCGACGCCCTGCTGCCCACCGACCCCCGGCCCTGGCCGCTGCGCCGCGCCGTCCCCACCGTCGGCTTCCGCCCCGCCTGAGCCCCGGCCCGCGGGCCGCTCCCCGCGCCCCCGCCCGGACCCTCGCCCGCGCCCCTGCCCACGCGGCTCCCCGTGCCCCTTCCGCCGCGGGCACACCGCCAAATCCCCTCGGCGGGCGCGGCGCGGCGTCGTACGCTTGGAACCCCCAGGCCCCTCCGGGCCTGCCGATCAGCAGAAAGCGGGATGAGCAGGCCCTAGCGCCGGCCCATGACTCAGACACCGACCAAGCAGCAGCCGCAGCCGCCGCAGCAGGCGCGCGCCCACTTCGTCGTACCGGCCAAGCACCCCATGGTGACCGTCCTGGGATCGGGAGACGCTCTCCTCCGCGTGATCGAGCAGGCGTTCCCGGCCGTCGACATCCACGTCCGAGGCAACGAGATCAGCGCCGTCGGCGAAGCCCCCGAGGTGGCCCTGGTCCAGCGGCTCTTCGACGAGATGATGCTGGTGCTGCGCACCGGCCAGCCGATGACCGAGGACGGGGTGGAACGCTCCATCGCCATGCTCAGGGCCAACGGCACGGCGGTCGACCCGGACGCGGAGACGCCTGCCCAGGTCCTCACGCAGAACATCCTGTCCAGCCGCGGCCGCACGATCCGCCCCAAGACGCTCAACCAGAAGCGGTACGTGGACGCGATCGACACCCACACCATCGTCTTCGGCATCGGCCCCGCGGGCACCGGCAAGACCTACCTGGCCATGGCCAAGGCCGTCCAGGCCCTCCAGTCCAAGCAGGTCAGCCGGATCATCCTCACCCGCCCCGCGGTCGAGGCCGGCGAACGCCTCGGCTTCCTGCCCGGCACCCTCTACGAGAAGATCGACCCGTACCTGCGCCCGCTCTACGACGCCCTGCACGACATGCTCGACGCCGACTCCATCCCCCGCCTGATGGCAGCGGGCACGATCGAGGTCGCCCCGCTGGCATACATGCGCGGCAGGGCGCAGCCGGTCTTCACGAAGGTGCTGACACCGGACGGTTGGCGTCCGATCGGCGACCTCCAGGTCGGTGACCTCGTCGTCGGATCCGACGGCGAACCGACCCCGGTTCTCGGTGTCTACCCGCAGGGCGAGAAGGACATCTACCGTGTCACGGCCCAGGACGGGGCTTCGACACTGGCCTGCGGGGACCACTTGTGGACGGTCAGGACGGCTTCGGACAAGCGCCGCGACAAGCCGTGGCGAGTCCTGGAGACCAAGGAGATGATCGGCAGCCTCCGCGCGGCCCACGCCCGCCGGTATGAGCTTCCGTTGCTCACGGCGCCGGTGTGCTTCCCGGAGCGCGACGTCCCGATGGACCCGTACGCCCTCGGTCTCCTGCTCGGAGACGGGTGCCTCACCGGCTCCACCACACCGTCGTTCGCCACCGCCGACCCGGAACTCGTCACCGCTCTGGAAGCGGCGTTGCCCGGCGTGACCGTCCGGCACAAGGGCGGGCCTGACTACACGCTCAACCGTGTCAGGACACCCGGCGATGTCATCACCACCGTGAACCCGGTGACCGCGGCGCTGCGCACCCTTGACCTCCTCGGCAACACGTCGGGCTCGAAGTTCGTGCCGGACGGTTATCTCAACAACTCCGCCGAGATCCGGCTGGCCCTGCTCCAGGGTCTGCTGGACTCCGACGGAGGGCCGGTCACTCAGTCGGATCGCACCTGCCGTATCCAGTACACGACGACATCGATCCTGCTCAGGGACGATGTCATCGCGCTGGTCCAGTCGCTCGGCGGAGTCGCGTACACCCGTCGACGTGCGGCCGAGGGTCGGAAGCCCGGAAGGGCCGGGGGACGGGACATCCAGCACCGCCGGGACGCCCACATCATCGACATCCGGCTCCCCGAGGGCATCGAGCCCTTTCGGCTGGCCCGCAAGCGCGACACGTATGACGCGGCCGGCGGGGGTGGCCGCCCCATGCGGTTCATCGACAGCATCGAGCCCGCGGGCCGTGAGGAAGCGGTGTGCATCCAGGTGGCGGCGGCCGACTCGCTCTACGTCACCGAGGACTATCTGCTGACGCACAACACGCTCAATGACGCGTTCATCATCCTCGACGAGGCGCAGAACACCAGCGCCGAGCAGATGAAGATGTTCCTCACCCGGCTCGGCTTCGACTCGAAGATCGTCATCACCGGTGACGTGACGCAGGTCGACCTGCCGAACGGGACGAAGAGCGGGCTGCGGCAGATCCAGGACATCCTCACCGATATCGAGGACATCCACTTCTCCCGGCTGACGAGCACGGACGTGGTGCGCCATAAGCTGGTCGGACGCATCGTGGACGCCTACGAGCGCTACGACGACAGCATCGCCGGCGCGACCGGTGCCAACGGAAAGTAACCACTTCACCATCATGGCGATCGACGTCAACAACGAGTCCGGCTGGGAGATCGACGAGCGGGCGGTCCTGGACGCCGCCCGCTACGCCCTTCAGCGCATGCGAATCCACCCGCTCTCCGAACTGTCGGTGATCGTGGTGGACGCCGACGCCATGGAGCAGCTCCACATGCAGTGGATGGACCTGCCGGGGCCGACGGATGTCATGTCCTTCCCGATGGACGAGCTGCGTCCGGGGAAAGAGGACGAGGAGCCGTCGCAGGGGCTGCTCGGCGACATCGTGCTCTGCCCCGAGGTCGCCAAGAAGCAGGCGGAGGAGGCGCCGACGAAGCACTCCATGGACGAGGAACTGCAACTGCTCACCGTCCACGGCGTCCTCCACCTGCTGGGCTACGACCACGAGGAAGCCGACGAGAAGGCCGAGATGTTCGGTCTACAGAAGGCCATTCTGGACGGCTGGCGCGACGAGCAAGGGGCCGAGGGCCCGTCGCCCGCGCCCACCACCCACTGACGCCGACGGTGACTTCCGCATGATCGTCTCCGCTGTTGTCCTGGTCGTCGTCGCCTGGCTCGCCGCCTGCGCCGAGACCGCCATCGCCCGCGTGTCCCGCTTCCGCGCCGAGGACGCGCTGCGTTCCGGCCGCAAGGGCGCCGCCAATCTGCTGGCCGTGGCCTCCGACCCGACCCGCTACCTCAATGTCGCCCTGCTGCTGCGGGTCGGCTGCGAGACGGCCGCGGCCGTCCTGATCACCGTCGTGTGCGACCGGCACTTCGACAGCACCTGGGAAGTCCTCGCCGTCGCGATCGGCGTCATGGTGCTCGTGTCGTACGTGGCCGTCGGCGTCTCACCGCGCACCATCGGCCGCCAGCACCCGATGAACACCGCGACCGCCGCCTCGTACGTCCTGCTGCCGCTGGCCCGCGTCATGGGCCCGGTGCCGGGGCTGCTGATCCTGCTGGGCAACGCGGTGACGCCCGGCAAGGGCTTCAAGCGCGGCCCGTTCGCGAGCGAGGCCGAGCTGCGCGCGATGGTGGACCTCGCGGAGTCCGAGTCGCTGATCGAGGACGAGGAGCGCCGCATGGTGCACTCGGTCTTCGAACTGGGCGACACCATCGTCCGCGAGGTGATGGTGCCGCGGCCCGAACTGGTCATGATCGAACGGTTCAAGACGATCCGTCAGGCCATGACGCTGGCGCTGCGCAGCGGCTTCTCCCGTATCCCGGTGACCGGGGAGAGCGAGGACGACGTCGTCGGCTTCGTCTACCTCAAGGACCTGGCGCGCCGGGTGCACATCAACCGGGAGTCGGAGTCCGAGCCGGTCTCGACGCTGATCAGGCCCGCGTCCTTCGTGCCCGACACCAAGAACGCCGGGGACCTGCTGCGCGAGATGCAGCAGGAGCGCAACCACGTGGCCGTGGTGATCGACGAGTACGGCGGGACCGCCGGGATCGTCACCATCGAGGACATCCTGGAGGAGATCGTCGGCGAGATCACCGACGAGTACGACCGCGAGACGCCCCCGGTCGAGGAGTTGGGCGAGGGCTCGTACCGCGTCACGGCCCGCCTGGACATCGGCGACCTCGGTGACCTGTACGGGGTGGAACTCGACGACGACGACGTCGAGACGGTGGGCGGGCTGCTCGCCAAGTCCCTCGGCCGGGTCCCGATCCCCGGTGCCACCACGGTGGTGCCGCTGCCGGAGGACGGGTCGGGCGACCGCGGTACGGCCGCGCTGCGGCTGACGGCCGAGGCGCCCGCGGGCCGCCGCAACCGTATCCACACCGTCCGGGTCGACCCGGTCGCGGAGGTCCCGGCCTCCTGAGACCCCCGGCCTCCTGAGACCCCCGGGCTCCTGAGGACGGTCGGCCTCCTGAAACCCCCGGGCTCCTGAAACCCCCGGGCCCTGAGACCCCCGGGCTCCTGAGGACGGTCGGCCGGTCAGGGGCGGGTGCGCTCGGCGAGGAAGCGGCGGGCGTGGGCGAGGAACGCCTTGGCGGCGGGGGACGCGCCCGCGTGCTCCCGCCAGGCCAGCGCCAGCCGGGAGCGGACCGCGGGCCGGGTCAGCGGCAGGACGCGCAGGCCGGGGCGTGAGGCGGCGAGACCGGCCGGCAGGAGCGCGACGCCGAGGCCGCGCTCCGCGAGGGCGGCGAGGACTTCCGGGTTGCCCGCCTCGAAGGCGATCCGGGGCGTGAAGCCCGCCGCCGCGCACGCGGTGTCGACGGCGGCCCGCAGCCCGGTGCCGGTGGGCAGGACGATCAGGGGCCGCCCGTCGAGCGCCTTGACGGGCATGGCCCGGCGCCCGGCCAGCGGGTCGCCGGGCGCGACGGCCGCCACCAGCGCGTCGTCGATCACCGTCTGCGTCCCGATGCCCTCGGGCGGTTCCCCGGCGATCCCGGCGAAGGCCAGGTCGTAGCGCCCGGCGCGCAGCCCGGCCAGCAGCCGGTCCGAGGTGTCCTCGCCGAGCGTGATCTCCACGCCCGGATACGCGTCGTGGAAACCGGCGAGCATCCCCGGCACGTCCATGTCGGCGCCCAGCGAGGTGACGGTGCCGATCGCGACCCGGCCGCGTACCAGCCCGGTCAGCTCCTGCGCCGCCAGCCGCGCCCCGGCGACGGCGTCGAGCGCGGCCCGCGCGTACGGCAGCACCGCGCGCCCGGCCTCGGTGAGCCGCACGGTACGGCCCGAGCGGTCGAACAGCGGCTGCCCCAGCTCCCGTTCGAGCTGTCTGACCTGCGCGCTGATCCCCGGTTGCGCCACGTGCAAGGCGGTCGCCGCCCGGGTGAATCCCGCCTCGTCGGCCACCGTCACGAAGTATTCGAGCTGCCGCAGTTCCATAACCGGACATGCTAGCTCGCAGAAGATCCAGATCTTGGACTTATGGACGGGGGCCGTCGAGAATGGACAGCGGGGGAACCGAGGAGCACACGAGGGAGCGCCACACCATGACCGAGAACCGCGCTTACGCCACCCACCCGGAGGACATCGCCCGGCTGTTCGTGGAGCGGGTCAATTCCGGTGACCTGGAAGGGATTCTGGAGCTCTTCGAACCGGACGCGGTGGTCGCCTTCCCGATCGACCGCCCGTCGCGGGGCACGGCGGCGCTGCGCGAGCTGTACGCGGGGCTGCTCGCCGCCAAGCCGGTCTTCGAGGTCGAGGAGCCGCTGCCCACCCTGATCAGCGGTGACCTCGCGCTGACCTCCACCCGCCCGAAGGACGGCACGGGCGGCCGGGTCCAGGTCGCCCGCCGCCAGCCGGACGGCCGCTGGCTGCGCGTCCTGGACCGCCCGGAGAGCTGAGCCCTGGCCGCTCAGACCCCGGCGGTACGGCCGCGGCCGAGCCCCACCGCGACCATGACCGCCACCGCGAGCAGTACGGCCGCGTCCACCGCCAGCGCCAGGTGGATACCGGACAGCAGGTGCGCCCGGCTGGACGCCAGCGCGGAGAGCAGCGGGATGCCGACCGTCAGACCGATCTGCTGACTGCTCGTCACCAGTCCGGTGGCCAGGCCCTGTTCGTGGTCCGGCAGCCCGGACGTCGCGGTGATCCCGTACGAGACGATCACCCACAGGTGGCCGACGCACGCCAGCGTGACCCCGGCCATCGCCAGCCACGTGCCGGAGGAGCCGGGGCCGAGCAGGACCAGCACGGCGGTCAGCGCGCCCTGCACGACCAGACCGGCCAGCAGCGTGCCGCGGGTGCCGATCCGGCCGATCACCCGCGCCGCGGTCATCCCCGTGACGGCCGCGGCCACGCCCTGGACACCGAAGACCAGGCCGGTGCGGAACGCCGACAGGCCGCGGATCTCCTGGAGGTAGAGGGTGAGCAGGAAGACCACCGTGCTCATCATCGAGAAGGTGGCGAGCCCGGCCAGATTGCCCCAGGCCACCGTGCGTCGGCGCAGCATCGGCAGCGACACCAGCGGCTCGGCGGCCCGCGACTCCACCGCCACGAAGGCGGCCAGCAGCGCGACGCCCAGCACCAGGGCGGCGATCACGTCGGCGCCGCCGAAGCCGCGCTGCGCGGCCGTGGACAGCGCGTAGATCACCGCGAGCAGCCCGCCGGTCACGGTGACCGCGCCGGGTACGTCGATCCGCGGGCGGCGCGGGTGCCGCGACTCGGTGAGCAGCGCGGGCGCGGCGGCCAGGACGAGGACGCCCGCGGCGGCCAGCAGCGCCATCGTGGACCGCCAGCCGAAGGCGTCGGTGAGCGTGCCGCCCATCACCATGCCGATGGTGAAGCCCAGCGACAGCAGCGTGCCGCTGATCCCCAACGCCCGCTCCCGCAGCGGCCCTTCGGGGAAGGTCGTGGTCAGCAGCGACATGCCGGTCGGCACCACGGCCGCCGCGCCCAGGCCCTGCACGGCCCGCGCGGCCAGGAAGGCCGCCGGGTTCCAGGCGAGGGTGGCCAGCAGTGAGGCGGCGGCGAAGACCGCGAGACCGGTCAGGAACAGCCGGCGCCGCCCGTACAGGTCGGCGATCCGGCCGAAGAGCAGCAGGAATCCGCCGGACGGCAGCGCGAAGGCGGTCACCGCCCACTGGAGATTGGCCCTGCTCATACCGAGGTCGGAGCCGAGGACGGGCAGCGACACGTTCAGGATGGAGAAGTCCAGGGAGATCATGAACTGGGCGGCGCAGAGCACGAGGAGCACCAGTTTGGCGCGGATGCCGAGGTGTTGGGGAGCCGGGGCGCGCAGGGCGCCCGTCGTGCCCGAGGCGGGGCCCGAGGCGGGGCCCGTGCCGGGGCCCGAGGCGGACGTGCTCGAAGGGGACGCGGTGGTGTCGGTTGCCATGCGACCACCTTCCGGCGATCCACGGGCCGGTGGGGAGCCGCCCTTTATGCTGGTGGCCGGACCACCAGCCAGGCCGCAGGCCGAGGGGGAGCGAGTGGAACAGACCGTGTCCGCGCCGTTGTCGTCGAAGCCGCACCGCCGCCGGGAACTGCGGGACTTCCTGATGGCCCGCAGGGCCCGGATCTCGCCCGCGCAGGCCGGACTCCCGGACGGCGGCGCCCGGCGCCGCACACCGGGGCTGCGCCGCGAGGAGGTCGCCGTGCTGGCCGGGGTCGGCGCGTCCTGGTACCAGTGGCTCGAACAGGGACGCGACATCACCGTCTCCCCGCAGGTCCTCGACGCGGTCGCGCGCGTGCTGCGCCTGACCGGTCCGGAGCGGCGCCATCTGTACGTGCTCGCCGGGCTCAATCCGCCGCTGCCGGAAGCGGTGCCCGACGCCGACTTCTGCGAGGGGCTCTACCGGCTGATCGAGTCCTGGTCGCCGTTCCCCGCGCACATCATGGACGCCTACTGGAACATCCTGGCGTTCAACGAGCCGGCCCGGCAGACCTTCGCCTTCACCGCGCGCGACACGAACTGCCTGGTCAGCTTCTTCACTGACCCCGTCTACCGGGGCCGCGCCGACCGGCACGCGACGCTGGCGGCGACCATCGTCGCCCAGTACCGTGCCGCCGCCTCGGAGTACCCGGACGACGAGGGCTTCCACCGGATCGTCTCCGAACTGGCGGCGGTCAGCACGGAATTCGCCGAGCTGTGGGCGCTCGGCGACGTCCAGCCCAGCGGCCAGCTCGTCAAGGAGCTGAGCCACCCGCTCGTGGGCGACCTCCACTTCGAGAGCACCCAACTGCGCATCCCGGCCCGCCCCGACCTCACCATCGTGATGCACAATCCGCTGCCGGACACCGAAACGGCCGCCAAGCTCCAGTGGCTGGCGTCACCGGAGCAGCGGCGCGGGTCGTTCCGCTCGGTGGACGAGCGGGCGAGCTGACCGCGGGGGCCTGAGGATTTCCGGGCCCGCGGGTCCCCCGGACGGGTCCGGATCGCCGGGGTCTCGGGCACTCGGGCTCTCGGGCACTCGGGCTCTCGGGCACCCGGGCTCTCGGGACCTCGGGCTCTCGGGCACTCGGGACCTCAGGCTCTCGGGCACTCGGGACCTCGGGCTCTCGGGCACTCGGGACCTCAGGCTCTCGGGCTCTCAGGCTCTCGGGACCTCAGGTGCCGAAGGTGCCGATCATCGAGACCAGGTTGGCGCTGGCCGCCTGGATCGACGTGGCCAGGCTCGTGTCCGCCAGATAGAACCCGAAGGCACCGCAGACGAGAGCGTGGGTCGCCTTCATCGAGCCCTTCCGCTTCAGGAAGAAGGCCGCGACGGCGAGGACGATGACGAAGGGCAGGTGCAGAAGCATCGAATCACCTCAGACGAGGAGGACTGCACGACCCACGCTAAGGGCGGTTCGCTGTCCGCGCATCTTCGGCCACCCAGGGTGACGACACCGGGGGCCACCTCCGCGAAGGCGCGTGCGGGGCGGCGGATAAGGTCGGCGCATGAGCGATGCGACCGTGGACCCGGAAGACCGGAAACTCATCACGTTGGCCCGGTCGGTCCGTGCCCGTAACGGCGCGCCGGAAGGCGCGGCGGTACGGGACGAGATGGGCCGGACCTATGTGGCGGGCCCCGTGGCGCTGGCGTCGCTGAATCTCAGCGCGCTCCAGACGGCGGTGGCGATGGCGGTGGCGAGCGGGGCGACCTCGCTGGAGGCGGCCGTCGTGGTCACGGCGGAGACCGCCGCCGCGGACCGGGACCGCGCCGTCGTCGGGGACCTGGGCGGCCCGGCCACGCCGGTGATCCTCGCGGCCCCGGACGGCACGGTCCGGAGCACGGTCACCGCGGGCTAGGGGTCGAAGGGGCCGTTCGTGATCCGCCGGACAGGCCCTGGGGCCTGTCCGGCGCGCCGGGACGCACGCTAGAGCGCGTCGGGTCCGCGCTCCCCGGTCCTGACCCGTACGGCCGTCTCGACCGGCACCGCCCACACCTTGCCGTCACCGATCTTGCCGGTGCGGGCCGCGGCCACGAGCGTCTCGATGACGGCCTCGACGTCGGCGTCCTCGACCAGCACCTCCACCCGGGCCTTGGGGACGAGGTCGACCCGGTACTCGGCGCCGCGGTAGACCTCGGTGTGGCCGCGCTGGCGCCCGTAGCCGCTGGCCTCGGTGACGGTGAGGCCGTGCACGCCCATCTCCTGGAGTGCGGTCTTCACGTCGTCCAGTTTGAACGGCTTGATGACCGCGGTGACCAGCTTCATCCGAGGGTGCTCCTGTCCGGGACGTGAGCAGCGGCCTTGTGCGCGGGGAGCGACGTGCCGTGCGTCAGTACGCCGTGATCGTAGGCGGTCTCGGCGTGCACGGTCAGGTCGAGGCCGGTCCGTTCCTCCTCCTCGCTCGCCCGGAAGCCCATCAGCCGGTCGATCGCCCGCCCGATGCCGTACGTCACGGCGAAGGCGTACGCCCCGACCGCCGCGACCGCGACCGCCTGTCTGCCGAGCTGGCCGAGGCCGCCGCCGTACAGCAGGCCCTCGGGGCCGCCGGTCATGGTGGCGGTGGCGAGCAGGCCGATGAGCAGGGTGCCGACCACGCCGCCGACGAGGTGGACGCCGACCACGTCGAGCGAGTCGTCCACGCCCCAGCGGAACTTCCAGCTCACGGCGTACGAGCAGAGCACCCCGGCGCAGAGCCCGACGACCAGCGCGCCCACCATGTCGACGCTGCCGCAGGACGGGGTGATGGCGACGAGACCGGCGACCGCGCCGGACGCGGCGCCCAGGGTGGTGGCGTGCCCGTCCCTGCGCTTCTCGACCAGCAGCCAGCCGAGCAGCCCGGCGCAGCCCGCCGCCTGGGTGTTGACGAAGGCGGCGGCGGCCAGGCCGTTGGCGCCGAGCGCGGACCCGGCGTTGAAGCCGAACCAGCCGAACCAGAGCAGGCCCGCGCCGAGCAGCACCAGCGGCAGGTTGTGCGGGCGCATCGAGTCCTTGCGGAAGCCGAGCCGGGGCCCGAGCACGATCGCCAGCGCGAGCCCGGAGGAGCCCGAGCACACCTCCACGACGGTGCCGCCCGCGAAGTCCAGCGCGCCCAGTTCGCCGACGATCCACCCGCCGGTGCCGAACACCCAGTGCGCGACGGGTACGTATACGGCCAGCGTCCACACCAGGACGAACACCACCCACGCGCCGAACCGCGCGCGGTCCGCGACGGCGCCGCTGATCAGCGCGGCGGTGACGATCGCGAAGGTGAGCTGGAAGGCGGCGAAGAGCAGGGTCGGCACATGGCCGGTGACGGTCGTCGGGGTGATGCCGTGCATCCCGAGGTGGTCCAGGCCGCCGATCAGGCCGAGGCCGCCGGCGTCGGGGCCGAAGGCGAGGGTGTAACCGGCGGTCAGCCAGACCACGGTGACCAGCGCGATCGACACGAAACTCATCATGAACATGTTGAGGACGCTCTTGCTGCGGACCATGCCGCCGTAGAAGAGCGCGAGGCCGGGGGTCATCAGCAGGACCAGCGCGGTGGCGGCCAGCAGCCAGGCGGTGTCGCCCGCGTCGACCGCGGGTTGACCGGCGGACAGGAGCAGCACGGGGGAGTCCCTTCCATGGACGGCTGGGGAAGAGCGTCACGGGCGCGTATTTCCGGTTGTGGGCATACGTGTTTCCGCCGTGTTTCGTGTTGCGCGAGGGTTTCCGGCGGATCACCGTGCCGTCACCCGCGGGCCGCCGGAGAAGGGCCCCGGCGGGTGCCGTACGGGCGGGGGCGGACTCAGGCACCCCCGTCTTCGGGGAGAATGGGCGCATGAGCGCTCGTACCCAGCCCGCAGACACCCCGCACCGGTCCGGTTTCGCCTGTTTCGTCGGCCGCCCCAACGCCGGGAAGTCCACCCTCACGAACGCTCTGGTCGGCCAGAAGGTGGCGATCACCTCCAACCGGCCGCAGACCACCCGGCACACCGTGCGCGGCATCGTGCACCGGCCGGACGCCCAGCTCGTGCTGGTCGACACCCCGGGGCTGCACAAGCCGCGCACGCTGCTCGGCGAGCGGCTCAACGACGTGGTGCGCACCACCTGGTCGGAGGTCGACGTGATCGGCTTCTGCCTGCCCGCCGACCAGAAGCTCGGCCCCGGCGACACCTTCATCGCGCGCGAGCTGGCCGGGATCAAGAAGACGCCGAAGGTCGCCATCGTCACCAAGACCGACCTGGTCGACGGACAGACGCTGCGCGAGCAGCTGCTCGCCGTGGACAAGCTCGGCCGCGACATCGGCATCGAGTGGGCCGAGATCGTGCCGGTCTCCGCGACCGGCGGCGACCAGGTCGAGCTGCTGGCCGACCTGCTGGTGCCGCTGCTGCCGGAGGGCCCGCTGCTCTACCCCGAGGGCGACCTCACCGACGAGCCCGAGCAGGTCATGGTCGCCGAGCTGATCCGCGAGGCCGCGCTCGAAGGCGTACGCGACGAACTGCCGCACTCCATCGCGGTCGTCGTCGAGGAGATGCTGCCGCGCGAGGGCCGCCCCGAGAACCGGCCGCTGCTCGACATCCACGCCAACCTCTACATCGAGCGGCCCAGCCAGAAGGGCATCATCATCGGCCCCAAGGGCGCCCGCCTGAAGGAGGTCGGCATGAAGTCCCGCACCCAGATCGAGGCCCTGCTGGGCACCCCGGTCTTCCTCGACCTCCACGTGAAGGTCGCCAAGGACTGGCAGCGCGACCCGAAGCAGCTCCGCAAGCTCGGCTTCTGATCCGCGGCCGGCTCGCGGTTCGCCGACCGTGGGCCGCCCGCGGCGGGTCAGGTGCGGTCGGCGTCCGCCAGGCGGGTCCTGGCACTGGGGGCGGGCAGGGGGCTCGCGCCCTTGATCGTGCGGTGCAGGGGTGAGGTCTCGGTGCGCCGGATGCCGGGCAGCTCGGCGACGGGCCCGGTCAGATAGCGGTAGAGCGCGCTGGCGTCCTGGCAGTTCACGGAGGCGTAGACGTTGGCCGTGCCGGTGGTCGCCGCCGCGAAGGCGATCTCGTGGTGGGCGGCGAGCGCCGCCCCCACCTCGGCCAGACGGGCGGGCTCGACCTCCAGCCACAGCCCCGTCCGCAGCGCGGGCTGGAGCGCGCGCCGGTCGAAGTCCAGGTCGTAGTAGAGGACCCCGGCCGCCCGCAGTTCCGACATGCGCCGCCGTACCGTCGTCTGCGACCAGCCGGTGACCTCGGCCAGTTCGGCGGCGGGCGTCCGGCCGTCCACCGCGAGCGCGTCGAGCAGCGGCTGGTCGTCGGGGGCCAGCGGATACGGCGCCGTGCTCTCCGGGGCCGGGGCCTGCGCGTCCGCCACGACCAGCGCCCGCGCCTCGTCCGGGCTCAGCCAGCCCGCCTTGGTCACCGGGCTCAGATCCTGCCCGAAGAAGACGTGCAGCATCGCCTGCGCGGTCACCTGCACCACGCGCGGTGTGCGCGGCAGCTTCTGGAGCAGCAGCGAGTCGTCCCCCTGGGGGAGCGCGGCCTGCACCAGGCAGAAGATCTCGGTGCCGCCCGAGATGAGGCTGACCCAGCGGGTGTCGGTACGCCGGGCCAGTGCCTCGCTGACCGAGGCCGCCGCGTCCGGCGTGCACCGCACCCGTACGAACCACGGCGTCACACCGATCCGGTGCGGGTCGGTCAGGCCCACCACCCGCAGCAGTCCGCTGGAGCGGAGGCGGCCGTAGCGGCGGGCCACGGTCTGGTCGGAGACGCCGAGCACCTCGCCGATCCGGCGGAACGGCGCCCGGCCGTCGATCTGGAGGGCGTGCACGACCCGGTGGTCCAGCTCGTCGAGTCCCTCCAGCATGTCCCATGTCGTGTCGGATTCCATCGGGCAAGGCTAGAGGATGTCGGATTCCGCCGCCAAGGTGTCGCTGACTGTGGCGCGGACCGGCCGTCACGGATCGTGGGAACCGCTGCACCCCACGATTCGCACGATCCGCCGGACTCGCGGACCCCATGAGGTCCGCCAGGCCCGCGAGGTCCGCTCCCGAACGGAGTTCCACCCATGCGCAAATGGCTGCCCCTCGTGGCGATCTGCCTGGGCGCCTTCATCCTGCTGGTCGACGTCACCATCGTGAACGTCGCCCTGCCGAGCATGGCGTCCGACCTCGACGCGTCCTTCACCTCCTTGCAGTGGGTGATGGACATCTACGCGCTCGCCCTCGCCGCCCTGCTGATGGTGGCGGGCTCGCTCGCCGACCTCTTCGGACACCGGCGGATCTACGCGGCCGGGCTCGTCGTCTTCGCCCTCGCCTCGCTGGCGGCGGCCCTGTCGCCGAACACCGCCGCGCTGATCACCGCGCGGGCCGTGCAGGGCGTGGGCGGCGCCGCGATGTTCGCCACCTCGGCCGCGCTGGTGTCCGCGACCTACCACGGCCGCGACCGCGGCACCGCCTTCGGCGTCTGGGGCGCGGTCAACGGCGCCGCCGCCGCTGCCGGGCCCATCCTCGGCGGCCTGCTGACCCAGGGCTTCGGCTGGCAGGCGATCTTCCTGGTCAACCTGCCGATCGCGGTCGTCGCCGTCGCGCTCACCCTGAAGGTGCTGCCCGCCGGGCGGCGCGGCGCCGGACGCCTGGACCTGCCGGGCGCCGCCGCCTTCACCCTCGCGGCGGCCTCGCTCACGTACGCGCTGATCCGCGGCGGCGAGCACGGCTGGACCGAGTCGCTGACCCTGACCGCCTTCGCGGTCGCCGCCCTGGCCGTCGTCGGCTTCGTCGTCGCCGAGGCCAGGTCCGCGCACCCCATGCTCGACCTGGCGCTGCTGCGCCGTGCCAGCTTCTCCGGCCTGCTCGGCGGCGCCCTGCTCTACCAGGCGGCGGCCTTCAGCGGCCTGGTCTACCTCTCGCTGTGGCTCCAGAACGTCCTCGGCCTCAGCCCGATCCGCGGCGGTCTGGCCCTGATGCCGCTGGCCGGGGCGTCCTTCCTGGCCGCGGCCGTCGCGGGCCGGCACATGCACCGCGTCGCGCCCCGGCTGCCGATCGCCGGCGGTCTCGTCCTGATCGCGGCGGGCTGCGCGGCGCTGTGGCTGTCCGTGCACGCCTCGTCCGGGCAGTCCGCCCTCTTCGCGGGCCTGGCGATCGTCGGTGTGGGCGCGGGGCTGGCCACCCCCGTCCTGGTCTCGGCCGCCGTGGAGGCCGTGCCCCCGCAGCGCGCGGGCATGGCGGGCGCCGCCGTCAACACCTTCCGTCAGCTCGGAATGACGCTCGGCATCGCGGTATTCGGCGCCGTCTTCACCTCGCGGCTGCGCGACACGACCGCGGGCGGCGGCTCGCTGCGGGCCGGATACGCCTCGGGCCTGGACCGCATTTCCCTTTACGCGGCGGTCGCCGCGCTGGCCGGAGCCGTGCTCGTCCTGGCCACGCTCCGCCCCGCCGCTGCCGCCTCTGCTCCCGCTCCGGCCGCCGACGGTGACGCCTCGGCCGAGGCTGAGGGAAAGCCCCAGGTCAGCGCGGTGGAGGAGGTCGCCACCGGCCTGAAATGACGGCCGACGACCGCTTCACCCGATTCACCCGCTTTTGAGTGACCGGCGCCACATATGACGGACACACAAAGTGCCCCCTCTTTCACGCACCGCGACAGAGGGGGCACCCCTTTGTGATCCCCTCGATAGGACGCAGGTCACATACGAAGCCGCTTAGTACACCGCGCCTCCCGTATTGACGGGAAAACGCCTCCTCCCGACCCCGTCTACGAATGCAATCCGTAGACGGGGTCTTTGACCTCTGAATTGCCCGCCTCTAACAATTCACTGGTCCGCTACGGAGGAAGAGGTAATTCCCGAATGCAGCTCCCCACGATCCCGAAGAAGCTCCCTACGTTCACCGCGTTCAACCGGATGCCGAAGAAGCACAAGATCACGGCCGCCGGCGCTGTCGCCGCTGCCGCGGTCGTGCTGACCGTGACCGGTCTGGAAGCGACCGCAGGTGCCGGTTCGGCGACCGCGGCGAGCAACCCGGCCGGGTTCTCGGTCTCCACCGGTACGCAGGTCAAGGACCTGAACGCGCAGACCGGCCTCGCGTCGCAGAAGTCCATCAGGGACGCCGCGCAGAAGAAGACCGACCAGGCCAACGCGGCGAAGAAGGCCGAGGCCGCCAAGCAGGCCGACGCCGCGAAGAAGAAGGCGGACGCCGAGGCGGCCAAGAAGAAGGCCGCGGCCGACGCCGCCGACCGCGCGAAGCAGAAGTCCGCCGCGAACCGCTCGACCAAGCGCGCCCCCGTCGCCGCGCCGAAGAAGGCCGCCGCCGCCACGCCCGTGAAGGCCGCCGCCAAGTCCTACTCGAACAACCTCGACGGCTGGATCAAGCAGTCGCTGGACATCCTGCACTCCAAGGGAATTCCCGCCAGCTACAACGGGATTCACAAGAACATCATCCGCGAGTCCAGCGGTAACCCGAAGGCCATCAACAACTGGGACATCAATGCCCGGAACGGCATTCCCTCCAAGGGCCTGCTCCAGGTGATCGACCCGACCTTCAAGACCTACCACGTGTCCGGTACTTCGTGGGACATCTACGACCCGGTCGCCAACATCACCGCCGCCTGCAACTACGCGGCCGACCGCTACGGCTCGATGGACAACGTGAATTCCGCGTACTGATCGCGCACTTCACCACCCACCGCACCCCGGAGGGGCGGCGAGGCCCCACGGCCCCGCCGCCCTTCCGGCGTCAGCGGCGCCCGCCGGTCCGGTCGGCCAGGTGTCCCGGCGCCCCGACGCCCGTGAGAAGCAGCGGGTCGGTCACCGGGATTCCAGGTCTTCGGACGGGGGCGGCCTATGCGCCCTCGCCCAGGACCGCCTCGATCAATTCGCGTTGGGCGGGGGTCAGGTGGGGGTCGGCGCAGTGGGCGGTGCGGCCGTCGGCGGTGATGGCGTAGGTGAAGCCGTCGGGGACCGGGGGGCCCGAGGGCGGCGGAGCGGCCAGGACGGCCTCGGCCAGGGAGGTGAGGCGGCCCGCGTCGGGGCGGCCCGCCGTGTCGAGGGCGGCGTGGCGGGGGATGCCCGCGAAGCCGCCGGAGCGGACCACCTCGATACGCATGGGCTGTGTCACGCCTCCTGCGGCTGGCCGGGCTGCTGGCGGGGGACCTCGGCCGCGGGGGCGGCGGCCGGAGCGACGCCCACCTGGGACCAGGACGAGAGCACCGCCTGGTGCTGCTCGCCTTCACCGTAGCGGGCCTTGGCCGCCGCGGCGGTGGCCGCGGCGAAGTCCGCGAACTGGGCGTGCGGCGACAGCGAGCCGCCGGTGAGGGTGTCGTACCAGATCTGCCCGGCCTGCTCCCAGGCGTTGCCCCCCAGCTCGGCCGCCAGGAGGTAGAAGGCGTGGTTGGGGATGCCCGAGTTGATGTGCACGCCGCCGTTGTCGCGCGAGGTGGGGACGTAGCCGTCCATCGTGCCGGGCTGCGGGTCCTTGCCGAGCCGCGGGTCGTCGTAGGCGGTGCCGGGCTCCTTCATCGAGCGCAGCGCGTGGCCGTCGACGCCCGGTGCGAGCAGCCCGGCGCCGATCAGCCAGTCGGCCTGCTCCGCGCTCTGCCCGAGTGTGAACTGCTTGATGAGGCTGCCGAAGACATCGGAGACGGACTCGTTGAGCGCGCCGGACTGCCCGAAATAGTCCAGGTTGGCGCTGTACTGGGTGACGCCGTGCGTCAACTCGTGGCCGATCACGTCCAGCGGAAGGGTGAAGTCCAGGAAGATCTCGCCGTCGCCGTCCCCGAAGACCATCTGCTGGCCGTTCCAGAAGGCGTTGTTGTAGCCCTGGAGGTAGTGGACGCTGGCCACCAGCGGCAGGCCCGCGTCGTCGATCGAGTGACGCCCGTACGCCTTCAGATACGTCTCGAAGGTCGCGCCGAGCGCGTCGTACGCCCGGTTGACGCTCGCGTCCTTGGACGGCTTGGCTCCCTCGGCGCGCACCTTGCGCCCCGGCAGCGTGTCCTGGTGCTTGGCGTCGTGAACGGTCCGTCGCGGCTGGTCGGAGGCGGCGGCCCCGGTGACGGCGGTGGCGCCGATCACCGTGGTCAGGCGGCGCCTGGTGCGTTGCAGCGCGTCCTGCTCCAGGGTGCGGCGGGCGGGTCCCGAGACCCCGGAGTCCTCGGAACGGGACAGCTTGTCGAGCACGTGCGGCGGCACGATCGTGCAGAAGACGGCGTTGGGCGCATGCGTGGCAGTCATGGCGGCAATGTGGCACGCGTCACAGTCGCTGTCACGGGTTGCGACGATGATTGACGAAAAGGAGCGAAGGATCATGGTTTGAGTGGACAGAACCGTGCATCTTGCATGCTGAGAGGATCTTCGTACCGGCTACGTGATTCCGTCCGCCTCGGTTATGGTCGTCCCATCATGCGTTTCGGGCTGCTTCTCCTTAGCTGCCGCGGCGAGGGCCTGTAGTCGTAGGCCGACCCCCTCCCCGCGGAGTTCAGGCGTGCCATCGCCGTCGGCCGACACTCAGCCGGACCCCCGAGGAGCCAGAGCCCCATGACAACCCCCAATCGCGTCGGCCGTCCCACGCCCATCACCACGGCCACCGCGCGCCAGCGCCCCAGCGTGATGCCGGTCCACAAGTACGGCCACTACGAGGCCGTGGACATCGCCGACCGCACCTGGCCGAACGCCCGCATCACCCAGGCGCCCCGCTGGCTCTCCACGGACCTGCGCGACGGCAACCAGGCGCTGATCGACCCCATGTCGCCCACCCGCAAGCGCGAGATGTTCGACCTGCTGGTCCGCATGGGCTACAAGGAGATCGAGATCGGCTTCCCGTCCTCGGGCCAGACCGACTTCGACTTCGTACGCTCCCTGATCGAGGGCGACGCGATCCCCGAGGACGTGACGGTCTCCGTCCTGACCCAGGCGCGCGAGGAACTGATCGAGCGCACCGTCGAGGCCCTGCGCGGCGTACCCCGCGCCACCGTCCACCTGTACAACGCGACCGCGCCGGTCTTCCGCCGCGTCGTCTTCCGCGGCAGCCGTGACCAGGTCAAGGCGATCGCGGTGGACGGCACCCGGCTGGTGATGGAGTACGCCGAGAAGATCCTGGGCGACGACACCGTCTTCGGCTACCAGTACAGCCCGGAGATCTTCACCGACACCGAGCTGGACTTCGCCCTGGAGGTCTGCGAGGGCGTGATGGACGTCTGGCAGCCCGAGCCGGGCCGCGAGATCATCCTCAACCTGCCCGCCACCGTGGAGCGTTCCACCCCCTCCACGCACGCCGACCGCTTCGAGTGGATGTCGCGGAACCTGTCCCGCCGCGAGTACGTGTGCCTGTCCGTGCACCCGCACAACGACCGCGGTACGGCCGTGGCCGCCGCCGAACTGGCGCTCATGGCCGGCGCGGACCGGGTCGAGGGCTGCCTGTTCGGGCAGGGCGAGCGCACCGGCAACGTCGACCTGGTGACGCTGGGCATGAACCTGTTCAGCCAGGGCGTCGACCCGCAGATCGACTTCTCGCAGATCGACGAGATCCGTCGTACCGCCGAGTACTGCAACCAGATGGAGGTCCACCCGCGCCACCCCTACGCGGGCGACCTGGTCTACACCTCCTTCTCCGGCTCCCACCAGGACGCCATCAAGAAGGGCTTCGAGGCGATGGAGGCCACCGCCGCCGCCGAGGGCAAGACCGTCGACGACATCGAGTGGGCGGTGCCGTACCTGCCGATCGACCCCAAGGACGTCGGCCGCTCGTACGAGGCCGTCATCCGCGTCAACTCGCAGTCCGGCAAGGGCGGCGTCGCGTACGTGCTGAAGAACGGCCACAAGCTGGACCTGCCGCGGCGGATGCAGATCGAGTTCTCCCGGATCATCCAGGCCAAGACCGACAGCGAGGGCGGCGAGGTCACCCCCGCGCAGATCTGGTCGGTCTTCCAGGACGAGTACCTGCCCACCAGCGACAACCCGTGGGGCCGGGTCGCCCTGCGCTCCGCCCAGACGTCCACCTCCAGCGACGGCACCGACGCCCTCACCGTCGAGGCCGTGGTCGACGGCGTCGAGACCACCCTGAGCGGTACGGGCAACGGCCCGATCTCGGCCTTCGTCGACGCGCTGGCCGGGGTGGGCATCGACGCCCGCGTCCTGGACTACTCCGAGCACACCATGAGCGAGGGCGCCTCCGCGCGGGCCGCCTCGTACATCGAGTGCGCGATCGACGGAAAGGTGCTGTGGGGGATCGGCGTCGACCCCAACACCACCCGCGCGTCGTTGCAGGCGCTGGTCTCGGCCGTCAACCGGGCCGCGCGCTGACGGGATTGACCCGGTTCACCCGGTCCGTCCGAGGGGCGAAAACCCCCGGGCGGACCGGTTCGAGCACCCTCGCAAGGCAATTGCCCCTTACGCGGTACTGACTGCGACCGCCGACTGTGGCTAACATCACGGCAGTGCGGCAGCGTTGCCGAACGGCCGGAGGGTGCAGCGTGATGAAGCTGAGGCTGTGTATCTGGGGTGTGCGAACGGCGTGGCACACCGAGGACGACGGTGAGTTCTTCTGCCCTGATTGCGGCGGCGACCGTGCCTACCACCGCAGAACCGGCACCCGCAGACTGACCGTGCTCAATGTGCCGGTCCTGCGCCGGGGCCCCGCGGGCACCGTCATCGAGTGCACCGCCTGCCACCGGCAGTACGCCTCCGACGTCCTGCTGCGGCCCACCACCACCCGCTTCTCCGCGATGCTGCGGGACGCCGTGCACACCATCGCGCTCGCCGTCCTCACCGCGGGCGGCGCCACCGGCCGCCCGGCCCGCGAGGCCGCCGTCGGCGCCGTGCGCTCCGCCGGGTTCTCCGACTGCACCGAGGACCAGTTGCTCGGGCTGCTCGCCGCCATCGTCGCCGACGAGGGCCGGTACGGCGCCTCGGGCTCGGGGGGTGCCCCCCTCGGGCCCGACTCCTTCGCCGACGAGGTCGACGGGTGCGGGAGCTGGCTGTCCATCGAGCTCCACGAGGCGCTCGAGCCGCTGGCCGACCACCTCGACCCGCTCGGGCGCGAGCGGGTTCTCCTCCAGGGCGCGCACATCGCCCTCGCCGACGGGCCCTACCTTCCTGCGGAACGCGAAGTCCTCGAAGCCGTCGGCCGCTGTCTCTCCCTGCCCCTCACCGACATCGACCGCCTCCTCGCCGGAGCCGCCGCGGCCCTCTGACCTGCGGTCCGCCCGCGCGTGGGCGCCCTGGCGCGCAGGGCCTGTCCTCAAGGTGCCCCCCCAGCGCCCCTGGCAGGGCACAGGCCCTGCGCGAAGAGGGGCGTACTCCTGGGGGAGTAGCCCCCGGATCGGTCCTGGGCGGGACGAGGAAGCCGAGCCCGGCGGAGGAAGCTGACGGTAGGAGAAGACCTCGGCTTTCGGAGGAGCCCATGAACGTCACCACACGTCCGTGGGCGGTACCGCGGCTCAGGGCCGTACCGCTGGCCCGTCTGCGCCCCGCCGCGACCCCGTGACCTGGCTCGGCGCACCCCGCGTCCGGGAGGATGGGTCCGTGGCGCTCACCATGGACCTTCTGCGCGCCCCGCGCATCCCGGCGGCGCCGGGACCGCGGGTCGCCCCCGCCGACGTGGCGTTCGCCGCGCTCGTGTTCGCCGTGGAGGCGCTCCTGGCGTGCTGTCTGCCGGAGGAGCCGGCCAGCGGGCGGCCGGACCTGGCGGGCTGGGCGCTGCTGGTGGGCAGCGCGCTGGTGCTGGTGTGGCGGCGGCGTTCGCCGCTGGTGTGCATGCTCGGGATGCTGGCGTTCGTGGCGCCGTACCACTACCTGGAGAACATCCAGGTGGCGCCGATCCCGTCGAGCATGGTGGCGCTGTACGCGCTGGCGGTCGCGGGGCCGCCCCTGCGTACGTTCCTGCTGCTGCCGACGGTGATCGCGCTGATGGCGGCCATCATGTCGACGATCAGCGCGCCGCACGCGGGCACCGACATGCTCAAGAGCGCCGGCTGGATCGTCGCGGTCGCGGTGGCGGGCGAGGTGGTGCGGATGCACCGCAACTACGTGGCCGCGATCGTCGGGCGGGCCGAGCGCGCCGAGCGCACCCGCGAGGAGGAGGCGGCCCGCCGGGTCGCGGAGGAGCGGCTGCGGATCGCCCGCGACCTGCACGACCTGCTCGCGCACAGCATCACCCTGATCGGCGTGCAGACGTCGGTGGCCGCGCACATCCTGGTCGCCGACCCCGACCGGCTCGACCGTACGGCGGTGGCCGCCGCGCTCGACACGATCGCCGACACCTGCCGGGAGGCCCGCGCCGAGCTGCGGACCACGCTGCGGGTGCTGCGCGCGGACGGCGACGGCCCGCTGCCCGACCTCGCGGGGATACCGGCGCTCGCCAAGGCCGCCGAGGCGGCGGGGGCCAGGGTGGACCTGGGTGACGCCGTGGGCGTCGCGCCGGTGCCGCCCGCGGTGGGCGCCGCGGCCTTCCGGATCGTCCAGGAGTCGCTCACCAACGCGGTACGGCACGCGGGGGTGCCGAGCCCGCTGATCACCGTACGGGTGGACCGCCGGGAGACGGCCCTGCACCTGCTGATCGAGGACGACGGCTCCTGCGGCGGCCCCGCGCCCGCGAACCGCGCCGAGGGGCGTACCGAGGGCTTCGGCATCGCCGGGATGCGCGAGCGCGCCCGCAGCGTCGGCGGCACCCTCACCGCGGGGCCGCGCCAGGACCGTACGGGCTTCACGGTCAGCGCCGTGCTGCCGCTCACCGTCGATCACCAGGGAGACCACAGATGACCTCGCCGCCGCCGATCCGCGTGCTGCTCGCCGACGACCAGACGCTGGTGCGGGCCGCGTTCGCGATGCTGGTGGAGTCCGCCCGCGACATGGAGGTGGTCGGGCAGGCGGCGAACGGCCTGGAGGCGGTCGAGCAGGCCCGCAGCGCCCGCGCCGACGTCATCGTGATGGACATCCGCATGCCGGAGCTCGACGGCATCGAGGCCACCCGGCGGATCGCCGCCGACGACGACCTGGCGGGTGTGCGCATCCTCGTACTGACCACCTACGACGACGACCAGCACGTGGTGTCGGCGCTGCGCGCGGGCGCGTCCGGCTTCCTGGTCAAGGACACCAGGCCCGCGGAGCTGCTGGACGCGATCCGTACCGTGGCGGCCGGGGACTCGCTGCTGTCGCCCGGCCCCACCGCCCGGCTGATCGCCCGGGTGCTGCGGCTGCCGGACCGGCCGCTGGTCAGCGCCCCGGCCCCGGCCGGGCTCGGCGGGCTGTCCGAGCGCGAGCGCGAAGTCCTCACGCTGGTCGCGCGCGGTCTGAACAACGCGGAGACCGGTGAGGCGCTGGGCCTGAGCCCGCTCACCGCCAAGACGCACGTGAGCCGGATCATGGGCAAGCTCGGCGCCCGCGACCGCGCCCAACTCGTCATCACCGCCTACGAGTCCGGCCTGGTCGCGCCCGGCGCCGACCGCTGAGCCGGGGCCCGGCGGCGGCCGGTCGGCCGTCCGTCGCCGTACCGCTCCCGCCGTACGCGAGAATGGGCCCATGAGTCTGTTCCGCGACGACGGCATCGTGCTGCGCACCCAGAAGCTGGGTGAGGCGGACCGGATCATCACGCTGCTCACCCGGCGGCACGGACGGGTACGGGCGGTGGCCCGCGGTGTGCGCAGGACGAAGTCGAAGTTCGGCGCGCGCCTGGAGCCGTTCAGCCACGTCGACGTGCAGTTCTTCGTCCGCGGCGGGGAACTGGTCGGCCGCGGTCTGCCGCTGTGCACACAGGGCGAGACGATCGCGCCGTACGGCGGCTCGATCGTCACCGACTACGACCGCTACACCGCGGGCACCGCGATGCTGGAGACCGCGGAGCGCTTCACCGACCACGAGGGCGAGCCCGCCGTGCAGCAGTATCTGCTGCTGGTCGGCGCGCTGCGGACGCTCGCGGCGGGCGACCACGAGCCGCGGCTGGTGCTCGACGCCTTCCTGCTGCGGTCGCTGGCCGTCAACGGATACGCGCCCAGCTTCGACGACTGTGCCAAATGCGGTATGACCGGTCCCAACCGGTTCTTTTCGGTCGGGGCGGGAGGAGTCGTCTGCGGCGACTGCCGGGTGCCGGGAAGCGTCGTACCCTCACGGGAGTCACTGGAACTGCTCGGCGCGCTGCTGGGCGGCGACTGGGAGACCGCGGACGCCTGCGAGCCGCGCCACTGCCGTGAGGGCAGCGGGCTGGTGGCGGCCTACCTCCAGTGGCACCTGGAGCGCGGACTGCGCTCCCTGCGGTTCGTCGAGAAGACCTGAGCCGAGAAGGCATGAGGAGAAGTACCACCATGGCACGTCACGGGATTCTGGCCCGTTCCCGAAGCTCGTACCGGACACCCGACCCGCACCCGTCGGGGGCGCGTCCGCCGAAGCTCCAGAGCGAGCTGGTGCCCAAGCACGTGGCCGTCGTCATGGACGGCAACGGCCGCTGGGCCAAGGAGCGCGGCCTGCCGCGCACCGAGGGCCACCGGGTCGGCGAGGGCGTCGTCCTGGACGTGCTGAAGGGCTGCCTGGAGATCGGCGTCAAGAACCTCTCGCTGTACGCCTTCTCGACCGAGAACTGGAAGCGCTCGCCCGAGGAGGTGCGCTTCCTGATGAACTTCAACCGGGACGTGATCCGGCGGCGCCGCGACGAGATGGACGAACTCGGCATCCGCATCCGGTGGGTCGGGCGCATGCCCAAGATGTGGAAGTCCGTCGTGCAGGAGCTCCAGGTCGCCCAGGAGCAGACCGTCGACAATGACGCGATGACGCTGTATTTCTGCGTCAACTACGGGGGGCGCGCCGAGATCGCCGATGCGGCGCAGGCCATCGCCCGTGATGTCGCCGACGGGCGGCTCGACCCGTCCAAGGTCAACGAGAAGACCTTCGCCAAGTATCTCTACTACGCCGACATGCCCGACGTGGATCTCTTCCTGCGTCCCAGCGGTGAGCAGCGCACCTCCAACTATCTGCTCTGGCAGAGCAGTTACGCCGAGATGGTCTTCCAGGACGTGCTGTGGCCCGATTTCGACCGGCGCGATCTGTGGCGGGCCTGCGTCGAATACGCCTCGCGCGACCGTCGCTTCGGCGGGGCCATCCCCAACGAGGCCCAGCTCGCCGGCGACCAACGCGCCTAGCCCCTCCCGGGCGGGGTGACCCGATCCTTCCCGGGGCCGCCCCCGGACGGTTCCTCCGCCCTGGACGGCGGCCCGATCTTTCCGGCCGCCGGGTGCCCTTGCGCAGGGCCTGCTTTTAGGGGCGCGGGGAACTGCGCGACCAGCCCCCACCAGGCTTTCGCCCGAAAACACACAGCAACTGCCCCGCTGGGGCCGGTTCTCAAAGGCGCGCCACCGTTGGGGGCTGAGCGCGCAGTTCCCCGCGCCCCTGAAGACACGTGGCCGGCGCCCCGGTGGAAGAGCCGTCCGGGCGGGGTCGGGGAAGGGCGGGGGAGGCCCTTGGGGGTGGGCTAGGGCTGGGGGTGCTCGACGCAGTCGGAGCAGGTGCCGAAGATCTCCATGGTGTGGGCGACATCGGCGAAGCCGTGCTCGGCGGCGACGGCGTCGGCCCACTTCTCGACGGCGGGCCCCTCGACCTCGACGGCCTTGCCGCAGACGCGGCAGACGAGGTGGTGGTGGTGGCCGCCGCCGGAGCAGCGGCGGTAGACGGACTCGCCCTCACCGGTCCGGAGGACATCGATCTCGCCCGCGTCGGCCAGCGACTGAAGGGTCCGGTAGACCGTGGTGAGCCCGACGGAGTCGCCGCGGTGCTTCAGAATGTCGTGCAGATCCTGCGCGCTGCGGAATTCGTCGACCTCCGAGAGAGCGGCCGACACGGCGGCCCGTTGCCGGGTGGAGCGGCCACGTACGGGATGGGTGGTCACCGGTGCCTCCTTCTGGGTCGCTTCGTGCACCTGTCCGGACGGCCCATTGTGCCAGGCCGTTCCGTTCAGGCGGGTACCTCGTCGGCGGCGCCGCGGGCGGCGGGCACCTCCACCTCCAGGGTGCACCGTTCCCGCTCCGCAGCGGCCCGCCTGGCGCGTTTCCTGGCCAGCGGAGTGGCGAGCGCGGTGAGCACGATGAAGAGCCCGATGGTGATCAGGACGATCGTCGCACCGGACGGCACGTCCACGTAGTACGAGGTGACGGTGCCGGACAGTGTCACGGTGACGCCGATGGCCACCGCGCTGACGAAGGTGACCAGGAAGCTGCGGGTGACCTGCTGCGCCGCCGCGACGGGGATCACCATCAGCGCGCTGACCAGCAGCAGCCCGACCACGCGCATCGCGACCGTGACGGTGAGCGCGGCCGTGACCGCGACCAGCAGATTCAGCAGCCGCACCGGCAGCCCGGTGACCCGCGCGAACTCCTCGTCCTGCGACACCGCGAAGAGCTGCCGCCGCAGGCCCACGGTCACCAGCATGACGAAGCCCGCCAGCAGGCACATCGTGGTGATGTCGGACGGCGAGACGGTGGTGATCGAACCGAACAGGTACGTCTCCAGGTTGGCGTTGGAGCCGTTCGGCGCGAGGCTCGTCAGCATCACACCGCCCGCCATGCCGCCGTAGAAGAGCATGGCCAGCGCGATGTCGCCGCGCGTCTTGCCGTACCAGCGGATCAGCTCCATCGCGACGGCGCCCGCCACCGAGACGGCGGTGGCCATCCAGACCGGGTTGGACTGGAGGAGGAAGCCGAGGCCGACGCCGGTCAGCGCGACATGGCCGATACCGTCGCCCATCAGGGCCTGCCGTCGCTGCACGAGGTAGATCCCGATGGCCGGCGCGGTGAGGCCGACCAGCGCGGCGGCGATCAGGGCCCGTTGCATGAAGGCGTAGTCGAGGAATTCCATCAGCTCAGCAGTCCCGTCCTGACCGGCGCGGCCGAGGCGTCCGCGTGCGGGTGTACGTGGTCGTGGCCCGGCAGGGCGTGCTGTCCCAGTGCCCGCGGCGGCGCGCCCTCGTACGTCACGCAGCCGTCGCGCAGCACGACCGCGTGGTCGATCAGCGGTTCCAGCGGCCCCAGTTCGTGCAGGACCAGCAGGACGGTGGTGCCCGCCGCGACCTGGGCGCGCAGGGTCGCCGCGAGGATGCGCTGGCTGTCGAGGTCCACGCCCGCCATCGGCTCGTCCATGATGAGCAGGTCCGGCTCCCCGGCCAGCGCGCGGGCGATCAGCACCCGCTGGTGCTGGCCGCCGGAGAGCGCGTCCACGGAGTCGCCCGCGCGGTCGGTGAGGTCGACGACGGCGATGGCCCGGTCCACGGCCGCCCGGTCGGCGCGGCGCATCGGCCGCAGCCGGGTACGGGCCAGCCGCCCGGCCGAGACCACCTCGCGTACGGTCGCGGGCACGCCGCCGGCCGCCGTGGTGCGCTGCGGCACGTACCCGATACGCGCCCACTGCCGGAAGCGGCGCAGCGGCGTACCGAACAGCTCCAGCGAGCCGCCGGTCAGCGGCACCTGGCCGATGACCGCGCGCACCGCCGTGGACTTGCCCGAGCCGTTGGCGCCGAGGAGCGCCACGACCTCGCCGCGCCCGACGGTCAGGTCGATGCCGCGCAGTACGGGGCGAGCGCCGAGGGTGGCGGTGGCGCCGCTGAGCGCGATGACCGGGTCCGTGACCGCGCCGGTGTCCCCGGCCGCTTCGACGGCTTGCTGGTCCATGGCGGTGACCTCCGTCACTTCGCGCCGAGCGCCGCGCGCAGGGCCGTCAGATTGCTCCGCTGCACCTGGAAGTAGTCGGTGCCCTTGGACTTGTCGGTGATGCCCTCGATCGGGTCGAGGACGTCGGTGCGCAGCCTCAGGTCGCCCGCGAGGGTCTTCGCGGTGGCGTCGCTGACCAGCGTCTCGAAGAAGACGGTCGACACGTGCTTGCTCTTCACCAGGTCGTGCAGCGCCTTGACCCGCGCCGCGCTGGGCTCGCTCTCCGGGTCGATGCCGTTGATGGCCTCCTCGACCAGCCCGTACCGCTCGGCGAGGTAGCCGAAGGCGGCGTGCGTGGTGACGAAGGTGTCGGAGGCGCGGTTCTTCAGGCCGTCGCGGAATGCGGTGTCCAGGGCGGTGAGCCGGGCGACCAGCGCGTCGGTGTTCTTGCCGTACGCCGCCGCGTTCGCCGGGTCGGCCTGCTCCAGCGCCTTGCCGACGCCCTTGGCGACCTCGGCGTATTTCACCGGGTCCAGCCAGATGTGCGGGTCGGCGCCCGCGCCTTCCTCGCTGCCGCCGCCGGTGCCGTTGTCGCCGGTCGTGTGGTGCGTGCCGTCCACCTCGGTGCCGTGGGACTCCAGGGTGGTCAGCGACGCGGCGTCGACCTTGTGCTTGACGCCGGAGAGCTTCACGGCGTCGTCCACGGCGGGCTGGAGGCCCTTGAGGTAGACGATCACATCGGACTGGCCGAGCCTGCCGGTCTCCTTCGGCGTCAGCTCCAGGTCGTGCGGCTCCACGCCCGGCTTGGTGAGGTCGGTCACCGCGACATGGTCGGCGCCGATCTGCGCCGCCAGGTACTCCAGCGGGTAGAAAGCGGCCGTGACCTTGAGTTTTCCGCCGCTCTTGGAATCACCCGAGGTGTTCTCGGAGGCGTCGGCGCCGGAGCAGGCCGACAGTGCCAGCAGGCCGAGCACGGCCGCGGCGGCGACGGAGACGGCGGATATCGGGCGGCGATGGATGTTCATGACTGTCATTTTCATCTGAGGTGGAAACGATTGTCAATATCCGTAGGGCGGGGTCCGCGATCCGCTCCCGGCCGGGTTCCTGGAGCCGGGTTCCGGAACGGATTTGATAAGGGGACCGCACCCGCCGGTAATCTGAGGCAACTGACCGCTTCGTCGTACTGAAGAGAGCACCGTGGCCGCCGACAAGATCGACACCATCGTCAGCCTGAGCAAGCGCCGTGGCTTCGTTTTCCCGAGCAGTGAGATCTACGGCGGCTCCAAGGCCGCCTGGGACTACGGGCCGCTGGGCGTCGAGCTGAAGGAGAACATCAAGCGCCAGTGGTGGCGCGCCATGGTGACCTCCCGTGAGGACGTGGTGGGAATCGACTCGTCGGTGATCCTCGCCCCCGAGGTCTGGGTGGCCTCCGGCCACGTCGCCACGTTCTCCGACCCGCTCACCGAGTGCACCTCCTGTCACAAGCGCTACCGCGCGGACCACCTGGAGGAGGCGTACGAGGCCAAGCACGGCAAGCCCCCGGCCAACGGCCTCGCCGACATCAACTGCCCGCACTGCGGCACCAAGGGCGCCTTCACCGAGCCCAAGCAGTTCTCCGGCATGCTCCAGACCCACCTCGGCCCGACCCAGGACGCGGGCTCGGTGGCGTACCTGCGGCCCGAGACCGCGCAGGGCATCTTCACCAACTTCGCCCAGGTGCAGACCACTTCGCGCAAGAAGCCGCCGTTCGGCATCGCCCAGATGGGCAAGTCGTTCCGCAACGAGATCACGCCGGGCAACTTCATCTTCCGCACCCGCGAGTTCGAGCAGATGGAGATGGAGTTCTTCGTCAAGCCCGGCGAGGACGAGAAGTGGCACGAGTACTGGATGCAGGAGCGCTGGAACTGGTACACGGGCCTGGGCATCCGGGAGGAGAACATCCGGTGGTTCGACCACCCCAAGGAGAAGCTCTCCCACTACTCCAAGCGCACCGCCGACATCGAGTACCGCTTCAACTTCGGCGGCCAGGAGTTCAGTGAGCTGGAGGGCGTCGCCAACCGCACCGACTACGATCTCTCCTCGCACTCCAAGGCGTCCGGCCAGGACCTCTCCTACTTCGACCAGGAGGCGGGCGAGCGCTGGTTCCCGTACGTCATCGAGCCCGCGGCGGGTGTCAACCGCGCGATGCTGGCCTTCATGCTCGACGCGTACAACGAGGACGAGGCGCCCAACGCCAAGGGCGTCATGGAGAAGCGCACCGTGATGCGGCTCGACCCGCGCCTCGCGCCGGTCAAGGTCGCCGTCCTGCCGCTCTCCCGCAACCCCGAGCTGTCCCCGAAGGCCAAGGGCCTGGCCACCGCCCTGCGCGCCAACTGGAACATCGAGTTCGACGACGCGGGCGCCATCGGCCGCCGCTACCGCCGCCAGGACGAGATCGGCACGCCGTTCTGCGTGACCGTCGACTTCGACACGCTCGAGGACAACGCGGTGACGGTCCGCGAGCGCGACACGATGAAGCAGGAGCGCGTGTCGCTCGACCAGGTGGAGACCTACCTGGGCAGCCGACTGCTGGGCTGCTGACGCCGGTTGCACACGGGCGGGGCCGCGCGAGCCGGACGGACCGGATCGCGCGGCCCCGCCCTCGTCGTCCCGTGCGTCAGTCCGCGCGCAGTCCGCGCAGCACCAGCTCGCACACCGCCGTGAACTCGGCGTCGACGCCCGGCAGGGTCCACTCGGCCGCGTGCGCCGGGTCGTGGAAGCGGCAGGTGGCGTCCCAGACGGCGCGGGCGGTGGCCGCCCGGTCGCAGGGGGCGAACTCACCGCGCCTGACGCCGTCCGCGACGATCCCGGCGAGCTGGTCGATCGTCTCCTGCACGTGGCGGCTGACGGCGCCGCTGTTGTCGCGCGCCAACGCCTGGAAGGTGGCGAAGAGTTCCGGGTCGAGCCCGGCCTTGCGCCGCTTGGCCGCGAAGAGTTCGGCGAGCCAGCGCGGCAGCCGCTCGGGCGCCGGCCCGTCCTCCGCGGCGATGTCCGCGAGCGCCGCGTGCGCCTCGGCCAGCCACTTCTGGGTGACCGCCTCGCGCAGCTCCGCCTTGCTGCGGAAGTGCCGGTAGACGCTGCCGTGGCTGACCCCGAGCGCCCGCGCCACATCGACCACCGTGGCCTTCGCGGGGCCGTAGCGGCGCAGCACGTCCTCGGTGGCTTCGAGGACGCGGTCACGGGTCAGGGGCTCCGGCGGCATGGGAGAGGCGGCCTTTCGGCGGGTCGGGACACGGCTTCTGCGACGGCGACGGCCGCCGTGATCGCCGGGGCCGTCGCCGTCCAGTGTGCGGCAGGGCGCCGCCGGCTCAGCGCTCGCTGTCCAGATGGTTCATCTGCCGGGGGTCGTAGCGGGTGCCCGCGACCTCCGCGGCCGGGACGGCCCGCTCGATGTCGGCGATGGCCGCGGCGTCCAGCGTCAGGTCGAGCGCGGAAAGCGCCTCGGTGAGCCGGTCCCTGCGGCGGGCGCCGATCAGCGGCACGATGTCGTCGCCGCGGGACAGCACCCAGGCGATGGCGGCCTGCGCGACCGTGACGCCCTTGCCGTCCGCGACCTCGCGCAGCGCCTCGACCAGGCCGAGGTTGCGCTCCAGATTCTCCCCGGAAAAGCGCGGGTTGTAGCTGCGGAAGTCGCCCGCCTCCGTGCCGCTGCCCCGGGCCCAGTGGCCGCTGAGCAGCCCGCGCGAGAGCACGCCGTACGCCGTCACGCCGATGCCGAGATCGCGGGCGGTGGGCAGAATCCGGTCCTCGATGCCGCGCGAGAAGAGGCTGTACTCGATCTGGAGGTCGGCGATCGGGGCGACGGAGGCGGCCCTGCGCAGCGTCTCCGCGCCGACCTCGGACAGCCCGATGTGCCGGACGTGCCCGGCCTGGACCAGCTCGGCGATGGCGCCGACGGTCTCCTCGATCGGCACGTCCGGGTCGACGCGGGCGATCCGGTAGATGTCGATGTGGTCGGTGCCGAGCCGGTTCAGGGAGTACGCGAGGAAGTTGCGGATCGCGACCGGGCGGCCGTCGTAGCCGCCGAAGCCGCCCTCGACATCGCGCAGCGCGCCGAATTTGACGCTGATGACGGCCTGGTCGCGGCTGCCGGGGCGGGCCCGCAGGGCGTCGCGGATCAGCAGTTCGTTCAGGCCCATGCCGTAGAAGTCGCCGGTGTCGAGCAGGGTCACGCCCGCGTCCAGCGCGGCGTGGATGGTGGCGACGGACTCGGCGTCGTCGGAGGCGCCGTACGCGCCGGACATGCCCATGCAGCCGAGGCCGAGGGCGGAGACGACGGGTCCTGTGGTGCCGAGGGTGCGGGTGCGCATCGGTGGGGGTCCCCTTCGGGGTCGTCGGCGGGACGGGTGTGCGTTCCCACCGTCACATGTGGACTGACAGATATCAACATCTGTCAGTCCATATGTCGTGCGGCCGTGCCCCCGGGGGCCGTCCTCGGCCCGGGGCGGTGGGCCGGTCCTCTCGGGGGCGCGGACCGGGGCCGGTTCGGGGCGGGGACTTCGGGCCGAGGTGCCCGTCGCTAGACGATTCTGCGCGGCAGCCGGGTGCTCAGCGCGACCGTCGCGACCACCGACGCGAGCTGCGCGACCAGCGCCCAGACCAGGGCGTCCCGTACACCGATCGAACCGGACAGGGTCAGGAACAGCGTGCCGAGAGTGGCCACGCCCAGCGCGAGGCTGGACTGCTGGGTGGTCGCCATCGCACCGCTGCCGACCCCGGCCTGCGCGGCCGGCACCTCGCTGAGCACGATCCGGAGCACCACCGGCAGGACGAAGCCCTGGCCGAAGCCGATCACGGCCATGCTCGGCGCCAGCTCCGCGATGCTCAGACCCGTGCCGCCGTAGTGGAAGGTCGCGGCCAGCGCCACCAGGCCGACGCCCTGGACCAGCGAGCCCGCGGTCACCACACGGCGGCCGAAGCGGGCCACCATCCGCGGACCGAGCAGCGAGGCGGCGAAGAAGGCGGCGCACAGCGGGGCCAGCGCGGCCCCCGCCTCCAGCGCCCCGAAGCGCAGCCCGTCCTGCATGGCCACCGCCACGACGAACATGAAGCCGCCGAAGCCGAGGCAGAAGGGCACGATGAGCAGCAGACCGCTGCGCACGCTGTGGATGCGCAGCAGCGACGGCGGGATCAGCGGATTGCCGCCGTCGCGCTCACCGCGCCGCTCGACCGCCACGAAGGCCGCCGCGGCGAGCGGGAAGACCGCGAGCAGCACCCACGACCACAGCGGCCAGCCGGCCGCCCGGCCCTCGGTGAGCGGCAGCAGCAGGGTGACCAGCGTGACCGCGAGCAGTGCGGTGCCGGGCTTGTCGATACGGGCCGGGTGCGCGGACCGCGTCTCCGGCACCGACTTCAGCGCCAGCGCCAGCGCGACGGCCGCCACCGGCACGTTCACCAGGAAGATCGCCCGCCAACCGCTGCCCGCGATGTCCGCGGAGACCAGCACACCGCCGAGCACCTGGCCGACGACGCTGGCGATGCCCGCGGTCGCGCCGTAGTAGCTCAGCGCCTTGCCGCGGGCACCGCCCGAGGTCGCGGACTGGATGGTGGCCAGCGCCTGCGGCAGCAGCAGCGCGGAGGCGGCGCCCTGGGCGACGCGGGCCGCCACCAGGGTCCAGGCGGAGGGGGCGACACCGCAGGCCAGCGAGGTCACGGCGAACAGGCCGAGGCCCCACAGGAAGAGATTGCGGCGGCCGAACATGTCGCCGAGCCGCCCGCCGAGCACGAGCAGCACCGCGTAGGCGACGCCGTAGCCCGCGACGACCATCTCCAGGACCGCGGGTCCGGCGTGCAGGTCGCGGTCGATGGTGGGCAGGGCCACGTTGACGATGAAGAAGTCCACCATCGGCAGCGCCGCGCCGAGCAGCACGGTCAGCAGGCCGAGGGAGCTCAGGCCGGGGGCCGGGGCGGGGGAGTGCGAGCGGGTGGGGACGGAAGAGTTCCGGGCGGGCGCCCCGATGCGGGTCACGCGGGGGAGCACCTGAGCCCGGGAGGTCATGGTGGGTTCCATTCGGTCGGTCACATGGTCCACACTGGACCCGTTCTCAGGGTGGTACCAGAGAGCGTTTATCCAGGTATACGCACCACCTGGCAACCGGCTGCCGGATCGGGCACTCTGGGAATATGACCGCAGACGCCAGCGCTTTCCCGCCGAGCACCGTGACCCCGGGCCCGGGCACTGTCACCCCGGATTCGGGCGCCGTTTCCCCGGATTCGGTCCCCTTTCCCGCGGGGACGGGGACCGTGTCGCCGGACTCGGCTGCCGCCCCGCTGGGTCAGGGGAACGTCTCGCTGGACGTCTCCGGGGCCGATGTGCCCGAGGCCGCCGCCGCGGAGAGCCGCCGCCAGGAGCTGGCGTCCTTTCTGCGCAGCCGCCGGGAGCGGATCTCGCCGGACCAGGTCGGGCTGCCGCCCGGCCGTCGGCGCCGGACGCCCGGACTGCGCCGCGAGGAGGTCGCACAGCTCGCCGCCGTCGGGGTCACCTGGTACACGTGGCTGGAGCAGGCGCGGGAGATCCAGGTCTCCGGGCAGGTCGCCGACGCCATCGCGCGCGCCCTGATGCTCGACCACAACGAGCGCAAGCACCTGTTCACCCTCGCCGGGACCGCCGACCCGCACCCGCACCTGGAATGCCCCGGCATGTCACCCGCGCTGCTCGCCATGGTCGACCAGCTCGCGCCGCTGCCCGCCGCGGTCGTCAACAGCCGGTACGACGTGATCGCGTACAACCGCACCTATGGCAGGCTGGTCAGCGACCTGGACGCGCTGCCCGTCGAGGACCGCAACGTCATGTGGCTGTCGTTCACCGACCCGCTGTGGCGCGAGCGGATGGTCGACCGCGAGGAGAGCATCCGGCTGATGGCCGCCAAATTCCGCGTCTCGATGGCCCAGCACCTGGCGGAGCCCGCCTGGCGCGAGCTGCTCAAGCGGCTCCAGCAGAGCTCGCCCGACTTCCGCGAGATGTGGGAACGGCACGAGGTGCTCCAGCCCGACGGCCACATCAAGCGCTATCTGAACCCCGAAGTCGGCCTGCTCTCCTTCGACTTCACCCACCTGTGGCTCGGCCCGCAGCAGGGCCCCCGCCTGACCACGTACACCCCGGCCGACGACCTCACCCGCGAGCGCCTCAACCGGCTGCACGCGCTGGTCTCCGCGCAGGAGCGGCAGCCGATCGCGGGCTGATCCGCGAGCGAGCCCCGGCCTTCCGGCCGCCGGCAGATCCGCTTTCCGGCCCCCCTTCCGGCCCCCCTTCCGGCCCCCCTCCGGCCCCCCGTGCCTCCTCGGCACGGGGGGCCGGACGCGTCTGCAGATTTGGAATATCCACACAGACCCATGCCGGGTGTGGCGTTTCCATAGGGAGCCTATGGGAGGGAATGCCCGCTTCCTGCTCCTCAGAGTGATCAACTTGTCACTCTGTCGTCATATTTAGTCGCTCATCGGCCACGGAATGTCTCATTCGGACACTCTTCCTCGCGCAGCCTCTTGTGGCATTGCGTGGATACAGGTATGAATTCCACACGAAGCAAAAGTGAGGTTGGCACGGAAGGGCCCGCGATGAGCGTTAACGGCACATCCGCGCACTTCGCGGAGGAACGTCGGCGAGCGCTGCTCGACCAGCTCAAGGCCAACGGGCGGCTCGAAGTCGTCGCCGCGGCCGACCGGCTGGAGGTGACGTCGGAGACTATCCGCCGCGATCTGGTGCTGCTGGAGCGCCGCGGTCTCGTCCAGCGGGTGCACGGCGGAGCGATCCTCCTCGACCGTGAGCACCTCGTCCCCGACCTCCAGTCGCGCAGGCGGCTGATGGCGGTGGCGAAAGACCTGATCGCCCACGCCGCGGTCAAGCACATGCCCGACGAGGGCGCGGTGATCATCGACGCCGGGACCACCACCGGCCGCATGGCCGAGATATTTCCCGGCGGTCCCTCGCTGGTCGTCATGACCAACAGCCTCCAGGCGGCGATCGCGCTCGCGGGCAAGCAAGGACTCAGCGTCCACACCCTCGGCGGCCGCGTCCGGGCCAACACCCTGGCCGAGGTCGACGCCCCCGCGCTCGGCGCCATCGCGCGCGTCCACGTCGACGTCGCCTTCATCGGCACCTACGGGGTCTCGCCCCGGCACGGCTTCTCCACCCCCGACCCGGCCGAGGCCGCGGTCAAGGAGGCGATGATCCGCGCCGCCAAGCGGACCGTCGTCCTCTGCGACAGCAGCAAGATCGGCAAGGACCACTTCGCCCGGTTCGCCGACACCTCCCAGCCCGATCTCCTGATCACCGACGCCGACGCCCCACCGGAACTGCTGCGGGCCCTGGAGTCCTCCGGGCTGGCGATCGAAGTGGTTCCGATCCCATGACAAGCGATCCCGCAGACACCGCCGCCACGGCGACGTGTACCACCGCAAAGGAGCGAGGTATGCCTTCCACAGTCCTCACGTCAAGGGCGAGGGCAGCGGTCATCGCTGCCGCGTGCATCGGGCTCGGGCTCGCCACCGCGTGCGCGCCCTCCAACGACGGCTCCGGCGGTGACAGCGGCGCGGCCGACTCCGGGCAGAGCCAGGACGTCAGCCAGTTCGTCACCGCGGTGCAGGCCGCGCAGAAGGGTCCCGAGTCCTTCGCGGGACCGACCGACAAGCCGGTCACCGTGCCCAAGGACATCAAGGTCGCGATCATCCCGTGCGGTGTCGCCATCGGCGGCTGCAACACCCCCGCCGAAGCGGTCAAGGGCATCGTGAAGACCCTCGGCTGGAAGCCCACGATCTACGACGGCCAGTCCAACGCCCGTACCCAGAACAACATGATCCTCAACGCCGTCTCCAACCGGGCCGATGTGATCGCCACGGTCTCCATCGACTCCAAGCTCGTCCAGCAGGGCCTGGAGGCAGCCAAGAAGGCCGGGATTCCGGTGATCTCGATGAACAACGGCACCGGCTCCCCCAACCCCAAGCCCGAACTGGAGCCCGGCCAGATCGACTTCGACCTCGACGTGGCACCCGACTACGGCGCCAACGGCCGGATGCAGGCGGACTGGGTGATCGCCGACTCCAAGGGCACCGCCGTGGTCCAGCCGGTCATCACCAGCGAGTACCTGTCCAACACGGTCACGTACAACGCCTTCGTCGCCGAGATGAAGAAGTGCGCGGCGTGCAAGGTGCTCAAGCCGGTCAACTTCACCACCGACGAGATCGCCTCGGGCGCCCTGGGCACCCGTACCGTCTCGACCCTCCAGCAGCACGCGAACGCCACCTACGTCTACACCGGCTTCGACGCCGCCGCCGCGGCGGAGGTCAACGCGATCAGGCAGGCCGGTCTCGGCGCCAAGGTCAAGCTGGTCAGCGCGGTCGGCGACCCGATCAACCGGCAGTTCATCCGCGAGGGCGACATCCAGGGCGCGACCGTCATCGAGATCCCCTCGCTGTACGGCTACGCGACCGTCGACCAGATGATCCGCACGGTGCAGAAGCAGCCCGCCGTCGAACCGGCCAACGAGGGCGCGATCACGGTCCTGCTCACCAAGGACAACATGATCGGCAACAACGACCAGTGGAAGCTGCCGTTCGACGTCGCCGCCGAGTACCACAAGCTCTGGGGCACGAAGTGACCACCCGGGCAACCGATGAGGTCATGGCGGCGCGCTCGCTGTGCAAGACCTTCGGTGCCACCCAGGCCCTGTGGGACGTCTCACTCGGCCTGGTCCCCGGCGCGGTGCACGCGCTGGCCGGGGCGAACGGCTCGGGCAAGTCCACCCTGATCAAGATCATGAGCGGGGTGTTCGGCCCGGACAGCGGCCACCTGCTGGTGGACGGCGCCCCGCAGGAGTGGTCGTCGCCGATAGACTCCCGCGCGGCGGGCGTCGGCGTCGTCCACCAGGAGGCGCCGCTGGTCGACACGCTCAGGGTCGCGGACTGCGTCGCGCTGCTCGGCGGCTTCGAGGGCGTCCCCGCCCTCGGGCTCAGCCACCGGGCGCTGGTACGGCGCGCGCAGCGGCTGCTCGACGAGCACGAGGTGCCGGTCGACGCCCGTACCACCTGCGCCGAACTCGGCCCCGCCGACCGGGCGATGGTGTCCCTCGCCGTCGCCACCGGACAGGGCAGCCGCATCCTCGTCCTCGACGAGGTCACCGCCTCGCTGCGGCAGGACGACGCGGAGCAGGTCCTCGGCCTGGTCCGCAGGCTCGCCGACCGGGGCACGGCGGTCCTCATGGTCACCCACCGGATCGGCGAGATCACCCAGTACGCCGACCGCCTCACCGTGCTGGCGGCCGGTCGTACGCAGTACGAGGGACCGTCCGCCGAGGTCAGCGCGGCCCGGATCATCGAGTACATGCTCCCTGAGCAGCGGCTGGCCGCCGAGCAGGCGGCCGGGGCCGGGCACCGCAAGGAGCCCGCCGCCCCCGGCTCCCGCGAGGCGTACGGCGCGGGGGCGCCGCCCGTGGACGGCGCGGACCGGACTCTGATGGAGATCCGCGGGCTGACCGGCCACCGGCTCGACCCGCTGGACCTCGACATCCGCGCGGGCGAGATCGTCGGCGTCACCGGCCTGCCCGACTCCGGCGTGGACGAACTGCCGTATCTCCTCGCGGGCGGCGTGCCGCCCCGCTCGGGCACCGTCCGCTTGCGGGGGTTCGAACCCACCCGCGCCTGGACCGCTTCCACCGCCCGCAGGCAGGGCGTGGCGCTGCTGCCCAGGGACCGGCTCTCGCACGGCGGCGTCGCCGTCCTGAGCGTCGCCGACAACATCGCGCTCCCCTCGCTGCGCCGCTTCTGGCACCGCGGGTCGGCGCTGCGCGAGGCGATCGGCCGGGTGATCCGCGAACTCGACGTACGGCCGCGCGACCCCTCCGCCTCCCTCGGCAGCCTCAGCGGCGGCAACCAGCAGAAGGTGCTGCTCGGCAAGTGGCTGTCGACCGACCCGAAGGTCCTGGTGCTCGACGAACCGACCAACGGCGTCGACCCGGGCGCGCGGCTCCTGATGTTCGAAGCGGTCAGGAAACGCGTGGACCAGGGCATGGGCGCGGTCCTGTTCTCCTCGGAGTTCGAGCAGCTCACCGCGTACTGCGACCGGATGGTGGTGCTGCGCCCCGGCGCCGGGGCGCAGGAGATCCCCGTCCCCGACAACCCCGTCAAGCTGGCCAGGATCGTGGCGAGTCCACAGGAGGACGGTCCGAGATGAGCAGAGAAGATCTCGACACAGCGAAGCCCGACGCTCTGACCGGGGGCACCGTGACCGCCGACCGGCAACCGGCCGCCGACCGGCAGCCGGTTGCCGGGCGGTCCCACGGCGCCGGCCTCCTGCGTACGATCGGCGAAGCCCTCATCCAGCGCTACGCCCAGATCGTGCTGCTGGTGGTGCTGATCGTGGTGTTCAGCATGGCCACCCCCAACTTCGCCACCCGGCAGAACTGGACCTCGCTGCTGGTCAGCCAGTCCGTGATCGCGCTGATGACGCTGGCGGTGCTCTTCCCGCTGATCGTCGGCGAGTTCGACCTGTCGGTCGGCTATCTGCTCGGCTTCTGCGCGATGCTCGGCGCCTATCTGACCGGCCAGGGCTGGCCGGTGACCGCGGTGTTCCTCGCGATGGCCGGCTGCGGGGTGGTGGCCGGTGCCTGGAACGGTGTGCTCAACGTGGTGTTCGGCATCAACTCGTTCATCGCGACCCTGGGCATGGGAATCGTGCTCTCCGCGATGACCCTGATGCTCAGCAACGGCGCCATCCTCACCACCGTTCCCGGCCTGGCCAAGACCCTCGGCCGCGGCTACGCGGTGCAGGTCGCCTGGGCGGTGTGGATCGTCGCGATCGTGGCCGTCATCTGCTTCTACCTGCTCCAGCACACCCCGGTCGGCGCCCGGCTGTACGCGATCGGCGGCTCCGAGCGCGTGGCGTTCCTGGCCGGTGTGCGCACCGGCCGGTACAAGATCCTCGCCTTCGGCTGCGCCGGCGGGCTGGTCTCGCTGGCCGCCGTGCTCCAGCTCGGCCAGGCCGGTTCCGTGACCCCCAGTCTCGGCCCCGACCTGCTGCTGCCCGCCTACGCCGCCGCGTTCCTGGGCGTCACCACCTACCGTCCGGGCTTCTACAACGTGCCCGGTGTGATCGTCGCGATCCTGCTGCTCGCCGTCGGTTTCAACGGCTTGAGCCTGCTCGGCGTCCCGTTCTGGGTGCAGCCGCTCTTCAACGGCCTCGCCCTGCTGGTCGCCGTCCTCGCCGCGCGCTTCGTCGCCCGCCGCAGGACCGGTGAACGCCGGGGTCCGGCATGACCCGCCCGTCCGGTCGGCCGCTGCCCCACCCCCTCTCGAAAGGACACACGATGACTGACGTCCCCCATCCGCTCCTGGTCCTGGCCATGGACCACCGGGCGGTGATGCGCGGGCTGTTCGGTGACGCGGTGCCGGCCGCCGAACGCCGGGAGGCGTTCGGCCGGGTGAAGGACCTGGCCTTCGACGCGCTGGTCCGCACGATCGCCGAAGGCGGCACCGACCCGGCCAACCTCGGGGTGCTGATAGACGAGGAGTACGGCGAACGGACCATCCCCCGCGTACGGGAGGCCGGTTGCTGCCTGGTGCTGCCCGTCGAGGAGAGCCGGTCCCCGGTCTTCGACATCAACACCGGCGAGTTCGTCCTCACCGGCGGTGACGACTTCGCCGCCCGCCTGGACGCGCTCGGCCCGGACATGGTCAAGGCGCTCATCGTGCACAACCCCGAACTGCCCGCCGGGCGCAGGGCCCGGCAGACCGCCCGCGCCCGCCAGGTGCTCGACTGGTGCCAGGCCAACCGGCGGCCCTTCATGCTGGAGATGCTGGTCCCGCCGACCGACGCGCAACTCGCCGCGGAAGGCGGCGACAAGGAGCGCTGGCAGCGCGCGCACCACACGGAACTGCTGCTGCGGACGGTCTCGGAGTACCAGGACGCGGGCGTGTGGCCGCACGTGTGGAAGCTGGAGCCGCTGGCCGCCGAGGCCGACTACGCGGTGGTCGCCGGCCACTGCCGGGCCGGGGCGCCGTACCCGACCTCCCTGGTGCTGCTCGGCGGCGGCGCGGACATGGACGCGGTCGAGGAGTGGGTGCGGCAGATCCGCGGGGTGGACGGCTACATCGGCTTCGCCATCGGTCGCAGCCTGTGGATCGACGCCTTCGACGGCTATCTCCGTGGGGACCTCGACGAGGAGCAGGTGGTCGCCTCGATCGCCGGCCGGCTGCGACGGCTGGTCACCGCGTACTCGCTCGGAGAGGACGTGCCGAGCGCGGCGCGCTGACCGGACCGTGCCGTGGCCGTACGGACGGGCGCGCGACCGGTAGACAGGACAAAGCGGCGGATTCCGGATCTTCGGCTGAGGAGGCTGTGATGGCAAGGACGGCATGCGTCGTCGGCGTGGACATCGGCACCACCACGGTGAAGGTGTGCGCCACCGACGAGCGCGGCCACGAGCTGGCGGTGGTCAGGGCCGACACCCCGTGGCGGCTCGCCGCCGGGACGACGGTGCTCGGGCACGAGGACCTGTCCGGCGCGCTGGACGGCCTCTTCCGGCAGCTCGCCGACCGCCTGCCCGGCCGCCACGCGCTCGCCGTCGGCTTCGCGGGCATGGCCGAGGCGGGGTACGCGCTCGCCGCCGACGGCACACCCGTCGCACCGGCCGTGGCCTGGTTCGACACCAGCGGGGCGGACGAACTGGCCGCTCTCCTCGCCGAACAGGGCGACGGCTTCACCGCCACCACCGGCCTGCGGCCCACCACCCGCGCCTCGGCCGTCAAGGTGGCGTGGCTGCTGCCCCGACTGGACGGACGGTCGGCGTCGTCCGCCGGGCCCCGGACGGTTACGTCCACCGCTTCCGGCACGAGGTCCGGCCCGACAGGCAAGGCCGTGAGCTGGCTGAACGTACCGGAGTGGGCCGCCCATTGGGCGGGCGGCCGGGCCACCGCCGAGTGGTCGCTCGCCGCGCGCAGCGGCTTCATGGACGTGACCGCCCGCGAGTGGTGGAAGCACGGCGTGGACCGGGCGGGGCTCGACCCCGCCGCGATGCCGGAACTGCTGCCCGCCGGGTCGCCCACCGGCACCGCGCGGGCCGGTCTGCCGCTGGTCGGCGGCGCGGTCGTCACCGTCGCGGGCCACGACCACCTGGCGGGCGCGATCGGCGCCGGGGCCGTACACCCCGACGACTGCTTCGACAGCCTCGGCACCGGGGAGGCGCTGATCCGCTCCCGGCCCGCCGCCAAGGACCCCGGCCCGCTGACCCGGGCGGTGGCCGCCGGATTCGAGCGCGGTCCGCACATCGTCCCCGGCCGCGACTACCTCTTCGGCGTCCTCGGCACCGGACGCCTGCTGCGCGCCCTGCTCGACGACCGGCTCGGCACCGAACGGACCCTCGCCGACGTCGACGCGCTCGGCAGGGCCGCGGCCCGCCTGCCCGCGACCGGCCGCGCGGCCGAATTCGCCGTCACCCTCGGCAGCGCGGCCCGGCCGATGGCCCCGCTCGACCCGGCCGCCGTGGTGGCCGCCCTCCACGGACTGCCGGACGCCGAGGCGTGGGCCGTCCTGGTCGAACTGACCTCCTGGCGCTGCCGCGACGCGATCGGCCTGCTCGACGCGCTCGGCGGCCCCGGCAACGCGCTGATCGCCGCGGGCGGCTGGTACACGTCCGGCTACATCAGGGCCGTCCGCGCCCGCGTGCTCGGCTCGGTCCGGCTGCCCGTCGGCGCCGAGGCCGGCGCCTGCGGCGCCGCCCGGATGGCGGCGCTGGCCTGCGGACTCATCCCCGACCTCGGCACCTGGATCGACGACTGGACGGAGTTCACCGCATCATGACGTCCCACCCCATCACCGGGCACACCCGGATCTACGCGCACTTCGCCGACCCGGTGGCCCATGTGCGCACGCCCGAGGTGATGAACCGCTTCTTCCGCCAGCGCGGCATCGACGCGGCCGTGGTGCCGTACCAGGTCGGGGTCGAGGACCTGGCGCAGGCGGTCGCCGCGGCGCGCGCCTGGAAGAACCTGGCGGGCATCGGGGTCACCATGCCGCACAAGGAGCACATCGCCGGGCTCCTCGACGACCTCACCGAGGACGCCGTCAGGGCCGGGGCGAGCAACGTCATCCGCAGGCTGCCCGACGGGCGGCTGCTCGGCGGGCAGTACGACGGCCCCGGCCTGGTCGCGGGGCTGCGCGCGCACGGGGTGCGGCTGGAGGGCGCGCGGGTGCTGCTGCTCGGCGCGGGCGGCAGCGCGCGCGCCGTCGCCATGGCGCTGGCCGCCGCGGGCGTCTCGCACCTGGCCGTCCGCAACCGGACCACCGCCCGCGCCGTCGCCCTGGCCGAGCAGGTCGGCCGCCACTACCCGGCCGTGCGCTGCGAGGTGCGCGAGCGGGACTCCGCCGCCGACGTCGACGTCCTGGTCAACACCACCTCGGTCGGCATGCGCGCCGCCGATCCGCTGCCCGTCGACCTCGCCGCGCTCAGCCCCGCCACGGCCGTCAGCGACATCATCATGAAGCCCGCCAGGACCCGGCTGCTCGACCACGCGCGGCGCGCGGGATGCACGGTCGTGCCCGGCGTCCACATGCTCCTCCACCAACTCGGGCCGACCGCGGACTTCCTCGGCCTCGAACCGACCCTCGAACCCTCCGGCGAACCCGATCCGCCGGACCTCGCCGATCCGCTCGCGCACGCGAGCGATGCCGCGGAGGTGGCGTGATGCGTGCTCTCACCCTGCGGGGCGCCCATGACGCGGCGCTCGGCGAGACCGACGAGGAAGCGCTCGGCGCCGACGACGTACGCGTCGCGGTCGCGCGGGTCGGCCTCTGCGGCTCGGACACCCACTTCTACGCGCACGGGCGGATCGGCGCCTTCCGGCTCACCGGGCCGCACGTGCTCGGCCACGAGGCGTCCGGCACCGTCCTGGAGACCGGTGACCGGGTGACCGACCTCGCCCCCGGCGACCTGGTCGCCGTCGAACCCGGCCTGTGGTGCGGCCGGTGCCGCGAGTGCCTGGCCGGTACGTACAACCTGTGCGCGCGGATGCGCTTCCTCGGGATGCCGCCGCACGCCGGGCTGGCGCGCGAGCGGGTGGTGCTGCCGCGCCGCGCGGTGCACGCCGTCCCCGCCGCGATGACCGCGACCCGGGCGGCCCTGCTCGAACCGCTGTCGGTGGCAGTATGGGCCGTCGGACGGGCCGCCGTACTCCCCGGCGAGCAGGTGCTCATCGCGGGCGCGGGCCCGATCGGCACCCTGGTGGCGCGAGTGGCCCTGGCCGAGAAGGCGGGCCGGGTGATCGTCGCGGACGTCGACGAGCGCCGACTGGCCCGGCTCGCGCACTCCACGCCCGGCGTGGAGACCGCTCACGTCGGCGCCGACCCCGGCACCGCCTTCCAGGACGTGGCCGCCGACCTCGACTGCTACTTGGAGTGCTCGGGCGCGCCCACCGCGCTGGACGACGGGATGACCCGGCTGCGGCCGCGCGGCCGGGCCGTACTGGTCGGAGTGCCCGCCGCGCCGACGATCACGCTGTCGTCCACCCTGATCCGCTACCGCGAACTCACCCTCACCACCGTCCACCGCTACGCCCACACCTGGCCGCGCGCCATCGAGCTGGTCTCCAGCGGCGCGGTCGAGGTCGACGACCTGGTCTCCGACCACTACGCGCTGGAGGAGGGGCCGAAGGCGCTGGCCGACGCGGCGGCGGGCAAGGTGGCCATGAAGGCCATGATCTCGGTGGACGCGTCATGACCGGCACGCGGGGCGAGGAGCCCGACGGGGGCCGGGAGGACGGGACATCCGGTGCGGCCTCGGCTTCGACGGCCGGGGTTTCCGGTGCGTCGGCCGTGCACGACTCGGCTTCGGGTACGTCGGCCGTGCACGACTCGGCTTCCGGTACGTCGGCCCTCACTGGCACCACCGGCACCACCGGCACCGCCGAGGCCGTCGTCGGCGAACTGGGCGCCGTGGCGCGGCAGACGCCCGAGCGGGTCAGGGACGCCGCCGCGCTGGTGACCCGGGGCCGGGTCTTCTCGCTCAACTGGGACCTGGCCCTGCCCGACCCGCCGATCCTCGGCAGGGGCCGCCACACCCACACCCGTATCGACCTCGGCAACGGCTTCGACGACCGCCTCGACTCCTTCTACCCGCAGGGGTCCTCGCAGTGGGACGGGCTGGCGCACGTGCGCGGCCCCGACGGCACCTATTACGGCGGCCACCGGGCCGCCGACATCGCGGCGGCGGCGGGGCCGCTGGGCATCGAGCACTGGGCGCGGCGCGGCATCGCGGGCCGCTTCGTCCTGGCCGACCTGGTCGGACATGGGCGGCACGGCGGCGACTGCTCCCGCCGGGTCGCCTACACCGCGGCCGACGTGACGGCCGCGCTCGCCGCGCAGGGCACCCAACCGCGGCCCGGCGACGTCCTGTTGCTGCACTTCGGCTGGACGCGCTGGTACGAGGGGCTGGACCGGGCGGCGCGCGAGGCGCTGGCGGCGGAGGGCTTCTTCGCCTCGCCGGGCCTGGCCGTCGATCAGGAGACCAGACGGTGGCTGCGCGGCCTGGAGCTGTCCGCGGTCGCGGCCGACTGCCCCGCGGTGGAGGCCATGCCGTTCGACATGAGCGGGCCCGAGACCTTCCTGCACCACACGCTGATCGCCGAACTGGGGCTCGCGGTGGGCGAGTTGTTCGACCTCGCGGCCCTGGCCGAGGACTGCGCCCAGGACGGCGTCCACGAGGGGCTGTTCACCGCGGCCCCGCTCCACCTCACCGGCGCGGCGGGCTCCACCGCCAACGCTCTCGCGCTGAAGTGACGCGGGGACCCGTACGACCCGAAGGAGCTGACGGCGCCGGGGCCACCGGGGCCACCGAGCACCCGACGCCACCGACGATCGGACGCCACCGAGGACCCGACGTCACCGACGATCCGACGTCACCGACGACCCGATGCCACCGACGACTTCCGACGGCCCCAACGGCCTTGAGAACCACAGGAGATGACCGACAGCATGGACGTCCTGGAGATTCAGTCCCTGGTGGGCGGGCGATGGACCGGCGCCCCGACGGCGGTACGGGACAATCCGGCCGTCCCCGGTCAGCGGGTCAGCCTCAGCGCGGACCTCGACGCCGCCACCGTGGAGCGCGCGCTGGACGCCGCTCACGCCGCCGCCCGCGACTGGGGACGCACCCCGGCCCCCGCCCGCGGCCGGATTCTGGAGCGGGCCGCCGCGCTCCTCGACGACCGTGCGGACGAGGCCGCCCGGGACATCACCCGCGAGGAGGGCAAGACCCTCGCGGAGGCGCGCGGCGAGGTCGCGCGGGCCGCCGACATTTTGCGCTTCTACGGCAGCGAGGGCTGGCGGATCGGCGGCACGACGTACCCCTCGGCCGCGGGCACCGACCTGGTCTACAGCCGACGCGAACCGCTGGGCGCGGTCGCGGTCATCACCCCCTGGAACTTCCCGATCGCCATCCCCGCCTGGAAGTCCGCGCCCGCCCTGGTCAGCGGCAACGCGGTGGTGCTCAAACCCGCCCAGATAGCCCCCGCGGGCGCCTGGCACCTGGCCAGGGTGCTCCAGGAAGCCGGCCTGCCCGACGGGGTGTTCACCCTGCTGACCGGCTCCGGCGCCCGGATCGGCGCCCAACTCGTCGCGTCGCCGCGGATCGACGCGGTCACCTTCACCGGCTCGGTGGGCGTCGGCGCGGGCATCTACACCGCCGCCGCGCCGCGCCGCATCCGGGTGCAGCTCGAACTCGGCGGCAAGAACGCCGTCGTGGTCTGCGACGACGCCGACGCCGCGGTGGCCGCGCGCATCGTCGCCGCGGGCGGCTTCGGCCTCACCGGCCAGGCGTGCACCGCGACCAGCCGGGTGATCTGCCTGCCGGGCGTCAAGGACGCCTTCCTCGACGCCCTGCGGGAGGAGGCCGCGGCCTACCGGCCCGGCGACGGACTGACCGACGGCGTACGGATGGGCCCTGTGGTCAGCGCCGCCCAACTCGCCACCGATCTGGGCTACGTGGACAAGGCCCTGGCCGAGGGGGCCAGGACCGTGGTCGGCGGCGCGGACCCGGACGGCCTGCTGTTCGGCCCCACGGTGCTGACCGGCGTGCGGCCCGCCGACACCGTCGCCCAGGAGGAGGTCTTCGGCCCGGTGGTCGCGGTGCTCGACGCCACGGGCCTCGACCAGGCCATCGACCTGGTCAACGACTCCCGCTTCGGCCTGACGGCCGGTGTGGTCACCAACGACCTGGACACCGTGCACCGGTTCAGCTCCGAGGTGCGGGCCGGAGTGATCAAGGTGAACCGGCCGACCAGCGGGGTCGAGCTGAACGTCCCCTTCGGCGGGGTCGGCGACTCCTCCACCAACACCTACCGCGAGCAGGGACAGACCGCCGTGGACTTCTTCACCTGGACCAAGAGCGTGTACCAGGCGTCAGCGCCCGGCAGCGCGTCATGACCGGCCCGCGGGCGGACGCGGAGGGGAAGCCGCCACGTCCGCGGGCCCGGGGGGAGGCCGACCGGCCGCACCAAGGGGGGAGCGGCCGGTCGGCCCGATGTCCTGGCCAACGAGTGACCTGGCCAACGAATGACCTGGCCAACGAATGACCGGACGCGCGTGCGCCGCCGCGCCCGACACGGCGCGCACCGGCGAAAACGCCCGGCCGACCGCGCAGGCGACGGCGCGCGGGCGCCGTACATCCACTCGGACGAGCGGGTGGACCGCGGCGCGTGGGAGCCGGTCTGCCCGGCCGAGGCGGTCTACTACGAGGACGGCCCGCCCGACGACCGGCGCGGGCACCTCGCCGCCGACCGGGACTCCGCCGCGTGACGGGGTCGCCGGGCGGCGCCGAAGAGGTGGGCGGGACCGGTACCGACGCCCCGCCGGCCGCGGGGTGCCGCCGTCGTGGTGACGGCGGCGGGACACGACCTCGCGGCGACGACCTCGTGGCCCCGCCGTCCGGACGCGGCGGGGAAGCGACGACAGGAACGGAACGAACGCGATGGACAAGCCGAACGCACCCCACGGGCCGGGCGACGCGGCGGGCGGCGCCGGCCGCCTGCGCGAACTGCTCGGCCCCAGCGTGCGGTTGGACGCGGGCACCCGTGCGCTGTACTCCTCCGACGCGTCCAACTACCGGGTGCCCCCGGTCGCCGTGGTGCGCGCGGAGTCGGCGGCGCACGCCGTCGACACCGTCGCCCACTGCCACCGGCTCGGGCTGTCCGTGGTGGCACGCGGCGCCGGAACCTCGGTCGCGGGCAACGCGATCGGCCCCGGCGTCGTCCTCGACCTCACCGCGCTCGACGCGGTCGCCGAGATCGACCCCGAGCGCCGTACCGCGACCGTGGGCGCCGGTACCGTCCAGGCCCGCCTCCAGCGCGAGGCCGCGCCGCACGGCCTGCTGCTCGGACCCGACCCGTCGACCGCGGACCGCTGCACCATCGGCGGGATGATCGGCAACAACGCCTGCGGCGCGCACGCCGTGGCCTGGGGCAACACCCGTGACAATGTGGTGTCCGCCCGGCTGCTGCTGGCCGACGGCCGCCAGGTGACGGCCGATCAGCACGGTACGTCGGACGCGGAGTTGAACACCCGGCTGCGGCAGACGGCCGACGCGCACCTGGCCGTCCTGCGGACCGAGTACGGCCGCTTCCCGCGCCAGGCGTCCGGCTACGCGCTGGACGCGCTGCTGCCCGAGCGCGGCTTCGACGTGATGAGTTCGCTCGTCGGCTCGGAAGGCACCCTGGCGCTGGTGCTCGACGCCACCGTACGGCTGGTGCCCGCGCCCGCGGCCCGCGCGCTCGCGGTGCTCGGCTTCCCCGACATGCCCTCCGCCGCCGACGCGACCCCGGCGCTGGTGGCCCTGGGCCCGCTGGCCGTCGAGGGCATGGACCGGCGGCTGGTCGAGGTCGTGGTCCGCCGTAAGGGGGCCGCCGCCGTGCCCGCGCTGCCGCGCGGCGCGGGCTGGCTGCTGGTGGAGACCGGCGGCGCGAGCCTCGCGGAGGCGGAGCACGCTGCCCGCGCCGTACTGGCCGCGTCCGGCGCGGTGGACGGCCAGGTGGTGACCGACCCGGGCCGGATCGCCGCGCTGTGGCGGATTCGTACCGACGGGGTGGGCCTGGCGGGCCGCACGCCCGGCGGGGCCGACGCTTGGCCCGGCTGGGAGGACGCCGCCGTACCGCCGGAACGGCTCGGGGCCTACCTGCGGGACCTGGACGCGCTGCTCGGGCAGCACCACTACGACGGCCTGCTGTACGGGCACTTCGGCGACGGCTGTGTGCACGGCCGCTTCGACTTCGGTCTGCGGGACGAGGGCGGCGCGGCCCGGATGCGGGCGTTCCTCGAGGACGCCGCCGACCTGGTGGCCGCGCACGGCGGCTCGATGTCGGGCGAGCACGGCGACGGCCGCGCCCGCGGCGAACTGCTCGCCCGGATGTACTCGCCCGCCGCGCTGGGCGCCGCCGCCGCGGTCAAGGCGGTCTGGGACCCCGGCGCCCTGCTCAACCCCGGTGTGCTGGTCGACCCGGCGCCGCTCGACGCCGACCTGCGGGTCCGGCCGCAACTGCCCGTCGTCACCGGCGCGTTCGCGTACCCGCACGACTCCGGCGACCTCACCCGCGCCGTCCACCGCTGCGTCGGGGTCGGCAAGTGCCGCGCCGACCTCACGACCTCGGGCGGCGCGATGTGCCCGTCGTACCTCGCGACGGGGGAGGAGCGGCACTCCACCCGCGGCCGGGCCCGGCTGCTCCAGGAGATGATCAGGGGCGACCTGGTGGACGGCGGCTGGGCCGACCCGGCGGTGCACGAGGCACTGGACCTGTGCCTGTCGTGCAAGGCGTGTTCGAGCGACTGCCCGGCGGGCGTCGACATGGCCACGTACAAGGCGGAGGTGCTGCACCAGCGCTACCGGCGCAGGCTCCGCCCGGTGACGCACTACTCGCTGGGCTGGCTGCCGCGCACCGCCGGGCTCGCCACCCGGCTGGCCGGTGTCAGCAACGCGCTGCTCGGCAACCGGTGGGTCGGCGCGCTGGTCAAGCGGCTCGGCGGAATCGACGGACGGCGCGGGCTGCCCCGCTTCGCCCGCCGCACCTTCCGGGCGTCCTTCCGCGCCGACCGCGACGCCCGCGACGCCCGCGCCGACCGCGAGGCCCGAGGCCCGCGCCCGTCCCGCCCCCGCGTGCTGCTGTGGGTGGACAGCTTCACCCAGTCGTTCTCGCCCGAGGTCGGCACGGCGGCCGTTCGCGTACTGGAACGGGCCGGATACGCCGTCGAGTTGACCGGCCGTCAGGTCTGCTGCGGGCTGACCTGGATCTCCACCGGCCAGCTCGACGGCGCACGCCGACAACTGCGCCGTACGTACACGGCACTTGAACCGGCCGTCGCCGACGGTGTGCCCATCGTCGGCCTCGAACCGTCGTGCACGTCCGTGCTGCGCCGGGACGGCGTCGAGCTGCTGCCCGACGACCCCAGGGCGCGGCGGGTGGCCGATCTCACCGTCACCCTGGCCGAGTTGCTGAGCCGTACGCCCGGCTGGAGCCCCCCGGACCTGTCGGGCGTCCGGACCGTCGCCCAACCGCACTGCCACCAGCGGGCGGTGATGGGCTGGCGGGCGGACGAGGAACTGCTGCGCACGGCGGGCGCCGACGTCACGGCGGTCGGCGGCTGCTGCGGACTCGCGGGCAACTTCGGTGTGGAGCGCGGCCATTACGACGTCTCGGTGGCCGTCGCGCGGACCGCCCTGCTGCCCGCGCTGGAGACGGCGGAGCGCACCGGCCCGGTGCTGGCCGACGGATTCTCCTGCCGCACCCAGATCGACGACCTCGCGGCCGGCGCCGGAGCGGTCCACCTGGCCCAACTGCTCGCGTCCGCGCTCGACGAGTCCGACGGCCGGGCGGTGAAGGACGGCGACGACGGTTAAGACGGTTAAGGGGGGGACGGTCAGGGGGGCGACGGTTGAGCGGGCGACGGTTCGGCGGGCGACGGCTGTGCGGGCGACGCCGTGACGACGTCAGACCGGCTCGGCCACCTGCACCTCAAGGCCGGCGCCGCGCAGTGCCGCGAGCTGCGTGGCGCTGATTCCCGAGTCGGTGATCAGCAGGTCGGGGCCGTCCACGGGCGCGAAACGGGAGAACAGCGCGGTGCCGATCTTCGAGTGGTCGCACAGCACCACGACCCGCCGGGCGGAGGCCATCATCGTCCGCTTGACGGCGCTCTCGGAGACGTCCGAGGTGGAGAAGCCGTGGTCCACCGTTATCCCCGAGGTGCCCAGGAACGCGACGTCGACCTTTACCTCGTCCAGCGCCCGCAGCGTCAGCATCTCGACCTCGGCGAGCGTGTCGTTGCGGACGCGCCCGCCGGTCGTGTAGACGGCCGCGCCCGGCTTGCCGGTCATCGTGACGGCGATGGGCAGTGAGTTGGTCATCACCACCAACTGCGGCCCGCCTGCGTAGAGATCGGCGAGCCGTCCGGTGGTGCTGCCCGCGTCGATGAGCACCGCGCCGCCGGTCGGCATGTGCGCGAGCGCCGCCGCGCCGATCGCCGTCTTCTCCTCGGCCATGATCCGGGTGCGCTGGGCGAGACCGGGGATGCCGTGCTCGTTGTCCAGCAGGATCGCGCCGCCGTGCACCCGGCGCAGCGCGCCGGTCTGCTCCAGCTCCACCAGGTCCCTGCGCACCGTCTCCGCGGTGACCTGGAACCGCTCCGAGATCTCCACGACGGTCAGCCTGCGCCGCTCCCTGAGCAGTTCCACCAGGGCCCGTCGGCGCTCGGTGGGGAACGCGGGCCTGGCCTCCTCGGCAGCGCGGTCATCGGCTTCTGGCGTCACCGTCCAGACCTTAGACCATCACCCCCTCGGGGACAGGGACAGCCGGCCGGTCGAGGCGGCGGCTGAAACGGTGGCCGCGGCGGCGGCTGAAGCCGCGGTCGAAGCGGTGGTCGAGGCGGGCTCAGTCCTGGGCCGCCAGGGCCGCCACGATGCGGTCGAGCGCCGTCAGATCGGCGGCCGACAGAGCGCTCAGCGACTCCGGCGGGGCGCCCATGATGGCGTTGGCGCGATCCGCGGCGGCGTGGCCCTCGGCGGTGGCCGTCACGATCTTGGAGCGCCGGTCCGCGGGGTGTTCGTGCCGCTCGACCAGACCGCGCTTGGCGAGGTCGTCCACCACCAGCGTCGTGTACGGGCGGTCGGAGGAGAGCTCGGCCGCCAACTCGCTGAGCCGGGCGGGAGAAGCGGCGACCCGGCGCAGCACCTTGACCCGGAAGAAGCTCATGCCCAGCGCTTCCGAGGTCTCCTTGCGGCGCTCGTTGCGCTCCAGTACGTAGGTGCGCAGATTGCGCCAGATCCGCTCCGCGGTGGCATCGGCCGCGTCCGCCGGGCCGGCCGCGTCCGTACGGCCGGTTTCCCCGCCGCCGGAGACAGCGTCAACGGTGACAGCGTCGGCCGAGACAGCGTCAACGGAGACAGCGTCGGCGGAGGCCGTACGACCGGCGGAGACCGTAGGACCGGAGACCGTACCGACGGAACTCGTGGCTTCTGGCGTCGTCGTCATGAGGTGCTCACCGGGATTCGGGGGGTGTCGTCTTCTTCGGGCACGAGCAGATCGGCCGCGCGTTCGGCCGTACCGCGGGCCCAGCGTCCGGTGGTGAGCGTACCGATGAGCAGGACGGAGGCGCCGCAGCCCGAGATGATCCACCAGGCGGTGGTCGGCATTCCGGCGGCCAGCGCGGCGCCGATCACGGCGACGCCCAGCGACTGGCCGATCTGGCGGCTGGTGGACGCCACGGCCGCCGCGACCCCGGCCTGGGCGCGGGGCATGCCGGACACGGCGGTGTTGGTGATCGGGGCGTTGACCAGGCCGAAGCCGATGCCGAACAGGACGTAGGAGGTGAACAGCAGGGCGTTGGAGGACTCGGCGTCCAGCACCGCGAAGATCACGCCGCTGGCCGTCATGGTGAGACCGGCGAGCATCAGCGGCAGGCGCGGGCCGCGCGAGGCGACCAGCCGCCCGGACAGCGGCGCGAAGACCAGGCACATCACGGCCATCGGCAGCATGTAGAGCCCGGCGTCGAGGGCGGACAGGCCCCGGTCGTCCTGGAGGTAGAGGGTGTTGAGGAAGAGGAAGCCGCCGAGCGCGGCGAAGCCGCTGACCGCGATGAGGGTCGCGCCGCTGAAGGGCGCGCTGCGGAAGAAGCGCACGTCGATCAGCGGGTCGGTGCGCCGCTTCTCGTACCGCGTCAGGCCGAGCAGCGCGAGCACCGTGACGACGAAGCAGCCGACGATCAGCGGGGAGGTCCAGCCCGCGCCCGAGCCCTCGATGATGCCGTAGGTGAGCGAGCCCAGCAGCGCGATGACCAGCACCTGGCCGACCGGGTCGACGCGGCGCGGCCGGGGCGCGCGGGACTCGGGGATGTAGCGCGAGGTGAGGATCAGGGCGAGCACGCCCACCGGCAGGTTGATCCAGAAGATCGACCGCCAGCCGACGGTCTCCACCAGCGCGCCGCCGACGATCGGTCCGGCCGCCATGCTGATCCCGACGACACCGCCCCACACGCCGATGGCGCGGGCCCGTTCGCGGGCGTCGGTGAAGGTGTTGGTGATGATCGACATCGCCACCGGGTTGAGCATGGAGCCGCCGACCGCCTGGATCATCCGGAAGGCGATCAGCCAGCCGAGACCGGGCGCGAGGCTGCACAGCAGCGAACCGAGCGTGAAGAAGACCAGCCCGATCCGGAAGATCTTCTTCCGGCCGAGCCGGTCGGCGGTGGAGCCGGAGAGCAGCAGCAGTGAGGCGATCACCACCAGATACGCGTCGATCGTCCACTGGAGGCCGGAGACGGAGGCGTGGAAGTCCCGCCTCATCGACGGCAGCGCCACGTTCAGGATCGTGTTGTCCAGGCTGACGATCAGCAGGCTCATGCAGCAGATCCCCAGGATGAGCATCCGACGCCGGTGCGTCAGCTCAGGCATGCGTCCGGGCTCCTCTTGTCGGTTCTTGGCGCTCGTCGCCGGTACGGGGGCGGCGGCATAGGTGCTGACACCAACGATTGTACGACCAGAATCATTTTGATCGTACAACCAATCTCGGCCGAGGGCCGTGCGCGAGTACGCGACAATGGACGGCATGACCGCTGACGCCGCCACGCTCACCCGCCCGGAAACCCTCCGGATCGGCCCGCACGCCGTGTGGCCGCCGGTCGTGCTCGCCCCGATGGCGGGCATCACCAACGCGCCCTTCCGCACGCTCTGCCGCGAGTTCAGTGGCGGGAAGGGGCTGTTCGTCAGCGAGATGATCACGACGCGCGCGCTGGTCGAGCGCAATGAGAAGACCATGCACCTCATCCACTTCGACGCCTCGGAGACACCGCGCTCCATCCAGCTCTACGGTGTCGACCCGGCGACCGTCGGCAAGGCCGTGCGGATGATCGTGGACGAGGATCTGGCCGACCACATCGACCTCAACTTCGGCTGCCCGGTGCCGAAGGTGACCCGCAAGGGCGGCGGGTCCGCGCTGCCGTTCAAGCGCAATCTGCTGCGGGCGATCCTGCGCGAGGCGGTCGGCAACGCGGGCGACCTGCCGGTCACCATCAAGATGCGCAAGGGCATCGACGACGACCACCTCACGTATCTCGACGCGGGCCGGATCGCGGTCGAGGAGGGCGTGACGGCGGTCGCGCTGCACGGCCGCACCGCCGCCCAGCACTACGGCGGCACCGCCGACTGGGACGCCATCGCGCGGCTCAAGGAGCACGTGCCCGAGATCCCGGTGCTCGGCAACGGCGACATCTGGTGCGCGGACGACGCGGTACGGATGATGCGGGAGACCGGCTGCGACGGTGTCGTGGTCGGCCGGGGGTGCCTCGGGCGGCCCTGGCTCTTCGGCGACCTGGTCGCCGCCTTCGAGGGCGGCGCCGCGCCCGCCACCCCCGACTTCGGGCAGGTCGCGCGGGTGATGCGGCGGCACGCGGAGCTGCTGGGGGAGTGGATTGGGGACGAGGCACGCGGTGTCGTCGACTTCCGCAAGCACGTGCCCTGGTACACCAAGGGCTTCTCGGTCGGCTCGGACGCGCGCCGGGCGCTGGCCACGGCCTCGTCGCTGGCCGAGATGGACGAGCACCTCGGCGGTCTCGACCTCACCCAGTCCTGGCCCGCGCACGCCGACGGCCCGCGCGGCCGTACCGCCCCCGGCAAGCGGGTCGTCCTCCCGGACGGCTGGCTCAACGACCCGTACGACTGCGCCGTGCTCACGGAGGACGCCGAATCCGACACCTCGGGCGGCTAACCGTCCGGGAACGCCGGCCGCCCACGGCCGGAGCGGGCCCTGGCCGCCGTCCAGCATGTGAGACGCGAGGCGTGATTCGCGCCACGGTTGATAGGGCTTGCGCTCAAACGAGCGCGAAGAGGGGTGTCGCACCTTCCGAAAGCATGGCACGCGGTGCCACCCCCGCTGTGTCCACGCGGCACGGCGCCACGTGACGCTCCGTAGACCGAGTCGCCGAAGCGACCACCGGAGTGAAACCGTCCGTTCGACTCGTGAACGGAGTGCGAACACCGGCCGGCGGGCCCCCCGCCCCGGAGACACCGGCAGACGGGCGGTTACCGCCGTGTGTCGAGGTCATGGACGCACTGCGGCGCCTTCGACCTGGGTACGCTCCCCGCCGTCAGGGCATCCCGGTCGCGAGGAGTCGAGTCCCGTGTCGGCACGACAGAAGAAGCAGAAGTTCGTCTACGACTTCACTGAGGGCAACAAAGACCTCAAGGACCTGCTCGGCGGCAAGGGAGCGAACCTCGCCGAGATGACCAACCTCGGCCTGCCCGTCCCTCCGGGTTTCACCATCACCACCGAGGCGTGCAGGGTCTATCTGGAAACCGGCGCGGAACCCTCCGCGCTGCGCGACGAGGTGAGTGCGCACCTCGACGCGCTGGAGCAGCGGATGGGCAAGAAGCTCGGCCAGCCGGACGACCCGCTGCTGGTCTCGGTCCGCTCGGGCGCGAAGTTCTCCATGCCCGGCATGATGGACACCGTCCTCAACATCGGCCTGTCCGACGCGTCGGTCGCCGGGCTCGCCCAGCAGGCGGGCAACGAGCGCTTCGCGTGGGACTCCTACCGGCGTCTTGTGCAGATGTTCGGCAAGACCGTGCTCGGTGTGGACGGCGACCTCTTCGAGGACGCGCTGGACGAGGCCAAGCGGCACAAGGGCGCGGACAGCGACCTCGGTCTGGACGCGGCCGATCTGCGACAGCTCGTGGACGACTTCAAGGCGATCGTCGCCAAGGAGGCCGGCCGGGACTTCCCGCAGGAGCCGCGCGAGCAGATGGACCTCGCCGTGCGCGCGGTCTTCGACTCCTGGAACACCGAGCGCGCCAAGCTCTACCGCCGCCAGGAACGTATCCCCGGCGACCTGGGCACCGCCGTCACCGTCTGCTCGATGGTCTTCGGCAACCTCGGCCCTGACTCCGGCACCGGCGTCGCCTTCACCCGCGACCCGGCCAGTGGCCACCAGGGCACGTACGGCGACTATTTGCAGAACGCCCAGGGCGAGGACGTCGTCGCCGGTATCCGCAACACCGTGCCGCTCGCCGACCTCGAAGGCATCGACAAGGCGTCGTACGACCAGCTCATCTCGATCATGGAGACGCTGGAGACGCACTACCGCGACCTGTGCGACATCGAGTTCACCATCGAGCGCGGCAAGCTGTGGATGCTCCAGACCCGGGTCGGCAAGCGGACCGCGGCGGCGGCCTTCAGAATCGCCACCCAGCTCGTCGACCAGGGCCTGATCAGCGAGGCGGAGGCGCTGCAACGGGTCAACGGCGCGCAGTTGGCGCAGCTCATGTTCCCGCGCTTCGACGACACGGTCGCCGACAGCGGGAACGTACGCCGGATCGGCTGGGGCATCGCGGCCTCGCCCGGCGCCGCCGTCGGCAAGGCGGTCTTCGACTCGTACACCGCCGTCAAGTGGTCGCGGTCCGGCGAGAAGGTCATCCTGATCCGCCGCGAGACCAACCCCGACGACCTCAACGGCATGATCGCCGCCGAGGGCATCCTCACCAGCCGCGGCGGCAAGACCTCGCACGCCGCCGTCGTCGCCCGCGGGATGGGCAAGACCTGCGTGTGCGGCGCCGAGGAGCTGGAGGTCGACACCAAGCGGCGACGGCTGACCGCGCCGGGGGGCGTGGTGATAGAGGAGGGCGACCTCATCTCGATCGACGGCTCCTCGGGCAAGGTGTACGTCGGCGAGGTGCCCGTCGTACCGTCCCCGGTGGTCGAGTACTTCGAGGGCCGCATGCACGCGGGGGCCGACGAGGCCGACGGACTCGTCCAGGCGGTGCACCGGATCATGGCGTACGCCGACCGGGTCCGCCGGCTGCAAGTACGCGCCAACGCCGACAACGCCGAGGACGCCAACCGCGCCCGCCGCTTCGGCGCGCAGGGCATCGGCCTGTGCCGTACCGAGCACATGTTCCTCGGCGAGCGCCGCGAGCTGGTCGAGCGACTGGTCCTCGCCGACACCGACACCGAGCGGGAAGAGGCGCTCGGCGCGCTGCTGCCGCTGCAAAAGGCCGACTTCATCGAGCTGTTCGAGTCGATGGACGGACTGCCGGTGACCGTACGGCTGCTGGACCCGCCGCTGCACGAATTCCTGCCCGACATCACGGAGTTGTCGGTACGGGTCGCGCTCGCCGAGTCCCGCAGGGACGCCAACGAGAACGACCTGCGGCTGCTCCAGGCCGTCCACAAGCTCCATGAGCAGAACCCGATGCTGGGCCTGCGCGGCGTACGCCTCGGCCTGGTCATCCCCGGCCTGTTCGCCATGCAGGTACGGGCCATCGCGGAGGCGGCGGCGCACCGCAAGTCCGTCAAGGGCGACCCGCGCCCCGAGGTGATGATCCCGCTGGTCGGCACCGTGCAGGAATTGGAGATCGTCCGCGAGGAGGCCGACCGCGTCATCGCCGAGGTCGAGGCGGCCACCGGCGCCTCGCTCGGCATGGCCATCGGCACGATGATCGAGCTGCCGCGCGCCGCGCTGACGGCCGGTCAGATCGCGGAGGCCGCCGAGTTCTTCTCCTTCGGCACCAACGACCTCACCCAGACCGTGTGGGGCTTCTCCCGCGACGACGTCGAGGCGTCCTTCTTCACCGCCTACCTGGAGAAGGGCATCTTCGGCGTCTCCCCGTTCGAGACCATCGACCGCGACGGCGTCGGCGCGCTGGTCCGCTCCGCCTGCGAGGCCGGCCGTGCCACCCGCCCCGGCCTCAAGCTCGGCATCTGCGGCGAGCACGGCGGCGACCCCGAGTCCGTCCACTTCTTCCACGATGTCGGGCTCGACTACGTCTCCTGCTCGCCCTTCCGCATCCCCGTCGCCCGCCTGGAGGCCGGCCGCGCCGCCGCCCGTCCCCCCACGCCGACCACCTGACCGGGCCGGGCCCGGACCGCCGCCGGACGCCCCTTGCCCTGGGGGCACCCTCACCGACCGGCGACCCGTTCCCGACCCCACCCCGCCGGGGGCGACGCTTCGTGCGGAAGCGCCGCCCCCGGCGCTTTCACGTACGCCGGGGCACGGCCCGGCCATGCCGGCGCCGCGGCGTCCCACGCCCACGATCCGAGGCGCGCACCCGCGATGAGCACAAAGAAGGTCGCCAGGGCCGCACCGTAGCGGTGCGGCCCTGGCGACTGTCTGAGACGGGGTCAGGAGGACGTGGGGCTGGCCGTGGTGGGGGTCGCGCTGCCGCTGGGCGTCGGGGCGGTCTTCGGGGGCGGGCCGAAGTCGACGTTCACGTGCTCGAAGCCGAGCGAGGTCAGCAGGTGCTCCAGCATGAATTTGGTGTTGGTCTCGGCCCGCGCGCCCAACTCGGTCTGCTTGGCGGCGTCCTGGATCTTCTGCGCGGCCAGCTCGTTGAGCTGCTGGGCGTTGCCCGGATTGTCGCCGAAGAAGTCGCCGATCCGGTCGAAGAAGCCGCGCTGCTGCGAGACGACGTAGGAATGCTTGGTGTCCAGCGAGGTCCGCTCAAGTGCCGCGTGCGGCAGGCGGATCGTCGCGGACTTGCGGTCGGCGGAGACCTTCACCGCGTCGTTGCCGACGGAACCGAGATCGACGTACGCGTCGACGCTGCCCGCGCCGACGTACAGCGTGCGCTTGCCGCGCACCGCGGACGGCAGGAATTTGGCGTCCTTCTCCAGGTCGACGACGACCTCGAAGTTGCCGCTCGCGCCCTCGAAGCGGTTCATGTCCTGGATGGACTTCAACAGGACGGGACCGCTGCGGTCCTTGTCCTTCTCCGCGAACGGATTCGGTATACCGGGCAGCAGATTGGCCTTGCCGAGCAACAGGAACAGCAGCGCGAGTACGACCACTCCGATAGCTGTCCGCGCCCACCAGGGCATACGTCCCGCAGCACCACTGATCGCCATGACCGCGTCACCTCCTGAAGTGCCGGGTACCCGCGCTCGGCGATTCCATGAGCCGAACGTGCGCTCGACATAGGTGAGTTGGTACGGCCGGTCCGGGGTCGCGCCCGGCGGCTCACAGGGCGTACGTGACCCCCGTCAGCCGCTCCGACGCCTCCCACAGCAGCTCGCCGGTCACGTCGTCACGGGTCCTGGGCAGCCGCCAGGCGCGGGCGGGCGCGCCGCGCAGGCCCGGCGCGCGCGGGCCGGTGAAGGAGTCGGGGGCGACACCGGGCGCCGTCGCCGCGTAGAGCGTGGGCAGCGCCCCGCGCTCGGCCGACTGCGCCAGCAGTCGGTTGCCGAAGACGTAGACACGCTCCACGCCCTTGCGGCCCTCCATCAGCGCCCCGCGCGTGTGCAGGTCCGTCGCCGCGTAACCGGGGTGCGCCGCCGCGGCCACGATCCCCGAACCGGCCGCCGCGAGCCGCCGCGACAGCTCGTGCACGAAGAGCAGATTCGCGCTCTTCGACTGGCCGTACGCCGTCCAACGGCGGTACCCGCGGGTCGCGTTGAGGTCGCCGAGACGCACCCCGGCCAGCACGTGGGCCACGCTCGACACCACGACGATCCGGGCCCCGCGGTCCGCCGCCCGCAGCCGGGGCAGCAGCAGGCCCGTCAGTGCGAAGTGCCCCAGGTGGTTCACCCCGAACTGCTTCTCGAAGCCGTCGTACGTCAGGCCGTACGGCAGTGCCATCACCCCGGCGTTGTTGACCAGCAGGTCCAGCGACGGCTCCTCGTACGCCTCCGCGAACGCCCGCACGCTTCCCAGGTCGGCCAGGTCCAGCGGCCTGAACACCGCCTGGGCGTTGGGCACTTCGGCCTGGAGGCGCTTCAGCGCCGCCGTCGCGCGCTCCGCGTCCCGGCACGCCAGCGTCACGCGGGCGCCGCGGCGGGCCAGTTCCCTGGCCGTGCAGTAACCGATGCCGGTGTTCGCGCCCGTCACCACGGCCGTCCTTCCGGACTGGTCCGGAACGCTCTCCGCCGTCCAGCTCATGACGTCCCCCTCCCTCGCACCTGACTACCCGTCAGGGTAGGGCGTAGGGTCCCGTCCTGGACGGTTCCTCTGCGGTGGGTGGTGGGCTGATCTTTTAAGGGGCGCGGGGAACTGCGCGACCAACCACCGCGCTCCCGCAGGTCACCACCCGCCCCGGCGGGGCAGTTCGGTTGGTCCCGGACCACCGGCCGGTGGGGGAGGGCCGCGCAGTTCCCCGCGCTCCGACGGGGCACGAGCCGTGCGCAAGGCCAGCGCGAAAGGGGCCACCGCCTCACGCGGAGGCGAGGTCCGGGCGCCGACGGGCGCGGAGGCGCCGGAGCATGCGGGCGTCCTGGAAACCAACGGCGCGGGCCGCGGCTTCGAGCGTGGCCCCCTGCCCGATGAGATGCTCGGCGCGCTCGATGCGCAGCTCCTGTTGGTAGCGGAGCGGCGTGAGCCCGGTGGAGGCGGTGAAGCGCCGCGTGAGGGTGCGCTCGCTGAGCCCGGTGGAGGCGGCGAGGTCGGCGAGGGCGAGGTGGTGGGCGAAGCGGGCGTCGATCAGATCCTGGGCCCGGTGCACGGCGTCGCTGAGGTGCCCGCGGTGCCGGAGCATGGCGCTGGTCTGGAGCTCGTCGCCGTTGCGCCGGGCGTAGACGACCATCTGCCGGGCGACGCGGGCTGCGGCGCCCGGCCCGTGGCGGACGGCGACCAGGTGCAGCGCGAGGTCGATGCCGCTGGCGATCCCGGCGGAGCTGACGACGCGGTCGTCCACGACGTAGAGGACGTCGCGTACGACGGTGGCCCGCGGATAGTCGCGGGCGAGTTCGTCCTGCACGTCGTGGTGGGTGGTGCAGCGGCGGCCGTCGAGCAGCCCGGCCCGGCCGAGCGCGTCCGCCCCCGCGCACACGCTGGCGACGGTGCCGCCGCCCGCGTGGTGCGCGCGCAGCCACTCCAGGGTCGCGGGTGTGAGCGCGCCGTTCTCGTGCAGCGTGTGGGCCCGCCAGCCCGGTACGACGATCAGGTCGTCGGCCGTCAGCGCGGGCGGCTCGGTGGCCGCGCGCAGCGCGACCCCTTGGGCGGTGGGGACGTCTTCCCGCTCGGCGACGTAGTCCAGCCGGTACCCGAGGCCGTAGTCGGCGGCCGTCGAGAACACCTGGGCGGGACCCGCGAGGTCGAGCAGATGCAGGTGGGGCACGAGCAGGAAGACGACCCGGGTCACGATCCGGTCAGCTCCTTGACGGTCGAGACGGTGGCGAAGCGGCCCGCGAGAGCGTACTCGGTGCGCGCGATGATGTCCGCCGGGAGCAGCGTGCGCGGGTCGGCCAGCACCTCGGCGAGCGGGCGGCCCGCCGGCGCGTCGCGGTGCTCGATCGGCTCGGTGGCGGTCGCGTCCACCACGAAGGTGACGTCGTAGCCGAGGTCGGAGGCCAGCCGCGTCGTGGTCTCCACGCACTGCTCGGTGCGGATGCCGCAGGTGATCAGCGAGCGGATGCCGCGCGCGGTGAGGATCTGCTGGAGATTCGTGGTCGTGAAGGCGTTGTGCGCGGTCTTGACGAGCAGCGGCTCGCCCTCGGCGCGGGTCAGCCCGTCGATCAGCCGTACGTGGCCGCTCTCCGGGTCGAAGACCGTGTTCGAGCCCGGCTCGGAGTGCAGCACCCAGATCACCGGGTGCCCCTGCTCGCGGGCGTAGTCGACCAGCCGCGCCACCCGCGTGGCCACGTCGGGGTCGGACGCGGCCTGCCAGCTCTCCCGCTGCCGGAAGGACTCCTGGACGTCGATGACGATGAGCGCGGTCGCGCTCGCGGGGTTCGTGTTGTCAGCCATGACTCGATCGTGCCTCTGGCGCGGGCCCGCGGGTAGACCCGATCATGCCCCGCTGCGGAACGATCCGGTCACGCGGCGGGGCACCGGGGTACGCCCCCGCGTCGGACTCGCCCGCGGACCGCCCGACGCCGCCCCGCCCCTCGACATCGCCGCGTTCGGCGAGCGGGCAGTGTCTCGACGACGACGCGGTGGCGGTGCCGGTGCATCCGGTCGTCGAGGAGTAGCCGCCCGCTCGCCCGGCTCTCAACTCACCGTGCAGGCGGCGCCGTTGAGAGTGAAGCCGGTCGGCTTCGGGTTACTGCCCGACCAGTTGGCGTTGAAGCCGAAGTCCACCGTGCCGCCTGCCGCGATCGTCCCGTTGTAGGACAGATTCGTGGCCGTCGCCGCGGTGCCGCTCTGGGTGACCGTCGCGTTCCACGCCTGCGTGACCGTCTGGCCCGGCGCGAAAGTCCACTTCAGCGTCCAGCCGTTGACCGGCGCGGAGCCGTTGTTCTTCACCGTCAGATTCGCGGTGAAGCCGGTGTTCCACTGGTTGACCCCGTATGTCACCGCGCAGCCGCCACCGCCGGGCGGTGTGGTGGGCGGAGTGGTCGGGGGCGTGGTGGGCGGTGTGGTCGGCGGTGTGGTGGTCGTGCTGCCGCCGAGCGCCGTACGGACCGCGGTGTAGGCGGGCTTGGGCTGGTAGTTGTCGTCGTACAGCAGAGCCGCGCCCTGGCCGGGGAAGACGCCCGGGATCCACGAGGTCGCGTCGGAGACGCCCCACACCGTGATGCCCACACAACGCGACACGCCCAGGCAGGCGTTGACCACCGAGGTGTAGTCATTGGCCTGCTGCTGGAGCCTGGCGGCGTCCGACGGGGTCTGCATCCGGATGTCCAGCTCAGTGATGGCCACGTCCACGCCGAGGTCGGCGAAGCGCTGGAGGTTGGCCTTGAAGGTCGACGGCACCTGGCCGAGGATCAGGTGCGCCTGGAAGCCGACGCCGTCGATCGGAACGCCCTGCTGCTTCAGCGACTTGACCAGGTTGTACATGCCGTCGCTCTTGGGGCCCGTGCCCTCGACGTTGTAGTCGTTGAGGTAGAGCTTGGCGCCCGGGTCGGCGGCGCGGGCGGCCGTGAACGCGTCCGCGATGTACGACGAGCCGAGCTGGTTGTACCAGAGGTCCTGGCGGAAGGTGCCGTCCTCGTTGAACGGCTCGTTGACCACGTCCCAGTGGACGACCTTGCCCTTGTAGTGCGTGGCCTCGTCGGTGACGTGCTTGATCAGGATGTTGTGCAGCTCGGTGTTGCTGAAGCTGCCGGAGGTCAGCCAGTTGGGGAGCTGGCTGTGCCACACCAGATTGTGGCCGCGGACCTGCATGTTGTGCGCCTGCGCGAAGTTGACGATCGAGTCGCCCGGCGCCCAGTTGTACGTGCCGCGGCTCGGCTCGACGGTGTCCCACTTCATCTCGTTGCCGGGAGTGACCATGCCGAACTGGGCGCCCGCGATGGGCCCGCTGGTGCCTGTGGCCTCGCTCGCGGTCAGGGCGGTGCCCATGTAGATGCCCTTGGCCGCGGCCAGGTCGCGCAGCGGCGGGTCCGCGGCGTGCGCCGACGGCACGGTGGCGGCGATCAGCGCCGCCGTCGCCGCCAGCAGCGCCGCGCCGGATCCGCCGATGGCGGATCTGAGGGCTCGCTTGGAGAACATGTGTGAATACCTCTTCCAAGTGGGGGATTGGAGCAGGCAGTTCGGTACGCGTGGTTGCGAGCGATGCGCGTGGGACGAGGGAGGAACGCATCGAATGTTTCGATACGAATTCCGACTGCGGCGCAGACCCTACGGGCACCCCACCCGGCCGTCAACACCCCCGGCAATCACCGCACTTCGGACGGGGCGGTGCGCGTACGCCTCGGCGTGCGGGCGTGCGGGCGTGCGGGCGTGTGAGTGTGCGGGCTCGCGGGTGGGTGAGCGCGCGGGGGTGCGAGGACGCCTAGGCGGGGGACTGCGTGCTGCTGCGCTCGACCAGCCGGGTCGCCAGATCCACCCGCAGGGTGCTCGGCTGCTTGCCGCGGCTCAGGTCGAGCACTAGCCGGGCGGCGGCCTCCGCCATCTCGGTCAGCGGCTGCCTGACCGTGGTCAGCGGCGGGCTGATCCAGCGCGACAGCGGCAGGTCGTCGAAGCCGATCACGCTCACGTCGCCCGGAATGCTCAGCCCCAGCTCGCGCGCCGCCTCGTACAGTCCGAGCGCCTGGAGGTCGTTGCCGGTGAAGACGGCGGTGGGCCGCTCCGGCAGCCGCAGCAGTTCGAGTCCCGCGGTGTAACCGGCCTCGTGGTGGAAGTCGCCCGCCCTGACCAGCGCCGGGTCGAAGGCGACCCCCGCGGTCTCCAGCGCGGCGCGGTACCCGTCGATCCTGGCCCGGCTGCACATCATCCCCGCCGGGCCGCCGATCACACCGATCCGCCGGTGCCCCAGCTCCAGCAGGTGCCGGGTGGCGGCCACCCCGCCCTGCCAGTTGGTCGCCCCGATCGCGGGCACGTCCTCGCCGGGGTCGCCCGCCGGGTCCATCACCACGAACGGGATGTCCCGGCTGGTGAGCTGCGCCCGCTGGGCCGGGTCGAGCCCGGACAGTACGAGGATGACGCCGGTCGGACGCCGGGCCAGCACCCCGTCCACCCACGTCTGACCGGGGCTCAGGCGGCCCGCCGACTCCGAGAGCACCACGCTCAGGCCCTCGACCCGCGCCACGTTCTCCACACCCCGGATGACCTCCATCGCCCACGCGCTCTCCAGCTCGTGGAAGACCAGGTCGAGCAGCGGCGCGGGCTGCGCGTTGCCGCGCCGCCGCTGGTAGCCGTGGAGGCGCAGCAGCTCCTCCACCCTGCTCCGCGTGGCGGGCGCGACATCGCCGCGGCCGTTGAGCACCTTCGAAACAGTCGGAGCCGAGACGCCCGCGGCCCGGGCGATCTCGGCGAGGGTGGCCGCGCCGGCGCTGCCGCCCGCGTTTCCGCCCGCGCTCGCGCGGCCCGCCGCTCCCGCCGCGCCGTTCGACGGCGTGTCGGGCTGGTCGGCTGTCCTGGACGGTACGTCTGCGGCGCTCATGCCTGCGATCGTAGCCCGCCGCCGCCCCATCCGTCCGACCCCGGGGTGCCCCCTGTTTTCCCGGCAACAATCGGTAACCGACTCGAATCATTCTCCGTGTGGTCCCTCACCGCTTGCCTGTGCCCCGCGGGGCGCGGGGAGCCGCACGGCCAGCCGTGACGCCGCGCGGCCGGAAACGGGGGTGGCATGGCCGATTCCGGGCGGGCGGCAGGGGGAGGGAGAGTGCGACGGTGACGGGATGAGCTTCTTCCAGGACGTGCCAGAACCGCCGACCGCGCCGGAGCCGGAGCCCCGGCCGCGTCCCCCGTGGGAACGGTCCGTCTACGTGCTTCCCGCGTCGGTGCCGGGTGACGTGGTGCTGCTGCGCTCGGACCGGGCGGCGGTCTGGATCGGCGGGCTGCGGGCGTACCCCAACGGCTTCGTGTTCCACCTGCGCGCGGTCCTGCGAAGGACCCCGGCCAACGGAGCCTGGTTGGGCAATCCCCTCGACGGCCGGTCCAACCCGCTGCGTCCGCCCGAGCCGCAGAGCAATCTGCGGCTCGGCCTGCGGTACGCGGACGGCCGACGAGTCGCGACGCAGGGCGGGATGCCGGTGCCCTGGCCGGGCGACGACGACACGGAGGCGATCCGCCTGATCAGCCAGGGCGGCGGCGGCAGCGGTCTGACATGGGAGGCGAGCTTCTGGACGTATCCGCTGCCGCCGGACGGCCCGGTGACCGTCTTCACCTCGTGGCTCGACGCAGGGGTGCGTGAAGCGTCGGTGGAACTGGACGGCGCGGCGATCCGGGCGGCGGGCGGCCGGGCCGTCCGCCTGTGGCCGCAGGACGAGGACCCCGAGGACGAGGACGGCTACAGCTACGTGACGAGGACGCTGACGGTCGGCGACGCCGAAGCGGACGGGGACGGGGACGGGGACGACGACCCCGAGACCGAACCCGGCACCGCACCGGGCGCGTAACCGGACGCTCATGGGGCCGAGACCGTCACCGACGGCTCGTGCCGCACCGGGAAGTTCACCGAGTTGGCGATGAAGCACAGCCGTTGGGCCTCCTCGTGGAGGGCCTGGGCGGCGGCGGCCATCGCGGGGGAGGCGACCTCGACGGCGGGCCGGAGCACGGCTTCGGTGAAGTGGCCGCCGCCGTCGCCGGTCTCCCGCATCGTGCCGGTCGCGTGGTCGGTGTAGCCGGTGACGACCACGCCGTTGACGGCGCAGACGTGGAGGTACGACAGCAGGTGGCACTGGGAGAGCGCGGCGAGGAGCAACTGCTCGGGGTTCCAGCGGTCGGCGTCACCGCGGAAGGCGCGGTCGGCGGAGCCGGAGATGGCGGGGAGTCCGGCCGCGGTGACCTCGTGCGTACGGTCGTAGTCGCGGTAGGAGCTGGTGCCCGTGCCGCGGTTGCCGGTCCAGACGACCTCGGTCTCGTAGGAGTGCTGACGGGCTGACGGCATGGCTCGATGTCCCTTCGGGTCGCTCAGTCGGTGAATCGGGCGCCGCAGGTGTCCAGAACGTGGCGGCGGGCCGCCTCGGCCGCCTCGCGCGCCCGGCCCCCGGTGATCGCGGCCAGCAGCTCCCGGTGCTGGGCGTTGACCTGGGCGGGCCGGTGGGGCGGGTCGAGGGAGGCGCGGGTGGAGACGAGGATCTGGTCCCACAGCCGGTCGAGCGAGGCGAGCGCCACGGGGTTCGCGGCGAGTACGGCGATCCGGCCGTGGAAGCGGCGGTTGTGGGCGACGGCCTCGGCGAGGCGCCCGGCCAGCGTGGCCTCTTCCGTACGGTCCGCCTCGCGGACCAGCTCGGCCAGGTCGGCGGGGGCGATCCGGCCCTCGGCCTGGCGCCCGGCGGCCAGCTCGGCGGTGAGCGCCTCCAGGGCGGCCCGCACCTGGTAGGCGTGGCGCAGCGCCTCCGCGTCCAGCGCGACCACCCGCACACCGCGCCCCGCCGAGTGGACCAGCCCGTCGGCGACCAGCGCGCGGAACGCCTCGCGCACCGGCGTCCTGCTCATCTCCAGCGACAGCGCGACCTCGGTCTCGGTGAGCCGCTGGCCCGGCGCGTAGGCGCCGTCCAGGATCAGGTCACGCAGCCGCACGCGGGCGGCATCGGTCTGCTGCACACGGCCGAGGCTAGCTTCTGCATGCATTGCATGCAATGCATGCAGAAGGCCGGGGCGTGCTTCTCCGCCCGGACCCGCAGCGGCCCCGCCGCGACCCGGTCCAGCGCCTCCTCCCAGCTCGCGGGCGCCGACTCGCCGTCCGCGCCCCGTACCAGCGGCCCGGTCAGCCGCACCGCCGTGGACAGCACCTCCGTCGAGGCGCGGCCCTCGCCGCACAACGCCCCCCGGTTCACCGGGAACGCCGTCCGCTCCACCACCTCCGGCCCGTCCGCCTCAGCGCACGGCCCCGCCCGCGGTGAGGGCGCGTGCGACCCCCGGCTCGCGCGGCCCCAGGAAGTGCGGGTTCGGGCGAATCACCACGTCCGCCGCCGCCTTGCCCGCGGCCAGCAACTCCCGTACGCCGCCCGCGTACCAGGTGGCGTCGTGCGGCTCGTCGACGGCGATCCCGTAGGCGTCGATCCCGGCGGCCTCGCAGAGCGCCAGGGCCCTGCGTATGTGGAAGTCCTGGCTGACCAGGACGGCCCGGTCGACCCCGAAGACGCGCTTGGCGCGGCTGCACGAGTCCCAGGTGTCGAAGCCCGCGTAGTCCAGGACGACCTTGTCGGCGGGCACGCCGTGCGCGGCCAGGTAGGTGCGCATGGCACCCGGCTCGTTGTACGACGTGCGGCTGTTGTCGCCGGTGACCAGCACCACGCGTATCCGGCCCGTCCGGTACAGCGTCGCCGCCGCGTCCAGCCGGTGCGCCAGATACGGCGACGGCTTACCGTCCCAGAGCCCGGCGCCGAAGACCACGGCCACCGGCTCCTTCGGCACGTCGGCAAGCGTGCGGACGCGCCCGCCGTCGGCCAGCCGCAGCCACGTCGCGGGCAGCAGAGCCAGCACGCACACGGCCACGCTCCACCGCAGCAGCCGCCGCCACCCCCGCCGCGTGCGCGGCAACCGCGCCCATGACGGCTTCCACCCCCGGACCCGCGCCCCCCACGTCCGCGCCCACGTCATACCGTCCACCCCCTGACCCGCCATCGCCCCCGCCCCTCGCCGACCCGTGCCCCCTCCGTGACCGACGCCGGACACCCCCGCCCGGTTGCGTTATGGATCACAGTAAGACCCGCCACTGACAACGCCCCCGGAGCGCCCGCGTGACCGACCCCCGCCTCCCCTTCTTCCTCTACGGCACGCTGCTGCCCGGCAGGCGCAACCACGGCGTGCTGCGCGGCCGGGCCCGGACCTGGACACCGGCCGAACTGCCCGGCGCGCTGCTCTTCCACGGCCCCGGCTACCCGTACGCCGTCCCCGACCCGGCGGGCGAGGGCGTCGTCCACGGGGCGCTGGCGGCGGTCGGCCCCGAGGCGTACGCGGACGTCCTCGCCGACCTCGACCGGCTGGAGGAGTACGCGCCGGGCGCCCCCGCCAACCTCTACGAGCGCCGCCGTACGCACGTGCGCACGGCGGGCGGACCGGCCCCCGCCTGGGTGTACTTCGCGGCCGACCGCACCGCCCGTGAGCTGCTGCTCTCCGGCGAGCGGGTCTCCGGCGGCCGGTGGCTTCACAGCGGACCCGCGGCCGGGTGAGAGCACCGCAACCGGCTGTCGCGCCCGCGCGAACGACGAGGCAATCCGGCGCGCGCCTCGTACTTCACCGCACCCGGCCGCTTCGCCGCGCAGACCTCGGCCGCCGCGCCCTGGATCGCCGCGGCCCCGCTCGGCGCGCACGACGTGATGGCCGAGCTCGTACTGCGCCGGTACGACGAAGCCCTCCGCTACGACGGAACGCTCCTGGGCGCCGACGCCCGCCGTCGGGGCAGGTCAGCGCGGGCCACGGCGGCCCGGGCGCCGGTCGCGCGCCCGGTCCGCCACCCGCGCGTACGCCGCCGGTCACCGGGGCCGGTTACCGTCACGGGTATGGAAGAGAAGGACCGGTCACAGCGGGCGGCATCCGCGCACCTGGGCCCGTACGAGCGGTACGGGCCCTACGGCGAGGCCGATATGGAGCGGTATGTCGCGGAACCGGACAAGAGGCCGGGCCGTACGGCGTTCCAGCGCGACCGGGCGCGGGTGCTGCACTCGGCGGCGCTGCGCAGGCTGGCCGGGAAGACACAGGTCGTGGACCCGGGCGTCAACAGCGCGGCGGCGATCGACACCAGCCCGCGCACCCGGCTGACGCACTCGCTGGAGTGCGCGCAGGTCGGCAGGGAACTGGGCGCGGCGCTCGGCTGCGACCCCGACCTGGTGGAGACGGCGTGCCTGGCGCACGACCTCGGGCACCCGCCGTTCGGGCACAACGGCGAGCTGGTCCTGGCCGAATTCGCCGAGGACTGCGGCGGGTTCGAGGGCAACGCGCAGAGCCTGCGGCTGCTGACCCGGATCGAGCCGAAGAAATTCGTGCCGGACCCGGCGGGCGGCGACGCGCTGGTCAGCGTCGGCCTCAATCTCACCCGCGCCGCGCTGGACGCGGCGACCAAGTACCCGTGGGCGCGCGGCGGCCACCCCACCACGCCCGGCAGCCCCAAATTCGGCGCGTACGAGGACGACCTGCCGGTCTTCGGCTGGCTCCGGAAGGACGCGCCCGACGGCCGCCAGTGCTTCGAGGCGCAGGTCATGGACTGGGCCGACGACGTCGCGTATTCGGTGCACGACGTGGAGGACGGCCTCCAGGCCGGGCACATCGACCCCGGCGCGCTGACCTCCGCCCCCGAGCGCGCCGAGGTGTTCGGCTGCGCCGCCGCCCGCTATGTGCCGCCCGGCACCGACCCGGCCGAGCTGGCCGCGGCCCTCGACCGGCTGCTCGACCAACCCTGGTGGCCGCACGGCTACGACGGCACCGCCCTCGCCCAGGCGCGGCTCAAGGACGCCGCCTCCCAGCTCATCGGCCGCTTCTGCCTGGCGGCCGAGAGCGCCACCCGCGAGCGCTACGGCACCGGCCGCCTCACCCGCTACCGCGCGGAGCTGGTCGTGCCGCGCGAGCAGCGGCTCGAATGCGCCGTTCTCAAGGCGGTCGCCGACCGGTACGTCATGCAGCGCGCCGCGCAGGCCAAGCGCCGGGCCGAGCAGCGCGTGGTGATCGGCGAGCTGGCGCAGCGGCTGCTGGCGCGTGCCCCCGAGGGCCTTGACCCGCAGTTCCGCGGGATCTTCGACGCCGCCCCCGACGACCGCGCCCGCCGCCGCGCCGTCGTCGACCAGATCGCCTCCCTCACCGACGCGGCGGCCACCGCCCTGCACGCCCGGCTGCACGCGTAACCGCCGGAAACGGGGCGTCCGGTACGCCGGGATACCCGCCCGGCATATGGCCGGATGCCCACTGGGCAGAAGAAGCACGAGGGGATGGACGGCGCGGCGCTCTTCCGGACGGCCCTGACGTGCGGGACGCTCGTATGTACGCACAAGCAGGACGCACGAGCACGACGCGCCCTCAGACGCACCGCACGACGCACGAACAGAACGCACAAGCACCACGCACAAGCACCACGCACGCAGCACCGCACGACACGTACACGTACGCTCGCACACGTACCGATCGCCGACCCGCCTGGAGGGCCACCGTGGTGGACGCACACGAAACCTTCGTGATCGTCGGAGCAGGGCTCGCCGGGGCGAAGGCGGCCGAAACGCTCCGGGCCGAGGGTTTCACCGGCCGGGTGATACTGATCGGCGACGAGCGCGACCACCCCTATGAACGCCCGCCCCTGTCCAAGGGCTATCTGACCGGCGCCGACGAGCGCGACTCGGTCTTCGTGCAGAACACCTCCTGGTACGCCGAGCACGACATCGAGCTGCACCTGGGCCAGCCGGTCGTGCACCTGGACCCGGCCGCCAAATTCGTCCGCCTCGGCGACGGCACGACGCTGATGTACGACAAGCTGCTGCTCGCCACCGGCTCCGAGCCGCGCCGCCTGGACATCCCGGGCACCGACCTGGCCGGGGTGCACCACCTGCGCAGGCTCGCGCACGCCGACCGGCTCAAGCACGTGCTGACCAGCCTCGGCCGGGAGAACGGCCACCTGGTGGTGGCGGGCGCGGGCTGGATCGGCCTGGAGGTCGCCGCCGCGGCCCGCGGCTACGGCGCTGAGGTCACCGTCGTGGAGTCCGCGCCGACCCCGCTGCACTCGGTGCTCGGCCCCGAACTGGGCGCGGTCTTCACCGACCTGCACGCCGAGCACGGCGTCCGCTTCCACTTCGGCGCCCGGCTCACCGAGATCACCGGCCAGGACGGCATGGTGCTCGCCGCCCTCACCGACGACGGCGAGGAGCACCCGGCGCACGACGTGCTCGCCGCGATCGGCGCCGCCCCGCGCACCGCGCTGGCCGAGAGCGCGGGACTCGACCTGGTCGACCCGGCCGAGGGCGGCGGCATCGCCGTGGACGCCTCGCTGCGCACCTCGAACCCCGACATCTTCGCCGCGGGCGACGTCGCCAACGCCGAACACCCGCTGCTCGGCGGCCGGTTGCGCGTCGAGCACTGGGCGAACGCGCTGAACGGCGGCCCCGCCGCGGCCCGCGCCATGCTCGGCCGCCCGGTGTCGTACGACCGGGTTCCGTACTTCTTCTCCGACCAGTACGACCTGGGCATGGAGTTCTCGGGGAACGCGGCGCCCGGCTCGTACGACCAGGTGGTGTGCCGCGGCGATGTGGGCAAGCGGCAGTTCATCGCCTTCTGGCTGAACGAGGGGCGGGTGCTGGCGGGGATGAACGTCAATGTGTGGGACGTCACCGAGCCGATCCAGCAGCTCATCCGCTCCGGCCGCGCGGTCGACCCCGAGCGGCTGTCCGACCCGGCGGTGCCACTAACCTCGTTCCTGGACTGACCAGGAGCTTCCTTCCTGGACCGGCCGGACCGACCAGGAAGGGACACCCCGCCGTGCCCGTCACCCGTACCGCCGTCGTGCCCGTCGAGGAGATCTTCGCCCTGCGCTGGGCGGTGCTGCGGACCGGCCTGCCGCGCGAGACCGCCGTCTATCCGGAGGACTCGCGCGACGGCACGTTCCACATCGCCGCCTACGACGAGGAAGGCGCGGTACGGGGCTGCGCCACCTTCTTCCCCGAGCCGCTGTCGGGGGACGACGCCCTCGCGGACGCGGATACGGCCGGGGCGTCCGCGTACCGCTTCCGCGGCATGGGCAGCGCGCCCGAGGTCCGCGGCCAGGGGTTCGGCGGCGCGGCCCTGATCGCGGGACTGCGCGAGGCCGCGGCCCGCGGCGCCGAACTGGCCTGGTGCAACGGCCGTACGTCCGCCGCCGGTTTCTACGAGCACTTCGGCTTCACGGCGATCGGCGAGGAATTCGTCGTGGAACCGATCGGCCCGCACTACGTGTTCGTCACCAAGGACCTCGCGCGGGGTCCCGCGTAGGCCGTCGCCCAGCGCCTCTCCGCCTGTCCCCGAACGCTACTTCGACAGGTAGAAGGCCAGCAGCCCCGACGCGTCCATGTCCAGCGCCGGCTCCGAGCTCTGCCACGACCGCACGTCGTCCACGTACCGGCTGCCGCGCCCGTTGAAGGCGCTGTACGGGTCCGCGCCGCCGGGCGGGCACGGCCGCATGCCGTCCAGGTAGTCGCCGAGGCCGTCGCTGAACTGCTCCGCGCCGTTGGGCCCGTTGACGATCGCGCCCACCTCCAGCGGTCGTGAACCGGTCAGGCTCCCCGCGAGGTTGCCCAACTCGCCCGCCGTGCAGCGCGGGAAGGTCTGCCCCTGGCCGACCATGAAGGACGTGCCCCAGGCGTTCGCCCCCAGCAGCCAGTCGAGTTGCTGCACCGCGAAGCGGTCGAACGAGGTGTCGCCGGTCACCGAGCGGTACAGCCGCGTGGTGGCCGCGAGACCCAGCGTGTGCGAGTCCGCGTCGAAGTCGTCGTAGACCGCGCCCGCGTGGAACGGGTCAGCCGCCGCCCGCCGTTGCCCGGCGGCGATCTGGCCCTTCACGTAACCGACCAGGTCGGCGTACGTCACCGCGAGGCCGCGCGGGTGCCCGGCCGCCCTGATCGCCCGCGCCAGGTCGAGGTCGGCGAGCGCGCTGGTGTCGTACATGTTCAGCGTGTCCGCGCCCGCGTCGCTCTGGTGCGCCTTCGCCCAACTCGCCGCCTGCTTCAGCCAGTCCGCGCCGCGCCGGTCGTGCAGCCGCTGCGCCGCCAGCGCCAACTCGGCCCCGCCGAAGGCCAGATCGTCCTTCCAGCTCGTCTCGGGGTAGTAGCCGTACGGCACGGTGGTGACGAGCGTGCCAGGGCGCGTGTCGGCCAGGCCGTAGATCTGCGCCGCGGTGTTCAGATACGCGCGGGCCTTGGCGGGCGCGGTGGCCGCGTACCGCTGGGCGGCGAGCGCGAAGTCGGCGGCGAGCCGGCCCGCCTGGTTGGGGCTGAGCTTCGCGCCGGGGGCGCCCGCCCTGAACACCGGGCGGTTCTTCAGGAACGGGTGCGCGGAGTCCTTGTCGTCCTTCTCCGGCAGCCGCCATACGTCGTGGTCGCCGACGACGCTGCCGCTGTCCGTACCGGAGCCGAGGCCGACCTGGATGTACAGCGTCTTCGTTGTGCCGTCCCACATCTTGTCGAGCCAGTCCAGGCCGTGCTGCGCCTCGCCGCCGAGAGCCGAGGCGGGGCCCGCGCCGGTCTGCCGGGCGGCGATCTGGAGCGCGGCGACGGCGTACGAGGTGGTCTCGGTGAACTTCAGGTAGTCGCCCGCGTCGAACCAGCCGCCGGAGACGTCCACCGGGGCCGCGCCCGCGATCTTCTTCGGGGTGGCCTTGATCGTGTCGCCGTCGGGGTCGGTGAACGACGGCCACGCGTAGACGGCGGTGTGCGCGTCGTTGAGATGCGACGGCTTGCGCCGCAGCTGCCCGGGGATCGTCCTCGCGCCGTCGCGCTGGGCCTGGAAGAAGGCGGTGGCGTCGGCGGCGGGACGGCCGAAGACGGCCTTCGCCGAGCCGATGGTGAAGGCGGGGGAGGAGGCGGTGGCGGTGCCGCCGACCACCAGCCGGTAGGTGCCGGGCGTGCGCACCGCGCTGAAGTCGATCAGGTAGACGGCCGGATACGCGCTGTTCCAGCGGCCCAGGCTCGCCCCCGTGCTGCCGTGCGCGACGACCCGGCCGCCGCGGCCGACCAGCTTCCACGACGCCTCGCCGACCGCGCTCTTGGCCAGCAGGAACGCTTCTTTGGCGCCGCTTCCCGCGTAGCCGACCTGGTTCACCCGGACCTCGCCGGTGGTCGCGGCCTGGGCGGTGTCCGCGCCGCCCGCCAGCGACAGCGCCGCCAGCACGGCGGTCGCGGTGACAGCCGTCGCCGCGGCGGTGGTCCATCTGCGGAGCGGCCTTCTGCGAAGCTCGGGCATGCGGCTGTGTCTCCCCACGACTTCGGAACCCCAATAGGAAAGGTTCCTAACGATTGGCGAAGCTAGTCCTCACCCCCGCCCGGGTCAAGACCTTCGTCGCCACCCACCGCCCGGCGCTCCGCTGTCCCACCAGCGCCGTAGACTTGCGCGAGTGGCGGGCAGGATCAGAGACGAAGACGTGAAGGCGGTACGGGACGCGGTCCCGATCGACGCCGTCGTCTCCGAATACCTCCAGCTCAAAAACGCCGGCGGCGGCAATCTCAAGGGCCTGTGCCCCTTCCACGACGAGAAATCCCCCTCCTTCCAGGTCAGCCCCTCCAAGGGCCTCTACCACTGCTTCGGCTGCGGGGAAGGCGGGGACACCCTCGCGTTCGTCATGAAGCTCGACCATCTGTCGTTCACCGAGGCCGTCGAGCGCTTGGCCGGGCAGGCCGGGATCACGCTGCGGTACGAGGAGGGCAGCCATGTCCCCGGGCGGCAGCAGGGCGAGCGGATCCGGCTGGTCGAGGCGCACAAGGCCGCCGCGCAGTTCTATGTGGAGCAACTGGGCGGGGCGGAGGCGGAGATCGGCCGGAGGTTCCTGGCCGAGCGCGGCTTCGACCAGGCGGCGGCGGAGCACTTCGGGGTGGGGTACGCGCCCGCCGGGTGGGACCACCTGGTGCGGTATCTGCGGGGGAAGGGCTTCACCGACAAGGAGCTGATCACCGCGGGGCTGGCCTCCGAGAGCCGCAGGGGCGGGGCGATCGACCGCTTCAGGGGGCGGCTGATCTGGCCGATCCGGGACATCACCGGCGAGGTGATCGGCTTCGGCGCGCGCAAGCTGCGCGAGGACGACCAGGGGCCGAAGTACCTGAACACCTCCGAGACGCCGCTCTACAAGAAGTCCCAGGTGCTGTACGGCATCGACCTGGCCAAGAAGGAGATCGCCAAGACCGGGCGGGCGGTGGTCGTCGAGGGGTACACCGACGTGATGGCCTGCCATCTCGCCGGGGTCACCACGGCCATCGCCACCTGCGGCACCTCCTTCGGCGGCGACCACATCAAGATCCTGCGCCGGCTGCTGATGGACAATTCGACCGCCGAGGTGGTCTTCACCTTCGACGGCGACGAGGCGGGCCAGAAGGCCGCGCTGCGGGCGTTCGAGGACGACCAGAAATTCGCCGCCGAGACGTCGATCGCGATCACGCCCGGCGGGATGGACCCGTGCGAACTGCGGCTCGCCGAGGGCGACGCGGCCATCCAGCGGCTGATCGACGGCCGCACCCCGCTGTTCGCCTTCGCGCTGCGCTCCATCGTGTCCCGCTACAACCTGGACACCGACGAGGGCCGGGTCGCGGCCGTGGACGCGGGGGTCGCCGTGGTCGCCGCGATCAAGAACCAGGCGCTGCGCGACCGTTACGCGATCCGGCTGGTCGGCATGGCCGGGATCGGCACGCAGTCCGAGGAGCAGTCGATCATCCGCCGGGTCCGCGCGATGGCCAGGGCCCGCGCGGCGGGCGGCGGCAGCACCGACAACCGCCCGCAGTACGGCCGCCAGGGCCAGGGTGGTCCGTACGCGGGCGGCGACCGGCAGTCCTCCGGCGTCCCCGCGCAGAACGCGCCGCGCGGCCCCCGCCTGGACCTGCGCAGCCCCGCCCACCGCGTCGAGCGCGAGCTGCTCAAGCTCGCCCTCCAGTACCCGAAGCTGGTCTCCCCGGCCTTCGACGCGTACGGCGAGGACGAGTTCACCGGACCGCCCTACGCCGCCGTGCGCCGGGTGATCGCCGAGGCGGGCGGCGTCGAGGCGGCCGACGGCGACTATCTCGTACGGGTCCGCGAGGCCGCGCCCGACGACACCGTACGGATGATGGTCACCGAACTGGCCGTCGAGCCGGTGATGCACAAGTCGCCCGAGTTCTACGCGGGCGAGGTGCTGGTCCGGGTGCGGATCAACGCGGTGGAGCGGCGCGTGGCCCAGGTGCACGCCACGCAGGCGCGGTTTGCCGCCCAGGGCGTCCCGCAGGACTCGCCCGAGGTCACCGCGTCGCTGGGCGAGCTGTGGGCGCTCCAGCAGTACGGCCAGCGGCTGCGCGAACAGGGCGCGGCGGGGCTGTAACCGCCGCGGGCGTACGCCCGGGCATATGCCTTGCGTCACCGCACGGACCTGAGCGGTGACCTTGTGTGAAAAAGGGAGCGCACGCCCCTCGTAGCGGAGCCGCGTCGTGGGCCACACTGGGTGACGGCGCCCAGGGCCTGTCCGGCAAGACGCGCTGCGAGCCCGAGGACGCGCTCACTTCTGGAGGTCGCTTCCGTGCAGACCCAGACCCAGATCCACACCCAGATCCAGACCCTCACGACCGCGGCCGAGGTGGTGGCGATGGAGCCCCAGGCGGAACCGCCAGGGAACCTCACGGGGTCGCGGGTGCCGGAGCAACGCGTGGTCACCGACGAGCGGGACGACGAGGACGCGGTGCCGGTACGGCCGCCGCGCGAGGAGTCCGCGGGCCCGTCCGCCGACCTCTTCCGGCAGTATCTGCGCGAGATCGGCCGTATCCCGCTGCTCACGGCGGCCGAAGAGGTGGACCTGGCCCGCCGGGTGGAGGCCGGACTCTTCGCCGAGGAGAAGCTCGGCGCCTTTCCCGACCTGGACTCGCAGCTCGCCGTCGACCTCGACCGCCTGGTGGTGCTCGGCCGGATGGCCAAGCGCCGCCTCATCGAGGCCAATCTGCGGCTGGTCGTCTCGGTCGCCAAGCGGTACATCGGCCGCGGCCTGACCATGCTCGACCTGGTCCAGGAGGGCAATCTCGGGCTGATCCGGGCGGTGGAGAAGTTCGACTACGCGCGCGGCTACAAGTTCTCGACGTACGCGACCTGGTGGATCCGCCAGGCGATGTCGCGGGCGCTGGCCGACCAGGCCAGGACGATACGGGTCCCCGTGCACGTGGTGGAGCTGATCAACCGGGTGGTGCGGGTGCAGCGGCGGCTGCTCCAGGAGCGCGGCTACGAGCCGAGCACCGAGGAGGTCGCCGCCCAGCTCGACCTGCCGGAGGAGCGGGTCAGCGAGGTGCTGCGGCTGGCCCAGGAGCCGGTGTCGCTGCACGCGCCGGTCGGCGAGGAGGAGGACGTCGCGCTCGGCGACCTCATCGAGGACGGCGACGCCGCCTCGCCCGTGGAGTCCGCGGCCTTCCTGCTGCTGCGCGAGCACCTGGAAGCGGTGCTGTCCACGCTCGGCGAGCGCGAGCGCAAGGTCGTCCAGCTCCGCTACGGCCTCGCCGACGGCCGCCCCCGCACCCTGGAGGAGATCGGCCGCATCTTCGGCGTGACCCGCGAACGCATCCGCCAGATCGAGTCCAAGACCCTCAACAAGCTCCGCGACCACGCCTTCGCCGACCAGCTCCGCGGCTACCTCGACTGAGACCCCCCGCGGCGGAGCCCCCCAGGCCCTAGCCGTCCCTGCGCAGCCGCGCCAGCGGCCTCGGCGCCACCACGAACCCCTCGGCGCGCGCGCTCGCCAGCCCGATCCGCGGCAGATGCGCGCTCTTGGCGAAGAGCAGGAAGCGCGGCTCCCAGATGGGCCGGTACTTGGCGTTCGCGCGGTACAGCGACTCCAGTTGCCACCAGCGGGAGAAGAACATCAGGGCCGAGCGCCACAGCCGCAGCACCGGGCCCGCGCCCAGCCGGGCGCCGTCCTCGAACACCGACCGGAACATCGCGAAGTTGAGCGACACCCGCTCCACGCCGACGTCGGCGGCGCGTTCGATCAGGTCGAGGACCATGAACTCGACCAGGCCGTTCTCGCTGTCCCGGTCGCGCCGCATCAAGTCCAGCGACAGCCCCTTCGGGCCCCACGGCACGAAGCTGAGCAGCGCCTTCAACTCGCCCTCGCCGTCGAGGCATTCGGTCATCACGCAGTCGCCGTCGGCCGGGTCGCCGAGCCTGCCGAGCGCCATCGAGAAGCCGCGCTCGGTGGCGCCGTCCCGCCAGCGGTCCGCCGCCTCGATCAGCGCGGCCGTCTCGTCGGCCGGGATGTCGCGGTGCCGCCGGATACGGGTGGTGTAACCGGCGCGCCGCACCCGGTTGTACGCCTGCCGCACGCCGCGCATCGCCCGGCCGTCCAGGGTGAACTCGTCGGTCTCCACGATGGCTTCGTCGCCCAGTTCCAGCGCGTCCAGGCCGTGCCGGGCGTAGACGGTGCCGCCCTCCTCGCTGGCGCCCATCACCGCGGGGATCCAGGCGTGGTCGCGGGTCTCCACCAGCCAGGCGTCGATGGCGCCCGGCCATGCCTCGACGTCGCCGATCGGGTCGCCGGAGGCCAGGGCCACACCGCCGACCACGCGGTAGGCGACGGCGGCCTTGCCGCTGGGCGAGAAGATGACGGACTTGTCGCGGCGCAGCGCGAAGTAGCCGAGCGAGTCGCGGGCGCCGTGCCGGGCGAGCAGTTCGCGCAGCCGGTCCTCGTCGTCGCGGCTCTGGAGGTCCCGGCCGCGCGGGGAGCGGAAGAGCGCGTAGAGCACGGCGAGCAGCAGGCCGAGGCCCGCCAGGTTGAGGCCGCTGCTGACCCACGGGCTGATGTGCAGATTCGGCTCGATGTCGGAGTCGCGGCTCAGGGTCGTCAGCCGCAGCGCCACGTACCAGACGCGGTCGCCGACGCTGGCGCGCTCCGGGCCGACGGCCGTGACCAGGGTGGTGCCGACCAGGACCGACAGCAGCGCGCCGACGCCGAGGACGGCGAGCGCGAGCTGCGGGTTGGTGCGGTCGCCCTTGCCGTGGAATTCGCGGCGGCCGAGCGCGCCGAAGCACAGCACGGTCAAAGTGAGCGCGGTGGAGACCCAGTTGAACGGGTGCCGTCGCAGGTCGTCGTAGCACAGCGCCCACACCGACAGGGCCGCGTAGCCGCCGCACAGCGCCATGAAGACGATCCAGGCCACGCGCTTGTGGCGGGCCAGCATCATGGCCATGAAGAGCGTCGCGGCGGCCGAGCCGAAGCCCGCGAAGAGCATGAACGGCGTGAACAGCTCACCGGTGTTGTGGTTCGACATCTCCTGACGGATCGTCAGGGACACGGCGGACAGCAGATCGACGACGCCGATCACCCGCAGGTACCAGATCGGCACCCGCGCGCTGCGCCGCGCCAGCGTCGAGGTCTCGCGCCGCGCGGGGCAGCGCACCGGGTCGGAACCGCCCGGTCGCCCCTGCCGCGGCCCCTCGGCCGTACTCGTACCCGTACCCGAATCCGTGCTCGTACCCATACGGGTACTCGTACCCGCCCGCGTGCCGGTACCCGCGACCGACGCCGCGGTGGTGGCGCTGCTCATCACTTCTGCCCTTCCGGAGGTACGGCGGCACAGGCTACCAACGCCGCGCGCCGCCGTACCCGCTGGCTCCTCGGGTTTTCCGGCCCCCCGCTCCGGCCGGTCGGCCGGGACGGAACACCCGTCCCGGCCGGCCCTCGTACCTCAGTCGACCTCCGCCACGGCCTGCGCGAACTGCGCCGCGTACAACCGCGCGTACGCGCCCTTGGCCGCCAACAGCTCCTCGTGCGTGCCCTGTTCGACGATCGCGCCGGACTCCATCACCAAGATGACGTCGGCGTCGCGGATCGTGGACAGCCGGTGCGCGATCACGAAGCTGGTACGGCCGTGGCTGAGCTTGGCCATCGCCCGCTGGATCAGCACCTCGGTACGGGTGTCGACGGAGCTGGTCGCCTCGTCCAGTACCAGGATCGTCGGATCGGACAGGAACGCCCGCGCGATGGTGATGAGTTGTTTCTCACCCGCGCTGACCCCCGCGCCCTCGTCGTCGATCACCGTGTCGTAGCCCTCGGGCAGCGTGCGGATGAAGCGGTCCGCGTGCGCGGCGCGCGCCGCCTCCTCGATCTGCTCGGCGGTCGCCCCCTCGCTGCCGTAGCCGATGTTCTCCGCGATCGTGCCGCCGAACAGCCAGGTGTCCTGGAGGACCATGCCGATCGAGGAGCGCAGCTCCTCGCGGGAGAGCGTGGCCACATCGGTGCCGTCCAGGGTGATCCGGCCGCCGGACACCTCGTAGAACCGCATCAGCAGATTGACCAGCGTGGTCTTGCCCGCGCCGGTCGGGCCGACGATCGCGACGGTGTGGCCCGGCTCCACCTTCAGCGACAGGTGGTCGATCAGCGGCTTGTCCGGGTCGTAGCGGAAGCTCACGTCCTCCAACGCTACCCGGCCCCGCACCGGCACCCGGGGGACGTCCCGCTTCGCCGGCTCCGCCGACTGCTCCTCGGCGTCGAGGAGTTCGAAGACCCGCTCGGCCGACGCGATGCCGGACTGGATCAGGTTCGACATGCTCGCCACCTGCGTCAGCGGCTGGCTGAACTGCCGCGAGTACTGCACGAACGCCTGGACGTCACCGATGGACAGCGCGCCCGACGCGACCCGCAGGCCACCGACGACGGCCACCAGCACGTAGTTCAGATTGCCGATGAACATCATCATCGGCTGGATCGTGCCGGAGATGAACTGCGCCTTGAAGCCCGAGCGGTACAGCGCCTCGTTCTGCTCCTCGAAGGCCGCCGCCGACTCCTCCGCGCGCCCGAAGACCTTCACCAGCGAGTGGCCGGTGTACATCTCCTCGATGTGCGCGTTGAGCTTGCCGGTGGTCTTCCACTGCTGGATGAACTGCGGCTGCGCGCGCTTGCCGACCCGCGTGGCCACCAGCAGCGTCAGCGGCACGGTGACCAGCGCGATCAGCGCCAGCAGCCAGGAGATCCAGAACATCATGGCCAGCACGCCCACGATGGTCAGCAGCGAGTTCACCAGCTGGCCCATGGTCTGCTGCATCGTCTGGCCGATGTTGTCGATGTCGTTGGTGGCCCGGCTCAGCACCTCGCCGCGCGGCTGCCGGTCGAAGTACGACAGCGGCAGCTTCGCCAGCTTGTCCTCGACGTCGGAGCGCATCCGGAACATCGCCCGGTTGATCACCTTGGTCGCGGTGCGCATCTGGAAGACGCTGAAGACGGCCGCGGCCACGTACACCGCGAGGACCACCAGCAGCACCTTGCCGATGGCGTCGAAGTCCATGCCCTGGCCCGGCGTGAAACCGATGCCCTTGAGCATGTCGGCGACCCGGCCGTCACCGTGCGCGCGCAGCGTGTCGAGCGCCTGCTGCTTGGTGCCGCCGGGGAACCGCCGTCCGATCACCCCGGCGAAGATCAGGTCGGTGGCGTGACCGAGGATGCGCGGCCCGGTCACCGCGAGCGCGACGCTCGCCGTGCCGAGGACCAGCACCAGGCAGAGCAGGAAACGGTCGGGACGCATCAGACCCAGCAGCCGCTTCAGCGACCCGCCGAAGTCCATCGGCTTCTCGACCGGGCCGCCGCTCATGAAGCGCGCGGGCCCGCCCATCGGCCGCGGCGGGCGCTGCGCGGCGGCGGGCTTGTGCTCGTCGTCGCTCATCAGGCGGCCTCGGCTTCCGTGAGCTGGGACAGGACGATCTCCCGGTAGGTCTCGTTGTCGGTCATCAGCTCGGTGTGCGTGCCGGTGCCGACGACCCGGCCCTCGTCCAGGACGACGATCCGGTCCGCGTCACGGATGGTGGACACCCGCTGGGCGACGATCAGCACGGTCGCGGCGGCGGTCTCGTGCAGCAGCGCGCGGCGCAGCGCCGCGTCCGTCGCGTAGTCCAGCGCCGAGAAGGAGTCGTCGAAGAGGTAGATCTCCGGCTTGCGGACCAGGACCCGCGCGATGGCCAGGCGCTGCCGCTGCCCGCCGGAGACATTGCTGCCGCCCTGCGCGATGGGCGCGTCGAGCCCGCCGTCGAGCCGCTCCACGAAGTCCTTGGCCTGCGCCACCTCCAGCGCGTGCCACAGCTCCTCGTCGGTGGCGTCCGGTTTGCCGTACCGCAGGTTGGTCGCGACGGTGCCGGAGAACAGATACGGCTTCTGCGGTACGAGGCCGACGGTCTCGGCCAGCAGCGCGGGGGCCAGCTCCGCGACGTCCTCGCCGTCGACCAGCACCCGGCCGCCCGTCGCGTCGTACAGCCGCGGGATCAGGCCGAGCAGCGTCGACTTGCCGCTGCCGGTGGAGCCGATGATCGCGGTCACCTCACCGGGCCTGGCGACCAGGTCGACCCCGCGCAGGACGGCCGCCTCCGCGCCGGGGTAGGCGAACTCCACGCCGGTCAGCTCCAGGTCGCCGTGGCGGCGCAGGGTCAGCACGGGCGCGGTCGGCGGGACGACGCTGGACTCGGTGCCCAGCACCTCCTCGATGCGCTCGGCGCAGACCTCGGCGCGCGGCACCATCATGAACATGAAGGTGGCCATCATGACCGACATCAGGATCTGCATCAGATAGCTCAGGAACGCCGTCAGGGCGCCGATCTGCATCCCGCCGCTGTCGATGCGGTGCGCGCCGAACCACAGCACGGCGACGCTGGAGATGTTCACCACGCCCATCACCAGCGGGAACATCAGCGCCATCAGCTTTCCGGTGGCCAGCGACACATCGGTCAGACTGTCGTTGGCCTCGGCGAAGCGGCGCTGCTCGTAGTCGTCCTTGACGAAGGCGCGGATCACGCGGATGCCGGTGATCTGCTCGCGCAGCACCCGGTTCACGGTGTCCACGCGGGTCTGCATCGTGCGGAACAGCGGGCGCATCCTGCGGATGATCAGGCTGATCACGATGCCGAGCAGCGGCACCACGGCCAGTAGCAGAGACGACAGCGGCACGTCCTGGCCGAGCGCCATGATGATGCCGCCGACGCACATGATCGGCGCGGACACCATCAGCGTGAACGTCAGCAGCACCAGCATCTGCACCTGCTGCACGTCATTGGTGGTGCGGGTGATCAGCGACGGCGCCCCGAACTGCCCGACCTCGCGGGCCGAGAAGCTCTGCACCCGGTCGAAGACCGACGCGCGGATGTCACGGCCGACCGCCATCGAGGTCCGGGCGCCGAAGAAGACCGCGCCGATCGCGCAGCAGACCTGGACGACGGTCACCCCGATCATGACGCCGCCCAGCCCCACGATGTAGCCGGTGTCGCCCTTCACCACCCCGTTGTCGATGATGTCGGCGTTGAGCGTGGGCAGGTAGAGCGTGGCTATGGTCTGGACGAGTTGGAGCAGTACCAAGAGACCGATGGGTCGCTTGTACGGGCCCAGGTGGGCCCGCAGGAGTCTGATCAGCACACTGAAACCTCGGTGTCGGCGGTACGGGTGCCGCGTACCCGGCGGGACGTACGCAGGCGGCGGAAGGCGCGTACGGAGACGCAGCGCGGGGGAGGGGACGTTGCCCCGGCCCGCCGAGCTTTGCCCGCCCTTTGCCCGTCTTGATCGGCGGAGGATCTTATCTTCCGACACCGCCGGGCCGCATGGGATTAAAGCGAGATGGGATTAAAGCGAGGCAAAGGCCCCCGGGTGAGTCTGCTCGCGCACCGCGACGTACTGCTGACGCACCGCTGACCCCACGGCCGAGTCGTCGCCCGGCTCCAGCAGTTGCGTGGCCGCCTCGGCCCACGGCGGCGGCTCGGTCTGCGACTGCGAGCCGAGCACCGCGCCCAGCGACCAGGCGGCCTGCCGCGCCGCGCCCAGCGCCGCGTACTCGGCGGCCGGCGGGACGACGACCTGCGTGCCGAACAGCGCGGGCGCGATGGCGCGCACCGCGGGCAGCTCGCCCGCCGCGCCCAGCAGGAACACCCGGCGCACCTCGACGCCCTTGTTGCGCAGCACGTCCAGCGCGTCCGTCAGCCCGCACAGCATGCCCTCGAAGGCGGCCCGCGCCAGGTGCTCCGGCTTCATCGAGTCGCGCCGCAGCCCGGCCAGCGTCCCCGCGGTGTGCGGCAGATCGGGCGTCCGCTCGCCCTCCAGATACGGCAGCAGCACCAGTCCGTACGCGCCGGGCGTGGACTGGAGCGCCAGTTCGGACAGCCCGGCCAGGTCGGTGCCGAGCAGATCGGCGGTGCCGCGCAGCGTACGGACGGCGTTGCGCACCTGCACCACCGGCAGATGGCGGCCGGTCGCGTCGGCGAAGGCGGTGACCGTACCCGTCGGGTCCTTCAGCGCCTCGTGGTGCACGGCGAAGACGGTGCCGGCCGCGCCCAGGGAGACCACCGCGTCGCCGGGGCCGAGGCCCAGGCCCAGGGCGGCGGCCATGTTGTCGCCGGTGCCCGCGGAGATCAGCAGGCCCTCGGGGGTCTGTCCCGCGGGTTCGGCGGGGGCCAGTACGTCGGGGAGCGCCACCTGGTGGCCGAGCGCCCGCTCGACCAGATCCGTGCGGTACTCGCCGGTGGCCGCCGACCAGTAGCCGGTGCCCGAGGCGTCGCCGCGGTCGGTCGTACGGCGCGCGGGCCGCCCCAGCAACTGCCACACCAGCCAGTCGTGCGGGAGCATCACCTGCGCTATGCGCGTGGCCGTCTGCGGTTCGTGCTGCGCGATCCAGCGCAGCTTCGCCACCGGATACGCGGCCTGCGGCACCGAGCCGACCGCCTCGGCCCACCCGGCCGCCCCGCCCAGTTCGTCGGTGAGGTCCACGGCCTGCGCCTGCGCCCGCTTGTCGCCGCGCAGCAGCGCCGGGCGTACGGCCACCCCGCCCGCGTCCAGGGCCAGCAGCCCGTGCTGCTGCCCGGAGATGCCTATCGCCTGCACCCCTTCGAGGACGCCGTCCTTGGCCGCCTCGCCCAGCGACAGCAGCCACGCCTGCGGGTCGATCTCGGTCGGCTTCTCGCCGTCGTCCAGAGGGTGCGGCGCATGGCCCTGCCTGAGTACCGCCCCGGTCTCGCTGTCGCACACGACGACGGTCGTACCGGTGGTGGAGCTGTCTATGCCCGCGACTTTCCCCATGGACGAGATGATGCCCCACGGGGGGCGGGTGCGGGGTGACAGCTGTGCATCAGGTTGCGTCAGGTGTTCGAGAAACGGGCGGGGTGCGGGCGGGATGCGGGCGGGGATGCCCTTCCTCAGGTGTTGGAGGTGCCCCAGTCGTCCTCGGGCGGCGCGCTGCGGTCGCGCAGTGCCTTCACCCGCTCGGTCACCGACTCCGGCAGCCGGTCGCCGACCTTCGCCGTCACCGTGTCCGCGGCCTTCACCGCGGCGTTCCTGCCGGTCTGCGCGGCGCTCTCCGCCGCGTTGCGCACCGCCGGGTTCTGCGCGACGCGCTGCGCGCTCTTGCGCAACTGCTCGTACCGCTCGCGCCCGGCGCGCGCGCCGAGCACATAGCCGACGACGGCTCCACTGATGAACGTCAGCCGGTAGCGCATGGGCTCCACCCTCTTTCCGTCGGACACGTCAGGCATAGGACAAGTCGGGCCAAGGTGCCGTGTGCTGCGCGCCTACCCTGTGCACCCGGGTGACAACCCTGGCGCAACTGGTTGGCGGAGCACCCCCTCACTTGCGCTAATGTATGTGTCGCAGCGAACGCGCGCCGTCCGGGGACACCCTGACGAGTGCATTCGGTGCACGCAGAGCGATCCCCTGTAGCTCAATTGGCAGAGCAGCCGGCTGTTAACCGGCAGGTTACTGGTTCGAGTCCAGTCGGGGGAGCTCGGTCCCCTGTAGCTCAATTGGCAGAGCAGCCGGCTGTTAACCGGCAGGTTACTGGTTCGAGTCCAGTCGGGGGAGCGCCGGATCAGGACCCCGTTGGGGTCCTTTTTCATGTCCCGGGGAACCAACTCCCCGCCCCCGCGAGTCCACCCAATGACGCGTCTGTGACCCGCGAGGGCGACAGATCGTATGAGCAGCTATGCTGCGGCAGACGGCGCGCGAGGCGCACCGTACGGGGCGGTAGCTCAGCCGGTTAGAGCAGCGGACTCATAATCCGTCGGTCGTGGGTTCGAGTCCCACCCGCCCCACCCTGCGCCGTGCCGCGAAGCCGGCACTTCGCGGACGGTCTCCGGGGGCGGCGATCATGGTGCCGACACCCCCCGCGCGAGCATCCGTCCGAGTGGCGTCCGCGGCACGTCCTTGACGGGGCCGGGTGAGGTCGCCCTGGCGGCCTCGTGGCACAACTCGGCGGGGGACAGGGCTGATCGGCGTGAGACCGCGCGGCGCGGCCCCGCTTTCCGCGTGCGCGGGGCGCGGGGCGCGGGTCAGGCCGGCCAGGTGCCGGTGAGCCGCCGGGTGGCGGTGGCGCCGCTCCGGCTGACCGCCGCCTTCACGACGGCGAAGATCAGCCCGTGCAGCGCGGCCGCGATCAGGACCTCCTTCCAGGCGCGCTCCTCGTCCAGCGCGTCCGGGGTGTCGTCGTCGTGCCCGACCACCTTCCACGTCTGCTTGAAGGCGGCTCCGGCCAACGCGCCACTGGCCACGCTGAGCAGCAGGCCGACCGGGCGGTAGACGATCTTCGCGGCGTTCACTTGCGGCCCCTCTTCCAGCGGACGGTGAAGAACACCACGGCGGCGCCGATCGCCGCGGCGACGGCCGCGCCGGGGCGGCGCTTGACGGCGTCGGCGGCCTGCTGGGTCTTCTCGGCCAGCGGCTCGGGGGTCTTCTCGCTGACCTTGGCGGCCACCGCCGCGGTGCCCTCAGCGATCTTGGCCGAGGCGGCGGCGGCCTTCTCCCGCACCGGTTCCGGCGTCTTGTCACGGACCAGCGCGCCGACTTCGGCCGCCTTCGCCCGGGCCGAGGCCGACGCGTCGGCCGCCGTGTCCTGAGCGGTGTCCTGGGCCTCGTCCTTCGTGGTCTGGGCGCGGTCCTTCAGCTCGGTGACCTTGCTCTGGACCTTGTCCTTGACCTCGGCGGCCTTGTCGCCGACCTTGTCCTTGACCTCGGCGGCCTTGTCCTTCGCCTCGGCGGCCTTGTCGCCGACCTCGTCCTTGATGTCGGCGGCCTTGTCCTTGGCGCGGGCCTTCACGTCGGCCTTGGCGGCCAGTTCCTCCACCGTCTCGCCGAGCTGCTCACGGGTGCTCTCCACCTGGGCGCGCAGTTCCTCGGGGGTGGACGGGTCCTTCTCGTCATGCGGGTCGATGGTCATCGCTTCGTCTTTTCCTTGATGGTGGCGACATCGGCCTTGACACCGGCGATCGCCTGCTCGGGAGCCGGCGGCGTCGCGCGGCTCACTTCCTTCTTCCCCGCCAGCGCCAGCGTGGCGGCGAGCGCCAGCAGCGCCACCGCGACGATCAGCGCCGACAGCCACACCGAGAACGTGAGGGCGAGCGCCGCGACCGCCGTGGCGGCCAGCGCCTCCAGACCGATGAAGGCCAGCAGCCCCGCACCGCCGAACAGCCCGCCGCCCATGCCGAACCGTTTGCCCTTCTGGGCCATCTCGGCCTGGGCGAGCCGCATTTCCTCGCGCACGAGCTGCGACATCTGCTGTGTCGCGCGCGACACCAGCTCACCGACCGACGGCTCGCCCGAGCCGTCCGCCGCTCCGGAGCCGTCCCCTGCCGCCCGAGTTCCGACGGGATCCATCACCACTCACCGGTCCTTCCGTCTCCTACGCGCCCGGCTACCCGGGCCGGACGGGCGCACACGCGCTTCGGCAGGCGGCCGCGTGCCAGGCACATCGGTTCGGCTCGGGCGGGGGACGTACAGGGAAGGCGCGGGCACCCTCAGGCGAAGGTGTTCTTGTAGAAGAGGCTCGCGTCGAAGCTGGGGTCGGTCGTGGTGCCGGTCTTGCCGGAGAAGCCGAAGGCGAGGCGGGGCTGGCCGTCGGCCACCCAGATCGCGCAGCCCTGCGGCTCGCGGCCCGGGATCGTCGCCCCCGCGGTGGTGTGGAAGACCTCGCCGTGCCCGCCCCCGGCGTCGTTCATGCTCACGGCGGCGAGGTAGGACGGGCCGCCCGACCTGCCGTAGAGGAGGTAGGCGTACTCGCCGTACAGGGTGACGCCCTGGAAGGCGGCGTCGTCCGGGATCTTCAGTTGGGCGTTGGTGGGCAGCGCGCGTTCGGCCTTCCTGTCGTCCTGGGAGAGCCGCCCCGCCACCGCGTCCGCCAGCGGGAAGACCACCAGCCGCCAGGGGTTGGGCGAGGTGGACTGGGTGGCGTAGCGGACCAGCAGCATGTTGTTGACGGGGTCGATCGCGGGGCGGGGCAGGCCCGCGTAGGTGGTGATGGTGGGCGTACGGTCCTGGATCGGGATCACCGACGGGTTGCCGTAGGTGAGGGTGATGCCCTCGGTGTAACGGAACCGGGTGAGCCGGTAGCCGCTGTCCTCGTACGCCCCCTTGGCGACGTTGTAGTTGTCGCCCTCGATCCACAGGTACGGCGCGGAACCGGCGCCGGTGGGTTCGACGGCCATCGAGGAGCCGTGGCCGAACTGGTGCAGCGCCATGGTGCCGAGCACGTTGCCCGCCAGGTCGGTGCGGACGATCCAGATGTCGCCGTAGTGGATGTGCGCCTTTGACGGGTCCCCGTCGTCGGATTCGTTCTCGTTGTCCCCGGGGCGGTGCTGGGCGAAGTAGATGTGGCCGTTGACGTTGTCGTAGGCGAAGGACTGCATGGCCCAGGACGTCTCGTGCAGCGGCTTGCGCCAGAACACCTGGTCCCCGCCGCCCTCCAGCGAGAAGGGCGGGGTGACCGGCAGGTCGGCGGCGGCCGGTCCCGCGGCGGCGAGGACTCCGGCCGCGCCGAGCGCCCCGGCGGCCGTGAGGCCCGCCCCCGCGCGCAGCAGCCCCCGGCGGCTGGGTCCGGTTCCGGCGCTGTGCGTGACGTGTTCGGCGGGCATGACGGCCACGCTCCTCGGCTTCGCACCCCGTCACGCGGCACGACGGACCCCGTGGTCGGCGTACCGAACGCGTGACGAGTGGATGAGGCCCCGACGCTAGGCCGGGCCCCGGCGGCCGACAAGACCGCGACCGCCCCCGGTCCGCCCGCCGTTGTCCTCCGGCCCGGCAAGCGGAGTACGGCCCGGCGCCGCCGCCTCATGCGGGCCCCCGCAGGTCCGGTTCGGGCTCGCGAGGCCGGGGCGGCCATGATCCGGAACGCCGTCCCGGCGGAACGTAAAAACCTGGCCAACGAGCCCCGTGTCCGCGCGGCTCACCCGCCCTGGCCTCGGTGCCCCTGCCGGGCCGCCGCCGACCGAGGGCCGACCGGCGCTGAGAGGCGCCGTCCGGGGGCGCGGAGGGGCCGGCCGCGCGTCTGCCCCGGAGTGGGATGGATTACACCCGGGGGGTCCGGGGGATGGGCTCGGCGTATACCGGGCGTTTATCGGATCGTGGATATGTTTGCGCCCATGCCCAGCACGCCTCCGGCTCCCGATTCCGCGTTCGCCGACGCGGCCGAGCTCAATGCCCGGATACGTCGGCTCAGCGCGGGTCGCACCTCGTGGACCCCGGACGAGCTGACGGAACTGGCCCGCCTCCAGGCGGAGTGGCAGCTCGCGGTGGAAGGCGAGTCGGAACAGGTCTGACCCCGGACCGCGGCGGTACGGGACCGTACCCGTACCCGTACGTGACGTACCCGTACGTGACTCCCTGACTACGCCGTCGCGCCGCGCTCGCCCAGCGACGACAGCAGCTGGAGCTTCTCGTAGGAGTCGGTGCCGGGGGTGGCGGTGAAGACCAGGAGGGTCTGGGACTGGGCGGGGTCCTGGAGGACCTGGCAGTGCAGGTGGAGGATGCCGACCTCGGGGTGACGGATCCGTTTGAGGTCGTCGGGGTGGCGGACGCCGATCTCGTGGGCGCTCCAGAGGGTGGCGAATTCGGGGCTCACGGGGAGCAGGGCGTCGACGAGGGCGGCGGCCCGCGAGCCGGGGCCCTGGCGGGAAAGCGTCTCGCGCAGCCCGGCGGTGAAGATCCGGCTGTGGGTGGGGTGGTCGGCCTCGGGGTAGATGCGGCGGGTGACGGGGTCGGTGAACCAGCGGTAGCCGAAGCTGCGGGCCATCCCGGTGTGCCCGGTCTCGTCGCCCAGCAGGGCGAGCGCCATCCGGGTCTGCGTCAGCGTCTCGCCGAGATCCGTCATGACCTGCGCGGGAGTGTCGTCCAGACGCCCGAGAATCCGCATCAGGCCGGGGCTGACGTGGTCGCTGCCCGATCCGCGCTCCGGGGCGCTGTGCCCCGCCATCCGGAAGAGGTGGTCGCGCTCGTCGAGCGAGAGATGCAGGCCGCGCGCGATGGCGCCCAGCATCGGCGCGGACGGCTGCGGGCCGCGGGCCTGCTCGATCCGGCTGTAGTAGTCGGTCGACATGCCGGACAGCGCGGCGACCTCCTCGCGCCGCAGCCCCCGCGTACGCCGCCGCGGCCCGCGCGGCAGCCCCACGTCCTCGGGTTGCAGCGCCTCACGCCGGGTGCGCAGGAAGTCCGCCAGCTGTTCTCGGTCCATGACCCCAGTCTCCCGCCTGTCCGGTCGCGGTCTTCCGCCTGTACGTCCCCGGTCTCCCGCCTGTCCGGTCCCGGTCTCCCGCCTGTACGTCCGCGCCCTCCCGCCTGTACGTCCGCGCCCTCCCGCCCGCACGGCCACGGCTTCCCCCCGTACGTCCGCGGCTCAGCTCTCGGCGGCCACGTCGTCCGGGAAGCGCACCCCGGCCAGCTCCTCCGACACCTGCCAGACCCGCCGCGCCTCCTCCTCGCTCCGCGCCGACCGGTACAGCGGCTGCTCCACCACGGGGCCGGTCAGATGCCCGAGGCCGCCGGGGCCGTAGAAGGCGCCGCCGACCGCCCCCGGCGCGGTCGCCGCGTACAGCACCGGCCGCAGCCCGTCGTCCACGGTCTGCACGAACAGCCCGAGCCTGGACTGCCAGCGGAAGGCACGGTCCATCCAGGTCGTCCGCTTCGCGCGGCCCAGATTCGGCCCGGCCGTCTGGAGATTGGTCGAGGTCAGGCCCGGATGCGCGAGGGTGCTGGTGATGCCCCAGCCGCCCGCGACGCTGCGCCGGTGCAGTTCCAGGCCGAACATCAGCACCGCCAGCTTCGACTGGCTGTAGACCTTCATCGGCGCGTAGCCGCGCTCCGCCTGGAGGTCGTCCCAGGCCAGCGCCCCCTGGCGGGCGCCGATGCTCGACTGGGTCGCCACCCGCGCGCCGCCCGCGGCGCGCAGCAGCGGGAGCAGATGCGCGGTCAGCGCGAAGTGCCCGAGGTGATTCGTCGCGAACTGCAACTCCAGGCCGTCCGCGGAGGTCTGCCGGGTCGCCGGGGTCATCACCGCCGCGTTGTTGACGAGGATGTCGACCGGCCTGCCCTCGGCGACCAGCGTCCGGCCGAGCGCGGCGACCGACTCCAGCGACGCCAGGTCAAGCTCCCGCGTCGACACCCGCGCGCCGGGCACCTCGGCCCTGATCCGCTCCACGGCCGCCGCGCCCTTCGCCGCGTTCCGCACCGGCAGCACGACCTCCGCGCCCGCCCGCGCCAGCCGCCCGCCGAGCCCCCGCCCGATCCCGTCGCTCCCGCCCGTGACGACGGCGAGTTTTCCGCTGAGATCGGGCACCGCGGTGTCCAGTGCGTTCTTACGTGTCATGACGGTTCGCTCCTGACGGTGAGTGGGGGCGGGCGATGCCGCATTCGCGGGGGCGGGCGAGTGCTTTCCAGCGGAGGGGGAGGGGTGGGGAGGAACACAAAGGGACGGCGTGCGGATACGTATCCCGTGCGGCGGGCGAGGGAACCGCCCGGTCGGAGGAGCAACCCGCCCGGCTGGAGCGGGAACCCGCCGGGTCAGAGCGGGAACCCATCGGGTCAGAGCGGGAACCCGTCGGGTCAGAGCAGGAACCCGCCCGACGCCTCGATCCGCTGTCCCGTGATCCACCCGGTCCCGTCGGACAGCACCGCGGCGATCACCCCGCCGATGTCCTCGGCGGTCCCGACCCGGCCGAGCGCTGCCTGGCCGGAGAGCGCGGCCCTGACGCCTTCGTCGTCCCGCATGAAGCCCCCGCCGAAGTCGGTGCCGGTGGGGCCGGGCGCGACGGCGTTCACGGTGATGCCGCGCGGGCCCAGCTCCTTGGCCAGATAGCGGGTGAACACCTCCACGGCGCCCTTCATCGACGCGTACGCCGACAGTCCCTCGCTGGTGAAGCGGGTCAGCCCGGTGGAGAGGTTGACGATCCGGCCGCCGTCGGCGAGCAGCGGGACCAGCCGCTGGGTGAGGAAGTAGACGCCCTTGAAGTGGACGTTCAGCATCGTGTCGAAGCCTTCCTCGGTGGCTTCGAGGAAGGGTTCCGTCACGGCGGAGCCCGCGTTGTTGACGAGGTAGTCGAAGTCCGACCGCCCCCAGCCCTCCTTGAGCAGCCGCCGCACCTCGTCGGCGAAGTCCGCGAATCCGGCGGTCCGGGCGGTGTCCAGGCGGAGCGCGTACGCGGTGCGGCCGAGCGCCCTCGCCTCGGCGACCACGGCCGCCGCCTCGTCCTCGTGCGACCGGAAGGTGATGATCGGATCGACGCCGTCCGCGGCGAGCCGCAGCGCGGTGGCGCGGCCGAGCCCGCGGTTGGCGCCGGTGACGATCGCGATCCTGGCCGGTGCGGTGCTGTCCGTAGTCGTGCCGGTGGTCGTGTCCGTGTGCGTGGTCATGACTCCAGCGTGGGCGGCGGCGACGGCCGGATGAAGGCCCCACTTGTCCAGGGATCGCCGATCCCACCTTGAGCGGGGAGCGGCCCGCGCGGCCCGCGCACATCCGGTGTCATCCGGTGTCACGTGGTGTCCTTTTTACCCAATACGGAACCGGAGCATAGAGACTTCGCGGGCCCCGATCCGCAGGATAGGTATGCCTAAGTCAGGCCAGGCACACCTAAGCACGGGTCCGGGAGGACGAACATCGATGTGGGACGACGCGTTTCCGAGCTTCCTGATCGGACTCAGGGAAGGTCTCGAAGCCGGGCTGATCGTCTCGATCCTGGTGGCCACCCTGGTGCGCGGCGACGCCAAGTCCCGGCTCCCGCAGGTGTGGACGGGCGTCCTGGCCGCCATCGCCCTGTCGATGAGCTTCGGGGCGGTCCTCACCTTCACCGCCGCGAATCTGTCGGCGACCGCGCAGGAGGCGTTCGGCGGCACGCTCAGCGTCGTGGCCGTCGCCTTCGTCACCGCGATGGTCTTCTGGATGCGCCGCTCGGCCCGCAATCTGTCCGGTGAGATCCGGGAGAAGGTGACGGCCGCGCTCGCCATGGGCGGCGGCATGCTGATCCTCACGTCCTTCCTCGCGGTCGGCCGCGAGGGCCTGGAGACCGCGCTCTTCCTGTGGACCACCGCCCGCGCCGCGGGGGAGTCCGGCGGCCCGCTGGCCGGCGCCGCGATCGGCCTGGTGCTGGCCGCGGGGCTCTGCTGGGGCCTGTACCGGCGGGTGCTCAAGATCAATCTGAGCCGCTTCTTCACCGCGACCGGCGCCGTCCTGATCGTCATCGCCTCGGGCGTCCTCGGCTACGGCCTGCGCGACCTCCAGGAGGGCGGCGTGATCGCCGGGAAGACGGCGTACGCCTTCGACCTCAGCGCGCACATCGACGCCGGTTCCTGGTACGCCGCCCTCCTCCAGGGCGTCCTCAACCTCACCCCGGCCATGACCTGGCTCCAGGTCGCCGCCTACGTCGGCTACCTCGCGATCGTTATGACGCTGTTCGTACGCGGCCTGCGCAAGCCCGCGCCCGCGCCCGTGTCCAAGAAGGCGGCCGAGGCACCGGCGGCCGAGCCGACGGCGGCGGAGACGGCGCCCGCTTCCGCACCGGCCCCCGCTTCCGCACCGGCCCCCGCTTCCGCACCGGACCCCGCTTCCGCACCGGCCCCCGCCCCTGTGCCCGCTGTCACGGCGGCGCCCGCCCGCACCCGCTCCCGTCCCGTATGGCTGCTCCCGGCCGCCGTCGTCGCGATCCCCGCCGTGATCGGCGGCCTGGTCGTGGCCTTCGGCGACGGCAAGCCCGCGGGAGCGCAGACCGTCGCCGTCTCGCCGACCGAGTGCGGCAAGGGCTTCAGCGCCCCCCAGCCCGGCCGCCGGACCTTCTCGATGCGCAACACCGGCGACAAGGCGTCCGAGGTCTATCTGATCAACCCCGCCACCAACGCCGTCTACGGCGAGATCGAGGGCCTGGCCCCCGGCACCACCCGCGACCTGGTCGCCACCGTCGGCAGCGGCGAATACGCCTGGCGCTGTGTGCCGACCAGCGGCAAGGCGGTCACCTCGGCGTCCGTACGGGTCTCCGGCGGCAGTACCACCAAGGCCGTCCTGCCGCTGGCCGCGTCCGAACTCCAGCCGCCGCTCGCGTCGTACCGCGCCTATGTGAACAGCGGGCTCGGCACGCTGGTCGGCCAGACCGGCACACTGACGGCCGACCTCGCGGCGGGCGACCTCACCGCGGCGCGCGCCGACTGGCTCACCGCGCACGACACGTACTCCGCGCTCGGCGCCGCCTACGGGACCTTCGCCGACTTCGACGCGAAGATCAATGGCCGCAAGGACGGGCTGCCGGGCGGTGAGAAGGACCCGTCCTTCACCGGCTTCCACCGCATCGAGTACGGGCTGTGGCACGGCGAGTCCGCGGCCTCGCTCAAGCCGCTCGCCGTCCGGCTCGGCGCCGACGTGGCGGGCCTGCGCAAGGCGTTCCCCACGCAGGACTTCGACCCGTCCGACCTGCCGCTGCGCAGCCACGAGATCCTGGAGAACACCCTCCAGTTCGAGCTGACCGGCGACACCGACGAGGGCAGCGGGACGAATCTGGCGACCGCGAACGCCAACCTGGCCGGTACGAAAGAGCTGTTGACGGTGCTGCGGCCGCTGATCACCCGGCGGGACCCGCGGCAACTGGCCCTGATCGACGCGGACATCGCCCGCCTCCAGAGGCTGCTCGACGGCGCGCACAAGGGCGCCGCCTGGACCCCGGTCGGCTCGCTCGACGCGGCGGCCCGCGCGACGATCGACGGCGCGACCGGTCAGCTCCTGGAAGACCTCGCGCCCGTCCCCGACCTGCTCGAAATCCGGAAGTCCGCATGAGGCGCGAGGACCGTACGGCGCCAGGACCCGAACAACTCCCCGAAGGGAAGCAGCAGATGCCCGCCGACTCCACCCGACCCGAAGGCCACGAGGGCTACGGGGGTGACGCGGCGGGCGGCGGCACCTGCCCGATGGGCGCGGGCCGCAGGTCCTTCGTGAAGACCGCGCTCGGCGCGGGCGCGGGCGCGGCGGCGCTGGCGGGCGGCGGCCTCGCGCTGAGCACGGCGGCCGGCGGGAGCAGCGCCCAGGCGGCCGACGCGGGTCAGCGCGGCCAGGCCGCGGCGGTGGACTTCCACGGCGCGCACCAGGCGGGCGTCATCACCCCGCAGCCCGCCGCGGCGACCTTCGTCTCGCTGAACGTCATCGCGGACACCAGGGCCGAACTCGCCGACCTTTTCAGGACGATCACCGAGCGGGCCCGCTTCCTCACCGCGGGCGGCACCCCCGACGACCTGGGCGTCGGCGCGCCGCCGTCCGACAACGGCATCCTCGGCCCGACCGTCCCCGCCGACGCGCTCACCGTCACCGTCGGCGTCGGCTCCTCGCTCTTCGACGACCGCTACGGCCTCGCGGGCGCCAAGCCGCGCCGCCTCACCCCGATGCGGACCTTCCCCAACGACAACCTCCAGGCCGCGCAGTGCCACGGTGACCTGTCGTTGCAGATCTGCGCGGGCAGCACGGACACCGTCCTGCACGCGCTGCGCGACATCGCCCGGCACACCCGCGGCGGCATGCAGATCAAGTGGCGCATGGACGGCTTCCAGAACGCGCCCCGGCCGACCGGCGCGCAGCGCAATCTGCTCGGTTTCAAGGACGGCATCGCCAACCCGGACGTGCGCTCCGGCCGGGAGATGGACCGCCTGGTGTGGGTGACGGACGCGCTCGGCGAGCCCGCGTGGGCGGCGGGCGGCAGCTACCAGGCGATCCGGATCATCCGGATGCTGGTCGAGTTCTGGGACCGGGTCTCGCTCACCGAGCAGGAGTTGATGTTCGGCCGCCGCAAGGACACCGGCGCGCCGCTGGACGGCGCGAAGGAGACCGACACCCCGCTCTACGCCAAGGACCCGCAGGGCAACGCGATCCCGCTGGACGCGCACATCAGGATGGCCAACCCGCGCACCGCCAGGACCGACGACTCCCGCATCCTGCGCCGCGGTTACAACTACGACCGGGGCGTGGACGCGGTCGGCAACCTCGACATGGGGCTGGTCTTCTGCTGCTACCAGCAGGACGTACAGCGGCAGTTCGAGGCCACCCAGACCCGGCTGATCGACGAGCCGCTGGTCGACTACATCTCCCCGGTCGGCGGCGGCTACTTCTTCGTGCTGCCCGGCGTCCGCGACACCAAGGACTGGCTCGGCCGCGGCCTGCTCTCCGCCTGAGCCTCCGCCTGACATTCCGTCAGCACGCCGTCGGGCCGGGCGGATCAGGTGCCGTCCGCCTCTCCTCATCTGACGGTCCGTCAGGCATGCTGTGCCCGTGCCGGATTCCGGTGGGACCGGCGGCCGAGGAGGCGGGCATGGCGGTGGACAGGGCGGCGGACGGGCCGACGGATACGTCAACAGGTACGGACGGGACGGCGATCGAGGACGCGCTGTTCATCGGCGGCCGGTGGACCGCCCCGGAGCGCGGGCACTACGACGTGCTGAACCCGGCCACCGAGCGCGTGGTCGGGCGGGCGCCGGAAGCGAGCCCGGAACAGGCGCTCGCGGCCACCGCCGCCGCCCGGCAGGCGCTCGACGGCTGGTCGCGGACCCGCCCCGAGGAGCGCGGCCGGATACTGGAGCGCGCCGGGCGGATCATCCTGCGCGAACTGAAGCCGTACGCGGCCCTGGCGGGCGCCGAGAGCGGCGCCACCGCCGCGACCGCCCGCGGCATGCAGGTCGGCGTGGCCGCCGCCCGCTTCCTGCGATACGCGCGCGGCGCGCTCGAACCCACCGAGACCGCGCTGCTCCCGCAGCTCAACGAGGCGTCCGCGATGGGCGCGGGCGGCGTCTTCGGCGCGCTGGCGATCAGGCAGCCGGTCGGCGTCGTCGCCTGCGTCACGTCCTACAACAACCCCTGGGCGAATCCGGCGGGCAAGGTCGCGCCCGCGCTCGCGATGGGCAACACCGTCGTGGTCAAACCCGCCCCGCAGGACCCGCTGTCGGTCTACCGGATGGCGGAGGCGCTGACCGAGGCCGGGCTGCCGCCGGGTGTGCTCAACGTGGTGACCGGCTCGGGCGCCGACGTCGGCGAGGCGGTCGTCGGGTCGCCCGACACCGACATGGTGAGCTTCACCGGCTCCACGGCCGTCGGGCAGCGCATCGCGGAGACCTGCGGGCGCGGTATGAAACGGCAGTTGATGGAACTCGGCGGCAAGGGCGCCGCGCTGGTCTTCGACGACGCCGACCTCGACTCGGCCGTCGCCGGGATCGGCACCACCTTCAGCTTCTACAGCGGCCAGATCTGCACCGCCCCCACCCGCGTACTGGCCCAACGCGCTGTCTACCCACGGCTGGTGGAGCGACTGGCCGGGTACGCGCGACGGCTCGTCGTCGGCGACCCCGCCCAACCCGCCACCGTCGTCGGCCCGGTCATCTCCGCCGCCCACCGCGACCGCGTCGAGGCGTATGTCGCGCTCGGCCGCAAGGAGGGCGCCACCCTGCTGGCGGGCGGTGAACGCCCGCCGCTGGAAAGGGGGTTCTACGTCGCCCCCACACTGCTGGCCGACTGCGCGCCCGACATGCGGGTGGTCCGCGAGGAGATCTTCGGGCCCGTCGTCGTGGTGCTGCCGTTCGACGACGAGGACGAGGGCGTCGCGCTCGCCAACGACAGCGACTACGGCCTGATCGACTACGTGTGGTCCGCCGACGTGCCCCGCGCCTTCCGGGTCGCGCGGCGGCTGCGCGCGGGCGGCGTCGGGATCAACACCGTGGGCCGCAACATGGAGGCGCCCTTCGGCGGCTTCAAGCGCAGCGGCGTCGGCCGGGACGTGGGGTCGTACGCGCTGCACGCCTACAGCGAGACGCAGAGTCTCGTCTGGCCCGGCTGAGCCGCCGCCGGGCACCGGCCCGACGCTGTACAGACCGCCCCGACCTGGCCTGAGCTGCGGCGACTTGTCCGCAGGGGAGTTTCCCGGCGAAGCCGGGACAAGCGGAACTCCGGGGTTCCGCCGCACCGCGACGGTCCCTTACAGTCCATCCGCCATGAACTACTGCCACACGTGCCGACGACACCTCAACGGCGCCTTCTCCTGCCCCGGATGCGGCGCGATCGCGGACCGGTCGGGGCTGCCCGACGAGGCCGACACGGCGCAACTGCCGCCGGTCACCGAGGAGGCCGCCGCAGGGGACGGCGCCGACCCGGCGCCGCCCGCGAGCGCGGCGGCACCGGAGGCCCCCGTCGAGGGCTCCCTCGTGGACGACCTCCTCAGGGACTCGGGCCTCGGCCCGGACGCGGGCCCCGCCGCCGCCCCGACCGCCCCCGCCCCGACCGCCGCCGAGCCCGAGCCCGGCGGCGCGGGCACGGGTACCGGCAGTGCCGTCGCAGTCGGCCCCGGCGTCGGCGAGGGCCCGGACACGGACCCCGGCACGCCCGGCGACGACAGCGCGTACGGCGGGACGTACACCGCCCCGTACGCCGACCCGTACGTCCCCGCGTACGGCGAAGCCCCGCGACGGGACGCCCCCACTGCCCTGGCCGACAGCCTGCTCGGAGCCGGTGGCGGCGGCTACCGCGAGGACCACGACCTGCGCGGGACCGCCAGGCGCCGCCGCGGCCGTCACCAGCGGGCGGCGATCCTCGGCGTCGGCGCGGTCGCGGTCGTCGGCTCGCTGACGATGTTCGGCGTCGCGGCCTTCTCCGGCGGCTCGCCGAGCCCGTCCACCGATCCCGGCCCCGGCGTCTCCCCGATCTCCCCCTCGCCCGACGCGCCCCGGCCGTCCACCGGCGCGAGCGGCACCCCCGGCGTCCCGAAGGGCGGCGGCCGGACCAGCGGCAGCGCGTCGCCCTCGGCGTCCGACAAGGCGTCCGGCTCGCCGTCGGCGTCGGCCTCGCGTTCCGAGAGCGCGCCCGCGTCCAGCCCGGCGGGGAAGCCCTCGCGCACCGCGAGCGCGTCGCCGACGAGGACGACCGCCGCGCCGCCGACCACGACCGCGCCGCCGTCCTCGCCCGCGACACCGTCGCCGACGTGCACGCATGTGCTCTGGTGGTGCCAGTAGGGTCCCCGCGGGGACGGATCAGCGGGCGTCAGCCGTCGCCCTCGCCCGGCTCGCGGCCCGCTCCCGGGGTGTCTCCGAGGCTGTGGTCGCGGTGCGCGCCGTCCGCCGGGTCGTCGCCCAGCATCTGCCGCAACAGGTCGCGCAGCATGGTGCGTTCCTGCTCGGAGAGCCCGGCGAGCGGTTCACGGGCGAAGTCCAGGGAGTCGCGGAGTTTGTCGGCGACGGCGTGGCCCTCGGCGGTGGCCGCGGCCAGCTTGATCCGGCGGTCGGCCGGGTCGGTACGGCGCTCGGCCAGCCCCCTGACCTCCAGCCGGTCGATGATGCCGGTCACATTGGACGGCTCGCACTTCAGCCAGCGGGCGATCCGCCGCATGGGCAGCGGCCCCGAATTGAGCAGCGCGAGCACCTTGGCCTGCGCGCCGGTCAGCCGGTGGCGGGCGGCGGCCGACTCGTACTCCTGGTGGTAGCGGGCGGCGACGGTGCCGATCAGGCCGACGACCTCGACGGTCAGGGGATCGCTTCGGCGACGTGTCATGACCAACAGTTTACCCAAATGTTTGACATCATGAAACATCAAGGTCCATGGTTAGTTCAGCACCTGAATCATTTCCATGGTTGATCAGCGGTTGATCAGTGATCGACGCCGACCAGTGGTCGAACCGTCGCCGAAGGAGGACTTCCCCCATGCCGAAGAGCCGTGAATGGCACCTGGTCGCCCGCCCCCAGGGCTGGCCGGTGCCGGAAGACTTCGCGCTGGTCGAGACCGACGTCCCCGAGCCGGGCCCCGGCCAGATCCTGGTCCGCAATCTGCACCTGTCGGTCGACCCGTACATGCGCGGCCGGATGAACGAGGCGAAGTCGTACGCGCCGCCGTACGAGCTGAACCAGCCGATGCACGGCGGCGCCGTCGGCCGGGTCGTGGCCTCGCGGGCCGAGGACTTCGCGGTCGGCGACCATGTGCTGCACGGCCTCGCCTGGCGGGAGTACGCCCTGGTGGACGCCGCGCGCGCCGTCCGGGTCGACCCGGACCAGGCGCCGCTCACCGCGTATCTCGGAGTCCTCGGCATGACCGGGCTCACCGCCTACGCGGGTCTGCTGAGGGTCGCCGAATTCGCGCCGGGCGAGGTCGTCTTCGTCTCGGGCGCGGCGGGCGCCGTCGGCGGCCAGGCCGGACAGATCGCCCGGCTCAAGGGCGCCTCGCGGGTCATCGGCAGCGCGGGCTCCGCGGAGAAGGTCCGGATGCTGGTGGAGGAGTACGGCTTCGACGCCGCCTTCAACTACAAGGACGGCCCGGTGGCCGGGCAGTTGAAGGCCGCCGCGCCCGATGGCATCGACGTGTACTTCGACAACGTCGGCGGGGAGCACCTGGAGGCCGCGGTCGGCGCGATGCGGGTGCACGGCAGGGCCGCCCTGTGCGGGGCCATCGCGCAGTACAACGCGACGGAGCCGGTGGCGGGGCCGCGCAATCTCGGCCTGATGGTCGGCAGGCGGCTCACCCTGCGCGGCTTCCTCGTCACCGACCACGAGGACCTTCGCCCCGAGTTCGTCCGCGAGGCCGCCGGCTGGCTGCGGGACGGCCGGCTGCGGTACCGCGAGACGGTGGTGGAGGGAATCGAGAACAATCTGGAAGCGTTCTTGGGCGTGCTGCGCGGTGACAACACCGGAAAGATGATCGTCTCTCTTCCGGCGGAGTGACCCGCCGTCCGGCCGCCGACCGACCGGCCGGGCTCGACACCCGGCCGAAAATTCAACAAAATGTTGCAGGCGTGCTCGCGTGCCTTGCGGGCCGCCCGCCCCTCAGGAGGACACTTTCATGAGCATCCAGCCCGTAGACGTCCTGTACACCGCCGTCGCCACCGCGGAGAACGGCCGTGACGGCCGCGTCGCCACTGACGACGGCAAGCTCGACGTCATCGTGAACCCGCCGACCGAGATGGGCGGCGCGGGCAACGGCACCAACCCCGAGCAGCTCTTCGCCGCCGGGTACAGCGCCTGCTTCCAGGGCGCGCTGGGCGTCGTCGCCCGCCAGGCCAAGGCCGACATCAGCGGCTCCCGCGTGACCGCCAAGGTCGGCATCGGCAAAATCGCCTCCGGCGGCTTCGGCCTCACCGTCGAACTGGCCGTCTCCATCCCCAACGTGGACGACGTCACCGCCAAGGACCTGGTGGAGAAGGCGCACCAGGTGTGCCCGTACTCCAACGCCACGCGCGGCAACATCACGGTGGACCTGAGCGTCGTCTGAGTTCTCCGCCGCTCACCCGGTCGGCCCCGGTAAGGACCGCGCTCCCAGGAGCGCGGTCCTTACGGCGCTCCGGCCGTCCCCGGCTCCGACGGCGCTCCGGCCGTCCCCGGCTCCGACGGCTGTCCGGCCGTCCCCGGCTCCGACGGCGGGGCCAGCAGCGCCAGGAAGTCGCGGAAGGCCGCCGACATGTCGACCGCGCCGGGGTCGAGGAGCCACTGCACCTGGAGGCCGTCCATCACCGCCGCCAGCAAGGTGGCCGCCCGCTCGGGGGTGAGGCCGCCCGGCAGCCGGTCGCCGTACTCGGCGCGCAGCGCCTGCGCGCCGCCCTCGCGGACCCGCGCGTAGCGCTCGCGGAAATACTCCTGCGCCGGGTGCCCCTCGGTGACGCTGTCGCCGACCAGCACCGTGAACGCCTGGACGATACCGGGCCTGGTCGCGTTGTACTCGACCAGCTCCGCCACCACCTCCAGCGGCCACGACCGGCCGTGCAGCGCCGCCGACGCCATGTCCCACTGGTCGCGCGCCTCCAGCACGGACACCAACAGGGCGTCCTTGGTGGGGAAGTAGTGCATCAGCCCCTGCTGCGTCAGCCCCACCCGCTCGGCCACCGCCACCAATGTGGCACCCCGGTAGCCGCGCTCGGCGATCACCTCCGTCGCGGCCTGGATGATCTCCGCCCGCCGGTCGCCCCGCCGTTCACTCCTGGTTCCCGCCACGCCACCCCGCCCCCTTCCCCTGCCGCTCGGGAGCCTTTGCCGCTCGGGAGCCTACAAGATTACGAAATGGCATCTATCCCTACCGTACGACAGGTAGCGTGGGCGCGGTGGGACGGGAGCGGTACGGGACAGGCGGAAGGGGACGGAAGATGACGGCGATCAGCGGGGCGGCGGCCGGAGCAGGGGACGAGGGCGTACGCGCGGACGCGCGCGGGGACGCGGAGCGCGAGCGGGCGGTCGACGCGGCGCTCGGCAAGCTCGACCTCGACGCCAAGGCGCGGCTGCTGGCGGGCCAGGACATGTGGACGCTGCCCGCGCTGCCGCAGATCGGCCTCGGCTCGCTGGTGATGTCCGACGGCCCGATCGGCGTACGCGGCAAGCGCTGGACGGCGGGCGACCCGTCGACCGCGCTGCCCAGCCCCACCGCGCTCGCCGCGTCCTGGGACCCCGAACTGGCCCGCCGCGCAGGCCGGTTGCTCGCCCAGGAGGCGCATCGCAAGGGCGTCCACGTCCTGCTCGCGCCGACCGTCAACCTGCACAGGTCGCCGCTGGGCGGACGGCACTTCGAGGCGTACAGCGAGGACCCGTATCTCACCGGCGCCATCGGCACCGGTTATGTGCGCGGTGTCCAGGACGGCGGAGTGGGCGTCACCGTCAAGCACTTCGTCGGCAACGACGCGGAGACCGAGCGCTTCACCGTCGACAACCGGATCGCGCCCCGGCCGCTGCGCGAGCTGTACCTCGCGCCCTTCGAGGCGATCGTCGCGGGCGCCCGGCCCTGGGGCGTCATGGCCGCCTACAACGCCGTCAACGGCACGACGATGACCGAGCACGACCCGCTGGTCAACGGCGTGCTGCGCGGCGAGTGGGGCTTCGACGGCGTCGTCGTCTCCGACTGGCTGGCCGCCCGCGACACCGTCGGCGCGCTCCTGGGCGGCCTCGACATCGCCATGCCGGGACCGGTCACCGTCTACGGCGAGGCGCTGGCCGCCGCCGTACGCGCGGGGGCCGTCGAGGAGGCGGCCGTCGACACCGCCGCCCGCCGGGTCCTGCTGCTCGCCGCCCGCACCGGCCTGCTGGAGGGCGCGCCGCCCGCCGTCGCCGTGGCCGACCGGCCCGCCCCGGCCGACGGCGACGCGCTGGCCCGCGAGATCGCCCGCCGCGGCTTCGTGCTCGTACGCAACGAGGTACGCGGCAACGCGCCCGTGCTGCCGCTCGCGCCGACCCCGCTCGGCGGCGGCATCGCCCTCATCGGCGCCGCCGCCCGCGACCCGCGCGTCCTGGGCGGCGGCTCCGCGCAGGTCTTCCCCGACCACGTCGTCTCGCCGCTCGACGGCCTGCGGGCCGCGCTGCACGCGGGCGTCGCCCTCAGCCACAGCGTCGGCGCCGACCCCACCGAGGAACTGCCCGTCGCAGGGCCCGGATTCGCCCTCACCGCCGTCGCCCGCGACGAACACGGAGCCGAACTGGGCTCGGAGGAGCTGCCCAACGGCCAGCTCCAGTGGCTCGGCGAACTGCCGGAAGGCGTCGCGTACGACGCGCTGCACACCGTCGAGACCCGCGGCTGGTTCACCCCGCGGGTCAGCGGCGCGCACCGCTTCGGCACCCGCGGCACCGGCGGCTTCACCCTGACCGTCGGCGGACACGTGCTGTTCGACGGCGTCGAGGGCAGCGAGCACGAGGACCCGTTCGAGGCGTTCCTCGGCACGCCCGCCGAGCACGGGACCGTCGAACTGGCGGCGGGGGAGCGGGTCGAGATCAGCCTCGTGCACGCAGTGCCCAAGAGCGTCGAACTCCCCATCCTCGCCGTCGGGTTCGCCCTGCTGCACGGCGAACCGGCCCGCGACCCGGAGGAGTTGCTGGCCGAGGCCGTCGAGACCGCGCGGGCCGCGCACACCGCCGTCGTCGTGGTCGCCACCACGGAACGCGTCGAGTCCGAGGGCTTCGACCGGCGCGATCTGCGGCTGCCCGGCCGCCAGGACGAACTCGTCGCCCGCGTCGCCGCCGTCAATCCGCGGACCGTGGTCGTGGTCAACTCCGGCTCCCCGGTGGAGCTTCCGTGGCGCGAGGACGTGGCCGCCGTACTCCTCGGCTGGTTCCCCGGGCAGGAGGCCGGGGCCGCCCTCGCCGACGTCCTGCTCGGCGTGGAGGAGCCGGGCGGGCGGCTGCCCACGACCTGGCCGGTACGGCTCGCCGACGCGCCCGTCAGCCGGGTCACGCCGCGGGACGGCGTACTCGCCTACGACGAAGGGGTGTTCATCGGGTACCGCGCGTGGGAGCGGCAGGCCGTCGCCCCCGCCTATCCCTTCGGGCACGGGCTCGGGTACACCGACTGGGAGTACGAGTCGCTGGTCGTCGCCGAGAGTTCGGAGCCGGACGTGCTGGTCACCGCGACCGTGCGGGTGCGGAACGCCGGGGCGCGGGCCGGGCGTGAGGTCGTCCAGCTCTACCTCGACGGGGCGTCGTCCGAGGGGGCGACCTCGGACGTCGCGCGGCCCGGGCGGTGGCTGGCCGGATTCGCTTCCGTCGCCGCCGAGGCGGGGGAGGCCGTCGAGGTGACCGTCCGGGTGCCCCGGCGGGCCGCCGAGGTCTGGGACGAGGATGCCGCCGCGTGGCGGCTCGTGCCCGGCGCCTACGCCGTGGTCGCCGGCCGCTCCATCGCCTCGCCCCGCCTCACGGCCCCGCTCTCCGTCCCCGCCCCCTGACCCCGCCCTCCCCCCGCCTTCGCCGGGGGGACCCCCACCCGTGCAGGCTGGGAATTCGGCTGCCGGCTTCCCTGCGGGGTCCCCACCGTCGCCGACCGCGCGCCGTGCGGTTCGGGCAACGGCCAACGGCCGCCCCGCAGGGGCTCTCGTTGTTGGCGACCGCGGCCCGTGCGATCCGAGGTTCGGCGGATGGCCGTCCCGCAGGGATCTCGCGTCCGGCGACCGCGCGCCGTGCGGTTCGGGTACCGGCGCGGATGGCCGTCCCGCAGGGGATCTGGCCTTCGGCGAAGGCGAGTTGGGCAGTGCGCGTGGTGGCTGGCGGGCGGGTTGGGCCGAAGGCTGACCTGGCGGCGGCGGGTGTCGGGTCGCGCTTGTATGCCTCGCGGCGGCGGCCGACGTGCTTGTCCTCTAAGCTCCGCGCATGCGGGAGATCTGGGGTGGAGTGCGGCTGCTGTATCTGGGCCAGAAGTGGGCCGCAGGCCACGGGCGGGAGTGGCGGCTGGGGATGGTGCCCGCGCTGATCACGTTGGTCGGGTACGCGGCGGCGCTCGTGGCGCTGCTGGTGTGGACGGACGACATGGTCGCGTGGGCGACGCCCTTCGCGGATCACTGGGCGTCGCCGTGGTCCGGGGCGTTCCGGGGGCTGTTGGACGCGGTTGTGGTCGGGGGCGGGCTGCTGCTGGCGGTGATCTCGTTCACGGCGGTGACGCTGCTGGTCGGGCAGCCGTTCTACGAGACGGTCGCGGCGCGCGTGGACCGGGCCGAGGGCGGGGCGCCCGAGGGGCCCGAGCTGGGGCTGTGGCGGGAGTTGTGGGTCTCGACGGTGGACAGCGTCCGGGTCCTGGTGCGCGTCGCGGCCTTCGGGATCGTGCTGTTTGCGCTCGGCTTCGTGCCGGTCCTCGGCCAGACCGTGGTGCCCGCCGTCGGCTTCTGCGTCTCCGGCTTCTTCCTCACCCTGGAACTCGCCGCGGTCGCGATGCAGCGCCGCGACGTACCGCTGCGCGAACGCATCCGCGTCCTGCGGGCCCGGCTGCCGCTGGTCCTCGGCTTCGGCGTGCCGCTCGTCCTGGCCTTCCTCGTGCCGCTGGTGGCGGTCTTCCTGATGCCCGGCGCCGTCGCGGGCGCGACGCTGCTGGCCAGGGAAGTGCTGCCGCCGGGCGAGCCCGCCGAGGAGGGCCGGCCCGACGACTGAGGGCCGCCCCCCCCGCACCGTCCCCGCCCCCCGCCGCCGAAAAGGCCGGATCCCTCCGTGAAATGACCGGTTCCGCCCCTACGTCGGACTCGCGCCGAAGGCGACTCGGGCCAGAATCCTGGCCAGTTGGGCCTGCCCCCGCTCGTTGGGGTGGAACCAGTCCCAGCGGCTCAGGTCGTCCGTGCCGAAGGGGTACGCGAAGACCGCGCCGCCGTCGTAGCGGCAGCGCTCGTACTGTCCGCAGACCTGCCCGAGCACCTTGTTGTACGCGATCACGCGGTCCCGTACGGTGTCGCGGCGCTGTTCGGCCGCCGCGCTGTGCGAGTCCGCGTCGCGCAGCATCGAGGGGCACAGGCCGAGCTTCCAGACCTGCTTGCCCAGGACGTTGGTCCGCCCGACCGACCACAGCCGTTTGAGGTCGGGGATGCTGGCCACCAGCACCTGCGTTCCGGGCAGCACGCGGTGCAGATACGACAGCGCGCGGGCGAAGTCGGCCCGGAAGTCGGCGATCGAGGTCATCGCGGCGGCGGTGGCGGTGCACGCGTCGTTCGCGCCGATCAGCACGGTGACCATGGCGGGCCGGTGGGCCGCCGCGGCCTCGGCCTGGGCGGGCAGGTCGGCGACCAGGGCGCCGGACTGGGCGAGATTCCAGCTCCTGGTGGCGGGCACGGTCGCGGCCAGCCGGTGCGTCACGCTGTCGACCTTGTCGCGGTCGCCGGTGGACCACGACACGTCGGGGCAGTCCGACAGCGGCGAACAGGCGTCGAAACCGCGGGTGATGGAGTCACCGAGCGCGGCCACCGACGGCGGACGGACGTTCCAGGGGCGGGTCGGCGAGGGCTTCGGGGACGGGTCGCGCGGCCCCGAAGCGGAATGCGAGGTGTGTGCGGAGGGTTCACCCCGACCGCCGTCGGGCGGAGACCCGCTGACGGTGCATCCGCCCAGGAGAACGGCCCCTACGGCCAGTGCGAGGCCACGGCGCAGCATCGGTCGCATCCGGTGCTCCCCTCCGACGAGTGGGTGACATCTCGTACCAGCACGACGGTACGTGACTCCCTCAAGGACGCCGCACGGTAGCTTTTTCCCTGACACCCGGGCGAAAAGACGGGAGATCGGCGACTGCCGGGCGTCAAACGTAGATTGTTGTCCTGATTGTGGTGAATAGTGCAGAATGTCTAATGTTGCCCCGAGAGCAGCCAGTTCGGGTGTGAGGCCGCTGGGGAAGGCGAACCTCGTCCCACACTGGAGGTACCGGTGACGACACGTGGAGTTCTGTACGTGCACGCCGCACCGCGCGCGCTCTGCCCACACGTCGAATGGGCCGTCGCGGGCGTCCTAGGCGTGCGCGTCACACTGGACTGGATCCGGCAGCCCGCCTCGCCGGGTACCTGGCGCGCCGAATTCTCCTGGCAGGGAGAGCCCGGCACCGCGTCCAAACTGGCGTCCGCGCTGCGCGGCTGGCACCAACTGCGCTTCGAGGTCACGGCGGAGCCCTGCGCGACCGCCGAGGGCGAGCGCTACAGCGCCACCCCCGAGCTGGGCATCTTCCACGCCGTCATCGGCATGCACGGCGACATCCTGATCCCCGAGGACCGGCTGCGCGCCGCGATGCAGCGTGCCCGCATGGGCGAGGCGGACCTGGAGAGCGAGCTGTCCGGGCTGCTCGGCAAGCCCTGGGACGACGAGTTGGAGCCCTTCCGCTACGCGGGCGAGGGCGCCCCCGTCCGCTGGCTCCACCAAGTGGTCTAATCCCGTCGGCGGTACGTCGGCGCCCCGAGCGGGGCCGCGCGGCATAGCCTGCCGGTATGTCCGACACTCTCACCGTCGCGGTCCTCGGCACCGGAATCATGGGCGCCGGGATGGCCCGCAATCTGTCCGCCGCCGGGCACGAGGTCCGTGCCTGGAACCGCACCCGCTCCCGCGCCCAGCCGCTCGAAGCCGACGGCATCCGCGTCACCGACGACCCGGCCGACGCCGTACGCGACGCCGACGCCGTGATCACCATGCTCTTCGACGGGCCCTCCGTCCTGGAGGTGATGCGCGCCGCCGCGCCCGCCCTGCGCGAGGGCGTCGTATGGGTCCAGAGCAGCACCGTGGGGCCCGACGCGCTGGCCGAACTGGGCGCGCTGGCGGCCGAGACCGGAGCGCACTTCCTCGACGCGCCCGTCCTCGGCACCCGGCCGGTCGCCGAAGCCGGGGAGCTGACCGTACTGGCCGCGGGCCCCGCCGCCGCCCGCCCGGTCGCGGAACGGGTCTTCGACGCGGTCGGCCGCACCACCATCTGGCTCGGCGACGACGGTACGGCCGGGGCCGCCAGCAGCCTCAAGCTCGTCCTCAACACCTGGGTGCTGGCCGTCACCCACGGCACCGCCGAAGTCATGGCGCTCGCCAAGGGGCTCGGCGTCGACCGCGACCACATCCTCGAAGCCATCGGGGGCGGCCCCCTCGACCTGCCCTACCTCCGCGCCAAGTCCGCCGTCATCCTCAGCGGCGACTTCGCCCCCAACTTCACCGTGGACGCCGCCGCCAAGGACGCCGGACTCATCCTCGGCGCCGCCGACCGGCACGGCATCCGCCTCGACCTCACCGCCGCCGGGGCCGACCGCTTCCACCGCGCCTCCGCCCAGGGCCACGGCGACGAGGACATGGCCGCCTCGTACTTCGCGAGCTTCTCCGACGCCGACCCCGAAGCGAAGTAGCGCCCCTCTTTTTTTGCCGCCGTCTCGCCTCCGGGCGCTTGGATCCGCCCTTTGCTCGCCGGCGAACCCCACCGCGCCCTTTGGCTCGCCGGCTACCGGCGAACCCCGCCGCGCCAGTGCGCCCGGCGGTCCGACCTCACACGTGTGCCCCTGCCGGACCGACCGGCAGGGGCACACGTGTCACAGCTCAGCGGGCAGCGCCTCAGCGGTTCCAGGAGCGGAGCGCCAGCACCACGTTGTGGCCGCCGAAGCCGAAGGAGTCGTTGAGGGCGGCGATGGTGCCCTCGGGCAGCGGGCGGGCCTCGGCGCGGACGATGTCGGCGTCGGCCTCCGGGTCCGGGTCGTTGAGGTTGATCGTCGGCGGAGCGATGCGGTGGTACAGCGCGAGAACGGTCGCGACCGTCTCGATACCGCCCGCGCCGCCCAGCAGGTGACCGGTCATGGACTTGGTGGCGGAGATCGCCATGTGGTCCACGTCGTCGCCGAAGACCTGGCGCAGCGCCTTGATCTCCGCGACGTCACCCTGCGGGGTCGAGGTCGCGTGCGCGTTGACGTGCACGATCTCGGCCGGCTTCAGGTCGGAGTTGTGCAGCAGATTGGTCAGCGCGGCGGCGATGCCACGGCCCGACGGCTCCGGCTGGGTGATGTGGTGCGCGTCGGCCGAGATGCCCTGGCCGACCGCCTCGCAGTACACCCGGGCGCCGCGCGCGGTGGCGTGCTCCTCGGACTCCAGGACGATCACGCCCGCGCCCTCACCGAGGACGAAGCCGTCCCGCCCGGAGTCGTACGGCCGCGACGCGCCCTGCGGGTCGTCGTTGTTCTTGGACATCGCCATCATGTTGCCGAAGGCGACGATGGGCAGCGGGTGGATGGCCGCCTCGGTACCGCCCGCGACGACCACGTCGGCACGGCCGGTGCGGATCATCTCGATGGCGTAACCGATGGCCTCCGCGCCCGAGGCGCAGGCGCTGACCGGGGTGTGCACACCGGCCCGCGCGTTGACCTCGATGCCGACGTTCGCCGACGGGCTGTTCGGCATGAGCATCGGCACGGTGTGCGGGGAGACCTTGCGGACGCCCTGCTCCTTGAGCACGTCGTACTGGCCGAGGAGCGTGGTCACGCCGCCGATGCCGGAGGCGACGACCGTACCGAGCCGGTCGGGGTCGACCGCCGGGTCCTCGCCCGCCTTCGCGGTGAAGCCCGCGTCCGCCCACGCCTCACGGGCCGCGATCAGCGCGAACTGCGCGCTGCGGTCCAGCTTGCGGGCCAGCGGGCGGGGCAGCACCTCACCCGGTTCGACGGCGATCTGCGCGGCGATCCGCACCGGCAGATCCGCCGCCCAGTCCTGGTCGAGCGTGCGGACGCCGGACCGGCCGGCCAGCAACGCCTCCCAGGTCGACGCGCTGTCGCCACCCAGCGGTGTGGTTGCTCCGATACCGGTGACGACCACGGTGCGATTGGTCGGACTCACAGGAATTGTCTCTCCACGTCTAGAAGGGCGGGCGACAGTCGCGTCGTCCCGGTAGGGCTTTCTGGCGGGCGGGGCCCGGTCAGACCTGGGCGGCCAGGATGTAGTCGACGGCGTTGCCGACGGTCTTGAGGTTCTTGACGTCGTCGTCCGGGATCTTCACACCGAACTGCTCCTCGGCCGCCACGACGACCTCGACCATGGACAGCGAGTCGACGTCCAGGTCGTCGGTGAAGGACTTGTCGAGCTGGACGTCCTCCTGCGGGATACCGGCGATCTCGTTGACGATGTCGGCGAGACCGCTGACGATCTCTTCCTTGGTGGCTGCCATTGACGGCGCTCCTTGATGTGTTGCTGGGTGAGCGGCGTGCGGGACTGCGGCGCCGCGAGGGTGTGTGTGACTAAGGGAGAGTAACCACAGTTGCCGCGTAGACCAGACCCGCCCCGAAGCCGATGACCAGCGCGGTGTCGCCGCTCTTGGACTTGCCCGTGGCGAGCAGCCGTTCCATCGCGAGCGGGATCGAGGCGGCCGAGGTGTTGCCCGTGGTCTCCACGTCACGGGCGACCGCGACGTGGTCCGGCAGCTTCAGAGCCTTGATCATCGAGTCGATGATCCGCATGTTCGCCTGGTGCGGGATGAACGCGTCGAGCTGGTCGGCGGTGATCCCGGCGGCGTCCAGCGCCTCCTGGGCGACCTTGGCCATCTCGAACACGGCCCACCGGAAGACCGACTGGCCCTCCTGCGTGATCGCCGGAAAACGGACTTCCCCGGCGGGCGTGTCCCGGTAGACCTCCCAGGAGACGGTCTGCTTGATCGTCTCGGACTTCTCGCCGTCGGAACCCCACACCGTGGGGCCTATGGCGGGTACGTCCGAAGGGCCGACGATGACCGCGCCCGCGCCGTCGCCGAACAGGAAGGCCGTGGCACGGTCCTCCTTGTCGGTGAGGTCGCTGAGCCGCTCCACGCCGATCACCAGGACGTGCTTGGCGGTGCCGTCGGTGACCATGCCCTTGGCCAGCGTCAGGCCGTAGGTGAAGCCCGCGCAGCCCGCGGAGATGTCGAAGGCGGGCGGCATGCCCGCGCCGATCCGGTGGGCGATCTCGGTCGCGATGGCGGGGGTCTGCTTGAAGTGCGAGACGGTGGCGACGATCACGCCGTCGATGTCGGACGCGCTGATCCCGGCGTCCGCGATGGCCTTGCCGCCCGCGGCCAGCGACATCTCGGCGACGGTCTCGTCCGGACCCGCCCAGTGCCGGGTGGCGATCCCGGACCGGGACCTGATCCACTCATCCGTCGAGTCGATGTGCTCCAGAATGACCTCGTTGGGCACCACGCGGGTCGGCCGGTAGCCGCCGACACCGAGGATCCGCGCGTACGGCGCGCCCTTGCTCGGCCTGATCTTCGCTGTCATCTCTGCACGGCTCCTATTCGGCTGCGTCTACGGCTTCGGCGGGGGTGCCGTATTCGGCGACGAGGGCGCGGGCCGCTTCCAGATCGTCCGGCGTCTTCAGCGCGAGGGTTCGCACCCCGGGCAGCGCCCGCTTGGCGAGGCCGACGAGCGTGCCACCGGGCGATACCTCGATCATCGCAGTGACGCCGCGTTCCTTGAAGGTCTCCATGCACAGATCCCACCGAACCGGGTTGGACACCTGCGCGACGAGCCGCCGTACGATGTCCGCGCCGGACGCCACGAACCGGCCGTCGGCGTTCGACACATAGGGCAGCGCCGGGTCCGTGACGGCCAGCGAGGGCGCGAGCGCCTCCAGGGTCGCCACGGCCGGGGCCATGTGCTCGGTGTGGAAGGCGCCCGCCACCTTCAGCGCGATGACGCGGGCCTTCTCCGGCTTGTCCGCGGCCAGCGCCGCGAGCTGTGGCATGGTGCCGGCCGCCACGATCTGGCCGGCGCCGTTGATGTTCGCCGGGGTCAGACCGAGACCGGCGAGGTGGGCGAGGACCGTGTCCGGGTCGCCGCCGAGCACCGCGGACATGCCCGTCTCGGTGACCGCGGCGGCGTCCGCCATGGCCCGGCCGCGGGCCGCGACGAAGGTCATCGCGTCCTCGGCGGACAGCACCCCGGCCAGTACGGCCGCGGTGATCTCACCGACGCTGTGACCCGCCACCGCGTCCGGGGTCAGCGGGGAGGCCCCGCCGGTCAGTTCGCCCGCGGACAGCAGACCCGCGGCGACCAGCAGCGGCTGTGCCACCTTGGTGTCGCGGATCTCGTCCGCGTCCGCCTTCGTGCCGTAGTGGGCGAGGTCGAGGTTCGCCGCGGCGGACCAGCCGGACAGGCGGTCGGCGGCACCGGGGAGTTCGAGCCAGGGGGCCAGGAAGCCGGGCGTCTGCGCGCCCTGGCCGGGAGCGACGAGTACGAGCACCTTCACACTCTCTCTCGCGGACGGGGATGACCGCCCGTGGGGACAGGGACCAAGAACTGTCAGGCGATTTGTATGTGTCCAACAAAAGCTCAGTGCGTCCGGTCGGCGTCGGACAGTCGCCCCAGGATGAGCGCGATGCGCAGGGTGAACGCGGAGCGTACATCGGAGGGTGACCAGCCGGTGACATCGGTCACACGTCGGAGCCGGTAGCGAACGGTATTGGGGTGTACGAAGAGCATGCGGGCCGCACCTTCGAGGGATGACGCCTGCTCCAGATAGACACTCAGCGTCTCCAGCAGCGCCGAGCCCGCTTCCTCCAGCGGTCTGTAGATCTCCTCCACCAACTGTTCACGAGCGTAGCGGTCGCCCGCCATCGCCCGCTCCGGCAGCAGGTCGTCCGAGAGCACCGGGCGCGGTGCGTCCGGCCACGCCGCGCACGCCTTGAGTCCGGCCGCCGCCGCCTGCGCGGAACGCGTCGCCGTCAGCAGGTCGCCGACGACCGGGCCCGCGACGACCGGGCCCGCCGCGAACGGGCCGATCAGCGCCTTCGCCACCCGGATCGGGTCGTCGTCGCCGCCGGCGACCACGACCAGGCGCTCGCCGAGCACCCCGGTCAGCACCTGGAGCTTCGCGTGCCGGGAGGCCCGCCGGATCGCCTCGACCGTCAACTCGCTGTCCCCGGTGGGCGCGGTGCCGAGCACCACCACGATCTTGTCCGGCGAATTCCAGCCCAGCGCGGCGGCCCTGGACAGCACGCCCTCGTCCGCCTCGCCCGACAGCACCGCGTTGACCACCAGCGACTCCAGCCGCGCGTCCCACGCGCCGCGCGCCTCCGCGGCCTGCGCGTACACCTGCGCCGTCGCGAAGGCGATCTCCCGCGCGTACACCAGCAACGCCTCGCGCAGTACGCCCTCGTCGCCCGGGGCGGCGACCTCGTCGATCGCCGCCTCCATCACCTCGATGGTGGTCCGCACCATCTCCACGGTCTGCCGCAGCGAGATCGCCCGGGTCAGCTCGCGCGGCGCCGTGCCGAACACGTCGGTGCTGATCGCCTGCGGCGCCTCGGGGTGCCGGAACCACTCCGTGAACGCGGCGATGCCGGCCTGGGCCACCAGGCCGATCCACGACCGGTTCTCCGGTGGCATCGCCCGGTACCACGGCAACTGCGCGTCCATCCGCGCGATGGCGTTCGCGGCGAGCCTTCCGGCGGATTTCTCCAGCCGCCGGAGCGTGGCGGCATGGCTGCCGCGGCCTGTCTCTGCGGGAGGTTGCGGGCTTTGCGAGGGCTCGGGCACGAGGACAAGCCTGCCTTATCCCCTGCGGGGCGCGCTCCAGGGGTACGGCTTCGCCGCGCGAGACCCGGCCCCGCCGCGGGCCCGCCCCCCTGTACGTCCACCCTGCGCGGGGCCTGGTCTTTAGGGGCGCGGGGAACTGCGCGACAAGCCCCCACCGGCGGGTGGTCCGGAGACATCCGAACTGCCCCGCCGGGGCGGGTGGTGACCTGCGGGAGCGCGGCGGCTGGCCGCGCAGTTCCTCCCCCAACCTCCGGCCGGGGGTGCCACCAGCGCCCCAGACGGGGCACAGGTCGTCCGGACAGCGGGCCCACGCGGCGGCAGCCGCACGGGCAGGCCCACGGCCCGGCGGGGTGGGGTCTGGGTATCGTGGGGCGGTGATCGACGTGCGGCGGGCCGCGAGCAGGATGCGATCGGTGCCGGAGAAGGGCATCGTGACGCGGCACGCGTTCTCGTTCGGGGGTCACTACGACCCCGAGAACGTCCGGTTCGGCCTGCTGCTGGCGTGCAATGAGGAGAGCCTGGAACCGCCCGCGGGGTTCGGGGAACACCCGCACCGGGACACGGAGATCGTCACCTGGGTGGTGGAAGGCGAGCTGGAGCACCGGGACGAGGGCGGCGCGCCGCACCGCCTCGGCCCCGGCGGGCTCCAGCGGCTGAGCGCGGGCGGCGGCGTACGCCATGTCGAGCGCAACGCGGGCGGGACGCGGCTGACGTTCGTTCAGATGTGGCTGCACCCCGACACGTTCGGGGAGGCCCCGGCCTACGCGAGCGTGAGCGACCCGGCCCCGCCGGGCCCCGGTCTGACGCTGCTGGCCACGGGCGCCCCGGACGCGCCCCCGCGGGCGCTGCGGCTGCGGCAGCGCGCCGCCGCGCTGTACGTGGGCCGCCCGGTGACGGCGGACAGCGCGCCGCTGCCGTCGGCCCCGTACCGCTATGTGCATGTCGTCCGCGGCGGTGTGCGGCTCGGCGACGAGCTGCTGACGGCTGGGGACGCGGCCCGGATCACCGGCGCGGACGCGCTCACGGCGCGGTGCGAGGGCCCGGCGGAGTACCTGGTGTGGGAGATGCACGCCGAGCCGTCGTACGGCTGACCGCCCTCCCCGAAAGCCCTAGCGCAGCTCGGTCAGGACGGCGTCGGTGAAGCGCGGCCACAGCGGCACCGCCCATTCCCCGAAGTCGCGGTCGGTGAGCGCGACGCAGGCGGCTCCGGCGACCGGGTCGACCCACAGGAAGGTGCCGGACTGGCCGAAGTGGCCGAAGGTCGCGGGGGAGGAGAGGGCGCCGGTCCAGTGCGGGGACTTGGCGGCGCGGATCTCGTAGCCCAGGCCCCAGTCGTTGGGATTCTGGTGGCCGTAGCCCGGCAGGACGCCCTTGAGGCCGGGGAAGACCACCGAGGTGGCGGTGGCCACGGTGGAGGGGTGCAGCAGCCGCGGGGCCTGGAGCTCGGCGGCGAAACGGACGAGGTCGTCGACCGTGGAGACACCGTCGGCGGCGGGGGAGCCCGCGCCGGACAGACCGGTGGCGGCGGGGGAGCCCGCGCCGGACAGACCGGTGGCGGTCATGCCCAGCGGTTCGAGCACGGCCTGCCGCAGATACTCCGCGAAGGGGATGCCCGCGGCCTTGGCCAGGTGCTCGCCGAGCACGTCGAAGCCCGCGTTGGAGTACAGCCGCCGGGTGCCGGGCGGCGCCGTCACCCGGTCCTCGTCGAAGGCGAGCCCGGACGCGTGCGCGAGCAGGTGCCGCACGGTGGAGCCCTCGGGACCCGCCGGGTCGTCCAGTTCGAAGACGCCCTCCTCGTACGCCACCAGCGCCGCGTACGCGGTCAGCGGCTTGGTGACCGAGGCGAGCCGGAACCGCTGTCCCGTCGGCCCGTGCGACCCGGCCACCGTCCCGTCCTGCCGCACCACGGCCGCCGCCGCGTTCGTCACCGGCCACTGCTCGATCAGGCGCAAGCTCTCCATGCGTGCGAGCTTAAAGCGTGTCCGTGCCGCGCTTCGGGGCGGGACCGGAGCGAGGCCGGGGCGGGACCGGAGCGGGCCCGGCGCGCGGAGCCCACTTGCTTGGAGTGCACTCCAAGGTCTTAGCGTGGAGGGTATGACGGTCGTGCAGGTGGCGAAGAGCAAACCGAGTAATACGACGAGCTGCGCGGATGACGACGGGCACCTGCGGCCCGACGGCCAGGACCAGTACACGATCAGCGAGGTGGCCGCCTTCACCGGCCTCAGCGCGCACACCCTGCGCTGGTACGAGCGGATCGGCCTGATGCCGCACGTGGACCGCTCGCACACCGGCCAGCGCCGGTTCACCAACCGCGATCTGGACTGGCTGGCCTTCGTCGGCAAGCTGCGGCTGACCGGGATGCCGGTCGCCGACATGGTCCGGTACGCCGAGCTGGTGCGCAGCGGCGACCACACGTTCCCCGACCGGCAGGCGCTGCTGGAGTCCACCCGGCTGGACGTGCTCCAGCGGATCGCCGAGCTCCAGGACACCCTGACGGTCCTCGACTTCAAGATCAGCACGTACGCGTGCTCCACCGTGCAGGACCCCGCGCCGCGGACCCCCGCCGTGCGGCACCCCGCAGTGCAGGAAAGGACAGGCGCCTGATGAGCGACGACACCTCACGTATCGCCACCACGACCCTCGGCACCGAAGGACCCGCGGTCGGTGTCCAGGGGCTGGGCTGCATGGGCATGAGCGAGTTCTACGGCGACACCGACGAGGCCGCGGCCCGCGAGACGCTGGAGACGGCGCTGGGCGTCGGCGTCACCCTCTACGACACCGCCGACATGTACGGGATCGGCGACAACGAGGAGTTCCTGGCCCCCTTCGTCAAGGCGCACCGCGACGAGATCGTCCTGGCGACGAAGTTCGCCAACGAGCGCAAGCGCGACGACTCCTCGTACCGGGCGATCCGCAACGACCCGCCGTACATCCGGCAGGCCGTCGAGGGCAGCCTGCGCCGCCTCGGCACGGACGTCATCGACCTGTACTACATGCATCGGCGCGACCCGGCGGTCCCGCTGAGCGAGTCGGTCGGCGCGATGGGCGAGCTGGTCACGGAGGGCAAGGTCCGCTGGCTGGGGCTGTCCGAGGTGACCGGCGCGGAGCTGCGCGAGGCGCACGCGGTGCACCCGATCAGCGCGATCCAGTCGGAGTGGTCGCTGTTCAGCCGGGACGTGGAGCAGTCCGCGGTCGGCGCGGCGGCCGAACTGGGCATCGCCTTCGTGCCGTACTCGCCGCTCGGCCGCGGCTTCCTGACCGGTTCGTTCACCGACGCGGCCACCGAGCTGGGCAGCGGCGACTTCCGGCAGAGCCAGCCGCGCTTCACCGGCGAGAACGCCCGGCGCAACGCGGACCTGCTGGCGCCGGTCCGCGCCGTCGCCGAGGCGCACGGCGCGACCCTCGGCCAGATCGCGCTGGCCTGGGTGCAGCAGCGCGCCGCCGTGCACGGCCTGCCGGTGGTGCCGATCCCCGGCACCCGCAAGTCCGCCCGCGTGCTGGAGAACACCGCGGCCACCCGGATCACGCTCACTCCGGCCGAGCTGGAGCTGCTCGAACCGATCGCCGCGCAGGTGGCGGGCGACCGCTACCCGGACATGAGCAGTACGTCGGCGGCGCGCGAGTAGCCGTACGGATTCAGTCACACACGGCGCTACACGGCGCCACCCGCCCGCGTACGACCGCGCCCTACGGCTGCGGCCGTACGCGGGCGGACTTGATCGCGGCGAGCACCGCCGCGGCGAAGGGCAGCGACTCGTGCACGGGTCCGTAGCCGAGGCCGAAGACGACGGCGGCCGGGTCCTGGTCGGCCTCGCCGGGCTGCTCCTGCCGGTCGGCGTCGCGGCGCAGCAGCCGCAGATGGCCGTGGAGGAGTTCGGGCGAGCGCCAGTCGAGGCCGCTGAGCTGTTCCACCGGGAAGCTCTGGTCGCCCGCTTTCCACTTCGCGGACGACGCGCCCGTCCAGAACCAGCGGAAACTGACGGTGCGGCCGTCGAACAGCGCCTTCGCGTCGTACGCCTTGAAGGAGCGCGGCGCCGCAGGTGGGGCCACGAGGAAACGTTCCGCCGGGCCGTCGTCGAGGCTGTGCCGCACCTGGGGGCCGAGCAGGGGGCGCAGCTCGTCCCGGTAGTACTCCGCGAGCGTGCGCGACTGCGCGGGCAGCACCAGACGGTACGGGTCCGCGCTCTCCTTGAGCTGGCCGCCGGCCGCCTCGATCACCGGATCGGCGCCGGGCCTGGGCAGCGCCCGCAGGACGACGGTGCCGCGCCGCCCGTCCAGCAGTTCGATCCCGTCCAGCGCCTCATGCGGAATCCGGCGTTCCCCGAGGGCCTGGAGAAACCTCACGCCCCGTACGCCTCTGCTGTACCGGATCACCACCGCTTCTGGTTCGAACTCCCATTCAGCGTTGTTTCCGGCCAGCACATCACCCATACGGGCCATCGTAAGCGGCCTCCCGCTTGGCGGTACCCCGTCAGGAACTACGCGCGTCCCGCGGCCTCGTCGAACTCCTTGACCAGGCGGCGCGGAGCCGTGCGGCGCCAGGCCTCGGTGAGGAGTTCCGCGAGCTCGTCCGGGTCGACGGAGTCCAGGGCGGCGCGCACCCAGCCGAAGCGGCCGACGTAGGGGGCGGGCGAGAAGGTGCCGGGGTCGGCGGCGATCAGCTCGGTCTGATCCTCCTTGGACGCCTTCAGCGACACATGGGCGCCGTCGGGGTTGCCCATGGCGAAGATCTTCTCGCCGACCCGGAAGGTGTGCTCGCTGCCCCAGGTGATCTGCCGGTGCGCTCGCGGCAGCGCCAGGGCGCTGTCCGCGAACTCCTCGAAGGTGGCCATGCGGCCAGCGTAGGGCGGCCCTGTGACAGCCCGCCCCCGCAGCCCGCCCCCGGCCGGGCCGAGGCCCGGCCCGTCCCTCAGGCGAGCCCCGAGGTGCAGCCCTCGTCCGCGTCCTGACAGGCGACCGCCGCGTAGTTGCCCAGGGCGATCTGCGTGAAGTTGGCCAGGCTGGTGGTGCCGGGCGCGAAGTAGCCGGGGTGCCCGCTGGCTCCGGCGGCGCTGATCACCCGGGCGCCGAAGGAGTCGTTGACCGGGTCGGCGCCGTGGCCGAGCCCGGCGATCTCCAGGTGCGGCACATCGCTGATCCAGTCGGAGCTGTCCCGCGCCGCCCACACGTGCGCCGACGTGTGGAGCTGCGAGGCGCGCTGCACGCGCATGCCGGGACTGCCGAAGACCGTGATGTCGGAGACCGAGCGGCCCGGCAGGTCGGGGGCGGCCACCCCGCACAGCACCGAGCCGTAGGAGTGGCAGAAGAGCGACACCTCGGCGTGCTGCGGCAAGGCGCTGAGCAGCGCGTTCAGCCGGGTGGCGCCGCGCTCGGCCATGTTGCCCGTCGAGGCGTCCAGGCCGAGCCCCGTCGGCGTGGTGTAGTCCGCCCACGCGATCACGGCCGTCCGCACGCCGGGGTCGGCGGCGCGCTCCGCGTCGTACAGCGCCGTCGCCATGCCGACCGGGGCCGCGTACGACTTGGTGGCGCGCTCGAACGTGAGCAGGTTGGTGTCGACGCCGGGGACGACGACGGAGACCCGCTTGGCGGCCTTCAGGTCGCCGAAGACCTCCGCGACCCGGCCGGAGCCCGTCGGGTCGAAGGAGAGGATCTGCCGGTGGCCGCTGAGCAGCGAGGTGTAGCGCGCGGCCCGCCGCGCCGCGTCGATCCGGCCCGCCACGGTGAACTGGTCGCTGTGCGAGCGCGCGGTCTCCGCGGTGCGGGCCTGCTCGATGGCCGCGTGGTTGGCCCGGTAGCGCAAGGTGAGCGGCGCCCCGTTGAGATTGCCGACGATCAGCGGGTACCGCTCGGTGAGCGCGAGCCGCTGGCCGCCGGTGAGCGACGCGAAGAAGCGCGCGATCGTCCGGGCGCCGCTGTCGGGGTCCGGCAGCTTGTGCGAGGCGATGGTGCCGTGCCGCCAGGACGACAGGGCGGCGGCCCGCGGGTCGCCGGCCCCGCCGGGGCGCAGCGCCGTCCAGCCGGTGGTCGCCAGCATGATGAAGACGACCGACAGGGCCAGCAGGGCGCGGATCGACATGGGGCTCAGTCGCGCTTCGAGAAGGCTCACTCGCAGATGCCTCGCGGATTCGTCCCGGGTTCAACCGGGCGGCGGGGATATGGGGGCGGGAGGTGGGGCGTCAGGTGCTGTGGGGCAGTACGTGCGGACAACGGCGTCCCTGGGCGCGGCTCCGCGGTCCAGCGTAGAAGACCCGGACGGGTGGCCGGGTCAAGGGTGAGTCAGATCACGTTTGGAAACGGAATGATCTGACCGGAGGTTACGCGGCTGCCGCCAGTCGGACGCACCCCCCGGTGCCCGCCTCCCGCCGGAAGGCACTCACAAGGCGATACGCGGCCGGTAGGCGGCCTCCGCGCGGCATAGCGGTGCCCGCAGCGGGCAATCGAACCGGCAGGACCCGAGGACGGGACCCCGAGGAGGGAACCATGGCTCGACGTTTCGCCACGACCGAACGCTCCCGCGGCACCCGAGTCGAAGTGGAGCGCACCGGCGGCAGGCTCGGCATCATCGGAGTCATCAGCGCGGTCGTGGGCTTCTTCGTCCTGGGCATCGTGTTCGGCCCCGTGGCGGTCGTCTGCGGCTGGCTCGCGATGGGCCGCCGCTGGAGCGGCCGCAAACCCCTGCTGGCCCTGATCGCGCTGTTCCTCGGCGCGCTCGACACACTCATCGCGCTGCTCTACGTGGCCCAGTAGCCCCGCCCGCGCCGCGCGGGCGTACGAACGGCCTCCGGGCCGAGAGGGAGAGCCCTCTCGGCCCGGAGGCCGTTGTCGTGCGGAGCCCGAGGCGAACCCGAGAGCCGAACTACGCGTCGCCGCCCGCCGCGCCCGGGTCGGCCGAGGCCACGTCCAGGAGCTGGTAGCGGTCGACGGCCTGCTTCAGCACGGACCGGTCGACCTTGCCGTCGCGGGCCAGCTCGGTGAGGACCGCCAGGACCACCGACTGCGCGTCGATGTGGAAGAAGCGACGGGCCGCGCCACGGGTGTCCGCGAAGCCGAAGCCGTCCGCGCCCAGCGAGGAGTACGTGCCGGGCACCCAGCGCGAGATCTGGTCGGGCACCGCCCGCATCCAGTCCGAGACGGCCACGAACGGCCCCTCGGCCCCGGACAGCTTGCGCGTCACGTACGGCACGCGCTGCTCCTCCTCCGGGTGCAGCAGATTGTGCTCCTCGATCGCGACGGCCTCGCGCCGCAGCTCGTTCCAGGACGTCGCGGACCATACGTCGGCCCGTACGTTCCAGTCCTCGGCGAGGATGCGCTGCGCCTCGACCGCCCACGGCACCGCCACACCCGACGCCATGATCTGCGCGGGGATCGTACCGGCCTCGCCGGTCTTGAAGCGGTAGATGCCCTTGAGGATGCCGTCCACGTCGACGTCCGCGGGCTCGGCCGGGTGCTGGATCGGCTCGTTGTAGACGGTGAGGTAGTAGAAGACGTCCTCGCCCGGCTTGCCGTCCGCGGTCTCGCCGTACATCCGGCGCAGACCGTCCTGCACGATGTGCGCGATCTCGTAGCCGAAGGCGGGGTCGTACGCGACGCAGCCGGGGTTGGTGGAGGCCAGGAGCTGCGAGTGGCCGTCCGCGTGCTGGAGGCCCTCACCGGTCAGCGTGGTGCGGCCCGCGGTCGCGCCCAGCACGAAGCCGCGCGAGAGCTGGTCGGCCATCTGCCAGAACTGGTCGCCGGTGCGCTGGAACCCGAACATCGAGTAGAAGACGTAGACCGGGATCAGCGGCTCGCCGTGCGTGGCGTACGCCGAGCCCGCCGCGATCAGCGACGCCGTACAGCCGGCCTCGGAGATGCCGTCGTGCAGCATCTGCCCGGTCGGCGACTCCTTGTACGCCAGCAGCAGCTCGCGGTCGACCGACTCGTACTGCTGACCCATCGGGTTGTAGATCTTCGCGCTCGGGAAGAACGCGTCCATGCCGAAGGTGCGGTACTCGTCGGGGGCGATCAGCACGAAGCGCTTGCCGATCTCCTTGTCCCGCATCAGGTCCTTCAGGACGCGGACGAACGCCATGGTGGTGGCGATCGACTGCTGGCCCGAGCCCTTCTTCGCGGTCGCGTACGTCTTCTCCGGCGGCAGCGGCAGCGGCTTGGCCCGCACCACGCGCGTGGGCACGTAACCGCCGCACGCCTTGCGGTGGTCGTGCATGTACTGGATCTCTTCGGAGTCCCGGCCGGGGTGGTAGTACGGCGGGTAGCCCTCGTCGAGCCGCTGGTCGGTGATCGGCAGGTGCAGCCGGTCGCGGAAGCGCTTGAGGTCGTCGACCGTCAGCTTCTTCATCTGGTGCGTCGCGTTGCGGCCCTCGAAGTTCGGACCCAGCGTCCAGCCCTTGATGGTCTGCGCGAGGATCACCGTCGGCTGGCCCTTGTGCTCCTTGGCCGCCGTGTAGGCCGCGAAGACCTTGCGGTGGTCGTGGCCGCCGCGCCCGAGGTGCAGGATCTGCTCGTCGGACATGCCTTCGACCATCTTGCGCAGCCGCTGGTCGTCGCCGAAGAAGTGCTCACGGATGTACGAACCGGTCTCGGTCGCGTACGTCTGGAACTGGCCGTCCGGGGTGGTGTTCATCTTGTTGACCAGCAGACCGTCGCGGTCCTGGGCCAGCAGCGGGTCCCAGGAGCGGTCCCAGATCAGCTTGATGACGTTCCAGCCGGCGCCGCGGAACTGCGACTCCAGCTCCTGGATGATCTTGCCGTTGCCGCGCACCGGGCCGTCGAGGCGCTGGAGGTTGCAGTTGACGACGAAGGTCAGGTTGTCCAGGCCCTCGCGGGCGGCGATCGAGAGCTGGCCGAGCGACTCCGGCTCGTCCATCTCGCCGTCGCCGAGGAACGCCCACACGTGCGACGTGGAGGTGTCGGCGATGCCGCGCGCCTCCATGTAGCGGTTCATCCGGGCCTGGTAGATCGCGCCCAGCGGGCCGAGGCCCATCGAGACGGTCGGGAACTCCCAGAAGTCCGGCATCAGCCGCGGGTGCGGGTAGCTGGAAAGGCCGTTCGGCGCCTTCGACTTCTCCTGGCGGAAGGCGTCGAGCTGCGCCTCGCTCAACCGGTCGAGCAGGAAGGCGCGGGCGTAGATGCCGGGGGAGGCGTGGCCCTGGAAGAAGATCTGGTCGCCGCCGAGGCCGTCGTCCTTGCCGCGGAAGAAGTGGTTGAAGCCCACGTCGTAGAGCGAGGCGGAGGAGGCGAAGGTGGCGATGTGGCCGCCGACGCCGATCCCGGGACGCTGGGCGCGGGAGACCATGACCGCCGCGTTCCACCGGGTGGCGTTGAGGATCTTGCGCTCGATCTCCTCGTTGCCCGGGAAGAACGGCTCGTCCTTGGTGGCGATGGTGTTCACGTAGTCGGTGCTGCGCATCTCGGGCACCGCGACGCGCTTCTCGCGCGCGCGCTCGATGAGGCGGAGCATCAGATAGCGGGCCCGCTCACGGCCGCGCTCGTCGATGGCCGCATCGAGCGAGTCGAGCCATTCCGCCGTCTCCTCGGGATCGAAATCCGGGACCTGGCTGGGAAGGCCGCCAATGATGATCGGGTTGCGATCGGATCCGGAAGCCACGCTGTTCCTTCGCTGCTAGGTGGAGCTCTGCTGGGTCGCGCCGCCTCCATCGTGTACCGCGTCGTTCGATACGTCATCTCTACCGAGCGGTAACCGCAGCTCATGAGCCGCGCGGCCCCAGGGCCGGTGGTCGGCCGGGAGCCTCCCGGCCTGAGGTTGGGGGAGGCCAAACCTGAACTCTACGCCCAGTCGCTCGTACGACCGACTCGCGGCTCCAATCACGCACAACACCGGCAAACCGCCGTGATGTGCGTCACCATTGAGTGTGCGGGTTGCGGTGACACGGTCGAATCGTCACCGTTTCGACGGTCTCGTACGCCGGGTACTTGCGCGATCCGCCCAGCCCGTGTGGACTACCGCCAATAACCCGCACAGGCGCGGGCAGATTTTCCCCATGACAGGAGGCAAAGCGTGAGCGCGACCGCGGACCACGCGGAGGAGCGGACCAACCCGGCGAGCCGGCTTGGTTTCGAGCCCGGACAGGTGGTCCAGGAGCTCGGGTACGACGAGGATTGCGACCAGGAGCTTCGAGAGGGTATCGAGGAGCTCACGGGCGAGGAGCTCGCCGATGAGGAGTACGACGACGTGCCCGACGCCGTCCTGCTGTGGTTCCGCGAGGACGACGGCGACCTCACCGACGCACTCGTCGACGCCACGTCGACGGTCGACCCCGGCGCCCCGATCTGGCTCATGACCCCGAAGACCGGGCGTGACGGCCACGTCGAGCCCAGCGAGATCGGAGAGGCCGCGCAGACCGCGGGCCTCGCCCAGACCAGCAGCGTCAACGCCGCCAAGGACTGGACCGGCAGCCGTCTCGTGACACCCAAGACGGCCCGCGCGGGGAAGCGGTAGCTTTCCCGGCACCGGCGGCCCGCCGCAGGGGTTGCGCCCCGCGGCCGTCCGCCGCCCGTCACACGCTGGCCGCGCGGTTCCCCGCGCCCCCTCGGGGGAGCGGGGAACCGCGCGCTTGGCCCACCCTGTGTCGCGGCCCTGCGGCGGTCGCGACGGCCGCGCCGGGTCCCGCGCCTCCCCCGAGAAGGGACGCCCGCGCGATGAGCGAGATCAGCGCAGCCCACGAGATCCCCGCGGTCGGCGCCCCGGCACCCGACTTCGCCCTGCCCGACCAGCACGGCCGTACCGTGCGCCTGGCCGACTTCCGCGGCCGGAAGAACGTCGTGCTGCTCTTCTACCCCTTCGCCTTCACCGGCGTGTGCACCGGCGAGCTGTGCGCGCTGCGCGACGAGCTGCCCGCGTTCCAGAACGCGGACGTGCAACTGCTCGCCGTCTCCTGCGACTCGATGCACTCGCTGCGGGTCTTCGCCGACCAGGAGGGCCTGGACTACCCGCTGCTGTCCGACTTCTGGCCGCACGGCGCGGTCTCCCGCGCCTACGGCGTCTTCGCCGAGGACAAGGGCTGCGCCCTGCGCGGCACCTTCGTCATCGACAAGGAGGGCACCGTGCGCTGGACCGTCGTCAACGGGCTGCCGGACGCCCGCGATCTTCACGACTACGCAAAGGCGCTCGAATCGCTGTAGACCTCGGGAACCCGTCACTAAGCTCGGCACGTTGATCCGGCACCAGCGCAGGATCTGTGCACGCGTACGCCACGCACACAGCACGCACGAACCGATTTGGGAGGACTCGTGGGAGTCAGCCTCAGCAAGGGTGGCAACGTCTCGCTGACCAAGGAGGCGCCGAATCTCACGGCCGTCGTCGTCGGTCTGGGCTGGGACGCCCGCACCACCACCGGCAACGACTTCGACCTCGACGCGAGCGCGCTGCTCACCAGCGACCAGGGCAAGGTGCTCTCCGACGCGCACTTCGTCTTCTTCAACAACCTCACCAGCCCCGACGGCTCCGTGGTGCACACCGGTGACAACCTCACCGGTGAGGGCGAGGGCGACGACGAGGTCATCAACGTGAATCTGGCCGGTGTCCCGGCCGATGTCGCGAAGATCGTCTTCCCCGTCTCCATCTACGAGGCCGAGAGCCGCCAGCAGAGCTTCGGCCAGGTGCGCAACGCCTACATCCGGGTGCTCAACGCGGCGGACCAGCGCGAGCTGGCCCGCTACGACCTGACCGAGGACGCCTCGACCGAGACCGCCATGGTCTTCGGCGAGCTGTACCGGCACGGCGCGGAGTGGAAGTTCCGCGCCATCGGCCAGGGCTACGCCTCGGGACTGCGCGGCATCGCCCAGGACTTCGGCGTCAACGTCTGATCGCGGTGCGGCGCCCGGCCACCGGGCGCCGCCCGTCCCTGGCGGACCCAGGACCCAGGGCCCACCCAGCACCCAGGACCCACCCAGCACACCCTGCGACGGGGAGGAACGAAACACGATGGGCGTCACGCTCGCCAAGGGAGGCAATGTCTCCCTCTCCAAGGCCGCGCCGAATCTCACCAAGGTGCAGATCGGTCTCGGCTGGAGTTCCCGCTCGACCACCGGAGCCGACTTCGACCTGGACGCCAGCGCGCTGCTCTGCGGCAACGGCCGGGTCCTGGGAGACGAGTTCTTCGTCTTCTACAACAACCTCAAGAGCCCGGAGGGTTCCGTCGAGCACACCGGCGACGAACTGGTCGGCGGCACCGGCGGTGACGACGAGACGATCCTGGTGGACCTGAGCCTCGTCCCCGAGCGCGTCGACAAGATCGTCTTCCCGGTCTCGATCTACGACGCCGACGCCCGTTCCCAGACCTTCGGCCAGGTCAGCAACGCGTACATCCGGGTGCTCAACCAGGCGGACGGCGCCGAACTGGCCCGTTACGACCTGACCGAGGACGCCTCGACCGAGACCGCGATGATCTTCGGCGAGCTCTACCGCTACAGCGGCGAGTGGAAGTTCCGTGCGGTAGGTCAGGGGTACGCCTCCGGACTGCGCGGCATCGCCCTAGACTTCGGGGTCAACGTTTCGTAAAGCCGCGTACCTCGCGGGGGTCCTCGTGATCATCAGGGAAATAGGTAGGTAGCTCGTGCTCCTCAGAACATTCGGCTGGTCGTTCGGCATCACTGCCGCCGGCCTCGCCCTGGCCGGCGTCCTCTGGGGCTGGAAGGGCCTGGCCATTGTCGCGATCCTGTCGGTCCTCGAGATCTCACTCTCGTTCGACAACGCGGTGATCAACGCGGGCATCCTCCGCAAGATGAATGCCTTCTGGCAGAAGATGTTCCTCACCATCGGCGTGCTGATCGCCGTCTTCGGCATGAGGCTCGTCTTCCCGATCATCATCGTCGCCATCACGGCCAAGCTCAGTCCGTGGGAAGCGGTCAGGGTCGCGATCAACGACCACGACCGCTACGAGGCGCTGGTCACCGGCGCGCACCCGGCGATCGCCGCCTTCGGTGGCATGTTCCTGCTGATGATCTTCCTCGACTTCATCTTCGAGGAGCGGGAGATCACCTGGCTGGGCTGGCTGGAGAAGCCGCTGGCCAAGGTCGGCAAGCTGGACATGCTCTCCGTCGTGGTCGCGCTGGTCGCGCTGCTCGTCGCCGCCACCACCGTCGCCACCGGCGTCCCGCTGCACGGCGGTCACGGCACCATCGACAAGGGTGAGACGGTGCTGCTGGCGGGCGTCGGCGGCCTGCTCACGTATCTCATCGTCGGCGGTGTCTCCAGCTTCTTCGAGGAGCGGCTGGAGGACGACGACGAGGACGGCGCGGACGACGAGGACGGCGCGGAAGCGGGCGGAGCGGAGCCCGTCGCGGCGAAGAGCGGCAACGGCGTCAGCACCGGACAGGTCGTGGGCCTGGCGGGCAAGGCCGCGTTCTTCATGTTCCTCTACCTCGAAGTCATCGACGCGTCCTTCTCCTTCGACGGTGTCGTCGGCGCCTTCGCGGTCAGCAACGACATCTTCGAGATCGCGCTGGGTCTCGGCATCGGCGCGATGTACATCAGGTCGCTGACCGTCTTCCTGGTCCGCAAGGGCACCCTGGACGACTACGTCTACCTGGAGCACGGCGCGCACTACGCGATCGGCGCGCTGGCCGTCATCCTGCTCGTCACGATCAAGTACGACGTCAGCGAGGTCATCACCGGTCTGGTCGGCGTGGTGCTGATCGCCGCTTCGTACTGGTCCTCGGTGGTACGCAACCGCCGACTCGGGGAAGACTCCGGGCAACCGGACGGTGACAAGGACGACGACAAGGCGGAAGTCGCGAGCGGGGTCTGACCCCGGTCGCGCCAGCGCTGCCCCCGCCGTCCGGCGGGGGCAGCCTCATGTCAGGGGAGGGCGAGGGCAGATGGCCTGGTGGAGTTTTCTGCGGCCGAGCGGCGGGCAGCAGTTCGACGTCGCGAACGCGCACACCGTGGAACTCACCAAGCGGCACCCGATGGTGTCGCTGTCCAAGCAGGGAGCGGCCGTCGGCAACCTCCGGGTCAACCTCTCGTGGTCGATGCGGACATCCGACACCGGTGGCTGGGCCACCTCCAACGGCGGGTTCTTCCGCCGCCAGCTCGACGTCTTCAAACCGCGCGTGGTGCAGGCGGCCGGACCCGCCATGGTCAATGTCGACCTCGACCTGGCCTGCATGTACGAACTGGCCGACGGCAGCAAGGGAGTTGTCCAGCCGCTCGGCAATCTGCTGGGCGACCTGGACGCGCCGCCGTACATCCAGATGAGCGGCGACGACCGGTTCGGCGGCACCTCGGGCGAGACGCTGTACATCAACTTCGACAAGCGGGACGAATTCCGGCGGCTGCTGGTCTTCGTCTACATCTACGACGGCACGCCCGCCTTCGACCGCACGCACGCGAAGGTCGAGATCTTCCCGACCTCGGGCCCGCGCATCGAGATCCCGCTCAACGAGCGGGAGCCGCAGGCCCGTTCGTGCGCCGTCGTGCTGATCGAGAACCGCAAGGGCGAGCTGGTCGTGCGCCGCGAGGTCAGGTACGTCTACGGCTTCCAGGCCGAGATCGACCGGCTCTACGGCTGGGGCCTCCAGTGGGGCCGCGGCTACAAGTCCAAGGTCTGACCGCGTCCGGCGCGCTGTCCGCGCGGGTCAGCTGCCCGACTGGAACTGGGGTCCCTGCGGCGGCAGTTGGAAGCCGCCGTCGTTGGCGGCGGCGGCCACCGGCTGCGGGTAGCCGTACGCCGGGTAGCCCTGCTGCGGCTGCTGGTGGACTGCAGGGGCCGTGGTGGCCGCCACGGGCTGCGGGTAGCCGTAGGCGGGCTGTGCGGGCACGTGGCCGGGCGAGGGAGCCTGGAGCGGGTATCCGTACGCACTGGTGGGCGCGGGCTCCGGCTCCTGGGCGTACGGCGCGGTCTGCTGGGACACCGGCCCGGCCGTGGGCGGCGCCGCCGGGGAGACGGTGGGCGGCGCGGTCGTGGCCGGTACGGCGGTACGGTCGGAGTCGCCGCCCTCGACGTCGTCCACCGCGATGCCGAATTCGGTGGCCACGCCGACCAGACCGGTGTCGTACCCCTGGCCCAGGGCGCGGAATTTCCAGCCGCCGTCCTTGCGGTAGATCTCGCCGCAGTTCAGGGCGGTCTCGTAGCCGGTGTCGGGGCGCACCTCGAAGGTGATGACGGGCGCGTGCTGCGGCCCCGTGGTGTCGTAGAGGAGCACGCACAGGTCCTGGACCTGCGCGAAGGGGCCGCCGTCGCAGGAGGCGACGATCACGACGCGGTCCACGTCGGAGCCGAGGGCGGCCAGGTCGACCTCGACGGTGTCGGTCAGGCTGCCGGAGACGCGTTTCTTGGGCAGGTGACGGGCGAGCCCCGAGGGGTGGCGCGGTTCGTTGTAGAAGACGAAGTCGGCGTCGGAACGGACCTTGCCGTTGGAACCGAGCAGCAGCACGGAGGCGTCAACATCGGGGGAACCGGACGCCGGGGTCCAGCGCAGTACCGCCCGGATTCCGGGGGCGTCCAGTGGGGTGTTCGAGCCCTTCACCATCACGTGCGTCATACCGGTCATCCTGCCCTCCCCGTGGCGTGCGCCACAACGCCGGGCGGGACGGTCACGCGGTGGACCCGCCGCGGTTACCTGTTTTTCACGTGTGGAGGGAACCTCTACCCCATGCTCGCACGTACGATAATCGGCCAGATATCATCGGGCTCACTACCTCGAAATGGGGCGTATGCGACACTTCGGGCACCTCGCTCCTGAAGCCAGGAGCGAACTGTTTCACCGCGAGCCGCAGGAGTTCACTGCCGACTCGCCCGCACGCATGCTCGCGGTCGCCCTCGGCGCCACCCTCTACAGCCCCGCCACCCGCCCGCAGCTCGCGGACGACGTGGTGAAGCAGGCCGCCCGGGGTGTGGTGTCGATGGTCCTGTGCCTGGAGGACTCCATCGACGACCGCGACGTCGTCGCAGGTGAGGCCAATCTCGTCCGGCAGTTCGCCGATCTCGCGACCCGGCCGGAGGCGGCGCTTCCGCTGCTGTTCATCCGGGTCCGCACGCCCGCGCAGATCACCGACCTGGTGACACGGCTCGGCGGCACCGTGGAACTGCTGTCCGGATTCGTGCTGCCCAAGTTCACCGAGGAGACCGGCGTCCCCTTCCTGGAGGCCATGGCGCACGCGGAGGCCGCCAGCGGACGGCGCCTGTTCGCCATGCCCGTACTGGAGTCCCCGCAGCTCCTGCACCTGGAGAGCCGGGTCGAGACGCTCTACGGGATATCCAGGACGGTCGACAAATACCGCGAGCGGGTGCTCGCCCTGCGCCTGGGCGTCACCGACTTCTGCTCCTCCTACGGCCTGCGCCGCGCCCCCGCGATGACCGCCTACGACGTGCAGATCGTCGCCTCGGTGATCGCCGACGTGGTCAACGTCCTCGGCCGCGCCGACGGCAGCGGCTTCACCGTGACGGGACCGGTCTGGGAGTACTTCAGGCACCACGAGCGGATGTTCAAGCCGCAACTGCGCCGCAGCCCCTTCACCCCCGAGGCCGAGGACCTGCGCGACACCCTCATCGAGCGCGACATGGACGGCCTGCTCCGCGAGATCGAGCTGGACCGCGCCAACGGCCTCCAGGGCAAGACCTGCATCCACCCCACCCACGTGCCCGTCGTGCACGCGCTGAGCGTCGTCACGCACGAGGAGTTCTGCGACGCGGCCGACATACTCGACGAGGACCGCTCCGGCGGCGGCGTCATGCGGTCCGCGTACACCAACAAGATGAACGAGGTGAAGCCGCACCGCGCCTGGGCGGAGCGCACCATGCGCCGCGCCGAGGTTTTCGGCGTCGCCCAGGAGGACATCGGCTTCGTGGAACTGCTCGCGGCGAGCCTGCCGCAGTCCTGAGCGCGGTCCCGGAACAGCCTCCAGCGCAGTCCTGAGCACGGCCAGGCGCCGCGCCCAGCCCTGAGCACGGCCCCCGCGCCGCGCTCGCACCGAACGGAAGAGAAGCACCGCATGGCAACGCACACGCCCTGGCCGGGCCAGTGGGTCGCGGACCGGCTGGGCATCGGCCTGGTGGGCGAGGGCCTGCACGGAGTGCTCGGCCTCGCGCTGCGCCGCAACCCCAAGCGCGCCCACCTGCTGGTCTCCAACATCCTCGGCAAGCACGTCCCGCAGGACCCGCGCGCGGTCTACGGCTCCGCGTACGCGCTCGGCGAGCGGGTCCGCGACCTGCTCGGCCCGGACGCGGTCGCCGACGCCGTGGTCCTCGGCTACGCCGAGACCGCGACAGGGCTCGGCCACTGCGTCGCCGACGGCGTCGGCGGTGTGCCGTACCTGCACTCCACCCGGCGCGAGGTCGCGGGCGTCGCGGCGGGCGGCGGCTTCCAGGAGGAGCACAGCCACGCCACCGGGCACCTGCTGCTCCCCGAGGACCCGGCGCTGCTGGCGGGCAGCGGCCCGCTGGTCCTCGTCGACGACGAGTTCTCCACCGGCCAGACCATCCTCAACACCATCCGTGACCTGCACGGACGCCACCCGCGTGAGCGGTATGTGGTGGTCGCCCTGACCGACATGCGGTCCGCCGCCGACCAGGCGCGGCTGGAGGACTTCGCGGCGGAACTCGGCGCCCGCGTGGACGTCGTCGCCCTGGTCGCGGGCGCCGTCACGCTCCCCGAGGGCGTGCTGGAGCGCGGACAGGCCCTGGTGGCCGCCCACGAGACGCCGCCGCCCACGCCCGCCGACTACTACGACCTCACGCACGTCGAGCTGGACTGGCCGGCCGGGGTGCCGGACGGCGCCAGGCACGGCTTCCTGCCCGAGCACCGCGCCGCCCTGGAGGCCGCGCTGCCCGCGATGGGACAGCGGCTGGCCGCCGCGCTCCCGCCCGGCGCCCGCCGCGTCCTCGTCCTCGGCAACGAGGAGCTGATGTACGCCCCGCTGCGGCTGGCGGAGGCGCTGCGACGGCACACCGCCGGAGCGGACGCGGGCCTTGGGGGCTCGCAGGCGGCCCCTGGCGGCGCTCTCGACGTGCGCTACTCCACCACCACCCGCTCGCCGGTGCTGGCCGTCGACGACCCCGGCTACGCCATCCGCAGCCGGATCGTGTTCCCCGCCCACGACGAGCCCAGCGACGGCCCCGGCGACCGGTACGCGTACAACGTGGCGGGCGCGGGCTTCGACGCGGTCGTCTGCGTCATCGACTCCGCGGGCGAGACCCCCGAGCTGTACGGGCCCGGCGGCCTGATCGCCCAGCTCGCCGCGCACACCGACCGCGTACTGGTCGCCGTCGTCCCCACCTACCGGCCGCGGCCCCGGCTGCACGCCCGGTTGCGGTCCCGGCTCACCGCCGGAACCGAGTCCCGTCCCCGACCGAACGGACACGCCGCACCGATGAGCCCCGCCCCTGTGAGCGCCACCGCCCGACCGCTGCCCGAGCCCCTGCGCGGCCCCGCCTTCTCGTCGTACGCGGCGGACGAGGTCGGCTGGCTGCTCAAGGACCTGTCGGAGGTCGAGCTGGAAGCGCCGACCGAGGAGCGCGAGGAGGCCATCCAGAGCGGCGGCGCGCACTACGCCGAGTCGCTGCCCGTCGAGTACCAGCCGAGCGCCGCGTACCAGGACCTGTTCAAGGCCGCCCTCGACGGCTCCGCCGAACGCATCGCGCGCGCGGTCGGCGCCGTCACCGAACTCGTGCTCGCCGAGCGCGGCCCGGACGCCGTCCTGGTCTCGCTGGCCCGCGCGGGCACCCCGGTCGGCGTGCTGATGCGCCGCTGGGCCCGGCACGCGCACGGCCTGGACCTGCCGCACTACGCCGTCTCCATCGTCCGCGGCCGGGGCATCGACCGCAACGCGCTGAGCTGGCTGGCCGCCCACCACGACGCGGCGAACGCCGTGTTCGTCGACGGCTGGACGGGCAAGGGCGCCATCACCCGCGAACTGGCCGAAGCCGTCAAGGACTTCGACGGCGAAGGCGTCTTCGACCCGGACATCGCGGTGCTCGCCGACCCCGGCGGCTGCGTGTCCACCTACGGCACCCGCGACGACTTCCTGATCCCCTCCGCGTGCCTCAACTCCACGGTCTCCGGCCTCATTTCGCGCACCGTGCTGCGCGCCGACCTGACCGGGCCCGACGACTACCACGGCGCGAAGTTCTACCGCGAGCTGGCGGGCGCCGACGTCTCCGGGCTCTTCCTCGACACCGTCACCGCCGCCTTCGACCGGGTCGGCGACGCCGTCGCCGAGGACGTCAAGTCGCTGCGCTCCGCCGACCGTTCACCCACCTGGGCGGGCTGGGCCGCGGTCGAGCGGATCAGCGAGGAGTACGGCATCGGCGACGTGAACCTCGTCAAGCCCGGCGTCGGCGAGACCACCCGCGTGCTGCTGCGCCGGGTGCCCTGGAAGATCCTCGCCCAGCGCGGCGTCGGCGCCGACCTCGACCACGTCCGCCTGCTGGCCGCACAGCGCGGCGTACCGGTCGAGGAGGTGGACGGGCTGCCGTACTCCTGCGTGGGTCTCATCCACCCCCGCTACACCCGAGGGGCCACCGGGACCGACGGCAAGGCGGTGGACGCGAAGTGAGTACCCGTCAGAACCGCACGCTGGTCGCCAGCGACCTCGACCGCACCCTGATCTACTCCACGGCGGCGCTCGCCCTCACCATGGCCGACGAGCACGCGCCGCGCCTGCTCTGCGTCGAGGTGCACGAGGCGAAGCCGCTGTCCTACATGACCGAGACCGCCGCGGCGCTGCTGGTGCGACTCGCCGCGGAGGCCGGGCAGTTCGTGCCCTCCACCACCCGCACCCGCAAGCAGTACCGCCGGATCAGCCTGCCCGGACCCCAGCCGCGGTACGCCATCTGCGCCAACGGCGGCCACCTCCTGGTCGACGGCCGCACCGACCACGACTGGAACGCCGAGATCCGCCGCCGTCTCGCCGACGGCTCCGCGCCGCTGGACGAGGTGCGCGCCCACCTCGCCGCGACCGCCGACCCCGCGTGGCTGCGCAAGGAGCGCATCGCGGAAGACCTCTTCGCCTACCTCGTGGTCGACCGCGAACGCCTCCCCGCCGGCTGGGTCAAGGAACTCGCCGCCTGGGCCGAACCCCGCGGCTGGACCGTCTCCCTCCAGGGCCGCAAGATCTACGCCGTGCCGCTGCCGCTCAGCAAGTCCGCCGCCCTCGCCGAGGTCGTCCGCCGCACCGGCGCCGACCGCGTCCTCGCCGCCGGCGACTCCCTCCTCGACGCCGATCTGCTCCTCGCCGCCGATGAGGGCTGGCGCCCCGGCCACGGCGAGCTGGCCGACTCCGGCTGGACCGCCCCCCACGTCACCGGCCTCGCCACGGTCGGCGTCGCCGCCGGCGAAGAGATCATCCTGCGGATGCGCAACGCCCTCTAACGCCGCCCCCGCGCAGGGCCTTGTTTTTTGGGGGTGCGGGGCTGGTGCGCTGGCGTTGCGCAGGGCCTGTTTTTTAGGGGCGCGGGGAACTGCGCGACCAGCCACCGACGGTGGCGCGCCTTGAAAACCGGCCCCAGCGGGGCAGACGCTGTCTGTTCTCGGGCTGACAGCCCGGTGGGGGCGGGCCGCGCAGTTCCCCGCGCCCCCAAAAAAGCGCGTGGCCGGCGCCCCCGGCGGAGAGGAACCGCCTCGGGGTCCGGGGTCAGTGCCCCGGGGCCACCACCCGGGTGCAATAGGCGCGGGAGCGCTCTACGCGTCGCGCGTTGGGCCGCTCGCTCGCAGCGATAAAGGCCCGGGCCTCCAGCTCGCTGCGCCCCCCGCGCACGTGCCGTCGCAGCAGCCGCCGCTCACGCACCTGACGCGGCGCGTCGACGTACCAGAGCTCGTCCAGGAGGTCACGGACCTGCTCCCACCCGGCACCGTCGTCGGCGAGGTAATTGCCCTCGGTGACGACGAGCCGGACACCGGGCGCGACGACCAGCCCGGCGGCCACCGGCTCGTCCAGGCGCCGGTCGAAGTCGGGCGCGTAGACCGGGTGTTGACGGTCACCGCGCAGCCGCCGCAGCAGGTGGACGTAGCCGTCCACGTCGAACGTCTCGGGCGCGCCCTTGCGGTCCCGCAGCCCCAGCCGGTCCAACTGCGCGTTGGACAGATGGAACCCGTCCATCGGCACATACGCGGCCGTCCCCGCGCCCACCCGGTCGTTCACCCCGGACACCAGCCGCCGCGCCAGAGTCGACTTCCCGGCGGCCGGGGCGCCCGCCAGCCCCAGCAGAGCCCTCCGGCCTGGAATGCTGGGGACCAAGGCGACCGCGTCATCCACGAGCATTCCGTCACCCTAGGGCCCGGACGGGCCCTGAGCGCCGCACCAGGGAGAAGACCCTTGTCCGAAACGAAGAACCCGCAGCTCACACCCGAGCTCTACGGATACGTCCTCGCGCACAACCCGCCGCTGGACGCCGTCCAGCGGGAACTGGTCGAGACCACGCACGCCCGCCTCGCCGATGTGGCCGGGCTCCAGACCGCTGAGGAGCAGGGCCCGCTGCTGGCCTTCCTCGTCCGCCTGACCGGCGCCAAGCAGATCGTGGAGGTCGGCACCTTCACCGGTTTCTCGACCCTGTCGATGGCCCAGGCCCTGCCCGCCGACGGCAGGCTCATCGCCTGCGACGTCTCCGAGGAGTGGACCGCCGTCGGCCAGGACGCCTGGGCCAAGGCGGGCGTCGCCGACCGCGTCGACCTGCGGATCGCCCCGGCCATCGACACGCTCAAGGCGCTGCCCGGCGGCCAGTGGATCGACCTGGTGTTCCTGGACGCCGACAAGGGGTCCTACACCGACTACTGGGAGGAGCTGGTGCCGCGCATGAACCCGGGCGGCCTGCTCGTCGTCGACAACACGCTCTTCCACGGCGAGGTCGTGGACGAGGACGCGACCGGCGGCGCCGCGGCCATCCGCGCGTTCAACGACCATGTACGCGCGGACGACCGGGTGGACGATGTCCTGCTCACCGTCGCGGACGGCCTGACCCTGGCCCGTAAGAAGTAGTCACTCCGGCTGGACCGTCACGGGGTCAGTGCTGCGGCAGTCCGCGGGGAGGCGGCCGCCGGGTGGTCACCGCCGCCCGGGCCTCCTCCTCGCGGGCTGCCTGCTGGGGGTGGCGCTTGCGCCAGTACGGATTGTCGTGCGGCAGTCCGCCGGTCACCCGCCCGTACATGCCGAAGAACATCAGCATCACGCCGACCGCGAAGCTGAACAGCACGTTCGACATCTTGAACGCCAGAAGGTTGCTGCCGGTGTCCAGCAGGGCGAGATTGACGAACCCGCTGAGCAGGAAGGCGACGCCGACGACGATGTTGAGGGTCGAGGCGAAGTTGCCGCCCTTCACCATCCCGGCGAAGAGCAGCACGCCGATGACGATGGAGATCGTGCTGAGCGCGCCGTTGGAGTTCAGCCCGGCGATCCGGTCGCCCGCCTTGGACAGGAACGACACGCCGTTGAGGAGTCCGAGGATCCCGAAGACGACCAGGATCAGGCCCATCAGACCGGCGCCGAATCGGTACATCTGGCTCAGCTTGTGGTCCACGGGCAGATGATCGTCGAGTCGCATATGACCGGCCTCCTTCGCTGAAGGGGAATCGAGGCCGCTGCTCCTCCAGGATAGGCCGGGGTCCGGAATCCGGCGCTCCGCGCGGGTCACCCCGGGTCACGGGCCGGCGGCGCGGGGCTTGCGGCAGCGGGCGGCAGTGCGCGAAGTCCGGCACATCGTTCCCGGCGGCCGGCGACGCCGGGGTGACCTGTGGAGGAACGCCCTCCGCGGGCCGCGTCCCCGCTACCCTGGGCCCATGCCTCGCTACGAGTACCGCTGCAAGACCTGTGGCTCCACCTTCGAGCTGCGCCGCCCCATGTCCCAGTCGGACGCCCCGACCGTCTGCCCCAAGGGTCACGACGACACCGTGAAGCTGCTCTCGACGGTCGCGGTCGGCTCCTCGTCGTCTTCGTCCTCGTCGTCGGCCGGTCCCGCCCCGGCGAGCGGCAACGGCGGCGGCGGATGCTGCGGTGGCGGCTGCTGTAGCTGAACGGACGGGACGGGGGCCGGTACGGGCGGCGGTCGGATCGTACGTATGCCGGTCCGGCTGTACGTATGCCGGTCCGGTCGTACGAACGCCGGTCCGGCCGTACCGCCGGTCGCCGGAGCAGGAGACCGGCCAGGGGTGCTCAGCGCCCGGCCGCGCGGTCCTCACGGATGTTGGCCACCACGCGGTTCGCGGTCTCGCGCACCGCTGCGGTCTCGGTGAGGAACGCCCAGTAGTCCGGGTGCCTGCCCTCCAGCGCGGCCACTGCGCGGTCGAGGCGCGCCACCGCGTCGTCCAGCGGGCGGGCGTGCCGCGGCTCCGGCGTCGAACGCCCCTGCATGGCCAGCCGCTGCGCGTCCCGGATCGCGAAGCGGGTCTTCTCGACCTCGCCCTTCGGGTCCTTGCTCACCTCGTTGAGCTGCCGCAGCCGGTCACCGGCCGCGGACACCGCGCCCTCCACGTCGTCCATCAGCGCCCTGACCGTCGCCAGCCGTGACGTGGCGTCCGGCCAGCGCTGCTCGTCCCGCGCCTTGCGCGCCTCGGCCAGCGCCGTCTCCGCCTGCCGTACCGCCTGCGCGGCCCGCTCGGGCACCTGCTGGAGGTCCTGCCAGCACGCCAGCGAGAACCGCCGCCGCAATTCGCTGAGCACCGGGTCCACGCCCTCGGCCCGCGTCGCCAGCGCCTGCACCCGCGTACGCAGCGACACCAGCCGCTTGTCCATCTCCCTGGCCTGCTCGGGCAGCCGCTCCGCCTCGGTCCGCACCGCGTCCGCCTTGCGGCGCACATCGTCGGCCCGCTGGACGGTCTCCTGCACGCCGTGCTTGCTCGCGCCCTCGTTCAGCCTGGTCAGCTCGGGTGCCAGCGCGGCCAGCCGGGCCGCGAGGTCGTCCGCCTTCAGCCCGACCGCGCGGACCCCGTCCAGCGCGTTCGTCGCCGCCAGCAGCGACTGCTTGGCCCGCTCCACGGCGGGCGCCAGCCGGGCGAGTTGCGTCTCCGCCTTGCCGAGCAGCGGCGCGAGACCCGCGGAGAAACGCTCCAGCTCGGTCTTGGCCCTGTCCAGCTCGTCCTTGGCCTTCGTCAGCTCGGTGCGCGCCCGCGCCGCCGTGCCCGCGTCCAGCTCGTCCCGGTCGATGTCGTGCGCGTCCACGGTGTTGATGTAGGCCGCGCTCACCTGGTCGATGCGCTCGCCCAGCGACCGGAATCCGGCCAGCGCCCGGCGCGCCTCGGGGGAGTCGTCCACCGCCGAGATCGTCTCTATCGAGATCTCCAGATCGCGCTGCGCCGTGTCCAGCTCGTAGAACGCCTGTGACGCGGCGTCCTTCGCCGCCTGCGCCTCCGCACGGTGATTGTCGCCGCGTCGCCACCACGAACGTGCCGTCGTCACCGTGACACTCTCTCCCCGCAGATCGCCGCCGACCACCGTCGGACCCATCCTCCCACCAGGCCGCCCCGAACACACCGCCCGGTCCCCACGGCCCCGTGGTTGCTGATCACGCCCCAGGGCAGGGTAACCTGTGACGTCGAACTCACCGAGGGCGTGTAGCTCAGTGGTAGAGCGCCGCCCTTACAAGGCGGATGTCGGCGGTTCGAAACCGTCCACGCCCACCCTCGGAAGCCCCCGGGCCCCTGTCCAGCGTCCTTGGACAGGGGCTCTTCCCTGTCCCGCTCCGTGTTCCGCCCTGGCCGCTGCTGTTCGAGGCGGCGAAGACGGCACTCCCCGATCACCTGCGCTGACACCGGGCCGGGGACACCGGCCGACCGGCCCGCGTCCGTACTCCCATGGATGTAACGGCGCGGCCCGTACCGCCCGCGGGGGTACGGCGATGTCCGCCGCTGGCGCGACGTTCCGTGGCTGTCACGCCTTGACGATGGAGGCGATCAGTCGTTCGTCGCAAGGGGAGGCCGGGATGAGGACCGCGGAGCAGGTCAGCGGGGTACGTGACGGGGGCGCCGCGCCGCCGGGCGCAGGGGCGGGCGGGGGCCGGGCGCGGAAGCTGCCGTGGCTGATGCTCGCGCTGTGGGTCGGGGTGCTGGCCGTCGCGATACCGCTGTCCGCCAGGCTCGGTGACGTCCAGCGCGACAGCGTCGTGGACTACCTGCCGAACAGCGCGGACTCCACGCGGGCGGCCAAGATCCAGGCGTCGCTGCCCGGCGGCGAGACGACCGACATCGTCGTGGTCTACCACCGCGACGGCGGCCTCACCGCGGCCGACCGGGCCACCGCCGCGCGGCAGACCGCCGAGATCGCCCGTACGAACCGGCTCACCGGGGACGCCCCGCGGGCCGTGCCGTCCAAGGACGGCACCACGCTGATGTACCCGCTGTCGACCACGGCGCCGGGCCAGGACTCCCAGGCCAGAACCGACTTCGTGGACGGGGTCAGGGACGTCGCCACGGGCGGCTCGGGGCTGACGGTGAAGGTCGGCGGACAGGGCGCCCTGGACACCGACAGCGCCGAGGTCTACAGCGCGCTCGGCGGCCCGCTCCTCTACACCACGGTCCTCGTCGTCGCCGTCCTGCTGATCCTCATCTACCGCAGCCCCGTGCTGTGGCTGATCCCGCTGATCTGCGCGGGCACCGCCGACGTGCTGTCGATGGCGGTCACCTACGGCCTCAACCAGGCGTTCGGCGTCACCGTCAGCGGCCAGAGCTCCGGTGTGATGACCATCCTCGTCTTCGGCGTCGGCACGGACTACGCGCTGCTGCTCGTGGCCCGCTACCGCGAGGAACTGCGCCGCACCGAGCGCCCGTACGACGCCATGCGCACCGCCCTGCGCAAAGCCGCGCCCGCGGTCCTGGCCTCCGCGGGCACCGTCGCCGCGGGCATGCTCTGCCTGCTGGCCGCGGACCTCAACAGCAGCCGGGGCATGGGCCCGACGGCCGCCGTGGGCGTCGTCTGCGCGCTGCTCGCCATGGTGACGCTGCTGCCCGCCGTCCTCGTCGTCCTCGGCCGCCGCGTGTTCTGGCCGCTGATCCCCGCCCACGGCAGCGAGCCGAAGCAGCGGCGCGGCGCCTTCGTCGCGATCGGCGACGGCGTCGGCCGCAGGCCGGTCGCGGTGCTCGTCGGCGGTGTGCTGCTGCTCGGCGCCCTCGCCGTCGGCGTGCTCAACCTGCCCGGCAGCGTCAAGCAGCAGGACATGTTCAGCAGCGAGCCCGACGCGATCACCGCCATGCGGATTCTCGGCGCGGCCTACCCCGACCAGGGCAGCCGTCCCGTCGCCGTCATCGCGCCCGCCGACCGCGCCGAGGCCGCGCGGGCCGCCGCCCGCTCCACCCGAGGCGTCACCGACGTGCGCGCCGGGCGCACCGCCGACGGCTGGAGCGAATTCTTCGTCACCACCGCGGGCCCGCCGCAGACCGCGGCCGAGACCGCCACCATCAAGGCCCTGCGCACCGGACTCCCCGGCTCCTACGTCGGCGGCCCCAGCGCCCAGCAGCTCGACCTCCAGCACACCAACCAGCGCGACCGCGGCATCGTCATCCCGATCACCCTCGCCGCCGTCCTGCTCATCCTCATCCTCCTGCTGCGGTCCCTCGTCGCGCCGCTGCTGCTCGTCGTCGCGGTCGTCGCCGTCTGGGGCGCCGCCCTGGGCATCGGCGGCCTCGTCTTCGGCCCGGTCCTCGGCTTCCACGGCACCGATCCAGGACTCGCGCTGCTCTCCTTCGTCTTCCTCGTCGCCCTCGGCGTCGACTACGGCATCTTCCTCATGCACCGCATGCGCGAAGAAGCGCTCAACGGCGCCGGGCCACGCGAGGCCACCCTCGGCGCGCTCCACTCCACCGGCGGCGTCATCACCTCGGCAGGTGTCGTCCTGGCCGCGACCTTCTCCGTCCTGATGAACATGCCTCTCGTCCAGCTCGCGGAACTCGGCTTCGTCATCGCCGTCGGCGTCCTGCTCGACACCTTCCTCGTCCGCACCTTCCTGGTGACCTCGGCCGCGCTGCTGCTGCGCCGCCGGGTCTGGTGGCCCGGCGCCCTGAGCCGCCCGGCGCCGGGCGAACGGGGGTGAGCCCGCGAGGGCGCCGCGTGACGCGCCAGGACGCGGCGCTCGCGGCGGGGCTGGCGGCGCTGTCGGTGCCGCTGGCCCTGCTGACGCCGGGGACGCGTCCCGACGCGCTGGGCTGGACGCTGCTGGTCTGCTGCCAGATCCCGCTGCTGTGGCGGCGGACGCACACGACGGCCGCGCTGGTGGTGACGGTCGCGTTCCTCGGGCCGTACCACGCGCTCGGGTATCCGCACGCGGCGCCGGTGCTGGGCTCGATGACGCTGCTGTTCACGGCGGCGGCCACGAGCCCGGTGTGGCGGGCGGCGGCCATCGGGACGGTGGTCGTCGGCGGCACGGTGGCGGCGGACTGGGTCTCGGACGCCGGGGGAGCGGTGGACACGCTGCGGACCTCGGGCTGGATCGCGGCGGTGCTGGTGGCGGGCGCGACCGTGCGCGTGCACCGCCAGTTGGTGGCCGCGACTACGCAGCGGGCCGAGCGCGCCGAGCGGACGCGGGAGGAGGTGGCGGCCCGGCGGGTGGCGGAGGAACGGCTGCGGATCGCCCGTGACCTGCACGACCTGCTCGCGCACAGCATCACGCTGATCGGTGTGCAGACGGCGGTGGCCGCGCACGTGATGACGGTGGCGCCCGAGGAATTCGACCGGGCGGCGGTGTCCAAGGCGCTGGACGGCATCGCGGACACCTGCCGCGCGGCCCGCGTCGAGGTGCGCACCACGCTGGAGGTGCTGCGGTACGGCGAACGGGCCGCCGACGAGGGGCCGTTGCCCGGTCTGGCCGCGCTGTCGGACCTCGCCCGCCCGGCCGGGGCCCGGCTCCACGTGCTTACGGCGCGAGGTGCTTCCTCCGGCGGCGCGGACCCGCACATCCCGCCCGCCGTCGAGGCCGCCGCGTACCGCATCGTGCAGGAGGCCCTGACGAACACCACCCGGCACGCGGGGGCCGGGGCGCGGGCCGAGGTGACCGTGCGCGTCGGCCCCGGCTCGCTGCTGGTCGAGATCACCGACGACGGCGGGGCGGCCGTCGGCACGGGGCCCGGGCCCGGCCCCGGACCCACCTTCCACCTCGGCCCTCACGACAGCCCTCACGACGGCCCGGCCCACGGCCCCGCCCAGGGGCCCGACCTCGGCCCCGGCTTCGGTCTGATCGGCATGCGCGAACGCGTCCGCAGCGTCGGCGGCACCCTGACGGCGGGCCCCCTCGCCGGAGGCGGATTCCGGGTCGCGGCCGACCTCCCGCTGACCCCCCGCGCGGACGCGTGTACGGACGGGACCGCCGCACCGCAGGACCCCGCCTGACGCGCCCCGCCGCGCGGGGGACCGGCACCCGCGACCGCTCCCAACTGGTCCTCAACCGCTGCGAGTCGGGCCCGGTCACGCCCGCGCGGCGGCCGGTGCGGGCGGCGCTGATTCGCGCGGAAAATCGAGGGTTTGACGCCTTCGTTACTCCTTTGGGGGAACGGTCGCGGGAAGCGTCGGCACGTGCCGCGCGCATGCTGACCATGAAGGGTGACCACTTCTAGGGGGAGGCGCGTCCGCGGTTGGACGGCGCTGCTTGTCGTGACGATGGCGGCAGGATCGTGGGGACTCGGCGCGGTGGCCTCGGCCGAGCCGCGCGCGCGGTGCCCGGCGGGAGCGGGCCACGGCAGAGCGGAGTCATGCCCCGCCGAGCCGTCCCGTCACCCGTCGCACCACGCGTCGCCCGTACCGTCCGAGGCCGCGTCGCCCGCGCCGTCGCACCGCGCGTCGCCCGGTCCGGAACCGACCCGGACGTCGACACCCAGACCCGCACCGACACGGACGCGGCCCTCCCGGCCCGATCCCACGTCCCCGCCCACCCGGGCACCCACACCCAAGCCCGCTCCCACGACCACACCCGCGCCCGCGCCCGAACCGACGCGTACGGCCGCGCCCACGTCTGTTCCCACCCACAGGACCGATCCCGAGCCCACGGCCCCGCCGACGACCTCGCCCGCGCCCAGCCGTGTGCCCGACCGCCACGAGCCCGTACGGCACCAGCCGACGCACCACGAGCCCGTATGGCACGACCCCGGTCATCACGGCCCGGACCACGCTGACCCGGATCACCACGACCCCGGGCACCACGACCCCGCGGACCACGACCCCGGACGGCACCGGCCCGATCATCACGGGCCCGGTTACCACCACCCCGACCCGTATGTGCCCTGGTGCGGGTACTGGCCGGACCAGTGGCCCTGGACGTGGCTCTGCCACCGCCACCACCACCATCCGAAGCCGTGCCCGACCCCGACACCGACCCCCACGCCGACTCCCACCCCCACCCCGACTCCTACGCCCACACCGACCCCGACCCCCACTCCGACCCCCACGCCCACGCCGACACCCACTCCGACCCCGACTCCCACGCCGAGTCAGAAAGCGGCGGTGACGCCACGTCCCAGACCCGCGCCGAGGCCCCCGGCGCCCGCACCCGTACCGCAGCCCGTACCCACCGCCGCACCCGTACCGGCTCCCGCGCCGGTGCCGCGGTCCCAACCCGCGCCGCCCGCCGCCCCGGTGGCGGTGCACTGGCCGGAGAAGGCGCCGGCGCCGGTCGCGGCGCCGAAGGAGCACCGCCGGTCACTGATGATCACGATGATGCTCACCACCGTGCCCGCCGTGCTGGCCGTCGCCGTCCTGCGGCCCGGCTCCTCCGGCTCCAACTCCGGTCGCAGCAGGAACAACTGAACGTGAAACAAGGGGGATTTCCGCATGTCGCAGTGGTTGGCGCTGGTGATCGCGATGGCCGCGGTCTGCGCTGTGGTCCTCGGCGTGGTCGTCCTGCGTACGCGCAAGGTCCACGCGGACGACGATCCGTCGGAGACACCCGACGTCATCGAGTACATGGTCATGATGATCGGCGTGGTCTACGCGATCGTGCTCGGTCTTGCCATCGCCGGTGTCTGGGAGGGGAGGAGCGGGGCACAGGCCGAAGTCCTCGCCGAGGCACAGGCGTTGCACGAGGTGGGCGCGCGGGCGCAGGTGTATCCCGTTGACGTACGCGACCGGATCCGCGCGGACGTGAACGCCTACGCGGCGTTCGTGGCCGACAAGGAGTGGCCGTACATGAAGAACCACGGCGAACTGGATCCGCGGGGCAACGCGTTGCTCGACACGCTCCGCAAGGACGTCTCGCAGTACGCGCCCACGTCCGACCTCGGCGCCCAGGCGTACCAGCCGCTGGTCGACGAGGTCGCCGCCGTCGACGAGGCCCGCACGTCGCGCAGCCAGAGCGTGGGCGCGACGATGCCGGGGATGGTGTGGTTCGGCCTGATCACCGGCGCGCTGGTGACGGTCGGACTGATCTTCACCCTCCAGATCCGGCGCTCACCGAAGGAGTTGCTGCTCGCCGGTCTGTTCAGCGCGCTCATCGCCTTCCTGCTGTTCCTGATCTGGGACCTCGACGATCCCTTCGGCGGCGGACTCGCCGTCTCCGCCGACGTCTTCCGGGACCTCGTACTGCGCCGCTGACCAGGGCGCGCGCCCCGGCGGACACGGCCGGGAACGCGCACGGCGGACGCGGCCGGGAACGCGTCCGGCGGACACAACGAAGCGGCTCCCCTGCCAGGCCGGGCAGGGGAGCCGCTTTCAGGAGAACCGCCGTGCGGTCAGCGCCAGTTGGACACGTTCACGTTCTCCAGGATGCCGAGCGCGTCGGGCACCAGGACGGCCGCGGAGAAGTACGTGCTGACGAGGTAGCTGATGATCGCCTTGTCGTCGATACCCATGAAACGGACGTTGAGCCCCGGCTCGTACTCGTCGGGCAGCCCGGTCTGGTTGAGACCGATGACGCCCTGGTTGTCCTCGCCGCTGCGGACCGCGATGATCGCGCTGGTACGGGCGGTGCTGACCGGGATCTTGTTGCAGCTCAGGATGGGCACACCGCGCCAGCCGGGAACGGTGTGGCCGTGCACCTCCACCGGGTCGGGGTAGAGGCCCGCCCTGGTGCACTCGCGGCCGAAGGCGGCGATGGCCCGCGGGTGGGCAAGGAAGAACTTGGTGCCGCGGCGCCTGCTGAGCAGCTCGTCGAGGTCGTCGGGGAGCGGCGGGCCCGCGTGCGGCTGGATGCGCTGGTCGTAGTCAGCGTTGTGCAGCAGCCCGAACTCGGGGTTGTTGATCAGCTCGTGTTCCTGGCGCTCGCGCAACGCCTCGACGGTGAGCTTGAGTTGCTGCTCGGTCTGGTTCATCGGCTCGTTGTAGAGGTCCGCGACACGGCTGTGGACGCGCAGCACGGTCTGGGCGACGCTCAGCTCGTACTCGCGCGGCTTGACCTCGTAGTCGACGTAGGTGCCGGGCAGCGCTTCCTCGCCCTTGTGGCCCGACGCCAGCTCGATCGCGGCCTCACCGCGCTTGTTGACCCGCTGCCGCGGGATCGCGCGGTGCGCCTCCAGGTGCGTGCGCAGCGCCTCTGACTGTCCGAGCAGCGGTTCGAGCTCCTGCCGGGGCAGGGCCAGCACCGTGGTGACGGTGGCCGCGCGGGCCGTGTACTCCCACTCGCCGTCGGCGCCGAGCAGCGCCTGGTCGCCGAAGTGGTCGCCGTCGGCGAGGACTCCGAGCCGGGTCGGCTCGCCGTAGGACCCCTCGCCGAGCTTCTCGACCTTGCCGTGCGCCAGCAGATAGACGGTGTCCGCGGGCGTCCCGGCTTCGGCGATGACCTCGCCCGGCGCGAATTCACGCTGGACGAAACGGTCCGCCAGCGCGGTCAGCGCGCCGACGTCGTTGAACGAGCGCAGCGCGGCCAGCTCGCCCAGCTCCTGCGGGATCACCCGGACCTCGGACCCCGTCTTCACGAAGGTCACGCGCCCGTCGCCGACCGAGTAGCTCAGCCGGCGGTTCACCCGGTACGTGCCCGCGTTGACCTGCACCCAGGGCAGTACGCGCAGCAGCCACCGGGAGGAAATGCCCTGCATCTGCGGGGCGGACTTGGTGGTCGTCGCCAGATTCCTGGCGGCCGACGTGTCCAGGCTCGTACGCGCCTGGTCGTCGTGCGGATTGCCGAGTGCGGTGTCCTGGCCCGCATCAACCGACATGTGCTGTCCTTCCCGTAAGCGGGTGATACGGCCTCATTCTTTCCGTGACGCAGAGTGCTGCCTATTGCCGAAACGAGTGAGAATACTTTCCGAAAATCCGGATCGCGGCTTTTGGTGGGGCGCACGGGGCGCGCGACCCCGCGCGCGCTCGAACCCGTGTGCGTCAGGGGGGAGTTCGGGGGCAACCGGTGGGTGGGGACGCCACCCGGCGCCGCCGCACCGCACGAGCACCGCCGGCCCCGAGGGCCGGCTTACAGGAGGTCCGGGATGTTCGCCGCAATCGGGGCAGTCATCTTCGCCATCGCGTACATCATCAACGCCACGAGCACGAGCACGGACGCGGGCTTCACGCCGATCAGTCTGCTGCTCGCGGGACTGGTCTTCGTCGCACTGCACCTGGCGGGCGTCGGATCGGGCTGGGCGGTCCCCAGCAGACGGCGTCGTCGCCGCTGACCGGGTGCGGGACCGCACCCGAGGTGAGGCGGCGGCCACGCGGCGGTCAGGAACCACCGCGCGCGGAGGCTGCGGCGGCTACAGCGCCTCGACGACCGAGCCGCGGTCCGGGGGCGTCACCTGCGGCGGGATGGTGAGCGGCACGGCGGCCAGCGCCGCGGCCAGCGCGCTGCGGCGCTCCCGGCGGAAGACGTACGCGGCGAAGGCGCCGGCGCCCAGCAGCGCGACGAACGACATCAGGGTGCCGAGCCAGCTCGCGCCCAGCCACTTGCCGCCGATCCAGCCGAGTCCGACGCTGTACGTCGCCCAGGCGACCCCGGCCAGCGCCGACCAGGGCAGGAACTCGCGCGGGCTGCGGCGGGCGGCGCCCGCGCCCAGGCTGACCACACTGCGGCCGGCCGGTGCGAAGCGGGCGAGGATCACCAGGGCGCCGCCGCCCTGGTGCAGTACCTGCCCGAGCCGTTCGTGCGCGCCCGCCAGGCGCCGCGAGGACGCCACTCTCCGGTCGAACCAGTCCCCGCCGCGGAAGGCCAGCCGGTACGCCAGCAGGTCGCCGAGGCAGGACGCGACGGCGGCGCACACCAGCAGCGCGAAGACGTCGAGCATGTCGTCGCGTGAGCTGGCGGTCCCGGCGGTGGCGGCACTGATCACCAGCACACCGCTCGGCAGCACCGGCACGAAGACGTCGAGGATCACGGAACTCGCCACGAGCACGTAGATCCAGGGCCAGTCGAAAAGGGAGCCCAGGCCTTGCAGCACCGCGCCTCCTCGTCCTTGGCCGAATTCGTACCCGTGGAGCGCCCGTCTGATGCCGGGCACCTCGTACTTGCCGTGCTGTCCGGCTCTCCGTCGGCGTTCCGCCTCGTCAAACCGGGTCCTGAAGGGGTGCTGTCCGGTGGTCGAAGATCTTCATCCACCGTCAGCCGTACAGCGTACGCCAAGGGGCACCGCCGGAACCGGCGAGGGCACGTGACGTAGTAGACATCACTACGAGAATACTTTCCGACGGGACCGTTCATCGCTGATCAGAGAACTGATCGGAAATCCGTACGATCCGCGCGGGAATCGGCGGGGGCGCCGGGCGGGCGCCCGCCTACAGTGACGCTGTGGCTTCCGCACCCGCTCCTCCAGTGTCCACCCACGAGACGCTGTCCACGTCGCTGGCCTCGAATTCCTCCCTGCTGCCGGTCGACAAGACCCTCGGCTTCGTTCTCGCCGCGCTGCTCGTGGCGGCCGCCGGGGTCGCCGCGTACGCCAGACTCGCCGACGAGCACGACAACTACGCGCGCGGCATCGCCCTGGCGGGCCTCAGGGCGGCCGTACAGCTCGCGGTGGTCGCCGCCCTCATCGGCTGGGTCGTCAAGCACCAGGCGGCGCTGCTGGGCTTCGTGGCGCTGATGTTCGCGGTCGCGTCGCGGACCGCGGGGCGCCGGATCACCCGCAACCGCACCTGGTGGTGGGCCGCGGTGCCCGTCGCGGCGGGCGCGCTGCCGGTGGTCGTCGTGCTCGTGCTGACCGGCCTGGTGCCGATCGACGGGATCGCGCTCATCCCCGTGGCCGGAATCCTCATCGGCGGCGCGCTCACCGCCACCGTGCTCGGCGGGCGGCGCGCCCTGGAGGAGCTGAAGCTGCGCGCGGGCGAGGTGGAGGCCGCGATGGCGCTGGGCTTCTCCGACCGCGACGCGCGCCTGGAGATCGCCAGACCGGCCGCCTCCGGGGCGCTGGTCCCCGGCCTCGACCAGACCAGGACGGTGGGCCTGGTGACCCTGCCCGGCGCCTTCGTGGGCATGCTGCTGGGCGGCGCGAGCCCCGTGTCGGCCGGTGCCGTGCAGTTCTTCGTCCTCATCGCGCTGATGGCCGTCCAGGCGGTCGCGGTCTCCGTCGTCCTGGAACTGGTCGCGCGGGGCCGCATCACCCGCGTTCCGGCCCTGTGACCGGGCCTTCGGACCGGGGGGCCTGGCCCCGCGACCGCGCGGTGCGGTACCCCGTTCGGGCGTCGCGTAGACTCGTCGGAGCAGAAGGGGAGTAGCTCTTCGCCGGACCGTCGACATACTGCTCAGTTCAGCCGCAGTTCGCTGTTCTGAGCCGGCGCCCGGAGGCGGATGTGCCGCGCGATGCGCGTACAGCCCGCCAGCGAGACCTTCGGCCGCAGTGTTCCGACGCTGCCGTGCCGAAGTGATCTCAGATACGGCTTGACGTTCCCCTGGATCTCTCGGTGCGGCGCCCGACCGATTGAGGACCAGACCCCGTGCTCAGCCTGACCGTCATCGCCGTCGTCTTCGGCGTGATCTTCCTCGCCGAACTCCCCGACAAGACCGCGCTCGCCGGGCTCATGCTCGGCACCCGCTACCGCGCCTCGTATGTCTTCGTGGGCGTCGCCGCCGCCTTCGTCGTCCACGTCGCCCTCGCCATCGCCGCGGGCAGCCTGCTCACCCTGCTGCCGCACCGCTGGGTCCAGGGCGTGGTCGGACTGCTCTTCCTCGGCGGCGCGGCCATGCTGCTCTTCTCCAAGGGCGACGACGAGGAGGAGGTGCGCGAGCCCGCCAACCAGAGCTTCTGGAAGGTCTCGGGCACCGGCTTCATGCTCATCCTGGTCGCCGAATTCGGTGACCTCACGCAGATCATGACCGCCAACCTCGCCGCCCGCTACGACGACCCGGTCTCGGTCGGCATCGGCGCCGTCCTCGGCCTGTGGGCGGTCGCGGCCCTGGGCATCTTCGGCGGGCGGCTGCTCATGAAGCGGGTGCCGCTGGCGCTGATCACGAAGATCGCGGCAGCTGTGATGGTGGTGCTCGCCGGGTTCAGCCTGTACGAGGCCGCCGCGGGCTGACGATTCCGCGGGGCCGTACGGCACGGCGGGCCGGACCCTGACGAGGGTCCGGCCCGTTCGTTCTCACGCGTCCCCGTACGGCCTTACGGCTCGTGCGTGCGTCGCGTGCGTGCGTGCGTCTCGGCTGTGCGTCTTGTCCGTACGACGCGTCCGTACGTCTCAGTCGACGACGATACGGAGGCCGCCGTCCGCGACGGCCTCGACCCGTACCCGCTCCAGTGAGTCGACGTGCGCGGTGGGCGCGTGGACCGCGGCGCGCGGGCCGACGCCGATCACGCGCATTCCGGCGGCCCGCGCCGCCGCGATGCCGACCTCGGCGTCCTCGAACACCACGCAGTCCTCGGGCGCGAAGCCCAGCTCCGCCGCGCCCTTCAGAAAGCCCTCGGGGTCCGGCTTGCTCGCGCTCACCCGCTCCGCGGTCACCATGACGGGCGGCAGCGGCAGGCCCGCGGCGGCCATCCTGGTCGTGGCCAGTTCCTCGCTCGCCGAGGTCACCAAGGCGTGCGGGCGGCCGTCGAGCGAGGCCAGGAAGGCGGTGGCACCGGGCACCTGCACGACACCGTCGGTGTCGGCGGTCTCCTCGGCGAGCATCAGCGCGTTCTCCGCGTAGTTCTCTGCCATCGGGCGGTCGGGGAGCAGGACGGCCATCGTCGCGTGGCCCTGGCGGCCGTGCACGACCTTCAGCACCGCGTCGGCGTCCAGGCCGTGGCGGCCGGCCCAGGCACGCCAGCAGCGCTCCACGACGGCGTCCGAATTCACCAGCGTTCCGTCCATGTCCAGCAGCAGGGCTTTCGCGGAGAGGACGGGCATGTTCTGGGGCTCCTCGGCACATCGGTGATCAACGGCAACGTGGTTCCGCCCGCCGGTCAGGGAAGCGGGCGGAACCACTTTGTTCCCTCACGGTACAAAAGTGGGGCGCTCAGCGCCAGTCCCCCTGGTCCACGTACTGCAACAGGCCCCATGTGAAGTGCGCGACCACCCTCGCGCCGCCGCCGGGCGGCGTCAGCGCCACGCGGGTACGGCTCGGCGCGTCCGGCGGCAGCGGTTCCGCGGGCGGGAAGGCCCTGGCCGCGTCGTCCACCGTGCACGACCACGGCGTCAGGTCGGCCACCTCCCGCAGCCTTGGCGCGGGCGCTTCCGGGGCCCGTACCAGCCACTCGTTCCACACCGCCGAGCCGCCGCCCGGTGCGCACAGCACCTCGAATCTCAGGTCCGGCCACAGGGGCGTCGGCCAGCGCAGGGCCCGGCACGTCAGGTCGCCGATCCGCCGCTCCTCCTCCGTCTCCGGGGGGCCCAGCGCCGTCCTGTACCTCCGCTCACCGGTCGGGAACGTGCGCGAGTGGGCTCTCGCCTGCCACCTCTTGTGCGCCTCGCGCGCCTGGGCGTGTGTCGCTCCCAGCGACCGGAGCGCCTCGTCCACCAATTCCGGTTGGTGGTCCGCCATTCTTCGCAGCAGCACCAGCTGGAACTCCGCGACCCCGAACGCCTGCGTGACCATCCCTCGACCCTAGAACCTCCACCCCCCGGCGGGGCGCCGCCCGCGCGGGCTCGCGCGGGTAACCCGTCACCGGCCGGTGGTCCGGGGACAACCGGTCTGCCCCGCCGGGGCGGGTGGTGAGGTGCGGGAGCGTCGTGGCTGGTGGCGCAGTTCCCCGCGCCCCCAAAAGATCGGCTCGCCGTCCGGCCGAAAGGCGGTGCGCCCCGTCAGGGGCGCGGGGAACTGCGCGGCCCGCCCCCACCGGCCGGTGGTCCGGGGATTACCGGTCTGCCCCGCTGGGGCGGGTGGTGTCGTGCGGGAGCGTCGTGGCTGGTGGCGCAGTTCCCCGCGCCCCTTTGAAGATCGGCTCGCCGTCCGGGCGAAAGAGG
>NZ_JBIVOA010000005.1:0-306703 GCF_044753885.1 Streptomyces sp. NPDC093221 | reverse complement strand
CGGTGCGCCCCGTCAGGGGCGCGGGGAACGGCGCGGCCAGCCCCCACCGGCCGGTGGTCCGGGGACAACCGGTCTGCCCCGCCGGGGCGGGTGGTGACCTGCGGGAGCGTCGTGGCTGGGCGCGCCCACGCGGCGGCAGCCGCAGATTAAACACAGCCCCGCGCCCCTTGAAAGATCGGCTCGCCGCCTGGGCGAAAGTGGGTGCGCCCCGTCAGGGGCGCGGGGAACGGCGCGGCCAGCCCCCACCGGCCGGTGGTCCGGGGACAACCGGTCTGCCCCGCCGGGGCGGGTGGTGAGGTGCGGGAGCGTCGGGGCGGAGCCCGGGGTCTTGCGGGGGCGCCCGATACTCGGAAAGCGGCGCTAGCTGGTTTGGTGTTCGAGGGTGGTGCGGGTTTGGGGGCCGTAGACGCCGATGGGGTCGCCGCGGACGCCGTACCAGATCTGGAACATGGCGACGGCCTCGCGAACCCCTTGGTCGTAGGAGCCGTTGACGTGGCCGTGGTAGACCCACACGTCGCGGAGCCGCTGCTGGAGATCGGAGACGGCGGCGCCGGTGTCGCCGAGCTGGAGGATCTTGGAGGCGGGGGAGGTCGGGGTGACGGGGGGCGTGGTGGGGGCCGGGTCGGCAGGCGCGGTGGGGGCGGACGGCGTGGAGCCGGTGGTGGTGGGCGCGGCGGGGGCCGACGGCGTGGAGCCGGTGGCGGCGGGAGCCGTCGTGGATGGGGACGGCGGCGCCGTGGCGGTCTCGGGCACCACCGGCGCGGCGGAGGTCGTGGTCGGCGCGGGCGTGTGGCGCGGGGCGCCGACGGCCACGGTGCCCACGACGGCGGTGGACTCCGTCGGCAGCTCGACATCCGGCATCGAGGACGTCCGGTCCGGCGGCAGCGCCCGGTCGGTGCGCGGCTCGTCGCCCATGACCTGTCCGGTGACGGCGACGGCGCCCGCGGCCAGCGCGGAGGCGGCGACCGCGGCCGCGGCCACCACCAGGCCCCGTCTGCGGCGCCGGTGCCTGCCCCGGTCCTGGTACAGCCCCGTCCCGGCCGCCGCCCTGGCGAACGCGGCCGGGGTCCCGGCCTCGGCGTCCCCCCGCGGCGCGTACTCCACGCCGGAGTACAGCGCGGCGAACAGCCCGACATCGGCGGTCTCGGGACCGCCGTCGCCGGGCGCCAGCAGTGGCCGTACGGTCGTCTCGCCCGCCTCGCCGTCCGGCTCGGCGACGTAGGGGCGCATCCGCAGCGGGTGGAAGCCCTCGGTGGCGGCGAGCGCGGCGGCCCGCGCGGCGGAACGCTCCGCCGCCCGCGTCTCCCCGCCCTCGTCCTGCTCGCCGGGGAGGCCGGGCGAGCCCGGCTCGGCCGAGTCGTCCCAGGTGACCAGGGCCCCCGGCGGCACCAGCTCGCTCGGCGGCGGCGCCGGCGGCCGCGGGGCGGTCACCTCGGGTGAAGCGTGCGGCACCCCGGGCACGACCGGTATCCCCGCCGAGGACGCCTCGGCGTCCACCTCGCGGGCAGCGTCCGGCTGCGGCGCCACTGGTTCCCCTCCCGGCCGTCGTTCGCATTTCGCATATTCGCAAAGACGTGCCGATTATGCCGACCTCCGGCGGCGAGCGCAGCCCGCTGACCGCACAAGTGGGCGAGTATCGGAGGCCAAAGTCGTACAAATGGTGGGAATATAAGGTTCCGACCGTCGGGGGATGACGCGAGGAGCCGTTCCATGGCCCAGGACACCACGACCGCCGCGGGCCCGGCGGCGGCAGAGCCGGGGCAGCACCAGGACAAGCGAGCGGTGCGGATCGCGATCAGCGCCCTGGCGCTCGGCATGCTGCTGGCCGCCCTCGACCAGACCATCGTGTCCACCGCGCTGCCCACGATCGTCAGCGAACTGGGCGGCATCGACCACCTGTCGTGGGTGGTGACGGCCTATCTGCTGGCGTCGACCGCGGCGACCCCGCTGTGGGGCAAGCTCGGCGACATGTACGGCAGGAAGCGGCTCTTCCAGACCGTCATCGTGATCTTCCTGATCGGTTCCGTGCTCTGCGGAATCGCCCAGAACATGGGCGAGTTGATCGCCTTCCGGGCCCTCCAGGGCCTGGGAGGCGGCGGGTTGATCGTGCTGTCGATGGCTATCGTCGGCGACATCGTGCCGCCGCGCGACCGCGGTCGCTACCAGGGTGTGTTCGGCGGGGTGTTCGGCGCGGCGAGCGTCCTCGGGCCGTTGCTGGGCGGGGTGTTCACCGAGCAGCTCTCCTGGCGCTGGGTGTTCTACATCAACCTCCCCATCGGGATCATCGCGCTCGCCGTGATCGCCGCGGTGCTGCACATCCCGGTCCGCCGTACGGCCCACCGGATCGACTACTTCGGCATGGCGGTGATCGCCGCAGCGGCGACCTGCCTGGTGCTGATGACCTCGCTCGGCGGCACCACCTGGGCGTGGAGTTCGGCCGGGATCATCGGCCTCGCGGTCGCCGGAGTCGTCCTCATCGCGCTGTTCGTGGCGATCGAGCGCCGCGCGCAGGAGCCGGTGCTGCCGCCGAAGCTGTTCCGCAACCGTACGTTCCTGCTCTGCTCGGTGATCTCCTTCATCATCGGCTTCGCGATGTTCGGCGCGATGACGTTCCTGCCGACCTTCCTCCAGGTCGTGCACGGCTTCTCGCCCACGCTGTCCGGCGTGCACATGATCCCGATGGTGATCGGCATGCTGCTGTCGTCCACGGTGTCGGGGCAGATCGTCAGCCGCACCGGCCACTACAAGGTCTTCCCGATCGCGGGCACCGGCGTCATCGCCGTCGGACTCGTCCTGCTGCACACCCTGGACGAGACGACCAGCACCTGGGTGATGAGCCTGTACTTCCTGGTCTTCGGCCTCGGTCTCGGCCTGGTGATGCAGGTGCTGGTGCTGGCCGTGCAGAACGCCGTCGGGTACGAGGACCTGGGCTCGGCCACCTCGGGCGCCACCTTCTTCCGCTCCATCGGCGCGTCCTTCGGCGTCTCGCTGTTCGGCACGATCTTCGCCAACCGCCTTTCCGACGAGCTGACATCGGCCTTCGCGGGCAAGTCGCTGCCCGCCGGGGTCAATCCGGCGCAGTTCCAGGCCGACCCGACGGCGGTCGGCAAGCTGCCCGCGGCCGTCAAGGGGCCCGTGCTGCACGCGTATTCGAACTCGATCACCACCGTCTTCCTGTGGGCGGTGCCGATCGTGCTGGTCGGCTTCCTGCTGGCGTGGCTGCTCAAGGAGCAGCCGCTGCGGGGCACGGTGACCGTGCCGGACGCCAGCGAGACGCTCGGCACCAACCCGGTGGAGCGGTCCTCGCTCGACGAGATCGCCCGCTGCCTTTCGCTGCTCGGCAGCCGGGAAGCCCGCCGCGACCTCTACACCCGGATCACCGGTCTGGCCGGGCTCGACATCCACCCCGCCACGAGCTGGCTGCTGTTGCGGCTGGCCCACGACGGCGAGGGCGACCCGGTCGAGCTGGCCGCCCGTACCACTGTGCCCGCCGAGGTCATCGAGGCGGCGGCCGACGAGTCGCTGTCCCGCGGCTTCGCCGTACGCGACGGCGGTCCGCTGGTCCTCACCGCGTCCGGACACGCGCTGGCCGGACGCCTGACCGAGGCGCGGCGCACGGTCCTCGCCGATCTGCTCGGCGACTGGGACCCGGCCGCCCACGCCGACCTGGCCGCCCTGGTCACGAAGCTGAGCGGCGAACTGTGCGGCGGCGACGGGGACCGCCCCGAGGGCCGTACGCGGCACCAGCCGGCGGTCGGCGGTACGCCTCCGGCCTGAGGGTTCGAGCCCGTCGTCCTGAAGCCGTCCGTTTGCGGTGCCTGGCAGTGGCAAGCCGAGCAGGGAGAGAACGTCACTGTCTGACGACCCGTAGGAACGGGAGGCACGCCATGTCCACCGGAGCGACTGTAGCCATCGTCGTAGTGGCGCTGATTGTCCTGGCGCTGATCGCGACCCTGGTGATGAGGGGCGACGGTACGGGAGGTGTGGGTTCGGGAGCGCGGCTGAAGCATCGCTTCGGACCCGAGTACGACCGCGTGCTCGAACGGCACGACGGCGATGTGAAGGCCACCCGGGCGGAACTCGCCGAGCGGGTCAAGCGCCACGGCGACCTCGAACTGCGACCCGTCTCCGAGCAGGAGCGGGAGCGGTACACCGCCGCTTGGACCGCGCTCCAGGCGCGGTTCGTGGACGAGCCCGTCGCGGCGGTCGGCCAGGCCGACGCGCTGATCGGCGAGATCGCCGCCGACCGGGGCTTCCCGGCCGCGCGGGAGCCGGAGCACTTCGACGCGCTGTCCGTCCACCACCCGCACGCGGTGCACGGTTACCGCCAGGCCCACACGCTGGTCGACTCCGTAGGGGCCCCCGGTTCCGCGGCGCCGCAGAAGCGGCAGTCCACGGAAGACCTGCGCAAGGCGCTGCTGGGCGCGCGAGGGCTCTTCGACGAGCTGATGACCGAGAGCGCGCGCGGAACGAAGAACACCACGGAGCGGGCTGACGAGGCCGACGAGCCCGTCGTGGAGCACGACGCCGCGGCCGACGAGGACGCGAAGGCGGGCGGTCGGCGCGGTGCGCTCGGCGGCCGGTTCGCGGCCCTTAGCGGCGGGCGGCGGGAGCACGACGACGCGGACGAACGTCTGTGACGTTCGGCTGGGCGCCGCTCGACCCCCCAAGCGGGGTGCACCACCCTGCGCCGGCCGGACGAGTCGGCTCAGCAGGACCACGGACAGGGAGATGAAGCGATGAGTGACCGCGACACCGAGAAGACCGGTACCGACCGGGCCGAGGCCGAGAAGACCGAGGCGGAGAAGGCCGCGACCGGCACCGACAGGACCGGCACGGACCGCAGCAGCGCGGACCGGACCGGCACGGAGCGCAACGGCACGGACAGGATCGGGTCCGGCAAGACCCGGACGACCACGTACGGGACCGGGAGCGGGACCGGCACTGGGACCGGGTCCGAGTCCGAGGCCGACAAGGCCGAGACCGGCACCGGGAGCCGGGCCGCCTCCAAGGCGTCGTCCGGGACCGACAGGCCCGGCAGACTGGACAGGTCCGAGTTCTCCGAACAGCGGGAGAAGGAGCCCGAAGCGGCTTCCTCCACCGGCTCGGGCACGTCGGCCCGTTGGACCTCGGGGGCCTCCAAGTCCTCCGAGACTGCTGAGGCCGCCGAAACCGCTGAGGCTGCCGGGTCCTCCGGCTCCGACACCGGGCGGGCGACGACCGGCACGGGTACGGGTACCAGCGCGAGCACGTCCGTACCGGCGCCGCGTACGCCCGCCGAGTCGACGACCGGGACCACCGCGACCGAGCCGGAGGCCGAGCGCACGTCCGGTCCCGGCACCGGGACCTCGGCGTTCGCCACCAAGCCCGGCACCGCCTCCGAGACGGAGACCACGGCCACGCGTACGGACACGTCCACGCCTGCGTCCATACGTACGGACACCTCCACGCCTGAGTCCGCACATACGGACACGTCCGCGCACACGGACACGTCCACGACCGCGACGGACGGCACGTCCGGTGCGGCCGACGGCGGGGCCGAGGAAGTGGACCGGCTGAGCCGGCGGATGGACCGCGCGGTCGGCGGCTTCGTGGACGACCCGAAGCGCGCCGTGCGCGAGGCGGACGCCGTACTGGACGAGGCCGCGGCGCGGCTGACCCGGTTGCTGGAGGAGCGGCGCACCGCGCTGCGCGGGTCGTGGCACGGTGACGACGGAAGCGACGGCACCGGGACCGAGGAGTTGCGGATCGCGCTCACCAAGTACCGCGACATGACACGGCAGTTGCTGACGACCGGCATCTGACGCCGCAGCCGGACCGGACCGCGCGCGGGCGCAGGCGCGCGGCCGACGGCTGACGACAGCGGACGGACGGGGGCTCTCACCTACGGTGAGGGCCCCCGTAGTCGACGCGCAGTTCCTTGACCCCGTTGATCCACGCCGAGCGCAGCCGCCGCGGGTCGCCGAGCAGCCGGATGTCCGGCAGATTGTCGGCGATGGCGTTGAACATCAGGTTGATCTCCAGCTTGGCGAGATTCGCGCCGAGGCAGTAGTGCGGGCCCCCGCCGCCGTACCCGAGGTGCGGGTTGGGATCGCGCAGGATGTCGAACGTGCCCGGGTCGTCGAAGACTTCTGGGTCGTTGTTGGCGGAGGAGTAGAACATCCCCACCCGGTCGCCCGCCTTGATCTTCGCGCCGCCGAGTTCGGTGTCCCGGGTGGCGGTGCGCTGGAAGGAGACGATCGGGGTGGCCCAGCGGACGATCTCGTCCGATGTCGTGTCCGGGCGCCGCTCCTTGAACAGTTCCCACTGCTCGGGGTGGGTCAGGAACGCGTGCATGCCGTGGGTGATGGCGTTGCGCGTCGTCTCGTTGCCCGCGACGGTCAGCACGAGCACGAAGAAGCCGAACTCGTCGGAGGTGAGGCTGCCTTCGTCGGACGCGGCGACGAGTTTGCTGACGATGTCGGCGGCCGGGCACTGCTTGCGGGCGGCGGCCATGTTCATCGCGTAGGAGATCAGCTCCATCGCCGACTCGGCGCCGATCTCCTCGGTGATGGCGAGTTCCGGGTCGTCGTACGCGGCCATCTTGTTCGACCAGTCGAAGAGCTTGAGCCGGTCGTCCTGCGGCACGCCGATGAGTTCGGCGATGGCCTGGAGCGGGAGTTCGCACGCGACGTCGGTGACGAAGTTCCCCCGGCCCGCCTCCGCCGCGCCGGTCACGATCCGCTGGGCGCGGGCCCGCAGCGCGTCCTCCAGGGCCCGTATCGCCCGCGGGGTGAAGCCGCGCTGGACGATCTGCCGCAGCCGGGTGTGCTCGGGCGGGTCCATGTTGAGCATGATGAAGCGCTGCACGTCGATCTGGTCGCGGCTGATCCGGTCGTTGAAGCGGATGATCGCGGTGTTGGTGTACGAGGAGAAGACCTCCGGGTTGGTCGACACCGCCTTGACGTCCGCGTGCCGGGTCACCACCCAGTAGCCGTCGTCTCCGAAACCCGCGGTGTTGTGCGGCTGGGCGTTCCACCACACCGGGGCGGTCCGCCGGAGTTCGGCCAGTTCCGGGAGGGGGACGCGGTCCTGGTAGACGTCCGGATCGGTGAAGTCGAAGCCTTCGGGAAGCGCGGGACAGGGCATCGGCACTCCAGGTCTGACGTGTCATAAGTTGTCTGACGGTCCATCAGATATACGACCGAAGGTAGTAACGAGTTCCACAAGTCGCAAGGGCCGCGGGCGTGTGGATCACGTACGGGAACGACGTGGGCCGTGCGCGACTCTTGCGCGTGCCGTACCGCGGGTAATAAGACTGCGGGAAGAACTAGAACGCGTACTAGTTTAGTTGAGAAGAGGACGAGCTTCATGGCCGCTGAACCCGTCATCGTCGAAGCCGTACGCACCCCGATCGGCAAGCGCGGCGGCGCGCTCGCCAACCTCCACCCCGCCTATCTGCTCGGCGAGACCTACCGCGAACTGCTCGGCCGCACCGGCATCCAGGCCGACGCCGTCGAGCAGATCGTCGGCGGCACCGTCACCCACGCCGGGGAACAGTCCATGAACCCCGCGCGCAACGCCTGGCTCGCCGTCGGCCTGCCCTACGAGACCGCCGCGACCACCGTCGACTGCCAGTGCGGATCCTCGCAGCAGGCCAACCACATGGTGGCCAACATGGTCGCCGCGGGCGTCATCGACATCGGCATCGGCTGCGGAGTCGAGGCCATGTCGCGGGTGCCGCTGGGCAGCGGCTCCAAGCACGGGCCCGGCAAGCCGTTCCCCGACGAGTGGAACGTCGACCTGCCCAACCAGTTCGAGGCCGCCGAACGGATCGCCCGCCGCCGCGGACTCACCCGCGAGCACGTCGACCGGCTCGGCCTCATCTCGCAGGAACGCGCCGCCCGCGCCTGGGCCGAGGAGCGCTTCAAGCGCGAGACCTTCGCCGTCCAGGTGCCCACCACCGAGGTCGAGCAGCACGCCGGGCTCGGCATGTGGCGGCTGGTCGACCGCGACCAGGGCCCGCGGGACACCACCATGGACGGGCTCGCCGGGCTCAAGCCCGTCATGCCCACCGCCGTCCACACCGCGGGGAACTCCTCGCAGATCTCCGACGGCGCCTCCGCCGTGATGTGGGCCTCCAAGAAGATGGCCCGCGCCCTGCACCTGCGCCCCCGCGCCCGGATCGTCGCCCAGGCCCTGGTCGGCTCCGACCCGCACTTCCACCTCGACGGACCCGTCGACGCCACCCGCGCCGTCCTCGGCAAGGCCGGGATGACGCTGCGGGACATCGACGTCGTCGAGATCAACGAAGCCTTCGCCTCCGTCGTCCTGTCCTGGGCCCAGGTCTTCGACCAGGACCTCGAAAAGGTCAACGTCAACGGCGGCGCCATCGCGCTCGGCCACCCCGTCGGCGCCACCGGCGCCCGGCTGATCACCACCGCGCTGCACGAACTGGAGCGCGCCGACAAGGAGTTCGCCCTGATCACGATGTGCGCGGGCGGCGCGCTCGCCACGGGCACGATCATCCAGCGGCTGTGAAGCACCGCCCGGACGAGCCCCGCGCGGGAGTCAGCGCTGCCTGCGGCCCTTGCGGCCGCTGAGCAGGAAGCCCACGCCGACGCTCGCGACGAAGAAGATGCTGACGATCAGCCACGTACTGGTGCCCGCCGATCCGCCGTCCTTCTTCGTGTCACCGGTCGGGCTGGGCGAGGCCGTCGCGCTCGCCGCCGTCACGCGCGACCGCGTGTCGGGCGACGCGGCGACGGCGGACGGCGCCGCCGTCAGGGCGGCCAGTGCCAGGACGGCGACGGTGGCCACGGTGGTGGCGCGGCGGCGCAGGAGCATGAGGAACACCCTAACGTCCCGGTGCCGCGCTAGACGGCCCGGTACGTCACCGGGTCGGACCCCGGCACGGGCTCGGCGCGCCCCGCCTTGGTCAGCCGCCGCAGATGCGCCTCGGTCTCGGAGACGGCGATGGTCCGCGAGGACGCGGGGATGCGCGACCAGGGACGGTTCCAGGGCAGCGCCTCGGCGAGCTGCCAAGGGGTGCGGGGGCCGGGGGTGATGAGGGCGAGGAGCTCGGCCAGGCGCGCGGCGTGGTGCTCCAGGAGTTCGCCGACCCGGCCGGCGGCGCCCGCGAAGGCGTACTGGTGCGCCGGGAGCACCTGGGCGGGGGCCAGGCGGGCGATGCGTTCGAGCGAGTCGAGGTAGTCGCCGAGCGGGTCGGTCTCGACGACGGCGTCCGGGTCCTCGTACAGGCCGATGTGCGGCGAGATCTCCGGCAGGAGGTGGTCACCGGAGAACAGCCGGCGGCTCTCCTCCAGGTACAAGCAGACGTGCCCCGGCGTGTGTCCTGGCGTCCACACCGCGCGCAGCCGGCGGCCCGCCAGCGGCAGCCGCTCGCCGGGGACGATCTCGCGGTCCGGCAGCGCGGGCGGCCGTCCCGGCAGCGCCTGCCCGCCGTACTCGCGCAGCGGCGCCAGGTGCTCCTCGGGCGCGCCCGCCGCCGCCAGCCGCGCCAGCAGGTACTCCACCCACACACCCGGCTCGGCCTCCCGCGTGCGCCGCACCACGTCGATGTCGGCCGCGTGCATCGCGATCCACGCCCCCGACGCCTCCCGCACCCGCGCGCTCAGCCCGTGGTGGTCCGGATGGTGGTGCGTCACCAGCACCCCCAGGATGTCACCCACCGACGTGCCCGCCTCCCGCAGCCCGCGCTCCAGCGCCGCGAACGAGTCCGGATGGTCCCACCCGCTGTCCACCAGCACCGGCCCGTCGTCGGTGTCGAGCAGGTGCACCAGCGTGTACCCGAGCGGGTTGTCGGGAATCGGCACCGGCACGCTCCACACCCCGCCGCCGTGGTCGACCACCCGACCCCGCTCCTGCCGCCGGCCAGCCGTGCCGTGGTCCGCCATGGGATGGCTCCTCTCCGGCCGCCGCCGGGCGTGCCGCGTCCATTGCCCACTATAACGAGAACTGGTATCAGTTCTGACTGAGCGTCAGAAATGGTTCGAGCGGAGACAGCGAGAGCGGCGGAGGCGACAGCGATGAACGATCCCGGTCCTGGTTCCGACTTCATCGAGCACGGAAAGCTGTTCATCGGAGGGGCGTTCGTCGATCCGGCGGGGGACGGGGGGACGATCGAGGTCGTGTCGCCGCACACGGAGCGGGTGTTCGGACGGGTGCCGCACGCGTCGCGGGCGGATGTGGACCGGGCGGTGGCGGCGGCCCGCACCGCGTTCGACGAAGGGCCCTGGCCCCGCTCGACGTTGGCGGAACGGATCGAGGTCGTCGGCCGGATCAAGGACGCCGTCCTGGTCAGGCACGAGGAGATAGCCCGGCTGATCAGCCGGGAGAACGGCTCACCGGTCTCCTGGAGCGTCCTGGCCCAGGCGCTCGGCGCGATGATGGTCTGGGACGCCGCGATCACCGTGGCGCGCGACTTCCGTTACGAGGAGCGGCGGGCCGGAGCGCTCGGGCCGATCCTGGTACGGCGCGAGCCGGTCGGCGTCGTCGCGGCCGTGGTGCCGTGGAACGTACCGCAGTTCACGGCGGCGGCGAAGCTCGGGCCCGCGCTGCTCGCCGGGTGCACGGCGGTGCTCAAGCCGTCGCCGGAGTCGCCGCTCGACGCCTATCTGCTGGCGGAGATCGCGCGGGAGGCCGGGCTGCCGGACGGGGTGCTGAACATCGTGCCCGCCGGACGCGAGGTCAGCGAGTACCTCGTCGGCCACCCCGGCGTGGACAAGGTGTCGTTCACCGGCTCGGTCGCGGCGGGCAAGCGGGTGATGGAGGTGGCCGCGCGCCATCTCACGCGCGTGACACTGGAGTTGGGCGGCAAGTCGGCGGCCGTGATCCTGCCGGACGCGGACCTGACGGCGGCCGTCGCCGGGATCGTGCCCAACGCGTGGATGAACAACGGCCAGGCGTGCGTGGCCCAGACCCGCGTCCTGGCCCCCCGTACCCACTACGACGAGATCGCCGAGCGGCTGGCGGCGGCGGCCTCCGCGCTGGTGGTCGGCGACCCGCTGGACCCGGCCACCGAGGTCGGCCCGCTGGTCGCGGAACGCCAGCGGCAGCGCTCCCTGGACTACATCGCGATCGGCCAGCGCGAGGGCGCCAAGGTGCTGACCGGCGGCGGCCGGCCGAGCGGCCTGGACACCGGCTGGTACGTCGAGCCGACGCTGTTCGGCGACGTCGCGCCGGGGATGCGGATCGCCCGCGAGGAGATCTTCGGCCCGGTGATCTGCCTGCTGCCGTACGACGACGAGGCCGACGCCGTACGCATCGCCAACGACTCCGACTACGGCCTGTCCGGCAGCGTGTGGACCTCCGACACCGAGCACGGCATCGACATCGCGCGCCAGGTGCGTACCGGCACGTACTCCGTCAACACCTTCAGCCTCGACATGCTCGGCCCCTTCGGCGGCTACAAGGACTCAGGTCTCGGGCGGGAGTTCGGGCCCGAGGGGTTCAGCGAGTACCTGGAGCACAAGATGATCCACCTCCCGGCCGACTACCCGGCCGCCCCGGCGCGGGAGGCCGCCGGGGCAGCGGGCGCGGCGGGCGGCGCGGCGGGCGGCACCGACTGATGGGCGACCGCTGGCACGTGGACGTGGACCGCTCCGTCTGCATCGGCTCGGGACTGTGCGCGATCGGCGCCCCCGGCGCCTTCGTGCTGGGCGGCGTGCCCCGCCAGTCCCGCGCGGTGGAGGCGGAGGCGGACGCCTCGGAGGGCCTCCTCGCGGCGGCCGAGAGCTGCCCGGTGGAGGCCATCACCCTGACCGTGCAGGGGTCGGGAGAGCCGGTCTTCCCGCCGGAGGAGTGACCCGACGGACGGTGTGAACAGCCCGCCCGGCCGGAATCACCCGGCCGGGCTACCCGTCGTCACCCTTGCGGGCCGGGCCGGGCCGGGCCGGGCCGGACTGGCCCGGACCGGGCGCGGCGGCCCGGAACCGTCCCCGCCTCACCCGCCGCGTTTGATGGCCCGCAGAAAGCGGGCCAGCGCGGTCGGCGTCGTACACAGCACGACCCCTGGGTCGTCGCTCTCGCGGAGCAGGACCGCGCCGCCGTCCTCGGCCAGCTCGACGCACTCGCCCTGTTCCTGCGAGTACGTGGACTTCTGCCAAACGAGCGGCGCGGGCGCGATCATCGGCGGGCCTTTCAGAGGTCTTGGGAGATGTCGCGGATGAAGTCCCGTGACCGGGACTGATCCAGCGCAACCTCCGCGAGAGTGTTGTAGAGCACGCGGTAATTGGACAGATGCGGTGCCGCGTGCAGAAAGCTGATGCCGTGTGCGGAGTCGATCTGAACGGTGTCGAGCGGCCGTACCGGACCGCTCGCGTAGAGCATCGCGTGGCCGGAACCTATGTGACCGTCCACCGCGAAGGGGATCACCCGCACGCTGATGTGCGGCAGATGGCTCAGCTCCTGGATGTGTTCGAGCTGGGCGCGCGCCACCTTCCCGCCGCCGAACCGCATGCGCAGCGCGGCCTCGTGGATCAGCGCCTCGTACGGCGGCGCCGTCTCCCGGTAGAGCACTCCCGAACGCTCCATGCGCTGGGCCACCCGCGCCTCCAGCTCGTTGTCCGGCAACGGCGGGATGGCGTAGCCGAAGACCGTACGGGTGTAGTCCTCGGTCTGGAACACACCCGGAATATGGGTGATCTGGATGGTACGGAGCCGGGTGGCGTGGTGTTCGAGCTCGGCGATGTCCAGCAGCCCGGCCGGTACGACGCCGCGGTAGGTCTCCCACCAGCCCTTGCGGCCCTGGCTGTTGGCCATGACCACGAGCGCGTCGATCAGCGCGGTGTCGCCGCACTCGTAGAACGCCGCGAGTCTGCGTAACCGCTCCTCGCTCACGCCGAGCCGCCCGGCCTCGATGTGGCTCACCTTCGCCGGGTCGGTGCCGAGCAGCCGCGCGGTGTCCCGCGCGGTGATCGCTGCGGCTTCCCGCATTTTCCGTAGCTCCGCACCGAGGCGCTCCTGGCGGGCGGTTGCGGTGCTTCTGAGCGGCATGGTGTCCCTTCTGAATGGTGGTTCCGAGTCTGCCGTTCCGCTCACGCGGGGTCCAGATCGTTTCTGGAAATTTCGGAGACAAGGTTGCAGTGGGGCATTATTGCCCCATATGCTGCGCGCGCTTACGCGCACGCGGACAGTCAACTCCCTTGAGGTGTAAGTGTGTTGACCGGGTATCCGGTTACCGGCGATCCCGCTCCGACGGTACGACGGGCGACGGGTCGGCGAGGGCCCGGTGAAGTTCCCGTGAAGGGGTCGTGGGTCCCCGGTCGCCGGGCGGTGGCGGCCAGCCACGGTCGTGATCTTCGCCCGTGACCCTCGGCCGTGATCTTCGCCCGTGACCCTCGGCCGGGAGCGCGTCGGCCGCGCTCGCGCGGGCGCTACTCGGGGGACGTCAGGTCGATCAGACGGCAGACCGTCTGGATGTCGATCTTCACCTGGGCGATCGAGGCCCGGCCGGAGAGCCAGGTGACCAGCGCGGAGTGCCAGGTGTGCTCGATGACCCGGACGGCCGAGAGCTGCTCGGCCGTGGGGGGCGCGTCCAGGCCCATCGCGTCCAGGATGATCGCCGTGGTCAGCCGCGAGACGGTGTCGACCTCGGCGCTGACCGAACGGTCGGCGAAGGTGAGGGCGCGCACCATCGCGTCGGCCAGATGCGGCTCGCGCTGCATCGCGCGGAAGGCCCGCATCAAGGTCTCCGCGACCCGGTCGGCCGGCTCGGCCGCCACCGGGGGCCGCTTGCGCAGCGTCCCGTGCAACTGCCCGAGCTGGTCCTGCATGGTCGCGACCAGCAGATGGATCTTGGAGGGGAAGTAGCGGTAGAGCGTGCCGAGCGCGACGCCCGAGGTCTCGGCGACCTCCCGCATCTGCACGGCGTCGAAACCGCCCCGGCAGGCGAGCTGCGCGCTGGTGTGCAGGATGCGGCGGCGCCGGGCCTCCTGCCGCTCCGTCAGCGGCGGCGAGTGCGGCGCGGGGGAGTGCGACGGTACGCGCGGGAGCGGCGGGCTGGACGGCTTGGAGTCAGTGCTCATGTGTCCCATCCCGTGCCGTTCCCGTACCCGTTTGCGTGCCGGTCCGCGGGCCGGTCGGCCCGTGCCGCCGGTGTCCCGCGCTGCGTGCATGATGGCAGGGCGGGTGACGTGGTGCGAGTCACCCTCGGCCCGCACCGGGCCCCGCCCCCGGCGGCGTGATCCGACCGTCCGGCGGCCGGTGGACTGGCTTTCTGTACCATCAAGTCTGAAACTTGTTCTAGATTAGCGCGACAGCGGTTACGCTCCGGCTCAATCGCGACCGAGAAGGGGGCCGGAGTGACCTCACAGGCCAGGCCGCTGCGGATTGCCCTGCTCAGCTACAAGGGAAATCCCTTCTGCGGCGGCCAGGGCGTGTACGTCCGGCACCTGTCCCGCGAGCTGGCCGCGCTCGGCCACAGCGTCGAGGTGATCGGCGCGCAGCCCTACCCCGTGCTGGACGCGGTCGGCGAGGGCGTCACCCTCACCGAGCTGCCCAGCCTCGACCTGTACCGGCAGCCGGACCCGTTCCGCACCCCCAAGCGCGGCGAGTACCGCGACTGGGTCGACGCCCTCGAGGTCGCCACCATGTGGACCGGCGGCTTCCCTGAACCGCTCACTTTCAGCCTGCGTGCCCGGCGCCATCTCGCCGCCCGCCGCGCCGAGTTCGACGTCGTCCACGACAATCAGACGCTCGGCTACGGGCTGCTCGGCCTCGGCCTGCCGCTGGTCACCACGATCCACCACCCCATCACCGTGGACCGCCGCCTGGACCTGGCCGCCGCGCAGGGCTGGAAGCGACGGCTGTCGGTACGCCGCTGGTACGGCTTCACGCAGATGCAGAAGCGGGTGGCCCGCCGCCTGCCGTCCGTGGTGACCGTCTCCGGTTCCTCGCGCGACGAGATCATCGAGGACCTGGGCGTACGGCCGGACCGCATCCGCGCCGTCCCGATCGGCGCCGACGCCCGGCTCTTCTCGCCCGACCCCTCCGTGGCCGAGGTGCCCGGCCGGATCGTCACCACATCGAGCGCCGACGTGCCTCTCAAGGGCCTGGTCTTCCTGATCGAGGCGCTCGCCAAGGTGCGGGCGCAGCGGCCGTACGCCCATCTCGTCGTCGTCGGCAAACGGCCGGAGAAGGGGCCCGTGGCCGAGGCCATCGCCGACTTCGGCCTCGCGGACGCCGTCGAATTCGTCAAGGGCATCAGCGACGCCGAGCTGGTCGACCTGCTGCGGGGCGCCGAGGTCGCCTGCGTGCCGTCGCTCTACGAGGGCTTCTCCCTGCCCGCCGCCGAGGCGATGGCCACCGGCACCGCGCTGGTCGCCACCACCGGCGGCGCCATCCCCGAGGTCGCCGGGCCCGACGGCGAGACCTGCCTCGCCGTGCCCCCGGGCGACGCCGGTGCGCTTGCCGCTGGGCTTGAACGTGTCCTCGACGACGCCGGCCTTCGCAAGCGGCTCGCCGCCGCCGGCCGCGCCCGCGTCCTGGCCCACTTCACGTGGGAGCGGGCCGCCGAGGCGACGGTGGCCCTGTACCGCGAAGCGATCGCCTCCGCCCCGCGGGCTCGCGGGCCCGTGTCCGATGTGCGGCTGCCGCCGCGTGGGCGCGAGCAACCCGCCACGGGGCCGGTGGTCGCGGAACCGACCGCGTCCGACCCGCTGGGGCGGTCGGTGAGCCGCGGCGCCGCACCGGCCGAGCGCGCGGTGCCCCGCGCCCCTGAAGGGCGCGCCCTCGCGCAAGGTGAACGTATGGGGGACGTGCCCCCCGAGACCGAGTCCGGCCCGGTAGGGAGCAACCGCTGATGCTGACCGTCGACTTCACCCGTTTCCCGCTCGCCGCAGGCGACCGCGTGCTGGACCTCGGATGCGGGGCCGGGCGCCACGCCTTCGAGTGCTACCGGCGCGGAGCGCACGTGGTGGCGCTGGACAGGAACGGCGAGGAGATCCGCGAAGTCGCCCGCTGGTTCGCGGCGATGAAGGAGGAGGGCGAGGCGCCGGAGGGCGCGTCGGCGGTGGCGATGGAGGGCGACGCCCTCCAACTCCCCTTCCCCGACGAGAGCTTCGATGTCGTCATCATCTCCGAGGTGATGGAGCACATCCCCGACGACAAGGGCGTCCTCGCCGAGATGGTGCGGGTGCTGCGCCCCGGCGGCCGGATCGCGGTCACGGTGCCGCGCTACGGCCCGGAGAAGGTCTGCTGGGCGCTGTCGGACGCCTACCACGAGGTCGAGGGCGGCCACATCCGCATCTACAAGGCCGACGAACTGCTCGGCAGGATGCGGGAGGCGGGCCTGCGCCCGTACGGCACGCACCACGCGCACGGGCTGCACGCGCCGTACTGGTGGATCAAGTGCGCGGTCGGCGTGGACAACGACAAGGCGCTGCCGGTGAAGCTGTACCACAAGCTGCTGGTCTGGGACATCATGAAGAAACCGCTGGCCACAAGGGTCGCCGAACAGGCGCTCAACCCGCTGATCGGCAAGAGCTTCGTGGCCTACGCGACCAAGCCGCACCTGCCGGTGGACGCCGTCTCGCCGTCCGCGGACGACACCGACGTCACAGCCGCCCCGAGCGCCGCCAAGTGACGTATCCCAGCCGGAGGCCGGACCGCACGGAGCGGCTGGCGCTGCCCGGTGTGCTCACCGCCCAGCAGGCCGCGGAGACGGTGGACGCCGTCGCGGCGGTCCAGCGCGAGGACGGCGCGATCCCCTGGTTCCGCGGCCACCACCTCGACCCCTGGGACCACGTCGAGGCGGCGATGGCGCTGGACGCGGCGGGCGAGCACGAGCGCGCGCGGGCCGCGTACGACTGGCTGGCCAGGCACCAGAACGAGGACGGGTCCTGGTACGCCGCCTACCAGGACGGCGACCCGCAGCGGCCGACCGACCGCGGCCAGGAGTCCAACTTCTGCGCGTACGTGGCCGTCGGCGTGTGGCACCACTATCTGTCCACCGGGGACGACGCGTTCGTGGACCGGCTGTGGCCGACGGTCTACGCGGCGGTGGAGTTCGTGCTGGGGCTCCAGCAGCCCGGCGGCCAGATCGGCTGGAAGCGGGAGGCGGCCGAGCACGGCGGGGGAGTCGTCACCGACGCGCTGCTGACCGGGAGTTCATCGATCCACCAGGCGCTGCGCTGCGCGCTGGCCATCGCCGAGCACCGCGAAGAGCCGCAGCCGGACTGGGAGTTGGCGACCGGCGCGCTGGGGCACGCGATCCGCAGCCACCCGGAGCGGTTCCTGGACAAGAGCCGCTACTCCATGGACTGGTACTACCCGGTGCTGTCCGGCGCGCTGCGCGGGCCGCGCGCGCTGGAGCGGATCGAGGAGGGCTGGTCCCGCTTCGTGGTGCCGGGCCTCGGCGTCCGCTGCGTGGTGCCCAACCCGTGGGTGACCGGCGGCGAGACCGCCGAACTGGCCCTGGCGCTCTGGGCGGTGGGCGAGTCCGACCGCGCCGTACAGTTGCTGGCCGACATGCGGCACCTGCGCGCGGACGACGGCCTGTACTGGACGGGGTACGTCTACGACGACGACGCCGTCTGGCCGGTGGAGCGCACCGCGTGGACCGCCGCCGCCGTGCTGCTGGCGGTGGCCGCGCTCGGGGGGGACGAGGCGACCACCGCCGTATTCAGCGGGGAACGGCTGCCGGTCGGGCTGGAACCCGAGGCGTCCGGCAGGACGGGCTGCTGCTGAGACGCGTGCCGTACGTCAGGCGCGGTTGACCCGGCCTGCCACCGCGTGCGCGACCAGCAGGTAGACGGCTGCGGGCAGACCGTAGTTGAGCACGGTGCGCCACTTGGCGTTGTCCACCGTGAACAGGTCCTTCGACCAGCCCGCGAGCCAATTCGCCGAGTGATGGACCCAGTTGACCAGGTCGTTCGCCCGGTTGGCGTCGAACACGAAGAAGAAGATCCACAGGATCAGGATCAGTGCAGCGATGTCTGCGACGATGAGGATGATCGCCGCGGCGGGGTTACCGCCATACCGTCTGGCCATGACAACCGCATTGCCCGGCTCCGGCGATTGAAACTCCTTTCGATTCCGCGGTGACGGCGCGCCCTCGCGAAGCGTGAGGATCTGGCCAGAACTCCCGAGTGGCGGGCGGACCGGGGCCGGGTGATGCTGCCAAAGATCACGCACGCCCCGCACCCGTAGCCCGTATGCCACCCCGGAGGTCCCCGTGCCGACACGCATCCCGTTGCGCCGGACGATCGTCGCGCTCCTGCTCGCCGTCACCTTCTTCACGGCGACCGCCTGCGGCAAGTCCACGGACTCCATGTCGACCGGCAGTTCGGACCCGAGCGCGTCGCCGACCAGCACCGTCGAGAAGCAGAAGCTGGCCAAGACGCGCTTCGTCGCCAACGCGGGCCTCGCGGCCGGGGCCACGTACCAGTGGATCGTGAAGCCGTACAAGGCGGGCAAGTTCAAGAAGGGCGCGAGCGGCCGGACCTTCGCGCTGGTCAAGGCCGGTCTCGCGGGCACCTTCGCCTACAACAGGCTGAAGGCGGCGGCCGGGAACGCCAAGGCCGACCCCACGCTGAGCAAGGCGGTGGCACCGCTGACGGCGGGCATCGACGCGCTCAAGGACCTGCCGGCCAAGCTCCGCAAGGGCGACTCCGCCGACCAGGCGGCGAACAGCTTCGACGACGTGATCAACAAGGTCAAGGAAGCGGGCAAGAGCGCGGGGGCGGACGTCACCGACAACGTGCCGTCGCTCAAGGACATCGGCGGCTGAGGGCGGCGGCGGCTCAGGGCATCGTCGGCTGAGGACATCGTCGGCTGACGCGCTCGGAGCCCTCCGCCGGGCCGCCCGCTAGGCGTTCAGCTCCGCCAGCACCCGCAGCGTCTCCCGGTCGGGCGCGGTCACCAGCAGGTCGGTGACCGGGCCCGACCGCCAGGCCGCGAGCCGGTCGGCGATCCGTTCACGCGGCCCGACCAGCGAGATCTCGTCGGCGAAGGCGTCCGGCACGGCGTGCACCGCCTCCTCGCGGCGGCCCTCGGCGAAGAGCCGCTGAATCCGCCCGGCCTCCTCCTCGTACCCCATCCGGCCCATCAGCTCGGCGTGGAAATTACGGCCGCGCGCGCCCATGCCGCCGATGTAGAAGCCGAGCATCGCCTTGACCGGGAGCAGCCCGTCGGCCGGGTCCGCGCAGACCTGCGCGCGGACCAGCGGGGCGACCATGAAGTCCTTCGACGCGTCGGCGAGCGGCGCGTCGTAGGCGTCGGTACGGAAGGGCGACCAGTACAGCGGCAGCCAGCCGTCGGCGATCCGTACCGTCTGGGCGATGTTCCTGGGACCCTCGGCGCCCAGCAGCACCGGCAGGGCGGCGCGCAGCGGGTGGGTGATGGGCTTCAGCGGGCGGCCGAGCCCGGTGCCGTCGGGACCGGCGTACGGCAGCGCGTGGAAACGGCCGTCCAGCCGTACCGGCGCCTCGCGGCGCAGCACCTGGCGGATCACGTCCACGTACTCGCGGGTCGCGGTCAGCGGGCTGCTCGGGAACGGGCGGCCGTACCAGCCCTCCACCACCTGCGGTCCCGACAGGCCGAGGCCGAGCAGCATCCGCCCGCCGGAGAGGTGGTCGAGGGTGAGCGCCTGCATCGCGGTGGCGGCGGGGGAGCGGGCCGCCATCTGCGCGATACCCGTGCCCAGCCTGATCCGGCTGGTGTGCGCGGCGATCCAGGTGAGCGGGGTGAAGGCGTCCGAGCCCCACGCCTCCGCGGTCCACACCGAGTCGTAGCCCAGCCGTTCCGCCTCCTGTGCCAGCCCCACATGGCCGGGGTCCGGGCCGCGGCCCCAGTAACCGAGCGCGAGTCCGAGCCGCATGAACGCCTCCTGGGGGCAAGTGATCTGACGGTGCGTCAGGAATAGTGGGAGGGTACGCGCGCCCGCCGCGGGCCGGAAGACCGGCGGCCGGGCGCGGGGCCGTACACAGGCAGCGGGCGGCCGGGTGACGGGCTGGGGGGGCGGGCAGGCGGCCGGAAAAGAACAGCGGCCGGTCCCGGCGTCCGGAGGTCCGGAGCGGGACCGGCCGCTGTCGCGTACCGGAAGGAGAAACGATCAGCCGCGCTGGATGCCGCTGCTGTCCTGGAGCACACCGCGCCGCCCGTCCTGGGTTTGCGCGATCAGCGCGGAGCCGCGCTGGTCCACGGCCAAGTACCAGGTACCCGGCGTCAGTTCGGCGATCTGCGCACCCGGGTTGTCCTCCGCGAACAACGGGCGCGGCACCGGCACCGCGAACCAGAAAGCGGTGAAGTCCGAGGACGGACCCTGCGCGGCGGCCGGCTGCGGCGCCGACTGCTGCGCACCGTACGGCTGCTGGGCCTGCTGCGGCTGACCGTACGGCGTCTCGACGGACTGCGCGCCGCCCGGGTACCCGTAACCGGCCTGCGGCGGACCCGCCGCGTACGGCTGCTGGCCGGGGCCGACACCGTACGGCTGGGCCGCGGGCCGCGGGGCGCCGAGCAGCGGGGCCTTCAGCGCGGGAAGACGGTTGGACAGCGGGGCCGCCACCGCGATGACGACGCCGAACAGCAGCGTCAGCCAGTTGCCCGCGCCCTTGTCGACGCCGTCCGGGTTGTCGAACAGCGTCGCCCACAGGGCGGTCCAGCCCACGAACAGCGAGATCGCGACGGCCCACTGCTCAAGGGAGAGCCCCAGGATCTGCCGCCCGACGAGCGGACCGGTACGCGCCAGCACCACCGCGGCGGCGGCGATCAGCGCGGCCAGCGTCACCGAAGGCAGGATCGGGAAGTAGTCCGAGTGCCACAGGTTCCGCGAACTTTCCGCGCCGTTGAACGGCGACTTGAAGCTGAAGAACGGCAGGAACGAGGCGATCAGCAGCAGCACCGCTGCTCCGATCACCGCGCCGTCTCCTCGGGTCAGGGAGCGGATGTTCACGTCAGGTCCTGTCCTTTGTCAGTTCGGTTAACTCGGCCGTACTCAATCGGGCGGTGCCCCATCGTACGGGTGTGATCATGTCCGGACAGCCAGGTATGACCATTGGTGCACGATCCATACCGGACTGCTACAGCCCTGTCACCTCTTCCCTTCGAGGAAGGCGGTGAGGCCGTCGGCGATCCCCTGGGCAGCGTGCTGCCGCCACGCGGAGTCCGTCAACGACTTGGCGTCATGAGCGTTGCGCATGTTCCCGCACTCGATGAACACCTTCGGAACGGTGGACAGGTTGAGCCCGCCGAGGTCGTCGCGGACCGTCATCCCCGTACCGCCGCCGAGGTAGTCGGCGAAGTGCTCGCCGGTCGCCGCGGCGAAACGCGAACGCAGCGTCGTGGCCAGCAGATACGAGGGCGCCGCGATCTTACGGGTGTCCGCGATGCCCACGTGCACCGACGTGGGCGCGATCACATGGAAGCCGGACGCCGACGCGGGCGCGCCGTCCGCGTGGATCGACAGGGCCGCGTCCGCGTGCGCCGCGTTCCCGATCCGGGCCCGCTCGTCCACGCACGGGCCGAACGCCCGGTCGCCGTCGTACGTCAGCTTCACCTGCGCGCCGCGCGCCAGCAGGATCGCCCGCACCCGGTGCGCGACGTCCAGGGTGTACGTCGCCTCCGCGTAACCGGAGTTGGTCTCCGTCCCCGTGGTGTCGCACTCCTTGCGGGCGGTGCCGATGTTCACCAGCTTGTTGATCTCCGCCGTGTGCTTGGCGTTGTTGAGATTGTGGCCGGGGTCGAGGACGACGACCTTTCCCGCCAACGGCCTCATCGCGCCCGCGGTGTTGAGCGGTCGGGGGGAGGCCGTCGCCTGCGCGGTCGGGGCCGTGCCCGCCAGGTCCGCCTGCGGCGCCGAGCCCTTCTGGCCGTCGTCGCCGGTACCCGCCGAGGTCGGTGAGGCCGACGGCGAGGACGTCGGCGCGGCCCGTACCGCGCTGTCCTGCTCCGAGCCCCCGGAATCGCCCACCGCGTGGTACACCAGACCACCTGCCAGGCACGCCGGTACGACCACGGCGACGGCGATGATCAGAGAGCGGCGCTTGCCGCCCCCGTACGACTCGTTCCTGAACACGCCAGCGACTCTATCGGCCTCGCGGACATCCCTGAAGGGCGGTCGCGCGGCGCGGCCGGGGAGCTACGGAGGGCGAGGTGGTCGTGACGGCGACGGGTGGCGTGGGCCGCTCGGCCGTATGCCGCGCGGGGCGTGCGGGGCGGGGCGGGGCCGCGGTTCGTGCGGCTGCCCGGCCGTAGGACGCGCGGGCTACGGTTCGAACGGGCCCGGCAGCCTGCGCAGCACATGCAGTGACCCCGTCGCCGAGACCTCGGCGAAGGCGCCGGAGTCCAGCGCGCGCCGGTACACCCGGTACGGCGCCTGCCCGCCGTCGGCCGGGTCCGCGAACACGTCGTGGATCACCAGCAGCCCGCCCTCGGCGACCAGCGGCCCCCACCCCTCGTAGTCGCCGCCCGCGTGCTCGTCGGTGTGCCCACCGTCGATGAACACCAGCCCGAGCGGCTGCCGCCACACCCTGGCGACCTGCGGTGACCTCCCGACCACCGCGATCACGTGCTCTTCGAGGCCCGCCTCGTACAGCGTCCTGCGGAAGGCCGGGAGCGTGTCCATCAGCCCCGTCGCCTCCTCCACCACCAGTTCCGGGTCGTGGTACTCGCCGTTGCCCCAGTTCCGCTGCTGCTCCTCGCTGCCCCGGTGGTGGTCGACGGTCACCGCCACCGTGCCCGCGCCCCGGGCCGCGTCCGCCAGCAGGATCGTCGACCGCCCGCAGTACGTGCCCACCTCCAGCAGCGGCAGCCCGAGTCCGGCCGCGGCCTCCTTCGCCGCCGCGTACAGGGCCAGGCCCTCGTCCCGTGGCATGAACCCCTTCGCGGCCTCGAACGCCGCCACCACATCCGTCATGGGGTTCACCTTATTTCCGCCGGGACGCGGGCCGGGCCGGGGCCTTATGCGCCGGTGCCCGAGGCCGCGAGGCCGATACGCAGCACGGCGGCCCTGCCCACGACGCCGAGCAGCTGGAGACTCAGCTTGTTCACCCTCCCCTTGGTGCCCGCCTCGCAGGTCAGGTCGGTGGAGCCGGAGTCCTCGTCCGACGGGCCGGTGACGCTCATCTGGCAGCCGCCGTCGGAGTCGAACTGCGACTGGATCAGCGGTGCGGTCAGCATGACCGTGTGACCCCCGACCGAGGTCACCGTGAGCCGTCCGACACCGGACCGCGCGGGCACCGGAATCGTGTCGCCCTCGGTCACCCGGACCTCGCAGCGCCCGTCCCTGCACAGCTCCGTGTCCGTGCCGTCCGACGGCACGGGCAGCGTCGGGGCGGGCGACGGGCTGGGGGTCGTGGGACTCGGGGATGGCGTGGCGGTCGTCGGTGTGCGGGACGCCGGTACGGCCCGGCCCGCGCCGTCGGAGCGGCCGGAGCCGCCCGCGCCGCCGTCGCCGCACGATACGAGGACGGCGGCCACGGCCGCGAACAGCACGGCACGGACGAGCGGACGGAAACGGGCCGGGCCCGCGGAAGGCTGATGGTTCATGCGTACAGCCAAACCCACCTGTCCCGGGACCGGTCCCGAAGCACGTACCCCCCGGAAGTCGGCCTAGGCCCCGGCGGGGGTGGACGTAGGCCAAAATCCCGATGCTTTCGTGACAGTCGGGACGGCAGCATGGTCCCCATGAGCGATCTCCTCGGACAGCGCGAACGAACCCCCCGCCGTACCGGGCGCCCGGCGCCGCCCGCATGGGCGGTGCTGGTCGCGGTGTGCGCGGGCCAGTTCCTCGTGGTGCTCGACGTGTCCGTCGTGAACGTGGCGCTGCCGTCGATGCGTACGGACCTGGCGCTGAGCCAGGCCGGTCAGCAGTGGGTGGTGAACGCGTACGCGATCACCTTCGCCGGCCTGCTGATGCTCGGCGGCCGGGCCGCCGACCTCTTCGGCCGCAAGCGCGTCTTCCTCGTCGGCCTCGGCCTGTTCACGGCCGCGAGCCTCGCGGGCGGCCTCGCGCAGTCCTCGGGGCTGCTGATCGCCGCCCGCACCCTCCAGGGCATCGGCGCCGCCGTACTGGCGCCCACCACGCTCGCCATCCTCACCACGTCCTTCCCCGAGGGCCCCGAGCGGACGAGGGCGATCGGCACCTGGACGGCGGTCGGCGCGGGCGGCGGCGCGGCGGGCGGCCTGGTCGGCGGCCTGCTGACCGACTACCTGTCGTGGCGCTGGGTGCTGCTGGTCAACGTGCCGATCGGCGCGCTGGTGATCGTCGGCGCCGCGCTGTGGCTCACCGAGAGCCGCGGCGGTACGAGCCGCCGTCTCGACGTACCCGGCGCCGTCCTCGTCACCGGCGGTGTCGCCGCCCTCGCGTACGGCATCGCCGAGAGCGAGTCGCACGGCTGGACGTCCGCCACCGCGCTGCTGCCGATCATCGGGGGCGCCGTCCTGCTCGGCGGCTTCGTCGCCGTCGAGGCCAGGACCGCCCAGCCGCTGATGCCGCTGCGCCTGTTCCGTATCCGTTCGGTGTCCGCGGCCAACACCGTCCTGCTCGCGGCCGGGGCCGCGACCTTCGCCACCTGGTACTTCCTGTCGCTGTACATGCAGAATGTGCTGCACTACAGCCCGGTGCGGGCCGGTCTGTCCTTCCTGCCGCACACCGTCAGCATCATCGTCGGCTCCAAGCTGGCGCCCCGGCTGATGAGTTACGTGGACAGCCGGATCGTCGGCGCGGCGGGCGGGCTCATCTCGGCGGCGGGTCTGGCCTGGCAGAGCCGGCTCACCGTGGACGGGGCCTTCCTCACCTCGATCCTCGGGCCCGGTGTCCTCACCATGTTCGGCGCGGGCCTGATGATGACCCCCATCGCGGCGGCGGCCACCTCCGGTGTCGGCATGAGCGAACAGGGGCTCGTCTCCGGCCTCCTCAACACCTCCCGCCAGCTCGGCGGGGCACTCGGGCTCACGATCCTCGCGACCGCCGCCGCCAGCCGTATCTCCTCCCGCGGGCACGCGGGAGCGTCGGCGGCCCGCGCGCTGACCTCGGGTTACTCCCTGGCCTTCCTGATCAGCGCGGCCTTCCTGGTCGTGGGCACCGCGCTCACGGCGCTGTTGCCGAAGCCGACTCCGAAGATCGTTCCGGTGTCGTAGCAGGTGTCGTAGCCGGGCCTGTGGCCGTAGCCGGTGCCGGTGCCGGTGCCGGTGCCGGTGCCGGTGCCGGGCCTGTGGCCGTAGCCGGGCCTGTGGTCGGGGCCGCCGTCGCGTCGGCGCGGAGCAGCGCGAGCTTCTCCGCGGCGTCGGTGCCCTCGACCGGGAACGACGCCAGCATCCGTACGTCGTCCTCGGGTGTGAGCAGCACCTCGCAGCGCAGCCGGACCAGCCCGACCCGCGGGTGCAGCACGTTCTTGCGGTCCGCGCGGCGCACCGCGACCTCGTGCCGCTCCCACAGCGCGCGGAATTCGGCGCTGCTGTCGAGCAGATCCCGCACCAGGTCGGCGAGGCCCCGGTGCCCGGCGCGGCGGGAGTACGTCGAGCGGAGGTCGCCGACGTGCGCCGCCGACATCCGCGGCCAGTCCTCCTCCGGCACCCGCGCGCGCCAGGCCGGATCGGTGAACCACTGCCAGAAGATGTTGTTCTCGCGGCCGGGGCCCGTGACGTCCCGGCCGGTGAGCGCGTCCTGGAGCGCGTTCGTCCACACCACCTCGCCGAGGTCGGTGTAGATGCACACCGGCACGTCCACCAGACGGCTCGCGAGGCTGATCAGCCCCGGACGGATCCGGTTCCCGGCCAGGCGCGGCGGCGCCGACAGCCCGACGAGGTGGAACAGGTGGTCCCGCTCGTCCGGGTCGCAGCGCAGCACACGCGCGAGCGCCGCCACGACGGACTCGGACGGCGCCGAGCCGCGCGCCTGCTCCAGCCGCGTGTAGTGATCCGTCGACACCCCCGCCAGCTGCGCCACCTCCTCGCGCCGCAGCCCCGGCGTCCGCCGCCGTACCCCCTCGGCCAGGCCGACGTCCGCGGGCCGCAGCGCCTCCCGCCTCCGGCGGAGGAAGTCGGCCAGCCCTGTCCTGTCGATCACCCTTCCATTCTCCGAGCCCGCCGCCCTTTTAGCCAGGGAGAACCTGTCCCTGGCTACCGCCCGCGGGCGACTGCGCCGAGGTCCGCGGGCACCCGGCCGGTCCACTCGGTGGCCACGTCGACTTCCCCGGTCCCCGGGGTCGGCCACCACCCACACCACGCACAGCGCGCACAGCGCGCCTGGCGGGACGTCATCGACCTGCTCGCCGAGTGCCTGCCCGTAACGGAACGATCCGGTCAGCAACCGCCTTTCCGGGCATCGTCGTTGACCACGCACGGCAGGCCGAGAGGCTCCGCGCGGTGCCTGCGGCAACTGCGGCACACGGATCTTCCTGCCCGGCCGCGCTCTGGCCGACCGTCAACCGGTGGCCGGCCGGGCCCGAGCCGCGGTCGCACGTCGGTATGCCTCGCATATGCGGGAGGTAAATGTTTGGCATGCTCGCGGCGGTGGTGCCAGTGAGGCGGAACTGCCACCCGCCGCCGACGTCCATGGCGGCGCTCCGGCTGGCGGTTCGTCAATTCTCTTTGTGGGCGGCGACGTTCTCCGGTCCGACCGCGCGGGGCGTGGGCCACTGCGGGGCGCGAGCGGGTGGTTGGGGGAGCCGCAGGCCGACCGGATGTCCCTTTTGGTGTTTCTCAGGGGAGGCTCAAGTGGCCTCCGAGTTCCTTGACGATCTTGTGGCGGATGCCGCAAGGTCTGCTCAGCTCTCCCACAGGGAGCCTTTGACCAGCAGAAATCTGGCTCGGGCCAGAAAGGGTGGGGTACATCGTCATGCGTGATCACTCGTTGCGCCGTCGTGCCGTCAGAGCGGTGGCGGGCACGTCAACCGCGCTCGTCCTGTTTAGCGGGGTCGGCATGCAGGCGGCCTTCGCTGACGACAGCGACACGGTCGGCGACTCGTCGACCGTGCACGAGACGCCGGTCGACGACGTCGACGAATCCGACGCGGTGGACGTTCCGGCAAGCCAGCTCGGCACCGAGCCGGACATCCCGAGCACGCCTCCGGGGGGAGGCAATCACCCCGGCGGCCAGTACTGCGACCCGGTCTCGGTGTATACCCCGACGTATAAGGGCGGCTACCACATGCGCGCCGTCGGGCCCACGCAGGCCAACACGAACGCGACCAGCAGGTCGATGACATCGACGTTCAGCTCGTCGACGACCGGTACGGTCGGAGTGTCCCTGTCGGGGACACTGAGCACCAGCGTCAGTGTGCTGATCGCCAAGATCGAGACGAAGTACGACGTGTCGCTCAGCAGTTCACTGTCGGTGGGATTCTCCAACTCCTCGTCCATCACCACACCGGCGCACTACACCACCTTCGCGACGTACGGCGTCTACCGCCTGCGCAACCAGGGCGTGAGCTACCACTACTACACCAACTGCGCCACCACGGCTCACGTCACCGTCACCAGCTACACCCCGCACCATGTGGGCTGGTACATCTCCGAATCGAAGAACTAGTGCCCGCCCACCGGATCAGCGCCGCCGCACTGGCCGCAGCCCTTGCCGCCGTGCTCGCAGGGTGCACGACCGGCCACTCCGCCCCTGACCCGACACCGACGCGCACGGGCTCCCCGACCGTGCCGGTCGCTGTCGACCCACACGCACCGTCGGTGGCCAAGGCCCCCAACCTGAGCGAGGTGAACGTCCCCACCCTGGCGTCGGCGGCCTCCCTGAGCAAGGACACCGAGTTCCCTCTCATAGGCGGCATTCGGGCGAGCAAGACCCTGGCCATCGCCGTGAACTGCAAAGGCACCGGGACACTCACCGTCGCCATCGAACCTTCCGGGCTCAGCTTCCCCCTGCGCTGCATCCCAACGCAGGTGACGCCGACCGTGAACGAAATACGGTTCGCCTCCACCAGCAAGCAGGCACAGATCACGTTCACGCTGTCACCCATGTCCGACCTGGCCTGGTCGTACTCCGCCGGGTGGGACCCGCATCCGGCTCAGCTCGACCAGAGCTAGACCCGCGCCCCGCCCGGCCACCGTCGATCGTCACAGTTCGGAGGCACCGGAGAGCATCTTCTTGCGCCCCTGCATATGCGTGACCGTGCCCGAACCGCGGCCCAAAGACACCACCCCGCGGCGGCTCGGCACGACGGACTCGACCCTGACGTTGTCTGCCCTGACGCAGCGGGCGACGGCGTCGTTCGTGTACGCGAGATGCCTGTCCCCGGCTACCGCCCGCGGGCGGACGTCTTGTGCGGGAGGCCGCGGATGTAGGGGGCGAAGAGCAGGGACCAGTTGCCCACGGCGTGGTGGGCGCGCAGTGTCTGTTCGGCCTCTTCCGCGTCGGCGGGGAGGTCGGCGGGGACATCGGCCGGGAGGCCGGCTGCTGGGAGGTCCGCGGGCGCGTGGCCGTCCCATTCGGTGGCCGCGTCGAGCAGGTACAGCAGGTGTCCGGCCGCCGGGCCCGCGTCCCCGGCCTCCAAGGCGCTCGTGGTGAAGGCGCGCTGTTCGTCGCGCCACACCAGGTCCGAGCTGTCGACGGCGGACGCGACCAGCTCCGCCCAGTACGCCTCGTCGTGGGCGCCGGTGCGCTGCCGCATGTGCCGCGCGGCGAACCGCGCCATGGCTCCCGCGTCGTCGATCAGCGGGGAGAGCACCTGGTCGGAGGTGAAGTCGAAGCCGAACCAGAGGCGGCGGCCGTCGAGGACCAGCGATTCGATCCCGCCGACCACCTCGGTACGCCCGGCCAGCCCGGCCTCCGTATCCGCCGCCGCGCCCTCGACCGCCATGGTGGCCCCCTCATCGCTCGTTCCCGCTACCGCCGGAGTCTGTGAGGAGTTGTCTATCGCACGGCACTGACACCCGCGGGGGCGTCTTACGGCCGTCCGGCCGCTTCGAGCAGGCTCTTGAGCCGGGCCAGGTCGGCGGTGACGGACTCGGCGTCGCGCCGGAATTCGTCGTCGCTCGTCTCCGGCTGTCGCCGAAGCGTGAAGACGACCTCGCTGGCCGGGCCGTCCGCGATCACCCGGACCGGGTTGGAGACGGTCCGCCCGGAGGGCAACGTGACGTCGTGGTCGAGCACGCCCCACTCGTTGGCGGGCGAGAAGGCGACGGTCACCCGCCCCAAGGGGGCGGATCGCGCGACCCATTGACCGTCGATCTCCTCGATCGAGCCGCCCAGCCCGTGCGCCCACTCCGGCAGATTCGCCGGGTCCGAGGCGTAGTCGTAGACGTCCTTGACGGGACGGTCGATACGGATGCCGAGGTGCCGGGATTCCCTGCCTGCGCCCTTCCTGCTTGAGCCGTCCCTGCCTGCGCCGTCCATGCGTGTGCTGTCCCTGCCTGTGCTGTCCATGCCGTTGCTGTTGTCCATGACCGTGACGCTACGGCCGACCGGCGCCGTTTTCTTGAACGAATCGGACATCGCGGGAATCCCGCGGCGCTCAGCCGAAGTAGTGGCCGTCCTTCAGATCCGCGAGCAGGCCGGGGCGGGTCGGCCGCCAGTCGAGCAGATCGCGCGTGATCCGCGCGGAGGCGGGGCCGTCGACGGCCCAGAAGCGGCCGAGCCAGCCGACGTACTCCCCGGCCTGCTCGGCCGTGACGGAGACGGCGGGGACGCCGAGATGCGCGGCGAAGATCTCGGCGACCTCGCGGATCGGTACGCCCTCGTCGGCGACCGCGTGCAGCACGGAACCGGCGGGCGCGGATTCGAGCGCGAGGCGGAACAGCCGGGCGGCGTCGTCGCGGTGGACGGACGGCCAGCGGTTGGCGCCGTCGCCGACGTAGGCCGCGGCGCCCTTCTCGCGCGCGAAGCCGATCGCGACCGGCATGAACCCGTTGTCGCCGGTGCCGTGCGTGGCGGGCGGGAGGCGTACGACGCTGGAACGGACGCCGTGGCCGGCGAGGGCCTGCACGTAGTGGGCGTTGCCGATCCGGCCGCCGGAGCCGCTGATCGGGGCATCGGTGCTGTCAGTGGCACCGGTGCCGTCACCGCCGTCGGTGCTATCGGTGTCGCCCTCCGTGCTCGCGGCCCGCGCGAGACCGTCGCGTTCGGTGGCGACGACGCCGGGCGCCAGCCCGAGCACGCCGAGGATGCCGGAGGCGATGACGAAAGGCTTGTCCGTACCGGTCAGGGCCTCGCCGAAGGTCTCGATCGCCGCGCGGTCGGCGTCGGTGGCACCGGCGAAGTCGCCCGCGAAGGCGATGTCGTGCTTGAACGCCAGGTGGACGACCCCGTCGGACGACGCGGCGGCCTCCCGCAGCGTGCCGAGGTCGTCGAGCGAGCCCGGCAGGACCTCGGCGCCCGCGGACCGCAGGGTCCGGGCTGCGGCATCGGAGCGGGCGAGCCCGACGACCGAGTGACCCGCGGTGATCAGCTCGGGTACGAGCCCGCGGCCGACCCAGCCCGACGCTCCTGTGACGAAAACGCGCATGGGGAACCTCCAGAAAGGGGCGCGCCCGTCCGGCGAATCCGTAGCGGGCGGCCTTGCGGTCACCCTCTATTCTTTGTACGGTCGTGCAAGAAAAGTCAAGCGGTGACGGCGGCCGGTGCGCGAGGGAGGATGGACGACGGCGGACCGCGACGAACAGGACGGACCGCGACGGTCGCGACGGACCGTGACGATCACGAACGACCGCGACGATCAACCGGAGGCAGCGATGGCGGGGCGCCCCGTCGACCACCAGCGGCGCGCGGAACTGCTCGACGCGGTGGTCGACTACACGGTCGAGCACGGCTTCTCCGAGGTGTCGTGGCGGCCGGTCGCCGCCGCCCTCGGGGTGTCGCCCACGACCCTCGTCCACCGCTTCGGCACCAAGGAGCAGATGCTCCAGGCCGTCCTCGGGCGCCTGCGTGAACGCATCTTCCAGGCCACCAACGAGACGGCCGGACACCAGCCCGATCTGGCGACGTCCGTACGCGCCGTCTGGCGACGCGCCTCGGACCCGCGCCAAGGCGCCGAGTTTCGGCTCTTCTTCGCCGTCTACGGGCGGGCGCTCCAGGCGCCCGAGCAGTTCTCCGACTTCCTCGACCACGTCGTCACCGACTGGATGAACGCCCTGCGCGCCGCCCAAGGGCCCGACGTATCACCCGAGTCGGCAGTGCGTACGGCCACCCTCGTCATCGCCACCGTTCGCGGCCTGCTCCTCGACCTCCTCGCCACCGGCGACCGCGCCCGCGTCGACGACGCGGCCGAAGCGTTCCTCGCCTCGCTGGCGTGAGGGGTCAGAGCCAGCCGTTCTGGCGCGCGTGGCGTACGGCTTCGATGCGGTTACGGGTGCCGGTCTTGCCGATGGCCGCGGAAAGGTAATTGCGCACGGTGGACTCGGAGAGGAACACGCGGGCCGCGATGTCGGCGACGGTGGAGCCGTCCGCGGCGGCGTTGAGCACGTCGCGCTCACGCGGGGTGAGCGGGCTGGGTCCCGCGCTGAGCGCGGCCGCGGCCAGCGCCGGGTCGATGACGCGTTCGCCGCGCAGGACACGGCGGATGGCGTGGGCCAGTTCCTCGACGGGCCCGTCCTTGACCAGGAATCCGGCCGCGCCCGCTTCCATGGCGCGCCGCAGATACCCCGGCCGGCCGAACGTGGTGAGGATGAGCACCTGGCACGACGGCAGCCGCTCGCGCAGCTCCGCCGCCGCGTCGAGGCCGCTGCGCCCCGGCAGTTCGATGTCCAGCAGCGCGATGTCCGGCCGCGCCTCCAGCGCCTCCGCCACGATCCGGTCCCCGGCGGCCACCTGCGCGACGACCTCCAGGTCGTCCTCCAGATTCAGCAACAACGCGAGCGCGCCCCGCATCATCCCCTGGTCCTCCGCGAGCAGCACCCGCGTCAGCGCCCCGTCCCGCCGGGCGCCGTGCTCGCCGCCCCGCTCCCCGCCCTGCCCTGTCTCCCCGTCGGTCATCCCCCCACCCTAGACAGCCCTCGCCCTAGACAGCCCTCGCCCTAGGCAGCCGCCACCCTAGACAGCCCCCGCCCGCGCGGTCCGCCCGCCGTGTCCGGGACATGGCTCGCACGGCGACTATTGCCGCGAGTGGGCTGGTACTACTGGTACATGCATGAAGAGACCGCGCAGTCCGCGATCGACACGTTCATCTCCGCGTTCAACGCGTCGGACGACACCTATGTGACCGGGCTGCTCTCCCAGGCCCTGACCTCGGATGTCCTCTTCTGGGGGCCGTTGGGACGCAGCGAGGGGATCGAGGCGGTCGAACGCTTCGTGCTGGACATCCGGCGCCATCCGGCGGGGGCCGGCACGATGGAGCGCTGCTCGGCGGTGGACATGCCCGACGAGTGGGCCCGGTACGAGTGGGTCTTCACCACTCCCGACGGAGGCCCCCGCCTGACGGGAACCGACGTCGTCCATCTGCGGCGGAGCCTCATCGACCAGGTCATCGTCTTCGCCGGAGAGATCAAGTAGGCCGATTCCCCCCGCCGCCCCCGAGTTCCCCACGACGTGACCTCGGCGAGGACGTCGTGCCAGGGGAGGGCACCGGGATCGGCCGCCTCGCCGGAAGAAGCCGCCTCGCCGGAAGCCGCCTTGGCGGGACGACCTCGCGCGCAGATCCGATGATCTGAAAGAAAAGCCCTAGGTGTCCCGCCACGGGGTAGCGGTCGGGATGGGAGAAGGTGGCCTCGTCGGGCACGCGGTTCGCGGGAGGACGGTGCCGCACCTTTTCCGGTTGGGCCGCAGGCACGTCGTAGAGGAGTGAATTCGTATGACGGATGACGTCTTCGGGAGTTCCGAGGCATTGAGGGAGCTGACGATCCACGACCGGCACGGGCAATTCATCGGCCGGGTCAGCCATGTGTACGTGGACGACTGGGACCGTCGGCCGCAGTGGGTGACGGTGAGGACCGGGATGCACGGCTTCGAGGAGACGTTCGTCCCCTTGGCCGGCGCCGAGCACGAGATCGGGCGCGACACGGGCGGCGGTGTGCTGCGGGTGGCGTACGACCTCGACACGATCAAGGCCGCGCCGCGCGAGGACGCCGAGCAGCACCTCGGACTCGACCAGGAGCAGGAGTTGTACGCCCACTACGGGCTCCTCCCGCCGGAGGGCCAGGCGTCCGGCGCCCCGGGCGTGGGCGCCGACCGCCCCACCGCCCCCCTCACCGGCCACGACGAGGGCATGGACGACATCCAGGAACTCTCCGACGACCCGGCCCCCGCCCCCACCCGCTCCCGCCTCCGCAAGGCCACCCCCGCCGAAACCACCCCACCCGCATCCACCCCCTCCGAGCCCCCCACCCCCTCCGAGCCCCCCACCCCTGCGGAGCCCGCCGCCTCCTCCGAGCCCCCCACCCCGACACCCGAGGCGACCCCCTCCACCCCTCCGCCCCCTCCCGCCCCCGACGACAGGTCCTAGGCGCCCCAAGAATCCCGTTGGCGTTGTCAGACCCCCGGCGTAGATTCTTCGCGTGGTCGTCACCGACGATCACCGGATGATTACCGGCACCCACATGTGCCGGTTCCCAGGGGGGGACGATGACAGGGATGCGCGCGAGCATGCGCAGATCGAGGCGGCACGGCGGCTTGGTGGCCGCCGTACTGCTCGCCGCCGCGGCGGCGTTGACGGTGGCACCGACGGCGGCACGGGCCGCCGAGGCGGGGGGACCCGCGCCGAGCGGGCTGCGTACGACCCCGGCCCCGGTGGGCGGGGGGAGCGACGACGGGTGCGGGGCGGACGCGCCGTACGGATACATCGGGAACACCGGAATCACGTTCAACGCGACGTCGAACGGTAATCCGGGAATCCTCTACGACACCGAATTCCTCGTGCAGCCGGACGACGGCTCGGCGCCGTACGACTATTCGGCGTCCGGACTCGGAGGCGGGCAGCGCTGGTTGACCCTGCCGTCGACGGACTTCACGGACGGCGTGACATACACCTGGCGTGCCCGTGACGTGGACCGGACGGGCGCCGCCTCGGACTGGTCGGGCGACTGCCACTTCATCGCGGACCATACGCCGCCCGCGGCGCCGGTCGTGAAGTCGAAGACCTTCCCGCCGAGCAATTCGGCGGATAATCCGGCGCCGCCGGTCCGCACCACCGGGACCTTCACGTTCAAGGTGTCGGGGCCGGCCTCGGAGGACGTGGTCCGCTTCGAGTACTCGCTCAACCGCCAACCGGCCGTCGGGGGCAACCCGTCGGTGCCGGTCGGGCCGAACGGCACCGCGAGGGTGAAGCTGACGCCCACGCAGTGGGGGACCAACTTCCTCTACGTCCAGACCGTGGATCGCGCGGGGAACATCTCGGGAGCGGTGACGTACACCTTCTCCGTCTCCTCGGCCGCCGAGCGGGACCACGTCGGCGACCTCAACGGTGACGGGAAGGCCGACCTGCTCGCCACCGGCTCGGACGGCAAGCTGTACGTGCTCTACGGCAAGGGCGACGGCACGCTGAAGAAGGCCGTGACCTATGCCGACAGCGGCGACGACTGGGCGCCCGGCGTCATCGTGCGCAACGGGGACAGCACCTTCGACGGCTACCAGGACGTGTTGCGCTTCAGCGGCGCCGGCTACGCGTCCTTCTACGTCAACGACGGACTCGGCGACTTCGGCCGGTCCGGGTCGATGAGCGCACCCTGGAGCCGTGCCGACGGCACGAGTTGGACCGTCGCCCGGCAGATCCTGCACGGCAACAGCGGAAGCGGCGGTCCCTCCGGCCGGTTGGGCGACCTGCTCACGGTCGAGAACGGCAAGCTGCTGCGGTGGAACGGCGGTTACGGCCCGCTGGCGCCCACGGTGATCGCCACCGGCCTCGACCACAGCACCGTCATCACCCCCGGCGACATCACGGGTGACGGCATACCCGACATCCTCGTCCGCGACGACTCCTCCGGCACGCTCGAGCTGGCCGCGGGCAACGCGGACGGCACGGTCGCGGCTCCCGCGGACTGGACGGCGTACGGCACCGGCTTCACCGCCGCCGCCTACCCGCGCATCCTCAGCGCCGGGGACGCCAACGGGGACGGGATACCGGACCTCTACGCGGCCACCAAGCACGGCGTGCTGAAGTTCTTCGCCGGTCTGCCCGGCGGCGGCTACGCGTCCGGGGTCGGGGCGCGGGGTGGGCTGGATTGGGCGGGGGTTGTGGCGGCGGACTGACCGGGGGAAAAGCGGATAAAGGGGCTGCGGGGGGAATTCGTCCCGGAATCCGGCCCGCGGAAAGGGTGGCGGGAAAAGGCTGTACGTACCTCGGGGTTCGTGAACCCCGAGGTACGTATCGGAGCAGGTGGCGGCAGGTGCAGAAGGCGGGATTCCACTTAATTTTTTCCTGAAAGGATTGACGCGCTTCGTTAGATGGACGCAGAATCCACTTCGCTCATAGGGGAGTTCGGGTGGAACGGGGTGGGGGCGGACTGTGAATATTCGTATGCGGCGCAGAGCGCGGAAGCTGGCGTGGCGGGGGGTCGCGGTGGGGGCGGCGGCCACGGTGGCGTGGGCGGGGCTGGCGCCCCTGGACGCGACGGCGGACCCCGCGCCCGTGCCGCAGACCGAGGCGCAGCGGGACCTGGACCAGGCGCAGGCGTCCGGGCAGCCGGTGGAGGTGGTGGGGGCGCGTACGGAGAACACGACGACGTACGCGAATCCCGACGGAATCACCATGCGGCTCGACCAGTTCACGGCCCCGGTACGGGTCGCGCGGGCGGACGGCTCCTGGGCCGAGCCGGACGCGACCCTGGCCAGGAAGGCCGACGGGAGCCTGGCCCCGAAGGCGGCCGTGGTGGATCTGGCCTTCTCCGGCGGCGGCACCGCCCCGTTGGTGACGATCGGGCGCAACGGCCGCACGCTGGCCTTCAGTTGGCCCGGCACGCTGCCCGCCCCGACGCTGGACGGCGAGAGCGCCGTGTACGCCGACGTGCTGCCGGGCGTGGACCTGCGCATGACGGCGACCACGCAGGGCTACCGCGAGGTGCTGGTGGTCAAGACGCCGACCGCGGCGGCCAATCCGGCGCTGAAGCGGATCGAGTTCGGGATGCGCGCCTCCGGGCTGGACGTCAGTGACACCGCGAGCGGCGGCCTGAGCGCGGTCGGCCCCGACGGGCAGGAGCTGTTCACGTCCTCGGCCGCCCAGATGTGGGACTCGCTCGGTACGGCGTCCGACCCGGTCGACAACCCGGCCGCGCCCACGGCGAAGACGGCGCCCACCACAAAGGCCGCGCCCAGCGCCAAGACCGTGCCCACCACAAAGGCCGCGCCCAGCGCCGAGGCCGCCGAGGCCCTCGCCCCCGAAGACGGCCCGGCCCCCGGCGCCACCACCGCCACCACCCCGCTGGACGTCACCGGCACCTCCGTCGCCGTCGTCCCCGACCCCCACCTCCTCGCGGCCAAGGACACCGCCGCGTACCCGCTGTACATCGACCCCGACGTGTCGCTCGCCTCGGGCGCCCCGCAGCGCACGCTCCTGCGCAGCGACGGCTACAGCAGCTACGGCTGGGGCAACGGCACCAACGGCGAGGGCGACGGCCACTGCGGCTCCTGGAACGGCTACTACTGCGGTCCCGGCTACACGCAGCGGCTCTACTTCCAGTTCACCCCCGGCGCCCTCAAGGGCAAGAAGGTCCTGAAGGCGACCTTCCGCGTCACCTCGCCCTGGGCGTTCCAGTGCGACGCGCGCTGGACGGACCTGGAGCGCACGAACAACTTCTCGTCGTCCACGACCTGGTCGTCACGCCCCAAGGAACTCGACCTGATGGTCGACCGCTCCTTCTCGGCCGGCCGCGGCTCGACCTGCGACCCCAACTCCCCTGACGCGCCGATCGAATTCGCCGACAACCCGGACGAGACGAATGAGAATCTGACGCCCACGGTCGCGGACTTCGCCGCGGGCAAATTCGCCAAGCTCACCCTCGAACTGCGCGCGCACGACGAGTCCGACACCTCCGCGTGGAAGCGGTTCAAGAACAACGCGGCGCTGTCCGTCAACTACGTGGCCAACCCCGCGCTCCCGACGAAGATCGGTCTGGTCACGGGCAGCGGCGTGGTGTGCTCGACCAAGAGCGCCGACCCGTCGGTGATCTCCGACCCGACGCCCGCGCTGTCGTCGGTGCCGCAGACGGCGGCGGGCGGCGAGTCGGGCGCGCGGCTGCGTTCGGTCTTCAGCATGGACAAGTACACGGCGTCCAGCGCCACCTGGTCGAGCGCGTTCAGCGACATCGTGCGGCCCGCGACCGGATTCGTCGGCGACAACGTCTCACCCGGCGTCGCCACCGCGCCGACCCTGACCGACGGCACGCTGTACCGGTACCGCACATGGACCCGTTCGTACTACGACAACCAGAGCAGCTATCTGGCGGGACCGTCCAACGGCTCGACCACCGGCTGGTGTTACTTCAAGGTCGACTCCACCGCCCCCAAGGCGCCGACGGTCACCTTCGCGCGGACCTACAGCGAGTGCCTGCCCAACACCTGTGTTCCGGCGGGCGGTCCCGGCGTGGAGGGCAAGGTCGTCTTCGGGCCCGCGTCCGGTGACACCAACACCGCCTACGAGTACAAGCTGTCCTCGTCCGACGCGTGGATCGCGCTCGCGGCCGGGGTCACCAGCGCGACGATCACCCCGCCCGCCTCCGGCACGTACCACCTGGACGTCCGCGCCAAGGACGTCGTCGGGCGCTGGGGAGCGGAGACGGTGAAGGACTTCCTGGTCGCGGCTGGTGCGGGTCCGGTCGGGCAGTGGAGCTTCGACGAGAGCGGCGGCCAGGCCGTCGACACCTCGACCACCGTGGCGGCGCAGCAGCACAACGCGACGCTGTCCGGCACCGGCGCGGTCCGCGACGCCAACGGCCGCCGCGGCGACCTGCCGGACGGCAACGGCGGCAGCACCCCGGACAAGGGCCTGCACCTGGACGGGACGTCGGGGTACGCCTCGACGGCGGGGCCCGTACTGGAGACCCGCTCGGCGTACACCGTCTCGGCGTGGGTGAAGCTGGACACCACCACACCCAACGGCATCGTGCTCTCCCAGGACGGGGTGACGTACAGCCCGTTCATCCTCGCCTACGACCACGGCCTGAGCACCTGGTTCTTCGGGGTCAAGCAGCAGGACGCCAACACCGGCACCGCGTACTACGGAGTGGCGGCCAAGTCCCCGCCCAGGACCGGGGTGTGGACCCACCTGCTGGGCAGCTACGACCCGGCGACCTCGCAGAGCGCGCTGTACGTGAACGGCGTGCTCCAGGGCACCGCGACCACCACCGGCTCGTGGTCGGCGACCGGCGCCTTCCAGATCGGGCGGTACAAGTGGGGGACGTACCAGTACAACTTCCCCGGCAGCATCGATGAGGTGAAGGTCTGGCAGCGGACGCTGACCTCGCAGGAAGCCTCCGACGAGGCGCGGCTGCTCGGCACCGACGGCAAGGCCCAGGTCGAACTGACCGCGGCCTGGGACCCGTCTGGCGCCTCCGGCACCACCCTCGCCGACACCGCCTCCGGTTACGGCCGCACCCTGACCACCTCGGGCGGCGCCACCCTCGACGGCGACACCATCGCCCTCGACGGCGCCACCGGTTCGGTCTCCACGCCCGGCTCCGTCGTGGACGACACCGGCTCCTTCACGGTCACCACCCGCACCCAGCTCGACGCGGCGGCCCTGGTCACCCACCCCGTCGGCTACACCGAACAGATCGCGGGGCAGCGCTCGGCCGACGGCTCCTCGTGGGGCGTGTGGTTCAAGTACACCGGCACCACCACCACACTGGACGACGACGGCAACGTCATCACCGTCCCCCAGGGCCAGTGGCTCTTCGGCCGGGTCGCCACCGACGGCACCTTCACCGGCGCCGTCTCGCCCAACGACGACCCCAGCGGCGGCAGCGCCGACGGCACCGTCCAGGTCACCGGCGTCCTCGACGCCCAGTCCGGCACGGTCAGCCTCTACCTCGGCGACAACCTCCAGGACACCCAGCCCTTCACCGCCGTCCAGGGAGCGGGCGACTTCACCGGCGGCCGCGCCTACGTCGGCGGGACGTGGGGGCACTACCTGGCGGGCCAGATCGAGGACATCCGCGTCTGGTCGGGCGCGATGACCGACTCCGACCAGATCACGTCGGTCATCGACGGCTGACCCCGGTCGGACGGCGGCCCCGGCCGGTCAGCGCGCCGACACGGCGTGACCGGCCGGGGCCGCGTCCTCCTCCACCGGGAGGGCGGCCGTCAGGCGGAAGCCGCCGTCGGCGGCCGGGCCCGAGGTGAGGGAGCCGCCGGCGGCGGCGAGGCGTTCGGTCAGGCCGCGCAGGCCGGTACCGGTGCGGGTCCTGATGTCGCCGTCCTGACCGGACGGCGACGGGCAGGACCCGCGGCCGTTGTCGCTGATGGTCAGATGGGCCCGGCCGCGCCCGGTGGCGAGTTCGATACGGGTCAGCGTCGCGCCGCTGTGCCGGACGACGTTGGTGACGCCCTCGCGGACGACCCAGCCGAGCAGCGCCTCGGTCTGCGGGGGCAGGGGCGGGCCCGACTCCTGGACGACGACCTCGATGTCGGAGGCGGTCAGGACGGACCGGGCCCGGTCGAGTTCGGTGGACAGGCTGCCCTCGCGGTAGCCGGTGACGGCCTCACGGATCTCGGTGAGCGCCTGGCGGCCGACCGCCTCGATGTCGGCGACCTGGGCGAGCGCCGCGTCGATGTCGCGCGGCGCGATCCGGCGCGCGGCCTCGGACTTCACCACGACCACCGACAGGGTGTGCCCGAGCAGGTCGTGCAGGTCGCGTGAGAACCGCATCCGCTCCTGGGCGACCGCGCTGCGCGCCAGCTCCTGCCGGGTCTCCCTGAGCTGGGCGACGGCGTAGGAGAGCGTGATGATCACCGAGACGACCAGGCCGGACAGGAAGGTGCCGTACGCCAGGCCCGCCGTGCCCCAGAAGCCCTGGCCGTGCGTGCTCGCGGTGACTCCGGCGGTCGCGCTCAGCGGCGTCAGCATCAGGCCGAGGCCGCGGCGGGTGGAGGCCACGGCCCCGACGCTCAGCGAGACCAGCGTGTACAGCAGCAGGAAATTCCCGCCGTAGGCGATGGCCAGCGTGGCCGTACAGACGGCCAGCGCACCCAGCAGACGGTACGGGACCGGCCCCCCGCGCCACCGCTCGTGGAAAGCCGAACGGACCGTGAACACGTACAGGAGGCAGAACAGCGCGAGGCCGCAGCCCGCGAGCCAGGGGGCGGGGACCTGGCCCTGGGCGATGTCGGTGCCGGGGCCGATGACCATCAGCAGCCAGGGGTAGAGCGCGTTGCCGTCGGGAGACTTGATGTGCTCGATCTCGCGGGCGAAGTCGTGCGGTGTGCCGCGCCGCCACCAGGCCCTGCCGCACGGCTTGTCCGTGCTCTCGGCCGGGTGGTCCGCCCCGCCTGCCGGGCGGTCGGTCACGCCGTCGGCCATGCCGCTGTTCGCCGTCATGGCGGTCACCGTCCCCGTTCGGTACGCGCTGTACGTGTCCCGGCGGGAGGTCGCCTGCCGCGTCGTCGTCATGCGGTCCGCGCACCCCGCCGGTAGGAGAGGACGGCGTAACCGGCGAAGACGACCAGCCATCCGCCGAGCACGGCCACCGTACCCGCGCCGGGCGCGTGCCGGTCAAGCACGCTCCAGCCGAGCTGGCCGAAGCGCTGGGCGGGCGTCCACTGGGAGATCCGGGCGAGCCAGCGCGGGAAGGCGTCGACCGGAATCCACAGGCCGCCGACGATCGACAGGCCCATCATGCAGGCCATGCTCGTGACGCCGGTGGTCTGCGCGGTCAGCCCGTAGCCGTTGCCGAGGCCAAGCAGGGTGAAGGGGATCGTGCCCACCCACAGCAGCAGGGCGGTGGCGACCCACTGCCACGCGGCCAGGTGCACGCCGTTCACCAGCGCCCCGGCCAGCAGGACGGCGCAGATCGCGGGCAGGACGGTCACCCCGGCGGTCAGCGCCCGGCCGACCACCACACGGAACGGGCTGAGCGGCGTGACGCGGAGCTGCCGCAGCCAGCCCAGACCCTTGTCCTCGGCGACGCCGGTCCCGATGCCCATCGACGCGCCGAGCGCGCCGTACGCCGCCATGCCGACCATGTAGTACCGCGCGTAGTCGATCTTGTCCTGGCCGTCGCCGCCGACCCCGAGGTTGGTGAAGAGCAGGTACATCAGCACGGGCATGGCGAAGCCCATGACGATGAAGCCGGGGTCGCGCAGGGCGCGCCGGACTTCGAGCTTCACGTACTCGGTCATCGGACGGCTTCCTTCTGGAGGGGATGGGCGGGGGTGGAGCGCGGCGCCGGGGATTCGGCGGCCGGGGTCCCGGTCGCCGGGTGAGGTGCGGTCAGGGTCAGGAAGGCGTCCTCCAGGCTGGCCGGGACGACCTCCAGACGGCGGACGCGGTCGCTCGCCGCGAGGGCGACGACGGTGGCGTCGGAGTCGGAGGTACGCAGCAGGGCCCGGTCGCCGCGGATCTCGACGGCGGTCACACCGGGCAGCGTGCGCAGGCCCGCGGAGCCGGACCCGGCGAGGTCGAACGAGACGAGCGTGCCGCCGACGGCCTGCTTGATCTGCTCGCCGGTGCCGTCGGCGACGGTACGGCCCTGGTCGATCACCAGGATGCGGTCGGCGTGCTCGTCGGCCTCCTCCAGGTAGTGCGTGGAGAACAGCACGGTGTTGCCGCGCGCCGCGTAACCGCGCATCGACCGCCAGAACACCCGCCGCGCCTCCACGTCGAGGGCGGCCGTCGGCTCGTCCAGCACGATCAGCTCGGGGTTGCCCGCGACGGCCAGAGCGAAGCGGAGCCGTTGCGTCTGGCCGCCGGACAGCTTGTCCACGCGGCGGCCCGCCAGCTCCGTGATCCCGGCCAGCGACAGCGCCTCGGCGACGGGCATCGGCCGCGGATACGTGGCCGCCACGAACGTCACCAGTTCCTTGACGGTGGCGCGCGGGATCGGCCGCCCGTCCTGGAGCATCGCGCCGACCCGCCCGGCCCTGACCGCCTCCTGCGGCGGGCCGCCGAACAGCCGCACCTCGCCCGCGTCCGGCCGGTCCAGGCCGAGCAGCAGGCTGATGGTGGTCGACTTCCCTGCTCCGTTACGGCCGAGCAGTGCCATCGTGCCGCCGCGCGCGATCTCCAGGTCGATCCCGGCCACGGCCCTGACCGGTCCGAAGCTCTTGTGGACGGCGGTGAAGCGGACGGCGGGCGAGGTGTCGGGCCGGGCGCCGGACGAGGTGTCGGACGAGGTGTCGGACGAGGTGTCGGGCGGGGTGTCGGGCCGGGGCGTGGACGGGGTTTTCTCCATGGCCACGACGCTACGGAGGGGGGAGGGGTGGCGGGCAGAGGGGAATGTCCGCAGGGGGGCAGGACAAATGTCACGGGTGCGGTGCCCCGGCGGGCGGGGCGGCCGGGAATCCGCCGCGTCGACGGGCGGGGCGGGCCGGGAATCCCTCCAGCTGACGATGTGTCAGCTCTTCTCACTTCCTGGGCTTTGCGTTATACAGGGGCCATCTCTAGAACACGTTCTAGCCAGCGTCCCGGAAGTACCCGTCACCGGAAGTACCCGTCACCGGAAGTACCCGTCACCGGAAGTAGCCGCCACCGGAAGTGCCCCGGAGGGACCATGCCCATCGACGTCGCCAAGGCCCTCGCGGCCGAGCCGCGCCGCACCGAAATCGCCTGGAACCACAAGGACGTTCTCCTCTACCACCTGGGGATCGGCGCCGGGCGCCCGGCCACCGACGCGGACGAACTGCGCTACACGCTGGAGAGCCGGCTGCACGTCCTGCCGAGCTTCGCCACCGTCGCGGGCGGCGGGCCCGGCTCGGTGGACGGCTCGATCGGCCCCGGCATCGACGTGGACCTCGCCGCCGTCCTGCACGGCGGCCAACGCCTCGTACTCCACCGGCCGTTGCCGGTGAGCGGCCGTGCCGTACGGACCGGATCGGTCGCCGCCGTCTACGACAAGGGCAAGGCCGCCGTCATCGTGCTGCGCTCCGAAGTGGCCGACGACGACGGCCCGTTGTGGTCCTCCGACAACGAGATCTTCGTCCGCGGCGAAGGCGGATTCGGCGGCGAACGCGGTCCCTCCCGCCGCCCGAAACCGCCAACTCGCGCCCCCGACAAGGCCGTTGACGTACCCGTCCGCGAGGACCAGGCGCTGCTCTACCGGCTGTCGGGCGACTGGAACCCGCTGCACGCCGACCCCGAATTCGCCGCCACCGCCGGATTCGACCGCCCGATCCTGCACGGACTGTGCTCGTACGGCGCCACGCTCAAGGCCGTCACCGACACGCTGCTCGGCGGCGACGTCGCCCGGATCCGTTCGTACGCGACGCGCTTCGCGGGCGTCGTCTACCCCGGCGAGACGCTGCGGGTACGGATGTGGGCGGACGGGGACGGCGGCGGCGCGGGTTCCGGCCGGATCGTGGCCGCGGTGTCGGCCGTGGAGCGGGACGAGGCGCCGGTCCTGGCGGACACCGTCATCGAGCACACCTGAGCCCGTGGGGCACACCGGGCCGCGCCCGGCGGCTCTCGGCTCAGCAGCTTTCGGCCCGGTCGTCGGCCGGGCCTCCGTAGCGACCACCGTCTTCGCACCATCCGAGGGGAGCCGTACCGTGCGCGCAGCCATCCAGCAGGAGACCGGCCAGGACAAGCTCGAAGTCGTCGACGACATCGAGACCGCGGGCTTCGGGCCCGGCAAGGTACGTATCCGCGTCAAGGCCACCGGACTGTGCCACTCCGACCTGTCCGCGATGAGCGGCGTCCTGCCGCAGCCCGCGCCCTTCGTGCCGGGCCACGAGGGCGCGGGCGAGGTCGCCGAGGTCGGCGAGGGCGTCACGTCCGTCACGGCGGGCGACCGCGTCCTGGTCTGCTGGCTGCCCGCGTGCGGCGAGTGCGCGTCCTGCAAGCGCGGCCAGACCGAGCTGTGCATCGCCGGATTCCTCAACGCGGGCACCGCCAACTACCGCCGCCCCGGCGCCGCTTCACCCGACGTCTTCGGTTTCGCCGGGACCGGCACCTTCGCCGAGGAGGTCGTGGTCGACGCCAGGTGCGCGGTGCCGATCCCCGACGACGTGCCGTACGAGATCGCCGCGCTGATCGGCTGCGGGGTCACCACCGGTATCGGCGCCGCCCTCAACACCGCCCAGGTGGAGGCGGGTTCGTCGGTCGCCGTGATCGGCTGCGGCGGCGTCGGGATCAGCGTCATCCAGGGCGCGCGGGCCTCGGGCGCCGCCGAGATCGTCGCCGTCGACCCGGTCGAGTCCCGCCGCGAGGCCGCCGTCCGCTTCGGCGCCACCGAGTCCGTCGACCCCGACGGCCTCGCCGACGCCAAGAACCGGCTCACCGCGGGCGAGGGCTTCGACTACGTCTTCGAGGTGGTCGGCAAGTCCGCGACCGCGCGCGCCGCGTACGACGCCACCCGGCGCGGCGGCACCCTGTGCATCGTCGGCGCGGGCGCCATGGACGACAACCTCCAGATCAACATGTTCGAGCTGTTCTTCGACGAGAAGCGCATCCTGCCGTCCCTCTACGGCGGCGGCGACGTCCTGCGCTCCTACGACCGCGTCATCCGGCTCTGGCGCGCCGGGCGCATCGACCTCGAAGGGCTGATCACGCACCGCGTGCGCCTGGAGGACATCAACGAGGCGATCGACCAGATGCGGACGGGCGTCGCGCTGCGTACGAGCATCACGATCTGATGGGGGATCAGCCAATGCCGAACGGTGAACTCCCGCTCGCCGGACGGACCGCCGTCGTCACCGGGGCCGGGCGCGGACTCGGGCGCGCCGAAGCGCTCGAACTCGCCCGGCTCGGGGCGCACGTCGTCGTCAACGACTTCGGCCAGCCCGGCCGTGACGGCTCCGGCGCCTCCTCCGCCACCCCGGCGCAGGAGGTCGTCGCCGAGATCGCCGCCGCCGGCGGCAGCGCCGTCGCCCACCACGGCGATGTCGCCGACCACGAACAGGCGTCGGAACTCGTCCAGTTGGCCGTCGAGCACAACGGGCAGCTCGACATCCTCGTCAACAACGCCGGGATTCTCCGCGACCGCATGGTCTTCTCCATGACCGAGGACGAGTGGGACTCCGTCATCCGGGTGCACCTCAAAGGCCACTTCAACACCATTCGGTTCGCCGCCGCGCATTGGCGCTCGCGCGCCAAGTCCTCCGGGGCTCCGGTTTTCGGGCGCATCGTCAACACCGCGTCCGAGGCGTTTCTCGCCGGGTCGGCCGGACAGCCGAATTACGCCGCCGCCAAGGGGGGCATCGTCGGGCTCACGACGTCCACGGCGGAGGCGCTTCGGCGGTACGGGGTCACCGCCAACGCCATTTGTCCGCGGGCGCGGACGCGGATGACTCTTGATGTGTTCGGCTCTGCCGAGCCCGGGGGGCTCGATCCGCTGGCTCCCGAGCATGTCGCTCCGCTGGTCGGGTACCTTGCCGGGCCCGCTGCCGCGGGGGTGTCCGGGCAGGTTTTCGTTGTGCACGGGGGGATGGTGGCCGTTCTGCAACGGCCGGTGGTGGCGGCGCGGTTCGAGACGGCGAAGTCGGTGTTTTCGTATGGGGAGCTTGATGGGGTGTTGACGCCGTATTTCGAAGGGGGGGAGCGGGGGTCTTTCGCTGCCGTTGAGGTGTTGGGGCTGCGCCGCTCGTAGTTTTTCTTTGCCCGCCCGCCCACCCGTGCGGGTGTTTTCTTCGTCTGCGGGTGCCGCTTGTGCCTGGTCGGTGCCGGTCCGGGGTACCTCCTCGAAATCCGTCTCACCTGGTCCTGTGTATCCGGTGCCGTTCCTGTTGACGTATTTCTGCGGGGGCACCCCGGCCCGTCCCCTTCCGGTACGTCGGCGTCCGCCTGCCGGTGGGGGTGGCCGGAGGGGGGTGGGCTGAAGTGCGGGGGCGTCCGACGGTCCGCTGCGGTGCCGGGGCGGGGGTGGGTGGGGGTGAGGGCGTCGGCGTCCGGCCGCCGGTGGGGTGGGTGGGGGGTCGGCTCGGGTGCGGGGGCGTTCGACGGGCCGCTGTGGTGCTGGTTGCTGTCGGTAGGGGGCTGGGGGGTCAGGCGGGGGAATCGGTGGGGGGGTCTTCGAGGGTGTGGGAGTTGGTGAGGGTGAGGGCGCCGCCGGCGGCGATGAGGCCGACGAGGAGGGAGAGGAGGGCGTAGGTGACGCGTTCGCCGTGGAAGAAGGAGGCGACGAGGTCGCTGCTCCAGGTGCCGGGCGGGAGTTGGGTGGTGACGAGGGCGGCGATGAGGGTGCCGACCATGGCGGTGCCGACGCTGGAGCCGACTTCTTGGGCGGTGTCGTTGAGGGCGGCGCCGATGGAGGTGCGGTTGCTGGGCATGGCGTCGACGAGGGCGACGGCGCAGATCGTCATGACGGTGCGGAGTCCGATGGTCATGATCACCATGCAGACGGCGATGGCGGCGTAGCCGTGGTCGACGCCCCAGGAGAGACCGGCGAGGGCGCCGGCCAGGCAGGCCGCGCCGACGAGGCAGGCGATGCGGTGGCCGAAGCGGCGGGCGAGCCATTCGGACAAGGGGGTCGCGGCGAGCATGGTCACGATGATCGGCAGGTTGGCGAGTCCGGCGCGTACCGGGCTCCAGCCGTAGGCGTACTGGAAGTGGAGGATCAGCCCGAACATCACGCTGGCCATTGCGATGGACGTGCCGATCTGGGCGATGGCGGCGCCGCGGACAGTGCCGTTGGAGAAGAGGCTGAGGTCCAGCATGGGCGCCGGGGTGCCGCGCTCGTGGCGGACGAAGGCGATCGCGGCCACGACGGCGCCCGCGATCGACGCGAGAGTGATCGCGGAGAGCCAGCCGTGCTCGACACCGCTGGTCAGGGAGTAGCAGGCGAGCCCGATGGCGGCGACGCTCAGGACGGCGCCCGGCAGGTCGAGCTTGTCGTGGGTCAGGTCCTCCGGCCGGTCGGCCGGGACGCCGAGCCGGACGCCGACGCACGCGATGACGGCGATGGGGGCGTTGACGACCAGCAGCCATTCCCAGCGCACATGCGCCAGCGCGGTGCCGCCGAGCAGCGGTCCGAGGACGAAGCCGGACATGCCGACGACGATCATCACCGTCATCGCGCGCATGCGCAGGGCCTTGTCGTCGAACAGCCGGAAGACCAGTGAGTTCGTGATCGGCGCCATCGCCGCGGCGGCGACGCCGAGCGCGGCCCGCAGGGCGATGAGTTGGCCCGCCGTGGTGACGAGGACGACGCACAGGCTCAGCGAGCCGAACACGGCGAGTCCGACCAGCAGCACCCGGCGGCGCCCGAGCCGGTCGGCCATCGACCCCGCCGTGAGCAGCAGGCCGCCGAAGGTCAACGAGTACGCCCCGGTGACCCACTGAAGCGCGGTCGTCCCGCTGCCGAGGTCGCGGCCGATCGTCGGCAGCGCGATCGACAGCAGCGTGTTGTCGACCATCTCGACGAAGAAGGCCAGGCAGAGGGCGGCCAGCGGAATCCACGCCGCGCTCAGGGACGGGTAGGTGTGTGACGTTTTCTCAAGCGTGGGAGTGGTCATGGCAGTCCTCCAATCGAACGTCATTCGGTTATCGAACAACGTACGATCCGCTACGATAGAACAACGTTCGATACGACGCAAGATCGCGATGGGGATGTGAGCCATGGCACGCCTGCAAGACCGCTCGACCCAGGGACGCCGACGGGCTTCCCACTCGATGGAGTCCGTCCTCACGGAGGCCGTGGCCCTCCTGGACGAGGCCGGTGCGCCCGGCCTGACCTTCCGCGCCCTCGCGCAGCGCCTCGGCGGCGGCGTCGCCAGCATCTACTGGTACGTCGAGAGCAAGGACGAACTACTCGACCGGGCCACCGACCACGCGATGGGCGCGATCCTCGCCGACGTCGAGGCCCTTCCGCGGAGCGACGACCCGATCGACGACCTTCGCGCCATGGCCCTGCGCCTCTTCGACGCGATCGTCCGCCGGCCCTGGCTCGGCGCCTACTTCATGCGCAACACCGACGTGCAGGCCAACTCCCTGCTCGTCTACGAGAAGCTCGGCGAACAGACCCTCCGCCTCGACCTCACGGCCCGGCAGCGCTTCCACGCCGTCTCCGCGATCGTCGGCGTCGTCGTCGGCTCCGCCGTCGACCTCGGCCAGGAGCCCCCGCCGGAAGTCCTCAACGGCGCCGTCAACCGCGACGAATTCCTCGGCCGCTTCGCCAAGACCTGGCGCGAACTCGACCCCGCCGACTTCCCCTTCGTCCACGAAATCGTCGACGAATTCGACGGCCACGACGACATCGACCAATTCCGCGCCGCCCTAGACCTCACCCTGACCGGCCTCCGCCTCCAAGCCAAAGCCAAAGCCTGAGTCGGCGACCTGAGTCGGCCCCGCCCCCGAGCATCGAGGACGGCTCCCATAAGCCTGCGGCCCCCCACCCCCGGCCGCCGACGCACCCGAGCCCCCTTCCCGCCTATGCGGGCGGGTCGACGGCGGACAGGCGGAGCCGAGCCCACCCCCTCCCGGCACCCCCACCGGACAGCAGGCCGCCGACGCACCCGAGCCCACCCACCCCCGCCCCGGCACCAGCGGACCGCCGGACGCCGACGACCTCACCCCCACCCACCCGCTCCGGGCAGGCGGCCGCCGACGCACCCCAGCCCACCCACCCCCCTCCCCGGCCACCCCCACCGGACAGGCGGACGCCGACGTACCGGAAGGGGACGGGCCGGGGTGCCCCCGCAGAAATACGTCAACAGGAACGGCACCGAATCCCCAGGACCAGGTGAGACGGATTTCGAGGAGGTACCCCGGACCGGCACCGACCCAGGCACAAGCGGCACCCGCAGACGAAGAAAACACCCGCACGGGTGGGCGGGCGGGAAAGAAAAACCCGCTAATCGTCCGAAGGACGCCGATGCTTCCCCTGAGGCTGAGCCTCCCCCTCCTCAGAGGAAGAAGCAGGCCCCCGGTGGCGCCCCGAGCTGTCCCCGGACCCCCCGTGGTCGTGAGAGGAACGCGCGTCGGACGTCATCTTCTTGAATCTCCCCGAAATCCCCGTGGAACAACGAACCGGCCTACGCCGAAAGCGCGCGAACAAACTCGACCCGGACTGCGGCGAAGCCGCCCCGCGGTGGTCACGCGGAGTGCCCGGATGCGCGGCTTCGGGTGAGTCTACTGGCGGGGTCGACGTCACGGTCATGGGGGTCACCCCGCCTTGGCGGCAGCCAGCGGCGCCTGCTGAAGCGGCAGCACCCGCCAGGGCAGCCGCGTCGGCGCGGGCAGAGCCGCACCGGAAGAGCCGAGGCCACCGGAAGAGCCGCGAGCACCGGAAGAGCCGAGGCCGGCGGAAGAACCAGGTCCAGGCAGAGCGGCGGGCACCGCACCCCGCCCACGCCGGGACCCCGAAGCCCCGGCCGCAGGCCGCACCCGTGGCGCCTCGTACGGCGCCACCCCGCAAGGCCACTCCGGCACCGAACACGGCAGCCGCAGCAAATCGTCGGCCCCCCAGTACCCCGTCGCCCCCAGCCACCCCGGAGGGGACGCCCGCCAGTGCAGCCGCCGCTCACCCGGCCGCCACAGCGCCAGCGACTCCGCCCCGCCCGGCGCCTCCGCGCGGAGCGCGACCACCGCCGCCTCGGGCATCAGGATCTGCCCCGGCTGCGCGGCGACCGGCGTGAGCAGGATGCCCGGCACCTGGAGCGCGTCGGGGAAACGTACCGGCCGACGGCTGCCGAGGACGCCCCAGCCGAGCCGCGCCTCCCCGGTGGCGTCGCTGCGCAGGAGCAGCAGCCCGCTGTCGGGTTCCGCGAGGACGAGCCGGTCGTCGCTGTCCTCGGTGATCTGGAGGAGCGGGCTGGCCTCGCCGAGTCGCAGGTCGACGGCGACGGCCTTGGTGCGGCCTGCGAGCGTACGGTCGACGGCGAGCAGCCGCCCCGTACGGTCGAGCCAGACGCCGCCGGTGCAGCGGCCGGGCACGCGCATGACGGCGACGGGCCCGTCCTTCCCGGCGCCGTACACCTGCCAGACGGTCGTGACCCCGTCCCCCTCAGCAGAGTCCCCCTCGCCGGAACCCGCCTCGCTAGAACCCCCATCAGCGGATCCCCTCTCGCCGGAACCCCCCTCGTACACAAGCGCGAAAGCCGCCCCACCCAAGGGGCACGGGGGAAGAAGCGTTACTGCATCCCCGCCGAGCGACCCGATCGGCACCTCCCCGGTACCGGCCCCCGCCGGATACAGCAGCGCCAGGTCGTGGCGGTCGGCGACCCGTCGCCGGATCAGGACGCGGCCGTCAGGCAGCGGTACGACCTGCGTCCCGGCCTCCTCCGGCTGGGCGCCGGGCAGCGGCACCGCGTACGGCTCGGGCCCGAGCGTCCACCGCTCGGGGAACCAGCCGCTGACGCCGCCCCCGCCGTACTCGTCCACGTCCCCGTCCCCCTCCGGCGCGGGTACACGAGCCTCGGCGAGGCAGGCCGCGTACGACCCGTCCGCGGCGATCGTGAAGCCCGACCGGCGCAGTACGCGGACGGCCGAGGGGATCTCCATGGCACGGGCACTGGCATCTGTACTGGCGCTCATATGACTCACCCACCTCCGGCACAGGACCGTAGTTTTCCTTTTTCCGGACGATCAACGCGACTCGGTGCGGTTCACACGTAAGAGTGCGGGTTTTCCCGTTCTGCTCCGCGCGAAGGGGCAGATGTGCTCCGCCCGGCGAGCGGTCGCGCTCCCCTCGGACCTCCGATGCGCCCCGCGCGCCCTTGACTCACGGGTGCCGAACGAGTGCCGAACGGGTGCCGCACGGTTGACGGACCGGCCCGCGCACCCGTCGTGGCACCCCCCGGCGCCCGCGGTCACGGCGTACGGCATCCGGCGGACACGGGCGGCCAGGTAACCTTCCTACCGTGCCCACACTGTCCGACGTCATCGCCGCGCTCGACGCCCTCTGGCCCCCGGAGCTGGCCGAGGCGTGGGACGCCGTCGGCCTGGTCTGCGGCGAGCCCGAGGCCGAGGTCGGACGCGTGCTGTTCGCCGTCGACCCGGTGCGGGAAGTCGTCGACGAGGCGGTACGGATCGGCGCGGACCTGCTGGTCACGCACCACCCGCTCTATCTGCGCGGTACGACGACGGTGGCGCCGACCGGCCCGGCCGGTTTCAAGGGCCGCGCCGTCCACGACCTGATCAGGAACGGGGTCGCGCTGCACGTCGCGCACACCAACGCCGACCGCGCCGACCCCGGCGTCTCGGACGCCCTGGCCGCCGCGCTCGGCCTGCGGATCACCGGCCCGCTCGTACCCGACCCCACCGACCCCGCGGGCCGCCGCGGCCTCGGCCGGATCGGCGAGACCGCCGCACCCCTGACGCTGGCCGAATTCGCGCAGCGGGCGGCGCGAGGGCTGCCGCGTACCGCCACCGGGCTGCGGATCGCCGGCGACCCGCAGGCCACGGTCCGTACCGTCGCGGTCTGCGGCGGCTCGGGCGACAGTCTCTTCGCCGAGGTCCGCGCGGCGGGCGTCGACGCGTATGTCACCGCCGACCTGCGCCACCACCCGGTCTCCGAGGCGCGCGAGTCCGGCCCGCCCGCGCTGGTCGACGCCGCGCACTGGGCCACCGAGTGGCCGTGGTGCGAGCAGGCCGCCGCGCAGCTCGACGAGATCTCCGACCGGCACGGCTGGGCGCTGCGCACCCATGTCTCGTACGCGGTCACCGACCCGTGGACAGCGCACGCTGTCGCCCCGGAGCGCTCGGACACCCCGGAATTCCGGGGCGGCCGGGAACTCCCGCAATCCACTTCCCGCCCTTCCAGCCGCACAGGAGCCCCCCGCTGAACGCCGAGCCCGCCGACCAGATCCGACTTCTCGAAGTCCAGGCCCTCGATTCGCGTATCGCGCAACTCGACCACAAGCGCAAGACCCTGCCCGAGCATGCCGAGCTGGAGCGGCTCGGCGCCGACCTCGCGCAGCTCCGTGACCTGCTGGTCGCCGCGCAGACCGAGGAGAGCGACACCGCGCGCGAGCAGACCAAGGCCGAGCAGGACGTCGACCAGGTACGCCAGCGCTCCGCCCGCGACCAGCAGCGTCTGGACTCCGGCGCGGTCACCTCGCCGAAGGACCTGGAGAACCTCCAGCGCGAGATCACCTCGCTCGCCAAGCGGCAGGGCGACCTGGAGGACGTCGTGCTGGACGTCATGGAGCGCCGCGAGGGCGCCCAGGAGCGCGCCACGGAACTGGCCGCGCGCGTCGAGTCCGTCCAGGCCAAGGTCGCCGAGGCCGAGGCCCGCAAGTCCGCGGCCATCGAGGGCATCGACGCGGAGGGCTTCACGGCGGCCAAGGAGCGCGAGGTCATCGCCGGGACCGTGCCCGACGACCTGATCAAGCTGTACGACAAGCTCCGCGGGCAGCAGGGCGGCGTCGGCGCGGCGCGGCTCTACCAGAAGCGCTGCGAGGGCTGCCGCCTCGAACTCAACATCACCGAGCTGAACGAGGTCAGGGCCGCGCCCGCCAACACCGTCGTACGGTGCGAGAACTGCCGCCGGATCCTGGTGCGTACGGCCGAGTCCGGCCTGTAGTGGCGTTGGTTCACGAGGGTGCGGCGCCCGACATGGCGGCGCCCACCACCTTCGTCCTGCTGCGGCACGGCGAGACCGCGCTGACGGGGGAGAAGCGGTTCTCCGGGAGCGGCGGAAGCGATCCGTCGCTGTCGGCCGCCGGGCGGCGCCAGGCCGAACGGGCCGCGGCGGCGCTGGCCGTACGCGCCGAAGGGCCGGTGCGCGCTGAGGAGTCGGTGCGCGCCGAAGGGCGACTGAGTGAAGGCCGCGGCATCGAGGCCGTCGTCAGCTCGCCGCTCGCCCGCTGCCGGGAGACCGCCCGGATCGCCGCCGACCGCCTCGGCCTGGACGTCCACCTCGAAGAGGGCCTGCGCGAAACGGACTTCGGGGCCTGGGACGGCCTCACCTTCGCCGAGGTACGGGACCGGCAGCCCGCCGAACTCACCGCCTGGCTCGGCTCACCCGATGTCCCGCCGCCCGGCGGCGAGAGCTTCACCGACGTCGCCGCCCGCGTCGCCGCGGCCCGCGACGCGCTGCTGACCGCCCACCGCGGCCATACCGTCCTGCTCGTCAGCCACGTCACCCCGATCAAGACGCTCGCGCGCCTCGCCCTGGACGCGCCGCCCGAAGCGCTCTTCCGCATGTACCTCGCCCCGGCGTCGCTCTCGGAGGTGGCGTACTACGCGGACGGCAACGCGTCGCTGCGGTCGCTGAACGAGACGGCCCACCTGCGGTGAACGGGCCTTCCCCGTACGGGCCTTCTCCGTGCTGGCCTTTCCCGTACGGGCTTTCTCCGTACGGCTGTTGAGGGCGTCAGCCCCGCAGCGCCGCCGCCTCGCGCGCCAGGCTCTCCACGAGATCCCACCGCCGGGACCGCACCGCGTCGCCCGGCACCATCCACGTACCGCCGACGCACCCCACGTTCGGCAGCGCCAGGTACTCGGGCGCGCGGGCCGCGTCGATGCCGCCCGTCGGACAGAAGCGGGCCCGGGGGAGCGGTGAGGCCAGGGAGCGGAGGTACGCGACGCCGCCCGCCGCCTCGGCGGGGAAGAACTTCATGTCGGTGACGCCGCGTTCGAGCAGCCCGAGTGCTTCCGAGGCGGTCGAGACGCCCGGCAGGAACGGCACGCCCGCGCCGCGCATCGCGTCGAGGAGGCGGTCCGTCCAGCCGGGGCTGACCAGGAAACGGGCCCCCGCGCCCACGGCCGCGTCCGTCAACTCCGGCGTCAGCACCGTGCCCGCGCCGACCACCGCGCCGGGGACGCCGTCCGCGACGGCCCGGATCGCGTCCAGGGCGGCGGGCGTCCGCAGCGTGATCTCGATCGCGGGCAGCCCGCCCGCCACCAGCGCCCGCGCCAGCGGTACGGCGTCCGCCGCGTCCTCCAGGACGACCACAGGGATGACGGGGGCGAGGTCGAGCACGGAAGTCATGCCCGTCATCCTGCCTGGCGGGCGCCAGCGTGCGCAACGGCCGTTGCGCAGGGTGCAACGAGGGTCTTGCTCCGTACCATCGCGCCGCGCGCCTCAGTGGATCTCGCGCACCAGGACGTCGAGCCGACCCGTACCCGGCTGCTCCTCCACCGTGAAACCCAGCTTCCGCAGCGTTCGCGCGAGGCCCTTGGGGTCCTTCGGCCGGGCGCCGGACTCCAGCAGGGCGCGGACCAGACGGCCCTTGGTGGCCTTGTTGAAGTGGCTGACGACCGTCCGCTTCTCGACCCCGCCGACCACCGTCACCTGGAGCACCCGGACCGTCGCCGTACGCCCGGCGACCTCCCCGGCCGGCTTCCAGGCGCCCGCGTACGACGACGAGCGCAGGTCGAGCACCAGGCCGTCGCCCGCCTCGGCCGGCAGGACATCGGCCATCTGCCGCCGCCAGTACGCCGCCAGGCCGCCGACGCCCGGCAGCTTGACGCCCATCGAGCAGCGGTAGGAGGGGATGCGGTCGCCGAGCCGTACCGCGCCCCACAGCCCGGAGAACACCAGCAGCGACTCCTCGGCTCGGCGCCGCGCCGCCCGTCCGAGCGTCGCCAGGCCCAGCGCGTCGTACAGCACTCCGGTGTACAGCTCCGCCGCGGGCATCGCGGGCGCCGTCCGCAGCGCCGCGTTCTTGGCGACCTCGCCGCGCAGGCCGGGGCTGAGCCCCAGCACCTCCGCCGCCTTCTCCTCGTCGCCCGAGCACAGCTCCACCAGCTCGTCGAGGACCGTCGCCCGCGCCTCGTTCAGCCCCGGCAGCGACAGCGAGTCCAGCGCGACCGCGGCCCCCGTCCCTCCGGTGGCCTTCCCTTCGGACGGCGGCAACAGGACGAGCACGGCATCTCCTTCATACGGTTCTTGCGGTTCGTACGGTCCAGGCGGTCGTACGGTGCGCGGGGTCGTACGGCTCGCGCTCGGGCCGCCCGCGCCTGGTCGGGGGGCCCGCACCAGAGTAGGACCTGGGCGGGCCGCCCACGGGACCTGTCCGCCCGCGCCCGGCCGGACGGCCCCGGCGGGCGGCCGTACGCTCGCCGCCGACCCCGCGGTGCTCTTCGCCCCCGCGCAGCCACTACCATGGTCCACACGGCAGACGAGCCGAGCGGACGGCCGCGTGGAGCCCTTTCGGGGGCTTCCCGAGGAACGTCCGGGCTCCACAGGGCAGGGTGGTGGCTAACGGCCACCCGGGGTGACCCGCGGGACAGTGCCACAGAAAACAGACCGCCGGGGATCTCGGTCCCCGGTAAGGGTGAAACGGTGGTGTAAGAGACCACCAGCGTCCAGGGTGACCTGGACGGCTAGGTAAACCCCACCCGGAGCAAGGTCAAGAGGGCGTCGTAGCGATACGGCACCCGCGCGGACGTTCGAGGGCTGCCCGCCCGAGTCCGCGGGTAGACCGCACGAGGCCGGTGGCAACGCCGGCCCTAGATGGATGGCCGTCTCCCGGCCGGCCGCGAGGCCGCCCGGCGACAGAACCCGGCGTACAGCTCGACTCGTCTGCCTTTCCCTCCCTGACCTGGGCGTATGCCCTGGTGAGCGTCTGTTTCCCGGCCGCCGTACTTCCCCGGTTTTCCTGCGAGTTCGCGGGAGTTCCCGCGCGGTTGTGCACTGGATGTGCACTGGCGCAGGCTACGTCCGACCGAGGAGTGCAGAAGGCTCCGTGGCCCGGGTTCGGGGGCAGGCGATGAGTGCTCCCCTTCCCGAACGCGGCGTTGCGGACCTTGGCCGGACGCTTTCGCTGGAGGCGCGTATCGCTGTGCGCGGGGTCACCCTGATCATGGTGGCGGTCGTGGCCTTGGCCTTCTTGTTCGGTTTCGGCAACGTGTGGCTGCTCGCCCTGCGTCTCGGGGTCCCGGCGTGGGTGGCGCCGCTGGTTGCTCCTGCTGTCGACCTGTCGGTAGTCGGCCTGCTGGTGGGCACCCGCTACCTGGTGCTCCATGGCGGGCGCCCCGAACAGCTCCGGCCGGCGCGCCAGCTTCTCGTCTTCTCCAGCGTGATGACGCTCGCTCTGAACGTTGCCGACCCGCTGATCGCGGGGTTGTGGGGGGAGGGCGGCCTTCGACGCGGTGGGCCCGCTGCTGCTCATCGGCTGGGCGGAGGTGGGCCCCGGCCTGCTCCAGGCGGTGACCGCCGCGACTTCGCCCCACACTGAGCCAGGCGCGATGAGCGACGTACTCGCGGGCCCCTCGGTCGTCGAACGCTCCGTCCTGGCTCCGGGTGAATCCATGACCATGGCGCAGACCCCGGAGGGGGACGATCTCATCCGACGCGCGTGGCTGGAAGACCAACGCCACCGAGCAGAGCACCTGCGGCCGATCTCGGCCGAGACCTTGCGCAAGCGCCTCCGTATCGGGGTGAGCAGATCACGGACACTGGTAACCGCGATCCGCTCCCAGGACTCCGCGCCACCAGCGGCTCATGCAGGTGTCAAGCCGAGAGCGTGACGACACCCCTCCCGCGCGCGGGGGGCACTTGCACCGAGCTATCTGCCTCCTCAAACGCAGACCTTCCGATGTCTATACCGGGCCATACGGACGACCCACACCGTGATCCCGGCGCGGGCCACCCGCCGACACCTGGGACCGGCTCGCCCCGACGGGTTGCCCCGCCCGGGCCGCGGCCACGTCGTCTTGGCCGGAACCGCGCACCAGACGCAGGTCTGCACCTGACTGACAACGAGCTGCCGCGTGGGCCGTCCCGTCTTGATCGGGTCGGAGCACGCCATGGGCTCCGAGGCTGGCCGTGGTCGTACCGCAACCGCCGACGAGGTGCCGACGGCCCCGGATTTGCTCAGATGGAAGAAAGCAGGAATTCGACGGTGCAGTTGATGCGCTTGCCGAGATCGCTGAGGGTGTACCAGGAACTCGGGTTCAGTGCGGAAAGGTTAGGCTGGTCGTTCAGGCCGTATTGGACACGGCGATGATGGGCGCCAATCCCCTGGAAGATCCACGGCACCATCTTGACCATGCGCATATCCGTGGCCCCTGCCGTGGTGAACCAGCCGCCAGGGATCGGGAAGAACTGGTCGAATGCCTCAAGCACCATAGGGATCTCATCGGTTGGGATGCCGGAGTACTTCGACATCCACTCGAACTCCTGCTCCTCCCGGTCGTCGAGGTAGAACCCGCCCCATCCCCAGAGGAGCTGCTGCCAGAAGGTGGCGTAGCGACGGAAGCTCGGCTGCTCGCGCAGCCAGGTCATGCCCCTGTGGAACGTCGAGGGGAGGGCATGGTAGGTCAGCCCTTCGAAGACCCACCTCTTGCCGTCCTTCAAGAGCGGCTCCGGAGCACCATCGGGGTGCGCGAGCGCGTAGTCGACCGCCGCCTTCAAGATCGAGAGCCGGGCGCGGTGCTCGAGATAGGCGCAAGCCTGTAGCTCTGGGTATTTCCCCTCGAACATGGCCCTGTAGCTCGCGCTGTCGGCAGATTCCGACTGGGGGTCGAAGGCAACTCCGTCGAGCTCATGAGCGTAGCCGCGCGTCAGCTTGGGGTGCTCGCCGTATGCCTCGTAAAGCATCGCCAGAGACTCTTCGGGCGCTCGCGCGAAAAAGGTACCGTCGTTGATCTGGCGATGGTAGGTCTTCGCCGCCCTGGCTCCTTCCTCTCCCCTCTTCGCTTCCCTATGGATGATCTTGACGAACCTGCGCTCCACACCGTACGAGTGGCGCCATAGTTCGATGAGTTCCCGCGCTGCGACCGTCCCGAAGCCCTTCTCGGCGAAGTGCTCCGGAGCCGCCTCGAAGTCGTCGACGCAGACGACATCAAGCCCTAGCGGACCCATCCGGCTCGGGGCGGTCGCGCGGTCGTCCCACCGGGTTATGAAGAAGGCGCCACGCTGAATCTCCAGGTAGTGCATCCAGCCGACGACCTTGAAGAGGTCGGTGTACCCCCACTTCCCGCCTTTCACCTCGATCAGCCGCCGCACGGGCTCTTCGTGTGCGTAGTCGGTGGTGACGATGTCGAGCTCAAGGAGGTCCGCAGGATCGGACTCCACTATCTGCTTCTCCACGAAGTGGCCCGACGCCTGGAACAACGCGGCGACGTAGTCTTCGAGTTCTTCGCCGGCCCCGGGGATGTCCGGCAGCTCCACGACCTGTCTACTCATCAGCAACCCCCTCTGTGCAGCGCGGACTCTACCGAGGTGCAGGGGATGATGCCCCGCATGGGTGGCAGTGGAAGGTCCGGCCAGTGCCTGAGCACCGTGGGTGGGGCAGTAGCCGGAGTCGTGTATGGGTGATCCGCGAGGGGGTTGGTCCATGGTCGGGTGATCAGTAGAGGAAGGGTAGCTCGGGTAGTGCCGCGCAGTCCTCACGTTGCCCGCCCGGCTGACCGCCCGCGGCGAACCGCTGCCGGGCCAGAGCGTGTACTTCATCGTGACGACCGCTGACGGAGCCGGGATGCCCCTGGGATACGCCGCGCTTTGCAACCCGACTGCCTGCGTACTGTTGGTCGCCGCCACAGTCGGAGCCCTCCCCACACACGGTATGGGTGCCTTGCCTGTCATCTCTGTGGGGCGGGGGAGACAAGTCGTAGAACATGGGCACTGGCCGTATCGAAGATCGTCTTTCAACCTCGTCACGAGCCCGTCCTGTGCCGCACCTGATCGAGCACATGGTCGAGGAGACCGGGCACGTTCGCTCCGCCGAGGACGAGCTGACGGTCCAGCAGACGGTTGCCCGTCTCGCACGATGTCTCGCTGACGAGCGCACATCCATGGCACGCCGACATATTGAGCTGCGACGAGCCTTGATGGTCACTCTCGATGCACACGGGGTCATTCGAGCAGACGTCTGCGTCACTCAAGGCGGCCAACAGCAGTGGGATGATCTTGTTCGGTTCGCCCAGCCGAACGAGTCCGCCGAGCGTCCCCTGCGCGTCGCCGGCCGCCGTGTAGATCAAGATGCCCGCAGTGCGATCTCGGCGATCGGAGTTGGCGTAGATGCGCTCCTGGAGTGCCGCCGACGAGTAGCCACTGGCGAACGCCAATCTGCGGATGAGTAGATGAGCGATCGTGTGCAAGCCGATGAAGCGCGGCTCAGGTACGTCAAGGCGGTGAGCCCACTGACTCGACTGCCGCCGCTCCACCAGGATGCCAGCCCGTTTGCGGACTTCCGCCAGGGATTCCCATTCGGAGATCCGGTTCTCGTCGAACCGGAGGAAGATCCCTTCGCCGAACATCTCGACAGCTGGGTAAACCGGCTTTCGCCTTCGGTCGGGACCGAGGTCGGCGAGGATGAAGTCAGCCTCGGCGCAGTGGCGCCGAAAGCCGCGAAGCGCTCTGACCTCCCGGACGCGACGCACCTGGCCCACGCCGACGAGTCGGCTGGTCAGTGCCGACGGCCACTTCGACTCTGCGGGTACCTTCCAGCCGTCGACGACGAAGTCGCCAGCGCCGTGATCCCTGCCTCCCTCGAGTTTCTTGAGGAACGCGGCCCATTCGCCGTCCTTCAGATCGAGGAGCGGAGAGTCTGCGGAGTCATCGCCACCGGCCGCGAGACTGAGGACATCCTCCGCCGTCACCCCGATCTCGTCTGCGATCCACCCGGCCACCATTTCCGCTTGCGGACCTCCGTTGTCGGCGACCACCTTCTCGAAGTAGACGTGGCTGCGGACGCGATCAGCCTTCTCCGCGGACTGCGGGCGTTCCTCGGGGATGTCGAGCGCCGAGAGGCGTTCGGCGATGTAGTTGCCGGTTGCACCGCGCTGGACGGCGGTGAGGCGATGCTCGCAGGAGTTGCCGGGCCTCTGTTCCTCCCACGGCTGGACGCCGTCGCAGCGGATGTTGTCGCGGTGCAGCGACGCCTTGCCGACCAGTTCGGAGAGCGGACGGGACCGCTTGCACCCGTTGCAGTGGACACGGAGAGAGGCCAGACCTTCCCCGTGGCGTGATGAACGCTCGAACTTCAGTTCCTTGTACGCGCGACAGAGCCGCACGGCTTCGGTGACGCCTTCGTCGTTGCCGCGGTGTGCCCACTTGAACCAGGGAACGTCCTGGATGTGGCTGCCCTTCTCGCAGACCGCGACGTAGCGCATCGGTACGAGGGAGCCACCGCACTCGCATTTGTTACTCCAGCGGCCCTTGTTCTTGCCAGTGAGCTGAGAGAGCTTCGTGCAACGCTCGCAGAACCGCCAAGCCGGGAAGCGCCAGTAGAGCAGGTGGGCCGTCTCCCTCGCCGCGCGCCCTGCGTGAGCGGGCGCCTGCCGAAGGACACCGGAGCCCAGCCGCGCGAGGAGCCGTTCGCAACTGATCTCGGGAGCGGACCTGCGCTCCCACCAAGACGTGTCGGGTGCGATCAGCGATTGCCCGAGCACATCCACGATGGCCCCTACGCCGAACGGTGTGATGGTCTCCGAGAGACGCAGGTCATGCAGGATTCGCTCCACGGCCGACCCCTCCTTCCAACGCCTCACGTACCTGGACGGCGACGTTCGGCTCGACGGATCGCATCGAGTCGGCGACCAGCCATCCTTCCCTGCGTTGACCGAACCGTTTCAGCAGCGCCTCATCGTCCGGTTTCCTGTAGTCGTACAGCAACGAGGTTCCGGCTTCACGTGCGAGCCCTGCCCGGCGATCCCACTCGTGCAGGAGGTGCCACACCTGTTCCTCGGTCTCCTCGGCTTCGATGCGCTCCGAGCGGCTCACCAGGTCGACGAAGGTCGCGACGAGCCTCTGGATCGCGCCACGCATTCGGCCGTCGTCGAGGTCGAGACGAGACGCGGAGTCGTTCGCCGCGAGAACGGGCACGGAGTGCCTCAGCAATGCCACGAGGGCGCCCGCCAACGACCGATCGCGGGACGCCGTCGACCACGGGGTGACGCTCGTCGGTTCGACGTTGCGGTAAAGCGCCTCGTGGTAGGCGCGGAAGGTCTCGAAGTGCGACCGGTCGCGCGCCCGGTTCGACCGGAACAAGGTCGTGACGATGCCGTTGTTGTCCCCACGGCCGACTCGGCTGGTGGCCTGGATGTACTCGGCGGTCGTCTTCGGCTGGCCGACCATCAGCATCAGGGCGAGACGGGGGATGTCGATGCCGACCGACAGCATGTTCGAAGAGAGGACGACGTCGATGGCCTGATCGGTGAGATCGGCACTCCGGCCGAGCTCACGCAGATCGTTGGGGAGCTCCTCCGGGCCTCGCCGACTGGTGAGTTCCAGGACGCGGCCGGCTCGGACACGACGCAATGGCAGACCCAAACGGTCTGCACGCGGTTCCAGCCGCCCGTTCACGTCGTCGACCACCAGCGTGCCCGATCGGCCGAGCTCGCGAAGACTGTTGTGGTACATCACGGCCGTCCAGTAGGAGTCCCGCGTCGTACCCGGATCGGGCTGCTCGGCCAGCACCGCCGGGATCTCGATCAGAGGCGCGGTTGCGGAGACGACTGCGGACATCTGTGAGAGGGACTGCGGCATCAGACCGATGTACAGGCGGCCTTCGCCGTTCTCGACAGGGCGGGAGAAGAACGTCCGATCGCCGTCCAACCCTGCCGGCGGGTACAATGCGACGCCTCGCCCGTACAGCCCTTGGACCTGTTCTTCGGACGCGCGGATCGTGGCCGTCGAGGCGATGATCTTGGGTGCCGTACCGCCTCTGTTCAGGAGCATCTGGATCACGGCGTCGAAGACGGCGACCGTCGTGCCGAGCGGCCCCGACAGCAAGTGCAGCTCGTCCTGGATGATCATCGACGGTTGCCGGAACGGCGTATCGAGGCCGAGGAGACTGCCTGCCTTGGTGTTGAACTGAAGGCGGGCGAACTTGTCCACGGTCGCAAGCAGGATGGTCGGCGGCTCCTCGTAGAGGATGTCGTCGACCACGGCCACGGGGAGTTCGCGGTTGAATCGGCAGCTCCCACTGGTGCAGTGGATGACGACGTCGTTGCCGTCGCGACGAAAGCCGTATCGATCCAGATCGTGGGACCTCGACTCGGGCAGGAGGGCGGCACCGCACCACGGACAGCTCTCGATCTGGAACCCGTTCGCCTCCTCGGGCCTCGCGGCCTTGTGTAGGCGCTCGAGGGCGGATTTGGCATCCGCCTTCGTACGGGGAGTGACCTCGTTGCCGACCCAGAGCCCAATGGAGAATCGGGGCATGCCCTTCGCCCGGCGGTCGTCGTGACGAAGAAGCTCCATCGCGCAGACGAGCGAGGCGGCCCGCTGAAACTGCTGGGATGTCAGGAGGCGGAGGGTGTAGCGCGTGATCACCGCGGTTCCCGCGCCCTTTGTGCCATGAGTGATTCGGCGGCGGAAGATCTCGATGGCCGCCAGGCCGAGGTACGCCTCCGTTTTTCCGCCACCGGTGGGGAACCAGATCAGGTCGACGAGTTGTCGGTCATCGTGGGTCTCGTCGACCGTGGACGCCAGCGCCACCAGCAGGAAGCCGAGCTGGAAGGGGCGCCATCGGGGCTCTTCCACCCTGCCCGGCTCGGCACCACGCTTGACCGAGGTCTGACGCATCTGCAGTCGCATAGCGGCCATGCCCAGCGCGAAGGCGCTTCTCAGCTTCTCTTGCTCCGGGGCGCGCAACAGGTCGACGCCGACTTCCATACGGCCCAAGGCCTTCCGCGCGCGGTCGGTGATGGATCGCGCGGCCGGAGCGTCGGCTCCGAAGCCGTTGACACAGTCCTCCTGCTCCGAGACCCAATGGGAGAAAGCTCTGACGAACTCGTCCAGCATCGGCACGATCTCGTCCGGACACGCGTCGATCCGTGACAGATTGTCGAGACGAAGCGCATTGGCGGCCTCGCACTCGGTATCGAACCCGATGGTCTCGACTGCGGGGACGACGAACGCCGGCACAGGGTCGAGGAAGACGCGTGCGCACTCACCGTTTTCGAGCTCCCAGTCGGCCGCCATGCCGTGGCCTACTGCGTAGACTCTTTTGTTCCGGTAGCGGAGTCGCAGTTCTTTCGACTCGTCGTCCAGATCGAACGACCTCGAGGTGTCGTACTCCAGGAACCGCCCACCAGGTGCAGGCGTCACGTTGAGTGCGACCTGAAAGAGCATGCGACCGATGTCGAGTCGGTCGTTCCCCGTCGACTCTGACCGCACGCGTGCGTGCACCGTCACGAGATAGGCGTCGCCGTAGGGGCGCCATCGCGATCCGATCTCGATCGAGACGCCACCCGCTTTGAGCGTTTTCGGGGGGATCTTCTGGGCGAGCTCCAGCTCGTCTTTCCCGAACCGGAACAGACGGCGTCGCCAACGCGGAGGTCCGTCTCCGGCGATCGGCTGATAGGTCCCTCCCGAGAAGGCACAGTAGACCGCGGGCCGGTCGGTGACGAAGGAGATCGCGACGGATGAGGGGCGCCAGTCCTCGGCCAGCGGCACGCCTGCTCCGCCTTCCTCAACGTCTCCCGAGACCACATCGGCTTCGACATCAGGCTCTTGCTCAGCCTTCTCGGGGCGGGGCGCCGACGATCCGGACGGGAACAACATCCCTACGGCGTACTGACGATCCGGCCTGTTGTACACGACCTCGTCGTCGTCACCGTCCGGTCCGACGTAGGCCGCACGAAGGTGCTTCAGCGCGCGCTCTTGCGCCCTGGTCAGGATCATTGCGTCACCAACCGCCGTCGGACGAGTTGCTGGAGGCGTCGCCTGTCGTCTTTGGATGCGACGATGTGCAGCGAGACACGAGCACGTGTCACGGCGACGTAGAAGGCTGCTGTCTCGGCATCTCCAAAGACCGGGGGCAGGTTGCAGACGACGACGTGCTCCGCTTCCAGGCCCTTCGCGTACCGCGGGCTTGTCACCACGAAGCCGTCGGCCGTCACGGTGGGAGCAGCGCTAGACGTCGCGTCGATGATCCAGATGTCGTCCCTGCGGGCTCCGTCGGCCACCAATCGCCTGGCCACCGACTCGGCCTGGTCGATGTCGGATTCCGCGTCAGGTGTGTGCCACTGGACCTTCTCCCCGTGAACGATGCCCGGGTCTCCGACGTCCGCTCCGAGGTACTCCTGAACCATGTGCACGATCGCCCGGGTGTTCCGGACGTTGAGGCCCAGGTCGACAGAGAGTGCTTCGGGGGCGATGAGCTCGAAGACGTCCTCGTCGAAATCTCCGTCGACGTGCGCCTGGTTGTTCATGTCGAGGAACATGCGCCACCTGCCCCAGGCTCGTCCACCGACGACGACCGCGTCGAGCGTGTCCATGTCCTCGGCGGTCATCAGGTCCTGTGCCTCGTCGACGAACACCGCGTCGTAGGCCTTGTCCGGTCCCAACTGTGCGAATGGGGTGAGGGCGATGCCGCGATCGACCACGTGTGGAGCGAAGAATCTCAGGAGCTCCGGAGAGCGGAACGTGATCAGTACGGATCGTCCTTGATCCGCCTCCTGCTTGGCCGCCTCGACCAGGACGAGCGACTTCCCCGTGCCCGCGCCGCCGAACACCATGACCCGGGGGTTCCGCGCCAACGAGGCGAGGACTCTGGACTGGCCCGCCGTGGCGCGGTTCTGCTCCTCGATGACCGCTCCCCGCTGGGCATCGATCACGGGCATCCTCGTGAACTCTCCGAATAGGCGCGCCCGGAGGTCCTCGGCGCTTGCGCGTTTCCGGCCGGCGGGCGGTGTTCGTGCGGCCTTCGCCACCGATTCGAGAGCGCTGGCCAATCCCGTGACGCTCATGTCGTCCTTGGCCAGCCAATGAGTCGGCTGCCATTCGATCGCGTGCGGAGGAGTGTAGACATCGGGCGTGACGACGATGGCCTCGTGTGCGAACCAGCCGACGCCCTCCTCTTGGAGGATGTCCCTCAGCGCGTACATGGCGGACTGCGACTGTTCCATCGGCGAGCCGGACAGCTTGTGCCAGTCGTTGCGTCGGTCGACGCTGTACCAGACTCCGTCGTGCTTGCTGACTCCTCCGCCTTTGGCCTCAACGACGATCACGACCTTCTTCCACAGAACGACGAAATCCGCCTCGGCCTGCTGCTTGTGTGCGTGGGTGCGCAACTTCACCGAATGGAAGGCGACTGCATCGGGTTCGCCGTCGATCTCCCGCAGCAGACGGGCGATTCTGCGCTCGGCGTCACTGACGGCGTTCCGTTCGATGTCCTTCAGGTCGGGAACGAGGATCATGCGCGCTGCTCCTGCCAGAGGTCTTCGTACTCGCGGTACCCGAGCAGCTCGGTGACGTCCCCGAAGTTGTCTGCCATGTCCACAATCAGGCACTCCTCCTTTCCACCGTTGGCAGGCCCGCGGAGGCCCCGGCCGGCCATCTGGATGTACGCGTTCGGGCTGAAGGTCGGGCGGGCGATGTAGAGCGCACGGACGCCCGGCGCGTCGAAGCCCTGGATCAGCAGATCGCAGTTCGCAAGAACGCGGAGTTCGTTGTCCTTGAATCTCGCGATGATGTCGCGGCGCTGCTGCCTACCGGTCTGTCCGCTCACCGAGGCCGCTTCGATGCCGCGATACTGCAGCGTCGCGGCGAGCACCTGGGCAGAGAGGACGTTGGGAGTGAACACCAGCACCGGCCAGGTCTCGTCGAGGCTCATGATGTGCTCGACGAGAATCGACATGCGGGCCTGGTTCTGGCCGATCCGCTCCAGAACGGTCTGACTGATCCTTCGTTGACGTGTGGCTTCGGCGATCTCCTCCGGTAGGAGGTCGACCTCGATGCCGTCCAGCACCTCGTGGTGGACCCGCGCGAGCACTCCGATCTCCGCGAGCTCCTTGTAGGCGTTTCCCTCGAAGGCTTTGAGCTTGCGGTTGCCGAACCGGCTCGCAAGTGCTGCGGTCGCCGTCTCGGACGTGCCCTTGAACGGCGTCGCGGAAAGGCCGACCAGGGGGCGTTCCCAGCCGCGGCCGGCCACCCCGAGCCAATTCAGGATCCGCGTGTATAGCTCGGAAGCACCTGCGCGGTGCCCCTCGTCGATGATGACCGCCGATGCCTTGCTGAGCCATTCGTATTCGGCGTTGCCGAGGATGACATCGAGTTTGGCATCCGTCGCCACGATCACACTGAACTCGGTGTCGGGCTCGTGCACGGTGCCGTTCTCCCACAGACGCCCGACCGTCAGCGGGCGCTCGTCCCCGAGCCCCCGCCACACCGTGCTCCAGGTCTGCACGGCCTGTTCACAGAGCTCCTGCGACTGTGCGATCCACAGCACGGGGCCACGAAGGCTCTCGTCCATGAAGAGCCTGAGCACGGTCTCCGCGGCAACACGAGTCTTGCCCGCACCGGTCGGGAGCTCCACCATCGCCTTGCGATGACGACCATCCGCCTCACGAAGTGTGAGCACGGCACTGAGCTGTCGGCTGATCTCCTCCTGGAAGTCGTGGAGGGGGTCGAGTTTCACGGCACCGGGGACGATGAACTCATGGGGCTGGTGTTCTCTGTGACGACCGGCGTACTCGGCTGAGAATCCCATCTTCCTCAGCCACGAGATGGTCGTCGCGCCACCTGCCCATTTCGTCGGAACGTCGGGAAAGCCGACCTCCCGGAACGGATCGACGAGCAGCTTGATCGAGTCCGAGCCGTACACCTTGAGGAAGAGATCGGGGACGGAAGTGCGGTCATCGACCAGCCCCTGAGCCTCGAGCGCCGGCCAAAGCCCCTTGGGCAGCGCGTCGCGCAGGTCGTCCGGGCCGAAATAGACGTCAAGCCGCTCTGCGTCGGTCGAGGCGGCCTGGGCCTCCTGCCGAAGTGTTTGGAGCCGATTGTCCAGGCCCGTCTTGAGGACTCCCTCGAGGTCCGCGTTCGTGAGGCGCAGGTCGAATGCCTCGTTGACGATGCCGAGGAGCCGGCGCTCGTCGGCATCACCGCGAGCCACCAGATTGAGCCCGTCAAGGTGCCACGGGAGTGGTTGGTCCTCGACACCGTTCTCCGCGGTCACACGTTTGACCACCTGGACCGCCCGTGTGATCGTCGCGTTGACCAGTCTGTCGGCGACGTGCGTGGTCCGGAGCCCGGTGAAGACATCGACCACCCGCTCGCTCTCCTGGTCCCCTTCGATCACCATCGAGAACGCGAAGCTGTCCTCGAACCGGCGGCAACCCACGGACTTCAGGAGTTCGTCGACCTGATCGTCCGTCACCCTCAAGTAAGGGCGCTGGCGTGTTGAGAGGTACTCCTCCTGATCGTCCGTTGTGGCGAGGTACACCGCCGACGGAGAGCGCGGCTCGATCGCGCGCTTGACTCTGGCGGGGATGCTGGGCGGGTGGGCGCCCGGATAGGCGATGCGACACGCCGCTCGGATGAATTCGACGAGCACGGTGTTCTCGGTGCCCGGCGCGAACAGATCTGCTTCGAGCGCTTCCTTGAGAACGCCAGGTGGCACCGCATCGAGCTGGTCCGGGAGTTCCAGGACTTCGGCTACCTGCCGTGGCCCTTTATACAGCGGGAGGAGGTTCGCGTACCTGACGAGAGACGGTGCGACGACCTCGGCCGGCGAGTGAAATCCGCGGTTCGACCGCAGCAGACCGGCACGGTCCGCTGCCCAGCGAACCGGCGGCCGAACAGTGTGAGTCCTGCCCGTGTCGAGATCCTCACAGGTCCAATCGGAGCCGCTGGCTTGAAGCAGCTCGACGGTCCAGGTTTCGCGCAACTCCTTCGGTGCCCCGGCGTCACCGAGGATCAGCAATATGGAGAACGGGCCCGGACCCTCGCCGGGGTAGAACTCGATGTTTTCGATCGGACGTTCGCCTAGGCCCTGCTTCGCGTTGAGGGTCGCCAGGACCCACTCCCGGTAGTGCTCAAGGCAGGGCTCGTCCTCGAGGGAGTAATTTTTCGCGGGTTTGCGAACGACCCCAAGCTGGTGGGCGACCGAGGGCGTGCAGCGTTGCCGGTCCAGCGTCCTCTTGGCGTGCTCGTCGCCCAAGGGCTCCCCGAGGTCGAAGACCTGATGCGGCCATGCCCATCCGCCATCGAGTGTCGGGACCTTGACCGTGGTCGAGTGGTGGGCCAACGTCTGTATCGCGGCGAGATCGGGTACTCCCCGGACGGCCTCCCAGAGTTTGGAGAGTTCGTCGTCGCCCGATGTGCCCGAGAGAACGGCAAGGCGTGCGTTGAGGATCGCGAGCGGGTCCAGGTCCCGGAAACCGGACCTCCTGAGGCCGTCCTCCACCCCGGGCTGTGCCAGGAAACCGGGGGAGACGAAGACCGCTCCTTCGATCTCGACGCCCTCCTCCTGATGCAGGAAGACGGTGCTCCTGTCTTTAAGCGTGCGCATGCCGTCGGTTGTGGGGATCACCTTGGCCCGATCGGCATCGGGCAGGTTCCTGTTTCCGAGCGTGAACTTGAACGCATTTGCGGCGGACACGTCGTCCGCGCCCTCGGCCCACTCGCGCAGCCAGGAGAGAAACCCTCGTTTCGGCAGCAGCTCGAGGGCGCGCTTCATGTCCCTGTCGTCGCGGGCCAGCAGACTGTCGGACACCGACGCCGCGAAGACCTGCCGGAGACGCGTGAACCGCTGCCGGGACGTGTAACACCGCCAATGTGGGACGTTGTCTCCGGTGTTCGAAGACGCGATCCACGCTTGATGGACGGCCGGATCGACCTCGACGGCGAAATCGAGCGGGCGGAGTTCGGCGGCGCGCTTCAGGGCGCCCGTGGCGTCGGGAACGAGCTCAAGGGACGCCGACTTCCGCGGCACGTGTGCGCAGAGCAGCTCGTCCCCGAACGAGAGTTGCTCCCTTCCTCGCGCCGGCATGTAGTCGAGGTGGGCCGCCGGGTCGTCGGGGGTCGCCACCCGCGGCAACATGCCGACGAACATCTTCGACAGCGTCCCGAGGATCTCTCGGTTGTAGTCGTTCTTGAGCAGCGTGGTCCTGTCGTCGTTCACACTCCACGGAGCGTTGAAGAGTGCCGATGCCGAGGTCTGATCCTGGAGCGGGAAGTAGGACCAGAACCGCCCGATGCGCCGCTGCGCATGGCGTTTCGGGATCGCCACGGTGACCTTCACCTGTGCACGCGAGACGGCTTCTCCGACCTGCTTTCGAGCGTTCGGAGACGGCTCGTGCATCCGGTCTTCGACGATCCACTCGTCGCCGCTGCCGTCCGGGTCCTCGATCCTGAATACGCCCCCACCGAGATCGCGAGAGGTGTGACTTGTCTCGAACGCGTCGGTACCGAGCACCCTGAGCTTCACCTCTCGCACGGCACCGGCGAAGAGGAGGAACTCCGAGGAGAACTCCTGCATCTCTCTGCGGATCCGTCCGAGGCTTGACGCGTGTGAGAGCTTCACGACGGTAGACGCCCACTCGGCGAGCTCTGCCAGGATGGGATCCGAGGCGAACGCGGCGACCGGGTCGATCAGGGTCGGGGTGCGAAGGATCGGATGGCGCTTCGCGGTCGGCGTGATCCGGGCGATCTCGCCCCGAGACGAGGGCGAGTTGAACTCGAACGACACTGAGCGGCTGAACACCTGCGGAACATCCGAAACGGCGAGCACGGACTTGAACCCGAGGCCGAAGCGCCCGATCTCGTCGCCTCTCTTGCCACTGAGGTGCGCGTGCGTGATCGCTGTGAGCCCGCTCTTCGAGAACGGACGACCCGCATTGGCGCAGTAGAGGGTTTGCCCCTCCATGTCGAGGACGATCTCGACGCGACCGGCGGAGTCCCCTTGGCCGTCGCCTGCCCCCGACATGGCGTCGGCGGCGTTCTGGACCAGTTCGAGGAGTGTCCGATGGGCATAGCCGCCTACCCGGATGGACTCCTCGTGGTTCGCATGCTCGGCGACGAGGTATGTATTCGCCCGATAAGAGGCGATGGCCCTGTCGAACTGATCCCTAACCTCTTGCGCAAGATTCTCGTCCGGCGTCCAAGACCGTCGCGTCCTTGTCATGAGCAAGCACACCTCGCGGCCGGAGTACCCATGCTGCCACCAGATGTAGGTCCGGTCAGAGTGGTTTGAACGGCCGAGCGACCGAAGGCCGTCGGCTGTGAGATCGCCACACGAGCAAGGCCTAGAAGCTCCCCCGTCGGGTGGACGCTCAGGCACCCGGTGGCTCGTTCGGCGACGACGCCCCGTGACCCCGCGCTATCCCAGTCCTGCAATCCCAGCCCCCACGTTGACGCCGTACGCCGGTCGGACGTGTGTAACGCCGTTTATCCGGACTACATATGAATCTAGACGACGCGACCGACAAAGGTGACAAGAACCAAGGACCTCGGGCAGGGGTGATGCGGCAGCTCCGGTGCTGCCAAGCGAGTTGAACACACAGCGGCGGGTGGAAGACGGCGCCGTTCCCTCGGGCCGCCTTGACCATGACGAAGTTCCTGCTTCTTGGACATCCTCAAGTCGTCCCACTCAGCGGGGCGTCGAAGCGTGGGTCATCAGCCTTCCACAGTTCGGCCGGTCAAGTCGCCGTTCCGTGCGTCTCCGTCCGCCGATGGCCGCCCGGAACCCGGCGGGGCCAGCTGAATCTTGATCGCGGCCGCCAGCGGCGTCACGCTGTATCCGGTCGATTCTCGTCGAATTCGATCAACTTCGGCTACCCGCTTGAAATCTTGCAGGGCATCCGCTCATGCTGATCGCGTTCGAAGAGCAGGAGATATCCGGTCTTGGCGCCGTGCCTAGGCGGCTTCTGACTCGCGAACCTGGAGATCCCGTGGACTTCCACGTCTTACGGGCCGATTCGGCGTGCCCGCCCGACCCGGCCCTCGCGCAAGACCCCTTCTCGTTCCGCGCTGCCTGGTGTCCTTCCACCGCATCGATCGGCGTCCGCCGTCCTGGGACCACGGCCGGGAGGACTCGATGAGCACACCGCACTTCGAGCCGACCATCCCTCAGCAGACGGCGATCGTCGACCACCTCGTCGCCGCCGTCGTATGTGATGCGACCGGCGAATCGGACGGCGACATCTGCCTGGGCGAACCCCCAAGCGCTAGCTACTACATGGCGAGCCTGGCACCGAACGCGGGACCCGGTGGCTCCTCTCCGAGCTACGGCCGAACTGCTCCGGACAGCCTCGGTTTCGAGTTCGAGGCCGAGAACGGCAGCGAGATCACCGTGAAGGCCCGAGCCTCCTTCTACTACGCCGTCCTGCCGACCCGTGACCAGCAGCTGCAGTGGGCGGGCGAGCGTACGGAGCCGTATCGGCTCGCGCCCGTGTTCCGGCGGCTCGAGGTCACGGTCGGCCCCGTCGATGCCGTACTCGGCCAATCGGGCCTTCGTCAGACGAGGACCCTGGAGAACGAATTCCGTCGGGCTTTCGACGAGGCCCTTCGGCAGGCGCTCCGCGACCCACGCATCGACCGCCGGAACGGGCACGATCGTCGGGAGCGAATGGTCCCTCCCACCGTCATGGCGGACGAGGCGACCTTCGAGCAGTGGCTGGCCCGGGAAGCGGTCGGTGAACCCGTCGTGCCGTCCCCCGATGCGCACGTCGTGATCACATCGCGTCCCGTTGCGCCCGGCCGGCTTCGGGTCACCGCGACCCTGCAGAATCTCGCGACCGACGCGGTGATCACCGTCCAGGGGCGTGGCAGCAACTCAGGGCGATCCCGGCGGGATGAGGTCAGGGATCACACCCTCTTCCGCGCGGGCCTCGAGATCGAGGGAGACCGTCTGCTCCCCATCGAGATGGACCTCGGCGCCGACGCCTACCGCTACTCCGGCGAGCTGGGCGCTTATGCCAACAACTGTGGGGTGAAGCCTCGTTGGCACGGTGACCGTCTCGTCGCCATTGGCAGCGTTCCCGTACCGGTGCACGACACGCACCGTGCCGTGGCACGCACCGACGAACGATGGGCCTACGGCGCGCTGGCCGCCGACCCGTTGCCGGCCTTGGGCGAGCTCGCAGACGCGATGGAGGCGTACCTGTCGGATCCTGTGTGGAGCACGGACGATCTTCAGGACGAACCGGAACTGGCCCGCCGGAAGGAGGCCGACAGGGAGGTCTCTGCGCTGGAGGTGGCGCGGTTCCGTGATGGCATCGCCTGGTTGAGGCGCGACGAGCGGCTGCTGCTGGCTTTCCGGCTGGCCAACGAGTCCATGGCAGAACTCAACAGCCGTCGTAGCAAACCGAGTCGAGGATGGCGTCTGTTCCAGCTCGTGGCCATCGTCAGCCAGCTCGGTGCCCTGGCATGGCGTGAGCACCCGGCGGCGGATTTCGCGGCGGGGCTCTGGGGCGACGAACAGAACGTCGATCCCACCGAGGCCGCGACCGTCGTCTGGTACCCCACGGGCGGCGGCAAGACCGAGGCCTACCTGGGGCTCGTCGTGGTCTGCATGTTCTACGACCGGGCCCGCGGCAAGAAGGAGGGCGTCTCGGCGTGGTGCAGGTTCCCGCTGCGTCTGCTGACCCTCCAGCAGACGCAGCGACAGCTCGATGTCGTCGCCGCGGCCGACACCGTGCGCCGCCGGAACGCCGACCGTATCATGGCCGTGGGAGGCGCGGACTGGCCGTTCTTCATCGGCTTCTACGCCGGCAGCGGGAACACGCCCAACTCCCTGCTCGCGGACGGGATGCTCGACCGGCTGCGTTCGAGCGAGGAGGCACGTCACGAATACCGTCTGGTACACGAGTGCCCCTACTGTGGTGAGGCCTCGGTCGAGATCCCGCCTCCCGACCGGCAAGAACTGCGACTGAAGCACGTATGCGGCAATGAGGGGTGTCGAAAGACCCTGCCTATCATCGTCGTGGACACGGAGATCTACCGTTATCTCCCCACGGTGGTCGTGGGGACGCTGGACAAGCTCGCCAACATCGGCCTGTCCGACAAGTTCGGCGCTCTCTTCGGCGACGTTGACTGCCGCTGCCCGCAGCACGGCTTCGGACGGGGTGGAAAATGCCACGAGCGTCATGCGCCGGGGCACCCGAAGACGTCCCCCAGGCCCCTGCGGGAGCCTCTGTACGACGCGTCCCCGTCCTTGGAGATCATCGATGAACTCCACATGGTCAACGAGGAGTTGGGTGCCTTTTCCGGGCACTACGAGGGGCTGCTCGTCGAGGTCCAGCGCACCCTGTCGGCCCGGCAGCGCGCCGACGGTAGGGGCGTGCGGATGAAGGTCGTGGCGACCACCGCCACCATTCGAGGCGAGGACCGCCAGAGCGAGCACCTCTTCGGGCTCCCTTCGGTGGTCGTGCCGCTTCCCGGGCCCAGCCTGGATGAAAGCTTCTACTGGAAGTTGGACCGGAATCGGCCCATGCGTCGCTTCGTCGGGGTCATGCCCACTCGCGGCACTGCCGAGATGACGCTGGTCAGGATGCTCACCTCGGCGCATCGTGCGCTGTGGAAGCTCGTCCTGCGCCAGGATCTGCCGGATGAGTTCGCCGAGTGGCCGGAGAAAGAGCTGGCGGCGACCGTCGACCTCTATCGGACGAGCCTGACGTACGTAACCTCGCTCGTCGACTTCGGGAAGATCCGTCGTTCACTGGACACTCAGGTCAACGAGACCCTGCGTCGGTACGGCTTCCCCGACCTCCAAGTGGCCGAGCTCAAGAGCGAGAACAACCGGGGCCTCGACGGGGTGCGCGGTGTCCTGGAAGACTTGAGCACCACCGACGGGAACACGGGCATGGTCGTGGCCACCAGCATGGCCAGTCACGGTGTGGACGTGGACCGACTGAACGTCATGCTGTTTAACGGCATGCCCCGCTCGATGGCCGAGTACATCCAGGCGTCATCCCGGGTCGGCCGCGCCTATCACGGCCTGGTGTTCATGCTCTTCAACCCCGTGCGAGAGCGAGACCGATCGCACTACCGCTATCACGGCAAATTCCACGAGTATCTGGACCGCATGGTGGAGCCGGTCGCGATCAACCGCTGGAGCCGCTTTGCGGTCCAGCGCACACTGCCCGGCATCCTCATGGGCCAGGTCTTGCAGATCGCCAATCACGATTGGTGGCGTGAGGGCAACGCCCCCGGGCATCTGCACGACCTGTCCAAGATGCAGGCTGCGCTGCGTGATCCGTCGGCCGGCGGCCTGTCCGCCGTTCAGCTCACCGGACTTCTGAAGACGATGCACGCTGTTTTCCAATCCGAACGCCCGGAAGGAGAAGAACTCCGGACGGATTTGGAGAACATGGTGGAGCACGCCCTCACGAGCCTTCGCTCCGCCGGCGCCTCTGCCGGTCTCGCGGGGGGCAACAACCGTGGGTACCGCGCCACCGGCGACTACCTGGGTCTGGAGTACCGACCCATGACGAGCCTTCGCGATGTCTCGGAGGGCATCCCGTTCCACATCGTGTCCGACGGTCGGAGGTCGTGATGGCTGCGTTCAAGCCCAGGGAACACGACATGTCCCGCGACCGCGGCCAGGTCCTCTACCGCTTCCGCCCGGGGCAGACCTTCGACCACCGCGGCGGATACACCGCCCAGGTCATGCAGTACGGCCGCGATGACGAATTCGACGGCCCCTCGCTCGACCGTGGACAATTGGTCCAGGCCGCCATGGGATTCGTACGGAGCTGGCGGGCCGCGGGCCGGGCGCACGCCGCTGGCGGGGACCGGGCCCCCGAGTTCCCCGGCGACGAGGACCGTCTTGCCGCGCGGCACTACGAAGTGGTCGTACCCGGCAAGGTCTTCTGCCGCGTCTGGCCTCGGGTCGTTCGCTGTTCGAGCTCCGGCTGCGGGCACGTCTGGTCGGCCGGTGATCCGCGCCCCGGAACCGACGAGTGGCCGCCGGCTTGCCCCCGCTGCGGCAACGGCGTCGGCAACCGTCAGCTCCAGTTCGTCTTCGCACATCGCTGCGGAGAGATCTCTCCGATGTATCCGCCGCAGAAATGCCCCAGAGGGCATACACAGTTCAAGCTCGACGACCGCCCGAGCCGGTTCCGTGACTTCCGCTGGGAGTGCATGACCTGCGGCTTTCCACTCGCAGTGCAGAGGAGCTGTGCCAACTCCTCATGTGGCTACGCGGACAAGCTCATGAGCCCTCTGCTGCACACGGCAGGGACCGCGCACGTCGGTCAGGGGCTCACTCTCGTCAACGTCACGACGACGGAGGAAGCAGCTCGGCAGAGCACCCCGAATTACACCGTGGCCGTGCTCGGCCGGTGGCTGGAAGAGATCAGCGAGCGCGAGTTCCGACGCCTCACCGACGGGCTCACGGTCGACGTCCCCGACGAGGTGATCGTGAGCGTCCGGGCCATGGAAGCGGCGGGCCTCGTCGACCAGGCTCGGGCGCTGCGGGCGAGATTCATGCCGGTTGAGGTGGATCGCCTGCGTGAGCAGGTCGGCAAGACGCTCGGCCTCGACGTGGACGGCGAGGAGGCCCGCGCGCTCGCAGCAGAGCTGCACACCTACCAGCGGGTTCGCAACCTGGATCGCCTCGACATCCCGCGCCTGGCCAAGGAGGCACGCACTCCTGCGCGCCGGTCTCTGTATCAGCGCTACCCGGAGGTGCTCTCGCGAGCCGGCTTCGACGGTGAACAGACCTGCCTCGTGACCGAGCTGCCCATCACATACCTCGCCATCGGCTACAGCCGTACCGGGTTCAGCCCCGATGAGGCTGATCTCGTCCCCTACCGGGGCCGGGCCGCACGTGGCACCCCCGAGAAGACGCTCCTCTACGCACACCCGTCGCAGGCGGAGGCGCTGCTGTTCCCGGTGGACAGGGCGAGGATCACACGTTGGCTCGTGCGAAACGACCTGGTCGATCAAAACGACTTGTCCGAAGCCGGGGGAGTGGCGCAATGGCTGGTGCACCAGCTCGCCCGCAGCGGCCGTGAGTCGCTCTCCCATGACACGCCACCGCCCGAGGGCCACTCCGACCACGCGGTGTACGAGCTCTTCGGACTGCTGCACTCCCTATCCCACCAGTTGGTCCGTGCCCTCGCGGTCGACAGCGGCTACAGCGAGACGAGCCTGTCCGAGTACCTCTTCCCGCACGATCTGGCCTTCGCCGTCTACCCCAACGGAGGCAGCGACTTCACCCTCGGCGCCCTGCGCACCGTCCTCGAACAGAACCTGGACGCAGTCGTGACCAGGGCGGTCGACAACGACTCGTGCCTGTACGACCCGAACTGCATGCTCACCAACAAGGGGGCGGACCACGGCTGTCTGCAGCTCCCGGAAACGGCGTGTCAGCACTGGAATCGCAACTTGTCGCGATGGCACCTCTTCGGGTCACCGGATGGCGTCAAGATCGGCTACTGGGATCCGATGCTCTAGCCGTGAGACCGGCTGTGTCGGCCGCGTTAGTGGTCCGGCTCGTCGGTCGTGGCCCGGCGGCGCTGGCATGAGCGAGAGCCGACCGCGCCAGCGAACTGCGCCACTACGGACGCGGGCGAGGCTGTCACTGCCAAGACCTAAGCTGGCGGGATGACTGGTGATCACGTGATCCTTCCCGGGGAAATCCGAACTCGCGCCGAGATCCACGCGGTTTTCGGCGGAAGCCCGCAACGCGGCATTGCTCCCTCCATCGAAAAGCGAAGTGTGGTCCTCTTCTCTGATCCAGAAGAGGCGGCAGTCTGGGGGTACCAGGATGGGTGGCTTTCCGAGCAAGACATTCAGGGGCCGATCTACGAATACACTGGGGCCGGATCGGATGGCGACCAAACTTTCGCGGGGGCGAGAGGAAGCGGAAATCGCGCCGTACTTCGCCATTCCCAACAAGGACGCACTCTTCATCTCTTCGTTCGCGCAGGAAAAGTCCTTGGGGGTGGCGCAAAGACCCATCGCTATGTCGGGATGTTTTCCTTGGATGACGAACTACCATTCGTCCCCCGACAGGGCTTAGATGCCAACGGAAAGTCGCGCACAACAATCGTCTTCCGCCTGCGACCTTATGGACAGTTCGAGAGATCCCAGGCTGACGTACTCATGCCTGCCCCCAGCACCACAGCAGAATTTGTTCCGCGCGCTGTGACGATCGACATGCTGCAAAGCGCGGCAGTCACAAAGGGTGCTTTCGTGGCGCCCGACCTAAGGAGTGCTAATACATCGGCCATGTTGACCGCCGCAGCGAAAGGGAAACTCGTGCAAGTCGGCAAGGTGCACACACCTGAGTTCCCGAGGGCGGCATCAGCGGCAACTGTCGTCCGCCAGAAGAAGGCGCTACTCATCGAGTCCTACGCGGCCCATCTCGAATCACAGGGTCACACAGTCGGATCTTTCCAAATCAAAATTGAGGGAAAGAATTCGACTCTACGAACCGATCTGTTCGATGCAACAGACCACGTTCTGTACGAAGCGCAAGGCGCGAGCGACCGTGATTCTGTAAGAATAGCCCTTGGGCGACTCCTGGACTACCGCAGGTATGTCAGGATGCGCGATCACCGGCGTGGGCCCGGCACCGTGATCCTTCTTCCGGGACACCCTGACAGGGACATCGAGGAACTACTGCAGGACCACGGGACGTCGCTGGTCTACCCTACTCAGAATGGAGGATTCGAGAGATCTCTGTGAGCGATTCTCTGCGTTCACGAGTTTCTGCCCATTACGGGACGGTCCATTCCCTAACCGCTGTGCCCAGCACAGATTTACCGGCGTAGGGTACTAGGTCAAGCGGATGCATCCAAGCCTCGGAGAAGTGGATGTTCAGATGGAGCGCCAGAGGTAGTAGGACATCTTCACCTTCGAGGGTGTCTATCTGCACTAGGCAAGCCCCAGGTGACGGCGTCCGGGCCAGCAACCCGCTCGTTGCATGCCTCCACTGGAGCGCCCCCTTCCCAAGAACCCAGATACTGTCTGGCCACTCCCAAACGGGGCGCTCCCGACACCACTCAACAAGGTGATCACCCAGGGTTTTCAGATTCAACCCTTCAAACGCGACCACGATCCCAGAAGTTGGGAAATGGTCGTAAGTGCGACCATAGGCATTCGTCGTTCGCACTATAGGGTCCGGAACCCTTCGGTATGCAATCTTGCTCAGTCGCCGAGCGTTTGCGATCTTCTCGCAGGAGTCAAGGAGATCTTGCGAGTCAAGTTGGTTTTCACTTCGACCAACCCGTAAACGCACTCGTTAGGAATTACTCGATATCCATCCAACGACGTGAGGGGAGGTGTCTCCCGATTGACAACCACCACATCGCACTGCCGTGAGACACCGCCGTCGCTGGCAACGATCTCTGCATTATGGATTGCCTGTACATGTGCCGGTAAGCAGGATGAAAGAAAACTACGGACCAAGACCTCTCTCGAAGTTCCTGCTTCACCGTTGTGACTGAACACCTTCGACTGCTCGAAATCGGCCCTCATTCGCTTCGCGACCGAACGCAGAATAATCGCCAACGCGTCTTGTGACATGCGTCGATAGTAGACCATATTCGGTATCCGTAGATCTTCAATGGCCGGGTTACGGCGGTTGGAGGTCGGCCTCGGTCTTGGCCATGAGGTCCTCGATGAGACCGGGCCGGTACTGCGTCCGATTTGAGCCAGGTCTTCACCAGCGTGGTGAGCTGATTGCGTGAAGTGGAGACGCCCCTCAACTCGCCAACGCGGCACGCGCCTCGGCTCTGACTCGCCTCACCAAGTGCCCAAGTTCGGGTTCCGAAGCCGAGTCGAGGTCGAGGAACGCCGTGAGGCGGAGAAGTCGCATCAGGCTCTCTCGGAGCACGTCCCTAGAGGAGACGTTTCTGTCGTGCCGGTCATCACGGTGCGCCCTGACGATCGATCGCACCAGTGCGGGTGAAGCGGCGAGAGCCGAGCGTCTGGCCATGATCTGGTCGAGGTCGGACTCCCCCAGGACATCCAACAGGAGGTAAGGATCGTCTGCCGTCGGGTCGCGGAGCACGTGGGCCCGGGTCCATAGACGGGCGAACGCGTGGCGTGTCAGGTCGGTGCCCTTGAATCGGTCGGCCACATATCGGCCGTCCGAATCGGCCGGCCATCTCCAGGCGCATACGTCGGGAAGTAGGACGAGCGAGAGAAACGCCCAGACCTGTCGTTGGGAAGCTTCTCCGGGCACCATGAGCGACTGCTCGCAAAGGATCTGGGCCGTCTCCCGGTCGAAGATGCTCCGTTGCACGGTGGATCGGGAGTTCGGGAAACCTTGATCACGGGCGACGCGAAGCACACTGTCTCGGAGTTGATCGAGTTCTTCCCGGGAGATCCGGCGGCCCCCCGTGGCGGCATAGACGGCTCGTGGAGAGTGATTGGCCACCATCGTCTGGTGCCGATCGGGGGAAATCTCGTGGAGCATGCGGAAGCGCCGCTCGGTCTCGTTGGGTAGGAGGCGCGGGTAGAGCAGGCTCATGTCGTAGCCTCCCGGGGGAACTTGACACCGGCGTGGACATCGGCGCGGAACCGCGACGGATCCCTGCGCCGTTCGTCGCGCAGTCGCTTGATCGCCTGTTCGGCAGACTCACCCGGGCGTGCCAGGTAGATGCGCACGAGGGCGCGTACCAGACCCGCCATCGTCAAGTCGCCGTCGGGATCGTCCGAGGGGGTTTCGTCGACGAACGCCTCGTCGTCTAGAGCGCGCCCCACCAGGTCGGTGACGATGTCGGCCTCGAGGATGCTCCAGAGCACCCCGGACAGCTCTCCTTGAGCGGACTCCATGGCCTCCTTGACGGCGGGATTGTCCTCGTTGAGGAGCACGAGGAGGCTGCCCATCGCGGCCTGTTGCCAGTCGCCGCCATCCATGCTCACATACCAGGCGGAGCCCGCGGGGAGCCCGGCCTCGCTGAACGACACCGGGGCCACCGGCAACAGCCCAGCACCGCCCTCCAGATGAATTCGGACCTGGTCGCTCCACAGGATCGAGCCTGCGCGGGTGGCGACGAACTGCCTGTCGGAGGGAAGATCGGCGGCCAGCTCTATCAGCGTCTCGACGGTCAAGAATCCGCCGAGTTGAGTGCTGTCCGCCGAGATCTGCACCTCGCAGGCCGTGCGGGCCGTGAGGGCGGGGAGGTTCTGCACGAATGCGGACCTGCGGAGAAGCGACGTAGACGGCCAGTACCGTACGCACAGACGCAGAGGCGCATCCGGTGCCAGCCCGCAGTCTTCGCGGAGCTCGGCGAGGTCGATTTCGATCACCCGCCCCAGAACGAGACCGGTGGTGTAGTCCCATGCGGTCAGCGCCGGCGGCGCCGGCTCGCCCGTGGCGTCGCCCGATCGCCACTGTTCGGCGTGCACTCGGCCTACGGGCCTGCGGTAGGGCCAGACTCGCACGCTCATGAACGCCCCACCACGTTGATGTCGATGAGCACGTCGGCGACGGCCGTGACGATCATCTCGACGTCCACGGCATCACCGGAGTGGTAGAGGACTTCTCCGGTCACGATGCGTCCGTCCGGAGGTAGGCGCCAACCATGGACCTCCGGCTGCGTCGCGCCCGTGGGCGTCTGGCCCTCCGCTCCGCCGTCACCCGTGAGGACCCGTACGAAGCCCTCGACCCGGCCGGGTCCATGAAGCCGCACACGCTGCCCGATGACCGGCAATCCATCGATCACTTCGAAGTAGGGCTCTGAGGTCAACGTCGGCTTGCGGACGCCACGCCTTCTTCCGTCCGGATACCAGGAGCCACCCTGTCTTCCCTCATCACCTGGTGGGGGAGGGTACGAAGACACGGCAGGCTTCTGGACTCCGGAAGAACCATCCTGGTTCATGGGAGTCGTGATAGCCCGTGAAGTGCCGGGGAGGGGGCTGGAGGTAAGCACAGCCGTTCCGGTCCCGCCGGGGCCAGCCAGCAGATGTCCGAGCCGTTGCGCCACTGAGCCCAGGGCGTACGCACCGACCTTGACGGCTCTCCGGGCCTGGGCGCCGCTCAGTCTGTCGCACTGCTCCTTGAGACGACGTCCGGCAGTGCGTACGAAGGTCGCTTCTCGTCCTTGCAGCTGCTGGTGTTCCCACCCATCGTGGGTCGGTGGCTCGGCTCGTGCGAACGTCTGGTCCAGCTCGTCGGTCACCTTGAACACGGCGGCATAGCCTGCGTCGGGGCTCGATCTCTCTGGTCCGGAGTGGTAGCGGACGACGAGCTCGGGGCCACGCAGCAGACAGACGTGGTGAGGGGCTCCCTCGAGACCGAGTTCACGCGCGGCGAGCGAGGTCACGGACGCGCCGTATGTGTACTGGTGTGCCAACAGGCCCAGATCTTTGCGCGGCTTGCCACAGGCCAGCATCTGGCCGGAGCCTTCCGCGACGGTTCGGTAAGCGGAGGCGAAAAAGGCGAGCGCTGCGTCGGATTCGGCGCCCGGCACAGTGACGTCGATGCCGTTCGCGGTGACCCGGACCGCCATGTGGACGGCCCGGTCCGTGAGCATGATCGGCCACAGATTCCAGGCCGCCGCATCGGCGAGAAAAGTGCCCGCATCCGGCACGGACAGTTCCGGCGTCGTGTCCGAGTCCGGGAGCGAGGGATCCGTCAGGTCGGGATCGACCACGACGAGGGTCGTGCCCGTCTCCGCCGCGTGAAATCCCGGGATGCCCAGCTCTCGGGCGACCGCGTCCGCCTGAGCGTCGATCAGGGGTTCGCAGTGTTCTTCTTCCGGCAGCCCCCACCAGTGCCGTCCGGTGTACCGCGACTCGCCGTCCCAGAAGGCCTCCCGGATTGCGACACCGATGAACCGTGAGCGCAGGCGTCCGTCATCGTCCTCGAAGCGCGTGTAGACGAGCACGCAGCCGACCTTCGACAGCTGGAACAAAGCACTCTTGCCGTAGCCGTACGTGCCCCCGCTCGAGGAGGCCGAAGCCCCGTCGCGGTCACCGCTGTTCAACACGAACCGTGCCCATTCGCTCCTCTCCGCCCTCCCGGCGTCGGATCGGGTCGGCCCGGCGAGCCCGGAGGCCCCGCGGTCGGAGACGGCGAGATAGCGGATGGCCCTGGTTTGGGCGAGCCGCTGGAACATCCCGTTCCGGTACCCGGTACTCGACGAACCGAGCGAGAACATGCGGCGCCAGGCAGCAACGTGCGCGGGACCGACGGTGCTCAGATCAAGACGGAAGTGCACGACGGGGTGACCGGGCAGGCGGGCGTCCCAGGAATTCTGGGCCGCTTCGCGGACGAGCAGCGTCAGACGCGACAGGCTGGGACGGCCGAGCTGGCCGAGGAGGCCGCTGGCGGTGATCCCGCCGTCGGCGCGAAAGGGTTGTGCGTACCAGCCGGGCTCGTTCACAGGTCGGCTCCCAAGCGGTCCAGGACGACCTCCCACTCGGTGAGATGTGAGACCGCGTCGAGATCGATCTGATACTCCAGGCCATGGACCCCGGTGGGGACGGCTCCGTCGACGAAACTTTGGGGGACGACGCGGGGAAAATCGCCCACCACTTCGTACCAGCGTTGTTCCGTCGGGAGAAAGCGGGTTCCGCCCATCGGCCCTTCGTCGCTCTCGGGGAGAACGAGGGCCGCCAGCCTGGTCTCCAAGGCTCCGAGGTCGCCGATCTTCTCACGACATGCGGCGAGGATCTCGGGAATCGACCGGGCCCCCGGGCCCGTCGACTCCGTGACGCGCATCCAGACGAGGGCGAGTGTCCCGTTCTCGGGTGTTTCCAATTGGTCCGCACCGTGGATGTGGACGATACGGCCCTCGGCGGCAACGGTCCCCTTGACCTCGATGGCATGGTGGGCGCCGCGGAAGTCCTGAGGGCAGCCGAGTGGGCCCAGCCAGGCACGGACGGCGCGCGGATCCACTTCCAACAGGTCCTCTAGTACGACGAGTTCGGCGAATAGGCCCGCAAGTCGCGGGACCGTCCACCTGCTGGAGGTACCGCCGAGCAGGAGCCTCCAGGCGTGCAGCGTACGGACGATGAGGGACGGCGCCCGATCGGGATTCACGGCGATCAGGCCGGTCAGGTCCGCGACCAGTCCCGTGAACGTCCCGGCGAGATCATGCCGCCGACAGGCGATGTCGGCGTATCGGACGGGAAGTTCGTCGTCGCTCGACAATGTCCGCGTGGTCAGGTGTATACCGGCGCTCCGGAGATCGTCGTCGACTCGGTCGCTCGAACCGATGGGCACCAGCAGATGGCGCTGCCCGTCGGCATCCCGCCCCAGGCGAAGTGCCCCGTGTGGAGTGCCGGCTTCCAGTGCCGTCGTGATCATCGCGCCTTCGGTCTCCATGAGGGCTTGTCGATCGAGCCGGTCCCAAAGGCCTTCGAGGAGCTCTCGCAGTCGCAGAGACGCCACAGACCAGCGGTGGTCGGTCATGCGACAGGCTCCGCGCTGGCGTCGAGGTCCTGCTCGAGTACCGAGAGATCTTCGTCTTCGTCCTCCCCCGCGGAGGGGAACACGCGAGAGAGATCGGCCTGAAGGTAGTCGTACTCGACGCCAAGGTCGTGCCCGCTGGTCGGCTTCGGAAAGACGAGCGCGACGCCCCACACGATCACGCCGGGAGCGTCCAGCGGGGCGCGCCCCTCCACAGGCCGCTCCTGACCGTTCCTACGGGTGATCGGCACCGGGGCCTTGGCGTCGATCGGATAGAGGAGGACGAGGCCCCGCTCGGGCTGTTGGGCCACCCTCAACCGCTGGAGGACGATGCGGTTCACCTGCTCCTCGTCCTTCGGGACGGCGAGGTCGAGGGCCTCGTCGCGGGAACCTGTGAGGGTTTTTATGTCGGCGACCGATTCATCGCCGCTCGACGCGAGGCGGGTGCGGACCACGGGATCGACCGCTGCACCGTTCGGTAGATCGATGTGGTCGCCTGGGGCGGTCGGCTTCTTCCCGATGACCCCGATGTTCCACAAGGCCAACGCGCCGGAATTCTTGTTCCTCTTGATGACGTAGTCCCGCATCAGGCTACGAGCCGCGTCGAGCGCCTTGGGGTGGAATTCGTACTCATCGATGAACGTGAGCACGTGATCCATCGGCACACCCCGCCATAGGGCACGACCGGCGGTGACACCGCTGTCGACGGTCCCGTCGCGATGCGCACCGGCCAACAACTTCCTGACGGCTACGGCGTTTTCGGCATGCCACCGCTCGTCCTCGATGTTCTTCTCACGCGGGAAGTAGCGGGTCTCGACGAGTTGACCGCCGTACGAGGCCGCGGCCCTGACCGCGCTCTTGGACTTCGAAGGGGCGGTCACCTTCATCTTCGGGTGACACCTGATACGAGGCGCCAAATCGAGCGGCGTGAGGTGCTCGGTGAGGTAGCGGTCGATCTCGACGCGCATTTCCGCCTCGACCGTCGCCAGATGGGCGAACCAGCGCCGGGTCTCGTCCGGCATGAAGATGCGGGGGAGATCCTCGTAACCGGGCCGATACCCGAACCAGCGCCCCATCTGCAGCAGCGTGTCGTAGACGTTGGACGAGCGGACGAAGAAGCTGACCACGAGCCCCTCCAGGGTGAGACCCCGGGACAGGGTGTTCCCGCCCACTGCGATGACGTTGACCGGCCCGGAGTCATAATCCAGACGGTCGGTGCTGCGGTAATGGTCCATCACGATTCTCGTCGTCGAAACGACCGAGTCCAGCGCCGGCGACACGGCCTCGAAGTCCAGGCCCCGCTTCGCATCCGTCGGTTCCACTCGGCGGGACTCCTCGTTCCAGAGCGCCCGCAGCTCCTCGACTACGCCGTTCCGCTCGCGGATTCCCTGAACGACCTCGTCGAGAAGCCTCTGGAGCACGGGGCCGTAGGAGTCGTGGACACGCGTATCGGAGTGTGCGTGGACCAGCATCGAGGAATGCTGGTCGCTCTGTCCCCGTGCATCCCGTGCGGCGGTGGCCAGCCAGAACCAGAGGACGGCGCGGCGAAGCGAAGGAGTCGCTTCGGGGGCGAAGCCAGGTACGTCGGCCTTTTTCGCGGGCCGCAGTGCAGCCAGTTCGTCGACGGGGATGCTGCGAATCATGTCGAGTCCGCCGGGGACCTCGGACGGGTCTTCATGGTCGAGCGGATTCCGGCCGAACAAGGTCTCGGGTCCTTGGTATCGCTCTCCACGAGGAAGGCTGAGGATGAAGTCTCGAGGGTAGAAGTCCTCCTCGTCCACCGGGTCGACGAGGAGGTTGGCGAAAGGCGTCGCGGTGTAACCCACGTAGCAGACCTTGGGGATGCGGCCGATCACATCGCGGATGAGCGGGTTGATCCGGCGCGTGGCGAGGGTCGCTTGATCGGCCTCGTCATCGATGATCAACGTGGGGCAGTTCCCGAGCTGCTCTCGTGCCTGCTCCAGCCAGTCTCGCAATTTCTTGAGTACCGGGCCGTTCTTCTTGACCACCAGGAGCAGGTACTGGTCCTTGGAGGCGAGGAAGGATTGAGCGTTCGGCGGAGGCTGGAAGTCGTGCTCGGGCTTGGTTATCTGATGCCACAGCGGTGGATTGAGATCCACGAGATCTCGGATGAGCCGGGTCTGCGTCTGCCGCCGCAGTGAGTTGTGCACGCCGGACAAGACGATGAACATGCGGTAGCCGCGGTCTGCGGCCTTGCTCACCACGGCCGTGAAGTTGCTCGTCTTGCCGGACTGCACGTGCCCGATGACCAGGCCTCGGGAACGGAAGTTCGGGGTCTTCGGGTGATCGAGCATCGCGACGACCCGGCCGGAGGCCTCATCGATCTTCCTGACCTCATCTGGGTCCAGATAGCGCCGCAGACGCTTTTCGAACGCCGGCCAGTTCTTGTCCCCTGCTCGCGATCCCCCGTACCAGCGAACGGCGTTCTCCCGACCCACTGCCAACGGCTCACGAAGGCTGACGATCTCCGTCGTGGCAGCTTCGTGGCGCCGCAGCATCTCCTCGATCACCTCGTCGGGAACGAAGAGATCGTGCAGTTGCTGCGTGGCCTCGTGCGGGAGCATCCCGTCGAGCATGCTCTGAAAACGCACCCAGGCCGCGTCCATACGCGGATCTCCCACCATGCCTCACAAGTGATCACGGCCAGTCGGCGTCCCCCGCCTGACCGACACGACGTACTTCCACTTGCTTACGCTACCGATCAGCACCGACAACGACGCCGGCTCGCCCGTATCGGCTCGCATGCTGGCACTATCGGAACGGGGCCGGCGGTCGAGTGCGCGCTATGGCGGACGGGCACATTCGCCCGCCACGACGTGTTGTTTCACACCGGCTGCTTAAGCGGCGAAGCCACCTGAAGGGGGAACAGCTCCGGCACTTCCACCCCGTTGCTCCGGTGTCCGGCTGGCAATGGCGCCGACTCCGGTGCCGCCGCATGGCAGGCGATGGCCTTCTTCACGGCGGCGTCGCGAGCTTCGTTCCCCAGGCCCAGCGCGGCGGCGAGGATGTGGACGCCGAGGAGGGGGGGGATGGCGTTGCCGATTTGTTGGGGAATATCCTTCCCTCGCCACGGAAAGTCCCTGGGAAAGCTCTGCAGCTGTCCGGCCTCGGCGTCGTCGAAACGAGGATCGGCGTCGGGCTGGCCCGGAGGCCCCACCTTGTTTCTGCGAATTTTTCCCGTGACGGTGAACGCCGGCTCATCGTGTTGCCGCCTGCCACGCGCCTTGGGGTCTCCTCCGGTGCCGTAGTTGGAGATGACCTCGAACGGCGCCAGACGATCGAGCACGTCCACCATCGTCACATAGGACCGCCTGCCCTCTTCCTCCGGCGTGGGCTTCTTGCGGAACGGGCGGTGGGTCTTCTCCGGCAGCATTGCCGGTCCGCGACGTCGGGCGATCAGCACCGCACGCTTACGGGTTTGCGGCACCCCGTACTCCTCAGCACGCAGCACGGCGGTCTCGACCGAATAGCCCTCGTCCCTCAGGATCGCAGCGTAGGCATCCCATACGGGCATCACGGTGGTGACCTGTTCCAGCACGATTGCTTCGTACGGTTCCCCTTCTGCCGCGGCGGTCAGCGCCCACCGCAGAGGTTCGAGCACCAAGCCCGTTCGGCCTTTGTCTCCCGGGGCTTTGGCGAGCTCGGTGAGTTCGGCTTCGACCTTGGCCCTTTTCCTCTTGTTGTTCTTGCTCTCGGCCATGAGGTCGGCCAAGCGGAGTACCTGCGTGAGTGCCCGGCGCCCAGCGCCTCCATCGCGCCCACCCGCGACTGTATACGTCTGGCAGGGAGGACCCCCGGCAAGAACCTTCGCCTCCCGAAAATCAGCCGGGCGGTAGGCCTTCACGTCGCCTGACACGGTGGCCAAGCCTGCCGCCGTGCGCGTCGCGCAAGCCTCGGAGTCCAGCTCGATGCCGACGGCGGGGACCCCCAGCCAACTGGCAGCCACGTCCAGCCCACCGGGACCGGCGAAAAGATCCACAATCAGGGGGTCGGGCACGTAGTCTCCAGGCTGTATGCGGTCCGCGGAGGCGATCACGAGGATGTCCCGAACGTGGCCGCCTCGATCTCCCCTCAGCGGGTCGTCATCGTCGATCTGACAGAATAACGCCTGTTCACGGTGGCCGGCCACCGTGGGACCCTATCGGTATGCCGAGTCGACACAGATATCCGGCGGTCGTCTTCCGTCCGCCTCCTGACCTTTACGAACGAGCGAAGTGGGCGGTAGCCGAGGTCGACTCGGACATAAACGCGCACGTGATCGAGTTCCTGCGCTGGCTGGTGGGTGACACGGATCAGCTCCCTGCGCGCCCGTCGCCGCCGGACAACGGGTGATCACCGGCCCAGGCGTGATCAGCCGGATGGCGCAAGGGCTTCGACCTACCGGCACGTGATCAGTCCAACGTCCCATTCTCGACCAGGTCGCGCATGGCGTCCTCGGCTCGCCGAAGCACGATGCGCCCGTCGCCTCGGCTGAAGGCCACGATCGAGCTCTCGGGGGAGAGGCCGGCTTCGGCGAGGAGCCCGAGAGGCAGCTCGACGCGCCCGTTCTCGTCGATCTTGATTTCCGCAGGTTCGCGAATCATGCCGTTCAGTCTGGCAGGCCCCGGTGTCGGACGAGGCTGAAGTCAAGAGCGTGATGCGTTCCGCCTCTGGCGCGCCTTTGCACGCTCGGCATGAACTTGATCGATCTCATTCCGTCGCCGGTTGTACACCTCGCGTACCCCCTGCGCGGCGGTCTTCGGGTCTTCGTGCTCCCAGAAACGGAGGACTTCCCATCCGGCTTCACGGAGCCACTCGTCCGTCTGCCGGTCGCGTCGACGGTTCACCTCGTACTTCTTGGTCCAGTAGTCCGTATTGGTCGCTGACAACGTGTGGTGGCCTGGGCAGCCGTGCCAGAAGCAGCCATCCATGAAGACGGCAAGGCGAACCCGCGTGAAGACCAGGTCTGCGGTGCGCCTGACCTTCGGGAGTGGGCGGATCGACACCTTGTACCGAAGACCCAAAGAGTGAACCGCTTGGCGAAGAGCCTTCTCGGGTTTCGTGTCTCGGCTTGTGTTCGACTGCATGCTGCGCTGCGTGCCAGGCGTTGATGCCCAGGAGGCCGTGCCATCCTTACGGCGTGCGCTGCTCTCGATCATGGTTCCTGGGAGGAGGGCGGGATCTGTGACACCGGCCAAGCCGGTGATTCGCTCACAACGGGTCGGTATCAGAGGGTACTCGTCCGAGCGCCTTGGGAGCACATGGTGGCCCTGGCCGATGACATCGACCCTCACTACAGGTTGCTGATCTGGTTCGGGGCGCTTCAAGCCTTGCGATCCATGGAAGCTGCAGGAGTGCGTCGTACGGACATGGAGTCGGTACCGGGTCGGCAACTCGTCGAGGAGCAGCGGCAGCGTGGCAGGGCGGCCCCGCTGAAGACGGATGCCAGCAAGGCGCCGCTGGCGGTCGGCTCGTTCCTGCTGGCCGAGTACAAGGCGCACTTGGCGCGTTGGCGGGCTCCGCTGCCGCCCACGGCGCTTCGCAAGCGGGAGCGGCGCGGCCTGCCACCGATCCCCGAGGAGTACGCGGACCTGGTCACTGTGACCCGCTACTGGACCCCGGTACGGGAAGGCGCACTGTGCCGGGCTTTCGACCTGGCGAAGGCAAAGGCCCGGGCCCGGGGGATCAAGGTGCCGCAGGGGACGACGTTCCGGGACCTGCGGCACTTCGCTGACGCGGTTCTGGTGGCTTCCGGCGTCGAGCCACGCAAGGTCCAGGCGCGGATGCGTCACGCACGCCTGGCGGAGACGCTGGACACATACGGCTATCTCGTATGGGAGGTGGACTGGGACCACGCGCCCGCATCGTTCGCAGAGCTCTACGGCATTCCGGCCCCGCCGGGTCTGTCGGTGGCTGCACTGGTGGCGTGCGCCGAGCGAGAGGGGAACGCCACCCATGCCTAGCCATGAGCATTCACAGGGTGTGCACGCGATGTGCACCACGACTGGGAGACTGCGCAATTTCCGCAGCTCAGAGCCCCCTACGCCGAGGCCCAGTACCGTCCCCGGCGTACAGCTCGACTCGTCTCCCGCCACCGCCCCCTTGGGCTCGCCCGGGGCGCTGGGCGGACACCGGCGGCCCGACCCTGTTGGCGAGCCCGTGCCGTGGAGGTCCGGTGTGCACGCGGCCGGTCTCAGCGCCGGGCGAATCGGTGCAGGGCGTCGAGTACGGGTGGCGCGAGCGCGGTCGGGCGGGCGGCGTCGTGCGTCCTTGATGTGCTCCTGGGTGTCCCGAGGGCTCTTGCCGGGAGTCGCGCGGCACGTGGACCGCAGGTGGGGGCGTGCGGGTCCACCGGGAGGGGCTGATCGCGCGGCCCGTACACCGTGTGAGTCATGGTGAACAAAGAGTCGCTTTACCTGCTCTTTATGTTTTTATTGACTAATTGTCCGTAATGTCTGAAATCAACCGTTGGCGGATGATCGGACTTTGCCGTGATGACCAGCCCCAACTCCAGCCACGCTTCTTCCGAGGGTGCGTCCGGTGCGGGCGGCCGGGTCGGTGCCGTGCTGACGGAGATGATTCCGCAGCAGCCGCCCAGTGCGCTGAGCGCGCCGTCGGGGGCGGGGTCGGACGACACGCTCGGCATCATCGTCGTCGACGAGCGGCTGACCGTGCTGGAGGCCGATCTGGCCGGGACCTGGCTCGACGGGGTGGTCGACGGATCGGGCGCGCGGGCGACCGACCTCTTCCCGACCGAGGACGCGGCGGCGATCGCCGCCCGGGTGGAGCGGGTACTGGCCACCGGCCGCCCGCTGCTGGCGCGGGTCCAGCGCATGATCCGGCCGGACGGAACGCCCGCGGTGGTGTCGCTTTCGGTCCTCCCGGCGGCTCCGGGCCGGGTGGTGATCAGCCTGATCGACGTCAGCGCCCAGCTCGACGTCTTCGCCGCCTCCTCGACCCTGGGCACCTCCCTGGAGATCGAAACGACGGCGCGCCAGCTCGCCGAAGGGCTGCTGCCCTGGGGTGACGCCGTCACGGTGTCGCTGGCGCAGTGCCTGTGGAGCGGGGACCTGCCCGATCGGACCGAGCCGCTGTGCCGCGCCGCGTACGCCCGCGCGGGGAACCGGCCGTGGCCGCGCGGCTTCCTCCGCCTGGGCGAGCGCCTGCCGGACCTGCCCGCCCACCCCGCCTCCGACACCACCGGTCACCCCGGCGTCACCGTGCTGCCCGACCGCGCCGCCATCGAGCGGGCCCTGGGCGACGACCCGGACCTGATACGGGCCCTGGTGCCGGACCACGGCCCGCTCGCGGTGGCCTTCGCGCCGCTGACCGTCCCCGACGCCGACCGGCGGCAGCGCGTACTCGGCACGGTCGCGGTCTGGCGGCGTGAGGACAACCCCCGCGGGGCCTTCGACGGCGACGACCAGCTCGCCGTCCAGGAACTGGCCTTCCGCGCCGCGATGAATCTGGAGCACGGGCGCCGTCATCAGCGCGAGCACCGGCAGGTCCTGGCGCTCCAGCGCAGGCTGCGCCCGCCGCACTCGCCGAGCCGGGCGATGCACACCGCGGGCGCCTACCGGCCCGCCGCACCCGACAGCGCCGGCCTCGGCGGCGACTGGATGGACGTCATCGGCCTGTCGGGCGGCCGGATCGCGCTGGTGATCGGCGACGCCGTCGGACACGGCCTGGCAGCCGCCGCCGTCATGGGCACACTGCGCCAGGCCGCCCAGACCCTGGCCGCCGCCGACCACCCGCCGGTCGAGGTGATGACCCACCTGGACACCCTCGTGGGGAGCCTGCACGCGACCGCCGAGACCGACGGCGAACTGGGCGCCGCGGCGGCGGCGCTGGGCACGACCTGCTGCTACGCCGTGTACAACCCGGCCGCCCGGCGGCTCACCGTGGTCAGCGCCGGGCACCTGCCGCCGGTGCTGGTCCACCCGGACGGGGCCGCGGAACTGCTCGCCCCGCCGCTGCACCCGCCGCTGGGCACGGCCCGCGAGGAACCGTACGAGGCCCTGGAGGTCACCGCCGAGCCGGGCGCCCTGATCGGGCTCTACACCGACGGCCTCGTGGAGCACCCGGGCCGCGACCTCGACGACGGGATGACCGCCCTGCTGGAGGCACTGTCCTGGCACTACGCGACCGGCGACCTGAGCGCCGTCGTCGGCCCGGTCGTCGACCACGTCACCGGGCCGCCGCCGCAGCACGACGACCTCACGCTGCTCCTGGCGCGCATGGACGGCCTGCCCGCGGCCGACATGCCCGCACTCCGCCTGCCCGCGGGCGATCTCACGGCGGTCGCCCGCGCACGGGCGTGGACCGGCGCCCGCACCGCCGAGTGGGGCATCGCCGACCCCCACGGCCGCAGCGCCCTGGTGGTGTCCGAACTCGTCACCAACGCCCTGCGGTTCGGCACCGGCGGCCCGGTGACCCTCCGGCTGCTGCACCTGTCCGACCGTCTGATCTGCGAGGTCACCGGCCCCTCGCACGGCAGGCCGCGGGCCGCCCGCCCCGCGGTGTCCGAGACCAGCGGACGCGGGCTCCTCGTCGTCCAGCACACGAGTGCCGCGTGGGGGACGCGGCTCGGGGAGACCGCGGGGGAGCGCACGGTGTGGGCGCAACTGGCTGTCAAGGGCGGGCAGTTGTGACCAGGGCCGACTCTCGGCGGCGGGTGGGCGTGATCCGCACTGACGGTCGGCGGCGGGCAGCTGCGCCCCGGACTGAACGCTGGCGGCGAGTAGGTGTCACCCGGACTGACCGTCGGCGGCGGGCAGTTGGGCCCGGACCGGCCCTGTGATCCGCGCGTCCCGTACGGCGGGCTAGAGCCACACTCCGTCCATCGCGGTGGCCGTCAGTCCCGGCGCCGCTCCGTACAGCACGGTCCGGGCTCCGGCGGGTACGCCCGCGCTGAGGGCGCGGTCGAGGACGTCGAATACGGCGGCGCCGCCACGGTTGCCGGTGACGATGCTGCTCCAGGAGTGGTCCAGCAGGTGGTCGGTCCAGGGCCCCGGGACGTCGGGCCAGGAGCTCGGGACGCTCTCCTGGATGAGTTCCAGGACGCGGGTGCCGCCCGGGTGGGCCACCAGCAGGTCCGGGTGCCAGTCCGGGTCGGTGTGACGGCCGCGCACCCACTCCCACATCGGCGGGAGCGTCGACTGCACCCACTTGGGCCCCGAGCGGTCCATCTCGTAGTGCACCCCGTCGGCGCGGGTGTGCAGCCGGTGGATGTCGGCGGTGCCGGGCACCGTGCGGTGCCACGCGGCGTCCAGCCGCAGGAACGCGCCCTGGTCCGGCCGGCCGCGGACGACGGCGGCGACCGCGGTGTCGGCGAACAGCAGCCGCATCAGCAGCGAGTCGATGCCGGTGTCGTCGGGCTGGTAGGTGGTGCTCAGCGCCTCCGCGATGACGATCAGCACCGTCGCGCCGGGGTCGGCGGCCAGCAGTTTCGAAGCGGTGGCCAGCGACCGGGTACCGGCGATGCAGGCCCACTGCGAGAACGGCAGCAGCAGCACGTCCTCGCGCAGCCCGAGCCGGTTGAACAAGGCGATGTCCAGGCCCGGCAGGGCGGGGGTGGTCGAGTTGCTGGTGACCACGTAATCCACCTGGTCAGGGGTGACTCCCGCGGTCTCCAGCGCCTGGCGGGCCGCCCGCTCCGCGCAGTCCTGGACCGTGACCCACACCGACGCGGTGCGCTCCTCGACGGTCTGCGGCACCGGCGGGCCCGCCTCGGCCGGCGTGCCGGTCTCGCCCGTCTCGCCCGCCGCTGAGGCCGCGGGCCCGGGGAAGCCGCTGCGGCTCGGCGCCGTGATCGCCTCCAGGGGCTGCATCCACCGCCGCTCCCCGATCCCGGTGTTCTTGGCCATCCCGTCCGCGCGCTTCAGCCAACTCGCCCCCGGGTGACGGCCGTTGACCTCGGCGAGGATCTCCTCGGTAGTGATGGTGTACGGCCCCGGCACCACGGCGGGAGGCCACATGTACACGCTCATCCCGCACCCCCTTCCCGGCGCCCGGACGGCGCCGTATCACCGTATTGTCCCTCTCCCCGAAACGGAAGTCCGGATTCCACATTGACCGTTTCGACCTATCTGTCTAGGAATTCACCGATCTGACCGGTCAACTCGGCCGGATTCAGCGGCCCGTGCGGACCGCCGTTTCCGTGGGTGCGGCGATATGTCTAGAACAAGGGGAGTTGGCCGGGAAAGTCGGGGATGGTGTAGCCGTCCAGGGTGCGTTGGGCGGCGGTGGGGGCGGCGGGGGATTTGGAGCCGGGGCAGGAGACGAGGGTGGCGGTGCGGGGGCCGGGGGGTGGGTCGTGGCGGGCGATGCGGCCCGCCACGACGGCGATCTCTCGGCCGCACTGGGGGCAGCGGCGGCGGGGGGATGACATGGGGACAGTCTGGTGGGCCGTGGCCCGGGGGCGCGGGAGGCGGCCCGGTCGACGTGTCGCGGATTAGCCCGCGAGGGCGGGGTCGGTGGCCGCGTCCTCCGGCGCGGCGGCGGGGGACGAGCGGGGCGCGGTGGGCTCGGGGAGGGACCGGAACAGCAGCCAGCTCAGGGCGGGCATGACGATGAGCGGGGCGAGAGCGGTACGCAGCGAGGTGGCGTCGGCGACCGCGCCGATGACGGGGGTGGCGAGGCCGCCGATGCTGACGGTGAGCCCGAGCGTGATGCCGCTGGCGGTGCCGACACGGGTGGGGAGGTAGTCCTGGCCGAGGGTGACCTGGAGGGAGAAGGGGACGTAGAGGCCGATCGAGGTGAGGGCGACGAAGAGGTAGAGGGCCGGTCCCGGGACGAGGATGACGCCCGCGACGGACGGGATCGAGACCAGATACGACCAGCGGGTGACGGTGACGCGGTCGTAGCGGCCGGCCAGCGAGCCGCCGAGGACGGAGCCGATCGCGCCGCCGATGTAGAGGACGAACAGCGCGGCGGTGCCCGCCACTTCACTGCCGCCCATGCGCTGCTTGGCGTACAGCGAGATGAAGGTGCTCAGGCCGATGAAGACGATCGAGCGGAAGACCACGGCCACGGAGAGCTTCACGAAGGACGCCCTGTCGTCGCGCCCGGCGGCGACGGCGGCCGAGGTCCCGGTGGAGCGCCGCCGTTCCAGCTCGCGCAGCACCGGCAGGCACAGCACGCTGCCGACGAGCGCGGGCAGCACCAGCAGCGGGGTGAGGCGCAGGCCGCCCGTCGCGACGACGGCGGCGACCATGAGCGGGGCCAGCGCGAAGCCGATGTTGCCGCCCACCGAGAACCACCCCATCGCGCTGTGGCTGCCCCCGCTCGCGAGGCGGGCGACGCGCGCGGACTCCGGGTGGTACGCGGCCACGCCGACGCCGGAGACCGCGACGAAGACGAGCGTGAGCGCGTACGAGCCGCTGACGCCGCTGAGTGCGATGCCCGCACCGCCGAGGACGGTGCTCACCGGCAGCAGCCACGGCATCGCCCACCGGTCGGTGAGCAGGCCGAACAGCGGCTGGGCCACGGAGGACAGGACGGACGCGGCGAGCACGATGCCGGAGGCGGCGGCGTAGCTGTAGGCGCGTTCGGCGACGAAGTAGGGGACGAGCGCCGCGACGGCGCCCTGGTAGATGTCGACGCAGGCATGCCCGAAGGACAGCAGCGTGATCGAGGTGTTTTTCGGCACGTCACCCATGGTCTTCAGGCGGTGATATGTCGGGCTTCCGATAAACTGCCAACCAATGACGAAAATCCGCCATGAGCCGGTCGCGCCGACCCGTACCGAGCGGCTGGCCCCCGGCGCGGAGATCGACCCGCACCGGCACGACGACCACCAGATCGTCTACGCCGGACGCGGAGTGCTGGCCATCACCACGAGCGCGGGCTCCTGGGTCGCCCCCGCCACCCGCGCCATCTGGGTCCCCGCCGGTACGGTCCACGCCCACCAGGCCCACGGCGAACTCGAACTCCACCTGGTCGGCCTCCCGGAGAACGAGAACCCGCTCGGCCTCGACACCCCGACCGTCCTGGCCGTCGCCCCCCTGCTGCGCGAACTGCTCCTCGCCCACACCCGCACCCCCGACGACGGCAGCCCCGAACGGGCCCGCCTGCGCGCGGTGTTGCTCGACGAACTGCGCGCCTCACCGCAGCAGCCGCTCCACCTGCCCTGGCCGGCCGCGCCCCAACTCCGGTCCCTGTGCGCGATCCTGCGCGCCGACCCGGCCGACGACCGTACGCTGACCGCCCTCGGCCGCCAGGTCGGCGCCAGCGACCGTACGCTGTCCCGGCTCTTCAAGAGCGACCTCGGCATGACCTTCCCGCAGTGGCGCACCCAACTCCGCCTGCACCACGCTCTGGTGCTGCTCGCCGAGAACACCTCGGTCACCGCCGTGGCCCACCGGTGCGGCTGGTCGTCCGCCAGCGCCTTCATCGACGTCTTCCGCCGCACCTTCGGCCATACGCCGGGCGCCCACCAGTCGCGGGACCAGGCTGGATAGCTCCTGCGCGGACGGTCAGGGGCCTGCCGTCGCCAGGCGCAGCGTCTCCTCGACGGCCGCCGGAATGTCCTCGACGGGGAAGAGGACGTGCCGCACGGTGCGGTCGGGGGCGAGGACGAGGATGAGCCGTTTGAGGCGGAGCCGCCCGGCCCCGCGGAAGGTCGGCAGCCGCAGGGCGGCGGCCAGACGTTGCTGGGCGTCGGAGAGCAGCGGGTACGGGACGGCTTCGGCGGCGGCGAAGGCCGCCTGTTCGTAGGGGAGTTGGGTGCTGACGCCGTGAACGGCGACGTCGGCGCGGCGGAAGTCGGCGTAGGCGTCGCGGAAGAGCCGGTTCTCCAGTGTGCAGCCGGGCGCGCCGGGGATCGGGTCCTCGCCCCAGTCGACGCCGGTGCCGGGGTAGGTGAACAGAACGGTGGCGGCGGCGTCCGGGGCGACGACGGGGCGCTCGGCGCCGTCGCTCGCGGGCAGTCGGAGATCCGCGGGCAGCCGCGCGCCCGTACCCGTACCCGTACCCGTACCCGTACCGGTACCGCCGCCCGCCAGGGCGTGCACGCGTGCGTGCTCCGCCCCGTCCGGCGGCGCGGTCGCCGTGGCCGACCCGTCGCCGAGGACCCAGCGGTCGCCCCAGTCCTGCATCGCCACCAGCAGCGGGAGCAGGGCGAGTCCCGAGTCGGTGAGCAGGTATTCGTAGCGGACCGGGCGGCGTTGGTAGAGGCTGCGCCGCAGGACGCCGCGGGCGACGAGCGCGCCGAGCCGTTCGGTGAGCACCTTGCGGGAGAGGCCGAGTTCGGAGGCCAGGGCGTCGAACCGCACGTGGCCGCGCGCGATTTCGCGCAGCACGAGCACGTTCCACCAGTCGGCCATCACCACGGCGGCCTGGGCGATCCCGCAGTCCTCGTCGGCGTTGTGCATCCTCATCCGCACAGAGTACATTCACTTTCTGAACTCACTTTGTTCTCGCTCGGAACTTATTCGTCGCCGTCCGTGTCATCGTCATCCGCGTCGTCGCCGTTCGCGTCGTCGTCGTCCGCGTCGTCGTCGTCCGCGTCGTTGTCGTCCGCACCGCACGTGAGGAGCACCACCGCCATGGCCGCCAGGAACACCATCACCCGCGTCGTCGCCCGCGAGATCATCGACAGCCGGGGCCATCCGACCGTCGAGGTCGACGTCGAGCTGGCCGACGGTTCCACCGGCCGCGCGGCCGTACCCTCCGGAGCCTCGACCGGCGCCCGCGAGGCGGTGGAACTGCGCGACGAGGACCCGGCCCGCTTCCACGGCAAGGGAGTTCGGCGGGCCGTCGACGCCGTCAACGAGTCGATCGTGGACGTCGTCGTCGGCCTGGAGGCGGAGGACCAGGCCGCCGTGGACGCGGCGCTGATCGAGCTGGACGGCACGCCCGACAAGTCCCGGCTCGGCGCGAACGCGATCCTCGGCGTCTCCCTGGCCACCGCCAAGGCCGCCGCGCACGCGCACCGGCTGCCGCTCTACCGCTACGTCGGCGGCGTGGACGCCCGGCTGCTGCCGGTGCCGATGATGAACATCGTCAACGGCGGCGCGCACGCCGACAATCCGCTGGACTTCCAGGAGTTCATGATCGCGCCGATCGGCGCGGCCACCTTCGCCGAGGCCGTACGCATCGGCTCCGAGGTCTTCCACACCCTGCGCGGCGACCTGCTGGCCGCGGGGCACAGCACCGCGGTCGGCGACGAGGGCGGCTTCGCCCCCGACCTGCGGACCGCCGAAGAGGCGCTGGACTTCGTCGTACGCGCCGTCGAGCGCAGCGGGTACAAGGCCGGCACCGACATCACCGTCGTCATGGACCCCGCCGCGTCGGAGTTCTTCCGCGACGGGGTCTACGACTACACCGGCGAGGGCGTACGCCGCAGCGTCGAGCAACACGCCGAGTACCTGGCCCAGTTGGTGGCGAACTACCCCGTGGCGTCCATCGAGGACCCGATGGCCGAGGACGACCGCGACGGCTGGCGGCTGCTCATGGCGCGGCTCGGCGACCGCTGCCAGCTCACCGGTGACGATGTCTTCTGCACCAACGAGACGCTGCTGCGCGAGGGAATCCGCGACGGCGTCGCCAACTCCGTTCTGGTGAAGGTCAATCAGATCGGCACGCTCACCGAGACGTTGGCGACCGTCGGCACCGCGCACCGCGCGGGCTACACCGTCGTGATGTCGCACCGCTCCGGCGAGACCGAGGACACCACCATCGCCGACCTGGCCGTCGCGACCGGCTGCGGCCAGATCAAGACGGGTTCGCTGTCGCGCTCCGACCGCACCGCCAAGTACAACCAGCTCATCCGGATCGAGGAGGAGCTGGGGACGCAGGCGCGGTACGCGGGCCGCGAGGCGCTCGGGCTGCGGCGCTAGGGCGTGTCCGGGGGGCGAGCGGGTCCAGGGAACGGTTTTCGTGGGGCGCCCGGCGAATGCGAGGTGAAAGGGCCAGATGCCGCCGCATGTGATAATCGTTAACGGTGTCTGGCCTCGCATGAGCGGACGCCTGATCTCCCCGCACCACCGGATTCCAGCGCGCCGCTGGATCTCCACCGCGCCACCGGATTCCAGTGCGCCGCTGGATCTCCACCGCGCCACCGGATTCCAGTGCGCCGCTGGATCTCCACCGCGCCACCGGATTCCAGCGCGCCGCTGGATCTCCACCGCACCACCGGGACCGCCGCCGTGCCATCGACCCGCATCGACCCGCAGGGAAGGACGATCACCCAGTGGGAAACGACGAGCTTCCCCCGGGACAGCGCAAGGTCAGGGGCTGGCCCGTCTCGCACTACGGACCCGTGCCCAGATTCCGGGCGGACCGGTGGAGCCTGAAGGTGTTCGGCGCCACCGCCGCCGGCGGCGAACACACGTGGACCCTTGAGGAGTTCAGCGCGCTGCCGCGCGCCACGGTCGCCGCCGACCTGCACTGCGCGTCCGGGACGACCTCGACCGGCCACGAGTGGTTCGGCGTCACCGCCCGCACCCTGCTGGACCTGGCGCCACCGGCGCCGCACGCCACCCATGTCATGGCCTGGGCGGAGTACGGCTACAGCGCCAATCTCCGGCTCGCCGACTTCACCGCCGACGGCACCCTGCTGGCCACCCACCACAACGGTGACCAGCTCACCGCGGAACACGGCTTCCCCGTACGCCTGGTCGTACCGCATCTGTACAGCTGGAAGGGGCCCAAGTGGCTCCGTGCCATCGAGTACATGACGACGGACCGGCGCGGCTTCTGGGAGGAGCGCGGCCACCACAACCTCGCGGACCCCTGGAAGGAGCAGCGCTACACCCACCAGGAGGAGGACGGCGACGGCCCGGCGGTGTGACGACCGGCCTGACGCGTCCCCCGAGCCCCGTGCGCGGAGGTCAGCGGCCCAACTCGGCGGCCCTGGCCGCGCGCAGGGCGAAGACGTGTTCGCGGCGGTCGGCCATCTGACGCAGCGCCTCGCGCCGGTCGCGCCGTGAGAGGCGGTCGAGGTAGAGGCGGCCGTCCAGGTGGTCGGTCTCGTGCTGGAGGCAGCGCCCGAACTGGCCGTTGCCCGCGATGACGACCGGCTCGCCGTACTGGTCGAAGCCGCGCGCCACGGCGTGGTCCGTGCGCGGCACGTCCACCGTCGCGCCCGGCACCGACAGACAGCCCTCGGCGTCGTCGACGAGCCGCCGGTCGGCAGGCGCGGGTTCGTCGAGCACGGGATTGACCAGGTGCCCGGTGTGGTGGACGCCGTCGTCGTCCCAGCAGTCGTACACGAACAGCCGCAGGCCGACGCCCACTTGATTGGCCGCCAGGCCCGCGCCGTCGGCGACGTGCATGGTGAGCACCATGTCCTCGATCAGCTCGGCCAGTTCCGTGGTCCCGAATTCGGTCACCTCGCGGCAGGGGCGGTGCAGGATGTCGTCGCCGGTGACGGTGATGGCGCGCACGACGGCGCGCTCGGACACGTCGAAGGGGCGGGAGACCAAGGGGCTCACTCTCCTCGGAGCGGTGGCGTCGGCCAGGAGCTTGCAAAGCTCTTTGCAAAGTAGCAGGCTTTGCAAAGTGACTGAAGAAGAAGCGGAGGCCGGAACGTCGGCTGACAGCGGTCTGCCCGACCACGACGTACGCCGCGACCTGCTCGGCCTGCTCGCCGAGGTCGGTACGGTCACGGCCACACAGGCGGCCGGGCGGCTCGGCTACAGCTCCGGCCTGTGCTCGTTCCATCTGCGGCAACTCGCGCGCTACGGCTACATCGAGGAGGCCCCGCACAGCGGTGGCCGCGCCCGGCCGTGGCGGATCCGGCAGGCGGGGGAGCCGGAGAAGGGGGAGGGTCCCGCGACGGAATTCGGGGAGCTGGCCCGTGGGTTGGAGGACGAGAGCTACCGGCGCTGGCAGACCCAGCGCGACAGCGCTCCCGCCCCGTGGCGGCAGGACGAGGCGTTCAGCGCGGTCGCGTATCTGACCCCGGAGGAGATGGCCGCCGTGGCCGACGCGATCCGGCAGACCCTCGCCCGCTACCGCGACCGGGAGCCGAATCCGGCGGCCCGCCCCGCCGCGGCCCGTCCGGTCGCGGTCGTCGCACGGCTCTTCCCGCTGCTGCCCGACGAGGGCTAGGGCCTGAGGTCGCAGGGTGTCGATGCGGGCGTACGGGGGCCGGCGCGGGAGAACCGGCGTCGGTCACAGGGCGTTGCGCGCGCCCCAGCGTCCGCGGCGCCTTCTTGTGCGGGCCGCCGAGGTGGCCCAGCAGCAGGAGCGCCGGCTGTTCTGGGCGGGAAAGCGGCGGCCGGAGCGGGCCATTGACCTCACCCATGGCGACGTCTCGTTCACGGACGCCTTTTGGCGTCGTCCGCGCGGTGAACCGCACAGAAGACAGGCGGTGTTGCGCTCGGGAAGCGACCGGGCGATCCCGGCGCCTGCGGTGACGTCCACGCGGGCCGTCCACGCCGTGAGGAGGACAGGGAGCACCCCGTCAGAACCGGCCTTCATGGATGCCACCTCCTCGCCTGGTGTGACGGTCCTGCGGACGCTACCAACGGCGCATCGCCCGCCCAACCGGTTTTACGGCCAAGCCCGCCCCGGCTCCGGCGCGTCGGTGCGGCCGGAACGGATGGATAGGCTCCCCGCATGGACGCCCGCGTGGAGATCGTCCGGGAGATCAGCCCGGAGACCGGTCAGGAACTCGTCGACACCTTCGCCCGGCTGCTGCCGCAGCTGTCCGCGACGGCGCGGCCCCTCGACGCCGCGGCGATCGACCGGCTGGTGGCGTGCGACTCCCACACGCCGCTCGTCGCCCGGACGGCGGAGAGCATCGTCGGCACCCTGACGCTTGTGCTGCTGCCCCTGGCGTCGGGAGTGCGGGCGCGGGTCGAGGACGTCGTGGTCGACAGCGCGGCGCGGGGTCAGGGCATCGCGGGGCTCCTCACGGAGGAGGCCGTGCGGCTCGCCCGCGAGGCGGGCGCCCGGACGGTGGACCTGACGTCCCGCCCCGACCGCGCCGCCGCGAACCGGCTCTACGAGCGGCTGGGCTTCCGGGCCCGCGAGTCGACGGTCTACCGCTTCCCGATCGACTAGGGCCTGTCCGGCCGATCATGGGCTTCCGTCCGGAGGTGCCGGGCCGATCTCTACGAGTGCGGCCCGCGGTTCAGCAGTGACAGAGGAGGTCGAGGACGACGGCCTCTGCGTCGAGGTCGTTAAGGTAGCGGTTGGCCTGATCCCAGTAGTCGTCGTGGTCGGCGTTCATCCATGAGCCATCGAGGGTGATCAAGGCTGCGCCGGGCACGGCGCACCGTACCGACCACGACTTGGCGGCCTGGTGTTCCTGCGCGAAGTACGCGACTGGGTCGTTGAGCAGGAACGAGGTGTCGAAGTAGGGGTCTCCCTCGGCGGCCCGCTGGGCCACGTCCTGCACCAGCGGCTGGGCCAGGTGCTCTCGCTTGGCGTCGGCAAGGGAGTATCTGCCAGGCTCCGCCTTGTGGCGAGCGACGAAGTCGGTGAGCGGGTGGGCCGGTGGGTGTACGGCGGTCAGCTCACTCCAGACGCCGAACAGGGCGTCGTGCTTGCTCGCCGCTCGGGTGCGCATGGCGTCGAAGTCGAGCAGACCCCGGGGTCCGCCGTAGCATTCCAGTGGCCCGAGGGCATCGAGTTCGGCCTTCCCGCGTGGCACGGTTGAGGCCGTGAGGAGTCGGGGGTCGCCGTCGTGCGTGGGCAATACGAGGTAGGCGTTGTTCGCGGTGGAGTGGATGGTCCACCAGTCCCAGTGGCCACCCGGATTCCAGCCCTCGGGGTCGAGGTTGAAGTCGTAGGGCGCCATGGCTGCGGCTATCGCCTGTGGAACCTTCCGTGGTGTGGTCGGCGGGAGGCACACCGTGGCGAAGAACTTGGTCATGCTCGGGAGCGTAAGCCAGGGAATTGTCGGCTCGTGTGACTGTCACCCCCTCGGATCGTTGTCTGGGCCATGGGGCGGGGCGATCTGACGGACACGGAGTGGGAACGGCTGCGGCCGTTCCTGCCGATGGGAAATGGTCGGTGCGGGCGGTGGCGGGATCACCGGCAGGTGATCGACGGGATCTTGCATCGGGTGCGGACCGGCGTGCACTGGCGTGACCTGCCCGAACGCTTCGGCCCGTGGAAGACGATCTATGAGCGGCACCGGCTGTGGTCGGCGGACGGAACCTGGGAGCGGCTGCTCCAGCAGGTGCAGGCCGCGGCCGATGCCGCAGGTGAGCTCGACTGGGACATCGGTGTGGATTCCACGGTAGTGCGCGCACACCAGCATGCGGCGGGAGCCCGCATCACCCCGCCGCCCGCGCCGGGCGAGCCAAAAGGGGACGCGGGCGTGGAACATCAGCGCGAACCGCCGTGGCGAAGCCTTCACGCCCGCCTGGTGGAGGTGGTGAAGCAGGTGAGGGCCTGGGCCGCTCCCGGGGTGGCTTCACCACCAAGCTCCACCTGAGCGCCGAGGGTCGGTGCCGGCCGCTGTCCCTGGTCATCACGCCCGGGCAGCGGGCCGACTGCACCCAGTTGGAGCCGGTGCTCGACAAGGTCCGAGTGCCGCGCACCGGGCCGGGCAGGCCCCGCAAGAAGCCCGACAGCCTCGCCGCGGACAAGGCTTACAGCAATGGGCCCTGCTGGGACAGCCTGCGCCGACGGAACATCCGGCACACCATCCCGGAGAAGACCGATAGCCAGGCCGCTCGTCACCGCAAGGCGTCACGCGGCGGACGGCCACCAGGCTTCGACAAGCAGCGCTACAAGAAACGCAACACCGTCGAGAGGGTCATCAACAAGCTGAAGCAGTCCCGGGCCGTGGCCACGCGCTACGACAAACGCGGCTATGTGTACCTCGGCACCGTCACCGTCGCGGCCCTCGTCATCTGGCTCCGCACATGATCGACCGGACAGCTCCTAGCCGGGCCCCGGGCTTTTCTGTCCCACGGCGAGCGGGCTCTACGGCGAACGGCCCCCGCGGCGAGCGGTCCCACGCCGCGCGGCCTCACGGCGGCGGTCCGACCATGAGCGGGGTCCGTCGTCACATCGGGCTGCGGTCATTTGCCTAAAGGCTTTAGGTATGTGCATGATGGACTTAGGTAATGAGGAGGACGGCTGTGGTGCGCGTAGGGCTGACACGGGAGCGTTTGGTGCGGGCGGGGGCGGAGCTGGCCGACGAGGTCGGGTTCGACGCGGTGACCGTCTCCGAGCTGGCCAGGCGGTTCGACGTGAAGGTCGCGAGCCTGTATTCGCACGTGCGGAATTCGCACGATCTCCAGACCGGGATCGCGCAGCTCGCACTGGCGGAAATGGCCGATCGCGGTGCCGCCGCCCTGGCGGGCCGGGCCGGGAAGGACGCGCTCGCCGGACTGGCGAACGTGTACCGCGACTACGCCCGGGAGCACCCCGGACGGTACGCGGCGGCCCAGTTCCGGCTCGATCCGCAGGCCGCCGCCGCGAGCGCGGGCGGGCGGCACGCGGAGATGACACGGGCGATCCTGCGCGGCTACGACCTCGACGAGCCGGACCAGACGCACGCGGTGCGGCTGCTCGGGAGCGTGTTCAACGGCTACGTCGGCCTGGAGATGGGCGGCGGGTTCAGCCACAGCGCGCCCGACACCCAGGACACCTGGGAACGCGTCATCGACGCCCTCGACGCCCTGTTGAAGAACTGGCCGGAAAAAGACGGAAGTTGAAAAGCAATGCCTACCGAGAACGACGCACGAACCGAGCACGGCGACTGGACCACGACCCTGTTCACCACGCCCGAGGGCGCGGAACTGGTGCGCGGCGCGCTGGAGTTGGAGCCCACCGGACACGGCGTACTGCCGCACCGGCTGCCCGCGCGGGCCCGCGCCCAGTGCGCCGACGCCCAGCTCGCCATGGCCGAGTCCCAACCCTCCGGCGTACGGCTGGTGTTCCGCACCCGCGCCACCACCGTGGAGCTGGACACGCTGCCCACCAAGCGCGTGTACGCGGGCGCGCCGCCGCGCCCCGACGGCCTCTACGACCTGCTGGTCGACGGCCGCCCCGCGGGCCAGGGCAGCGTGGCCGGCGGCCACACCCTGACCGTCGACATGAGCACCGGAACCGCCGAGCACAAGCCCGGCGACCCCGGCACCCTCCGCTTCGCCGAACTGCCCGACGCGGACAAGGACATCGAGATCTGGCTGCCGCACAACGAGACGACCGAGATCGTCGCGCTGCGCACCGACGCGCCCGTCGGGCCGGTCCCCGACCGGGGCCGTAAGGTCTGGCTGCACCACGGCAGTTCGATCAGCCACGGCTCCGACGCGGCGAGCCCCACCACCACATGGCCCGCCCTCGCGGCCTCCCTCGGCGGTGTGGAACTGATCAATCTGGGCCTGGGCGGGAGCGCACTGCTCGACCCGTTCACGGCCCGCGCCCTGCGCGACACGCCCGCCGACCTGGTGAGCGTGAAGATCGGCATCAATATCGTCAACGCCGACCTGATGCGGCTGCGCGCCTTCGGCCCCGCGGTGCACGGCTTCCTCGACACCATCCGCGAGGGCCACCCGGACGCCCCGCTGCTGGTCGTCTCGCCGATCCTGAGCCCGATCCACGAGAACACCCCGGGCCCCGCCGCCTTCGACCTCGAAGCGCTCAGCACCGGAAAGCTGCGGTTCCGCGCCACCGGCGACCCGGCGGAGCTGGCGGCGGGCAAGCTGACCCTGACCGTCATCCGCGCGGAACTGGAGCGGATCGTCGCCGAGCGCGCGGCCACCGACCCGCACCTGTACTACCTCGACGGCCGCGAACTCTACGGCGAGGCGGACTACGCCGAACTGCCGCTGCCCGACGAGCTGCACCCGGACGCCGCCACTCACCGGCGTATCGGCGAACGCTTCGCCGAGCGGGCCTTCGCGGAGAGCGGCGCCTTCGCCGCGAGCCGGTAGCAGTACCCCTGAACAGGGCGGATGTGCGTCCGGGACCCCTCCCGGCGCAGGTGGTGACAATGGGCGACGGCCACCGCCCACGCCCGACGAAGGGGACCGAGAGGGACCACCCGCCCCAGGCCGCACCGGACCCCGAGCCCCGGCACGTATCCGAACAGGACGGCGTGCCGAAGCCGCCGCCGGGACCGCCGCCGGGGCCCCCGCTGCGACCGCCGCCGGGGCCCCCGCCGGGTTATCTGCTGGGGCAGCGTCCGGGCCCCGTTGACGGGAACGAGGACGGCGGCGCGCGGGCCAGGCCATCGCCTGGCCGCCGTACTCGCGGATCTGCCGGGCCACGAGAAGATGGTCGACACCGTGCTGAACGGCTTCCTCGGCCGACTGCCCACCAAGGTGCCCTGCGACACCGTCTCGGTCACCGACTGGCTCCGCCAACACAATTCCGTCCAGGGCGACTTGGGCCGGGCGGCGGCCGTCGTCCCGAAGACCGCGCCCGCCGCGCTCGTCGGCTGCGGTGACGACCTCATGGAGGCCAAGGAGTGGGCGAAGGCCCGCGACCGCTACCAGCAGCAGCTCGACCAGTACCCCGGCGACCGGCTCGCCGCCAAGGCCCGCAGCGGCGTCGAGCAGGCCACCTTGACCATCGAGCTGGACAACGTCCGTACGCTGCTGGGCACTTCGACCGACACCGAGCCCGACTACTGCTCGAAACCGGCGAAGTACAGCGCCGCCGCGCCCTACCGCAAGGGCACCCACCACGCGCTGTTCTACGGCGACGACGAGTACACCCGCAAACTGCCCGGCTCCTGGTCGGCCGACGACGTCACCAAGGCGGTACTCGTGGTCTGCGTCGGCGACAAGGACTACGGCACGACGGTCACGACCTGCCCGTACGAGAACAAGCTGCTGCCCGACTTCCCCCGCGAGGTGAGATTCCGCAAGATCGCGATCCCGGTGAAGGTGTTCGAACTGCGCACCGGCAAGCTCGTGTCGAGCCGTACTGTGCAGATCGGCGGCGGGAGTTGCCCGGGCTACCTGTCGTACACCACCTACGGCACCATCGACACCGGGCCGCCGTCCGAGGTGTACGTCACGCCGTCCACGTCCGACATCCGGTCCGCGTTCAGACCGCTGCGCTGTACGCGGACTGGTCGTGGAATCGCCCGCGAGTGAGTCGCGGCGCTGCGGATGGACGCGGGCCGCGATCCCGACGATCCCGAGGTGGCCGCGCTCGTCGGTGAACTCAGCCTCCGGGAAGTGGACTTCTGGATCTGGTGGGCGCGCCGCCAGGTCCGCGGGTCCCGGCAGCCGGGTGGGCGGCGCGACGACGAACCGGCCGACCGGGCGTAGGCGTACCGGGGCTGGTCGACGGTCTGGTCAACCGGACTGGTCAACCGGGCCTAGACGTCGGCCAGTACGCGCTCCAGGGCCGCGCGCCCGGCGACTCCCCAGGTGGGCTTTCCGCCGGGCAGGCCCTTCTCGGCCGCCTGTCCGACGCTGATGAGACCCAGCGTGGCCCGGACCGCGTAGCCGCGGGCGCGGCGGATCGTGGCCGGGTCCGTACGGCCGTAGGCGGCGAAGAAGCGGGGCGCCGCGCCCGCGGGCAGGAGCAGCCAGGCGGCGCCGAGGTCGTTCGCCGCGTCGCCCGCACACAGCTCGCCGAAGTCGATCACGCCCGCGAGGGTGCCGTCCGTGACGACGACGTTCGCGGGGTGGAGGTCGCCGTGCAGCCACGTCGGCGGGGCGGTGCTCTCGGGGGCGGCGACGGCGTCCGCCCACACCCGCCGGGCGCCGTCGGCCAGGCGCGCGTCGAGGCCGCCTTCGGCGAGGGCGGCCACGCCCTGGTCGAACCCGTCGGCCAAGGACTTCAGCGGGACACCGCGGTCCGGGTTGGCCGGTGCGTCGGCGGGTGCCTTCCGGTGCAGCGCCGTGAGGAACCCCGCGAGCGCGTCGGCCGCGTGCTCGCCCCGGCCGATCGGCGTGAGGTCCGCCGGGCTCCCCGGCACCCACCTCGTGACGGCCCACGGCCGCGGGAAGCGCGCGGACGGCTCACCGTCGCGTACCGGCGTCGGAACCGGCAGCGGCAGGCGCGGTGCCAGCAGCGGGAGCCACCGCCGCTCCTTCGCCAGCAGCGCCGGTGCGCGCGGCGTACGCGGCAGCCGTACGGCCAACTCCTCGCCCAACCGCCACAGTTGGTTGTCCCAGCCGCCGTCCACCGGACGCAGTTCCAGCTCCGCCAGGTCCGGGTGCTGCTCCCGCACCAGCCACCGCACGACCTCCGCGTCGGCCGTCACGTGCCCGTGCCCGTCCACTTCCACCACGCGCCGTCCCGCCTCTCGCCGTGAGGTTCCCTCTGTGACCGTATCCCCACAGTCGCGCCGTCCGCGCCGCCCGCCCCCTCCGGCGGGTGGTGAGGTGCGGGAGCGTTCCCCGCGCCGCTGAAAGGATCGGCTCGCCGTCCGGGCGAGAGACGGTGCCCCGTCAGGGGCGCGGGGAACTGCGCGGGTAACCCACCACCGGCCGGTGGTCCGGGGACAACCGGATTGCCCCGCTGGGGCGGGTGGTGAGGTGCGGGAGCGCTTCGGCTGAGCGCGCAGTTCCCCGCGCCCCTTAAAGGCAGGCCCTGCGCCAGCGCGGCGCGCTTTCCCCGTGCCCTAAGAACTTCTAACAAAATGAGATGAAGGATGGGCTCCGTCCAGGCGAGGATCGCTCAGTACTCAGCGATGAAAGGGCCGCTATGGGCGACAGTCCTCCGAGGGAACTCATCTCCCTCTCTGATGACGAGGGGAACAGCGTCACGGTCAACGTTCTGGGACGTAATCCCAGGTGGACCGCAGGACTCGACGCCGAGATCGTCGTCAGGACGCCCTTCGTGTCCGGCCGCATCGATCTGGCGTTGTACATTTCCGACCTGGAAAGCTGGGCCGACGCACTGGGCCGGCTCGACGCCGGCGAAGACGTCGCCTGGATGGAGATGAGCAGAGGGCCGTCCATCTTCATCCAGCTCACCGGCGAGCGTGACTGCCCGGAGGTGGTCGTTGAGGACGAGTCGGGGTCGATGGTCACCGTGCGCGTCCCCCTCGTCCCGCCGGACGACTGGATTGCCGACCACCGGCAGCGCCTGCACCAGGTGATGAGTTACTGGGCGCCGTTGCTGTCAGGGTAGGGAGACAAGCCGCCGCCAGCAGATGAGCGCACAGCCGAGGGCAAGGAAGGCTTCGTGGATGTCGTCGCGGGTCTCCCACCGGATCCGCAGCCGACGAAACCAGTGCAGATGGGCGAACGCACGCTCCACGACCCAGCGCTGGGTTCCGAGCCCGGAGCCGTGCTCGGTGCCGCGTCGGGCGATCGCCGGCTTCACGCCGAGGGCCCACACGAGGCGGCGGTACTTGTCGTGGTCGTAGCCGCGGTCGCCGAGCACGACGCCTGGGGCGGCCTCGCTTGCCGCGTACCGGCGGCACGGCTTCGAGCAGCGGGATGAGCTGGGTGACGTCGTTGCGGTTGCCGCCGTTCAGGGTAATGGCGAGCAGAACGCCGGTGGCGTCGGTGATCAGGTGGTGCTTGCTGCCGGTTCTGCCCCGATCAACAGGGCTTCGTCCGGTCTGCGGGCCCCTTTAACGCCCGGATGTGGGAGCCGTCGACCGCTGCCCGGGAGAAGTCCAGGGCATTCGCAGCGCGTAGCTCGGCCAGAAGAGCCTGACGCAGCCGGGGCCACACGCCGGCTTCGGTCCATTCGGCCAGGCGGCGCCAGAACGTCATGCCCGAGCCGAAGCCGAGCTCCTGCGGCAGATATTCCCAGGCGATCCCGGTGTGCAGCACGACCAGGATGCCCTGGAACACCAGCCGGTCCGGATGCCGCTTGCGCCCGGGATACCGAACCCGACGCTCCACCTTCGGCAACAGCGGCTCAACCACCGCCCATAGCTCGTCATCAACATGCCACGGCTTCGGCTGAGCCATCCCACGCCCCCGGATCATCAGTCCCGGAGTGATCCAATCACCTTGAAGATCATTTCGTTAGGAGTTCTAAGGGGCCCAAGCCCTTGGGAGGGTCGCCCCCGGCGGGGGGCCTGGTAAAGGCCCGTCTTCCTCCGCCAAGCGCGAGCGTACGGCCTTGACGGATGGGACTGTGAGCGCTAACACTTAGCAGCATCACGGAACGGAGAGCCATGTCTCGCACCGCGGACCCGGCAGCGCCCCGCAGGGCCCCCACCATGGCGGATGTCGCCCAGGTGGCGGGCGTCTCGCATCAGACGGTGTCGCGGGTGCTGAGCGATCACCCGAATGTGCGGGACACCACGCGCGCGGAGGTGCTGCGGGCGATCGAGGCGCTGGGGTACCGGCGCAACTCGTCGGCGCGGGCGCTGGTGACGCGGCGGACGCTGACGCTGGGGGTGGTGGCGTGCAATCCGACGCTGTTCGGCCCGGCGAGCACGCTGTTCGGGCTGGAGGAAGCGGCGCGGGACGAGGGCTACATGGTCTCCGCGGTGACCCTGCGGCGGCACACCCCGAAGGCGCTCGCGGACGCGATCGACCACCTCAGCGACTGGGGGGTGGAGGGCATCGTGGTGATAGTGCCGGAGCGGGAGGCCGTCGCCGCACTGGCCGAGCTGAAGCTGCCGTTCCCCGTCGTCACGGTGGAGGGCGGGCACGGCCTGCCGATCCCCGGCGTCTCGGTGGACCAGGAGCTGGGCGCGCGGCTGGTCACGGGCCATCTGCTGGCCGGCGGCCACCGCACGGTCTGGCATGTCGCGGGCCCGCAGAACTGGCTGGAGGCCGAGGCCCGTGTGCAGGGCTGGCGCGCCACGCTGGAGGAGGCGGGCGTCGAGGTGCCGTCGCCGCTGGTGGGGGACTGGACGCCGCTGTCGGGCTACCGCGCGGGACAGGAGCTGGCGGGCCGGGTCTCGGCGGGCTCCGGGCGCCGCGGTTCACCCGAGGTGTCGGCCGTCTTCGTCGCCAACGACCAGATGGCGCTGGGGGTGTTGCGGGCCTTCCGCGAGGCCGGTCTCTCGGTGCCGGGCCAGGTCGCCATCGCGGGCTTCGACGACATCCCTGAAGCCGAGTTCTTCGCGCCGCCGCTGACCACCGTCCGGCAGGACTTCACCGCGGTCGGCCAGGCCAGCATCCGCCTGCTGGTCGACCAGTTGGAGTCCGGCACCACCCGCGGCGGCGAACGCGTCGTCATCGAACCGCGCCTGATCGTCCGCAGCAGCAGCAACCCGTCCTGAGGGCGGCGGTCCGTACGGGCGGCGCACGGCACCGCGGCACGGATCGCAGCACGCGTCGCCACAGGTCCGGCCACCGGACCGGCACCGAGTCCGGCCACACATCCCGTAGCACCTCTCGCAGCACCTCTCGCAGCACGTCCCGCAGGACAGAACAGGACCGCACCGCCGCAGAGTTCACACCGCAGGGCAATCGGTACGCGACCTGCTGCCGGAGCCCCCGGCGCATGGGGAGACACGCATGATGACCGATCCTCCCGCCGTCACCGTCGGCATCGATTTCGGCACGCTGTCCGGGCGCGCCCTGGTCGTGGCGGTCGACGACGGCAAGGAGCTGGGCAGCGCCGTCCACGAGTACACCCATGGGGTGGTGGACGGCGCGCTGCCGAACGGCCGCGAGCTGCCGCCCGATTGGGCGTTGCAGATTCCGCAGGACTGGCGGGACGTGCTGCGCTTCGCCGTGCCGCGCGCGCTGGAGGCCGCCGGGGTGCGGGCGGAGCAGGTCGTGGGGGTGGCGACGGACTTCACCGCCTGTACGGTGCTGCCCGCGACGGCGGACGGCACGCCGCTGTGCGAGCTGCCGGACATGGCCGAACGCCCGCACGCCTACCCGAAGTTGTGGCGGCACCACGCGGCCCAGCCGGAGGCGGAGCTGATCGTGCGCCGCGCCGGGGAGTCCGGGCAGCCGTGGCTCGGCCGCTACGGCGGGCGGATCTCCAGCGAGTGGCAGTACGCCAAGGCGTTGCAGGTGCTGCGCGAGGACCCGGAGGTCTACGCGGCGGCCGACCGGTGGATCGAGGCGGCCGACTGGATCGTCTGGCAGTTGACCGGGGCCGAGAACCGCAATCCGTGCACGGCCGGTTACAAGGGCATCCACCAGGACGGCGGTTATCCGGACGCCACGTTCCTGGCCTCCCTGCACCCGGACTTCGCCGGCTTCACGGCGAAGCTGGACCACCCGCTGTCCCAACTGGGCACCGCAGCAGGGCGTTTGAGCGCTTCGGCCGCCGCGCTGACCGGGCTGCGCGCGGGCACGGTCGTGGCGGTCGGAAACGTCGACGCGCATGTCACCAGCGCCGCCGCGCGGGCCCTGGACCCCGGCCATCTGCTGGCGATCATGGGGACCTCGACCTGTCACATCATGAACTCCGACGTGCTCGCCGAGGTGCCGGGCATGTGCGGGGTGGTCCGCGACGGCGTGGTCCCCGGCCTGTGGGGCTACGAGGCGGGCCAGAGCGGGGTGGGGGACATCTTCGCCTGGGCGGTGCGGACCGCGACACCGCAGCCGTACGCGCTGGAGGCCCGGCGGCGCGGCATCAGCCCGCACGAGCTGCTGACGGAGAAGGCCGCCGCCCAACCGGTCGGCGGACACGGGCTGTTGGCGCTCGACTGGCACAGCGGCAACCGCTCCGTACTGGTGGACCACCACCTGTCGGGGCTCCTGGTGGGGCTGACGCTGGACACCCGTCCCGAGGACATCTACCGGGCGCTGGTCGAGGCGACGGCCTTCGGCACGCGGACCATCGTGGAGGCGTTCGAGGGCGCGGGGGTGCCGGTCACCGACTTCACGGCGGCGGGCGGCCTGCTGAAGAACACCTTCCTCATGCAGACCTACAGCGATGTGCTGAACCGGCCGGTCAACGTGCTGTCCTCGGAGCAGGGCCCGGCGCTGGGCGCCGCGATCCACGCGGCCGTCGCGGCGGGGGCCCACCCCGACATCCGCACCGCCTCGGCCGCGATGGGCCGCCTGCGCCGCAACGCCTATCTGCCCGACCCCGCACGCGCCGCCGCCTACGACGACCTCTACGCCGAATACCGCTCCCTGCACGACCACTTCGGCCGGGGCGGCAGCGATGTCATGCACCGCCTGCGGGCGCTCCGAGGGCGGGCGCAGGCGGACACCCCGGCTCAGCCGTAGGGCGGCGTCTCGTGGCACCGCCCTTTGTTAGCGCTCACCCAGAATGTTAACGCTCACTCCCTGCCGAGGTCCCGTATGAGCAGTCACCCCTTTCCGCCCCCTGCCGCAGAGGCCGTCGTACGCCTGCGGCAGCAGGTCAGCGACCTGCATCAGGAGCTGGTCCGCTACCGGCTGGTCGTCTGGACGGCGGGCAATGTCTCGGCGCGCGTGCCGGGGCACGGCCTGTTCGTGATCAAGCCGAGCGGTGTGGACTACGACCGGCTGACACCGGACGCGATGATCGTGTGCGACCTCGAAGGGCGGGTGGTGGAAGGCGACTTGTCGCCGTCCTCGGACACCGCCGCGCACGCCTACGTCTACCGGCACCTGCCGGAGGTCGGCGGGGTGGTGCACACCCACTCGACGTACGCGTGCGCGTGGGCGGCGCGCGGCGAGTCGGTGCCGTGCGTACTGACCGCGATGGCCGACGAGTTCGGGGCCGAGATCCCGGTCGGGCCGTTCGCGCTGATCGGTGACGACTCGATCGGCAGGGGCATCGTGGAGACGCTGGCGGGGCACCGCTCGCCGGCGGTACTGATGAAGAGCCACGGGGTGTTCACCATCGGCAAGGACGCCCGCGCGGCCGTGAAAGCGGCGGTGATGTGCGAGGACGTGGCCCGTACCGTGCACATTTCCCGGCAGTTGGGCGATCCGCTGCCCCTTACCCGCGCCGACATCGACCGGCTCCACGACCGCTACCAGAATGTCTACGGGCAGCAGGCGGCGGCCGATCGCGCTGATTCCGCCGATAGCGCCGATTCCGGCGGCCCCGCCGGGCCGCCCCCCGCCGGCCAGGAGCCGCAGGCCGTCGTGCACGACGGTCCGGCCGAACCCGTTGACACCGCCGATCCCGCCGATCCCGCCGCCCCCGCCGACCGAGGAGCCCTGGCATGACACCGTCCGACGAGCGCGAGGTCTGGTTCCTCACCGGCAGCCAGGGCCTGTACGGCGCGCAGACGCTGCGGCAGGTCGCCGAGCAGTCGCGCGCCATCTCCGACCGGCTCGCCGCCACCCCCGGCGGCCCGGTGCGGATCGTGTGGAAGCCGGTGCTCACCGACGCCTCCGGCATCACCGGCACGGTCGTCGACGCCAACTCCAGCCGGGCGTGCGTGGGTCTGATCGCGTGGATGCACACCTTCTCGCCCGCGAAGATGTGGATTGCGGGCCTCGACCTGCTGCGCAAGCCGCTGCTGCATCTGCACACCCAGGCCAATGTCGAACTGCCGTGGTCCACCATCGACATGGACTTCATGAACCTCAATCAGGCCGCCCACGGCGACCGCGAGTTCGGCTATCTCCAGGCCCGGCTCGGCATCGCCCGCAAGACGGTCGCGGGCCATGTCTCCGATCCCGCCGTCGTGGCCCGCGTCCACACCTGGATGCGCGCCGCCCTCGGACACGACGCGCTGCGCCGTCTGAAGGTGGCCCGCTTCGGCGACAACATGCGCGACGTTGCCGTCACCGAGGGCGACAAGGTGGAGGCGCAGTTGCGGTTCGGCGTCTCGGTGAACACCTACGGCGTCAACGACCTGGTGGCCGTCGTGGACGAGGTGGACGACGCGGCCGTCTCGGAGGTGGTCAAGGAGTACGCGAGCGCCTACCGGCTGGCGGGCGAGCTGGCGGCGGGCGGCGAGCGCCACGACGCGCTGCGGTACGCGGCCCGGATCGAACTGGGTCTGCGCGCCTTCCTCACCGAGGGCGGCTTCTCCGCCTTCACGACCAACTTCGAGGATCTGGGCGGCCTTCGGCAACTTCCGGGCCTCGCGGTGCAGCGGCTGATGGGCGACGGCTACGGCTTCGGCGGCGAGGGCGACTGGAAGACGTCGATGCTGCTGCGCACCGTGAAGGTCATGGGGGCCGGTCTGCCGGGCGGCACCTCCTTCATGGAGGACTACACCTACGACCTGACGCCGGGCGGTGAAGTGATCCTGGGCGCGCACATGTTGGAGGTCTGCCCGACGATCGCGGCGCACCGGCCCTCGTGCGAGATCCACCCGCTGGGGATCGGCGGCCGGGAGGACCCGGTACGGCTCGTCTTCGACGCCCGGCCGGGGCCCGCGGTCGTCGTGGGCCTGGCCGACATGGGCGACCGCTTCCGGCTGGTCGCCAACGAGATCGAGGTCGTCGCGCCCGCGGAACCGCTGCCCCGACTGCCCGTGGCCCGCGCGGTGTGGCGGCCCGCGCCCGATCTGCGGACCTCCACCGAAGCCTGGCTGACCGCGGGCGGCCCGCACCACACCGTGCTCTCCAGCGCCGTCGGCGCCGAGGAACTGGCCGACCTGGCCGACATGCTCCGCACCGAACTCCTCCTCATCGACCACGACACCCAACTGCGCCGCTTCACCCAGGAGATCCGTTGGAATCAGGCGTATTACCGCCTGGCGGGCGGCCTCTGACTGACCGTCGGAGCTGCCCTCGCCCCCGCACCCGCCCCGCGCCGTACGGCCGACCGCGTCCGCGGGTGCGGCCCTGTCCGCGCGCCCCGCCGCGGGGGGAGCCGTACCGCGACGGCCACCGCGCCGGAGGCGGGTTTTTCTCTGTGCAACGTCTTGACGACCGATCAGTGAGCGCTAACACTCATAGGCGACAGCTGACGGCGCGCCTGGCGATCGGGTCAGTGGGTCCGGCCTGTTCAGCGGCGCGCTCAGCGGCCGGAACACCCGTTGGTGCCGTAAGAGATCGGCGAGTTACCGCGAGGAGAGAGCAGATGTCCCGCTCTGCGTGATTCTGTTCCTCACTATTTGTTAGCGCTCACAAAACTGGCTGAGAGGCCACTGCCCGAACAGGATGCAGCCATGCGCGACGCCCGAAAGGCCCTTGCCCGCCACGGACGATGGGGAGCCGCAGCGGTGACGCTGGCAGTGGCCCTGTCCGCGACGGCGTGCAGTAAGAGCGGTGCCGGTGACTCGTCCGCGGCCGACGCGGCGAGCGGCGGGAGCCCTGCGGCGGTGACGATCAAGGGCGACATCGCGTTCAACGACGCGAATCTCGCGAAGCTGGACGCGGCGCTGAAGGCCGCGCTGGCCGGGAAGGACCTGTCGAAGCTGCACGAGGCCATGGTGGTCAACGTGGCGGTCGACTACTGGAACGCGGGCAAGTCCGGCTTCACCAAGGGCCTGGCCGACCTCGGCGTGAAGGGTGTCTACCAGGCGCCCGCCAACGGCCGTCTGGACCAGCAGCTCTCCCTCATCCAGACATTGCGCGGCCAGGGCATCACGGGCTTGAGCGTGTCGGCGATCGACCCGACGGCGATCAAGGCGCCGATCGCGTCCGCGAAGAGCGCCGGGATACCGGTGCTGGCGATCGACTCCCCGCTGCCGCCGGAGGACGGCGCCGACCTGTATCTGGGCACGCCCAACTACCAGGCGGGCCAGAAGGCCGGTGAGGCCATGAAGCAGGCGCTCGGCGGCAAGGGCCAGGTCGTCGTCCTCGTCGGCTCGCTGACCACGTCGAACGCGGTGGAGCGGATCCAGGGCTTCGAGGACGCGCTCAAGGGCACCGGCATCAAGGTCGCGCAGAAGCTCAGCGACGGCATGGACGCGGCGAAGGCGCTCACCAACGCGCAGACCGCGATCCAGACCAACCCGAACATCAACGGCCTGTACGGCGTCTACTCCTATGACGGACCGTCAGCCGGGCAGGCGGTGCAGGCCGCGGGGAAGTCCGGCCGGGTGAAGATCATCTCGGACGACAGCGACCCGCAGACGCTGAAGTTCATCAAATCCGGTGTCATCCAGGCCACCGTCCTCCAACAGCCCTACCAGCAGGGCTACACCGGCGCCTATCTGCTGGCCGCGTTCAAGGTGCTCGGCAAGGAGGCCACCCTCCGGATCGTCAAGCCGTATCTGGAGTCGGACGGCACCACGCTCAGTTCGGGCGTCGGCCTGGTCACCCAGGCGAACCTGGCCGCGTACCAGACCAAGCTGACCGACCTGGGCATCGGCTGATGGCTTCGGGTCCGGCCCCGTACGAGGCCCCGCGGTCCCCGGCCCCGGCTCAGACCCCGGCCTCCGGCCCGGCCTCCGCCCCGGACGCGGCCCCGGCCCCCGAAGTCGCCGTCCGGCTGCGGTCGGTGAGCAAGTCGTACGGGCCGGTGAAGGTGCTCGACATCCCGAGCCTGGACCTGGCCCGTGGACAGATCGTCGCGGTGGTGGGGGAGAACGGCGCGGGCAAGTCCACCTTGATGGGCGTGCTGTCCGGCACCGTCACGCCCACCACCGGCAGCATCGAGATCGCCGGTACGCCGCTCCACGCCGGACGGCCCGACCACTCCAAGGAGTTGGGCGTCGCCCTGGTGGCCCAGGAGTTCCCGCTCGTCGGGCAGTTGAGCGTGGCGGAGAACCTGCTGCTGGGCCGCCGTCCCGCGCGGGCGGCGTCCCGCACCCTGGGCCGGGTCGTCTACGACCGCGCCGGTACGAGGGCGGAGGCGCGCGCGCTGCTCGCCGAAGTCGGCGTCAGCGGGGTGGACGTGGACCGGCCGGTGGAGCGATTCCCGGTCCCCGTACGGCAGATGATCGAGATCGCCAAGGCGTGGGGCCACCATCCGCTGGTGCTGATCCTGGACGAACCCACCTCCTCGCTCGGCCCGGTCGAGGCCGAGCGCGTCCTCGGCCTGGCCCGTACGCACGCGGCGGCCGGCGGGGCGGTGCTGTTCATCGGCCACCGCCTGGACGAGGTCCAGGCCGTCGCGGACCGGGTGATCGTGCTGCGCAGCGGCCGGATGGTGGCCGATCTGGCCCCGGCGGAGGCGAGCGAGGAGCGGATGATCCGGGAGATGGTCGGCAGTGAGCTGGCCCGCGCCGACCTGGCCCCGCCGTCCTCCGTCGAGCGCACGACGACCCTGTCGGTACGCGGGCTGACCGCGGACGGCCTCGGGCCCGTCGACCTCGACGTGAGGGCGGGGGAGATCGTCGGCGTGGCCGGGCTCATGGGCTCGGGGCGCAGCCGCCTGCTGCACGCGCTGATGGGCGCGCAGCCGCGTACCGGTGGCACGGTCGTCTTCGACGGCGCCGACTTCCGCCCGCGCCGCCCCGCCGACGCGGTGGAGGCGGGGATCGGACTGGTGCCCGAGGACCGCAAGGTCCAGTCGCTGCTCCCGGCGCACTCGGTGCGCTGGAACGTCACGCTGGCCACGCTGCGCCGGATCAGCGCACGTGGAGTCCTGCGGCCGAGGGCGGACAAGGCGCACGCGGCCCGGATCGTCCAGGACCTCGGGGTGCGGCTGCGCAGCCAGGAACAGCTCATCTCGGACCTGTCGGGCGGCAATCAGCAGAAGGTGGTGTTCGGCCGCTGGCTGGCGACCGAGCCCCGGCTGCTGCTCCTGGACGAGCCGACCCGCGGCGTGGACGTCGGGGCCAAGGCGGAGATCTACAGCCTCATCGACACCGCGGCGCAGGACGGCCTCGCGGTGCTGGTGGCCTCCTCGGAGCTGGAGGAACTGCTGTGGATCTGCCACCGGATCGTGGTGATGGCGCACGGCCGGGTGGTCGCCGACCTCCCCCGCGACCGGTTCGGCAAGGAAGCGATCATGACCGCCGCGGCCGGTACGCGGAACGGCGCGCCCGGCACGCGCGAGAGGGACGGGGCGCGGGACGGAACCGGGGAACAGGCCGGGCAACAGGCCGGGGCGCTCGGGCCGCGGACCGGCGCCGACGCTGTCGCCGACCGTCAGGGCAAGGCACGCGCATGAACGACAACAGGCCCCTGCCGATGACCGCCGTCGGCGTCGGCACTCACGGGAAGGCGAGGCCATGACCACCAGCACCGCACCGATCGAGGCCACGGAGGACGCCGCGAGCGGCGGCCGTACGTCGCCGGTCCGCCGCCTGGCCGAGACGCCCGAGGTCGGCGTGGTCGCGGCCTGCGTCGTGGTCTTCGTCGCGCTCGCGCTGGACAAGTCGACGTTCGCCAGCGCCGTCAACCTCCAGGGCATGGGCTTCGACCTGTCCCAGTACGGGCTGATCGCGATCGGCGAGTCCCTGGTCATCCTGACCGGCGGCATCGACCTGTCGGTGGGCGCGCTGCTGGGCACCAGCGTCATCCTGATGTCCTGGTTCAACGTCCGCGCGGGACTGCCCGCGCCGCTCGCGATCCTGCTCACGCTGGCCGTCACCGGCACGGTCGGCCTCGTCCACGGCCTCGCCGTCACCCGGCTGAGAATGCCGCCCTTCGTCGTCACCCTGGTCACCTACACCGTCGCGCAGGGCGTCACGCTGGCCATCACCTCCGGCACCTCCATCACCGGCATCGACGGCACTTTCGGCGACCTGGGACAGACGTACGTGGCGCAGATCCCCCTCCCGCTGATCGTCTTCGCGGTCGTGGCCGTGGCGGCGTGGTTCTTCCTGGAACGCACCTACACCGGCCGCCAGGTGTACGCGGTCGGCGGCAATCCCGAGGCGGCCCGGCTGGCGGGCATCCGCGGCGACCGCCGCATCGTCTCGATGTACGTGACCAGTTCGCTGCTGTCCGGCTTCGCCGGGATCTTCGTGCTCGGCCGGATGGGTGTGGGCTCGGCCAGCGGCGTCGGAGTCGGGTGGGAGCTGTCGGCCATCGCCGCGGCCGTCATCGGCGGGGTGAGCCTGGTCGGCGGACAGGGCCGGATTCTCGGCATCGTGGCGGGCACGATCCTGCTCGAACTGATCAACAACGGCCTGACGACGCTTCAGATCAACTCCAACTACACCAATATCGTGCTGGGTTGTGTGCTCGGGCTGGCCATCACCGCCGACCGGCTGCGGGCGAGAAGCGTGGCCCGCCGCGGCTGACCCGGCATCCAACCGACCGCCGCCCGACCGCCGCCGGGCCACTGGCCGCCCGCCGCCACGCCGCTGACCGACCGTCGCCCGCCCGCCGGTCGGCCGCCGATCAGGGACTGTTCCGCCCCCGGACGCACGGCCGTCCGGGGGCCGCGCCGCGTGGCGCCGCCCTCCTTCGAATCCGGCTGAATCGTTTCGGCCCGAATGGTTGCGTTACCCATCGGAGACTGCGACACTTCCCGTCGCTATGCGACTCGTTCGCACATATATCAACAGGGAATCTGCTCTTTCCTGGCTGTTCATGAGCGACCGCTGAAGCTCGCGACCACTCCCGCACGTGACGTGGAGGTAGGAATGGCTGTTCATCGCACGTACCGACGGGTGCTGCGGCGCTGTCTGGCCCTGGGGGTCACCGCCGCGCTCATGGTCGGTCTCGGCGTCGGCGTGGGGGCCGCCGCCGAACCGCCGGCGCGGGCGCCGGGCACGGCGCACGCGGGCGCCCCGCACGCCACCCACTCGGTCACCTACGACGGCTATTCGTTCATGATCGACGGAAAGCGCACCTACCTGTGGGGCGGCGAGTTCCACTACTACCGGCTGCCGAGCCAGGATCTGTGGCTGGACGTGCTCCAGAAGATGAAGGCGGCCGGATTCAACGCCGTCTCCCTCTACTTCGACTGGGGCTACCACTCGCCCGCCCCGGGCGTCTACGACTTCACCGGCGTCCGCGACGTGGACAAGCTCCTCGACATGGCCGACGACCTCGGCATCTACGTGGTCGCCCGACCCGGCCCGTACATCAACGCCGAGGTGGACGGCGGCGGTTTCCCCGGCTGGCTCTCCACCAAGGCGGGGGACACCCGCACCGGCGACCCGGCGTATCTGAAGTACAGCGACGAGTGGCAGACGCAGATCGACCGGATCATCGCCCGGCACCAACTCACCGACGGCAAGGGCTCGGTGATCGAGTACCAGGTCGAGAACGAGTACTACAACGGCAGCGCGGCGGGCCGCGCCTACATGAAGCACCTGGAGGACAAGGCCACCGCGGACGGCATCAAGGTGCCGCTGGTCGGCAACAACAACGGCACCTTCAACTCCGGTGACGCCGAACTGGCCGTCGACGCGGCCGACTCCTACCCGCAGGGCTTCAACTGCTCCAACCCCACCCGGTGGAACGGCGTGCCCGACATCAGCTACGACCACGTCCCGGGCAAGCCGCTGGCCACCGCCGAGTTCCAGGGCGGCGCCTTCGACCCGTGGGGCGGCCCTGGCTACGACAAGTGCGCGCAGCTCATCAACGACCAGTTCGCGGACGTGTTCTACAAGCAGAACATCGCCGTCGGCGCCACCTCGCAGAGCTTCTACATGCTCTACGGCGGCACCAACTGGGGCTGGCTGGGCGAGCCGCAGAACTACACGTCGTACGACTACGGCGCCGCGATCCGCGAGAACCGGCAGCTCGACCCGAAGTACGACCAGGACAAGCTGATCGGCTACTTCACACAGGCGCTCGCGCCGCTCACCAAGACCGACGCGCTGCCCGCCACCCCGACCGACAACGCGAAGATCGTCGACACCGCGCGCCGCAACCCCGACACCGGCACGCAGTTCCACGTGCTGCGGCACTCCGACTCCACCGCGACGACCACCGACAGCGGGCACGTGACGATCGACCTCGGCGCGCACCCCGGCTACACGTACGACGACGTCGACCCGGCGCTCGCGTACACCGGCGCCTGGTCGCACGTCGGCGCGGAACAGAACTACACCGGCGGCGACTACCAGCACACCGAGTCGTTCTCCGACACCGCGGGCGACAGCGTCTCGGTCGGCTTCACCGGCACCGGCGTGAAGTGGGTCACCAACCTCGACGGCAACCACGGCATCGCGGACGTCTACCTCGACGGCGCCAAGGTCAAGACCGTCGACCTGTACGGCGCGACCAAGCAGAACCAGTACGTGGCCTACCGGGCGACCGGGCTCGCCGCCGGGGCGCACACCCTGAAGATCGTGGCCACCGGCACCAAGAACACCGCCGCGTCAGGGCAGTTCGTCACCATCGACGCGATCGACGTCGACAACGGCCAGGGCTCCACCGCCCCCGTCTACACCGTCCCGCAGCAGCCCGGCACGGCGCTGACCCTCAACGGCCGCCAGAGCAAGATCATCGTCGCGGACTACAGCCTCGGCGGTAACCAACTCCAGTACAGCACCTCGGAGATCATGACGAACGCCACCATCGGCGGCCGTGATGTCGCGGTGCTCTACGGCGACCACGGCTCCGACGGCGAGACCGTCCTGCACTACGCGACCCGCCCGACGGTCACCGCCACCGGCGGCGCCGTCACCTCCGCCTGGGACCCGGCCACCGGCGACCTGCGGCTCAACTACGCCCACACCGGCCTGACCCGCGTGCGGATCAGCGGCGGCGCGCACCCGCTGCTCCTGCTGCTCGCCGACACCGACACCGCCAAGACCTTCTGGCGGCAGGACACCGCCGCAGGGCCCGTGCTGGTGCGCGGCACCCACCTGCTGCGCGGCGCGGTCTCGAACGGCTCGGCGCTCGCCCTGACCGGCGACGTCGCCACCGACGGCGCGATCGAGGTCTTCAGCACCGCCGACTCCGTGACGTGGAACGGCAAGAACGTCCGTACCGCCACCACGGCCACCGGCAGCAGGACCGGCACCGTACCGACCGCGGCGGCCGTCAGCCTGCCCGCGCTGACCGGCTGGAAGCACATCCAGGAGTCGCCCGAGTCGGCCGCCGGCTTCGACGACTCGACCTGGCAGGTGGCCGACAAGACCACCTCGAACAGCCGCACCACGCCCGCCACCTTGCCGGTGCTGTTCGCCGACGACTACGGCTTCCACACCGGAAGCACCTGGTACCGCGGCCGGTTCACCGCCACGGGCAAGGAGACCGGCATCACGCTGTCCGCGCAGAGCGGCGGCGGCGCCGCGGCCTCCTCGGTCTGGCTCAACGGCACCTTCCTCGGCAGCGCGACCGCGGACGGCCAGAAGACGTACGCGTTCCCGGCCGGAGTGCTCAAGACGACCGGCGACAACGTCGTCTCGGTGCTCACCGTCAACATGGGCCACGAGGAGGACTACAACCCGCCCAACGGCAACAAGGCCGCCCGCGGCCTGACCGGCGCCTCACTGGCCGGCGCGCCGCTGGACACGATCACCTGGCGGCTCCAGGGCGTACGCGGCGGCGAGACCCCCGTCGACACCGTGCGCGGCCCGCTCAACTCCGGTGGCCTGTACGGCGAGCGTGCCGGATACCCGCTGCCCGGCCACCCCACCGACGGCTGGACGCCGGTCACCCTGCCGACCACCGACACCACGCCCGGCGTCTCCTGGTACACCACCGACGTCAACCTCGACCTCCCCAAGGGCCAGGACACCTCGCTCGGCCTGACCTTCACCGACGACCCGTCCCGCAAGTACCGCGTCGAGATCTACGTCAACGGCTGGAACATGGGCAACTACGTCAACTACGTGGGCCCGCAGCACAGTTTCCCGCTGCCCAACGGCGTCATCGACCCGCACGGCAGGAACACCGTCAGCCTCGCCGTGTGGAATCTCGACGGCACGACCGGCGGACTCGGCAAGGTCGCGCTGACCGACTACGGCAGCTACGCCTCCTCGCTGACCGTCGCCCGGAACCAGAGCCCCCGCTACGACAAGGCCCGTTACGCCATGCCGGGCGACCCGGCCTCCGCGGTCTCCCTCCAGGTCCCCGGATCGGTGGGCGGCGGCGCGACGTTCACCGCGACCGCGACGGTCACCGTGCCCAAGGGCGGCCGGACCGCCACCAAGGTCACGGCGGCACTCGACGTACCGTCGGGGTGGACCGTGAGCCCGCGGTCCGCGCCCGCCGCCGTCGACCGGATACGCGGCGGCTCCTCGGCCGCCTTCACCTGGAAGGTCACCGCGCCGCAGAGCCCCGCCAAGGTCAACTCCCTGACGGTGAAGGCCCGTCTGACGCAGGGCCGGTCCACCACGGCCCCGCGTGACGTACGGATCGTCGGGGCGGTGCCCGCGCCGCCGCCGGCCGGGGACAACCAGGTCAGCGACCTGGAGTTCCTGTCCGCGACCAACGGCTGGGGACCGGTGGAACGCGACCAGAGCGTCGGCGACACCGCGTCCGGCGACGGCACCCCGCTGAAGCTGGGCGGCGTCACCTACGCCAAGGGCCTGGGCACCAACTCGCCCAGCGACGTGCAGATCTACCTCGACGGGCGCTGCACCAGGTTCACCGCCCTGGTCGGCGTCGACAACGGCGATCCGGGCACGGTCACCTTCTCCGTGACCCTCGACGGCAAGGCGCTCACCACCACGCCCGTGCTGAACGGCGGTTCGGCCCCGGTCGCGATCGACGTGCCGGTCACCGGCGGCCAGGTCATCGACCTCGGCGTCGGCGACGGAGGCGACGGCAACGGCAACGACCACGGGGACTGGGTCAATCCGACCCTGACCTGCACGGGCTGACCGCGGCCGACAGCGGCGACGACGAGCCCGCGCCACCGCGACCGCGGTGCGCGGGCTCGTCGTCGCGCTGCCTCTTCTCCGCGGAGCGGCTACTCCTCCAACGGGCCGAGGTCCGGGGCGTCGCGCAGGTCGTCCTCCTGCGCGCAGTTGAGGCGAGGGTTCACGGCCCCGACGGGGCGGGGTTCCCGTCCTCCGAGGCCGGGCGGCGGGGGGTGAGGTGGTTGGGGAGCCAGTCGAGGCGGGTGGCCTCTTGGTGAGGACCACCGCCCTCGTGGCCGTTGAAGTCGTAGATCTCGATCTGCTTGTCGGCGTGCGCGTAGGCGTTGAAGGCGGCGAAGACGGTGGACGGCGGGCACGTCTGGTCTTCGAGCGCGGTGGAGAAGAGGGCGGGGGCGTTGGCGCGGGCCGCGAAGTGGACGCCGTCGAAGTAGGACAGCGTCCGGGTGACCCGGTCGACGCTCGCGCGATGGGTGTTGAGGTAGCGGCCCACCTCGCGGTACGGGTCGCGGTCGGTGAGCCGGATCGCGCGCGGGAAGTCGCACAGGAAGGGGACGTCGGGGGCGACGGCCGCCAGGTCCGGTACGAGGCCCGCGACGGCCAGCGTGATCCCGCCGCCCTGGCTGGTGCCGAGCGCGACCGTACGCGCGGCGTCGGTCAACGGGTGCGCGCGGCCCGCCTCGACGGCGCGCACCGCGTCGGTGAACACCCGGCGGTAGTAGAAGGATCGCGGGTCCTCGATGCCACGGGTCATGAAACCGGGGACGGCGGGCCCGCTGCCCGCCTCGTCGGGGGTGTCACCGACGGACCAACCGCTGCCCTGGCCACGGGTGTCCATCACCAGGTGCGCGAAACCGGCCGAGGCCCACAGCAGATGGGTGTGCGGCAGGCCGCGCCCACCGCCGTAGCCGACGAACTCGACCAGCAGCGGCAGGGGTTCGGCCGCGTGGGCGGGCGCCACGAACCAGCCCTTGACCGGCTGGCCGCCGAAGCCCGCGAAGGTGACGTCGTACACGTCGACCGTCGAGAGCCCGGTCCGTACCGGCTCGAACCGCGCCTCGAGCGGGTGCGCGCGGGCCTCCTCCAGGGTCTGCGACCAGAAGGCGTCGAAGTCGGCGGGCTCCGCGGACCGGCTGCGGTACGCGCGGAGTTCGTCGAGGGGCAGGTCGAACAGGGCCATCGGGTCCGCCTTCGTCAGTCAGGGCTTCGCTGTGAACGTCGTTCGGGGCGTGGCTACTTGTAGACCTTGCCGGGCTGCGGTGTGCCCGGCGCGAGGAGTTGGGAGACGGTGACGAAGGTGTAGCCGCGGGCCTGGAGCGTGGAGACGATCGGCGCGATCGAGGCGACCGTGCCGTTGTAGCCCTTGTTCGTCGGGTCGACCAGATCGTGCAGCAGGATGATGCCGTCCGGCTTGGTCTGCTGGAGGATGCGCTTGGCGATCAGCGCGGAGTCGGTGGTCCGGTAGTCCTGGCCGTTGGCGCTCCACACCACCTCCGCCATGCCCAGGTCCCGCGCGATGGCCGTCACCTTGCTGCTCGTACGGCCCTGCGGCGGGCGCAGCAGCATCGGCCGGACGCCGGTCACCTTCTGCACCGCGTCCCGCCCCTCGGTGATCTCCTTGCGGATCTCGGACGAGCTGATCTTGGTGAGGATCTGGTGGGACCAGGTCAGCGTCTCCACCTCGTCGCCCTGCGCCACCATGTCCCGCACCATCTGCGGGTGCTTCATCACGTGGTTCTTGCCGAGCGTGAAGAAGGTCGCGTGCACGTGGTACTTCCGCAGAATGCTCATGATCTGCGGCGCCCGCACGCTCGGCCCCGCGTCGAAGGTCAGCGCCACGCACTTCGCCTTCCGGCAGTCCACGGGCCCGTCCGCACCCTGCGCGAAGGCGGCCGTCGTGCCGTCCGCCGCCACATGCTTGCGCGCGGCCGACGGCGACGTGCTCTGGTACCCGTTGCACCCGGCCAGCCCGAGCCCCAGCGCCGCCGTGACCACGACCGCGGCCCCGAGTCGCACCCGCCGCCTGGCCTCGGCCCCGATTCCGGCCCTGCGTGCCCCGGTCGTGCTGCGCATGCGCGAGTTCCCCCTCGTCGTGACGGACGCCCGCTCGCGCGGACCGTCCAGCACTCTATCCACGCCGTATCCGCCCACCTCACGGCCCCCCGGCCAGGACAGCGCGGGCGGCCGGGGCGGCGGAGCAGGCCGGAGCAGGCCGCGGTGGCCGGGAATAATCGGGCGCGGCCGTCCCGGGGATCGGGTTAGCGTCCGGCGCGTGAGCAATGACGACGGACACGACGACGGACATGACGACGGGTACTTCGGCGAAGACGTGGCCGGGCGGTACGACGCGGACACGAGTGAGGAGTTCGATCCGGGCGTGGTGCGGCGGACGGTGGACTTCCTCGCGGACCAGGCCGGCGGCGGGCGGGCGCTGGAACTGGCCATCGGGACCGGCCGGATCGCGGTGCCGCTCGCCGAGCGCGGTGTGCCGGTGGCGGGCATCGACATGTCGCGCGCGATGGTGGCCCGGCTGCGGGCCAAGCCCGGCGGACGGGACATCCCCGTCACGATCGGGGACATCGCGACGACGACGGCGGAAGGGTACGCGGCGGGGACCGCGGACGGGAACGCGCGCACGGACGGGACCGCGGGCGGAAACGCGAGCACGGACGGGACCGCGGACGGGAACGGGAACGGTGACGGCGGCGGATACGCGCTGGCCTACCTGGTGTTCAACACCGTCATGAACCTCGCCACGCAGGAGTCACAGGTCGCCTGCTTCCGCAACGCGGCGGCGCACCTGCGCCCCGGTGGCCGGTTCGTCGTGGAGGTCATGGTCCCCGAGCTGCGGAAGATCCCGCACGGACAGAACGTCGTGCCGTTCCACACCGGCCCCGACGGCTGCTCGTACACCGTCTACGACACGGTCACGCAGGACGCGACCTGCCACTACGTGACGGTCACCGAGGACGGCAGGGGACAGGTCACCTCGACGCCGTTCCGCTACGTCTGGCCCGCCGAGCTGGACCTGATGGCCCAACTGGCGGGCATGCGGCTGCGGGAGCGGTGGGCGGGCTGGTCGCGCGAGCCGTTCACGCAGGACAGCACCCGGCACGTCTCGGTATGGGAGAAGGAAGCGGTCTGACCCGCCGGGACGGTGGCCTTACGCCGGGATCGGGACGGCCGTGCCCGTGACCTGGATGTACGGGGTCGCGGGCGGCGGGACGGTGACCGTGAGGGTGGCCGGGCGGCCGAGGTCGTGGCCCTGGTGGAGGGTGAGGGTGGCCGGCGGGGCGACCAGGCCGAGGTCGCGCAGGTACGCGCCCAGGGCCAGCGCGGCGGCGCCGGTCGCCGGGTCCTCGACCACACCGCCGACCGGGAACGGGTCGCGGACGTGGAAGACCGACGGGCTCTCGCGCCACAGGAGTTGGACGGTGGTCAGGTCCACGGCGGTCATCAGCGCGGCGAGCCGGTCGAAGTCGTAGGCGAGGTCGGCCAGCCGCTCGCGGGTGGCCGCGGCCAGCACCAGATGCCGGGCGCCCGCGTACGCGACCCGGGGCGGGAAGGCCGGGTCGAGGTCGGCGGCGGGCCAGTCGAGGGCGGCCAGCGCCTCGGCGAGGGCGTCGGGCGCGATGTCCTCGACGTACGGCTCGACGCTGGTCATCGTCGCCAGCGGCGTACCGTCCGGGCCGGTCGAGACGGTGACCGGGACGTCGCCCGCCCGGGTGCGGAACAGCAGGTCGCCCGCGCCGAGTCGGTCCGCCACCGCCACGGCGGTGGCGAGGGTGGCGTGGCCGCAGAAGGAGACCTCCGCCTTCGGGCTGAAGTACCGCACGGTCAGCGTGCGGCCGTCCGTCGCCGTGACGAAGGCGGTCTCGGAGTAGCCGACGTCGGCGGCGACGGCCAGCATGCCGGGGGCGTCGAGCGCCGAGGCGTCGAGGACGACCCCGGCGGGGTTGCCGCCTTCGGGGTCGTCGGAGAAGGCCGTGTAGCGCAGGATGTCGGGCCCCGAGGGTGTCGTCATGACCGCTCCAACCCGGCGCCGTCCCGCGCGTATTCCCGTGGCTGTCGCCGCCGGGCGCGGCGCGCCCTCAGCCGCGTCCGATGAACGGCATCGTCGTCGCCGTCACCGTCGCGAACTGCACGTTGGCCTCCAGCGGCAGCTCGGCCATGTGCCGCACCGTACGGGCCACGTCGGCGACGTCCATCACCGGCTCGACGGCCGTGGTGCCGTTCGCCTGGAGAATCCCGGTCCGCATCCGGGCCGTCATCTCGGTCGCCGCGTTGCCGATGTCGATCTGGCCGCAGGCGATGCGGTACGGGCGGCCGTCCAGCGACAGCGACTTCGTCAGGCCGGTCATGGCGTGCTTGGTCGCGGTGTACGCGATGCTGTGCGGGCGCGGGACGTGGGCCGAGACGGAGCCGTTGTTGATGATCCGGCCGCCGGACGGGTCCTGGTCCTTCATCCGCCGGAACGCCGCCTGCGCGCACAGGAACGCGCCGTGCAGATTCACGTCCACGACGGCGCGCCACTCGTCGTACGACAGGTCCTCGACCGGGACCGGCGGGCCGAACATCCCGGCGTTGTTGAACAGCAGGTCCAGGCGGCCGGGGGCGGTGTCCCGCGCGAACAGCCGCTCCACGTCCTCCGGACGGGTGACGTCGGTCGGTACGGTCAGTGTCCGTCCGGGGCCGGCCGCCGCCAGCTCCGCCGTCTCGGCCAGCGTCTTTTCGCGGCGGCCCGCCAGCAGTACCGTCCAGCCCGCCGCCGCCAGTTCCACCGCGACGGACCGGCCGATGCCCGAACCCGCACCCGTGACGACCGCGACTCGCTCGTTCTCGCTCATGGCACCGCAGGTTATGCGCTGGGCGGTGCGAGGATGAATTCGCCCGCCCGCCCACCCGCCCGCCCCTTTTCCGTGGAGGCCCCCGGATGCCCTACGCCGAACCGCTCTCGTCCGACCAGGCGGCCGCGCGGCTCGCCGGGCTTCCCGGCTGGGAGGTGCTGCCCGGTGGTGACGGGGCCGCCTCGCTCCGGCGGGTCTACCGGTTGGCGCACCTTCCCGCCGCGATCTTCGCGCTGCACATCGCGGGGATCCAAGCCGAGCTCGACCATCACTCGGAACTCACCCTCGGCTACGACACCTTGACGGTGGCCCTCACCACCCACGCCGCCGGCGGGCGCCTCACCGCCAAGGACTTCGACCTCGCCGCCCGCATCGAGGCCATCGCCCCGGCCCACTCCGCCGCCTGAGCCGCGGCGCTCCCGCGGATCACCACCCGCCCCGGCGGGACAGTCCGGTGGTCTCCGGACCACCCGCCGGTGACGGGTTGCTCGCGCGGTTCCTCCCCCGGCCTTCGGCCGGGAGGTGCCCCCGGCGCCCGTGACGGGGCACGTCCCGGACAGGCCCTAGTCGATGCCGGGGTAGGTGACGCCGGTGTGTTCGCGGATGGTGTCGAGGGTTCGCATGATGGAGAGGGAGCCGGCGAGGGGGACGAGGGGGGACTCGAGTTCGTCGGCGCGGAGGCAGCGCATGACTTCGGCGGCCTCGTAGGCCATGGTGCCGCGGGTGAGGCCGTCGGCGACGACGTCGGAGAAGAGGACGGTGCGGGGCTCCTCGCCCTGGCGGTGGACGACGAAGCGCTCAGGGTTGAAGAAGCCCTCGGGAAGCTCGATGCGGCCGGCGCTGCCGGTGACGACGGCGCGGGCGCCGGTGTCGGCGGTGATGGAGCAGGTCAAAGTGGCGACGGCGCCGTCGTTCCAGCCCAGGACGATGCCGGTGTTGTCGTCCACGCGCTCGGGCGTGAGGTGGGACCACGCCCGGACCTCGTCGGGCTCGCCGAGCAGGAGCTGGGCGAAGGAGACCGGGTAGACGCCGAGGTCGAGCAGGGCGCCGCCGCCCTGGTCGGGGTCGCGCAGCCGGTGGGTGGCGGGGAAGTCCCCGGAGAATCCGAAGGCGGCCGAGACGTCCCGCACCTCACCGATCAGCCCCTCGGCGATGAGCGCGAGCATGTGCCGGATCAGCGGGTTGCAGTACATCCACATGGCTTCCATGAGGAACAGGCCGCGGTCGCGGGCGAGGTCCACCAGCTCGTGCGCCTCACGGGCGTTGATGGTGAACGCCTTCTCGCACAGCACGGCCCGCCCGGCCTCCAGACAGATCCCGGTCGCCTCGCGGTGCGCGGAGTGCGGCGTGGCGACGTACACCACGTCGACCCCGTCGTCCGCGGCCAGCTCCGCCCAGGAGCCGTACGCGCGCGCGATCCCGTACCGCTCGGCGAACGCCTTCGCGCCCTCGAGGGTGCGCGAGCCCACGGCGACGACCTCCGCGTCCGGCAGCGTCAGCAACGCCTCGGTGAAGGTCGCGGCGATCCCGCCGGTCGCCAGGATGCCCCAGCGGATGGTCCGTACGCCGTCGTCGCTCATCGGTCGGTCTCCCACTCGTCGGTCAGGGTCAAAACGTGGTCTCGGTCGTGCGCGATCACTGGAAGGATAGAGAACGGTTCAACTACCACCTACGGAGAGTGCCGTGCAGGACGCCGGGCCGCCCATACCCGCGCACACCGCTGACATCACCGATGTCACCACCACCCACACCACCACCCCTACCCCGACCATCGGCACGCAGCGCCGTACCGGCCTGCTCGTCACGCTCGTTCTCGGCGGCCTCACCGCGGTGCCGCCGTTGTCGATGGACATGTATCTGCCCGCGCTGCCCCAGGTCACCGACGCCCTGCACAGCACCGCGGCGACGGCGCAGCTCACCCTCACCGCCTGCCTCGCGGGCATGGCGCTCGGCCAGCTCGTGGTCGGGCCGCTCAGCGACCGCTGGGGACGCCGCCGTCCCCTGCTGACCGGCATGGTCATCTACATCCTCGCCACCGCCGTCTGCGCCTTCGCGCCCTCGGCGGGCCTGCTGATCACCTTCCGGCTGATCCAGGGCCTGGCGGGCGCGGCGGGCATCGTCATCGCCCGCGCGGTCGTCCGCGACCTCTACGACGGCGTGGAGATGGCCCGCTTCTTCTCCACCCTGATGCTGATCTCCGGCGTCGCCCCGATCGTCGCCCCGGTGATCGGCGGCCAGATCCTGCGGATCACCGACTGGCGCGGCGTCTTCGCCGTCCTCACCGTGATCGGCGTCCTGCTCACCCTGGTGGTGTGGCGCTGGCTGCACGAGACGCTGCCGCCCGAGCGCCGGCACTCCGGCGGGCTGCTGGGCACCTTCGGCGCGGTCAAGCGGCTGCTCGGCGACCGGATCTTCACCGGGTACGTGCTCTCGGGCAGCTTCGCCTTCGCGGCGCTGTTCACCTACGTGTCCGCGTCCGCCTTCGTCATCCAGGACATCTACGGCGCCTCGCCGCAGACCTTCAGCCTGCTGTTCGGGCTGAACTCCATCGGCATCGTCGGCGTGGGCCAGCTCAACGGCAAGGTGCTGGTCGGCCGGGTCGCGATGGAGAAGATCCTCACGATCGGGCTCGCGCTGATCACCGCCGCCTCGGTGGCCCTGGTGCTGCTGACCACCGGCGTCTTCGGCCGGGCGGGACTGCCCGCCGTCTCCGCCGCGCTCTTCGTGCTGATGGCGTCGATGGGCCTGACCCTGCCCACCGCGAACACACTGGCGCTGCTGCGCGTCAAGCGGGACGTGGGCTCGGCGTCCGCGCTGGTGGGCACCTCGTCCTTCCTGATCGGCGCCCTCGCGTCGCCGCTGGCCGGAGTGGCCGGTGACGGCACCGCGGTGCCGATGGCCCTCGTGCAGTTGACCTGCGCACTCGTGGCCGTCGCCTGTTTCGTCGGGCTGTGCGTGCGCGGGCGTCGTACCGTGGAGGGACCCTAGGCGGCACGCGGGCCATCAGGCGGCTCGCGGCGCGGACCATCAGGAGGCCCGCGGGCCATCAGGAGGATGCGATGTCCGATACCGCGGACGAGAGCCCCGGAAACAGCGTGGGCGCGCGTACCGACCGGCTCGCCGAGCCGGGCGACGACGAGCGCACATGGGCGTTCAAGAGCGCCGACAGCTCCCTGCGCACGGGCGCGGAGGGGGCGGCCGACGGCTCGGTGAGCCCGGAGGACCTGGTACTGCTCTCCGGCCGTGAGCCCACGCCGGAACGGATCGAGAAGGCCCGCAGAGCACTGGAGGAACATGGCGCCGCCGCTGTCGAGAGGTACCTGCCCTGAGGCGGGTCTCGACGCCGCAGAGCTGAGCCGTATCGTCCCCGCGCTGGCCGCGTACACGCGCCCGGCGCCCGCGCACCCCTGGTGCGCGGGCGCCGTCGTGCTGGCCGGCCGGGGCAGGACCGTCGCGTTGCACGAGGCGGTCGGCTGGGCGGTGCGCTACGGCGCGTACGACGAGAGCGCGGACGTCGGCGTGGAGCTGCCGCCGGGGCAGTGGGTGCCGATGCGCGAGGACACCGTCTTCGACCTGGCCTCGCTCACCAAGCTCTTCACGGCCACCGTCGCGGCCACCCACCTCGACCAGGACCGGGAGGTCGCCGCGTACGTGCCGGAGTTCGGCGCGGCGGGCAAGGGCGCGATCACCGTGCGGCAGCTCCTCGACCACACCTCGGGCCTGCGCCCCGAACTGCCCTTCTACGACCGGCCGACGGCGCAGGGCCGGGCGCGGATGCTGTGGGACGAGGAGCCGGTGCACCCGCCGGGCACCCTGCGGGTCTACTCCGACCTGAACCTCATCGCGGTCCAGTACGCGCTGGAGGCCGCCACGGGCCGCCCGCTCGCGGTGCTGATCAGCGAGGAGGTCACCGGCCCCCTCGGCATGCTCGACACCGGCTTCAACCCGCCGTCCGCCGCGCTGTCGCGGATCGCCGCCACCGAGGACCAGCGGCGGCCGTGGGGCAGGCTCGACCGCGGCATGGTGCGCGGGAGCGTGCACGACGAGAACGCGTACGCGATGGGCGGGGTCAGCGGGCACGCCGGGCTGTTCTCGACGGCCTGGGACCTGGCGCTGTTCTGCCGGGCGCTGCTCGACCGGGGCGGGCCCTGGGGCGGCTTCGAGACCGACCAGGCGTGGTTCATGGGCGAGTTGGCCGGGCGCGGCGCGTACGGGCACACCGGTTTCACCGGCACGAGCCTCGTGGTCGACCCGGAGAGCGACAGCTTTCTCGTGCTGCTCGCCAACTCCGTCCACCCGACCAGGACCTGGCGCGACGGCAGCGCGCCACGCGCCGCCGCCGCGACCGGACTGGCCAGGGCGATCCTCAAGGCCGAAACCGCGGGGCCCGGGTAGCGGGCCTGTTCAACGCGGGTCGCCCGTGCGGCCGTTGAACATGAGACGCCCGTGCGGCCGTTCAGCGGAAGATGCCGGTGTGGCCGAGCGAGTAGCGGCCCGGCTGCGGGTAGACGGCCAGGCCGTGCGGACCCGAGCCGACCGGGATCTTCGCCAGGGTGCGCCCGTCGGCGGTGTCGATCGCGTACACCTCGCCGTCGTACCGCCCGGACAGCCACAGCACCTTGCCGTCCGCGGACACCCCGCCCATGTCGGGGCTGCCGCCGCCCTCGATGTGCCACTTGCGGACCAGCTTGCCGGTGGCGAAGTCGAGCAGCGAGATCGAGCCCTCGCCGCGGTTGGAGATGTACATCACCTTCGAGTCGCGCGAGACGTACAGGCCGTGCGCGCCCTTGCCGGTGCGCAGCAGCGTCGGCTTGGAGAAGGTGTCGCCGTTCATCACCCACACGCCGTCGGCCATCATGTCGGCGATGTACCAGGTCTTGCCGTCCGGCGAGATCTTCACGTCCTGCGGCATCGCGCCCTCGAACGGCAGCCGCTGCTGGCCGACGACCTTCATCTCCGCCGTGTCGACCTTCAGCAGCTCGCCGGAGAACTCGCAGGACACGATGAAGTACCGGCCGTCGGGCGAGAAGTCCGCGTGGTTCACGCCGTAACAGCTCACCGGCACGGTCTTCTTGACCGCCATCGTGTGCGCGTCACGGAAGACCAGCTCGCGGTCGAGCGACGCCATCACCACCGCGTACTTGCCGTCCGGCGTGAAGTACAGGTTGTACGGGTCGTGCACGTCGACCGTCGGACCCGCCTTGCCGGTGGCCGGGTCGAGCGGGGTGAGGGTGTTGCCGACGTCGTTGTTCACCCACAGCGTCTTCAGGTCCCACGACGGCACCACGTGCTGCGGCTGCTCGCCGACCGGGATCGTCTCGATGACCTTGTACGTCTTCGGGTCGATGACCGAGACCGTGTTGGAGTCGGTGTTCGGCACGTAGACCCGCGAAGGGAAGTTCCGCACCACGGGGGACAGCGCGTTCGGCCGGTCGGCGGCGTAGACGTCCTTCGGGTCGAGCGGCGGCGGCATGCCCGGCAGGCCCTGCCCGGCGGCCGGGACGCGCGGCGCGGACTGCGGTGTCGCCCCGGCGGCGGGTTTGGCGGCCTTGGCGGAGGCGGTCGCGTGCGGGTGCCCGCCGGTGGCCGTCGTACCGCAGCCCGCGGTGAGCACACCGCCCGCGAGTACGGCGACGGTGGCGGCGCCCGCCACGAGGAGCGTGCGGGCGGAGACCGCGGGCGGCCGGGAGTGGCCGGGGGCCGGGTGCGGGGAACGGAACGGGATGCGGCGCATCAGGTCAGCAGCTCCGAGGTCGTGACCGCGCGGAGGCCCCGGCGGTGCAGGTCGTCGAGGATCCCGGGCAGCGCGGCGACCGTGCCGGAGTGCCCGAAGTGCAGGGAGACCACCGAGCCCGCGCGGGCCCGGGCGGCCACCGCGGCGCGCACCCGGTCGGCCCCCGGGTCGGTGTAGTCGAGCGGGTCGACGTCGTACGACAGCACGTGGTAACCCGCCTCGCGGGCGAGTCTCACCACCAGCGGGGTCGCCATCCGCGCCTGGGACGGGCGGAACCAGCGGCCCCGCGAGCCCGTGAGCTCGGTCAGCCGCCGGGCGCAGCCCTCGATCTCCGCGGTGGCCGCGGCGGCGTCCATCGCGCCGATGTCGCCGTGCGTCTGGGTGTGGTTGCCCAGTTCGTGACCGCCGTCCAGAATCCGGCGGGCGAGCCGCGGATACGTGTCGAGCCAGGCGCCGACCGCCAGCACGGTCACCCGCGCCCCGGCCTTCTCCGCCTCGGCCAGCAGCGCCGTGGCCAGCGCCGGTTCGCCCTGGCCGTGGAAGGTGAGGGCGAGCCGCTCGCGGTCGCGCGGGCCGTGCTCGATCTGGTCGGGCAGGCCGGGCGGCAGCGGCGGCGCGGACGTGGCGGGCTCCCCCGCGGGCGCGTGCGGCGGGGACGAGGGCGCGCCGGTGGGGGCGGGGGACGTGGGCGAGGACGACGTGCCGGGCGCGGGGGCGGGTGCGGCGCCGGACGGACGGCCGTCGGAGCACCCGGCCAGCAGCGCCCCGGACGCGGTCACTTGCAGCAGATTTCGGCGGGAGATGGACATCGGGCATCACCTTATGACGTAACGCCACTTTCGGCCCATGTCGCCGGGCCCGCGTCGCGCGGAGTCGCACGGATGAGTCAGTCCGCTGGGCCGCCTGCCATCATGGGCCGACGAAGGCACCGCGCCGCGGTGACCGGGGGGTGGACCGCGGGTGACCGCGAAGAGGTGCGTGGGGGGCTGCGTGGCCGGGGCAACGGCGGGGACGGGTGCCGGGACGGACGACGGCACGGATGCCCGTGCGGGCGACGGCGCCGACACGGGCGCCGGTAGCGGCGTCGGCATGGACGCGGGCGGCGCCGCGAGTGCCGGGACGTCTCCGGGGACGAACGGCGGTGCGGGCGAAGGTCCGGCCCCCGGGACGGACGGCGGCGCGGGCGAAGGTCCGACCCCCGCGACGAACGGCGGCGCGGGCCCGGTGGTGGCGCGCGGCACGCGTACCGCGCCCGTCCGCGACGCCGGATTCCTGACCGCCGTCCGGCGGCTGCGCGCCGCGCAGAAGACCGCCAAGGGCGTGTCGCTCTACTCCCGTTACGTGAACCGGCCGGTCGGCCGGGTGCTCGCCGCGGGGGCGTACCGGATCGGACTGACGCCCAATCAGGTGACCCTGGTCAGCGCCGTGTTCAGCGGCGCGGCCGTCGCCGCGCTCGCGCTCGGCCGCCCCTCGTGGCCGCTGGCCCTCGCCGTGTGGGCGGGCCTGGTGGTCGGCTTCGCCTTCGACTCCGCCGACGGACAGCTCGCCCGGCTGCTCGGCGCGGGCAGCCCGGCGGGGGAGTGGCTCGACCACGTCGTCGACTGCGCGAAGATCACCGCCGTGCACGCGGCCGTGCTGATCACCTTCTACCGGCACTTCGACCTGCCGGGCGACGGCTGGCTGCTGCTGCCGCTGGGCTTCCAGCTCGCCGCCGTCCTGATCTTCTTCGGCGGCCTGCTCACCGACAAGCTCAAGCCGAAGGAGCCGAAGAGCCAGGGGGCGGCCCCCGCGCCGTCACCCGCGCCCTCACGGCTGCGCGCGGTCGCCCTGCTGCCCGTCGACTACGGCGTCTTCTGCCTGGTCTTCCTGCTGCTCGGCAGCCAGAGCGCCTTCAGGACCGGATACCTGGTCCTCTTCGCCGTGCACGCGCTCTTCCTCGCGGCCTTCCTCACCAAGTGGTTCAGAGAGCTTCGGAGGGTCTGACCGAGGGCTGCGCCGGCTCGGTCAGCACGTCGAGCGCCTTGCGGAGCTGGGTGCTCGACGTGTGCACGGTGTACGGGAAGTAGACGATCTCCACGCCCACCGTCGCGAAGTCCCGCTCCAGACGGCGCCCCTTGTCCGTACCGCGCCAGTCGTCGCCCTTGAACAGCACGTCGAAGCGGACCTGCTGCCAGGTCTCCAGCTTGTCCGGCACCGTCTCGACGAAGGCCGCGTCCACGAAGCGCACACTGCGGACGATCTCCAGCCGCTCCACCAGCGGCACCACAGGACTGCGGCCCTTGGCGAGCTGCGCCATCTCGTCCGAGACGACGCCCGCGACCAGGTAGTCGCACTGGCTGCGGGCGTGCCGCAGGATGTTGAGATGCCCCACGTGGAAGAGGTCGTAGACCCCAGGCGCGTAACCGACCCGATGTGACATAAAACGACCCCCCGGTCGTACGGTGAGCTGTGCGACGCTCCCCAGCGTCGCGGAGTCTCAGACGATAGCCGTGCCGTGTTGCGGTCAAGCGGCGATTAGCGAAAGTACAACCGATGGTAAGCGGGCGTGTGCTCTCCTGGTGAACAGCTAGGGTGGGCACTTGTTCGTCATTGGCGGTCTCTGGGGGGTCTGGGGACGCCGGGGGAAGGGAACACTCCGTGGCTGAGTCCGGCGCGCGCCGCCGTCTGCTGCTGGTCTCCACGAATTACGCGCCTGAGCACGCCGGGATCGGTCCGTACGCGACCCAGATCGCCGAGCACTGGGCGGCGAACGGCGACGAGGTGCACGTCCTGGCCGGTATGCCGCACTACCCGGCCTGGCGGCTCGACCCGGAGTACGCCCGGGTGTGGCGCACCGAGGAGCGGCGCGCCGGGGTCAGCGTGCACCGCCGCAAGCACCTCGTGCCGCCGCGCCAGAGCGCCGTCACCCGCGCCCTGTTCGAGGCCACCGTGCTCGGCCACGGCCTGCTCGCGCCGCCCGCGATGAACCGCCCCGACGCGGTGATCGCCCAGATGCCCAGCCTCGGCGGCGGCCTGGTCGGCGCCCGGATCGCCCGGCGGCACGGCGTCCCGTACATCCCCGTCGTGCAGGACCTGATGGGCGCGGCGGCGGCGCAGAGCGGCATACGCGGCGGCGGCAGGGCGGCCTCCGCGGCCGGCGCGGTCGAGGCGTACGCGCTCAAGCGCGCCACGCTGGTCGGCGTCATCCACGAGAGCTTCGTCGCCAAGGTCGCCGCGATGGGCGTGCCCGAGGAGCGAATACGGCTGGTGCCCAACTGGTCGCACGTCAAGCGCCCGAGCAGGCCGCGCGAGGAGATGCGCGCCAGGCTGGGCTGGCGTCCGGGCCAGACGGTGCTGCTGCACTCCGGGAACATGGGCCTCAAACAGGGCCTCGAAGTGCTCGTCGAGGCCGCGCGCCTCGACCCGGCGCTGCGCGTGGTGCTGATGGGCGACGGCAACCAGCGCGAGCACCTGCGCTCGCTGGCCGGCGGCCTGCCCAACCTGGAATTCGCGCCCCCCGCCGATGACGACGACTTCCCCGACATGCTGGCCGCCGCCGACACGCTCGCGGTCACCCAGCGCGCCTCCGTGCTCGACATGAGCATCCCCTCCAAGCTCACCTCCTACTTCGCCGCCGGGCGGCCGGTCGTCGCCTCCGTCGCGGCCGAGGGCGGCACCGCCCAGGAAGTGGAACGCTCGGAGGCGGGAATCGTCGTACCGCCGGAGGATCCGCGTGCACTGCTGGACGTAGTACGCGCTCTGGCCGATGATCCTGGTAGGGCCGACGCGCTGGGGGCGCGCGGGCCCGAGTACGTGGACGCGCATCTCAGCCGCGAGGCGGGTCTCGCGCGGATCGACGCACTGCTCGCGGAGGCGCTGGGGGCGCCCCGCGAGACGCCTCCTGAGGACGGGGAGGCCCGGGAGCCCGGGACGGCCGGGGGAACCGGGGAGATCGAGGGGGCAGTGGGCAAGTGAGCGACACGACGCGCGCCACCGAGGCGCAGGACGAACCGGATCTGCTCCGCGACCAGTTCCGCCAGCTCATCCGCTACCGGGCGCTGATCGTGGCCGGTGTGCTGGTCGGCCTCCTCGGCGGCGCCTGGCTCGCGCTGACCGGCGCCGACTCCTACGCGGCCACCAGCGAGGTACGGATCAGGGCCGCCACCGTCGACCCGTTCGCCACCGGCGCCTCCGCCGACAAGGGCATCGACATCGGCTCCGAGCGGCAGACCGCGGTCAGCAGCACCGTCTCCGACGCGGCGGCGAAGATCGTCAAGGCGCCGGCCGACGCCATGGAGCACTGCCTCCAGGTCACCAACCCGCCCAACACCCTCGTCCTGCGCTTCACGTGCAGCACCGGGAACGCGGCCAAGTCCGCGCTGTGGGTCAACGCCTTCACCAAGGCGTATCTGGAGAACCGGCAGGCGCAGACCAAGTCCACCATCAACACGATGGTCAACGGCTACAAGGCCCAGCTCGACCCGCTGAACAAGCAGCGCGACGGCCTGCTCAAGCAGATCGACAACACCGTCAACGCCCAGGTGATCAGCGCCCTGACCACCCAGCAGACCAACCTGCTCTCGCGCATCCTCGAACTCAACGGCAACATCAGCGGCCTGCGCGCCCTGGACACCACGCCCGGCTCGATCATCAGGCCCGGTGTGGCGCCCAAGGCCCCCGCGGGTCCCGGACTGCCGATGATGCTCGGCCTCGGCGGCGGCGTCGGTATCGCGCTCGGCCTGCTGGGCGCCTGGGTCAGGCTGGTCTTCGACCCGACCGTCCGCTCCGAGGGCGAGGTTACGCGCACGCTCGGCGCCCCGGTGCTCGGCACGCTGCCGCGCGGCCGCCGCCGACGCGGCAGCGGCCCCGCGTCGCTGCTCGCCGAGGGGCAGAGCGGCGGACGGCTCGCCGAGGAGTACCGCGCGGTCGGCTTCCGGCTCGCCCACGACAAGCGCTTCGCCGACCGGCGGCGGCTGCTGGTCGTCGCGCCGCGCGGCAGCAGCGACACCGCGGCGGGCGTCGCGGTCAACCTGTCCGCGTCCTTCGCCGAGATGGGCATGGAGGTGCTGCTGGTCGAGGCCGATCTGCGCACCCCGTCGCTGTCGGCCCGGCTGCGCACCGCCGACGGCGGCGCGCGCCCCGGCTGGGCCCGCTCGCCGGGCCTCGGCGAGGGCGGCTGGCCCGCCGGGCTGCAAGTCTCCATCGACGCGGGCGAGTCCGGCTCCTTCGACCTCGTGCCCGGCCGCCGGGTGCGCAATGTGGCCCGCGCGCTCACCTCGGCCCCGGCCACCAGGCTCTTCTCCGAGGCCGACACCCCCGGCGCCGCCGTGGTCGTACTGGCCCCCGCGGTCCTCGCCTACGCCGACGCGCTGGCGCTCGCCGACCGGGTCGACGGCGTGGTCGTGGTCTGCGACCCGCGCGAGGTGCACCGCGCCGACCTCGTCCGCGTCCGCGAGCTCGTCAACGCGGCGGGCGGCGCCGTGCTCGGCGTCGTCCTGCACTCGGCCGCGGAGACCGGCGGCGGGCGCCGCTTCCGCCTCGGCCGCCGCAGGGCCGCCACCGGCCGCACCGGGAGCGGCGGTTCCGGCGGTGGCGGCGGGATACCGCAGCAGCCCCGGCACCACGACGGGGAGCCGTCCGCCCAGTCCCACAGCCCGGCCGCTCCGGAACGACACCCGGTCCCTTGACGGGCCCCGACCCGCGGCGCCCCGTCACCCACCCGGTCACGACGGCGGCCGTGGGCCCCGGGGCCGAGTTCGCGTACGGCGGCCCGCCCGATCCCCCGGGCGCCTCAGCGCCGTCCGGCCCGACCGACGCGTCGGCGGACGGCGAGGACGAGTCCGGCGACCCGGCCGGGTCCGGCACGTCCAAGGGCGGGCCCGGCACCAAGGCCGCCATCATCAGCTCGGTGGCCGACCAGGGCGTCGCCGCCTTCACCAACATCATCGTGCTCGTCGTGGCCGCCCGGCTGTCCAGCGCCGCCGGATTCTCCGTGTTCTCCATGGTCTACATGGTGTTCACGGTGCTGCTGGGCGTCGGCGTCTCCTACGTGGGACAGGCGCTGGTGCTGGAGCGCGGCGCCGCGCAGGTGCGGGCGGCCTGCCGCAGCGCGGCCACCTTCACCGCCGTGGCGTCCACCGTGATCGGCTTCTCGATGGCCGCGGGGCTCGCCTTCGTGCCCGGCGGCACCGCGCGCGGCCTCGCGGTCCTCGGCCTGGTGCTGCCGATCGTGCTCACCCAGGACGGCATGCGGTACTGCTTCTCCGCCCTGCGGCTGCCGCACTACGCGCTCGCCGCCGACACCGTACGACTGGCCGTCGCCGTACCGGCGCTGGCCATGCAGCCGCACGGCGCGGGCGCGGTCCGGCTCGTCGCCGTCTGGGGCGTGTCCGCCGTGCCCGCGCTGCTCGTGGGCGCCGCCCTGCTGTGGCCGAAGGTCAAGGGCGCGCCCGTGGACCTGCGCAAATTCGTCCGCCGCGGGCACCTCGGGCAGCGCTTCGTCATCGAGTTCGGCGTCGGCAACGCCACCAGTCAGCTCGCGGTCGTCGGCCTCGGCCTGTTCGCCGCGCCGCTGGCCGTCGGCGCCCTGCGCGGCGCCACCACGCTCTTCGGCCCGATGAACGTGCTCTTCAACTCCGCGACCGCCTTCGGGCCGCCGCTGCTCAACCGGGTCCGCGGCTCCGACGACAAGGTGCGCGCGACCGCCGTCCTCGCCACCGTCCTCGCCTGGATCGCGGTGTCCTGGACGGTCGTGCTGATGCTGCTGCCCGCCCATGTGGGCCGCCAACTGCTCGGTGACACCTGGGCGTCGTCGTCCGCGCTGCTGGCCGCCTCCGGCAGCCAGTACGCGTGCATCGCGCTGGGCACCAGCGCCCTGCTGACGCTGCGCGTGCTGCGGCCCCGCGCCACGCTGCCGATCCAGGTGGTCTTCTCGCTCGCGTCCGTGGTCTTCATGCTCGCCGGCTACCAGTGGGACGGCGTGATGGGCGCCGCCTGGGGCCTGGCCCTGGGCTCCGCGCTCAAGGCGGTGGCGCTGTGGCTGCGGATCGTCGCCGTCAAGCGCGCGCCCGCCGCCGCCACCGACCCTCAGGCGCCGGACGCCTCCGCCGAGGGCGTCACCGCAGGATCTTCCGCCGGTCCGCGCTGAAGGTCGTCACCAGCAGCAGGCACACCGCCGCGATGCCGATCCGGCCCGACGCCTGGAGCAGCGGGCCGCGCAGCAGGATGAAGGAGTAGCCGCACACCAGCGGGATCACCACGGCCATCACCGTGCCGGGGCGGCCGTCCTCCAGCGTGCGCTGGGCGTATCTGCGGTCGCCGCGGGCGCAGAAGTAGCCCAGCAGCAGGAAGCCGCCGGTCATGCCGACCGGGCCGAAGTCCAGCCACAGCTCCGCCCACAGCGGCGACGACAGGTTGGTGTTGGTCATGCCCATCCACTGGCCGACCTGCACACCGGAGTCCAGCGGCTTGCCGTGCCAGATCGAACGCGGCACGAAGAAGAAGACGTCCGCCGCGAGCTGCCGCCCGTGGGAGTGGCCCTCGCCGGACTGCACGAAGGTGATGGTGTTCGCGAACATCCCGATCTGGTCGTAGTCCTTGAGCGTCAGCGGCTCCAGCGCCGACGTCGTCTCCACCGGGTGGTAGCCGCCCGAGTCGTACCGGAAGCGGTCGAGGAACGGGAAGAGCAGCAGCGCCGCCACCACGCCCGTCACCAGGGCCGTGCGGTACATCACCGGGCTCTTGGGGAAGGCCGTGAACAGCAGCGAGAACACGACGGTCAGGAACCAGTACCGCGGGTTGGAGATCGGGTTGTTCACGATCACGTTGATCAGCACCAGGCCGGTGAGCGCGGCGATGGCCAGCGGCCTGCGGCGGGCGATCCGGGACGTGATCATCCAGCGGATCAGGAAGAGCATGGCCAGCAGCGCCGGTACGGTGCCGAAGCCGCGGATGAAGGCCGAGCCGACATGGCTGTCGCCGCCGCTGCCCGCGAGACCGCTGGCCTGCACCGACTCGCTGATGCCCTGACGGCTGGAGAAGAACACGGTCGGGCCGCCGAGCTTCATGATGCACAGCGCGCTGCCGAGGTACGCGACCACGATCAGCAGCCACAGGCGGCGCCGCGACACGGACGCCTGCGGGCGGGCCTTGCGGATACGGGCCGCCGGGCGGTGCCGGGCCAGCAGCGCGCCGACGTCGAAGGCCACGCAGCCGATCAGGACGAGCGTGATCGCCGTCGTCGTGTCGGAGCGCGGGCCCACCACCGGCGTCGGGACCTGCCCGATGACCGCCTGCGCCAGCGGGGCCACGCCCATCGCCACGTACACGAACAGCCAGAACGCGCCCTGGATCAGCCGCCGTCGCCGGGTCAGCACCATCGCCGCCAACCGGCCGCCGCCGTACACCGTCAGCGTCAACTGGAGCCAGTACGCGGTGTCCCGCACGCCCGTGCCGGGCTGGGCCGCCACGTACGCGGGCAGGAACCCCACCAACGCGATGACCAGCGGCACCGCCAGCGCCCGCGACAGCGCCGCACGCGGCACCGACGTCGTGGCCCGCGCCTCGTCCGGGCCGGGCCGCTCCAGCGGCCCGCCCGCACCGGCCTGGTCCTGTGCCACGTCCAGGGCCATGGCCCACCCCCTTCATGCTCCCCGCGCCGAGTCTATGGCCTCCGGCCGGGAGGATCAGGGCGTCCGGGGCCGGAAGTGCCCCGATGAGGGTTCGGTGTCGATATTGTGAACCCGAGGCGCGGGGGCGCCGAAAATCAGGGGTGGGGAGTCATATGAAGGTGCTGCATGTCGTCACGCTGCATACGCCGACGAACGACTTCGGCGGCCCGACACGGGTGGCGCTGAATCTGTCCAAGGGCCTGCGGGCCCAGGGTGTCGACGCCCGGATCGCGACGCTGGGCGACGGCTTCACGGGCCCGCTGCCGACGGAGCTGGAGGGCGTGCCGTCGTTCGTGCACCAGGCGCGCCACGTGCTGCCGTTCGAGGTGAGCGGCATCACGTCGCCGGGGCTGCTGGCGAAGGCGCGCCGGATGGTGAAGTCGGCGGACGTGGTCCATGTGCACCTGATGCGGGACCTGATCACGCTGCCGTTCGCGCTGGTCGCGCTGGAGGCCGGGGTGCCGCTGGTGATCCAGACGCACGGCATGATCGACCCGACGGAGAAGCTGTTCGCGAAGGCCGTCGACGTCCTGGGCATGAAGCGGGTGCTGCGCAAGGCGGACGCGATCTTGCACCTGACGCGGATGGAGCGCGACGGTGTGCAGGCGGTGGTGCCCGACACTCCGCTGACCACCTTCCACCGGCTGGTCAACGGCGTGACGTTGCAGGACCGCAGGCCCGCGCGGGCCGACCGCCCGCCGACCGTGCTCTATCTGGCGCGGGTGCAGAAGCGCAAGCGCCCCGAGGACTTCGTGTCGGCGATGCCCGTGGTGCTGGCGAAGTACCCGGACGCGCGCTTCGTGCTGGCGGGCCCCGACACCGGCGATCTGACCGGCCCCATGCGGGAGCTGGCGGCGAAGCTGGGCGTGGCGGACTCGCTGGAGTGCGTCGGCGCGCTCGGCCACGAGCAGGTGCTGGAGCAGCTCAGGAAGTCCGATGTGTACGTGCTGCCGTCGGTGGTCGAGCCGTTCGCCGTCTCGATCCTGGAGGCGATGTCGGTCGGCCTGCCCGTGGTGGTGACCCGGACCGGCGGCCTGTCGCCCGACGTCGAGGCGGCGGGCGCGGGGCGGATCACCGACAGCGACCCCGACGCGGACAACGGCCCGCTGGTCGGCCAGGCGATCCTGGAACTGCTCGACCCGGCCGCCAACGAGGAGGCGTCGGACGCCGCCTGGCGGCTCATCCGCGACCGCTTCTCCATCGGCGCCGTCGTCGACACGCTCATGGAGGTGTACGGGGGCGTCACCCGCGCCGGGTGACGCCCCCGCGTGCGCTTCCGGACCCCGGGTCCCGGAGCGCGGTCCGCGGGCCGGCCCCGGGAGGACCGGGGCCGGCCTCGGGCGGCGCGATCAGCGACCGCGGGTCACGGCCGACCGCGGGTCACGGCCGACCGCGGTTCACGGCCGACCGCGGTTCACGGCCGACCGCGGTTCAGGGCTTGCGCCCCTCCCGCGTCTTGAGGCCGATCTGCCAGCGGTAGAAGCTCATGGCGAGCGCGTAGTCGAAGCCCGCCCGGCCGTCGAGGAAGCCGCGCTTGTAGACGTAGGCGTAGGTGAAGGACACCAGCGGCTTGAACGGCGCCTTGTGGAAGAGCTGGCCCTGGCGGGTCTTGACCTGCCGGATCTCCTCCTTCACCCGGGGGTTCAGCTCCAGCCACGCCTCCCAGTCGGAGTAGCGGTTGTGCCGCTCGAACCAGGTGCGCACCGGGTCGAGATCCTCGTGCTCGATCGGTGAGCGCAGCCGGGCGGCCGACGGCGCGACCGGCTGGTAGTGGCCCTCCTGCTCGCCCATGCCGGGCGCTTCGAGGTCGCCGACCTCGGGGAAGTGGCAGCGGGTGCGGTCCAGCAGCGCGCGCTTGACGATGGTGTAGCCGTGCCGCAGCCGCCGTCCCGCGAACCAGTAGCCCAGCGGGATGTCGAAGGCGGCCACCGACGGCGGCCCGGCCGCGAAGGCGGCCTTCAGCTCGGCCAGCAGCTCGGGGCTCGGCGTCTCGTCGCCGTCGAGGAAGAGCAGCCAGGGGATCTCGGTGCGCACATGGTCCAGACACCACTGCTTCTTTTTGGGGTACTTGCCGTCCCACGCGTACTCGACGATCTCCGCGCCGAGGCCCTCGGCGATCTTGCAGGTGTCGTCGGTGCTGGCCGAGTCGACCACCACCACGGCCTCGACGTGGTCGATGACCGACGACACCGTACGGGCGATGTTCTCCGCCTCGTTCTTGGTCGGTATCGCCACCACGATCGGGAGCTTGCTCATGCGGTCCCTCCGTTCATCTCGGTCTCGTCCTGCGGCTCACGGCGCATCGCTCACCCCGTGCCCGCGAGCCACACGTAGCAGCCGCTGGAGGTGACGCCGCGCGCGGCGGCGGGGACGGTCATCCGGGCGCCGCTGCCGGCCGACAGGGTGCCGTTCGAGCTGGTCACCCGCCAGGTGCAGTGCGTCGACGGGTGCGGCGCGCGGTAGGTGCCGGGCGCGACCGACGTGCCGGGGACGGCCTTCGCCGCCACCGTGAACGTCCCGTCGGCGAAGCCCCGCGCGGCGGCGTCGATCACCGACCGCTGGTCGGGGCAGAGGCTGCGGACGGCCGCCGCCGCGCCGGACCCGCTGATGTCGCCGGTGACGATCGCCCCGGCCGCCGCGTCCTTGTCGATCTTCGCGGTACGGGTCAGCCGGTCGCAGATCTCCTGGCCGCCCTCGAGGACGGCCACCGGGTCGGTGCCCTTGGGCACCCGCCCCGACAGATACGACTTCTGGGGCTTGCTGAAGGTCCCGCCGCCGGGCGGGGTGAGCTGCGCGTCCGGCACCTTCGGGGCGTCGGCCGCGGAACCCGGCGCCTCGGTGCTGTCGTCCGAACCGGCACCGGCGTCGGGGCTCGTGGTCGCGGACGGTCCCGAAGTGCCGCCCGTGGCCGTCGCGGAGACGCCGGGCGACGCCTTAGCGTCGTTCCTCGCCGTGTCGTGGCCGCCTCCGCCACCCCCGCCGCCGCAGGCGCCGAGCAGCACCGCCGCCGCCGTCACGAGGACGGCGGCGGCAGTGGCGGAGCGGTGTTTCCGGGTCACCCGGCGGTCCCGAGCGCGTACTGGTTCGCGATCTGGGCCGGGCTGAGGACCGTCGGGAAGACGGCCGCCTCGTCGATCGAGCCCGCGAAGAACTGGCTCTTCGGCTGGGAAGGCCAGCCGTTCAGGTTGTCGCCGCCGACCCGCCAGAAACCGTCGTAGTTCTGGCTGGTGGTGACGGTGGCGTCACTGCCCTTGAGGACGCCGTCCACGTACAGCCGCATCCCGTTCGCCCCCTGCGTGGCGACGACCTGGTGCCAGTTGCCGTCGTTGTAGCCGCCGGTGGGCGTGGAGACGATGCGGGTGCTGCCGGTGTAGGCGCCGAAGATGAGCTGACCGCTGTCGGTCATGTAGACGTGCTTGTCGTAGTTGCCGCTGGTCTCGGTCGCCAGGTTCCCGAAGCCGATCAGCTTGCCGCCGGAGGTCGTGGTGGTCTTGAACCACGTCTCGACGCTGTACGCGGACGGTGTGGGGTGCGAGCGGTCGCTGTACGTCCACTGGGTGGAGCCGTTGAAGGTGTACGCCTTCGAGCCGGGCACCGCGCCCGGCGAGACGGCGTGCACCGGGCCGCCGACGCTGATCCCGCTGTCGTCGGCCGCGGAGGCGTCCGCGTTGTACGAACCGGCGGCGGCGTCGTAGCGCCAGTACAGATTCGCGCCGTCGGCGAGGACCTGCGTGGCGTACGGCTCGGCCGTGGCCGGAACGGTGGCCGCCGCGTTCGGCGACTGGGCGCTGGTGTTGACGCCGTCACTGGCCGACACCCGGTAGGTGTACTTCACGCCGGGCGTGACATTGGTGTCGGTGAACGTGATCTGCGGGCGGATCCAGGGCTTGGAGTCGCCGCTGACCGTGTAGACGGGGGTGGCCGCGCCGTTGCGGTACACGTTGTAGATCAGCGTGCCGTCGTCGTTGTCGGTGCTCGACTGCCAGGTCACCTTCACCGCACTGGGGTCGATGCTGCTCACCGCGGTCTGCGGCAGCGTCGGGGCGCCGGTGTCGGGGCCGTCGGCGAAGCGGGTCAGGCCCTGCTGCGCGCCGCCGTTGACGGTGGTGAACTCGCCGCCGACCCACATGTAGTCGTGGCCGCCGGACGACGAGATCGCCATCACGCGCGGGCCGATCTTCTCGCCGATCCCGTCGTTGGTGTCGGGGTACCACGACAGCAGGTGCGGGTCGGTGACCGACTCGGCGACCAGGTGCTTGCGCGTCGAGTTGGGGAATTCGCCCATGCTGGAGCAGTCGTGGGCGTGCGAGCCGCTGTAGAGCACGGTGCCGTGGACCACCAGGCTCTGCGTGGCGCCCAGGCAGGTGTCCCGCCAGATCTGGTTGAAGTCGGTGAGGCTGAGCGCCACCCGGCCGTCGAACACGCCGCCGCCGGTGCCCTCGTTGGCGGTGTAGAAGGCGTTGCTCGCCGGGTCCACGATGATCGACTTCGTCACCGAGGTCGCGTCGAGGAACCCGGGCGGGTACGCCTTGGTCAGCGCGCCGGTCGTGGTGTCGACCACGGCGAGCGAGTGCGAGTAGGTGCCGCCGACGTAGTTGAAGTCACCGCCGATGATGGCGTTCTGGCCGTCCGGGGTGATCGCCAGCGCCCGGCCCGGCAGGTCGGCGTTGGGCGACCACGGCAGCAGGGCGCCCGCGGTGTTCACCGCGGCGAACTTGCCACGGGACTGGCCGCCGACCGACGTGAAGTCGCCGCCGAAGTACACGGCGTCCGAGGTCGCGGCGATGGTGCGCACCGTGCCCGAGGCCGCCGGGTGGAAGGTCGTGCTGACCGCGCAGGTGGCCAGGTTGATCGCGGCCAGGCTGCTCACCCCGACACCGTTGACCGCGCCGAAGAAGCCGCCCGCGTAGAGCGTCTGGCCGTCGGGCGAGACGGCCAGCGCGCGCACGGTGGCGTTGTTGGAGCCCACCGTGAAGTTGAGCTGGCAGCCGGTGGGCGCGCCGGTCGCGGCGTCGAAGGCCGCGAAGTTCGCGACGGACGTCTCGTTGGTCCCGGCCGCGGACCCGGCGGGCCGGATCGCGGAGAAGGTGCCCCCTGTGTAGACCACGCCGTTCGCCTGGGCCATGGCCCACACGATCCCGTTGGTCTGGTACGTGCTGAGATTGTCGGCGGTGATGCCGACCGGTGGTTGGAGCGCGGTCGCCGATGGCGACGACATCACTCCCAGCGTCGCGGCTGCCAGCAATATGGCAGCCGAGAACACCGGCAATTTACGCATGAGTTGCCCCCCAGGCCCCTGATGTGTTGCAACGGCCGATACGGCCGTCGTGATGCACGGCAGAGTAGGGGGTTCCGCTTAGCCCGGTCTGCCTTTTTGACGAATAAAGTGACATCACATCATCTGTCGATGCGAATCGTGGCCCCCGACAACTGGTCCGCCACCTGTCGGATGTCCGCGTCGACCATGATCCGGGCCAGCTCCGCCACCCTGACCTGCGCCTTCCAGTCCAGCAGGTCCCGTGCCTTGCTCGCGTCGCCGATGAGCGCGTCGACCTCGCTGGGCCGCTCGTATTTCGGGTCGTACCGGACATGCTCGGCCCAGTCCAGACCCGCGTGCTCGAAGGCCACCTCAAGGAACTGCCGCACGGTCGCGGCCTCGCCGGTCGCCACCACGTAGTCCTCCGGCTCGTCGCGCTGGAGCATCCGCCACATCGCGTCCACGTACTCCGGCGCGTAGCCCCAGTCGCGCACCGCGTCCAGATTGCCCAGGTAGAGCCGGTCCTGGAGGCCGGCCTGGATACGCGCGATGGCGCGGGTGATCTTGCGGGTGACGAAGGTCTCACCGCGGCGCGGGGACTCGTGGTTGAACAGGATGCCGTTGACGGCGTACATCCCGTACGCCTCGCGATAGTTCACCGTCGCCCAGTAGGCGAAGACCTTCGCGCAGCCGTACGGGCTGCGCGGGTGGAACGGGGTGCGCTCGTTCTGCGGCGGCGGGGCGGCGCCGAACATCTCCGAGGACGACGCCTGGTAGATCCGCGCCTCGATGCCGCTCGCCCGCAGCGCCTCCAGCAGCCGCAGCGCGGACAGGCCGGTGACGTCCCCGGTGTACAGCGGCGCGTCGAAGGAGACCCGCACATGGGACTGCGCGCCCAGGTTGTAGATCTCGTCCGGCCGCAGGTCACGCAGCAGGCTCACCAGCGCGATGCCGTCGGTGAGATCCGCGTGATGCAGCACGAAGGAGCGGTTCTTCTCCTGGGGGTCCTGGTAGATGTGGTCGATCCGTTCGGTGTTGAACGTCGACGAGCGGCGCACGAGGCCGTGCACGGTGTAGCCCTTGGACAGCAGCAGCTCCGCGAGATACGAGCCGTCCTGGCCGGTGACGCCGGTGATGAGCGCGGTCTTGCCCATGTGAGTCCCCCCAACTGGTCGGGTTGTGCTGTATTTCGTACGTAAAGATGGGTTGGCACCCGATCGGGTGAAGTGTGCTGGCAGAATGCCGTTCCATGACAGACCTACTGCCGGACGCGGCCCGGATCTTCGTCGCGGGCCACCGCGGCCTCGTCGGCTCCGCCGTGGCCCGCCGCCTCACCGCCGACGGCCACCAGGTGCTCACCCGGGGCCGCGCGGAACTGGACCTGCGGGACGCGGCGGCGACCGCCGCGTATCTGCGCGACATCCGGCCCGACGCGGTGGTGCTCGCGGCGGCCAAGGTCGGGGGGATCATGGCCAACTCGACCTACCCCGTGCAGTTCCTGGAGGACAACCTCCGGATCCAGCTCAGCGTCGTCGCCGGGGCCCACGAGGCGGGCGTCGCCCGCCTGCTCTTCCTCGGCTCCTCGTGCATCTACCCCAAGCTGGCCCCGCAGCCGATCCACGAGGACGCGCTGCTCACCGGCCCGCTGGAGCCGACCAACGAGGCGTACGCGCTCGCCAAGATCGCCGGCATCGTCCAGGTGCAGTCCTACCGCAAGCAGTACGGCGCCTCGTACATCTCCGCGATGCCCACCAACCTCTACGGCCCCGGCGACAACTTCGACCTCGCCACCTCGCACGTGCTGCCCGCCCTCATCCGCCGCTTCCACGAGGCCGAGCGGGACGGCGCGGCCGAACTGACCCTGTGGGGCAGCGGCACACCGCGGCGCGAATTCCTGCACGTGGACGACCTCGCGGCGGCCTGCGCGCTGCTGCTGCGGGTCTACGACGGCGCCGAGCCGGTCAACGTCGGCTGCGGCGAGGACCTGACCATCCGCGAACTGGCCGAGACCGTCAGGGACGTCGTCGGCTACCGCGGCACGATCGGCTGGGACACCACAAAACCCGACGGCACGCCACGCAAGCTGCTCGACGTGTCCCGTCTTCAGGCGCTCGGCTGGCGGCCGGAGATCGCGCTGCGGGACGGGATCGCCGCGGTGTACGCGGACTGGCGGGCGACCGCCGGGTCTGTGGCCGGAACAGTGACTCACTAGTACGCCCCGCGTCCGTCGACCACGGCCCGCAGGGTGCGGGCCATCACATCCGCGTCGCCCGAGAGCGACCAGTTGTCGACGTACCGCAGATCGATCGCGAGGGTCTCGTCCCAGGACAGCTCCGACCTGCCGCTGACCTGCCACAGACCCGTGATGCCCGGCTTGACCGCGAGGCGCCTGACCTCCACCTCGTTGTACCGCGCCACCTCGTCGGGCAGCGGCGGACGCGGGCCGACCATCGACATCTCGCCGCGCAGCACGTTCACGAGCTGCGGCAGCTCGTCCAGCGACAGCCGCCGCAGCAGCCGCCCGACGCGGGTGACCCGGGGGTCACGGCGCATCTTGAACATCAGGCCGTCGTTCTCGTTCGACCCGTGCAGATCGGGCTTGCGCTGCTCCGCGTCGACCACCATCGTGCGGAATTTCCACATGGTGAACGGCACACAGCCCTGCCCGTACCGGATCTGCCGGTGGAAGGCCGGGCCCTGCGAGGTCAGCCGGACCGCCGCCGCCACCAGGCCGAAGACCGGGGAGAGCAGCAGGAGTCCGAGCCCCGCGCCGACCCGGTCGAGGGCCGACTTGAGCACCGGCTGGACGCCGCGCCTGGACGGCGGGGCGATGTGCAGCATGGCCAGGCCCGCGGGCGCGTCCAACTGCACCCGGCGCACGGCCACATCGATCAGCCCCGGCAGCACCGCGAGCGGCAGGCCCGCGTCGTGCAGGGACCAGGACAGCCTGCGCAGCCGTTCCGCGGACAGCCGCGGTCCCGGCGCCACCAGGACCAGCTCCGCCCCGTGGTCGCGGGCGGCGCCGAGCACGATGCCCGCGTCCTCGGCGAGACCGGACGGCGCGACCGCGCCGAGCCGTGCGGTGACCGGGGCCCCGCACTCCAGCTTGGCGTTGCCCACCGGGACCACCCCGACCACCACATACGCGTGTTCGGTACGGGCCGCGAGGTGGCCCACCACATGGTCGGCGGAGCTCGGCTCGCCGATGACCAGCACCCTGCGCACGGCGTGGGCCTCGCGCCGGGCGGCGATCAGATGGTGGTGGGTGAGCATCCGGCAGGCCGCCGTCAGCACGGGACCGGCGGTCAGCCCGGCCAGCGCGTACGACGGTTCCGCCACCTGATCGAAGGCGGTCCTGAGCACGGCGAGCACCCCGAGCAGCATCAGCCAGTCCCGGAGCACCGCCCCGGCGCCGCGGTGCTCGCCGAGGACGTCCGCCGCGTAGCGCCGCCTGACCGCCTGGACACCGACCCAGGCGAGCGCCGCCACGGCGGCGCAGACCAGCGGGTGCGGCTGGTCGGTGGCATGGAAGATCGCCGCGACCGGGAACGTGATCCCGAGCACGTCGACGGTGAGCGCGAGCGGCAGATACCACCGCGCCTTGTCACTGAACCTGCCGTGCCCGCCGTAAGGGCCGGGCGCGGCGAGGGCACCGGTGGAACCCGATGCCCTCCTGCCGAACGCGTGCGCGGCTTTCGCGCGCACGGGTCTCGTATCGGCACTCATGGGTATGACCGGTAGAACCCGGTTTGCTTCGACACGCCGCATGGACCCCCCTGGCACATCGCGACCGACGAGGCGCTCTACCACTTCCCCAAGGGGTAGTGCGCCTGGATAAGAGCGAACGCTAGGCCAACACGAGGGCTTTCCGCTGCGGTTTACGCAGATTCGAGCCGTTGTTATGACCGAGTTAACACAAGTATGGATATCGAATGGCCACAGAGTGTAAGGAGGCCGTTACGGGTGTGCACGACCCTTACCCTTGGGACTTGTGTCCACTGTGCACCTACCCGACGACCTGCGTACAGCCCTGTCGGCGCGACTGAGCGCCACGGCCCCCACCAGGGCTTCCGCCGAGGTGGAACGCCTCATCGAAACATATCGTGGCAAGTCGCCGACGTCAGCGCCCATTCTGCGGGACGCGGCGTCGGTGGCGGCTTACGCGGCCTACCGTATGCCCGCCACGTACGCGGCCGTCAGGGCCGCGCTCGAGGCATTCCGTTTGCAGGCCGGGCGGTGGTCGCCCGCGACCCATCTCGACCTCGGCGGCGGGACCGGCGCGGCGACGTGGGCGGTGGCCGACGCGTTCCCGGGCGATCCCTCGGCGAGCGCGCACACCTCCACCGTCCTCGACTGGTCGCAGTCCGCCCTCGACCTGGGAGGTGAACTGGCGCGCGCCGCCGAGTCGCCCGCCCTGCGCGCCGCGCGCTGGACCCGGTCGCCGCTCGGCGGCGGACCCGCGCTGCCCGCCGCCGACCTGGTCACCGTCTCGTACGTGATCGGGGAGTTGACCGCCGCCGACCGCACCGCACTGATCGACGCGGCCGCGGTGGCGGCCACCGGGGCGGTGCTCGTCGTCGAGCCCGGCACCCCCGGGGGGTACGCGCGCACGATCGCCGCCCGCGACCGGCTGCTCGCCGCCGGGCTCACCGTCCTCGCGCCCTGCCCGCACGACGCGGCCTGCCCGGTCACCGGCGACGACTGGTGCCACTTCGCCGCCCGCGTCCAGCGCAGCTCGCTGCACCGGCAGGTCAAGGGCGGCTCACTGCCCTACGAGGACGAGAAGTTCAGCTACGTGGCCGCCGCGCGGTTCCCCGCGGCCCCCGCCCCCAGCCGCGTCGTGCGCCACCCGCAGATCCGCAAGGGCCTGGTCCTGCTCGACCTGTGCACCGCCGACCGCGGCCTGGTCCGCGACACCGTCAGCAAACGGCACGGCGACACCTACCGCGCGGCCCGCGACGCCTCCTGGGGCGACCGCTGGAGCTAGCGCCCTACAGCCAGCCGTAGCGGTGGAAGGCGCGGTAGCACAGGAAGGACAGCGTGGCCATCACGCCCACCATCAGCGGGTAGCCGAAGGACCAGCGCAGCTCGGGCATGTGGTCGAAGTTCATGCCGTAGAAGCCCGCGATCATCGTCGGGACGGCGAGGATCGCGGCGCCCGCGCTGATCCGCCGCATATCGACGTTCTGTTGCACGGCGAGTTGGCTGAGATTGGCCGCCAGCAGACCGTCGACCAGCTCGCCGTAGCCCACCAGCCGCTCGCGGACGTGGGTCAGGTGGTCGGCGACGTCGCGCAGATAGCGGGCGACCTCGGCGCCGATGAGCCGGTCCGGCTCCTCGCTCAGCCGCTGCAAGGGCCTGGCCATCGGGTGCACGGCCCGCTTGAACTCGATGAGCTCCCGCTTGAGCTGGTAGATCCGCTCGGCGTCGTCGCGGTGCGAGTCGGCGAAGACGTCGGCCTCCAGGTCGTCCACGTCCAGCTCGACCTCGTCGGCGACGTCCAGGTAGTCGTCCACGACCTGGTCGACGATGGCGTGCAGGACCGCCGAGGGGCCGTGCGCCAGCATCTCAGGGCTGCTTTCGAGGGCGTGCCGTACGCGGGTCAGCCCCGGCGCGCTGCCGTGCCGCACCACCACGACGAAGTCCGCGCCGAGGAAGATCATCAGCTCACCGGTGTCGACCACCTCGCTGGTCGCGGTCAGCTTCTCGTGCTCGACGAAGACGATCGTCTTGACCACCATGAACAGCGAGTCGCCGTACCGCTCCAGCTTGGGCCGCTGGTGCGCGGTCACCGCGTCCTCGACCGCCAGCGGATGCAGCCCGAACACCTCGGCGATCTCGGTCAGATGCTCCGCCTCCGGCTCGTGCAGCCCGATCCAGGCGAAGCCGCCGGTGTGCTTCCTGGCCTCCGCCAGCGCCTCGCGCGGCGGCAGCGACGCCACCCGCGAGCCGTCCGCGTACACCGCGCAGTCGACCACCACGTCCGCGGTGCGGCGGCGCTGCTCGGGCACCGTGCCGTCCTCGCCGAGGGTGTGCCAGGTGCCGCCGCGCCGCCACTGCCTGCGGCCGACCGTGCGGCGGGCGAGCCGCCTGGGGTCGATCAGCCGCGGGTCCAGACGCCGGCCAGGGGTGATGCCGCGTTCGTCGGTGGTCATCGTGCCTTCTCCAGTACCGCCATGGCCGCGTTGTGCCCGGGAACACCGCTCACCCCGCCGCCGCGGGCCGCGCCCGCGCCGCAGAGGAAGACGTTCTCATGCGGGGTGCCGACGCCCCAGCGGCCTGTGGCGTACGTCACCTGATCCGCGTCCGGCGCGGCGTACGGCCACGACAGGTCGCGGTGGAAGATGTGGCCGCCGGGCAGGCCCACCTCGCGCTCCAGGTCCAGCGGCGACTTCGCCTCCAGACACGGCCTGCCGTCGCCGTCCAGCAGCAGGCAGTCCGCCAGCGGCTCGGCGAGCACCGCGTCGAGCTGCGCCAGCGTCGCCTCCAGCAGCGCGTCCTTCGCCCCCGCCGGGTCCGCCGCGAACAGCCGCGCGGGCGTGTGCAGTCCGAACAGGGTCAGCGTGTGGACGCCCCGCCCGGCCAGTTCCGGCGAGAGGATCGACGGGTCGGTCAGGCTGTGGCAGTAGATCTCCGACGGCGGCGCGTCCGGCAGGCGCCCCGCGGCGGCCTGCTCGTACGCGGTCGCCAACTGCTCGTAGCCCTCGGCGATGTGGAAGGTCCCGGCGAACGCCTCGCGCGGGTCCACCGAGGTGTCGCGCAGCCGCGGCAGCCTGCGCAGCAGCATGTTGACCTTGAGCTGCGCGCCCTCGGGCGCCGGACCCGGCGCCGCCTCGCCCAGCAGCCCGGCCAGCGTGTGCGGCGCCGCGTTGACCAGCACGTCACGCGCCCCGACCGTCACCTGCCGCCCGTCGCGCTCGTACGTCACCTCCGCGCGTACGCCGTCCGCCGCGATGCCCGTGACCTCGGCGCCGGTGACGATCTCGGCGCCCGCCGCGCGGGCCGCGTCCGCCAGCGCGTCGGTGAACGCGCCCATCCCGCCCACCGGCACGTCCCAGTCGCCGGTCCCGCCGCCGATCACGTGGTAGAGGAAACAGCGGTTCTGCCGCAGCGACGGGTCGTGGGCGTGCGTGAAGGTGCCGATCAGCGCGTCGGTGAGGACCACGCCCCGCACCAGGTCGTCCGCGAAGGCCGCCTCCACCGTCTCGCCCAGCGGCCGCTCGAACAGCGCCTCCCAGGCCGCGGTGTCACCGATCGCGCTCTCCAGCGCGGCCCGCGAGGGCAGCGGCTCGGTCAGCGTCGGGAACACCGCCTGCGCGACCCGCCCGGTCATCGCGTAGAACCGCTGCCACGCCTCGAAGTCCCGGTCGTCGCCGGTCAGCGCGGCGAACTGCTCCCGCGTACGGGCCGCGTCGCCCGCGTCCACCAGCAGGCCGCCGGTGCCGCGCGGGGTGTACGAGGAGATCCGGCGGCGGCGCACCGCGAACCGCAGCCCCAGCTCGTCGGTGATCCGCGCGGGCAGCAGGCTCACCAGGTAGGAGTAGCGCGACAGCCGCGCGTCCACCCCGGCGAAGGCCCGGGTCGACACGGCCGCGCCGCCGGTCGCGGGCAGCCGTTCGAGCAGCAGCACCCGGCGGCCCGCGCGGGCCAGATAGGCGGCGGCGACCAGCCCGTTGTGGCCGCCGCCGACGATCACCACGTCATGCCGTGCCCCGCTCGAAACGTCCATCCCCGCACCCTATGACGCGGCGGCGCACGGCATGGGGCGGTCGGGACCGGGCGGTTCAGCTGGTCGGTGGCCGAGCCGCCACCACGCCGAGGCCCCCGGCCGGGAGGACCCGCGGCGTGGCGTGCGCGGGCTCGGGCCGCGCGCCGGTCAGCCGACGGCCGGGCGCAGCTCCATCGTGCAGCACTTCACGCTGCCGCCGGCCTTGTGCAGCTCCGACATGTCCACCGGGACCGGCTCGAAGCCCCGGTCGCGCAACGGCCCGAGCAGGCCGGTGGCGGTACGCGGCAGCAGGACGTTGCGGCCGTCGCTGACCGCGTTGAGGCCGAGCGCGGCGGCATCCTGCGCCGTCGCCAGCAGCGCGTCGGGGAAGAGCCGGGCCAGCACGGCGCGGCTGCCGGGGGAGAAGGCGCCGGGGTAGTACATGATCTCGTCCCGCGCGTCGTCGAGCACGGCCAGCGCCGTGTCCAGGTGGTAGTAGCGCGGGTCGGTCAGCTCCAGGCCGATCACCGGACGGCCGAAGAACTCCTGCGCCTCCGAGTGCGACAGCGGGCTGCTCCGGAAGCCCTGGCCCGCCAGGATCCATGTCGCCGTGACCGCGAAGTCGCCCTCCGCCTCGTTGATGTGCACCGGCTCGCGCGGATCGGGAAAGCCGTTGCTCCTGAACCACGCCAGGTGCGCCGGGGCCTCGGCCTCGCGCTCGGGGTTCGCGAACCTCGCGCCCAGCACCTTCCCGTCCACGACGGTCGCGCCGTTCGCCGCGAACACCATGTCCGGCAGGTCCTCCACCGCGTCCAGCAGCTCCACGGTGTGGCCCAGCGCCCGGTACCTGTCGCGCAGGTCCTCCCACTGGAACAGGGCCAGTGCCGGGTCCACCGGCTTCGTCGGGTCCATCCACGGGTTGATCGAGTACGTCACTCGGAAGTGCGCCGGTGGACACATCAGGTACCGGCGGGGTGTCGCAGTGCGCAAAGAGGGCTCCTCGGGGGGTGGTGAAGGGCCGCCTCCGGCGGACGGTCGGCCCCCCGGAGTTCGTACGTACGCCCCGATTCTGCGCCTCCCGCTGGGGTCCCGCACCACCAAGTACCCCAAAGGGTTCCCCCCTTTCCCCCCGTACGGTTCCTTCGCGTCGGGCGGCGAGCCGATCTTTAAGGGGCGCGGGGAACTGCGCGCTCGGCCACGATGCTCCTGCGGGTCACCACCGGCCCCGGCGGGGCAGTTCGGTTGTCACCGGACCACCGGGCCGGTGGGGGCGGGCCGCGCAGTTCCTCCCCCAGCCTTCGGCCGGGAGGTGCCCCCAGCGCCCCTGGCGGGGCGGGCTGTCTTTCGTCGGGGCGGTGAGCCGATCCTTTTAGGGGCGCGGGGAACTGCGCGACAAGCCACGACGCTCCCGCACGTCACCACCGGTCCCGGTGGGGCAGTTCGGTTGTCTCCGGACCACCGGGCCGGTGGGTGGGGGGTCAGCGGAGGGGGAGGATCAGGGGGGTGCCGCTGCGGGGGTGGGGGAGGACTTCGACGGGGTGGCGGTAGACGGCGGAGAGCCGTTCGGCGGTGAGCACCGCCGCAGGCGAACCGTTGGCGGTGACGCGGCCGGAGGACAGGACGGCGACACGGTCGGCATGGGCGGCGGCGAGACCGAGGTCGTGGAGGACGACGACGACCCCGCGCCCGAGAGCGGCCTGCTCGCGGCAGACGCGCAGGACGAGCTCCTGGTGGTGAAGGTCAAGGGCGGCGGTCGGCTCGTCGAGCAGCAGCAGCGGCGCGCGTTGGGCGAGCACCCGCGCGAGCGCGACGCGGGCCCGCTCGCCGCCCGAGAGCGCGGGATAGGCCCGCTCGGCGAAGCCCGTGACCTCGGTGGCACGCATGGCCGCCGCCACCGCGGCCTCGTCCTCGTGGGCGAGGACGGTCCCGGCCCACGGCGCGCGCCCCATCCGTACGACCTCGTCGGCGGTGAAGGGGAAGGCGAGCGGCGAGGACTGCGGGAGCACGGCCCGGCGCAGGGCGAGCTGCCGGGCGGTCCAGCGGCCGAGGGGCGCGCCGCCGACCCGCACCTCCCCGGAGTCGGCGGGCACGTCACCGGCCAGCGCCCCCAGCAGCGTGGACTTGCCCGCGCCGTTGGGCCCGACCAGGGCGAGCACTTCGCCCGCGTGGACGGCGACGCCGACCCCGTCGAGCACGGGGCGCCCGCCGAGCCGTACGACCAGGTCGTGGGCCTCGGCCAGGACGTCGCCGGGGGCGGGCGGCGGCGGGAGGGACGTACGGGCGCGGCGTCGTACCGCGAGCGGCCTCATGCCCAACCCCCCTGCCGGCCGCGGGTCCTGCGCAGCAGCCAGAAGAAGAAGGGGCTGCCGACGAGGGCGGTCAGCACGCCCAGCGGCAGCTCCGCGGGCGAGGCGAGCGTACGGGCGGCGAGGTCGGCCGCGACCAGGACGAGCGCGCCGCCGAGGGCGCTGCCCGGCACCAGGAAACGGTGTCCCGGCCCCGCGGCCATCCGCAGCAGATGCGGCACGACGAGCCCGACGAAGGCGACGATCCCCGCGACCGCGACGGCCGCCGCCGTCAGCAGCGCCACGATCAGGATCACCGCGATCCGCATCCGTTCGACGTCCACGCCGAGGTGCTTGGCCTGGCGTTCGCCGAGCGCCAGCAGGTCCAGGCGGCGGGAGAAGAACGGCGCCACGGCGAGACCGGCCAGCGCGCAGGGCAGCACCGCGAGCACCTTCGGCCAGCTCGCCTGGGCCAGCGAACCGAGCTGCCAGAAGGTGATCTGGGTGAGCTGCGAGTTGTCCGCGAAGAAGACGAACAGGCCGATGAGGGCGCCCGCGAAGGCGTTCACCGCGATGCCGGTGAGGACGAGGGTGACGACCTCCGTCCGGCCGCCGGACCGGGACAGGCCGTACACGAGGAGGACGGTCAGCAGCCCGGCGACGAAGGCGCACACCGTCACCGACCAGGTGCCCGCGAAGGTCAGGCCGAGCGCGATCGACCCGACGGCGCCCACCGCGGCGCCGGACGAGATCCCGATCACCCCCGGCTCGGCCAGCGGATTCCCGAACACGCCCTGCATCAGCGCCCCCGCGCACCCCAGCGAGCCGCCGACCAGCAGCGCCAGCACGATGCGCGGCAGCCGTACGTCCCACAGCACCGACTCCGCCACCCGGTCCAGCCGGTGGCCCCCGAGGCCGCAGCGGTGCGCCACCGACGCCAGCACGTCCCCCGCCGGAATCCCGTACGCCCCGATCCCGGCCGACACGACGCTCAGCACGACCAGTCCCGCGGCCAGCACCGCGATCAACACGGTTGCCCGGCCACGCCGGTTGGCCTGACGGCCGGTCGGCCGCGGCCCGTCGTCCGCGATCTCCCCGGGGCCGCTCGCTTCCTTGGGCCCCGTGCGCGTATGCGCCGCGTCATCGTGCGCCGGTACGGAGTCCTGGGCTCCTGGGCCGGCGTCCCGAGCGGGAGCCGCAGTCGTGGTCGGCCGGGTGTCGTCGTCCGTCCCGGCGGGCGCGGTGTGTTCCTCGTTCGGGGAGGCCGTGGTCGTCATGGGCCGGGTCACCGGGCCTTTTGGTGGATGCCGGTGGTGAGCCGGCGCAGGACGGAGTCGGTGCGGGGGCCGAAGTTGAGGAGGGTGCCGTCGTCGATGGCGACGACACGGTGGTCGAGACCGGCGGGGGTCTGGGCGACGCCCGGGACCTTTTCGAGGCCGCTGACCCCGCCGACGGAGTCGAGCCCCTTGGTCATGACGAGGATGACGTCGGGCGCGGCCTTCACCAGGGCCTCGCTGGTGATGGGGGTGAAGTCCTTGTCGAGGCCGGAGGCGGTCCCGGCGTCGACGCCGCCCGCCGCCGCGATGAGGGAGTCGGCGCCGGAGCCGCGCCCGCCGATCAGATAGACCGACGCGGTGCCGCGCAGGTAGAGGAAGGCGACGCGCGGTTTGTCGGACGTGCTCGGAATCGTCGCGCGGACGGCGTCGATCCGTTGCGCCGTACGCGCGCGCAGCGTGTCACCCGCGGCCTTCACGCCGAGCGCGGCGGCCACGGCGTCGATCCGCGGGCCCACGTCGTCGAGCGAGGTCGCCGTCTTGACGACGACGAGCGGGACGCCCGCGTCGCGGATCTGGCGGATCGCCTCGGCCGGGCCCGTGGTGTCCTCGGCGAGGACGAGGGTGGGGTGCAGGGACAGGACGCCCTCGGCCGAGACGTCGTGGGCGCGGGTCACCACCGGCAGCTTCGCCGCCTGCGCGAAGGTCGCCGTGATGTCGCGCGCGACGACGTTCTTGCCGAGGCCCAGCGTGAAGACGATCTCGGACAGCCCGCCGGTGAGCGGCACGATCCGGTCGGCGGCGGTGACGGTGACCTTCCGGCCGTCCGCCGAGGTGACGGTGGCGGGCAGTACGGGCACGGGCGCCGCACCGGCCAGCGGTTCGATCCGGTCGGCGTCCGCTCCCGCGCTCGACGTCGCCCCCGAACCGCTCGCGGACGGCCCCGCCTTCCCCGCCGAGCCGCCGCACGCGGTGAGCGCGAGCGCCAGCAGCCCGCCGAGCAGCGAGAAGGCCACGCCCCGCGCGGCGCACGCGTTCCGCCGCACGGGAGCGCGGCGCCGCGAGCGACCGCGCCCCGAGCCGTCGGCTTCCGGGGCGGCCCGGACGGCGGTCGGTGGTGAACCGGCGGGGGACGAAGGCGGGGTTGGTGACGCGGCGAGGTCCGGGGCGGCTCGGACGGCGGTCGGCTGTGGACCGGCGGCCGGTGGACGGGTGGGTTCCGGCGCGGTGCGGTCGCCCAAGTCGGCCTGGGCATGCCCGCGTTGCGGAGTGTCGGCGTCCGGGGCGCCCAGGGAGCGCCCGGCCTGCGAGGCCGTCGTCGGGAAGCCCGCGGCATGCGGCTCGGCATCCGCTCGGTCGGGACGTCGTTCGGAACCTGTTCGCACTGCCAACCCGTCCCTTGCCGTGGTGCCGTCATGTCGTGATGCCGCTGTGCCCGCGCGCCAGCGCGTTCGGCGACGTCGCGGGAGGGTTCCCCGCCGGTCGGTGATTAGCTTAGGTTAGCCTTACCTGAGTTTGCCAGTCCTGGAGGGGTCCATGCCGTTGTTCCGTCATGCCCGCGTGCGCCGTACCGGCGGCCGGGCCGTCTCGCTCACGGCCGTGAGCACCGCGCTGCTCGGCGCGGTCGCGCTGACCGCGCTGACCGCGGTGCTGCCCGCGTCAAGGGCGGACGCCGCGACGAGCCGCACGGTCGCCGGGGGACGGCTGGACTGGGGAATCAAGGCGTCGTTCCAGAGCTATGTCACCGGGCCCATCGCGAAAGGCAGTTGGGCGATGACCGGCGGCGCGGGCACCTTCGGCAGCAACCAGTTCCGCTTCCCTTCGGCGCGGGGCTCGTACGATCCGGGCAGCGGCGCGCTGACCGCCGCCTTCGCGGGCGGCGTCCACTTCCTGGGGCACCGGCAGACCAGCGGCGCCTATCAACTCGACCTCACCATCAGCCGTCCCACCGTCAAGATCTCCGGCGGCCACGGCACGCTCTACGCCGACATGCGCAGCAAGGACAAGAACACCGGTCGGGTCACCATCACAGCCCAGGTGCCGCTCGCCTCGCTCGCCGTCGGCGGCGTCAACACCCGCGGGGTCACTGGGTCGCAGATCACCCTCAGCGGCATCCCGGCCACCCTCACCTCGCAGGGCGCCCGCGCCTTCGCGGGCTACTACACCACCGGCACCCCGCTGGACCCGGTCAGCCTCTCGGTCGACCTGCGCGCACCCGCCTCGCCGACCACCGCCCCGCCGCGGACCCCGACCGGCGGCGCGAGCGACAAGGCGTCGGGGAAGCCGACCGCCACCCCGACGGCCGTGCCCGGCACGGTCGTTGACGCCGCCGCCGACTGGGGCGTACGCCGCACCTTCCGCGAGTACGTGACCGGCGACATCGCCAAGGGCCGCTGGACGGTGGCCGACGGCGCACGGGACGGCGGCGCCCTGTTCCGCTTCGGCGCGGGCCGCGGCACGTACGACGCCTCGCACCACTCGCTGGACGCCCGGTTCGGCGGGACGGTGCGCTTCGTCGGGATGAAGGCGGCGGACGGCACGTACGGGCTCGACCTGTCGATCAGCGCGGTCCGCGTCACGGTCACCGACGGCAAGGGCACGCTGTACGCGGACGGCGAGCCGTTCATCACCTTCGCCGCGACCGCCGCGCTCGCGCCGAAGAACGGTCTGATCTCCCTGACCGAGGTCCCGACCACGCTGACGGCGCAGGGCGCCAAGGCGTTCAACGGCCTCTACACCGCGGGTACTTCGATGGACCCGCTCACCCTCTCCGTCGCCCTCGACAAGGCGGCGGCCCTGCCCGCGCTGCCCGACATCGGCTCCGACCCCGCGGCGTCCGCCACCCCGGCGGCGTCCCCGGCGCCGAGCACCGCGCCCGCCGCGCCGCGCACCGAGTCCGCCGCGGACAGCTCGCACGACGGCGCGCCGGTCGGCCTGCTGGCCGGCGGGTCGGCCGCGGTCCTCGCCGCGGCGGCGGTCGTCTTCACCGTCGTACGGCGCAAACGCCGTACCGAAGACGGTGGCTGACGGCGCGTCACCCAGACGTCGGCTGACGGCGCGTCACCTCCCCCCGCACCTCGCACCACCCGCTCGAACCGCAGCACCGCAGGACGCGTACGGCCGCACGCAGCGTGCGGCCGCAGGGTCCGTACGCCCTCCGTACGGCCGCATGCCCGCACCGGGCACCACCGCACCGAGCACCACCTTCCGAGGAACACAAGGAGCACACCACCCCATGACCGCCCGCCTCAGCTCCCGCGCGCTCGCCCTGGCCATAGCCACCGCCACCGCGGGGGCGGCCACCGCCCTGCTGGTCCCGGCGTTCGCCGCCGCCGACTCGCCGTCGTCCCCGGCCGTACCGCTCACCGGCGGCACCTTCGACTGGGGCGTCAAGCAGTCGTTCCGCTCGTACGTGACCGGCCCCGCGGGGGGCACCATCACCACCGCGGACGGCGCGACCGCCAACTCCAACGGCACCTTCCACTTCACCAACGGCCAAGGCTCGTACGACACGTCGACGCACGGCGTGACCGTCGGCTTCGACGGCAGCGTCGAGTTCGCGTCCACGCTGCACGGCTTCGACATCAAGCTGGCCGACCTCAAGGTCGTCACCGTCGGCACCACGGGCAGGATCACCGCCGACGTGACCGCCGCGGGCAGCACGTCGAACGACGTGGAATTCGCCACGCTCGACCTGTCGAACGTCAGGCCCGGCGGCGGCGCGGGCGGCGCGATGACCTTCAACGGCATCCCGGCCACGCTGACCGCCGACGGGTCGAGCGCCTTCAACGGCATGTACCAGCCCGGTACGGCGCTGGACGCAGCCGACCTGTCCGTCACTCCGGGCGCCGCCCCGACGACGACGCCGCCCACCACCCCGCCGACCACCGCCCCCACCACGCCGCCGACCACCGCACCGACCACCAACCCGCCGACCGGCGAGCCCACCGGTGAGCCCACGGGCGAGCCGACCGCCACGCCCACCACGACCGCGCCCGGCGGCCCCGCCGCCGTCGTGGACGGCAACCTCGACTGGGGCGTCAAGCAGTCCTTCCGCTCCTACGTCACAGGACCGATCGCCGACGGCAAGGTGGAGCTCACCGACGGCGCCACCGGCACCGCCTCCGGCTACCGCTTCCCCAAGGGCGCCGGCACCTACGACGCCGACACCAAGACCCTCAACGCCTCCTTCTCCGGCGGCGTCCGCTTCCTCGGCCACCTCCAGCAGGGCACGTACGCGCTCGACCTGAAGTTCGGCAACTTCGCGGTGGCCACCAAGGGCGCCACCGGCACCCTCACCGCCGATGTGTCGGCCAAGGACATGGCCTCGGGCAAGGTCACCGACTACAAGGGCATCGCCGTGGCCACCCTGAGCGGTGTCGCGCCGACCGCCGACGGCGACGTCGTCACGGTCTCCGGCGCCTCCGCCGTGCTCACCGAGGACGGCGCGAAGGCGTTCAGCGGCTTCTACAAGGCGGGCGACGCGCTCGACCCGGTGACGGTCGCCGTCTCGCTGGACGACAGCGCCACCCTGCCGACCGGTTCGCCGAGCCCGTCGGCCGGTTCGTCGGGCGGTTCCTCCGACGGCGGTACGACCGGCGGCTCCACCAGCGGCGGTACGACCGGCGGTTCCGGCAGCACGGTCGGCGGCACCGGCAACGACTTCACCACCGACGGCGAGCTGGCCTCCACCGGCTCCGGCACCCCGTCCGCCGCGCTGCTCGCCGCCGCGGGCGCCCTGCTGGTGACCGGCGCCGCCGCGACCGTCACCGTGGCCCGCCGCCGCAACACCGTCTGACGCGAAAACGTCCGCCGCAGCACCGTCTGACGCAACACCGTCCGACGCGAAGACCTCAGGCACAGCCGAAAGCCGGGCGGCCCACCGTGAGTTCAGGTGGGCCGCCCGGCTTCGCGGGGGTCGTACGGACAGCGCGCCCTCACGCGGAGAGCGGGAAGGCGTCCCCCAGCTCTCGGAAGACCGCGATGTTCAGCGCGAAGGCGGTCCTGCACTCCTCGACCACCCGCTGCTTCTCCAGGTCGTCGACCGCGAGGCCGTCCAGCAGTTCGCGGTACTCGCGCTTGAAGGCGGCCGGGTTGTCGATGCCCTCGAAGACGTAGAAGCGGACACCGTCGCCCTTGCGGGCGAAGCCCCAGGTCTTCTCCGCGACACCTCGGACGACCTGGCCGCCGGAGAGGTCGCCGAGGTAGCGGGTGTAGTGGTGCGCGACATAACCGGCGGGCCACTCGCGGGCGACCTCGGCCACCCGGGCCGCGTACCGGGCGGTGGCGGGCAGCGCGGTCGCGCGTTCCTTCCAGCCCTCGCCGAGCAGGTGGTCGAGGTCCTGTTCGAGGGAGGCGACGCGCAGCAGCTCGGTGCGGGTGAAGGGCGCGGCCACCGAGTCGTCGGCCAGCAGGTGCGCGCCCTCCTCCAGCGCCCGGTACACGAACCAGAGCTGCTCGGTGTAGCGCGCGTACGCGTCCACGCCGAGCCGCCCGCCGAGCAGGTCGTCCATGAAGGTCGAGTCGTGCGCCTCCTGGTGCTGGGCCCGGGTCGCGGCGCGGATCACGGCGGAGAAGGGGGATGCGGCGGACGGTGCGTCCGGAGTGGCCGACGTGTCCGAAGTGGCCGACGGAATCGACGTGGTCAAAGGAACCTCCTGGTCAAGGCTGTGCGCCGACCTCGATCCTCCCAACTTAGGCTTACCTAAGTCAATAGGTTGCCGACATGATGTCGGAAACGGCCGCCACGGGAACACTTCCACCCCGGGTGGGTGTTCATTCCTGGCAAGAGGGAGGATGTGCTCCACCGTCCGCGTACCGTGGTCCGCGGGACGGGAGTGGCGAGGAAAGGAGCCCGATGGCAGGCAAGAGCAGGGTGTCCGACTGGTTGCGCCGCCGTACGGAGAGCGCTTCGGGCAACAGCCGGGCGGCCAGGGCGGCAGCCGCCGCTGCCGCCGACGACCTGCGCCGTGACGAGCTGATCCAGGCGGCCGTCGCCGCCTCGTATCCCGTCGCACCGGCCGTGCACCCCGAGGGCTTCGGCTGTTCGTGCGACCGGATCGGCTGTCACATCCCCGGTGTGCACCCCGTCTCGCAGGCGTGGCAGACCCAGGCGAGCACCGACCCGCAGCGGGTCGCCCAGTGGCTCAGCGGCCAGCCGCTCGCCAACTTCATCACCGCCACCGGGCTCAACCACGACGTCCTCGACGTCCCCGCGGAAGCGGGCCGCGTCGCCCTGGAACGGCTGACCGCCGACGGCGCCACCATCGGCCCGGTCGCCCTCCAGGGCGAGGACCGGATGCTGTTCTTCACCGCCACCCGCGGCACCCCCGCCGACGAGGACGAGTGGTGGCCCTGCGCCCTCGACTGCAACCCGGAGACCGCCGACGAGCACCCGGGCATCCGCTGGCACTGCCGCGGCAGCTATGTGCTGCTGCCCCCGGCCCGGCTGCCGTCCGGCGGCACGGTCGTCTGGCTCCCCGACCTCGGCCCCGACCTCCCGCTGCCCGACCCGCTCCCCGTCCTCGACATCCTCACCGACGCCTGCGCCCAGTTCGCCTACGAACCCGAGCCGGAACCGGTCGCCCGCACGCGCTGAGCCCGTCCCCGCTGAGGCCCGTCCCCGCTGAGGCCCGTCCTCGCAGAACCCGTCCCCGCTGAGTCCCTACGCGCCCGTCGCCGAGACCAGGCCCGCCAGGCGGCTGAGGACGGCCGTTTTCGCGTCCGGTCCCGCGCTGCGGGCGGGGACCGTGGCGGCCTGCTGGGACATGCGGGAGAGGGTGACGGAGGTGCGGGGGGTGCCGGTCATCAGAGCCTTGGTGTCCTGGTCGATGCTGAGCTGGTAGCCCTCGCGGTACGTGGCGCGGGTCTGATGCCGACTGGCGAACAGCACGAGCGCGCCGCCGGACCTGGTACGCAGCGCGACCGGGGTGAAGTCGCCGCCGTCGGCGGGCTGATCGGCGTACTGCGTCACGGAGTTGGCCGTACGCCGGTTCTTGTCGCGCCCGGCCAGCAGCTCGGAGGTCGCCGGACCGTCGGCGAACGCCGGTGCGGCGGGAGCCTGTTGGAGATACGAGGTGTACGCCGTGCTCAACCGGCCCGGCTGCACGAGCAGATCGGTGCCCGCGGCCGGCAACGCCTCGACCAGACCGTCCTTGTCGGTGGCGAGGGCGGGCAGCGCGTCCGGTGCCATGACGGCAAGGAAGGACGCCTTCCACGGGTCGCCCGCGGTGAACCGGCGGAAGACCAGCAGCCACCGCGAGTCGCCGCCGCGGTTGGTCGCGGTGTCCGCCACGAAGAACTTCGGCCAGCCGCGCTGCCTCGGCACCAGGAAGCGCGAGTCGGAGAAGGCCAGCGGCGTGAACGACGCGTTGCCCTCGGGGTGGTTGGCGTGCTTGGCCCGCACCCCCGCCTCGTCGATGGCGCCCAGCGCGCCCGACTCGATCTCGGCGACCAGCGACTCGTCGTACGCCTTCGTCGCCGCGTTGTTGACCTTCGCGAAATTCGCCAGCACCTCGGCCGCCTCCGCGGGCCGTACCGACGCGATGTCCGCGCGCTCACCGTGCACGGTGACACAACCGGCCAACGGCACCGCCAGCGCGGTCGCCGCCGCCGCCAGACACAGGCTCCGACGGTTCATGGCAGGGTCAGCACCTCCGCGCCGTCCGCCGTGACCACCAGCGTGTGCTCGAACTGGGCGGTGCGCTTGCGGTCCTTGGTGACCACGGTCCAGCCGTCGTCCCACATGTCGTACTCGTGCGTGCCCAGCGTCAGCATCGGCTCGATGGTGAACGTCATGCCGGGCCGCATCACCGTCGTCGCCCGCGGGTCGTCGTAGTGCGGGATGATCAGCCCCGAGTGGAACGCGGTGTGGATGCCGTGCCCGGTGAAGTCCCGCACCACGCCGTACCCGAAGCGCTTCGCGTACGACTCGATGACCCGGCCGATCACATTGATCTGCCGCCCGGGACGTACCGCCTTGATCGCCCGGTCGAGCGACTCCCGTGTGCGCTCCACCAGCAGCCGCGACTCCTCGGCGACGTCGCCCACGAAGTACGTGGCGTTGCAGTCCCCGTGCACCCCGTGGATGAACGCGGTCACGTCCAGGTTCACGATGTCGCCGTCGCGCAGCACCGTCGAGTCCGGGATGCCGTGGCAGATCACCTCGTTCACCGACGTGCACAGCGACTTGGGGAAGCCGCGGTAGCCCAGGTCAGAGGGGTACGCCTGATGGTCCACCATGTACGCGTGCGCGATCCGGTCCAGCTCGTCGGTCGTCACCCCCGGGGCGATGGCCTTCGCGGCCTCCTCCATCGCGCGCGCCGCGATCCGCGAGGCGGTCCGCATCTTCTCGACCGTCTCCGCGTCCTGCACCTCGGGCCCGGTGTACGGCGCCGGCCCCGGCCTGCCCACGTACTCGGGGCGCGGGATCGAGGCCGGCACGTGCCGGGTGGGGGAGAGCTTGCCGGGAACGAGCAGCGACTGACCAGACATGCCGACGAGTGTATCCGCGCCCGATCGGGGAACATGGCCGCAGGCGGCCACCCGCGGCACCCCCGACCACAGGAGACGATCATGGCGCTGTTCAGGGCGAAGAAGCCGGCCGGAAAGCCCGGCGAATGGTTCTACTGCATCGAGCACCACAAGGTCGAGGAGGGGCCCGAATGCCCCGCCAAGGACCGCTTCGGCCCTTACTCCACCCGCGAGGAGGCGCAGCGGGCGATGGACACCGCCGCCGAGCGCAATCTCCAGTGGGACACCGACCCGAAGTGGCACGACACCGCCGACGGTGACGGCCAGGACGCCGGGAACGACAGGCCGGGGGCCTCCTGACGGAGCAGTCGGGCGGGGCCGGTCGTCAGGACGCGGTCGCGGGTGCCGTTTCCGTGCCGCCTTCCGCTCCGCTCTCCGTCCCGCTCTTCGTCTCCGCCGCCGCCGGGTGCTGCCGCGCGTCGTACGACATCAGCTTCGGGAGAGCGGCGGCCAGGGCGACGACCGCCGCCGCGCACGCGACACCGCCGGTCCAGACGGAGGTACGGGCGGTGGTGAGGGCGGCCACGCCGCCGCTGCGGAGCTGACCGAGCTGCGGGCCGACCGAGTACGACAGCAGCTCGATCCCCGCCAGGCGTCCGCGCAGCTCGTCGGGGATCGTCTGATTCCACATCGTGGAGCGGCCGACGCCGCTGATCATGTCGCAGCCGCCCGCCGCCGCCAGGCACAGCAGTACGAGCCAGATCCGGCCGGTCCAGCCCGCCGCGGCCATGGCCAGGCCCCAGCCCACGGCCGCGTACACCACCATCCGGCCGTGCCGGTGGATCCGGGTGGTCCAGCCGCTGGTCAGGCTGACCGCCAGGGAGCCGACCGACCCGGCCGCGTACATCAGGCCCAGCGACCACGGCGCGTGCAGGTCGTCCGCGAGGAACGGGAAGATCGCCGCCGGGTACGCGAAGAACATCGCCGCCAGGTCGATCGCGTACGTGCCGAGGAGTTCCTTGCGGCTCCACGCGTAGCGCGCGCCCTCCGCGATCGAGCGCAGCGAGGGCGGTTTCGCGTCGTGCGCGGCCGGTGAACGGCTCAGCCCCAGGCCTAGCGCGACGGAGAGCGCGAAGGTCGCCGCGTCGGCCGCGTACGCCCACGAAAGGCCCGCGTACGCGATCACCAGGCCCGCGACGGACGGGCCCGCGATGGCCCCGACCTGCCAGCGCAGCGCGTTGAGCGCCGCAGCGGCGGCGAGTTGGTCGCGCCGGACGATCCTGGGCACGATCGCGTCCAGGGCGGGCCGCTGGAGTCCCGTCAGGGCGCTCGACAGCGCCGCTACCACGTACAGCGGCCACACCACCGGGTGCGGCACCACCGTGTTGACCAGCAGCCCCAACGCCAGCAGGCCCTGCGCCGCCTCGGTCGCGTTGATCAGCAGCTTCCGGTCCATCGCGTCCGCGAGCGCCCCGCCGTACAGCCCGAACACGATCAGCGGCACCAGCTCCACCGCGCCGATCGCTCCCACCGCGACGGCCGAGCCCGTCAGCTCCTTGATCTGCACCGGCAGGGCCACGAACGTCAGGAAGCTTCCGAACGTCGTGATGGCTCCCGCCAGCCACATTCGCCGGAAGTCCGCCGAGGTGCGCCACGGCGTCATGTCGGGGAGCAACGCCCTCTTCCGCTTCCGCGGGGGTGGGGGGTCATCGGTCACGGTCACTGTCACGTAGGGCGATGCTCCCCGGCCCGGCCTCCCCCCGCAAAGCCTTTTTCCCCCCGCCCGACCCGCCCCCCCCACCGGGCCGGTGGCCCGGCGACAACCGAATTGCCCCGCTGGGGCGGGTGGTGACCTGCGGGAGCGCGGGCCGCCCCCACCGGCCGGTGGTGAGGTGCGGGAGGGCTTGTGAACGGGGTGGGGTTACCAGCGGGGGGGTGGGGTGGAGAGGTGGTCGGCCAGGCGGGAGAGGGGGTCGCGGAAAGGGGGGCGGCGAGGGGCCGTGGCCTCACCCGCAGCGGAGCTGACAAGGTGCTGGAGGACGTCGAGGGAGAGCGCGGGCGCGTCGGGCGAGGGCAGGCTCAGGACGTCGTGGGCGACGCCGTCGAAAGAGTGCCCCTCCGCGGAAGCGGACAGGGCGAGGACGGTGGCGCCGGAGCGCCTGGCGTCGTGGACGCGTTCGAGGATGCCGGCCCCCGGCCGGTCGGGGGCGACGAGCAGCACGGTCTCGCCGCGCCCGGCGGCGGCCAGCCGCCGCAGACCGACGGCGAGATGCGGCGGCGCGCCCGGCGGCACGCGGAACCGCAGGAGCGTGGGGGAGAGTTCGGGCACCCCGCTCCAGGCGGCCTCGTCGTCGAGGTGCGCGGCGAGATGCCACGGCTCGTACGCGTCGGTGCCGACGAGCAACAGCGGTCCCGGCCCGCGCTGGACCGCGGTTCTGAGCGTCCCGCCGAAGGCGCGGGCGGCGCGCGGCCACTCCGTTCCGGCGAGCACTTCGCGCAGCAGCGCGACCCGTACGGCGTCCATGGCACGGCATCCTTGCGCCCCCGGAGTGATCCGCGCCACCGAACGCCGTCGAACACCGCCCGCACCTGGCAGGATCGCCGGTATGACTACCCCTGAGGACGTGAAGACCCCGGCCAAGGCACCGGCCAAGGACCCCTGGGAGCTGCCCGACGTGTCGGGCCTGGTGGTGGGAGTGCTCGGCGGCACCGGTGACCAGGGCCGCGGGCTCGCCTACCGGCTGGCCAGGTCGGGCCAGAAGGTCGTCATCGGCTCCCGCAACGCCGAGCGCGCGCAGACCGCCGCCGCCGAACTCGGCCTCGGCGTCGAGGGCGCGGACAACGCGGAGTGCGCCCGCCGCAGCGACATCGTGATCGTCGCGGTGCCGTGGGACGGCCACGCCAAGACCCTGGAGTCACTGCGCGAGGAACTGGCGGGCAAGCTCGTCGTGGACTGCGTCAACCCGCTCGGTTTCGACAAGCAGGGCGCGTACGCCCTCAAGCCCGACGAGGGCAGCGCCGCCCAGCAGGCCGCCGCCCTGCTCCCGGACTCGCGGGTCACCGCCGCCTTCCACCACCTGTCGGCGGTGCTGCTCCAGGACCCGGAGATCGCGGAGATCGACACCGATGTGATGGTTCTCGGCGAGGCCCGCGCCGACACCGACATCGTCCAGGCGCTCGCCGCCCGTATCCCCGGCATGCGCGGTGTCTTCGCGGGCCGGCTGCGCAACGCCCACCAGGTCGAGTCGCTGGTCGCCAACCTCATCTCGGTCAACCGCCGTTACAAGGCCCACGCGGGCCTGCGCCTCACCGACGTCTGAGCCGCATCGAGCCGTAGCCGCGCCGCATCCGAGCCGTAGCCGAGCCGGCCACACGGGCCGGCCACGCGAGCCGTACGTCCGAGACGTACGAGCCCGTCCCGAGCGGTCCGGGGCATGGGGGACAATGGCGGACGACCGTACGCGTCCGCCCGGACAGGAGCCGCACCCCATGCCCCGCCTCGCCCTCTACGCCCTCATCGCGTGCCTGCTCGCCGTCGCCGCCGCGGTGGTGTCCTTCGCGCACGGCAGCTTCCTGGGCATCGTGTGGGTGCTGCTCGCCGGGCTGACCAGCAACATGTGCTGGTACTACTTCCGCAAGGCGAAGATGGACGCCGCCGCTGCCGCCGACGCGACGGGCCAGCCGCAGAGCTGACGTCACTTCCGCCAGAACTGGAACAGCGTGTAGCCGTAGTCCACGTAGTCGCGCGGCACGTGCAGCCAGCCCATCACGGTGTCGATGGCGTGGAAGAACTTCACGTTCACCGCCGGGATCCACAGCACACCGAAGACCGCCAGCAGGCCGAACTGTGAGAAGGGCTCGAACTGGCGGCGGGCCGCGGGCGAGAGCCACGGCTCGATGATGCCGTAGCCGTCCAGGCCCGGGACCGGCAGCAGGTTCAGGATCGCGGCGGTCACCTGGAGCATCGCCAGGAAGGCGAGCGCGCACAGGAACTCGGTCGGCCAGGAGTCCAGCGCGCCGAGCGCGAACGGCAGCATCAGCAGCACCGCGAAGGCGACGTTGACCAGCGGGCCCGCCGCCGAGATGAGGCTGTGCCGCCAGCGCCCCTGGATGCGGCCGCGCTCGATGAAGACGGCCCCGCCGGGCAGGCCGATGCCGCCCAGGATCACGAAGACCACCGGCAGCACGATGGACAGCAGCGCGTGCGTGTACTTCAGCGGGTTGAGGGTCAGATAGCCCTTCGCGCCGATGGAGATGTCACCGCTGTGCAGGGCGCTGCGGGCGTGCGCGTATTCGTGCAGGCACAGGGAGACGACCCAGCCGGACACCACGAACAGGAAGACCGCGAAGCCGTGGTCGGAGGCGAACTGGCTCCACACCGCCCAGCCGGACACGGCCATCACCGCGACGATGGCGAGGAAGATCGGGCTGATCCTCCGGTCGCTGTCGCCGCGACGGTCGGCCCTGCGGATCGATGTGACGCTCATGGACGGGCTCCTGGCGTGGGCGGTGGGGCGCTGAGGCTACGGGAGGTCGTGCGCGGGCCCGGCGGCCCGACGGCGGGGGGACCGACGGTGGTGGGGACGGACGCGGCCTGAGGCAGCCGCCCGATCATGCCATCCGGGACGGAAACGACACAGGCCGTGCCCGGGAAACGTCCGGCGGCGTGACCAGGTTCCAACGCCGCGTCACGCCGGGCCACCGCTGTACGGAGGCGCGCGAGCGGACGCCACGCCTCCGCCCCCGCGTGGACCGTACGCCCTCGCCGCCGCGGGCGGACCGGGGCCGACCGGGGCGCGGTGACCGTGCGGGCTCCGTAACAATGGGGCCGTGCGATACGCGATTCTCGGCACCACCCAGGCTCTGCGCGACGACGGCACGCCCGCCGCACTGGCGGGCGGTCGGCTGCGCGCGCTGCTGACGGCGCTCGCACTGCGGCCCGGCCGGGTGATCGGCGCGGACGCGCTCATCGACGAGGTGTGGGACGGCGACCCGCCCGCCGGGGCGACCGGCGCGCTGCAAGCGCTGATCGGTCGGCTGCGCCGGGCCATCGGCCATGACGCGGTCGGCTCGGTCGACGGCGGCTACCGGCTGGAGGCGGCGCCCGAGGACGTGGATCTGTACCGGTTCGAGCGGCTGGCCGACGAGGGGGCGCGGGCGCTGGCCGACGGCGACCCGGTCAAGGCCGCCGGGCTGCTCGGCGACGCGCTCGCGCTGTGGCGCGGGGCCGCGCTCGCGGACCTGCCCGACCGGGGCACGGCCGCCGTCCGCAGCGAGGCGCTGCGCCGGGACGCCCAGCGGCAGCGGCTCACCGCGGAACTGGCCCTCGGCAGGGCAGGTCCGATCCTCCCCGAGCTGGCGGAGCTGGCCGCCGCGCACCCCCTGGACGAGCCGCTGCGCGCCCTCCACATCCGCGCCCTGCGCGCCGCGGGCCGTACCGCCGACGCCCTGGCCGCGTACGAGGCGGTCCGCCGTGACCTCGCCGACCAGCTCGGCGCCGACCCCAGCCCCGAACTGCGCGCCCTGCACGCGGAACTGCTGAACCCCCCGCCGCTGCCGGGTGACCGTCCGGTCGGGGCTCCGCCCGGCCCGGGCGGTTCCGCGGCCGGAAGGGCGCAGAGCCGGGCCCGCGGCACCCGCCCGCCCACCCCCGGATCCGACACCCGCGGCCCGACCGCGGCCCCCGGCCCACGCCCGGCCGATCACGGACAGGTCGGCCAGGACCACCGGACCGGACCCGCTTCGGGCGGAGACGGGCAGGGCGGCCCGGCCGAGTACGGCCCCGGCGGGGCCGTCATGGGCGCCGCCGCGGGCGAGGCGGCTGACGGCGGTGCGTTCGGGCGTCGGGGCGCGGCCGTTGCGGGCGGGGCCCGGCCCGTACCGGGGAACGCCCGCGCGCGGCTGACCAGCTTCGTCGGCCGCGAGGCCGACCTGGCCGCGGTGCGCGGCGACCTGTCGCGCGCCCGGCTCGTCACGCTCACCGGACCCGGCGGCACGGGCAAGACGCGGCTGTCGCAGGAGGCCGGTGACCTGGTGGCGCCGCGCTGGAAGGACGGCGTCTGGTACGTCGAACTGGCGCCGGTCAGCGATCCGCGGACGGTGCCCGAGGCGGTGATCAGCTCGCTGGGGCTGCGCGAGACGCTGCTGCACTCCGGCAGCGCCACCGAGGCCGCGCTGTCCGTCGAGACCAAGACCAAGGACCCGGCCCGGCAGCTCACCGACTACTGTGCGAGCCGCGAGCTGCTGCTGGTGCTGGACAACTGCGAGCACGTGATCGGCGCTGCCGCGACCCTGACCGAACAGCTCCTCGCGCACTGCCCGGGCGTCTCGGTGCTCGCCACCAGCCGCGAACCCCTGGGCGTACCGGGCGAGTTGGTACGGCCGCTGGACCCGCTGCCGGACCCCACGGCGCTGCGGCTGCTCGCCGACCGGGGCGCGGCGGCCAGGCCCGGCTTCTCGGTGGACGAGGACCCGGTGGCCTGCGCCGAGCTGTGCCGCCGCCTGGACGGGCTGCCGCTGGCCATCGAGCTGGCCGCGGCCCGGCTGCGCAGCCTCTCGCCGCGCCAGCTCGCCGACCGCCTCGACGACCGCTTCCGCCTCCTGACCGGCGGCAGCCGTACGCTGCTGCCCCGCCAGCAGACGCTGCGCGCCGTCGTGGACTGGAGCTGGGACCTGCTGGACCCGGCCGAACGCGTGCTGCTCCGCCGCCTGGCGGTCTTCCGCGGCGGCTGGACCTTGGAGGCCGTCGAGGCGATCTGCCCGGACCCCGAAGGGACCGGCCCCGACGAAGCCGACCCGGCGAAAGCGGCGGACGGCGCCCGCGAGGGCGTCCGCATCGACGCCCTCGACGCCGCGGCGCTGCTCGCCTCCCTGGTCGACAAGTCCCTCGTGCTGGCCGACCTCACCGACGACGGCGTACGCCACCGGATGCTGGAGACGATCTCGGAGTACGCGACCGAGCGCCTGGAGGAATCCGGCGAGCGCGCGGCCGTCGAGCGGCGGCACCTCACGTACTTCAGGGAGTACGTGCGCACCGCCGACCCGATGCTGCGCGGCGCGGGGCGCGGTCAGCACCGGGGCGCGGGCGAGGAGGGCGTGGGCCAACTCGTATGGCTGGAACGGCTGGAGCGCGAGCACGAGAATCTGCGGGCCGCGCTGCGCCGGGCGGTGGAGACCGGCGACGAGCAGGACGCGCTGCTGCTGGTGCTGAGCTGCTGCTGGTTCTGGGAGGTCCGCAACTACCAGTCGGAGCGCCGCCATTGGCCCGCGGCGGTGGCCGCGATGGGTCCCGATCCGTTCGGGACGCCGCCCGCCCTCGAACCGCTGGACCGCGGCCCGCTGGACGATCCGCCGCCGCTGGAGGGCGAGCGGCTGCTGGAGGCCAGGCGCTGGGTGCGGATCGAGGACATGGCGTCCATGCAGGGCGAGACCGACTGGTGGGAGCACCCGAAGCTGGCCCGTATCGGCCGCGCGCTGATAGAGACCTACCCGCCGCATCTGCCGCAGTCCGCCCGCTTCCCCGGCATCCTGCGGCCCTACGGAGCCTTCTTCTCCGGCGACTTCTCCCGGCTAGGCCCGCTGATGGACGAGACCGTGGAGAGCTGCCGCGTCCACGGGCGGCAGTGGGAGCTGGCCTTCGCGCTGCAACTGCGCGCGAAGATCAACAACGACATCAGTGAACGGCTCGCCGACGCGCTGGCCGACATCGCGGAGAGCCGCGGGCTCTTCCAGCGGCTCGGTGACGAGTGGGGCACCGCGGAGACGCTGTCCGCCGAGGCGGAGGCGGCCTCCAACGGCGGTGAGTGGGCGCGCGCCGCGCAATGCTGCCGCGAGGGCATCGCGCTGGCCCGCAAGATCGGCTCCCACCAGCACGTACCGGTGCTCACCGTCCGGATGGGCGAGGCGCTGTTCCACTCGGGCGAGGAGGACGAGGGCGAGCGGCTGCTGCGCGAGGGGGTCGCGGACGCCGACAAGTACGCGGCGGCCAGCGAGGGCGCGGGCTTCTTCGGCCGGGTGCTGCTCGCCCAGGTGCTCAGCCGCCGCGGCAGGTTCGACGAGGCGCTGGAGCTGATCGACGACGCCCTCGACGCGACGGTCCGCCACGCCAACGGTGTGCCCGGCTTCATCAAGGGGCTGCTGCACGCCATGCGCGGCTCCCTGATCGGCCGGGCCGGTGACCCGGAGACCGGGCTGCGGCTGATCGACGACGGTGTCGCGGAGCTCAGCCGCCACCCGCTGGCCACCGTCATCACCCCGCGGCTGGCGATCATGCTCTCGCCCGGGGTGGTGGATCTGCTGACGATGCTCGCCACCGCGGACGGCGCCGAACAGGAGCGCGCGCTGCGCAGGGCGCGCCGCGCGGTGGCGCTGCTCAACGCCAACGGCCGCCTGCGGCCGTCCGTGATGGCCCCGGCCGAGCGGCAGGACATGGAGCAGGCGGAGGGCCGGCTGCGGGAGTTGCTCACCGACGCCGGGTACGAGGCCGCGTACGCGGAGAGCGACGGCCTCACCCTGGAGGAGGCCGTCGCTCTCATGCGTGACGTGGACTGACGCGAACCGGTGCCGGGTGGCCCGGCGGCCGGGTCAGGTCTTCTTGCGGAAGCGCGCCACCGCCAGCGGCATCGTCACCGCGGTGATGCCGACCGACCAGGCCAGCGTGATCAGCACCGGGTGGGTGACCGAGCCGCCGTTGATCAGCCCGCGGGCCGCGTCGGCCAGGTTGGACAGCGGGTTGACCTTGGTGAAGCCCTCCAGCCAGCCGGGCATGGTGGTCGGCGGCGCGAAGATCGAGCTGCCGAACTGAAGGGGCATCAGCACCAGCATGGCGACGCCCTGGACCGCCTGGGGCGTCTTCATGGCCAGGCCCAGCAGGATGAAGATCCACATCAGGGAGGCGCCGAACACCGCCGACAGGGCGATGGCCCCGAACAGGTGCAGGACATCGGTGTGGATGGACAGGCCGAGCGCGAAGCCCATGCCCAGCAGGATCGCGATGGCGATCATCATCCGGCCCATCTCGACGACGATCTTCGCGATGAGCACCGAGGACCGCGCGATCGGCATCGTGCGGAAGCGGTCCATGACCCCCTTGCGGAAGTCGTCGTTGACCCCGCTGCCGACGGCCATGGAGATGTTCATGCCCATCATGGCCATCAGGCCGGGGATCACGTAGTTCACGTACTCCTGCTGGTTGCCCTTGCCCGCCACCGCGCCGCCGAAGACGTACACGAACAGCAGGGTGAAGATGACGGGCATCAGGACCGCGTCGAACATCGACTCCGGGTCCTGCTTGATCTGGAGCATGTTGCGGCGCGCGAGCGCGCCGATGTGCCGGAGGTTGGCCCGCAGGCCGATCCGTCCCTCACCGGTGGCCGCTGCCTTCGCGGGCGCGGTGACCGTCGCCGTAGCCGCGCTCATGCCGCGACCTCCACTTCATTCTTGTCGTCGATCCGGGTGTCCTCGTCCGGCCGGGCGTCGGGCTGGCCCGCGCCGTCGTCGGACTTCTTGCCGGTGATGGCGAGGAAGACCTCGTCCAGGCTGGGCAGGTGGGTGCCGATGTGCGCGATGGAGAAACCGCGGGTGCCCAGCAGGCCCACCACGGCGGTCAGTTGCTCGTCGCTGAGGATCGGCACGCTCACCACGCCGTCCTCGCGGTCGGCGATGGCGCCCGCCACCCCGTCGAGTCCGGCGCCGGAGATGGCCTCGGCCATCGCCGCCACCATCGAGGGCTCGCTCGGCCGGATCACCAGGGTGCGCCCGCCGACCTTCGCCTTCAGCTCCTCCACCCGGCCGTTGGCGATCACCCGGCCGCGGTCGATGACCGTCAGCTCGTTGGCGAGCTGCTCGGCCTCCTCCATGTACTGGGTGGTGAGCAGGACGGTCGCGCCCTCGGAGACCATCCGCTGGACCTCGGCCCACACCTCGTTACGGGTGCGGGGGTCCAGGCCGGTGGTCGGCTCGTCCAGGTAGAGCACCGCCGGGTTGCCGATCATGCTGGCCGCCAGGTCGAGGCGGCGGCGCATGCCGCCCGAGTACTCCTGGGCCGGGCGCTTGGCGGCCTCGGTGAGCGAGAAGCGCTCCAGCAGCTCGTTGGCGCGGGCCTTGGCGTCCTTGCCGGACAGGTCGAGCAGCCGCCCGATCATGTACAGGTTCTCCCGGCCGGACAGTTTCTCGTCCACCGAGGCGTACTGGCCGGTCAGGCCGATCACCCGGCGGAGCTGCCGGGGCTGCTTGAGCACGTCGTATCCGGCGACCCACGCCGAGCCCGCGTCGGGCTGGACCAGCGTGGACAGCACGCGCACCAGGGTGGTCTTGCCCGCTCCGTTCGGGCCGAGCACGCCGAGTACGGTGCCCTGGCGGACATCGAGGTCCACCCCGTCGAGGGCCTTGGTCTCACCGTAGTGCTTGACCAGACCCCGTACCTCTACGGCGGAGTGCCCGCCGCCGTCAGTCAGTCGCTTCGTCATGCCGACAACAATGGCGGGCGCCGCTGACACCGCGCCGACATCGCGCCGACAGCCGGGGACCGACCGTATCGGTGGCGTGTCAGCGACCTGTCAGCGACCGGTCACCGATCGGTCGGTAACGCTAGAGCGGCACGCTGACCAGCAGTGTTCCGTCCGCCGCCCGGATCTCGAAGCGGCTGATCGAGTCCTTGTGCAGTCCTGCGGCGCCGTGCACGGTCAGCGGTCGCGGCTGGGCGTCCGTGCCGTAGCCGGTCTCCGGCACCGCCCAGGTGGCCACCGTCTGGCCGTTGCCGTCCAGCGCGACCGCGACCAGGCGGCACGTCTGCGGGCCGCGCACGCCCGTCAGCCGCAGGTCCACCACGCTGCCCCAGCCCTTGTCCGCGATGCCGACGGTCGCCCTGACGCCGGTCTCCGGGTTGGTCGCGGAGCGCTGGTCGGACGCGAAGGCCCCGGCGGCCGGGCGCCCGCCGCCGTCGTCGGTGGCCAGCAGCGCGACCAGCGGTCCGCCGACCACCAGCACCGCCACGGCGGCCACCGCGGCCAGCCGCCGCCGCTTGCGCGCCCCGCGCTCGCGCGCGACCTGGTCGAGCAGCCGCCCGAGCATCGCGTCACCGCCGGGCGGGTGCGCGAAGGCGACGCCGTCCTCGCGCATCTCGTGGAGCACCGGCAGCAGCCCGCTCAGCTCGTCCAGCTCCCGGCCGCAGCTCTCGCACTCGGCCAAGTGCTCCTCGAAGCGGGTCATCTCCGCTTCGTCCAGCGCCCCGAGCAGATAGGCGCCCACATCGACGTGCGGTGTCATGAAGTGGTCACCCCTCTCTCCTCCAGCGCGTTCCGCAGGGCCCGCAGCGCGTAGAACACCCGCGACCGTACGGTGCCCTGCGGCAGTCCCAGTTCGTCCGCCGCCTCGTTGACCGTACGGCCGCGGAAGTATGTCTCGACCAGCACCTCGCGGTGCGCGTCCGACAGGTCCCGCAGGGCGTCGGAGATGGTCATCAGCCGCAGCGACCGTTCCAGCTCGTCCCTGGCGGGGAGCAGGTCGAGCGCGGCGGGCGAGGTCTCCGGCGGCCGGGAGCCGCGGCTGCGGTGGCCGTCGATCACGATCCGCCGGGCCACCGTCACCAGCCAGGGCCGCAGTGAACGGGCCGCCGGGTCGAGCTTGGCCGCGCTCTTCCAGGCCCGCAGCAGCGTCTCCTGCACGACGTCCTCGGCCAGGAACCGGTCGCCCGCGACGAGCCGCAGCACATAGGCGTAGAGCGCGCCCGCGTGCTCGCGGTACAGCGCCCGCATCAGCTCCTCCTCCGGAGCCGACACCGGCGGTTCCGGCGGTTCCGGCGGCCCGGGGGCGCCGGGAGGTGGTCCGTCCACGGCGGCATCCTGCCGTACCCGCTGCCGTGGGTCGAGTTCGCCCGTGCCGGGACCCATGCCGACCTCCTCCCGTTCCGCGCCGCTCCCCCCCGTATACGGACGCCGGGCCCGGATGACTCATGCCGTTCCGGACAAAACCGTTCCGGACGGGAACGCGGGCAAGAACGCGGGCAAGAACGCGGGCAGGAACGCGGACAGGTTTTCGGACGGAAACGAGAAGGGCGGCGCACCCGGGAGAACCGGGGCGCCGCCCTGCGCTGACGGGCGCGGGGATCAGGGGAAGGGGATCAGTGGAAGGTGTGCTCCTCGGCGGGGAAGGCGCCGCCCACGACGTCCTCGGCGAAGGACTTGGCGGCGTCGCCGAGCACGCGGCGCAGATCGGCGTACTGCTTGGTGAAGCGCGGCACCTTGCCGCCGGTGAGCCCGGCCATGTCGGTCCAGACCAGCACCTGGGCGTCGGTGTCGGGGCCCGCCCCGATGCCGATGGTGGGGATCTGGAGCGAGCGGGTGACCTCGGCCGCCACCTCGGCGGGGACGAGTTCGAGGACGACGGCGAAGGCGCCGGCCTCCTGCGCGGCCTTGGCGTCCTGGACGAGCCGGTGGGCGGCCTCGTCGCCGCGGCCCTGCACGCGGTAGCCCATGGTGTTCACGGACTGCGGGGTCAGGCCCAGGTGCGCCATGACCGGGATACCGGCCCGGACGATCGCCTCGGTCTGGGCCAGGGAGCGCTCGCCGCCCTCCAGCTTGACCGCGCCGACCCCGGCCTCCTTGATCAGCCGGGTGGCGCTGCGCAGGGCCTGCACGGGACCTTCCTGGTACGCGCCGAAGGTCAGGTCGCCGACGATCAGCGCGCGGCTGGTGCCGCGTACGACGGCGGAGGCCAGGATCGTCATCTCGTCCATGGTGACCGGGACGGTGGTCTCGTAGCCGAGGTGACAGTTGCCCATCGAGTCGCCGACCAGCATGACCGGGATACCGGCCTCGTCGAAGACCGACGCGGTCATCGCGTCGTAGGCGGTGAGCATGGGCCACTTCTCGCCGCGCTCCTTGGCCAGGGCCAGATCGCGGACGGTGATACGACGGGTGCCGGTGCCCCCGTAGAGCGCCTTGGGGTGGTCGGCGGGCTGGGCGCCGGACGTGCCGGTCGCGGTCGTGCCCTGGCCGGCCTGGGAGTCACGGCCCTGCGCGCGGGCAGCCGAAAGCTGCGTCATGGTGACGGCTCCTTCAGTCATCTCGAGGCGCCCTGACGGCGTCCCCGGATCCCTTCCATGCTGGCACGGCTCGCCCGGTCCGGAAAGAGGGGGCACGTTTTTGCCGCCCCTTTACGATACGAGACGGGATCGTATCGAATAAGACCTTAGGCTGACCCTCATGGCCGACAACTCGATAACCGCCCCGCCGTCCCACGTGCCGGAGGCGATCCACCGCCGCCGCTGGGCGATTCTCACCGTGCTGCTGTTCAGCCTCCTCGTGGTGGTGCTGGACAACTCGATCCTCAACGTGGCGATGAAGACCATCGCCCAGCCCTCACCCACCGGCCTCGGCGCCTCGCAGAGCCAGCTCGAATGGGCGATCAACTCCTACACCCTGGTCTTCGCGGGCCTGCTGTTCACCGCCGGCCTGCTCGGCGACCGCCTCGGCCGCAAGAAGGTCCTGCTCTTCGGCATGGTCGTGTTCGGCGCCGGCTCCGCGCTGTCCGCGTTCTCCGGCTCCGCGGGCGAACTGATCGGCTACCGCGCGGTGATGGGCCTCGGCGGCGCCTTCATCATGCCCGCCACCCTGGCGATCATCATGAACGTCTTCGAGCGCAAGGAGCAGCCCAAGGCGATCGGCATCTGGACCGGCGTGGTCGGCCTCGCCATCGCCATCGGCCCGATCACCGGCGGCGCGCTGCTCGAACACTTCTGGTGGGGCTCGGTCTTCCTGATCAACGTGCCGATCGTGATCGCCGCGCTCATCGCCATGTTCATCCTGGTGCCCGACTCGCGCGACCCGCGCCCCGGCCGCCTCGACCCGGTCGGTGTGGTGCTCTCCATCGTCGGCCTGGTCCTGCTGATCTACGGCATCATCAAGGGCGGCCAGTTCGGCGACTTCACCAAGCCCGAGGTGTGGGCCACGATCGTCGGCGGCCTCGTCGTCCTCGGCGCCTTCGTGCTGTTCGAGAAGCGCAGCGACCACCCGGCCTTCGACGTCACCTACTTCAAGGACCGCCGCTTCTCCGCCTCCGTCGCGGCCATCGGCCTGGTCTTCTTCGCCCTGATGGGCGTCACCTTCTTCATCGTCTTCTACACCCAGACCGTGCGCGGCTACAGCCCGCTCAAGACCGGTCTGCTGCTGCTCCCGCTGGCCGCCGCGCAGATGGTCTTCGCGCCGCGCGCCCGGCTGGTGGTCGACCGCTTCGGGGCGCGCGCGGTGTGCACCGCGGGCCTGACCCTCACCGCGATCTCCTTCCTCGGCTTCCTGCTGCTCGGCCAGTCCACGCCGATCTGGGTGCTGGAAGTGCTGTTCTTCCTGATGGGTACGGCGATGGCGCACGTCATGCCGCCCGCCACCGTCATGATCATGTCGTCGCTGCCGCGCGAGAAGGCGGGCTCCGGGTCCGCGGTCAACAACACCTTCCGGCAGGTCGGCGGGGCGATCGGCGTCGCGGTCCTCGGCTCGGTGCTGTCCACCGTCTACCGCAACGGCATCGACGACCACCTCGACGTCCTGCCCGCCGGCGCGCGGCACTCGGCGGGGGAGTCCATCCAGGCCACCATCGGGATCGCGGAGAAGCTCGGCCCCAAGGGCCAGTCGCTGATCCAGCCCGCGAACGACGCCTTCATCCACGCCATGCACATCACCGCCGCGTGCTCGGCCGCGGTCGCCCTGGTCGGCGCCGTCGTCACCCTGGTCTTCCTGCCCGCCAAGGAGCGGGTCGGACAGGCGCCCGACGCCGCGGCGGAGCCGGAGAAGGTGGGTGCCGAGCAGTGATCGACCCTCCCAGTACGTCGGCCGCGCGGCGCGGTCGCCCGCGCTCCGCGGCCGTCGACGGCGCGGTCATCGAGACCGTGCTGCGGCTGATCGCCGAGGGCACCTCGCTGTCCGAGCTGTCCATGGAGGGCATCGCGCGGGAGGCCGGGGTCGGCAAGGCCACGGTCTACCGCCGCTGGCCGGGCAAGGAGGCGCTGCTGATCGACGTGCTCGCCACGGTCGACTCCCACCCGCTGCCCGAACTGCCCGGCACGTCCTTCCGTGACGACCTGATCGTCGCGGTCGAGTCGATACGGCGGCGCGGTGTGGCCAAGCGGGAGTCCGCGCTGATGCGGACGATGCTGACCGAGGCGCAGAGCAGCCCCGATCTGTGGCGCTGCTACCACGACACGGTCATCGCCACCCGCCGTGAGGCGCTGGCCCAACTGCTGCGGCGCGGCATGGCCGACGGCGACATCCGGCCGGAACTGGGCAGGGACGTCGAGCTGCTGGTCGACTTCGTGACCGGACCGATGCTGGCGCGCTCCACGCTCCGGCCGGACGCCGAACTGTCGCCCGACCTCACCGAACGGCTGGTCGATCTGCTGCTCGACGGGATGCGCCCACGCGGCTGACCAGCGGCGGGGCGTACGGGAGTACACGGGGGCGCGGGGGATCTCCACCGCGCCCCCCACATATGTCCTCCGTGTCCCCGTCGTGTCACAGGTGGGGCCGATGCGGTGGGTGAAGGAACCCGCCGCACCCCGCTGTCCGTCGGTTCTCATAACGATCCCCTAAGGTCGGCAGAGCACCCGGCAAGGCAGTGAGGACCCTCATGACCCAGGCGCAGAGCGGCACGGACGCGACCACGGACGGCAGCGCCATGCCGCCCAGGAACGCCTCCGGAGCCCGCGCCCGGTTCCGTCACTGGTGGCAGCCCGAAGGCATGTGGCGGCGCGGCGTCATTCTCGCCGTCGTCGCCGTCCTCGTGGCCGTCCTGCTGCTCGTGCACGCCGACCTGCCCAACCGGATCGGCAACCTCGGCAGTCTGCTGGAGACCTTCCTGCCCTGGATCGGCCTGGCCGTGCCGGTGCTGCTGCTGGCCGCCGTGCTGCGGCGCTCCACGACCGCGCTGATCGCCCTGCTGCTGCCGTCGGTGATCTGGCTCAACCTCTTCGGCGGCCTGGTCACCGACAAGACGTCCTCCGGCGGCGATCTGACGGTGCTCACCCACAATGTGAACGCCGAGAACCCGGACCCCGACGGCACCGCCAAGGACGTCATCGCGGCCGGCGCCGACATCGTCGCCCTGGAGGAACTGGCCGAGAGCCAGGCGCCCCGCTACACCCGCGACCTCGCCGCCGCCTACCCGTACCACTCGGTGCAGGGCACGGTCGGACTGTGGAGCAAGTACCCGCTGTCCGGGGTGCGCACGGTGGACATCAAGATGGGGTGGACCCGCGCCATGCGGGCCGCGGTGAAGACCCCGGACGGCCAGGTCGCGGTGTACGTGGCGCATCTGCCGTCCGTGCGGGTGAAGTTCAACGCCGGATTCACCGCGGGACAGCGCGACAACGCGGCCGACGCGCTCGGCCGGGCCATCGCGGGCGAGAACCTGCACAGCGTGGTGCTGCTCGGCGACCTCAACGGCACCATGAACGACCGGGCGCTGGCCTCGGTCACCTCGCAGATGCGCTCCACGCAGGGCGCGGCGGGCAACGGCTTCGGCTTCAGCTGGCCCGCGTCCTTCCCGATGGCCAGGATCGACCAGATCATGGTCAAGGGCATCGAGCCCAAGGCGTCCTGGACCCTGCCGAAGACCGGCAGCGACCACCTCCCGGTCGCCGCCCGCCTCCAGGTGCCGTAGCCCCTCCGCACACGGCTTTCCCGCGGCTCGGCGCGCTCCGCCGGATGGCGCACCGAGGTGGCGGCCCGGCGGCGGTTGCGCGAGCGTGACCCGCAGGTGCTCGTCGCCGGCGCCCGGTCCGCTGCCGTGAGGGTGTCGCCATGCAAGAACCGATGTCCGCCGCCGCGCGCAGACGCGGGTGGCGTGAGTGGCTTTCCCCCGCCCGGGCCGCCGTCGCCGCCGGGTGGTGCCTGCTGTCCGTCGCGGGCGTGTGGCTGGTGCAGCGCCTGGTGCGGGTCTCGATGATCGACGTGATGGTCTACCGGGCGGCGGGCTGGACGGTACGCACCGGCGGCGACCTGTACTCGCTGCGCGCCGACGGACTGCCGATGACGTATCCGCCGTTCGCGGGACTGCTGTTCGTCCCGCTGACCTGGCTGGACGTGGGCGCCATGCGCACCGGCGCGACCGTGGCGAATCTGCTGCTCGCGGTGGCCTTCGCCGCCCTGTCGCTGCGGCTGGTCGACCGGCGGCCGACCGTGGCGTCCGCGCTGCTCCTGACCGCGCTGGTGGTGTGGTGCGAGCCGGTCTGGGCGACCCTGCGCTACGGGCAGGTCAATCTGCTGCTCGCCGTGCTGGTGCTGGCCGACCTCACCTGCCGGGCCGACCGCAGGTGGGCGGGGGTCGGCATCGGCATCGCCGCGGGCATCAAGCTCACCCCGGTGCTGTTCGTCGCGCTGCTCGCCCTGGCCGCCTTCACCACCCGCGGGCGCGGCACCCCGTATCTGCGCCGCGCGTCGGTCGCGGCCGGGACCTTCGCGGCCACCGTCGGAGTCGCCGCGCTGGCCCTCCCGCACGACTCGGTCCGCTACTGGACCCAGGACGTCTTCTCGCCCGACCGCGCCGGTTACGCCGAAGAGGTCGCCAACCAGTCGCTGCGCGGCGTCCTGGCCCGGCTGACGCACAGCGGCGACCCCGGCACGCTCTGGCTCTGCGTCGCGCTCGCCGTCGCCCTCGCGGGACTGGCCGTCGCGGTGGGCGCGCTCACGGCAGGGGACCGGCTGCCGTTCGCCGCCGCCTGGGCCGCGGTCTCCTGCGGTGTGACGGCCCTCCTGGTCAGCCCGGTGTCGTGGACCCACCACTGGGTCTGGGCGGTGCCCATGGCCGTGCTGCTCGTCGCCGAGGGGGTACGCCGCCACGACCGGCGGTGGGTCTGGGGCGCGGCGGCGGCCGTCCTGGTGTTCTGCTCGTACGCGCTCTGGGCCCTCCCGCACGGCCGGGGACGCCCCGAACTGCGCGAGAACCCCGCCCAGATGCTCCTCGCGGCCTGCTACCCGCTGGCCGGGCTCGCCTTCCTCGCCGTCGCGGGCCGCGTGGTGACCACGGCGCTGCGTACCGAGTCCCCGCCCCCGGCCCGCGCGGCGCGCTCCCGCGGAGCCCGCCTCAGGTCCCGTACAGCCGGCTCACGTTCGCCCGCGGGGCGGGCCGGGAAGCGGCGGCCCGCCCCGCGGCGAAGCCGGTCAGCAGATTCTCCGTGACCTTGGTGACGAACGTCCGGGTGCGCTCGTCCATGCCGTGGTCGCGGCCCATCAGACCGGTGCCCGCCATCAGCCCCTCGACCCAGCGCATCGTCCCGGTGGCGAAGACGCCCGCGCCGCCGGGCACCGTGTAGTACGCCGAGTCCGAGTGGCTGGCGCGGCCGTCGCACACCAGCGGCGAGTGGGCGACGACCTCGATCGGCGCCGGAGTCGGGTAGCCGGGGTCCACCCGGTCGTACTCGACGCCGACCAGGTGCGCGAAGCGGTCGCCCCGCGCGGCGCCGGTGCCCGCGAAGAGCCAGTGGTCGGCGCTCTCCACCACGTACGGGGCGTCGGTCGGATACCCCTCGTAGATGACGCCGGTCAGCGAGGACTCGGGGTCGGGGGCGGGCCGGGCGCGGAAGTCGTTGGTCGGCTTCGCCGGGTCGCGCGCGAGGCCGGGGTCGCTCTGATAATCGGTCTTGTAGCAGACCACGGTGCGCGGTTCGCCGCCCCGGACGGCTTCGAGGCGGATCCGCCGGAAGCAGGTGTTCGCGCCGAGGAAGACCAGATTGGTGCCCGCGTCCCGCGCCGCCGTGACGTGCGCGCGCTGCTCCGGCGTCCAGTACTCGTCGTGGCCGAGCGCCACGGCCGTGGTCGCGCCGCGCAGCACGCCGGGGTCGCGGTGGACGTCGATCCCCGTCGTGTACGCCAGCGGCAGCCCGAGCCGCTCGGCGAGGACCACCAGGGCGCGTTCGTACACCAGGAACTTCTCGGCGCCGTTCTTCGCGTACGGCCGGTCGAACGACACGGCCAGCGACCGGTCTCCGTAGCCGCCGTCCCGGCCGTTGTAGAGGCTGTAGCCGCCCCAGTCGTTGTACGCCTGCCAGGTCGCGGGCGCGTGCATGATCAGGGTCCGGCCGGTGGCCGCGGCCGAGCGGACCACGAGCGGGACGTACCGCTGATGGCCGTCGTCGGAGGTGAGCAGCAGCAGATAGGCGCCCTCGGGCCAGCCGTCGGTGGGGACGTCGAGGCCGCGCTCCCAGCCCGCCGTCACGGTCCTGGTGGACCCGGACGTCCTGGGCCCCGGCTGCCGGTGCCCCGCTGTCCGCGGCGACGTCCACACCCGTGTGGCCTGCGACCCGCCGTACCAGCCGACCCGGTAGGCGGCGACGCGGAAGCCGGGCGCGGTCGTCGACACGTACAGCCCCACGCGCTCACCGGGCCGGACGCTGACCCTGTCGGCGTACCCCTCGATCGCGTCCGGCGGTCCCAGCGAGCGGATCCGCCAGTCGTCGGTGCCCGCCCGCCGGACGGGGGTGGGGCCGCTGGTGGGGGTGCGGCGCACCGCGGCGGAGCCGCTGTCGCACCCGGCCGCCGCCGCGCCGACGACCCCGGCGACGGCCGCGTGGAGCACGCGCCGCCGGGCCGGACCGGGCGGCGCGCCGTCGTCCGCGGGACGGGCGTACGGGCCGGGCGGCGGGCCCTGGGCGCCCGGCTGGGGCGCCGGGCCCTTCGCGGCCGGGTGCTCGCGTTCGTCGTCCACTTCCGCGTCCCCTTCCCGGTGCGCCGGGCGCTGGGGCGCGGCTCGGCTCCGTCAGGACGATCCTGCGCGTGATCCGGCCGCCCGCGGCTCCGGCGCGCCGAACGCGGCGGTCACCGGGCGGTGTTGGTCAGCTCTGCTCGCCCTCGCGCCAGCGGTTGGTGATCGGCAGCCTGCGGTCCTTGCCGAAGCCCTTCGCGGAGATCTTCGTGCCCGGCGGGTACTGCCGCCGCTTGTACTCGGCGGTGTCGGTCAGCTTGAGGATACGCGTCACCAACTCGGCGTCGAAGCCCGCCGCGATGATCGCCTCGCGGCCCTGGTCCCGGTCGACGTACATCTCCAGGACCCGGTCGAGGACGTCGTAGTCCGGCAGCGAGTCGGTGTCGACCTGGCCGGGGCGCAGCTCCGCGCTCGGCGGCTTCGCGATCGAGTTCTCCGGGATCGGCGGGGTCTCGCCGCGCGCCTCGGCGTCGGCGTTGCGCCAGCGCGCCAGCCGGAAGACGGTCGTCTTGTAGACGTCCTTGATCGGGCCGTACGCGCCGACCGAGTCGCCGTACAGCGTCGAGTACCCCACCGCCAGCTCGCTCTTGTTGCCCGGCGCGAGCACGATCTGGCCCTCCTGGTTGGAGATCCCCATCAGCGTGACGCCGCGCAGCCGCGACTGGAGGTTCTCCTCGGCGAGGCCGGTCAGCGACAGCGACGCCATGTAGGCGTCGAACATCGGGGCGATCGACACCGTACGGAGATTGAGGCCGGTCCTGCGGGCCAGCTCCGCCGCGTCGCCCTTGGAGTGGTCCGAGGAGTACGCCGACGGCATCGACACGCCGTACACGTTCGCCGCGCCGATCGCGTCGACCGCGATGGCGGCCACCAGGGCCGAGTCGATGCCGCCGGACAGACCGATCAGCACCGAGCGGAAGCCGTTCTTCTCGACGTACGCGCGCAGGCCGGTGACCAGCGCGCCGTAGATCTCGGCGTCGTCGGTCAGCCGCTCGGCCTCGCCGCCGGTGAACTCCGCCGGATACGGCTCGACCGGCGCCTCGGAGAGCGTCACATGGCGGATCTCCAGGCCGTCGGCCACCCGCCCGGACGGCGCCCGCCCGGGCGCGGCGGGCAGGTCGAGGTCGAGCAGCACGCACTCCTCGGCGAACTGCGGGGCCCGCGCGATCACCTCGCCGTCCTCGCCGACGACGATCGTGTCACCGTCGAAGACCAGCTCGTCCTGGCCGCCGACCATCGCCAGATACGCCAGCGTGCAGCCCGCCTCCCGCGCGCGCCTGCGCACCAGGTCCAGACGCGTGTCGTCCTTGTCCCGCTCGTACGGCGACGCGTTGACCGACAGCAGCAGACCGGCGCCGGCCGCGCGGGCCGCCGGGACCCGGCCGCCGTCCTGCCACAGGTCCTCGCAGATCGCCAGCGCCACGTCCACGCCCCGCACCCGGATCACCGGCATGGTGTCGCCCGGCACGAAGTACCGGAATTCGTCGAAGACCCCGTAGTTGGGCAGGTGGTGCTTGGCGAAGCGCAGCGCCACCTCGCCGCCGTGCAGCACCGCCGCGCAGTTCTGCGGCGCCCCCGCGGGCTGCCCGAACCTCGGCCGCGCGTTCTCGCTGCGGCCCAGATACCCCACGACCACCGGCAGCTCGCCCAGGCCCTCGTCCGCCAGCCGCTTCGCCAGCGCCACCAGGGCCGCGCGGCTCGCGTCCACGAACGAGGCGCGCAGCGCCAGATCCTCCACCGGGTACCCGGTGAGCATCATCTCGGGAAACGCCGCCAGGTGCGCTCCGCGCGCGGACGCGTGATGGGCCCAGCGCACGACGGTCTCGGTGTTCCCGGCGATGTCGCCGACGCGGGAGTCGATCTGATTCAGGGCGAGGCGTAGTTGAGGCATGGCCTCATCTTAATCGTCAATGCGACGAGATGTCGCCCGGGGTGCCCGTGCCCAGGGGGTCGGCCCCGAAGGGGCGCGGGGAACCGCGCGGCCACCTCGCGGTGGGGGTCAGGCCCCAAGGGGCGCGGGGAACCGCGCGCTCAGCCACCGTGCTCCCGCAGGTCACCACCGGCCCCCGCGGGGCGGATCGGTTGTCTCCGGGCCACCGGCCCGTTGGTGGCTGGCCGCGCGGTTCCCCGCGCCCCTCAAAAATTCGGCGTACCGCCCCGGTCAGGGAACCGGCCGGGGCCGCGCCCCGGAGAAGATCGGCTTACCGTCCCTCGCAAGAAAATCGTTTCAGCGGCGCAGCCAGACGGCGGTGTCGGCGGGGATACGGCCGTCGAGGAGAGGTCCGCTGGTGAGCAGGAGCTCACTGTGCGCGGGCAGCTCCGCGGGGGTGTCGGCCAGGTTGACGACGCAGACGAACGCGTCGGTGCGGCTGAAGGCGAGGACGCCCGGGTCGGAGTCGAGCCAGTGCATGGGACCGTCGCCCAGACCGGCCTCCGCGCTGCGAATCCGCAGCGCCGCCCGGTACAGCGAGAGCATCGACGCCGGGTCGGCGGACTGGATCTCGGCGGTGCGCCCCGCCCAGTCGGCCGGCTGCGGAAGCCACGGCTCCGCCGAACCCTCGGGGCTGAAGCCGAACGGCGAGGAGTCACCGGACCAGGGCAGCGGCACACGGCAGCCGTCCCGGCCGGGGTCGGTGCCGCCGGACCGCAGGTACATCGGGTCCTGGAGCTTGGCCGCCGGAATGTCCTCGACCTCGGGCAGCCCCAGCTCCTCGCCCTGGTAGAGGTAGACGGATCCGGGCAGCGCCAGGGTCAGCAGCGCGGCGGCCCGCGCCCTGCGGGTGCCCAGCTCCAGGTCGGTCGGGATGCCGAACGCCTTGGTCGCGAAGTCGAAGCCGGTGTCGACCCGCCCGTAGCGGGTGACCGTACGCGTCACGTCGTGGTTGCACAGCACCCACGTGGCGGGCGCGCCCACCGGCTCGTGCGCGGCCAGCGTCGTCTCGATGGACTTGCGGAGCTGCTCAGGCGCCCAGGGGCAGGCGAGGAAGTCGAAGTTGAACGCGGTGTGCATCTCGTCCGGCCGCAGATAGTGCGCGAAACGCACCGCGTCCGGCAGCCACACCTCGCCGACCAGGATCCGCGTGTTGTCGTATCCGTCGGCGATCCGCCGCCAGCCGCGGTAGATCTCGTGCAGGTCGTCCCGGTCGATGTACGGGTGCGGGGCGGCCGGGTCGCTGCTCAGGTCGGGCAGCTCCGGGTCCTTGGCGACCATCGCGGCGGAGTCGATCCGTACGCCGCCCGCGCCGCGGTCGAACCAGAACCGCAGGATGTCCTCGTGCTCGGCCCGGACGTCCGGGTGGTTCCAGTTGAGGTCGGGCTGCTCGGAGTCGAAGAGGTTCAGGAACCAGTCGCCGGGCGTGCCGTCCGGGTCGGTCGTCCTCGTCCAGGCCGGGCCGCCGAACTGCGAAGGCCAGTTGTTCGGCGGCAGCTCGCCGTCGTCGCCGCGGCCGGGGCGGAACCAGAAGCGGTCGCGCGCGGGCGATCCGGGACCGGCCGCCAGCGCCTCGCGGAACCACGGGTGGGCCGCCGATATGTGGTTCGGCACGATGTCGATGATCGTCCTGATGCCCAGCGCCAGGCCCTCGGAGATCAGCTTCTCGGCCTCGGCGAGCGTGCCGAAGACCGGGTCGATGTCCCGGTAGTCGGCCACGTCGTATCCGCCGTCGGCCATCGGCGACGGGTACCAGGGGTTGAACCAGAGGGCGTTGACGCCCAGCTCGGCCAGGTAGGGCAGCCGGGAACGCACCCCGGCGAGGTCTCCGGTGCCGTCGCCGTTGCTGTCGGCGAAGCTCCGCGGATAGACCTGGTAGATGACCGCGCCGCGCCACCAGTTCTCGTCGGCCTCGGGCTGAGGGGTGTCTGCCACGTCAACGTCCTTTCGGGCAGGTGGGACCCCGCCGCCGGCCCCGGAGGCGGGGATGTGGGCATAGAGGCCGGCGGCGGAGTGCTTGGGGGTGCGTTACGGAAGGCTTGCGGTCCGGTGACCCGTCAGCCCTTGAGGCTGCCCGCGGTCAGGCCGGACATGATGTTGCGCTGGAAGAGCAGGAAGATCAGCAGGGTCGGCACCGCGGAGATGGCCAGCGCGGCGATCAGCACGTTCTGCGGTACGCCCTGCGAGAGCGAGTTGATGCCGATGTTGATCGGCTGGTTCTTCGGGTCGGGCTCCACCAGCATCGGCCAGAGGAAGTCCTTCCAGACGTTGACCACCGCGAAGATCGACACGACGCCGAGGATCGGACGCGACATCGGCAGCACGATCGACCACAGCGTGCGCAGCGGCCCGGCGCCGTCGATCTTCGCCGCGGACATCAGGTCCTCGGGAATCGAGTCGAAGAATCGCTTCAGCAGGAAGATGTTGAAGCCGTTGGCCACCGTGGGCAGCCAGATCGCCCACGGGGTGCCGATCAGGTTCACGTGCAGCAGCGGCAGGTCGAGGACCGTCATGTACTGCGGCACGATCAGCACCGCCGCCGGGATCATCAGCGTGGCGAGCATCATGCCGAGGATCAGATTGCCGAGCACCGGCCGGAGCTTGGAGATCGCGTACGCCGCCGCCACGTCGAAGACGAGTTGCAGCAGCAGCGCGCCGAACGCGTAATAGAAGGTGTTGAAGAGCAACCGGGCGATCTTCAGCTCGCTCCAGGCGTCCGAGTAGTTGCTCGCCTTCGGGTGTTTCGGGAAGAGCGTCGGCGGATTCGCCAGGACTTCCTGGGCCGACTTGAAGCCGCCGGTCACCATCCAGTAGAGCGGGCCGAGGAACACCAGGGTGAAGACCAGGATGACCAGGCTCAGCACGGTCCAGTAGACGAATTTCGCCCGCGGTCGGCTCAAAGCGGCCGACGAGATCAGGGTCCGGTTTTGCTGGGTGAACGCTGCCATGTCCGTCTTCCGTCCTAGTCGCTGTTCCGGCTCAGCCGCGCGTACACACCGGAGAATCCGGCCAGCACCAGCAGCAGGAAAAGGCCCAGCGCCGCGGCGCTTCCGAAATTGTTGTAGCGGAACGCGTACTGGTAGACCATGTACACGACCGTCGTGGTGGAGTTCTCCGGACCGTTGCCGCCGGTCAGCAGATAGACGTTGGTGAACTCCTGCATGGTCGCCACGATCTGGAGCAGCAGCATGAGTGAGAGCACCATGCGGGTCTGCGGGATCGTGACGTGCCAGATCTTGCTGAACAGCCCGGCTCCGTCCAGGTCGGCGGCCTCGTACAGCTCGCCGGGGATGTTCTGGAGCGCGGCCAGATAGATCAGCGTGGCGCTTCCCATGCTCATCCAGGTGGCCGCGATCACCACCGAGATCATCGCCGTGTGCGACGAGTCCAGCCATGCGGAGGTCGGCAGGTGAAGGGTCTTCAGAATGTGGTTGAAGAGCCCGTACTCCGGGTTGTAGAAGTACTTGAACAGCAGCACACCGGCGACCGGCGGAAGCATCACCGGCAGGTACACCAGAATGCGCAGGTACGCCTGTGCGTGCCGCAGTTCATTGAGCAGGATCGCCACGAAGAACGGCACGATGAAGCCGATCACCAGCGCGTACACCGTGAATTGCAGGGTGTTGCGCCAGGCCGTCCAGAAATACGGGTCGTGGTAGACCTGCTTGAGATTGTCGAAGCCCACCCAGGTGGTGACACCGCGCTTGGTCTTCTGGAAGCTCATGATGAACTCGCGGACCATCGGGTACCACGAGAAGAACCCGAAGCAGAGGACCGCGCCGATCAGGAAGCCGTACGCCTGGACGTTCTGCCGGACTTTACGGCTCAGGCCGGAACGGCGCTGCGTTCCATCGGGCTGACCAACGGGACGCCCGGCGTGGCGCCTACTCGATTTCTCGGGGACGGTTGTCGCCGCCATGGGTGCTCCTCGACTGAAGTGATGCGTCGGGCCGGTACCGCTGAGCGGGGGCCGGTCGCCGGACCGGCCCCCGCGGGCTGTCGTTACTGAGAGGCGGCCAGGAGGCTGTTGACCTGGGACTCGGCAGTGGAGAGCAGCTTGGAGATGTCAGCGTTCTTGTTGGTCAGAACACCGGACATCACCGTGTCGAGCACGGTGTAGATCTTCTGGGCGTTCGGCGGCTCGGGCTTCACGGGCACCTGGGCGTCGACGTACGTCTTGAAGTTCTCGACCGGGACGGTCGCGTTCGCGGCCTTGGTGGAGTTGTCCTTCTCCTTCGACGCGCCGGTGAAGAAGAAGGGCTGCGGGAGACCGACGGGCAGGCCGTCCGTCTTGTTCCGCGGGTAGTTGAACTGGCCCTTCTCGAGGGTCAGGTACTTGAAGTTGATCCAGGCGATGCCGGCCTTGATCTGGTCCGGGGAGGCCGACTTCTTGAACATGTAGTCGGCGCCGCCGAACAGCGAGGTCTTGCCGCCGGGGATCGGGGCCATGCCGAGGTCCTCGAACTTGGCCTTGTACTGCTGGACGACCAGCGGGATGTCGTCGGGAGCGCCGACGTACATGCCGACGACGCCGGTGCCCATCGCCTTCTGGACGTCGCCCCACTCCTTGCCCGGGGTGGCGGGCATGCTGTTGTCCGTCCAGCGCATGTCGTGCAGCGTGGTCAGCAGGGTCTTGGCGCTGTCGTCGTTGAACGTCGCCTTCTTGCCGTCCTCGGACACCATGGTGCCGCCGAGGCCGTACAGCTCGGACGTGAAGTGCCAGCCGCCCTGGTTGCCGCCGGCGTTCTCGATGAAGCCGTGGATGCCCTTGCTGCCGAGCTTGTCCTCGATCTGCTTGGAGGCGGCGCGGACGCCTTCCCACGTGGTGGGCGGGTTGTTCGGGTCCAGACCGGCGTCCTTGAAGATCTTCCGGTTGTAGATCAGGCCCATCTGGTAGTTCGAGGTGGGCAGACCGTACAGCTTGCCGCCGTCCTTGAGGACGTCGAGGACACCGGGGTCGATGTCCTTGAGGTTCGGGACCGTCTTGTCGTTGACGTATTCCGTGATGTCGGCCGCCTGGCCGGCGTCCAGCACCTGCTGGAGGTCGGTCATGTACGTGTAGAACGCGTCGGTCTGGCTACCGCCCTGGAGCTGGGCGGTGAACTTGGCCGGGTCCTCGCAAGGGAACGCGTCCTTGCTGTTGACCGTGACGTTCGGGTACGTCTTGTTGAACTCGGCGACGTCGTCGATCCACTGCTGGCGCTCGGCCTTCTTCGTGGTCGGCGGCTCACAGTCGACCGTGATCGACACCTTGGTCTTCGGGTCCAAGGGGGTGCCGGCGCTGCTGGAGCTGCTGCTGGCCTTCGTTCCCGGGTCATCCTTCTTGTCGTCGCTGCTGGAACACGCGGCAGCGGACAATCCGATGCCCGCGACCAGCGCGACCGCCACCAGTCTGCGGTAGCCGATTCTGCTCATGTTCAAAACCCTTTCCCCTGAACCACTGCGCGTCGTTGGACTGCGATCTGGGACCCCCGCGGCACATGGTGCACGTGATGCTCGGCGCAGTTGCACGCCGCCGTTTCGGGTTGGCTCAACGTACTTAACCCGATAGATGTCCGCAAGATGTCGCGCGAATTTCGCAAAGACACGACTTGGTTACGACGTCGGACGGCTCGCAAGTGGAAGCGGGGTCACCGGCCGTGTGCTCGCGGACGGCCCGTGACGGCCCCTCCGCGGGCCCGGCGCGGGCCGGGCCGGAGGGGGTGCCCACGGGCCCGGGAGGGTCGCCCGGCGGGCCCCAGGGGGCCGCGGCGGCCGGGACGACCGCGGGTGGTCGCGGATGGTCGCGGGCTGCCGCGACGGGGAGCGGCGGCCCGGCGCCGGGTCGGGCCGCGGCCGGCGGGTCGCCGGGGGAGCGGACGGCGGCGCCGGGGCGGGAGCACGGCTCTCCGCCCCGGCGCCGTGGTGGCATGGCTGAGCTCGGGCCGAGCCCGGGACGGGCTCAGCCCAGGTCCTGGCCCTGATCCTGGCTCGGGCCCTGGCTCAGGTCCGGGTTCGCGGGTGACTCGTGGTGCGGGGTCAGACGTTGGCGCGGGCCTCCGGGTGGGGGAGGCGGGAGGGGTGCGGGGCGGGACCGGTGGAACCGCGTACTACCAGTTCCGGTTCGAAGAACAGCTCGTCGTGGTCGACCGACGCACCGCTGATCTCTCCGGCCAGCAGGTCCACGGCCGCCCGGCCCATCGCCTCGATCGGCTGCCGGACGGTGGTCAGCGGCGGCTCTGTGCAGTTCATCAGCGACGAGTCGTCGTAACCGATTACCGACACGTCCTCCGGCACCGACAGCCGCCTTCTGCGAGCCGCCCTTATGGTGCCGAGCGCCAGCAGGTCGCTCGCGCAGATGAAGGCCGTGATGCCGCGCGCGAGCAGCCGGCTGGCCGCCGCCTGGCCGCCCTCCAGCGTGAACAGCGCGTGCTCGACGGTCACCGACGGGTCGACCCGGCGGGCGGCGGCGAGCTTGCGGCGCGACGGTACGTGGTCGGGCGGCCCGAGCACGAGGGCTATCCGCTGATGGCCGAGCGAGATGAGGTGGTTCATCGCCTGCTCGACCGCGACCGCGTCGTCACAACTGACGCGCGGGAAGTCGAGATGGTCGATGGCCGCGTTCATCAGCACGGTGGGCAGATTGCGCTCGGCCAGCCGCGCGTAGTGGTCGTGCGGTGACTCGGCCTGGGCGTAGAGCCCGCCGAAGAAGACCACGCCGGAGACATGCTGCTGGAGCAGCAGTTCCACGTAGTCGGCCTCGGAGACGCCGCCCGCGGTCTGGGTGCACAGCACCGGGGTGAAGCCCTGCTGCGCCAGCGCGCCGCCGACCACCTCGGCGAAAGCCGGGAAGATCGGATTTTGCAGCTCGGGCATGACCATGCCGACCAGCCGGGCGCGTTCCCCCCGGAGCTGGGTGGGCCGTTCGTAACCGAGCACGTCAAGAGCGGTGAGGACCGCTGCCCGGGTTCCGTCGGAGACGCCAGGCTTCCCGTTCAGCACGCGGCTGACGGTGGCCTCACTCACCCCGACCTTCTTTGCCACCTCGGCAAGTCGTCGTGTCATGGCGTCGATTCTAGTACAGGTGGCGCAAGTTTCTTGCGGTGAATTTGCGAGATCTCTGCAAGCCATCCAAATTTTGCGAAATCCAATCGACATCTTGCTGTCTCATGCATGACATCTCTAGGGTGTGCGTCACCTCTGTGACTCCAGTCAGAAGGGACACCCCCCACCCCATGGACAACAGACGTCGTTCCACGGCCTGGTTGGCTTCCGCCACCGCGGCGGCGGTCGTCGCGGGCGGGCTCGCGCTCGCCGTGACGGCCCAGTCGGCCAGCGCCGCCCCCTCCGTATCGACCGTCTCGCCCTTCGCCGTGAGCGGAGGCGCGAGCGTCCCGTTCACCGAGTACGAGGCCGAGGCCGCCGCCACCAACGGCTCGGCGGTCGGCCCCGACTACACCCAGTCCACCGTCGCCTCCGAGGCGTCGGGCCGCCGCGCGGTCAGCCTCAACGGCCAGGGCAAGTACGTCGAGTTCACCCTGACCGCCCCGGCCAACGCGGTGGATGTCGCCTACAACCTGCCGCGCGGCGCCTCAGGCACCGTCTCGGTCTACGTCAACGGCACCAAGATCAGCCAGAAGCTGGCGGTCACCGCGCAGTACAGCTACGTCGACACGTCGTGGATCGCCGGTTCCAAGACCCACCACTTCTTCGACGACTCGCGGATCAAGCTGGGCCAGAATCTGGCCGCCGGCGCCAAGGTCAAGCTCCAGCTCGACGCGGGCGACACCGGCCAGGCCACCATCGACGTCGCCGACTTCGAGCAGGTGGCGGGGGCGGCGAGCGCCCCGGCGAACTCCATATCCGTCGTCAGCAACGGCGCCGACGCCACCGGGGGCGCCGACTCCACCAGCGCCTTCAACACGACCATCGCCCAGGCGAAGTCGCAGGGCAAGGAGGTCTGGATCCCGTCCGGCGACTTCAAGCTGGGCTCCACCATCCAGGCCGACGGCGTCACCATCCGTGGCGCGGGCAACTGGTACTCCGTGCTGCACAGCTCGCACCTGATCGACCAGACCAGCGCGAGCGGCAACACCAAGCTGTACGACTTCGCCGTCTTCGGCGAGGTCAGCGTCCGCAACGACGGCTCGCCCGACAGCTTCATCACCGGCAGCCTCGGCCCGAACTCGGTGGTCTCCGGGATCTGGGTGCAGCGCGAGAAGTGCGGTCTGTGGCTGACCGGCAACAACAACAACCTCGTGGTGCAGAACAACCGCATCCTCGGCACCACCGCCGACGGCCTCAACCTGGACGGCAGCGCCAACGGCGTCCAGGTGAAGAACAACTTCCTGCGCAACCAGGGCGACGACAGTCTCGCCATGTGGTCGCTCGGCGCGCCCGACACGGGCAACACCTTCAGCAACAACACCATCGTGCAGCCCAACCTGGCCAACGGCATCGCGATCTACGGCGGCAGCAACAACACCGTCTCCAACAACGTGATCGCCGACACCAACGCGCTCGGCGGCGGCATCGCCATCTCCAACCAGGCGTTCCTCCAGCCCTTCAACCCGCTGTCCGGCACCGTCACGGTCTCCGGCAACACCCTGATCCGTACCGGCGCGCTGAACCCCAACTGGGGCCACCCGATGGGTGCGTTGCGCGTCGACAGCTACGACTACGCGATCAACAACGACATCCGGATCAGCAACACGACCTTCATCGGCAGCCCGTACAGCGACTTCGAGTTCGTCTCCGGCGGCGGCCACGGCTACACCATCAACGGCGTGACCGTCAGCGGCGCGACGGCCAGCAACACCGGCACGGTCGTGGTGCAGGCCGAGACGCCCGGCTCCGCGACCTTCACCAATGTGACGGCCACCGGCACCGGCGCGACGGGTACGTACAACTGCTCCTACCCGGCGAACCTGCCCGCCTTCACCATCAACCGCGGTGCGGGCAACAGCGGTTGGGACAGCAACTGGAACGACTGCTCCACCTGGCCGCAGCCGGGCTCGGGCAACCCGACCACCCCGCCGACCACGCCCCCCACCACCCCGGCCTCGGGCAACCTGGCCCAGGGGCACCCGGCCTCCGACACCGGTCACTCCGATGTCTACGTCGCGGGCAACGCGGTGGACGGCAACGCCAACAGCTACTGGGAGAGCACCAACAACGCCTTCCCGCAGTCGCTGACCGTCGACCTCGGCGCGGCCAGGACCGTCGGCCGGGTCGTCCTCAAGCTCCCGCCCGCCACGGCGTGGGCCACCCGTACCGAGACGCTGAGCGTCCTCGGCTCCACCGACAACAACACCTACAGCACGCTGAAGTCGTCCGCGGGCTACACCTTCAACCCCGCGAGCGGGAACACCGTCACCATCCCGGTGACTCCCGCGAGCGCCCGCTACGTACGGCTGACCATCACCGGCAACACCGGCTGGCCCGCGGGCCAGATCTCCGAGTTCGAGGTCTACTCCTCGTAACGTGAGGGGTCGCGCGCCGGGCGGCGGTCCTCCGACAGGAGGCCGCCGTCCGGCGTTTCGCCGTTCTCCTGGAGGTGCAGCGCGCGCAGCGCGATCTCGGTGGCGAACCGGTCGTCGGGGCGGGCGAGTTGGTCGCCGAAAGCGCGGTCGAGGATACGGATCCGGTAGCGCACGGTCTGCGGGTGCACGCCGAGCTGGTCGGCGATCTGCGCCGCGGTGCCTCGGGTGGTCAGCCAGATCCGCAGGGTGTCGATCAGCCGGGCGCGCTGGGTGGCGGTCAGCCCGACCAGCGGCCCCAGATAGCGCTTGGCGATCTGCGTGACCAGCGCGGGATCGCCCAATAACCACAGCGGCAGCAGATGGTTCTCGCTCAGCGCCACCGAGTCGTCGTCGATGATCCCGGCGTCGGCAAGCGCCAGCGTGTGCCGGGCCCAGCGCAGCGAATCCGCGGCCTCGCTCAGCGAGGTGGTCAGCCCGATCGCCGCCCGGCAGCCGTTGAGCGCCGCGTGCAGCCGCTCCCGCCGCTCGTCGGTGAACGGTCCCGGCACCAGCAGATGCGGCTCCGGATCCGCGAAGTCCATCAGGATGTCCTTGTCGAGCGCCGCCCCGGCCGGACGCGTGTCGGGGGCGACCGCGATCAGCGTCACCTCCTCCGGCAGCGGCCACGCCGAGTGCTCGGCCAGTTCCGCCAGCGCGCTGCGGGCCACGGAGGCGCCGTTGAGAATCCGCCGCAACAGCCGGCGGCGGCGATTGTCGGGCTCCTCGCCCAGTTCCGCCATCGCCTGCACATAGCCCTCGCGGGAGAGTTCGGCGAGATCGCCCATGTACGCGAAGAGCGCGTCGGCGAAGGTCAGCATGAAGGACGCCGACAGGTTGTAGCGGCGGCCCACGCTGCGCACCCGGCGCAGCGCCACCTGGCAGCCGATGCGGTACGCGGCCTGGAGGTTGTCCAGGCTGCGGCCCTCGTACGCCTCGAAGCGGCCGAACTGGCGGCACAGGTCGTCGCGGAGCGCGGTGGTCGCGGTCGGCGCGGCCACCCGGTCGACGAAAGTGGCGATGCTCTGCTCGATACCGATTTTGATCACCCGGGCGTTCGGGCCCTCCAGCAAGTGGCCGTATTCGGGGATCGTGGTGACGATTTCCGTGGCCATCTCTTTTAAAAGGCTGGGGAGTTCCGGCCGCATGATGGCGGCGAACTCCCGTGGAATCGGACCGATTGATTCCGCCTGCTCCGGCGTCTGCCGCGTTACGGTCATGTCCGTACCCCCCTCCCGCGACGGCCCTGCTGGCCGGTGAACCGGTGAAGTGGTGTGCCACGCATGGTAGTCGTGGGCAACCTCGCTGCAACATAGACCAATCGCGTACGGAACGCAGCACCTTGCACACGGAAACGTGTCAGGCCCGCGACGGTGGGCGACGGCGACCGATGGCCATGGTTGCACTCCGGGTGATCGCCCGTCGGGCCGGCCGATGCGCGCACCGTGCGGCCGACTTGCTCACTTGCTTATAAAAAATCCCGGCGCACTGTTGCTTCCGTGACAGAAAAATACCCGAGAGTAGGGTCCGCCGGAGAATCTTGGCCGGGATTATTGCGCCTCCGGGTTACCCGTGCGTAACGTCCTGCTCCGCAAGGGCAACCGAGCGGAATCGGTGCCACGTTCCAGGTAGTGAGTCGTAACCGAATTCCCCTTCCCGCCACACATGGAAGACGCGGAAGCCGGTTTATCAGGTACGTCATCTCCCAGGAAGGATCAGCCCGTGCACAAGCTCTCCAGGACCGCCAAGGGAACCATGGTCACCGGTGCCGCGATGGCGGCGGCGCTCGGCCTCGCGGTCAGCCCGGCCTCGGCCGTCACGTACACCGTCTCGGGCAGCTCGTCGACCGGTGCGATCACCGCGACGGCCACCACGCCCACGCTGACCGACACCACCACGGGCACCAAGCTCACCTGCACCTCGTCGGCGGCCACCGCCACCGTGACCAACGGTTCGCACGGCGGCACCCTCGGCACCATCAACACCGTCTCGTGGAACACCTGCAAGGTCGGCGGCATCACCTTCTCCGTCGCCGCCCAGGGCACCCCGTGGACGCTGACCGGCACCGCCGCCACCACGTCCGCGGGCGTCACCACCGGCACGCTGACCGGCGTCAAGGCCACCCTGTCCGGTCTGTGCAACGCGACCTTCGCCGACCCCAGCGGCGTGGGCAACGGCGCCACCCTCAACGCCACGTACACCAACTCCACCCACACGCTGGCCATCACCGGCGGCACCCTCAAGGCGTACAACGTCTCCGGTCTGTGCCTCGGCCTGATCAACAACAACGACCTGGCCACCTACTCGGCCGGCTACGTCGTGACCCCCACGACGCTGAAGGTCGTCTCTCCCTGAGCCCCGCCCCTCGCGTAACACCGGCCGCCGCGACCGCTGAAGCCCGCGCCGGCCGAACCGGGACCCCGGACCGCCGCAGTGGCGGCCGGGGTCCCGAACACGCACTGGAGGACAAAACTCCGCTTGTGTTTTGTCATTCGGTGACAGGAAATCCGCCCCGGTCCACGCCGTCGAATATTCGTCCGGTCGATCACTTGTGGGGCCTTATTACTCGACCGTAATGTCCTGCGTCGCCGACGCCTTCCTGAGGAGTTCCGTAATGAGGGGTGCCGTGAAGCCGCGCCGCGCGGTGCGGTTCGCCGCTGTCGCAGCGGCGGCGCTCCTGGCCGGACTGCTGCCAGGACCCGACTCCGCGGCCAGCGGCCCGGACGGCAAGGTGACCCTCGGATACGCGTGCGCCTTCCCCGCCGGTACGGCCGCCGACGGCTCCGGCGGCACCGGCGGCACCGACAAGGCCGTCGTCCAGGACGTCACCGTCGCGCTGGTGCAGAACTACCCGGACACCGCCGTGGTCGGAAAGCCCATCCAGCCGGGCGACCTGACGGCGACGGTCACCATGCCGCGGGCCGGCGCCGAGGCGCTGCTGCCCGCCGGCGCCACAGCCCTGACCGGCGCCGCGAGCCTCACCGCCCATGTCGCGCAGGGCACTTCGCGAGCGGACGCCGTATGGCCGGGACTGACCGCCCCCTCGACACCGCTCAAGGGCGACGGGGACCTGGTGCTCACCTTCGGCGGCGCGGTGCCGCCGCTGACGGTCACCGCCTCCGGCGAAGTGCGCTTCACCGCAGGGGAGTTGGATCTCAAGCTCACCCCCGTGACCGACCCCGCGTCCACACCGCCCGACTCCCCGAGCACCGACAGCGACAGCGCGTCCGGCACCGACAGTGCGTCGGGCACCGACAGCGCGTCCGGCACCGACAGCGCGACCGGCACGGCCGCGGACTCCGCCGGTACGGGCCAGGCCGCCAAGGACGCCGCCGACATCATCGGCGCCTGCGCCCCCAAGCCCGACCAGGGCGACCTCCTCGGTACCGTCTCCATCCCCGGCACCCCCGGCGGCTCCTCGGGCCCCGGCCACGCCACCGCGCCCGGCGGCTCCTCGGCCGCCGCCCCCACGCCGGGCACCGGCTCCCGCGCGGGCGTCGGCAAGACCGGCGAGGGCGCGGGCGACGGAGCCCCCGACGCCGCCCGGTCCGACGGCCGCAACACCATCACGCTGGCCTCGCCCCCGCACTCCGGCGTGCACGACTGCGAGGACCCGCCGGAGGGCGACACCGACCCCGCGGTCATGGACTCCATTCCCCGGCCGCCCAACGCCGTCCGCAGCCCCGGGCCCGGCGACCCGCCGTTCCCCCCGTACTCCCAGTGCGGTTACGTCACCGGCTACTCCAACGTCTTCAAGCTCAAGGGCGCGGCGGTCATCAACGACCTGACCAAGAAGCCGACCCGCGTCACCGTCGTGCAGAAGAGCATCTGGACGGAGTTCACCGACCCCGACCCGCTCAAGCAGTACTTCGAGATCGACTCGATCGCGAAGCTGGCCCTGCCGCCGTCCGACACCACCTTCCTGACCTTCGGCTTCGTGCCGGTCACCGCCCGGATGGAACTGCTCCCCAAGGGCCTGATGACCGTCGTCACGGTCGGCACCAGCAACCTCGGCACGATCACCACCAGCACCATCTACGGCAAGCAGGAACTGCGGCTGTCCGACGTCAAGGTCAACGGCGTACCGCTGGACGTCGGCGCCGACTGCCGCGCCTCGGCGCCGCTGGACATCAAACTCGTCGGCTACGACCGCAGTTCACTGACCGGCCGCCCGACCGGACCCACGGACTACGGAGTGCAGGACGGCGGGCCGCTGGCCCAGGACGACCTCTACATTCCCCCATTCACCGGCTGCGGCAGCCACGGAGAGAACCTGAATTCCCTCTTCACCTCGGCGATATCGGGGCACGGCAACTCACTGAATCTCATCCAGGGACCGCTGTGCGTGCCCATCGCGGCCTCGGGATGCGATCCGGAGATCGCCTTTCCCGAACCGCCCCACCACTGATCAGCTCCGGGAGGTGCAATGGGAATCGAAGTGATCGTCGAAGGACTCACCAAGTCCTTTGGTACGCAGAACGTCTGGCAGGACGTCACGCTCACACTGCCGCCCGGTGAAGTCAGCGTGATGCTCGGCCCTTCCGGAACCGGCAAGACGGTATTCCTGAAATCGCTCATCGGCCTGCTCAAGCCCGAACGCGGCCGGGTGCTCGTCGGCGGCGTCGACATGGTGAACAGCCCGGAGCGCGACATCTACGAGGCGCGCAAGATGTTCGGCCTGATGTTCCAGGACGGCGCGCTCTTCGGGTCGATGAACCTCTTCGACAACATCGCCTTCCCGCTGCGCGAGCACACCAGGAAAAAGGAGTCAGAGATCCGCCGCATCGTCATGGAGCGGGTCGACATGGTCGGCCTCCTCGGTGCCGAGGGCAAACTGCCGGGCGAGATATCCGGCGGCATGCGCAAACGCGCGGGACTCGCCCGCGCCCTGGTGCTCGACCCGCAGATCATCCTGTGCGACGAACCCGACTCCGGCCTCGACCCGGTCCGCACCTCGTTCATCTCGCAGCTCCTCATCGACCTCAACGCGCAGATCGACGCGACGATGCTGATCGTCACCCACAACCTCGACATCGCCTCGACCGTGCCCGACAACATGGGCATGCTCTTCCGCCGCGAACTGGTCGCCTTCGGCCCCCGCGAGCTGCTGCTCACCAGCAACGAGCCGGTCGTACGGCAGTTCCTCAGCGGACGCCGCGACGGACCGATCGGGATGTCGGAGGAGAAGGACGAAGCGGCCCTGGCCCGCGAGCAGTTGAACGGCCGCGAACTGCCCGCGGCCCCGCGCCGCGTCGCGCCGCAGCTCGAACCGTCACCCGGACTGCCGCCCCGGCAGGCGGTACAGCGCCGCAGGGCCCGCGTCCTGGCCATGTGGGACCAGCTCCCGGCCGCGACCCGCGAAGCCGTACAGGCCGGACTCGTCCCCGTCCAGGGGGAGCCCGCATGACCGCGCCCGTACGGGTCCCGGGACCGGGACCCGAGCCGACCCCGCCGCGCCCCGAACGCGTCACCGTCCCGCGCCGCCCGATCCCCGGCACCGGCGCGCTGCGCGAGACCGGGCAGCTCATGACGCTCGCCGCCACCACCGTGCGCGACACCTTCCGCAGGCCGTTCCAGATGCGCGAACTCATCGAGCAGTTCTGGTTCGTGGCCAGCGTGACGATCCTGCCCGCCGCCCTGGTCTCGATCCCCTTCGGCGCCGTCATCGCCCTGCAAGTCGGCTCACTGGCACAGCAGTTGGGTGCCCAGTCGTTCACCGGCGGCGCCAGCGTGCTGGCCGTCATCCAGCAGGCGAGCCCGCTGATCGTCGCCCTGCTCATCGCGGGCGCGGGCGGCAGCGCCATCTGCGCCGACCTCGGCTCGCGCAAGATCCGCGAGGAACTGGACGCGATGGAGGTGATGGGCGTCTCCCCGGTGCAGCGGCTGATCGTGCCGCGCGTCCTGGCGACGATGCTCGTCGCGGTCTTCCTCAACGGCCTGGTCTCGGTCGTCGGCACCGCGGGCGGCTACTTCTTCAACGTCATCGTCCAGCACGGCACCCCCGGCGCGTACCTGTCCAGCTTCTCCGCGCTCGCGCAGCTCCCCGACCTGTACATCAGCGAGATCAAGGCCGTGATCTTCGGCTTCATCGCGGGCATCGTCGCCGCCTACCGCGGCCTGCACCCCAAGGGCGGTCCCAAGGGCGTCGGCGACGCGGTCAACCAGTCCGTCGTCATCACCTTCCTGCTGCTGTTCCTGGTGAACGTCGTCCTGACCGCGATCTACCTCCAGCTCGTCCCGCAGAAGGGAGCCTGAGCGATGGCGCTCCTGGACAAGGACACCCCGCAGGCCGAGCCGCCGCCCGAAGGACCACGGCCGCGCCGACGCCGGAACACCGGCCGCTGGCTGCACTGGCTGGACGAGACCGGCGACCACTTCATCTTCCACATCACCGCCGTGCTGTGGATCCCGCGCACCTTGCGCCGGTACCTCAAAGAGGTCCAACGCCTGCTCGCCGAGGTCGTGTTCGGCAGCGGCGGCCTCGGCGTCATCGGCGGCACCGTCGGCGTGATGATCGGCATGACCCTCGCCACCGGCACCGTCGTCGGCCTCCAGGGCTACGCGGCGATGAACCAGCTCGGCACCGCCGCGTTCACCGGCTTCATCTCCGCCTACTTCAACACCCGCGAGATCGCCCCGCTCGTCGCGGGCCTGGCCCTGTCGGCCACCGTCGGCGCCGGATTCACCGCCCAGCTCGGCGCGATGCGGATCAACGAGGAGATCGACGCGCTGGAGGGCATGGGCCTGCGCAGCATGCCGTACCTGGTCACCACCCGGATCATCGCCGGGGTCGTCGCCATCGTCCCGCTCTACGGCATCGGCCTGCTCAGCAGCTACGTCGCCTCCCGGATGGTCACCGTCATGTTCAACGGCCAGTCCGCGGGCACCTACGACCACTACTTCAACCTCTTCCTGTCCCCGCAGGACGTCCTGCTCTCCGGACTGAAAGTGCTGATCTTCAGCGTCATCGTGATCCTCGCCCACTGCTACTACGGGTTCACCGCCAAGGGCGGCCCCGCGGGCGTCGGCATCGCCGTCGGCCGCTCGGTGCGCAACGCCATCGTGATCATCTCGATCACCGACTTCTTCCTCAGCCTGGCGATCTGGGGCGCCACCACGACGGTGCGGGTGGCGGGATGACCACCACCGACACCCGTCCCGCCGGAGCGCCCCCGGCCCCGCGCCGCCGCCCGACCGGCGGCGCCACCGCCCGCCGCAGGACCGCCGGCGTCGTCTTCCTGCTGGTGCCCGCGCTGCTGGCCTGGCTCGCGGTCGCCGTCTACGACAAGACGTTCAGCGACACCGCGACCGTCCACCTGGAGACCGGCACCGTCGGCAACGAGATGCACCAGGGCGCCGACGTGAAACTGCGCGGGGTCGTCGTCGGCCGGGTCGCCTCGATCAGCGCCGACGGCGACGGCGCCCGGCTCAACCTCGCCATCGACCCCGGCCAGCTCAAGCGCATCCCCGCGGACGTCACCGCGCAGATGCTGCCCATCACGCTGTTCGGCGAACGCTTCGTGGCCCTCGTACCCCCCGCGGGCACCGACACCACCGGCGGCGGCCCCACCCTCGCCGCCGACAGCACCATCGCCCAGGACCGCTCCAGCGACGCCATCGAGCTCCAGCAGGTGCTCGACAACGTGCTGCCGCTGCTCACCGCCGTCCAGCCCCAGAAGCTCGCCGCGACCCTCAACGCCGTCGCGACCGCGCTCGACGGCCGCGGCACCCAGCTCGGCACCACCCTCGTCCAGCTCGACCGCTACCTGACCAAGCTCAACCCCGAACTGCCCGTGCTGAACGACGACATCAAGCAGCTCGTCACCGTCAGCCACGTCTACAACGCCGCCGCGCCCGACATCGTGCAGGCCCTCACCGACTTCACCAGGACCAGCGGCACCATCGCCGAGGAACAGGCCGACCTCAACAGCGTGTACGGCAGTACCACCGCCACCGCGCAGGACCTGACGACGTATCTGCGGCAGAACAAGGACACCATCATCCGGCTGACCGCCGACAGCCGCGGCACCCTCGGGCTGCTCGCGAAGTACTCCCCGTCCTTCCCCTGCACGCTGCGCACCCTGGCCGCCTTCGTCCCCGTCATGGACAAGGCGCTCGGCAAGGGCACCCACGAGCCGGGCCTGCATGTCAACCTCACCAGCGTGCCGTCCCGCGGCAAGTACGTCCCCGGCAAGGACACCCCGGTGTACGACGCGAGCGGCGGCCCGCAGTGCTACCCGGTCCCGTACACCGGCCGCGGCGGCGCACCGGCCGCGACGCACTCCACGAAGTCCGCGACCTCGCCGACCGCCACCACGTCCACCGCGTCCACGACCTCCACGGCGTCCACGGCGTCCACATCGAGCGTGACCACCACCGACTCCCCGGCCAACTCCCCGCAGGAGAACGAGCTGATCAACGAACTCCTCGCGCCGGGCATCGGCACCGACCCCGGCTCGCTCCCCGACTGGAGCAGCCTGCTCACCGGTCCCGTCTACCGAGGGGCGGAGGTGACGGTGCGGTGAAGCGCCGCAGCCTCGTCGGACCGATCGTCAAGTCGCTGATCTTCATCCTGGTCACCGCGCTGGCCACCACCGTCCTCGCGGTGAGCATCGCGGGCGGAACCGACGTCGGCGACACCTCCGGCTACAACGCCCGGTTCACCGACGCCACCGGCCTCACCTCGGGCGACAGCGTCCGGATCGCCGGGGTCAAGGTCGGCCAGGTCGACTCGATCAAGGTCGTCGACCACCGCGTCGCGCAGGTGCACTTCTCGGTGCAGCGCGCCCGGAAGCTGCCCGGCTCGGTGACCGCCACCATCAAGTACCTCAACATGGTCGGCCAGCGGTACATCGACCTCCAGCAGGGCACGGGACCGGTCGGCCAGGCGCTCGCCCCCGGCGACACCATCCCCCTCCAGCGAACCACCCCGGCCCTCGACCTCACCCAGCTCTTCAACGGCTTCCAGCCGCTGTTCCAGGGCCTGTCGCCCAAGGACGTCAACCAGCTCGCGGGCGAGATCGTCCAGGTGCTCCAGGGCGAGGGCGGCACCGTCGACAGCCTGATCAGCAACGTCGGTTCGCTGACCACGACGCTCGCCGCCAAGGACAAGGTGATCGGCCAGGTCATCGACAACCTCAACTCGGTGCTCACCACGGTGAACACCCGTGAGGCCGGGTTCAACGACCTGGTGACCTCGCTCCAGCAACTCGTCAGCGGTTTCGCCTCCGACCGCGAACCGATCGGCCAGTCGATCACCGCGATCTCCCAACTCACCACCAGCACCGCCGGGTTGCTCACCGACGGCCGCCAGCCGCTGAAGGACTCCATCGCCCAGCTCGGCCGGCTGTCCACCAACCTCGCCGACAACACACCGCAGTTGGAGAACTTCCTCACCAAGACCCCGGCCAAGCTCCAGACCATCGGCCGGCTCGCCTCCTACGGCTCCTGGCTCAACCTCTACCTCTGCCAGGCCACCGTCGCCGGGGTCACCACCTCCGACGGCAGCAAGCCGCCCACCGGCATAGCGATCACCGAATCGAGGTGCCGGTCATGAACCGCCCCCGCATACCGACCCCGCGCCTCCGCTTCCGCGCCCCCGCGCGCCGGGGCCGCCCCCTCTTCCGGCCGCTGCGCGAACGCAGCCCCGTCCTCGTCGGCACCGTCGGCCTGCTCGTGCTCGCCCTGGCCGGCCTGGTCGCGTACAACGCGGACGCGCTCCCGCTGATCGGCGGCGGCACCACGTACAGCGCGAGCTTCACCGAGGCCGCCGGGCTCAGGTCCGGCAACGAGGTGCGGGTCGCGGGCGTCAAGGTCGGCAAGGTCACCGGGGTGTCGCTGGACGGCGCCCAGGTCAAGGTCACCTTCCGCGTCAAGGACACCTGGATCGGCGACGCCAGCACCGCCGCCATCGGCATCAAGACGCTGCTCGGCGAGAAGTACCTGGCCGTCGACCCGCTCGGCAGCCGCGCGCAGAACCCCGGCCAGCGCATCCCCAGGACCCGCACCACCTCGCCGTACGACGTCACGCAGGCGCTCGACGGCCTCGGCAACACCCTCGGGTCGATCGACACCACGCAGCTCGCCGCCAGCTTCCAGACCCTCTCCGACACCTTCAAGGACACCCCGGCCTCGGTGCGCAGCGCCGCCACCGGCCTGTCGTCGCTGTCGCGGACCATCTCCAGCCGGGACGCCCAGCTCGCCGACCTGCTCGCGGGCAGCAAGCAGCTCACCAAGACCCTCTCCGACCAGAACAGCCGCTTCCAGACGCTGATCTCGGACGGCAACCTGCTGCTCGGCGAGATCCAGAAGCGCCGCGACGCCATCCACGCGCTGCTCACCGGCACCCAGGACCTCGGCACCCAGCTCAACGGCCTGGTCGCCGACAACAACCGGCAGCTCGGCCCGACCCTGGACGCCCTCGACCGGGTCACCGGCGTACTGCTCGCCAACCAGTCCAGCCTCGACAAGGCGCTCGCCCTGGCCGGGCCGTACTACAGGCTGGTCGGCAACACCCTCGGCAACGGCCGCTGGTTCGACAGCTATCTGTGCGGCCTGGTCCCCAAGAGCTATCTGCCCCCGGGCACCCAGCCGACGACCGGGTGCGAGCCGCCCAAGGCGACGGGAGGCACATCGTGAAGGCATCCATCGGCCGCGCCGCGCGAGGGCGGCGGGCCATCGCCCTCGGCACGGTGCTCGCCGTCGTCCTCGCGGCCCTCGCCTACGGCGGCGTACGCCTCTTCGGCGGCCCCGACGGCACCCGGATCACCGCCTACTTCGACCACGCCGTGGGCGTCTACGCCGGATCCGACCTGCGCGTGCTCGGCGTCAAGGTCGGCACCGTCGACTCGGTGAAGCCGCAGGGCAAGCAGGTCAAGGTCGTGCTGGTCCTCGACCACGGGGTGAAGGTCCCCGCGGGAGCCGGCGCCGTCGTCGTCGCGCCCAGCGTCGTCGCCGACCGCTACATCCAGCTCACCCCGGCCTACACCGGCGGCCCCCGGATCACCGCGGGCACCGTCATCCCGGCCACCCGCACCGCGACCCCCGTCGAGGTCGACCAGCTCTACGAGAGCATCACCCGGCTCAGCGACGCCCTCGGCCCGAACGGCGCCAACGCCACCGGCGCCCTGTCGAACCTCCTCGACACCGGCGCGAAGAACCTCGACGGCAACGGCAAGGCCATCGGCGACAGCATCGACCAGCTCGGCCAGGCCACCAAGACCCTCAACGGCCACAGCGACGACCTCTTCGCGACCCTGTCCTACCTCCAGTCCTTCACCACCATGCTGAAGAACAACGACGGCAAGGTACGGGCCGCCACCGATCAACTCTCCACCGTCAGCGGCTTCCTGGCCGAGGACAAGGAGAACCTGGGCGGCGCGCTGCACCAACTGTCCACCGCGCTCGGCCAGGTGAAGACCTTCATCCAGGACAACCGGGCCCGGCTGAAGACCAGCATCGGCAAACTCGCCCCGATCACCCAGACGTTGGTCGACCAGCGCGCGTCACTCGCCGAACTCCTCGACACCGCGCCGCTGGCCGCCGACAACCTCCTCAACGCCTACGACCCGCAGTACGGCACCATCGACGGGCGCGCCAACATCAACGAACTGAGCATGGGCGGCGACATCTCGCCCGCCGCCGCCAAGGACACCGCAAGGACCGGCTCCGACTTCACGCCCGCGGCCAAGGACGCCAAGACCCTGCCGCTGCCCCTGCCGGCGGTCGGCACCGTCTACACCAAGGGGGCGGCCCGATGAAGCGTCCGCACACCCGGGGGAGCGCCGCCACCGTCGGCGGGACCGCGCTGCTCGCGCTCGCCCTCGCCGGCTGCTCGCTGAACGTCCAGAACGTGCCGCTGCCCGGCGGCGCCGACCTCGGCGGCCACCCCTACACCGTCAAGGCCGACTTCGCCGACGTCCTCGACCTCGTCCCGCAGGCGTCCGTACGCGTCAACGACGTCGCCGTCGGCCGCGTCACCAAGATCGGCCTCGGCGCCGACGGCTGGTCCGCGACCGTCACCATGAAGGTCAACGGCAAGGTGCGACTGCCCGCCAACGCGTACGCGCACCTGGAACAGTCCAGCCTGCTCGGCGAGAAGTACATCCAGCTCTCCGCGCCGCCCGGCACGCGGGCCGCCGGCGGCACCCTGCGCGACGGCGCCGTCATCCCCGCCTCGCGCACCAACCGCAACCCCGAGGTCGAAGAGGTCTTCGGCGCACTGTCCATGCTGCTCAACGGCGGCGGCGTCGCCCAGCTCAAGACCATCTCGGTGGAGCTGAACAAGGCCCTGACCGGCAACGAACCGCAGATCCGCTCCATGCTCCACCAGGTCGACACGCTCGTCAGCGACCTCGACGCCCACAAGCAGGACATCACCGACGCGCTCGACGGCGTCAACGAACTGTCCGCCACCCTCGCCGCCCGCGACCAGAAGATCGGCACCGTACTGACCGGCCTCAGCCCCGGACTGAAGGTGCTGGAACAGCAGCGCGGCTCGCTGGTCACCATGCTGCGCTCGCTGGACACGCTCTCCGGCGTCGCGGTGGACACCGTCAACCGCAGCAAGGACGACATGGTCGCCGACCTCAAGGCCCTCGCGCCCACCCTGCGACGGCTCGCCGACGCGGGCGACGCGCTGCCCGACTCGCTCCAGGTGCTGGTCACCTACCCGTTCACCGACGAGGTCCTCAACGGCGTCAAGGGCGACTACCTCAACGTCTACCTCGACCTGACCGCCGTACCCGGCACGCAGCTCATCCCCGAGATGCCCGCGTCCGGGAACGTCTACCCGCCCGACCCCGAGAACCCGATGTCCGCGCACACCAAGGCCGACCGGACGACGACGGTCGACAAGAAGCTGCGGGAGGCGGGCATCCCGCTGCCGCTGCCGTCGGTCACCGGCTCGACCAGGACCGGGGGCCGCTGATGCTGACCCGCGTCACCATCGCCAAGAACATCGCCTTCCTGCTGATCGCCGTGCTCGTGCTCGGCTTCATCGGCGTCCGCTACGCCGACCTCGGCCGGTACGTGGGCCTGCGCGGCTACTACACCGTCAAGGTCGAACTCCCCGAAGCGGGCGGCCTGTTCGAGCATGCCAACGTCACCTACCGCGGTGTCTCGGTCGGCCGGGTCGGCCCGATCAGACTCACCGACGACGGTGTGGAGGCGTCCTTGCGGATCAACGACTCCGCGCCGCACATCCCCTCCCACCTCAAGGCCGTCGTCGCCAGCCTGTCCGCCGTCGGCGAGCAGTACATCGACCTGCGGCCGACCACCGACCAGGGGCCGTATCTCGCCGACGGCTCCCGCGTCGAACGCGCCGACACCACCATCCCCGCGCCCGTCACCAACCTGCTCACCAGCGTCAACAGCCTGGCCGGATCGGTCCCGTTGAAGTCCCTTCAGACCGTCGTCGACGAATTCGGCAAGGCGTTCGCGGGACAGGGCGACAACCTCCAGTCGCTGCTCGACACCAGCGGCGAGTTCATCTCCGCCGCGGACATGAACCTGCCCGGCAACATCACGCTGATGGCCGACGGGCGGACGGTGCTGCGCACGCAGGCCGACGAGGGCGACGCCATCAAGTCCTTCGCCAGCAGCGCAAGTCAGCTCGCCAAGCAGCTCAACGACTCCGACACCGACCTGCGACGGCTCATCGCCGCGGCGCCCGACGCGGCCGGGCAGGTCAGCGCGCTGCTGCGGGACGTCGGACCCCAACTCAGCGTTGTCCTGGCCAACTTGCTGACCACCTCGGACGTGGCCGTCACCCGGCAGCACGGCATCGAGGAATTCCTGGTCAAGGTGCCCGCGGTGGCCGCCGCCGGATCGACGGCGGTGGACGGCAAGGGCCTGCACTTCGGCATGGCCGTCACCTTCTTCTCCCCGCTGCCCTGCACCTCCGGATACGGCGGCACCACGTACCGCAACGGCCTGGACACCAAGGCGCCCGCCACCGCCCTCAACACCGCGGCCCGCTGCACCGCCCCCGCCTCCTCCGGCACCGACGTGCGCGGCTCGGCCAACGCCCCGAACGGCGGGGGCGTCCCGAACCCCGTGCAGCCCGGCTCGGTGCTGCCGACCGGCGCCGGGACCCCGTCCGCCGCGGGCCCGTCCACCGGGACGACGACGTACGGCACGAGCGTGCTGCCGGGAGCGCTGGGCCTGCCCTCGCTGCCGACCGGGCCCACCGGCGGCACGATGGCGGATCTGCTCGGCCTCGGCGACACGCCGTTCGGTGACACGCGCTCCGGTGACACGCGCTCCGGGGACACGGGCTTCGGGGGCACGGGCTTCGGGGGCACCCGATGAGCGCCCGCCGGTCCACCCTGGTCTGGGTCACCGCGTGGGCGGTCGCCGCCGTGGTGTGCGCGCTCGGCGCCTGGTCGTACGCGGACACGCGCGGCGACGGCACGCTCAATTACGCCAAGGCCCGCGACGCCGTACTGACCGACGGGCAGCGGGACATCACCCGGCTGAACACGGTGGACGCGGCCCACCTGGACCGCGACCTCGCGGCCTGGCTGGACACCACGACCGGGCCGCTGCACGACCGCATGAGCCGTACGCACACCGCGGACGCCGCCGCGCTCAAGCAGTCCGGCACCTCCACCCGGGGCACGGTCACCGACGCGGCGGTCACCGAACTCGACACCAGGGCCGGTACGGCGAAGCTCATCGCAACCGTGCAGGTCCGGGTCATGCCGCGCGGCGGCGCGGCCACCACCGACCGCAAGCGGTTCGAGGCGGGCCTGTCCCGTACCTCGGACGGCTGGAAACTCACGGCGCTCACCGCGGTGCCCGTCGGCGCGAGCTAGGAGAGGCGGCCCAGTGAGCACCACGCATGAGCCCGAGGCCGAGGCGGCGGAGGCCGAGGCGCCGCAGACCGACGCATCGGTGGCCGCCGCTCCGGACGAGCCGGAGGCCAACGAGGCCGCCGCCGGACGGCGTTGGCGGTGGCCGTACGGTGCGCGGCGTACGGCGGCGGTCGCCGCGATCGTGCTGCTGCTCCTCGGCGGCGGCGGATTCGGTTACGCGGCCCACCGGTTGACCGACCCGGCCGCGACGGACAACCGCGCGCTGACCGACACCGAGGCGACCAACCGGGTCGTCGGGGACGTCAGCAACGCGCTCGGCAAGATCTTCGCGTACACGCCGGAGGACACCGGGTCGACGGAGCGGGCCGCCCGCGACCTGCTGGACGGCGCGGCGGCCGACCAGTACCAGGCGCTGTTCGGGCAGATCCGGCAGCGCGTCGCCGAGCAGCAACTCACCCTGACCACACGGGTGGTGCGCGCCGGGGTCGTCCGGCTCACCGCCGACCACGCCCGGCTGCTGGTCTTCCTCGACCAGACCGCCCGGCGCAAGGGCGCCGCGGCCACCAGCGCGGCGGCCCAACTCTCGGTCACCGCCAGGCTCGACGGCGACCACTGGCGGATCACCGATCTCAAGGCCCGGTAGGAGGAAGACGGATGGCACGGATGCCCTTCAAGGGTGGCGGCGGGTCGCGGGACCGGCTCGGGGCGCGGCTGCGCGCGCCGGGCCGGTCGCTGCTCGCCACGGCCGTCGCGCTCGCCGTCGCCGCGGCGGTCGCCGCCGCCCTGACCGGCTGGTCCTGGTACGGGGCCGCGCACGACGACGACGCGGCCTTCGCCCGGACCCGCGACACGGTGCTCGCGGCGGGGGAGCAGGCGGTGCAGAACATGAACACCCTGGACCACTCCGACGTCGACCACGGGCTCGACATCTGGGAGAGCTCCACGACCGGCGACCTGCACAGCCAACTGGTCCAGGGGCGGGCCGCGTTCGAGAAGCAGGTGCAGCAGGCCCAGACGGTCAGCACCGCGAAGATCCTGTCCGGCGCGGTCACCGAACTCGACACCAGGACCGGCAAGGCCAGCGTGATGATCGCGCTGCGGATCACCGTCGAGGCGCCCAAGGCCAAGCCCGCGGTCAAGGAGAGCCGGATGCTCGGCGAACTCACCCGCACCGACACGGGCTGGAAGCTCAGCGCCCTCGGCCAGGCCCCGATGGGCGACAGCGCCGCGGACCCGTCCGCGTCCTCGCCCCCGAGCGGCGGCACCGCCACCGCGAGGCCGTCCCCGTCCACCACCGACGGCCAGTAAGCCGCCCCGCCGTCCGCGAGAGGACCGCCGCCCATGTCGACCACCCGCCACCTCATCAACCGCCAACGCCGCCTGGCGGCCACCGCGCCGCCGCGCGAGCGCGTGACCCGCACGGCGGAAGCCGCCACCGACGTCGACCCCGACTCCGACACCGACACCGACACCGACACCCACTCCGACACCGACTCCGGCGCGGAGACCGAGGCGGAGGGCGGCGGCCGTTCGGAGCGCCCCGCCCGGGGCCGCGCCGCGACCGCCGTCCGCACCCGCCCGGCACGGCCGCCGCGTACGTCCGACAAGGCCGCCGACGTCACCGCCGGGACTCCCACCGGCACGGCCGCCGACGCCGAACCCGAGGCCGGGAGCGGCCCGCGCACGTGGCGCCCGCGGCCCGTCACCGTCCTCACCGTCGGCCTCGCCCTGCTGACCGTGCTGCTCGGCGGCCTCGCCGCCTGGTCCGCGGGCAAGGCGTCCGACCTGCGCGACTCGGTGGCCTCCGGCAACACCGCGCTGACCGACACCGCCCGCACCAGCGAGGTCAAAGGCACCGTCGCCCAGGCCGTGAACGCGGTCTTCTCCTACAACTACGCCGACACCGCCCGCACCGACGACGCGGCCAAGCGCGTACTGACCGGAAAGGCCGTCCAGCAGTACGCGGCGATGCTCGCCCAGGTCCGCGCCCAGGCACCGGCGCAGAAGCTCGTGCTGACCACGACCGTCACCGACACCGGCGTGGAACTGCTCGACGGCGACCGCGCCCGCGTCCTGGTCTTCGCCGACCAGAGCAACACCAGCACCGCCAAGTCCGCGAACGCGGCGACCACTTACGCGGCGGCGATGTTCGCGGTGGACGCCGTGCACCAGGACGGCACCTGGAAGATCGCGAGCATCGACACCTTCGGGTAGCGCGGACCCCGCGATCAGCGGTTGCGGCCAGCGGTTGGTGAGTCGCCAGCCGGCGTCCAGCAGATAGCCGACGATGACGGCGGGCCCCGCGACGGCCGCCGCTACGCGTGCGTGTGCCCACGGGCACGGCTCCTCGTACGGGTACGCAGCTGTGGCGAACAGACGTACGTCTTAGGTAAGGCTACCCTTATTAAAACGCCGGCCGTTTCGCGCCGTCACCGATCAGGCGCCGCGATCAGGCGCCGCGCGATGATGAAGGACTCGTCGCGGGCAGGCACTATGGGGGAGAGGGCCCCCGCAACGCGCCGGAAATCGCGTGATGGGATGCTCGGCTCGCAATCCCGGATGTGCGTCCCCGATATGGCCAGTGGCGGGGAGCAGGTGGCCTGACCGGCAAGGATGGATGGATATGGACAAGCAGCAGGAGTTCGTTCTCCGCACCCTGGAGGAGCGGGACATCCGCTTCGTCCGCCTGTGGTTCACCGACGTGCTCGGCTACCTGAAGTCGGTCGCCGTCGCACCGGCCGAACTGGAGCAGGCCTTCGACGAGGGCATCGGCTTCGACGGCTCCGCCATCGAGGGCTTCGCCCGGGTGTACGAGTCCGACATGATCGCCAAGCCGGACCCCAGCACCTTCCAGATCCTGCCCTGGCGCGCCGAGAGCCCCGGCACCGCGCGCATGTTCTGCGACATCCTCATGCCCGACGGCTCCCCGTCGTACGCCGACCCGCGCTACGTCCTCAAGCGCGCGCTCGCCAAGACCTCCGACCTCGGCTTCACCTTCTACACCCACCCCGAGATCGAGTTCTTCCTGCTCAAGGACAAGCCGATGGACGGCGGGCGGCCGACCCCCGCCGACAACTCCGGCTACTTCGACCACACCCCGCAGAACGTCGGCATGGACTTCCGCCGCCAGGCCATCACGATGCTGGAGTCCATGGGCATCTCGGTGGAGTTCTCGCACCACGAGGGCGCCCCCGGCCAGCAGGAGATCGACCTGCGCTACGCCGACGCGCTCTCCACCGCCGACAATGTGATGACCTTCCGGCTCGTCATGAAGCAGGTCGCCCTCGAACAGGGCGTGCACGCCACCTTCATGCCCAAGCCGTTCTCCGAGCACCCCGGCTCCGGCATGCACACCCACCTGTCGCTCTTCGAGGGCGACCGCAACGCCTTCTACGAGTCGGGCGCGGAGTTCCAGCTCTCCAAGGTCGGCCGCTCCTTCATCGCGGGCCTGCTCCGGCACGCCGGTGAGACCGCCGCGGTCACCAACCAGTGGGTCAACTCCTACAAGCGGATCTGGGGCGGCTCCCAGCGCACCGCGGGCGCGGGCGGCGAGGCCCCCTCGTACATCTGCTGGGGCCACAACAACCGCTCGGCCCTGATCCGCGTCCCCATGTACAAGCCCGGCAAGACCGGCTCCACCCGCGTCGAGGTCCGCTCGATCGACTCCGGCGCCAACCCCTACCTCGCCTACGCCGTCCTCCTCGCCGCGGGCATGAAGGGCATCCAGGAGGGCTACGAACTCCCGGCCGGCGCCGACGACGACGTCTGGGCCCTGTCCGACTCCGAGCGCCGCGCCCTCGGCATCGAGCCCCTCCCGCAGAACCTCGGCGAGGCCATCACCCTCATGGAGCGCAGCGAACTCGTCGCCGAGACCCTCGGCGAGCACGTCTTCGACTTCTTCCTGCGCAACAAGAAGCAGGAGTGGGAGGAGTACCGCTCCGAGGTCACCGCCTTCGAGCTGCGGAAGAACCTCCCGAACCTGTAGCCGAGAGGAGCTGCTCGGCCTGCGGGGTGCGGCGGTAGTAGACGCGGTGGCCGTGGCGGGTCCGGGTGAGGAGACCCGCCCGGTGCAGGCGCGTGAGGTGGTAGGAGACGGTCGACGGGTCCAGGTGGTGGAGCTCGGCCAGCTCCGTGGTGGTGAGGGGGCGGCCCAGCGACAGCAGCAGGCTGTGCCGGGTGGCCCCCAGGACGTCGGCCGCCGGGTGGCCGCCCTGTGCGGCGCGGCGGCCTGACGGAGCGCGGGGCACCGGATAGCAGAGCATCGTGTCGTGCTGGAACATCGGGTCGAGGCCCGGCGTCAGGTCCCCGGTGACGGTGGGGATCATGACGACGGCCGGCGCGTGCGGCACCGTGGTGCGGAACGGGCTGCGGATGGTCAGTGTGCCGTCGTGCCAACCGGTGTCCGGATGCAGGGAATCCAGGACCGCGCCGGTTCCCTGCCGGGCCATGAGCTGGGAACGGGCGTTGATATCGGCTTCGAGGCGGCCACGGATCACCGGCCAGCGCGCTGCGAGTGTGTGGTTCCACAAAGCGTGCAGTTCCTGAGCCGCTTTCTGGACGAATGCGGTTTCCCCCCGGTCGAGTTGGCTCAGGACTGGTGCGGACAGCTCGGTTCCGGGAAAGCCCTGACCGGCGAAGCCCGTGGTGAACACGGTGATTTCCTGCACCAGCCGGGTCGGCGCGAGGGTGGCTATCCGGTGGAGTTCGTCATCCAGGCTGGGCGCGAACCGCGCGGGCGCGGGGCTGATGAAATCCGGCAGCCACACCTCGCCCTGGAAGAACCCCGCCAGCAGGGGCATCTGTCGGTCGTGCAGCAGCCGCGGCAGCGCGCCGAGCCGTTCCCCGCGGCGGGACGACCTCATGGCGGTGGACAGGACACCGAACAGTTCGACCATCGGTGAGATGGCGAACCGGGTCCTGGCCAGCTCGGCCGGGCCCAGCGACAGACGCAGCATGATGCCTTCCCGGACGGATCGGGCGGACGTCCGAACCGCCAGCCAAACATTGGAACCTCATCCAATCAATGGCAATCCCGGCCAACGTCGGCGTCTACTTGGGGCTGCCCGGAGAATCGGTGCGCGTTTACGCGCGACCGTGAACGGCAATGCGTCGGCACGGCTCCGGGTGCGGAATTCGGTCAATTCCTGCGAACAAGGAGGCCCTTGAGTATGCGTATCGGAAAGCGGACGGTCACCCTCGCGGTAAGCGGCGCGCTGCTCGCCGGCACGGTCGGCTTCGTGGCCGCGTCCCCCGCCCAGGCGGTGGACTGCAACCTCCCCCCGGTGGGCGACATGTGCCTGCACATCCACAACACGGACACCAACACGTGGTACTGGCTCGGCCCGTGGAACGCCTGCGCGGTCCACAACATCGCCATCGACGAGCAGGCCACCTGGATCAACAACAACCAGGTCGGCGGGGTGCGCACCACCTTCTACTACGGCCGCGACGGCAAGAACCCCATCGGCAGCGTCGCCCAGGACTACTCGGGCCGCCCGCCCGGCTACACCGACAGCGACCTCTCCTCCGCGCAGTCCGTCCGCGTCTGCTGACCCGCGCCCCCCGAGGCGGGGCGGCCCCGGAGGACGTCACCTCCGGGGTCAGGGCAGCCAGGCGGGGGCCAGGGCCGAGGGGGTGAGGAGGCGGGGGGCGCCGGTGCCGTCGGCGGGGGCGGTGTACAGGTCGGAGCCGTAGTCGCCGGGGAGGGAGTAGACGACGGTCGCGTTGTCGGACCACACGGCCTGGTCGTCGACGCTGCGGGTCTCGGCCAGCGGCCACTCGCGCGAGGTGGCCAGGTCGAGGACGTAGAGGCGCCAGGGGGCGTCGGCGGGCAGGCCGGGCACGCGTTTCTTGAAGGCGATCCGGGTGCCGTCGGGGGAGAGCGACGGGCACTCGACGTTGGTGCGCAGCGTGGTGACGGTACGGGCGGCGACGTCGCCGCGCACGAGGTAGGTGTGGCCGCCGGTGGCGAGCGTGGCGTAGAAGTGCCGGTCGTCGGCGAAGGTGACGCCCCAGAAGTTGATATCGGCGGCGCGCACGCGGTGCCCGTCGCGGGTGACGGCGTAGTCCTCGAGGGACGACTGGAGGGTCCCGGTGCGGGTGTCCAGGATCGAGGTGCGGGTGGAGAAGTCGGTGCCCGCGTACGAGTCGCCGCCGACGAAGACGGTCCAGGCGGCCATCCGCCCGCTGGGCGAGACACGGGCGCGGGTCGGGATGCCCGCGAGCGGCACACGGCGGGTGGCGCGCAGCGCCGAGTCCAGGACGACCGCGTCGTACGAGTCGTTGACCGCGCCGCGCTTGGCCTGGAGGCAGATGCCGGTGCCGCCCGCCGCGTAGAAGCGCAGGCACTTCACGCCGGACGCGACGCGGGGCCCGGTCGGCGCGAAGGCGGGCACCGAGGCCAACTCGTCGCGGTGCGGCCCCCACGCCATGGAGCGGAAGACGATACGGGGGCCGCCGGCGGCCAGCGAGACCGTACCGGCGCGGACGGCGGGGCCGCCCGCCTGCACCTGGTTCTTCCGGTCGGCCCGGTCGGCGGCCCGCCAGACCGCGACCCCCGCCACGCACGCCAGCACGGTGATGCTGGCCAGCAGCACCAGCAGCCGGTTGCGCATGCTCATACCGCCCTCGACCCGCCCGCTCATGCCGTCGCCTCCGGCGCCGTGGGAGTCCGTGACGGCCGCAGCCGGACCGACAGCGCGACGCTCGCCGTCAGTGCCAACGCGGCCCCCGTCAGGGCGGATTGGTCGCCCCACGCGGTCCACGCCGCCCCGAAGGCTATGGAGCAGACGAAGCGCGCTGCGGCCTGCCCGGTCTGTACGAGCGCGAGCCCGCTGGAGCGCAGCGCCGCCGGTACGGAACCGGCCGCGGCCGCCATCAGCACCCCGTCCGTGGCCGCGTAGAAGGCCCCGTGCAACGCCAGTACGGCGTACGGCAGTACGCCCGCCCGCAGGTGGGCGAGGAGCAGCCCGTACGCCAGGAGCAGCGCGAAATGGCCGCCGACGAAGACCCGCCAGCGGCCGACCCGGTCCGCCCAGCGGCCCAGCGGCACGGCGAGCAGCAGGAAGGCGGCGGCGGTGCCCAGCGGGAGGAGCGCGAACCACCGGTCGGGGACGCCGAGTCGGCGTTGCAGCAGCAGATAGACGAAGGAGTCGCTGACGGTGGCGAGCCCGAGCGCCACCGCGCACAGCGCCAGCCCGCGCAGCTCCCGCCGCCCGAGCAGCCCCACGGCGGCCCGTAAGGACGGCCGGTCAACGTCCTTGTCAGGCACGGGAGTTGACCGCCGTACGCCCGACGGCACGAACAGCAGCAGCACGACCACGCCGACCGCCGCCACACAGAAGCTGACGGTGAAGACCGCGTCGTATCCTTCCGCCGCCTGACGGAGGATCAGGAAGGCTGCCAGCGGCCCGAGAAGCGCCCCGGTGGTGTCCATCGCGCGGTGCACACCGAACGCCCGGCCCCGCGACTCCGGCGGCGCCGAGAGCGAGATGAGCGCGTCGCGCGGCGCGGTCCGCAGGCCCTTGCCGGTGCGGTCGACGGCGAGCACCGCGCCGATCAGGGGCAACGTGTGCACGGCCAGGAGCAGCGGCTTGCACAGCGCGGACAGTCCGTACCCGAAGGCGGCCACCGCCTTGTGCCGCCCGCCGCGGTCGGCGAGATGCCCGCCGACCAGCCGTACCACCGCGCTGAATCCGTTGTAGACGCCGTCGAGCAGACCGAAGCCGAGCGGGGAGAGCCCGAGCCCGGTGACCAGGTACAGCGGCAGCACCGCGGTGACCATCTCCGACGACACATCGGTGATGAGGCTGACCGCGCCGAGCGCGAGCACCGTCGAGGTGACCGCGGACGACCGCCCGGGACGCGGGCCCCGGGCGGTCGTCGGCGCTGTCGTCGGGCTGTCCGCCGCGCTCGTCGGTGCGGGTGTCGCGGGCGTGCTGCCGCGGCTCTCGCTGACGTACATCGGTCAGTTGGTCCAGATGCCGGTGATGTCCGCGGCGGACGCGGCGTTGCCCGCGTGCCCCGAGGTACCCGCCAGATCCTCCAGTGTGCGCAGCAGGTTGTAGTGGTTGTAGTTGGTCGCGGACGAACTGCCCGCGGTGACCGGCTGACCGTAGAAGACGGTCGGAATCCGGTTGCCGCTCAGCGAGTTGTCCTCGTCGAAGGTCACGACCAGCACGCTGTTGTGGGTCTTCGCCCACGTCGCGTACGCGCCCAGGTTGTTCTTGATCCAGGTGTCGCCGGTCGCCACCGAGCAGTCGTGCATGTCGCTGCACAGATTCGGTACGACGAAGGACATCCGCGGCAGCGTCGAGTAGTCCGTCGGGAACTGCGCGAAGGTCTTCGCGGTCGACGTCGGGACATTGCCGAAGCCGAACCACGGGTTGTGCTTCTGCGCGTAGTTGCCGCTCTTGCAGGTCGTCGAACCCTGGCTCGGCAGCGTCTCGTTGTAACTGCCGAAGGTCTTGCCCGCGGCGATCACCTCGGAGCCGAGATTCGCGGCCGAGCTGAAGCCGATCTTCACGCAACTGTCGTCCGTCACGCCCTGCGTGGACCCGGAGAACAGCGCGTAGTAGTTCGGCTGGCTCGGGTGCGTGATCGCGTGGCTCTGCGTGAGATTCGCGCCGCCGGTGGCCAGCGAGTTGATGTACGGCGCGCTCGAACTGCCGATGACCTGGCTGTACGCGTGGTTCTCCATGACCACCACGAGGGTGTGGTCGGGGGTGGGCACAGAACCGGCCGCGTGCGCCGAGCCGCCGAGACCGGTCCACAGACCGGCGGACGCGGCGGCGAGGCCGACTGCGGACAACAGAGCGGTGCGGCTGCGGCGGGGCAGAGTCCAGCCGTGCACGGCGTACCTCCGGTAGTGGGGGGAAGGACGAGGAACCGCTGTACATGACAAATTTTAAGAGCCCGATCACGTCAGGGCGAGCGGGCGCCGGGTGAAATGAAGGCGAACACCGAGGTACGGCCTGCCGCCGGCTCCCACAACCCTCCTGCTGGGGCGCCGCCCCCCTGCCCCCTACCGGGCAGCCCCGCCCACCACGCCGCGCCACTCTCCCGCGTGGCCAAGCCCGCGATGTCCGCCCGCACGGCGGGGGGCCTCCGGCCGGGAGGGGGGTGTGGTCGGTGAGTCGGCGCTGCGCGCGCGCCGCGTGGTGCGGGTCGTGCGGTTGCGCCTGCGGCGCGGGTGGCCTCCGGCCGGGAGGTGGGGTGTCGCGGTCGGCGGGGCGGCGCTGCGCGCGCCGTGCGTGCGGGTCGTGCGATTCCGTCCGCACGGCGGGGGCCTTGGGTCGGAGGCCGGGGTGGTGCGGTTGCTGGGGCGGCGCTACGCGATCCGTGCGGTTCCGCCCGCGCCGCGGGGAGCCTCCGGCCGTGTGGGCGGGGTGGTGCGGTCGGCGGGGCGGCGCTGCGCGCGCCATGCGGTGCGGGTCATGCGGGTGCGCCCTCACCGTGCGGGTCGTGCGGTTGCGCCCATGCCATGCGTGCCGTACGGGGCCGCGCCGCGTGGTGCGGGTCATGTGTTTACGCCCACGCTCGTGCGGGCCTCTTGGTCGCTGGGATGGGGCCGTGTGCGGGGCGCGGGATCGGGGTCGGGTGGACTGGTGGCCGCACTCCGGCTACCGAGCCCCCCGCAGGGGGTTACGCTCAAACCGAAGCCTTGATCGATCCGGGCTTGCGCGGGACCGTTCCGGGGTACGGGACACGCGCCACCGCGAAGCCAAACCAAGCCAAACCAAACCAGGCCAGTCGAGCGTCACCCCGCCACACCACATGACCCGCCGGGAGGGCCGATGCAGGGACGCCGGAGCAGTACGTTCACGCGGCTGCTGCGGCACGGCTTCACGGACCCGGCGGCGGCCGAGCGGCTGCTGGAGCTGCCCGAGCTGTCGACGGTCAGGACGGACCCGGTGCTGCTGGAGGCGCTGGGCGCGACGGCCGACCCCGACCAGGCGCTGATCAGCCTGGTACGCCTCACGGAGGCGCTGGACCCGGCGGAGCGGCGGACGCTGCTGGACACCGTCATGACGGCGAAGCCGCTGCGCGACCGCCTGCTGGGCATCCTCGGCGCCTCCGAGGCCCTCGGCGACCACCTCGCCCGGCACCCCGCCCACTGGCACGCGCTGGTGATGTACGAGTCCGCCGACCTGCACCCGGGCGTCGCCGACTTCGTCCGGGCCCTCTCGGGCGCCGACACCCCCGACGCGCTGCGCGTCGCCTACCGCCGCTGCCTGCTCGGCATCGCCGCCCGCGACGTGTGCGGCACCAGCGACCTGGTGCGTACCGCCGCGGAACTGGCCGACCTCGCCACCGCCACCCTGCGCGCCGCGCTGGCGATAGCCGCAGCCGAGAGCCCGCAGGACGCCGCCGTCTGCCGGCTGTCCGTCATCGGCATGGGCAAGTGCGGCGGCCACGAGCTGAACTACGTCTCCGACGTCGACGTCGTCTACGTGGCGGAACCGGCCGAGGAGACGGCGGGCCAGGAGGACGCGGAGGGCACCGCCGTACGCGCCGCCACCCGGCTGGCCGCCCGGATGATGCGGATATGCTCCGACACCACCGCCGAGGGCACGATCTGGCCGGTCGACGCCAATCTGCGGCCCGAGGGCAAGAACGGGCCGCTGGTCCGTACGCTCTCCAGCCACCTCGCCTACTACCGGCGGTGGGCGAAGACCTGGGAGTTCCAGGCGCTGCTCAAGGCCAGGCCGGTCGCCGGGGACGAGGCGCTCGGCGAGGAGTACCTGGCCGCGATCCGCCCGCTGGTCTGGCAGGCCGCCGAGCGCGAGAACTTCGTCACCGACGTGCAGCAGATGCGCCGCCGCGTCGTGGAGAACATCCCCGCCGCCCAGATCGACCGCGAGCTGAAGCTCGGCCCCGGCGGCCTGCGCGACGTCGAATTCGCCGTGCAGCTCCTCCAGCTCGTGCACGGCCGCACCGATCCGTCGCTGCGCAGCGGCACCACGCTGACCGCGCTCGCCGACCTCGCCGCGGGCGGCTACGTCGGCCGCACCGACGCCGCCGCGCTCGACGACGCCTACCGCTTCCTGCGGCTGATGGAACACCGCATCCAGCTCCAGAAGATGCGCCGCACCCACCTCGTCCCCGACGACCAGGCGGGACTGCGCCGCCTCGGCCGCGGCCTGGGCTTCCGCGCCGACCCGGTCGCCGAGCTGAACCGGGAGTGGAAGCGGCACGCCATGGAGGTACGGCGGCTGCACGAGAAGCTGTTCTACCGGCCGCTGCTGGACGCGGTCGCCCAGCTCGGCGGCGAGGAGACCCGGCTCAGCACCGACGCGGCCCGCCAGCGCCTCCAGGCGCTCGGATACGCCGACCCGGCCGCCGCCGTCCGCCACCTGGAGGCGCTGGCCAGCGGCGTGAGCCGCAAGGCCGCCATCCAGCGCACGCTGCTTCCGGTGCTGCTCGGCTGGTTCGCGGACTCCGCCGACCCCGACGCCGGGCTGCTCGGCTTCCGCAAGGTCTCCGACGCGCTCGGCAAGACCCCCTGGTACCTGCGGCTGCTGCGCGACGAGGGCGCGGCGGCGCAGCGGCTGGCCCGCGTGCTCTCCTCCGGGCGGCTCGCCCCCGACCTGCTGATGCGCGCCCCCGAGGCGGTCGCGCTGCTCGGCGCCGCCGACGGTCTCGTGCCGCGCGACCACGCCGCCCTGGAGCAGGAGGTGCTGGCCGCCGTCGGCCGCGCCGACACCCCCGAGCAGGCCATCGCCTCGGTACGCGGAGTACGCCGCCGCGAGCTGTTCCGTACCGCCGCCGCCGACCTCATCGACACCTACGGCGACGACGAGGAGGCCCAGGAGGAGACGCCCGAGGAGCCGCCGGACCCCGCCGCGCTGGTCGACCGCGTCGGCACCGCCATCTACGGGCTCACCGCCGCGACGCTCGCGGGCGCGCTGCGCGCCGCCGTCAACCACGTCACCGGCAACGACGCGCACCCGCTGCCCACCCGTTTCGCCGTCATCGGCATGGGCCGCTTCGGCGGCCGGGAGCTGGCCTACGGCTCGGACGCCGACGTGCTCTTCGTCCACGAACCGCTCGACGGCGCGGACGAGGGCGAGGCCACCCGCGCCGCGCTCGCCGTCGCCGACGAACTGCGCCGCCTGCTCCAGATCCCCACCGCGGACCCGCCGCTGCTGGTCGACGCCGATCTGCGGCCCGAGGGCAAGAGCGGGCCCATGGTCCGCAGCCTCGCGTCGTACGCCGCCTACTACCGGCGCTGGGGGCTGATCTGGGAGAACCAGGCGCTGCTGCGCGCCCTGCCGGTCGCGGGCGACGCGGACCTCGGCGCGCGGTTCACCGCCCTGGTCGACCCGCTGCGGTACCCGGAGAACGGCCTCGAAGAAGAGGCGGTCCGCGAGATACGGCGCCTGAAGGCCCGGATGGAGACCGAGCGGCTGCCGCGCGGCGCCGACCCCACGACGCACGCCAAGCTCGGGCGCGGCGGGCTGTCCGACGTCGAGTGGACGATCCAGCTCGTGCAGCTCCAGCACGCGGGGCGGCTGCCCGCCCTGCGCACCACCGGCACCCGCCCGGCCCTCGCCGCCGCCCGCGAGGCCGGGCTCATCGACCCCGAGGACGCCGCAGTCCTCGACGACGCCTGGGTTCTCGCCACCCGCGTCCGCAACGCCGTCATGCTCGTCCGCGGCCGCCCCGGCGACACCTTCCCCAGCGACGGCCGCGAACTGGCCGCCGTCGGCCGCTATCTCGGCTACCCGCCCGGCCACGTCGGCGACATGCTGGAGGACTACCGCCGCCGCACCCGCCGCGCCCGCGCCGTCGTCGAACGCCTCTTCTACGCCTACGAGTAGCCCGCCTCGGACCGCCTCGGGTCGGGGCGGCTCGGCCGTTCGTGGGTCGGGGGCCGGGGGCTGCGGGAGAGGGGTTCGAAATCGGTATATTTACGGCGCTTCTGGTACTCCGTATCCGGTGACCTCTCCTGCGCCACAAATATCCGGCAGCATTTCGAACCCCTCCCCCTCCACCCCCAACCCCCTCCACCCCCGGATGTGGGGAAGGGGGCCGGAACGGCGGGGCGCCCTCACGGTCTTGGACACCCGTCCACCCGCGGACCGTGTGAGGGTGCCACCCGCCCAGCCCCGGGCGGAGGACGCTCGGGGCGCCCTCATGGTCCTTGCCACCCACCCCGGCCACCCCCACCGGCCCGTCGGACGCCGACGTACCCGGAGGGGACGGGCCGGGGTGCCCCCGCAGAAATGCGGTGACAAGAAGGGCACCGGATACACAGGTACCAGGTAGCCGCATTTCGAGGAGGTACCCCGGACCGGCACCGACTCAGGCACAAGCGGCACCCGCAGACGAAAAAGCACCCGCACGGGTGGGCGGGCGGGCAAGAACACCCCACTTAGTCGGAAAGCGTCTCCGCCCACGTACGAGACCAGTGATCCAACGGCGCGATGGCCTCGGCCAGCCCCGCCCCGAGAGGCGTGAGCCCGTAACGCCCCTGATCCCCCTGCGCGAGCAGCCCGGCCGCGGCCAACTCCCGCAACCGCTGATAAAGAACGCTGGGCGACATCGCGTCGCACCGTTCACGCAGGTCACGAGCGCCGACCGGCCCGTCCCGCAGCTCCCAGAGAATGCGCAGCGCCCAGCGCCGCCCCAGCAGATCGAGCGCGGCCATCAGGGGCCGCCCGGTGCGCGAGCCACGGACCTCGCCGCCCGGCCGGGGGCCACCGGTGCCACCCTCCATCCGACCCTCCTTGACGCTTCTGATTCCGAAATCATACGGTGGTGCCAGGCGTTACGGAATGCGAAACGTACACGAGCCGGAGGAGCAGGGATGGGCGAACCGACCGCTTTCTACGAGCCCGACCCGGACGGGTCCTTCGTGGCGACGGACGCCACCCAGGGCCCCTGGTCGCCCGACCTCCAGCACGGCGGCCCGCCCAGCGCGCTGCTGGTCCGCGAGTTCGAGGCCCTGGTCGCGGCGACGGCACGGGACGGCGACTCCGACGGCGACCCCGACAGCGACTCCGAGGGCCACCCCGACGGCCACCTCGCGAAAATCGCCATGGACTTCCACGGCCCCGTCCCCGTCGGCCCGGTCCGCGTCCGCGCCTCCGTCCTCAAGCCCGGCAGGCGCGCCCAGCTCCTCGCGGGCGAGCTGAGCGTCGACGGCCGGGTCGTCCTGTCGGCCCGCGCCTGGTGGCGCCGCCGCTCACCCGGCCTCGTACCGGACGTCCCCGTCCAGGCCGCGCCGCTGCCGGACCCCGACGACGTCGTCCCGGCCGACCCGCTCCCCGGCCACTTGGACCATGGCTGGATCGCGTCCATGGACTACCGCTACCTCGCCGGATTCGTCACGACGCCGGGACCGGCCACGGTGTGGGTGCGCCCGAAGTTCCCGCTCGTCGCGGGCGAGACGACCTCCGGCACCCAGCGGGCCGTCCTCGTCTCGGACGGCGCCAGCGGCTTCAGCGCCGCGCTGGACTTCCGCACCCACCTGTTCAGCAACCTCGACCTCGTGCTGAGCTTCCTGCGTCCGCCGGTCGGCCCCTGGGTGGCACTGGACGCCGTGTCAGCCCTGGACGGGGCGGGCGGGGGTACGACCAGCACCCGCCTCGCCGACACCGCCGGTTACCACGGCTTCGCGCTCCAGACGCTGTACGTGGCGCCGCATCACGCCGTCTGAGGGTCCGACGCCCGGGCCGACACCGCGTCCACCGGCTGGCGCGGCATCCGGTACAGCCAGCGCCCGTAGACCAGGTACGAGATCCCGTAACCGACCGCCAGGCACACCACACCGCCGACCGCGTCCAGCCAGAAGTGGTTGCCGGTGGAGATGATGACCGTGAGGGTGAACACCGGGTACAGCGCGCCCAGCGCCTTCGCCCAGGTGTGCTTGGCCAGTATCGCGATGGTGATCCCGCACCACAGGGACCAGCCGATGTGCATCGACGGCATGGCCGCGTACTGGTTCGACACATGCGCCAGATTGCCCGAGGACAGCGAGCCCCAGGTGTGGTGCACCTCGACGGTGTCGATGAAGCCGCCGCCCGTCATCAGCCGGGGCGGCGCCAGCGGGTAGAAGTAGAAGCCGACCAGGGCCATGGCGGTGGTCACGAAGAGCACCAGACGGGCCGGGCCGTACCGCCCCGGATGGCGGCGGTAGAGCCACACCAGCACACCGATGGTGATGATGAAGTGCAGCGTGGCGTAGTAGTAGTTCATGATGACGATCAGCCAGGTCGCCGAATTCACGGCGTGGTTGACGGACCGTTCGATCGCCAGACCGAGGTGGTTCTCGAAGGACCACACCGACGCGGCGTGTCGCAGGGCGACGGCCTTCTGCTCCGGAACCGCGTTCCTGATCAGCGAGTACACCCAGTAACTGACGCCGATCAGCAGGATCTCGAACCAGAGCCGGGGTCTGCGGGGTGTGCGGATGCGCCTGATGAGGGTGTGGCGCGGCTCCGTGCGGGCCACGCCGGTCGCTCCATCCGGGGGAGTGGAACCGGTGGAGCGCGGCGAGGCGGTCGTACGGCCGCCCATAGTCTTCGCAGTCGGTTCCCCCATGGGACACCAGTCTGCCAGATTCGCCCCGTATCGCAGGTCAGCCTTCGGTCGGATCCTGCGTGCCGCCCGTCCCCCTTGAGGAGGGTTTCTGTGCGGGCACGGGCGTGTTCCGCGCGGCCGGCGCGGCGGCTGTTGAACCTCGAACGACCAGCTCGGGCAGGAAGACGAATTCGCTGTGCGGCGCCGGTGTGCCGCCGATCTCCTCCAGCAGCGCGTTCACCGCGGCCTGGCTCATCGCCGCGACCGGCTGCCTGATGGTGGTCAGCGGCGGATCGGTGAAGGCGATCAGCGGCGAGTCGTCGTATCCGACCACCGAGACGTCCTCCGGCACCGACAGGCCCTGCTGCCTGGCCGCCCGGATCGCGCCGAGCGCCATCATGTCCGACGCGCAGACGATCGCGGTGCAGCCCGAGGCGATCAGCGCCGTGGCCGCCGCCTGACCGCCCTCCAGCGTGTACAGCGAGTGCTGGACCAGTGTCTGCGCCTCGTCCTCCGCCATGCCCAGCACGTCCGCCATGGACGCCGTGAAGCCCTCGATCTTGCGCTGTACGGGGACGTACCGTTTCTGCCCGACGGCCAGGCCGATCCTGCGGTGGCCGAGCGCCGCGAGATGGGTGACGGCCAGCCGGACCGCGTCCCGGTCGTCCGGCGACACGAACGGCGCGTCGACCTTCTCCGAGAAGCCGTTGATCAGCACGAACGGCACGCCCTGGCCCTGGAGCCTGGCGTAGCGCTCCATGTCGGCGGCCGAGTCGGCGTGCAGACCGGAGACGAAGATGATCCCGGCGACCCCCCGCTCGACCAGCATCTCCACCAGTTCGTCCTCGGTGGACCCGCCGGGCGTCTGGGTGGCGAGCACCGGGGTGTACCCCTGGCGGGTCAGCGCCTGTCCGATGATCTGCGCGAACGCGGGGAAGATCGGATTCAGCAGCTCGGGGGTGATCAGCCCGACCAGTCCGGCGCTGCGCTGGCGCAGCCGGACCGGCCGCTCGTACCCCAGGAGGTCGAGCGCGGCCAGTACGGATTCACGGGTGGTCGTGGAGACGCCGGGTTTGCCGTTGAGTACCCGGCTGACCGTCGCTTCACTGACCCCCGCCTGGGCTGCGATGTCAGCGAGCCGCGCGGTCACAGCACCGGATGCTAGGGGACGGAACGCCACCACGTCAGATCGCCCACCAAATTGCCGTGTCTGCGGAGATAGTCAGCTCAATGCTGCCATTCTCCGTGTTCGGGACGCCCGCCGTCGAGCCGCCGCTGACATCGCTGTCACCGCTGACGTTACCGCTGCCGCTGGTGGAGCCGGAGCCGGAGCCAGTGCCCGCGCCCGCGCCCGCGTGCAGGCCGCTGTCGCTGGACAGCAGCATCCGCCCGGGGCCGGGAAGCGTCACCGTCACCGGCTCGCGGGTCAGGTTGACCGCGCAGACGAAGCTCCCGGCGCCGGGCTCGTCCCCGCCGCCCCTGCGGAAGGCCAGTACGCCCTCGGGCGCGTCCAGCCACGTCACCGCGGCGCCCGCGCCCAGCGCCGGGTGCTCCCGGCGCACCGCGAGGGCCGCCCGGTACAGCTCGAGGGTCGACGCCGGGTCGCCCGTCTGCGCCTCGACGCTCAGGCCCGCCCAGCTCTTCGGCTGCGGCAGCCAGCTCGGCCCGCCCGCCGGACCGAAGCCGTACGGGGCCTCGTCGCCCGACCACGGGATCGGCACCCGGCAGCCGTCGCGGAAGCCGTCCTGCCCGGCCGCGCGGAAGAACGACGGGTCCTGCCGTACCTCGTCCGGCAGGTCCGTCACGTCCGGCAGGCCCAGCTCCTCGCCCTGGTAGAGATAGGCCGAACCCGGCAGCGCCAGCATCAGCACGACCGCCGCCCGAGCTCTGCGCAGCCCCAACTCCCGGTCGCCCGGCTCACGTTGCTGCGTCCCCAGCTCCGGCGGGTTGCCGAAGCGCGTCGCGTGCCGGGTCACGTCGTGGTTGGACAGCACCCACGTGGCGGGCGCGCCCACCGCGCTCATCGCGGTCAGCGACTTGTCGATGACCTTGCGCAGCTCCGGCGCGTCCCAAGGGGTGCTCAGATACTCGAAGTTGAACGCCTGGTGCAGCTCGTCGGGGCGCAGGTAGAGCGCGGCCCGCTCGATCGTCGGCGTCCACGCCTCGGCGACCGCGATCCGGTCTCCCGCGTACTCGTCCAGGATGCGGCGCCAGCCGCGGTAGATCTCGTGCACACCGTCCTGGTCGAAGTACGGCATCGCCGCCGTGCCCAGCAGCGTGAGCTGCTCCGCGTGCCCGATGTCCGGCAGGCCATCGGCCTTCACCAGGCCGTGCGCGACGTCGATCCGGAAGCCGTCGGTGCCCAGGTCCAGCCAGAAGCGCAGCACGGAGCGGAACTCGTCGTGCACCGCCGGGTGGTTCCAGTTGAAGTCGGGCTGCTCGGGCGCGAACAGGTGCAGGTACCACTCGCCGGGCGTGCCGTCCGGGTTGAGCGTACGGGTCCAGGCCGGGCCGCCGAAGATGGACTCCCAGTCGTTGGGCGGCAGTTCGCCGTCCGCGCCCTTGCCGGGCAGGAAGTGGAAGCGGTCCCGCAGCGGCGAGCCCGGTCCCTCGTGCAGCGCCCGCTTGAACCACTCGTGCTGGTCCGAGCAGTGGTTGGGCACCAGGTCCACGATGACCTTCAGGCCCAGCGCGTGCGCGGCCCTGATCAGGTCGTCGGCGTCGGTGAGGCTGCCGAACATCGGGTCGACGGCCCGGTAGTCGGCCACGTCGTACCCCGCGTCGGCCTGCGGGGAGGCGTAGAACGGCGACAGCCACACCGCGTCCACACCCAGCTCGCGCAGGTACGGCAGCCGGGCGGTGATCCCGGGCAGGTCGCCCATGCCGTCGCCGTTGCCGTCGGCGAAGCTGCGCGGATAGACCTGGTAGATGACCGCGTCGCGCCACCAGTCTCTGCGCTCCGCCCCGGCGTCGCCAGCGGCGTCGGCGGTGGCGGAGCTGGGCGCGTGGGTGAGGTGCTGGCTCATGGCTTCCTTCATTGTTCCGGGCCTTCGGCGGCGGGGGAACGACAACTGGCTTACGTACGTGGTGCGGTGCGGACGGTCGGGCCCTCGAGGGGACCTCGCGGGCCTCAGCCCTTGGTGCCTCCGGCGGTGAGGCCGGCCACCAGGTGGCGCTGGACGAGCAGGAAGACGATGCCCGCGGGGATCGCGATCACGACCGAGGCGGCGGTCATGCTGCCCCAGTCGGCGCGCTGGTCGGAGGCGAAGGTGCGGATGCCCGCCGCCAGCGTGGAGTGCTTGTTGCTCATGAACTGGCTGGAGTAGGCGACTTCGCCCCACGCGGTGAGGAAGCTGTAGAAGGCGGTGACCGCGAGGCCCGGCCGCGCCAGCGGCACGATCAGCCGCCAGAAGGTGCCGAACGGGGTCAGGCCGTCCACTCGGCCCGCCTCGTCGATGTCGCGCGGGATCGTGTCGAAGTACCCCTTGAGCATCCAGGCGCAGAAGGGCACCGAGATCGTGCAGTAGACCAGCACCAGGCCGAGGTAGGTGTCGATCAGGTCGAGCTGCGCCATCAGGTTGTACAGCGGCACGATCAGCACGGCCACCGGGAACATCTGCGTGATCAGGAAGGTCCACATCAGCGACTTGTGCCCGGGGAACTTCATCCGGGAGATCGCGTATCCGGCGCTGGAGGCGATCAGCACGCCGAGCACCGTGGTGGCCGCGGCCACGATCACCGAGTTGAGGAACCACTTGGGGAAGTTGGTGTGGAAGAGCACGAACCGGTAGTTGCCCAGGCTCAGATGGCGCATGACCTCGCCGGGCTGCTGCCACGAGGTGCTGGGGCCCAGCGAGATGAAGACGATCCACAGCACGGGGAAGACCGCGACGGCGCTCGCCACCAGCAAGGTGGCGTGCAGCGCGAGCGAGGCGCCGCGGCTGCGGGTGCCGCGCGGGCGGTACTTGCGGCGCGCGGCGGACCCGGGGGCCGCGCCGGTACGGGCGGCGGGGGCGGTGGCGGCCGGGCCGCTGTGGGTGGTGGCACTCATGGTGATCCGGCTCCTATGCCTGCTCGGACTTCAACTGGCGGCGGTAGAAGGTGGAGAAGGCCACAAGGATGAGGAGGATGACGATGCCGTAGGCCGCGGCGCCCGAATAGTCGGACACTCCGGTGAACGCCTTCTCGTAGGCGTACGTCACCAGGATGTCGGTGTCCCCTGTGGTGTTGTTGCCGAGCAGCAGGAAGATGATCGGGAACATGTTGAACGTCCACACGGTGCTCAGCAGGATCACCGTGCTGGTGACCGGCCGCAGGCCCGGCAGCGTCACGTTGAGGAACCGCTGCAACGGCGTCGCGCCGTCCATCTCGGCCGCCTCGTACAGCTCGCTGGGTATGGACTGGAGGCCGCCCAGGGTCGCCACCATCATGAACGGCACGCCGCACCAGACGTTGACGATGATGACCGCGATCTTCTGCGCGAAGGGGGTGCCCAGCCAGTCCTGGGCGGGCATTCCCATGTGCGTGATGATGTCGTTGAAGACGCCGTACTGCGAGTTGAACATCAGCCGCCAGGCGAAGACGCCGATGAAGGCGGGGACCGCCCACGGCAGGATCAGCGCGAGCCGGTAGAAGAGGCGGAAGCGCACCGGGCGGTTGAGCAGCATCGCCATGCCGAGGCCGATGGCGTACGTGATCGCGACGCAGGACACGGTCCAGATGACCGTCCACTGGAGCCGCGGGTAGAAGTCGCCGTCCTTGCCGGAGATGATCTGCCAGTAGTTGTGCAGGCCCACGAAGTCGTACGTGGCGCCGATGTGGACCGGGCCGATGTCCTTGGCGACGTTCATCTCGGTCGCGTTGGTGAGCGACAGGTAGATGCCGTACACCAGCGGGTAGAGGACGAGCACGCCGATGACGATGAGCACCGGGGCGACCATCACCCAGGCGTACCAGTACTTGTCCCAGGACCGCCGCAGCGACGTCCTGAGGCCCGGCCGGGGGGCCTTGCCCCGGGCGGGGGTGTCCATGGTGGCGGTGGTCATCGCTCCTCGGCTCTGTCGGGTCTTGTGGCTGTTCAGGAGTGGACCGGACCGGCCGGCCGGGCGCGTGGGCCCCGCCTGTTCAGGTGGCGGGGCCCCGGCCGGCCGGCCCGGAGAAAAGGGGGCTACTGGACGGTGAATCCGGGCAGCAGCTTGCCGAACTCCTTCGCCGCCGTGTCGAGCCCGTCCTTCACGGAGGTCTCACCCTGAAGGATCTTGATGTACTGCTGCTGGAGCGGCGTGAACAGGCTGCCGACCTGGGGCAGCGCCACCCGCGGCCGGGCGGTGTCCATGATCGGCTTGAACCCGGCGATCTGCGGGTTCTTGGTGACCTCGGCGGTGTACGCGGACGTCCGCGTCGGCAGCGTGCCGTTCTTCAGCGCGATCTGCTGTTGGCTGCTGGAGGAGGTCATGAACTGCGTGAACAGGTACGACGCGTCCAGGTTCTTCGAGCCCTGGTAGACCGCCAGGTCGTGACCGCCGGTCGGCGCCAGCGCCTTGCCGGTAGAACCGGCCGGGACCGGCGCGTACCCCAGGTTGCTCTCCTTGCCCTGGAAGGCGCTGCCCGCCAGGTCGTCGCTGACCGACCAGGGGCCCTGGATCAGCATCGCGACCTTGCCGGTCTTGAAGGACGTCTGCATGTTGTCGTACGCGCTCGCGAAGTCGACCTTCAGCGAGGAGGTGTCGTAGACCTCCTTGGCCTTGGTCACCGCCTTGACCGCCTCGGGCGAGTTGATCGTGATCTTCTTGCCCGCCGGGTCCGCCAGGTCGGCGCCCTCGCCGAACAGCAGCGGGAACAGGAAGTACGAGTCCGGGTTCACGTACGTGCCCGCGACCCCCGGCACCTTCTCCTTGATCGTCTTGGAGTCCGCGATCAGCTCGTCCCACGTCTTCGGCGGCGCCGCGATCCCCGCCTTCGCGAAGATGTCCTTGTTGTAGAGCAGCCCCAGCGTGTCCGTCACCGACGGCACCCCGTATGTCTTCCCGTCGTACTTCGTCGTGTTCAGCGGCCCCGCCAGGAAGTCGTCGGCGTCCGTCAGCGCGGCCGTGCCGTCCAGCGGCGCGATGTAGTGCAGCGACGCGTACTCCGGGATCAGGCCGACGTCCGCCCTGATCACGTCCGGCGCGCCCTTGCCGCTCTGCGCCGCCGCCTTGAACTTCTGCTCCACCGTGGTGAAGTCCACGTTCTGGTAGTTCACCTTGATCTTCGGGTACTTCGCCTCGAAGTCCGCGATCAGCGCCTTGTACGTCGGAGCCTCGTTCTTCGCGTCCGAGGTGTCCCAGTACGTGATCGACCCGGTCACCGCCGCCGGGTCCTTCGCCGCCGACGCCTTGTCATCCTTGCTGTCACTGCTACCGCCACAGGCGGTCACCCCGAGAACGATGGCCGCGGCCATCGCCACGGCGGATATGCCGCGTCGCATACCTGACTCCTTGAAGAGGGAAGTGCCCGTTCGCCCAGATCCGACTGGCTCCACTGCTCGGGCTGGGCAGGAACGTAACAGCGATGCAATCCCTTGCGAAAGTCCTTGCAAGCAACTTTCTGCAAGAACCCTTCCGATGTGACGAACGCGTTACCACCGTGCGACACCCGCTCGGGGAGGCGGAACGCGGTGCGGACCGCGGACGGCCGGGGGGTGCCGGACGGCGGGAAGACCTGTACGGAAGGGGAGTTGAGGAGCGTTACCCGGCGTATCGCATGCTGGAATCCCTTACAAGGTCTTGCTGTAAGCCTCCCCGCGGGGATACGGTCCCGGTCAAGTTCGTTCCGGCGCCGATGCCGGAGCTGCACCGGGTTTTCATGCGCGTGGGGCCCCGGCGCGAGGCTGTCCCCTTTCCGCCGTCAGGCGGAGTAGTCGCAAGGAGAACCGCCCGTGGCCCTGCCGTTCAGGCTGCCCGCGTACCGGTCGCGGACCGGTAGACGTATCAGAAGCACCGCCGTCGCCACGGCGCTCGCCGCGCTCGTGGCGCTGGCCGTACCGGCCGCGTCCGCACACGGCGTGCCCGCCCCGCCACCACCGCCGTCGGACAAGGCGCTCGCCGGGCAGGCCGCGCGGCACGACGCCACGCGGGAGCAGTTCTACTTCGTGATGCCGGACCGCTTCGCCAACGGGGACAAGGCCAACGACAAGGGCGGTCTGACCGGCGGCAGGCTGACCACCGGGTACGACCCCACGGACAAGGGGTTCTACCAGGGCGGTGACCTCAAGGGCCTGACGCAGAAGCTGGATTACATCAAGGGCCTGGGCACCACCGCGATCTGGATGGCCCCGATCTTCAAGAACCGGCCGGTGCAGGGCACGGGCACGGACGCCAGCGCCGGGTACCACGGCTACTGGATCACGGACTTCACCCAGGTGGACCCGCACTTCGGGACCAGCGACGACCTGCGCAGGCTGATCACCGCGGCGCATGCCAAGGGCATGAAGATCTTCTTCGATGTGATCACCAACCACACGGCCGACGTCATCGGCAACGCGGAGAACACGTACACCTACCTGTCCAAGGGCGCGTTCCCGTACCTCGCCGCGGACGGCACCCCCTTCGACGACAGCACCTACGCCGACGGCGGGAACGGTGCCGGGAAGGCGACGTTCCCGAAGGTCACGACCGCGTCGTTCCCGCGCACGCCCATCGTGCCCGCGGACCAGAGGAACGCGAAGGTGCCGGCCTGGCTCAACGACCCGACGATGTACCACAACCGCGGCGACTCGACCTTCGCGGGCGAGAGCGCGGACCAGGGCGACTTCAGCGGCCTGGACGACCTGTGGACCGAGCGGCCCGAGGTCGTCAGCGGCATGGAGCGGATCTACGAGAAGTGGGTCAAGGACTTCGCGATCGACGGCTTCCGGATCGACACGGTCAAGAACGTCGACCTGCCGTTCTGGACGCAGTGGGCGACCGCGCTGGACGACTACGCGGCCAGGCACGGCCGGCCGAACTTCTTCATGTTCGGCGAGACGTACTCCGCCGACCCGGCCATCACCTCGCCGTACGTCACGCGGGGCCGCCTCGACGCGACGCTCGACTTCCCCTTCCAGGACGCGGCCCGCGCCTACGCCTCGCAGGGCGCGGCGCCCGCGAAGCTCGCCGGGGTCTACGGCCAGGACTACCGCTACACGACGGACAAGGCCAACGCGTACGAGCAGGTCACCTTCCTCGGCAACCACGACATGGGCCGGATCGGCTCCTTCCTGAAGCAGGACAACCCGGCGGCGGACGACGCCGAACTGGTGCGACGGGACCGGCTGGCCAATGAGGTGATGTTCCTCGGCCGCGGCAACCCCGTCGTCTACTACGGCGACGAGCAGGGCTTCACGGGCGCGGGCGGCGACAAGGACGCCCGGCAGACGATGTTCGCCTCCCAGGTCGCCGACTACCTCGACGACGACGAGATCGGTACGGCGCGCACGCACGCCGACGACGCGTACGACCCGACGCACCCGCTCTACCGCGCCATCGCCGCGCTGTCGAAGCTCACCAAGGACCACCCTGCGCTGCGCGACGGGGTCCAGACCGAGCGGTACGCGGAGCCCGGCACGGCGGCCGGTGTCTACGCGTACTCCCGCACGGACGCGAAGACGCGTGACGACTACCTGGTGGCGGTCAACAACGCGACGGCCGCGAAGACGGTCACGATCCCGGCTGCGGGCGCGGCGAAGGCCGCGTACCGGGCGCTGTACGGGACGACGGGGACGCTCACCACGGGCGCGGACGGTTCGCTCAAGGTGACGGTGCCCGCGCTGAGTTCGGTGGTCTACCAGGCCGCGGGGCCGCTGCCCGCGCCCACCGCGAAGCCGACGATCACGCTGGCCGCACCCGAGGCGGGCGCCACCGGCACCGTCGAGCTGACGGCCGACGTCAGCGGCGGCGGCCTCAACCGGGTCGTCTTCGCCGCCCAGACCGGCAACGCCACGTGGCAGGTGCTCGGTTCTGCCGACCACGCCCCGTACAAGGTGACGCAGACGATCGACCCGAAGACGGCGGCCGGAACGCCCGTACGCTACAAGGCCGTTGTGGTGGACGCCGCCGGACGCACGGCCGCGGCCACCGCCGCGACCAGCACCGGTACGACCCCGGTCACCCCGCCGCCCACCGCGATCAGCCACGACTACGCGGTGGTCCACTACCAGCGGACCGACGGCGACTACGCGGACTGGGGCCTGTACACCTGGGGCGACATCGCCGACGGCGAGGCCACCACGTACCCGGCGGGCCACGCCTTCACCGGCCGTGACGCGTACGGCGCCTTCGCCTATGTGAAGCTCAAGCCCGGCGCGTCCGATGTCGGCTTCATCGTCGTGAACAAGGACGGCGTCAAGGACACCGACGGCGACCGCGCGATCGACCTCACCGCGACCGGCGAGGTGTGGATCAAGCAGGGCAGCCCGGACGTGGCCACGACCGCGCCGGACGGCGCCTACCCGCCGCAGGACACCGGCAAGGCCGTCCTGCACTACCACCGCGCGGACGGCGACTACACCGGCTGGGGCCTGCACGTCTGGACCGGCGCGGCCACCCCCACCGACTGGTCCTCGCCCGTCAGGCCGGCCCGGATCGACTCCTACGGCGCGGTGTACGAGGTCCCGCTCGCCGCGGGCGCCACCTCGCTCAGCTACATCCTGCACAACGGCGACGCGAAGGACCTGCCCAGCGACCAGTCGCTCGACCTGACCGGGACCGGCCACGAGGTGTGGCTGCTCGGCGGCACGGAAAAGTATCTCCTGCCGCAACCCCAGGGATCAGGAGCTGACTTGGACCTCACCAAGTCGCAGGCCCAGTGGATCGACCGTGACACCGTCGCCTGGCAGACCTCCGCCGCGGCGGCGTCCCAGCAGCTCGTCTACGCGCCCGACGGCGGCATCACCGTCAAGGACGGCGCGCTGTCGAGCGAGGGCAAGTGGCTGCGGCTGACGAAGGCCGCGACCGGTCTCACCGCCGCCCAGCTCGCCAAGTACCCGCAGCTCAAGGGGTATTCGGCCTTCACGATCGACCCGCGCGACCGGGCCCGCGCCACCGACGCGCTCAGCGGCCAGATCATCGCCACCCAACGCGCCGCCAACGGAGCCCTGTTGGCCGCGACGGGCGTCCAGACCCAGGGCGTGCTCGACGCGGTCTACGGCGCCGCCGCCGCGAAGGACACCCTCGGCCCGGTCTTCACGCACGGCACCCCGCGGCTGTCGCTGTGGGCGCCGACCGCGCACCGGGTGAGCGTGGAGATCGACGGCAGGACCGTACCGATGCGCCGGGACAAGGCCAGCGGCGTCTGGTCGGTGACCGGCAGCCGGTCGTGGACCGGGAAGACGTATCTCTACGACGTCACCGTCTGGGCGCCCAGCGTCCAAAAGCTCGTGGTCAACAAGGTCACCGACCCCTACTCGGTCGCGCTGACCACCGACTCCGAGCGCAGCCTGCTGGTCGACCTGGACGACCCGAAGCTCGCCCCCAAGGGCTGGGAGCGGCAGGCCAAACCGGCCGCGGCGCCGATCGGCCGGGCGCAGATCCAGGAGCTGCACATCCGCGACTTCTCGGTGGCCGACAGCACCGTCCCGGCCGCCGACCGCGGGAAATACGCCGCCTTCACCGACACCTCGTCCGCGGGCATGACCCACCTCAAGGCGCTCGCCGCGGCAGGCGTCAACTACGTCCACCTGCTGCCCGCCTTCGACTTCTCGACGGTGCCCGAACGCGAGCGGGACCAGGCGAAGCCCGCCTGCGACCTGGCCTCGTACGCGCCCGACAGCGAGCGGCAGCAGGCGTGCGTGACCGCGGCGGCGGCGAAGGACGCCTACAACTGGGGTTACGACCCGTACCACTTCACCGTGCCCGAGGGCTCCTACGCCAAGAACCCCGACGGGCCGCAGCGCACCACGGAATTCCGGCAGATGGTGCAGGGCCTCAACAACGCGGGCCTGCGCGTGGTCATGGACGTCGTCTACAACCACACCTCGGCGGCGGGCCAGGCCGACACCTCCGTCCTCGACAAGATCGTGCCCGGCTACTACCAGCGGCTGATGCCGGACGGCTCGGTCGCCACCTCCACCTGCTGCGCCAACACCGCGCCCGAGAACACCATGATGGGCAAGCTCGTCGTGGACTCGATCGTCACGTGGGCCAAGGAGTACAAGGTCGACGGCTTCCGCTTCGACCTGATGGGCCACCACCCCAAGGCGAACATCCTCGCCGTCCGCAAGGCGCTGGACGCGCTGACGCCCGGTCACGACGGCGTGGACGGGAAGAAGATCATCCTCTACGGGGAGGGCTGGAACTTCGGCGAGGTCGCCGACGACGCCCGCTTCGTCCAGGCCACCCAGGCCAACATGGCGGGCACCGGCATCGCGACCTTCTCCGACCGGGCGCGCGACGCCGTACGCGGCGGCAGTCCGTTCGACGAGGACCCCGGCGTGCAGGGCTTCGCCTCCGGCCTCTACACCGACCCCAACTCCTCGGTGAACAACGGCACTCCGGCCGAGCAGAAGGCCCGGCTGCTGCACTACCAGGACCTCATCAAGGTCGGACTCACCGGCAACCTCAAGGAGTTCGGCTTCACCGACTCGGCGGGCAGGCGGGTCACCGGAGCCGAGATCGACTACAACGGCGCACCCGCCGGATACGCCGACGCGCCGGGCGACGCCCTCGCCTATGTCGACGCCCACGACAACGAATCCCTCTACGACGCCCTCGCCTTCAAGCTCCCCGTCGGCACCTCGGCCGCCGACCGCGCCCGTATGCAGGTCGTCGCCGAGGCGACCGCCGCGCTCTCCCAGGGGCCCGCGCTCTACCAGGCGGGCTCGGACCTGCTGCGCTCCAAGTCCCTCGACCGCAACTCCTTCGACTCCGGGGACTGGTTCAACGCGATCCACTGGCAGTGCGCCGACGGCACCGGCTTCGGCCGGGGACTTCCGCCCGCAGCCGACAACCAGGCCAAGTGGCCGTACGCCAAGCCGCTGTTGACGCAGCCCCAGCTCAGCCCCGGCTGCGCGCAGATCACCGCGGCCTCCGCCGCGTACCAGGATCTGCTGCGGATCCGCACCGCCGAGCCCGCCTTCCGGCTCGGCACCGCGGCCCAGGTCCAACAGCAGGTCTCCTTCCCGCTGTCGGGCCCCGACGAGACGCCCGGCGTCATCACCATGAAGGCCGGCGACCTGGTGATCGTCTTCAACGCGACGCCGACGACGCAGAAGCAGCGGGTGGAGGCGGCGCGCGGAACCTCGTACGCCCTGCACCCGGTGCAGGCGGCCGGGACCGACCCGGTCGTCAGGACCTCGACGTACGCGGCGGGGACCGGGACCTTCACCGTGCCGGGGCGGACGGTGGCGGTGTTCAGGACCGGTCGCTGAGGACCGTCGGGCGCCCGTGAGGGGAGCCCGCGATCCGGCCGTTTCCGCACTGAATCGCGGACGGCGGGAACCGCGGGCTCCCCTTGGCGCGTCAAGTTTTACGGCCGGGTCGTACGCCGGAGGGAACCAATGTTGCCCTGGATGCGTCCACGCCCATATGAGCTCCCCGCACATCAGGGTCCGCCCTGCCACGCCCGAAGACCTGAGCGCGATATCGGACATCCACGCCCGCGCCCGCGCCAGCTACTACGCGGGCCACCTCCCGGCCGAGGAGTACAGCGGCCCCGCGGAGCTGGAACGACAGCGCGTGGGTACGGCCAGGGCCATTTCCTCGGACGACCGGACCGTGCTGTGCGCGGTCAGGGACGACCGGGTGGTCGGCTTCGCCGTGCTCGCCGCCCGGCACGACGAGGACACCCTCTTCCACTTCCACATCGACCCCTCCGTCTGGCGCACCGGCACAGGCACCGCCCTGCACCGCGCCTGCGTCGCCGTCTGGCAGGCCGCGGGCCTCACCACCGCCCGCCTGGAGGTCTTCGCCCCCAACGCCCGCGCCCGCGCCTTCTACACCCACCAGGGCTGGCAGGAAGACGGCCGCACCGGCGACCACGTCCGCATGCGCCTCACCGTCCCCACCCCGGCCCCCACCCCCCAACCGGCCCACGAATAGTTCCGGCGGCCCCGGGCGTTACGAGGCGGGGAGTGGGGTCAGGGTGGCGCCGGTGGTGAGGTGGGCGGTGAGGGTGGCGCGAGTGCCGCGGGGGGCGCGGGTGGAGAGGTAGGGGCCGTCGGCGGAGGCGTGGACGCCCGCGGTGGCGGTGATCCGGGTGACGTCGCGGCTGCCCGCGGCGACGAGGTACCAGTGGGAGCGGGGGGACTGCCACATGACGCCCGCCATGACGTGCTGGCCGAAGCGGCTGCACGCGTTGCCGTCGGTCTGCCGGCCGGCGACGGTGCCGGGCGCGGCGGCGGGGGAGGACGGCGGGACGAAGGTCACGGTGGCCTGCCCCGGCCCGCGCCAGGTGTCGGCGCGGGCGCAGGTCCAGGACGCCTCGCCGCCGCCCTCGGGCAGCGGGGTACGGGCGAACTCCCAGTTGTTGACGGCCTTCACGCCCTGCCCGCGCAACTCGCCCAGATAGCAGGCGTTGTGCGCCCAACTGACCAGTGCCTGAGCCCCGGTGGCCTCACGCGGCTGCCGCGCCGGGACACCGCCGCCCGGAGGCGGGGTGTACGTGAGGTGGACCGGCGACAGGTCGCCGAGGTCGGTCAGCAGGAAGGTGTGGCTCTCCACGATCCTCGAGGACGACTTGAGCTGCACCACCGGCCAGGCGCTGCCGCACGCACCCGCGGCGGCCCCCGCGCCCGGCATCCGTACCGGATCGGTCACCCCGTCCGCGTCGCGGTGCAGCGGCGCGCCGAGGACGTTGGGCCGCATCAGATCGCGGGTCTGCGCGTCCGCGATCCACGGGGCGGTCAGGAAACGGGTGTTGCCGTCCACCCGGTCGACCACGACCGCCGCCGCCGTCGTCACATCGGCGTCCTGCACCTGCGCGAAGTCCAGCGCGGCGCGCCCCGAACCGCTGCGCGGCTGCGCGTAACGGACGATCCGCAGACCGTCGTAGAAGATCACCACCGCCGCCGCGTCGACATTCCCCGCGAAGAGCAACTGCGGCGGCTGGGCAGGGGCGTTGCGCGGAGTGCCGGGCGTCGAGGAGACGTCCACGTCCGCGCCGGGGCGCGCCCACACCGCGAGCGCCCGGCCGAGCAGCGCCTTGTCGTCGGCCCGGCCGCCGCGCGCGGGCCACGCCGTGAAGTCCATCCGCGCGGTCGACGCCCACAGCGCCGCGTCCGGCCGTACGAGAGCGGCCGGATCGAGCGCGCGGGCCGCGTCCCCCGCACCGGACGCGGGAGAGCCCGGCGCCGCGTACGACGCCGTACCGCCGTCGCCGCCGCTGCCCCACACCGCCCAGCCGGACACCAGCACGGCGGCCACCGCGACGGCCGCCCCGGTCACCAGCCCCGCGCGCCTGCGCTGCCTGCGCCGCAGCAGGTCGGTCGGCCCCACCTGGAGCGTGCAGGGATCGAACTCACCGGCCGTCAGCAGGTGTTGGCCGCCCTTGACGGCCGCCGCCGCCCGCATCGCGCCGCGCGGATCGGCCGCGCCCGCGGCCCTCAGCACGGCCAGCACCTCGGCGTCGGCCAACTCCTCGACCCCGCGCAGCGCGAACGCCGCCCGTGCCTCGGGCGCCAACTCCGCCAGCGCCCGGTCCAGCGCCAACTCCTCGCTGCCGCCCGCCCGCGGATGCAGCCGCAAGCCGACGACCTGCGGCAGCGCCGTACCACCGGCGGCGGCCGTACGCACACGCTCCCGCCAGCCCCAACGGCCGCCGCCGTGCCGCCCGTAGGCCAGCGCCTCGCGCAACACCTCGTGCCGCAGCAGCGCGTACGCCTCACCGCGCGGCCCGTCCGTCGCACCCGCCGTCCCCGGCGGATACCGCCGGTCGCGCGGCAGCGACCGCTGCACCAGGCGGTGCGCGGTCAGCACTCTGCGATGCGTGCCGAGCGCGGTGGGCAGCGCCAGATACGCCAGCCGTACCAGGCGCGGGTAGTGCTCGACGAGCGCCGCCTCCGCCTCTTCCACAGCGACCGGGCCGGGCTCGTCATCGGCGGAATCGCTTTCTGCTGAGCGCGTGTTCACGCCCCGTCAAACGAGTGGATCATCCGATGGTCACGAGATACCGCTCGCGCGCGGCGGTCCCGACGCGCCGGGGCGCCCGTCACCTGACCGTGACGGGCGCCCTGTACAACGGAGTTGACGCAGGTCAGACCAGTCCGGCCTTCTCCAGCGCCGTACCGCAGGTGTCCACCATGAGCCGCGTCACCACGTACGGGTCCATGTTGGCGTTCGGGCGGCGGTCCTCGATGTAGCCCTTCTGGTCCACCTCGACCTGCCACGGGATACGCACCGACGCGCCGCGGTTGGAGACGCCGTAGCTGTACTCGTTCCACGGAGCGGTCTCGTGCGCGCCGGTCAGCCGCGCCTCGACGCCGACGCCGTAGTTCTTGATGTGCTCCAGCGGCTTGTCGTCGCGGCCCAGCGACTCGGCGGCCTCGATGATCGCCTCGTAGCCCTCGCGCATCGCCTTGGTGGAGAAGTTCGTGTGCGCGCCCGCGCCGTTCCAGTCGCCCTTGGCGGGCTTCGGGTCCAGCGTCGCCGAGACGCCGAAGTCCTCCGCCGTGCGGTACAGCAGCCAGCGCGCCACCCACAGGTGGTCGGAGACCTCCAGCGGGCTCAGCGGCCCGACCTGGAACTCCCACTGCCCCGGCATGACCTCGGCGTTGATCCCCGAGATGCCCAGGCCCGCGGCCAGGCAGTTCTCCAGGTGCTTCTCGACCACCGGACGGCCGAAGATCTCGTCCGCGCCGACCCCGCAGTAGTAGCCGCCCTGCGGCGCCGGGTACCCGCCCTCGGGGAACCCGAGCGGACGCGAGCCCTGGAAGAACGTGTACTCCTGCTCGATGCCGAACAGCGACTCCTGCGCCGCGAACCGCTCCGCCACCTCGCGCAGCGCGGCCCGCGTGTTGGACTCGTGCGGCGTCCCGTCGATGTTGAAGACCTCGCACATCACCAGGACGTCGTCCCCGCCGCGTATCGGGTCGGGGAACGAGGAGACCGGCTTGAGTACGCGGTCGGACGCGTGGCCCTCCGCCTGGTTGGTGCTGGAACCGTCGAAGCCCCAGATCGGGAGCTCGGCGCCGTCGGCCAGGATGCGCGTCTTGGAACGCAGCTTCGCGGTCGGCAGGGTGCCGTCTATCCAGATGTACTCAGCCTTGTAGGTCACGGGACGCCATCCTTAACGAACAGTCTTCGCGGGTGCTGGCCGAGCTGCGCTGATCGAGCCACCCGCAGCGTCGCAAAATCCCTTTTCCCGACTGTTGCCCCCGTGTTAACCCACTGTGAACGCCCCTACGTGACCAGCGGCAACACCCCAGGAGCCCCGCCTGTCACCGCTGCGCGGTGGGCTTCGCCGCTGGGGTGTGTTTGTGCGTGGGGCTGAGCCCTTGCGGCAGGGCTGCGCAGGTGGGGTTCACTGCGGGGGTGCGTTTGCGCGAGGGGCTGAGCCCTTGGGCCACGTTTGCGCGAGGTGGGTTCGCCGGTAGCCATGGAGCCGAAGGGCGCGCCGGTGTTGAAAGGGAGAACGCGCACAGAGAGCGAGGAACGAGCGAACGAGCACGATCGACCGTCGACACCGGATCTAAGCGCCCGGAGGCGAGAGGGCGGCAAAAAAAGGGGATCGGGGTGCGCATAGAAAGGACGGCTCCCCCCCAGGGCGAGATTGCGCGAGGCGGTTCGCACGACGGTGAGTTCACGCAGGACGGCACCCGCGCAGGGTGAGGATGCGCGAGGCGGTTCGCACCACGGTGAGCCCACACAGGACGGCACCCACCCACGTTCACCCGCAACGCTCAGGCACCCGAGAGGGCACCCACGCACGGTGAACTAGTACGAGTCGGCACCCACCACGGTCAACTGACCCCGGGGGGCAGGCACCCCACGGCAACCTCACGCGAGACGGCACCCACCCACGGCGAACACGTGCGCGTGAGCCGTCCTGCGTGAGCCCACCGCGCGGGGGAGCCGCCTCGCGCATCCTCACCGTGCGTGCGAGCCCTCTTGCGTCAGCTCACCGCGATTCCCCTTTTTTGCCGCCCTCTCGCCTCCGGCGGCTTAAATCCGGTGTCGACGGTCGATCGTGCTCGCTCCCTCGTTCCTCGGTCGCTGTGCGCGTTCTCCCTTTCAACACCGGCGCCGCCTTCGGCTCGCTGGCTACCGGCGAACCCACCTCGCGCAGCGGTACCGGAGGGGCGCAGCCCCCCGCGCAAACGCACCCCACCGGCGAACCCCAGCGCGCAGCGGTGCCGTAGGGGCGAACCCACCTCACGCAAGCGCACCCCAGGAGCCCAGCTCCCCGCGCAGGGTCACCCGTGCAGCGAACCCCGGCGCGTGGCGGTGACCTGGCGGCGAACCCCACCGCGCAGCGGTACCGGAGGGGCGCAGCCCCCGCGCAGGGGCATCCCAGGAGCCCAGCCCCCTCGCGCAGCCGCACTCAGCGGCGAACCCCACCGCGCAGCGGTGCCGTAAGGGCGAACCCACCTCACGCAAGCGCACCCCAGGAGCCCAGCCCCCCTCGCGCAGCCGCACCCCGGCGGCGGACCCCGCCGGGTAGCCGTGACCGGGCGGGACGCCGGTAGGCTCGCCGTCATGACCATGCGCTTCGGACTTCTCGGCACCGGCCCCTGGGCCCGGCTCGCCCATGGACCCGCTCTCGCCGCCCACCCGGAGGTGGAATTCGTCGGGGTCTGGGGCCGGAGGCCGGAGGCGGCGGCTGAGGTGGCGGCGCAGTTCGGTGCGCGGGCGTACGGGGACGCGGAGGCGCTGATCGCGGATGTGGACGCGGTGGCGGTCGCGCTGCCGCCGCATTTGCAGGCGCCGTTGGCGGTGGCGGCGGCCCGCGCGGGCCGTCACGTGCTGCTGGACAAGCCGGTGGCGACGACCGTGGAGGACGCGAAGGCAGTGGCCGAGGCCGTCACGGCGGCCGGAGTCGGGTCGGTGGTCTTCTTCACCCTGCGCTTCGACCCGGCGACAGCCGGGTGGATCGAGGAGCAGGCGGCGCGCGGCGAGTGGTACACCGGCCGCGCGGACTGGTACAGCGCCGTCTTCACCGGAGACGAGAACCCCTTCGCGGACTCGCCGTGGCGGCGGGAGAAGGGCGGCCTGTGGGACGTCGGCCCGCACGCGCTGTCCGTCCTGCTGCCCGTACTCGGGGACGTCACCGCCGTCACCGCGGCCAACGGCCCCGGCGACACCGTACATTTGACGCTCCGTCACGAATCCGGTGCCTCCAGCACCTCCACCCTCACGCTGACCGCGCCGCCGGCCGCCGCGGGCGTGGTCGTCGAACTGCGCGGCGGCCAGGGCGTCGTGACCTACCCCGACGGCGTCGCGGGTGAGGCGACGGCTTCCCTGGCCCACGCCATCACCGCGCTCACCTCCGGCACTCCGCACGCCTGCGACGCCCGCTTCGGCCTGCGCGTCACCGAGATCCTGGCGGCGGCGGAGTCGGCCCTGGACAGGTCCTAGGCCAGCGCCGACTCCGCCGCCGGACGGTCACCGCGGCCGGTAGGCGGTGGCCAGGACGGAGACGGTCACGTGACCTGGCAGCGGGCCGCTCCCGGCGTCCGCGCGGCTCACGTGGCGGGCGCTCGGTGACATGCCCACCAGGTCCAGGGCGTCGGACCCGGTGAGCGGGGCGAGGTAGTCGACCCGCTCGGTCCTGGCGGCCATGAAGTGGGGGTCGAGGGCGTGGTGCAGGCGCTGTTCCTTGGCGGGGTCGACGGTGACCATGGCCCGTACGCGGTGCCGCAGTTCGGCCAGGTGGCGGTCGGTGGGACGGACGACGATCAGCCGGCCCGTCGGGCGCAGGACCCGGCGGAATTCGGCCGGGTTGCGGGGCGCGAAGACGTTCAGTACGAGGTCGGCCGCGCGGTCGGCGACCGGGAAGCGGCGGGAGACGTCCCAGCTCGCCGCGGCGGCTCGTTCGTGGGCGCGGGCGGCCGAGCGCAGGGCGCGTACCGAGGCGTCGAGCCCCAGGCCGCGGGCGTCGGTGAGCCGGGCGAGCACGCCGGCCAGGTAGTAGCCCGTGCCGCAGCCGACGTCCAGGACGGTGCCCGGCCCGGCGTCGGCGGCCAGCCGGGCCACGGCGTGCCGGATGGGGAGGTAGGCGCCGGTGGCCAGGAAGCGGGCGCGGGCCTGTGCCATGGCGGCGTCGTCGGCGCTGACGGCGCGGGTGCCGGTCAGCAGGCCGACGTAGCCGTGGCGGGCGAGGTCGAAGGTGTGGCCCGCGGGGCAGCGCAACGCGCCCCGGTCCGGCCGGAGGGGGCCGCGGCAGATCGGGCAGCGCAGGACATCGAGGATCTGTGCGAGGGCAGGCGGAGGCGGCACGGGCATGGAGAGCACTCCTGGCAACGGTGAAGGGAAGGGACCGCGCCCGCGCGCGCCCGGATTCCCGCTCCGCGGGCGGAACGAGCCAGAAGGCGGCGTTATGGGCACGCCGAGGAGGGCGACGCCGTCCGGCATCGCCCTCGAAGGCTCCCGGTCACGGGAAGCAGTGGTGCGGGGTGCTCATGAATGCCACGCCTTCAGTTTACGAGCAGCGGTGAACCCTCGTGTCCACCGAAGGCGTCAGCGGAGCCGAGAGAATGACGGCCCATTCGCCGGAGTCGGAGTCCGAGCTGGAACCGGAGTCAAGCTTGGCGTTTAACGTCCAGCTTCGAACAGACGAGCCTGACGATCACGCGTCCGCGCGGCCTCGCGTTCACCCCTGCCGTGCGAGAGATGTGTCTCGACAGCGATGTCGGTCCGCTCGGGCATGATCTACTCCGATCGGACTCAGGGGTGGGGTGATGTGACGTGGGCGAGTGGCGAACCGATCCAACGTTCGCGATGTGCCGGGCTTTGACGGGCGGGGCAGACCTGTCCTCGTTCGTGGGCGGGCCGTTCGATGTACGTGCGGTGGTGGCCGCCGTACGGCCCGAGGTCAAGGACGGATTCTTGCTCGACGAAGTCCCCTGGGAGAACTTTCCGCGGGGGGATCACGTCAGGGAGGCCATTCAGCTGCTCCACACCGGCGGCTCGCCCGTTCGCGCCGGAACGGGTGTTGTGAGTGGGATGTGCGCCAACGACATGCGGGCGGCCGCCGTGCTTGCCGTGCCGTTCCTGATCCGGATCGCTGCCGATACCCACCACCCTTGCCGTGCCGACACGCTCGCCGAAGTCTCCTCTCCAGCTCGCGCCCGCTACTCCGGCGTCGCCACCCGCGGCGAGCTGCTGCTCCACCGCGCCGATCCCCAGAACGACCGCCTCTACGACGACTACGGCGTCGAGGTGACCGGCTACCCGGCGGGCTGGTCGGTTGCCGCCGCTCGGGCCGCGATCACCGCCGACGCCACCCTCCTGAAGCCTCTTCTGCACGACCCCGACCCTGCGATCCGGATCCGCGCCGCCTACGCACTGGCCGCCGCCACCGACCTGGATCACGCGGTCCGTGCAGCCTTCCGCGACCGGCTCGACGCCGAGCAGGACCCGATCGTCCACGCCGCCCTGGTCTTCGCCACAGCCGAAGCCACCCGCACCCAACCCCATCCGCCGACCACCGTGTGGATGCGCGAGCGCTGGGGGGACCGAACGCAAGCGTCCGAGGCCCGGCTGGCCGCCGCGATCGGCTGGCTCTGCCTCACCGACGAACCCGCCCCCGACGACCTGCGCTCAGCCGTCGACCAACTCGCCACCAATGAGCGCGCCCGCGCCATGGACGACCTGCCTTGGATGGCTGCCGCCAGCGGATCGAACGAGACGGGACTGCGGCGCTGCGTCCGAGAGATGCTTCACCCCGAACACCCTGATCAGCTGGAGCACGACGACCCATGGGCCCCGCAATCCTGACGCCGGAAGCAGACCCCCGCCTGCGTTCGGCTTCGACAGGCGGACCAGATGATCACTCCTCCGGGTGTCTCAGGGGACGGCGATACGGCCTCTACGTGATCCTGAACTCGACCAAGAGGAACAGGACTTGACGCGAAGGCTGTGCTGGTGGGTGTGGTGCAAGAGGGCGGGCGGTGCGATCAGTTCGCGGAGCTGTCCCGCTTCCGGGGGGGCTTCTACGACTGCCTGACCGGGCGGCGCGACGCGCTGTTCGAGCTCGCCGACGCGGTGCTGTGCACCTACGGGCCGGTGAGGACGCTGGTGGACCTGGCGCTCGCGCCCGAGCACCGGCGCGGACACGGCGCCCTGTACGGCGCGCTGAACCGGGGCTGCCTGGACGTCGGCCGGCTGCGGACCGCGCTGGCCGGCCTGCCGCTGCCGCGCGCCGCCGACGGCCGCCTGGTGCTCGCTGTGGACGTCTCACCGTGGCTGCGGCCGGACGCCGCCACCTGCCCGGACGGTCGTTCTGCCACACCTACGGCCGCGGCGACGCCAAGCACCAGATGATCCCCGGCTGGCCCTACTCGTTCGTCGTCGCGCTGGAGACCGGCCGCACCTCGTGGACGGCCGTCCTGGACGCGGTGCGACTGGAGCCCGGCGCCGATCTGGCCGGGGGCCGCCCGCCCAAGCACGGCGGGGAGTTCGTATTCGGCGACCCCGCCACCTGGGGCGACGAGCAGGCGGTCACCACCACCGAAACCGCCGCTACGGCACCGCCGTCGCCCAGGCGTGGGACCGGCTCCACCCCCGGCTGACCCGCCGCGCGGCCTGGCTGGAGCACGACGGGCCGCTGCCAGTCATCGAGGGCATGGTGATCCGCCTGGCCGTCGAGAAGCTGCCCAGCCGTGGGGTGAACCGGCCAGTCCGGCTGTGGTGGTCGCGCACCGGTGCGAGCCCGGCCGACGTGGACCTCTGCTGGCAGTCGTTCCTACGCAGGTTCGACCTGGAGCACACGTTCCGCCTGCTCAAGCAGACTCTCGGCTGGACCCGGCCCCGCCTCCGCGACTCGACGGCGGCTGATCGTTGGACCTGGCTCGTCGTCGCCGTGCACACCCAGCTCCGCCTCGCCCGACCGCTGGTCGCCGACCTTCGACGGCCCTGGGAGCGGCCGGCGGAACCGAACAAACTCACCCCCGCCCGCGTCCGCCGAGGGTTCAGGAACCTCCACACGAAGGCAGCCTCACCAGCGCGTGCACCGAAACCCACCCGCCCCGGCCCGGGCCGGCCGCCCGGGTCGAAGAATCAGCGGCCCGCCACTCGCTACGAGGTGGGAAGAGTCCTGGCCACCGGCGAGGCGTACGCCCGGCCCGCCCATCACAAGAAGGGCACCAAGCCACGACGAACCGCTACAAACGGATAAACGACAAGTTAAGAACCCGAGCTGGAACCGGAGTTAAGAACCCGAGCCCGAACCGGAAACCCACAGTTCGCTGGCGCTGTTGATGATGAACGACCGCACCGGGCACCCCGACGGCCGTGACAACCGCAGTTTCGGGAAGTGCTCGAACAGGACGCTCAACGCGATCTCGCCCTCCAGCCGCGCCAGTCCGGCGCCAATGCAGAAGTGCTGGCCGTTGCCGAAGGAGAGCTGGCGGGAATTGGGGCGCGCGACGTCGAAGCTGTCGGCGTCGGGGAACTGCTGGTCGTCACGGCCGGCCGCGGCGTAGGAGGCGAGCATGGCCTCGCCGCGCCGGATCACCACGTCGCCGACCGGGATGTCCTCGAGGGCGTAGCGCAGCGGGAAGTGGCCGACCGGGCAGTCGTAGCGCACGACCTCCTCGATGACGGAGCCCCAGGAGACCTCGCCGGACCGGGCCCGTGCCAGTTGTCCCGGGTTGGCGAGCAGCGCCCTGACCGCGTTGGTGATCAGGTTGACGGTGGTCTCGTGGCCGCCCACCAGCACGGTGAGCATGATGACCACGACCTCGTCCTCGCTCAGCCGGTCGCCTTCCTCGCTGGCGGCGATCAGCGCGCTGGTCAGGTCGTCGCCGGGGCTCTCGCGCTTGGCCTGTGCCGCCTCGGCGAGCAGGACCAGGAGCTGGTCCTGGGCCTCCTGCGTCTGGTTGCCCTTGGCCGCGGGGTGGCTGCTGAGCACGGCGTCGGAGAGCGTACGCAGCCGCTCGCCGTCCATCGGCGGCAGGCCCAGCAGTTCGGCGATCACCTTGACCGGCAGCGGGAGCGCGTAATCCTCGCGCAGGTCGAACTCGTCGCCGCGCGCGGCCGCTTCGTCCAGCAGGCGGTGGGCCAGTTCCTCGATCCGCGGGCGCAGCGCGGCGGTTCGGCGGGGCGTCATCGCCTGGCCCGCGAGCGCGCGCAGCCGCCGGTGCTCGGCGCCGTCCCGCGTGAGTATCCCGGGGAGGCTGACGAAGTTCAGCAGCGGCCAGTCCTCGGGCAGCCGCCCCTCGGTGTTGCGCGGCCACTGCCGCGGGTCCTTCGACACCCGCGGGTCGACCAGTAGTTGCCGCAGCGTCTCGTGGTGCGTGACGGCCCAGGCCGGTACCCCGCCGGGCAGTTCCACCAGCGCCACCGGGCCGAGCGCGCGCAGCTCGACGTTCTCCTCGTGCTGGTTCTGGCCGAAATGATCGAGCAGTAACGGTGTCAGCGTTTCGGAGGTTTTCATGCCCGGCACCATAACAAGCGCACTTGCCGGGCGAACAGCTGCCCAAAAGGGCTACGACTCCGAACTCAGCCGCCCCGTAAAGGGGTTGAGCGGTGAATGCGCAAACGTCCACCTGCCGATTCCCGCCGGGGAGAATTTCGGACGGGGCTATTCCGAATATGCCCGCCGGAGCCGGCGGCGACGAATTTTTACTCACGGAATACCCGGACTACCGCGCCAGCCCGTCCCAGCCCCAGTGCGGTACGGGACCGGGGTCGCCGAGATCGGAACTCTCCTGGTGGGAGACCGACATGGCGATCCGCGTGCCCCACTCGATGTACTCGGTGAAGCGCTGCCGCAGCAACGCGTCGGCGGGCAGCTCCTTCACGGCGGTCGCGAGCATCAACTCCACCCAGCGCGCCCGCTGTTCCTCGGTGATCCGCAGGTCCAGGTGCTGGGAGAGCAGGGCCTGGTGGCCGCCGAGGCGGGCGGTGTACTCGGCGGGGCCGCCGAAGACCTCCGTGAGCCAGACGACGACATGGTCGACATGGGCCCGGGTGAAGTGCATGAAGACCGGGGCGAGGAGCGGATCGACGAGGACCTGCTCGTAGAAGCTGTCGATGAGGCGGCGCAGCGCGTCACTGCCGCCGACCGCCTCGTAGAAGGTGCCGGTGCGGTCGACGGGGGAATCCGGAGTGGTCATGGGCGCTCCAGGTCGTGCCGATGGTCGCGGCCGGGGATGTCCCGGCCGCCTCATAGCCGCGGCCAGGGGGCAGCCCGGCCGGTGGTCCCGGCCAGGGTCGGCCTGGCCGGTGCTTTGCGGCCAAGGATCACCCGGCGGCCCGGCGGGCACCGGGATTTACGCGGCGGGCGGATCAAATGGACCAGTGGATTCCGGCCACGGGGAAGAAACGGGCGGGCACGTCACTTGTACGCGGCATGAAGGCGATCACTTACACCAGCAACGGCGGCCCCGACGTCCTCACGCTCACCGAGCGCCCGGTTCCGGAGCCGGGACCCGGCGAGGTACGGGCCCGCGTCCACGTCTCCGGCGTCAACCCGACGGACTGGAAGTCGCGGCGCAACACCGCCCCCGCCTCGGCGCAGGTGCCGAACCAGGACGGCTCCGGCGTCATCGACGCGGTCGGCTCCGGCGTCCCCGAGACGCGGATCGGCGAGCGCGTCTGGATCTGGGAGGCCGCGTACGGCCGCGCGGACGGCACCGCGCAGGAGTACGTGGCGCTGCCCGCGGGCCAGGCCGTCGCCCTGCCCGACCACGCCTCCTTCGACCTCGGCGCGAGCCTCGGCATCCCCGCCCTCACCGCGCACCGCGCCCTCACCGTCGCGGACGGCGGCCCCGAGCGGCTCGCCCCCGGCGCCCTCGACGGATGTACGGTCCTGGTCGCGGGCGGCGCGGGCGCCGTCGGCAACGCCGCGATCCAGCTCGCCCGCTGGGCCGGGGCCACCGTCGTCAGCACGGTCAGCGGACCCGCCAAGGGTGACCTCGCGCGGGCCGCGGGAGCCCATCACGTCGTGGACTACCGCGCCCAGGACGCCGCCGCCGAGATCCGCCGGATCGCCCCGGACGGCGTCGACATCGTGGTCGAGGTCGCCCCGGCCGCCAACGCCGCCCTCGACCGGGCCGTCGCCGCCCCCGACGCCGTCATCGCCTTCTACGCCGACGACGACGCCTCGGCCACCGTGCCGGTCCGCCCCTCCATGGCGCTCAACCTCCGCTGGCAGGGCGTCCTGGTCTACACCGTCCCGCCCGCCGCCAAGGCCCACGCCGTCGCGGCGGTCACGGCCGCCGTCGCCGACGACGCCCTCCACGCGGGCCCCGACGCCGGGCTGCCCTTCCACCGCTTCCCGCTCGCCGAGACCGCCCGTGCCCACCAGGCGGTGGAGGACAGCGTCATCGGCAAGGTGCTCATCGACGTGGCCGCGCCCACCGGCTGACGCCTCGTCACACGAGCAGCCGGTCCAACCGGCCCTGGCCCGCCGTCCGTTGCGCGGGCCCGGGCTCGGGGCCGAAGGACGGTTCCCGCCGACGGTCGAACCCGTACCGACGCCCGTCCCCGTACCGACGCCCGTTCCCGTAGCGACGCCCGTCCCCGTGCCGACGCCCGTCCCCGTGCCGACGCCCGTCCCCGTATCCACGCCCGTCCCCGCACCGACACCCGTCCCCGTAGCGCCTCGGACCCCGCGCCCTCCCGCCCCCGGCCTTTCGGTGGCCGCCGAAACGTCGCGGGGCGAGGATGGGGACATGGCCACCCGCACCAGGACCCCGGGGGCGCCGAGGACCGGCGACCCCCGTACGCCCGCGCTCGCCGACCCCGCCGTCCCCCGGCTCGCGGCCCTCGCCGCGCTCCTGGCCGACGAGACCAGGGCGGCGGTCTGCCTGGCGCTGCTGGACAAGCGGGCCTGGACCGGCGGGGAGCTGGCCCGGCACTGCGGGGTCGCGCCGTCCACCATGAGCGAGCACCTGACCCGCCTGGTCGACGGCGGACTGCTGGCCCGCGAACACCAGGGGCGGCACCGTTACGTACGCCTGGCCGGCCCCGAAGCGGCTCGATTCGTCGAGGACATGGCGGAACGGGTGGCCGTCGCCGTACCCCGGACCACGGGCGCCGGGCTGCGGGCGCACAGCGCGGGCCGGGCGATGGCGCGCGGCCGTACGTGCTACGACCACCTCGCCGGCCGGCTGGGCGTGGCCCTCACCGACGCGCTGACCGGCAACGGCCTGCTCCGGCAGGACACCGGCTTCGCCCTCACCGACGACGGCGTGGCCTGGTTCACCGGCCTCGGCGCGGATTTGTCCGGGCCGCCCTCGTCCCGCCGCCCGCTGGCCCGTCCCTGCCTCGACTGGACCGAGCGGCGCCCCCACCTGGGCGGCACCGCGGGCGCGGAACTCTGCCGCCTCGTCCTCACCCGCGCCTGGGCCACCCGTATCGGCACCGGCCGCGCGGTGAAGGTCACGGCGCTCGGCGAGCGCGAACTCCACCGGGTCCTGGGCATTGCGCCGCACGATCTGGCTCCGGCGGAGGCGTAGGACCGCCCGGCGGCGGTGGGCTCAGCAGCCCGCCAGGCGTTCGCGGACGGTGGCAGGGTCGAGGTCCAGCGCGCTGAGCAGCGTCGCGGCGGGGTCGGGGTGCGGGGCGGGCAGGAGCGCGAGCAGCAGATGGCGGGGCTCGATACGGCGTCCGCGCCGCTCGCGCTCGGCCTCGCGCTTGGCGGCGACGACGGTCGCGCGGGCGGCCGAATTGAGGGTGATACGCCGCCGGCCGCGGACCGGCGGCGGGGCGAGGGGGATGTCGAGGTGGATGCCGAGCGAGCCGAGGGCGGCCCGGTCGAGGGCTTCGAGGGCGGCGTGCCCCTCGGCGAGGGTGACGCCGAGGGCGCGGGCGGGCTGGGCGGACTCGTCGCGGAGCAGCGCGAGCAGCAGGTGATCGGTGCCGATCCGGCGGTCGCCGCGCCGGGCGGCCTCCTCGCCCGCCTGCTCCACGACGAGCTTGAACCGGGCGTGAGCGGTGTTCTCCGGCATCGGGGGCCTCACTTTCCGTACTTCGCGTGCACCGACTGACGCGACACCCCGAGGGCGTCGCCGATCTGCTCCCACGACCAGCCCTTCCGGCGGGCCAGCGCCACATGCGCGGCCTCGACCTGTTCGGCGAGCCGGTGCAGCGCGCCGACGGCCCGCAGGCCGACCGCGGGGTCGTCCGAGTTCACGGCCGCGGAGACACTGTTGGTATCCATGGGTGTCAGGCTAGACTGACGCGCGATGTCGTGTCAATCCAAACTGACAAACCCGTCCGGCCGGACGCGCGGAATGCCAGAATGACCGCATGGCCCCAGCGACGCCCGGCACCTCCACGCCCGTCACGCTCCGCATCGAAGGCACCGACCTTCCCGGTCGCGCCTGCGCCGCCGCCCCCGGCTTCCCCGGATACACGGACATCCACGTCGCCGTTCAACGGCGCGCGAAACCGGGGGAGTTGCTCGACCCGACCCCCGGCGACGCGGACCGCGCCGTATGGACGCTGGAGTGCGTCGCGCGGACGGTCGCGGACGGCACCGAGCTGACCGGCCCTTACGTGCAGGGCGGGCCGGGCGGGCGCTTCGTCTATCTGTCGTGGGGCGGGGTCGGCGCGGACGGGTCCTTCGCGGTGTTCCGCCGCGCCAAGCTGCTGCTCGAAGCCGTCGAGCCGGACGTGCTCGCCGCCGCCGTACGGTCCGGGCGGCTCACCGGGCGCCTCGGCCTCACCGACCCCGAGGGGCACCCGCTGTGCGCCCGCGTCGTACCGCCGGTCATCGCCTGGTCGGCGGGCTGAGCGCCGGAGTCCCGGGCACCCCTGGGCGGCTTCCTGGCTTCCTACGGGACGGGCCTTCTCCTTACGTCACGGCCTTCGCCGCCGCCTCCGCGACCCGCTCCACCAGCGCGATCCCGTCCTGCTCCGACACATGGCCGCCGGAGAGCACCGCGACCAGCAGCGTATGGCCGTCGTGCTCGACCTTCCCGATGCTGTTGACGTCCCACAGGCCGGTGGCGCTCCGCGGCAGCCAGCCGTTCTTCAGCGCGTAGTCGCCGCCGTCGGAGTCGGCGGCCGACACGCCCCACCGCTGGTCGGCGGTGACCGCGTGCATCAGGTCCGAGATGTAGTCACGCGAGGCGGCGCTGAGCGGGGAGTCGTCGCCGTCGCCGTAGACCGCGCGCAGCAGGGTGATCTGGTCGGCGGCGGTGGTCTGGGTCAGGCCCCACAATTCGCCGCTGCCGGGGGTGGTGTGGCTCAGGCCGAGCGAGGCGTTGGCGGACGCCAGCCCCGGGCCGCCGCCGATGGCCTCCCACAGCGCGAGCGCCGCGTCGTTGTCGCTCTGCTCGATCATGTCGGTGGCCAAGTCGCGCTGTTCGGAGGTCAGTTGGGTGCCCGCGCGCTGATGCCGGAGCAGCAGCGCCGCCAGGATGTCGACCTTGACGATGCTCGCGGTGTCGTACGCCGTCGTGTCGCCGCTGTCGTACGTGGCGACCGTACCGCCGCTGTCGTCGCTGTCCCCGCCCAGTTCGGTCACGGCGACCGAGAAGTGCCCGGAGCCGGTGTCGGAAAGGGCCTTGATCGCCGCGCGCAGTTCGGCCTGGGTGTCCCGCGCGGGTGTGGCCGTCGTCTTCTGCGGGGGAGCGGCCGAGGGGGAGGGCGGCGTGGTGGTCGGCGGAGTGGTGGTCGGCGGCGTGGTGGTCGAGGGCGCCTGCGCCGGGGTGAAGGGCTTCGCGGTGGTGGGGGCGGGGGAGGGGGACGCCTTGTCCGTCGCGCCGCTGGTCGCCTTTCCGTCCGCCCCGGCCCGCGCGGACGGCGACTGGATGACGGTGGCCAGCGTCAGCACCGCGATCACCGCGAGTGTCGTGGTGGACACCACGAGGGGCCGCCGGGTCCACCAGTGCGCGGCGGCCCCGCTCCCCGTCTCGTTCCCGGCATCGTCCCAGGCTGTGTCCGCGGCCACGTCTCCGGCCACGTCTCCGGCCCCGCTCCCGGCGTCACCCCCAGCTCCGCCGGACGTCTGTTCGTCATCCATGCGGAGGACCGTATGAATCGTTTCTTGGATTCCGCTGAGATCCCGGTTCCAATCTTGTGAACCTTTGCGCCCATCCCGCGCGGCACCACCGAAAACCACGACAGAACGGTTCTTGCGTCATCTCTGTCAATTATTTCGCCTGCTGCGCGATCTATTGCGCTCACGTAACCCTGTCGTTACGATCCCCCGCACCAGACTTCCGGCCCCTGCCGCAGAGCACTCGCCCGAGCACTCACCCGAGTGCCCGACGGCCGCGCGGGCGGCGGGAGTTGACAGCCGATCGGAGGAGTCCAGATGGGTGTCACACGCCGGGTCTTCCTGCAAGCCGCCATAGCGGCCACTGCGGCAGGAACCCTAGGTGTCGCGGAGACCGCCGCCGCGGGCAGCGCGACAGCGGCCAGCGGGCCGGGAGACGTGGTCGGGAAGGTCACGGTCGGCTATCAGGGCTGGTTCGCCTGCATCGGCGACGGCGCCCCGATCAACGGCTGGTGGCACTGGACGCAGAACTGGGGCCAGACCCCGTCACCGTCCAACACCGGCATCAGTAGCTGGCCGGACATGCGCGAGTACACCCACACCTACCAGACGGGATACGCCGCCCTCGGCAACGGCCAGCCCGCGACGCTCTTCTCGTCCTACGACCAGCAGACCGTCGACACGCACTTCCAGTGGATGCAGCAGTACGGCATCGACACCGCCGCGCTCCAGCGCTTCAACCCCACCGGCGGCGAAGGCCCGACGCGCGACGCGATGGCCACCAAGGTGCGCAGCGCCGCGGAGTCGCACAGCCGGAAGTTCTACATCATGTACGACGTCACCGGCTGGACGAACATGCAGTCCGAGATCAAGACGGACTGGACCAACAAGATGAAGGCCCACACGGCCTCCTCGGCGTACGCGACGCAGAACGGCAAGCCGGTCGTCTGCATCTGGGGCTTCGGCTTCAACGACAACAACCACCCGTTCAGCACCGACGCCTGCATCGACGTCATCAACTGGTTCAAGGGACAGGGCTGTTACGTCATCGGCGGGGTGCCGCGCGAGTGGCGCACCGGCGGCGCGGGCACCCGCACCGGCTACTCGGACGTCTACCACGCGTTCAACATGATCTCGCCGTGGATGGTCGGCGCGATCGGCAACGCGGGCGACTCCGACAACGCCTACAACACCTACACCGTCGGCGACGAGGCCGACTGCGCCGCGCACGGCATCGACTACCAGCCGTGCGTCCTGCCCGGTGACGTCTCCGGACGGCAGCGCGCGCACGGCGACTTCATGTGGCGGCAGTTCTACAACGTCTGCCGGGCCGGGGTGCAGGGCATCTACATCTCGATGTTCGACGAGTACAACGAGGGCAACCAGATCGCCAAGACCGCCGAGTCCCAGGCGTGGACGCCCACCAACTCCGGCTTCCTGGCGCTGGACGAGGACGGTACGGCCTGCTCCTCGGACTACTACCTGCGGCTGACCGGCGACGGCGGCAAGATGCTCAAGGGCCAGATCGCCCTCACCGCGGTCCGCCCCACCCAGCCGCTGGTCTCCGGCGGCGGCGACACCGTACCGCCGACCGCGCCCGGCACGCTGCACGTCACCGGGCACACCGACACCACCGCCGCGCTGGCCTGGACCGCCTCGACCGACAACGTCGGCGTCACCGGCTACCGGATCATGCGGGTCACCGGCTCCACCAGCACCCAGGCGGGCAGCGCGGCGGGCAACGCCACGACCGCCACCGTCACCGGGCTCAGCCCGTCCACCGCCTACGCCTTCACCGTCCAGGCCGTCGACGCGGCGGGCAACGTGTCCCCCGCGTCCAACCAGGTCAGCGTCACCACCGACGCGACGACCGTGCCGCCGGGCACCAACCTCGCCCTGGGCAAGGCCACTTCGGAGAGCAGCCACACCCAGGTCTACGGCTCGGGCAACGTGGTCGACGGCGACCCCAACTCGTACTGGGAGAGCAACAACAACGCCTTCCCGCAGTGGATCCAGGTCGACCTCGGCATCACCACCACCGTCAAGCGGCTGGTGCTCAAGCTGCCGCCGCCCACCGCCTGGAGCACCCGCTCCCAGACCATCTCCGTACAGGCCGGCCCCAGCGTCCCGCTGACCACCCAGATCCCCGCGCAGAACTACACGTTCAACCCCGCGTCGGGGAACTCCGTGACGATCAACCTGCCGTCGGCGGTCACCGCGCGCTACGTGCGGCTGAACTTCACCGCCAACACCGGCTGGCCCGCCGGGCAGCTCTCCGAACTGGAGGTCTACAGCGCCTGACCGGAGTGCGACCCGCGCCGTTCGTGATGCCGTCGGCGCGGGTCACGGCGCCTGACGGTCGCACAGCGCGTCGTCGGTGAGCGCCTCCACCGCGCGATTGACCTTGTCCTGGTCGATCAGCGCGGTGGTGGTGGTCACCGACACCGTCACCGCGCGGCGGCCGTCGGCGCTCACGGCGGGCCGGGTGTACACGCCGAAACCGTCGCCCTCGTGCAGGTAGGAGACGCCGCCGCAGCTCAGCGGGACCACCCGCAGCCCGAGCCCGTAACCGCCCTGCCTGCCGGACGGCGGCACCGGCAGATCGTCGTACGGCACCGTCTCGCGCATCTCCCGCCACTGCTCGGCGGGCAGCAACTCGCCGGTCGCGAGCGCCCGGAAGAAGGCGTTGAGGTCGCCCGGCGTGCTCACCACCCCGGAGTCCGCCGTGTGCTGGAAGCTCAGCTCGGTCGCGTCGAGCACCCCGCCGTCGGGAGCGTCCACGGTCACCCGCTCGTGCGGCCCGACCAGGAACGGATTGTCGCCGGGGATGTACGTGTGCCGCAGCCCCAGCTTCGCGATGACGCGGTGCTCGACCAACTCCCGCCAGGTGGCGCCCGATCCGCCCGCCGTCCGCTCCGCCCTGTCGTTCGCCTTCTCCGCGATCATCGCGGCCAGCAGGTAGTTGGTGTTGGAGTACGCCCACTGCCGGGCCGTACCCGCCGGTCCCGGTGTGAACAGCGGCGGGTGGCTCATCGCGAGGGCGACGAGCTGCGGGGCGGGCGTCACGTCGTAGCGGTTCTCGTCGAAGTGGTGGAAGAGCCGGTCCTGGACGGACGGGTCGGCCACGTAGTCGTAGAGCCCGCTGGTCTGCCGCAGCAGGTCCCGCACCGTGATCCGCGAGCCGTCGTTGCCGTGGCCGCGCACCACGCCGGGCAGCCAGTGCTCGACGGTGTCGTCCAGCGACAGCTTGCCCTCGGCGGCCAGTTGGAGCACCACGACCGCCGTGAAGGTCTTGGTGGTGCTCGCCGCGCGGAACTCCGGCTCCCACGGGACGGGCTCCTTGGAGCCGCGTCCCGCCGTGCCGAACCGCGCCCGCAGCGGCCCGTCCGGGGTGTCGACCCGCGCCACGACATTGACCTGGCCGTCCCCCGCGGCCCGCACCGCGGCGAGGTCGCCGCGCAAGTCCCCCTGCCCGTAGTGGTGTCGGCCGCCCGAGCCGTGCGCGGGCACCGCCGCCAGCGCCGACGCGGCCAGTGCCACCGACCACGCCGCCACGATGGTGCGCTTCCCCGACAACGACACCCTCATGACGGCTCCCCGTTGGACGACCCGGGCCCGCCCCGTGCGGACTGCGTCCATCCAACCCGCGCCGCGCACCATGATCGATGGAGCTGTCACCCGAACGCCCGGTGGGGACAACCCCCGGTCCGGGCCGCCGACAGCGGGTCAGCGGCGCGGGCAGACCACCAAGTGGTAGGCGGGCAGGGCGGCGACGGGCCGGTGACAGTCGAACCGGCCGCGGATCGTGTCCGCCGCCTCGGGCGCGACCTGGCCCAGCGGGAACCAGAAGGTGTCGAGCACGGCGTAGCGCGAGGCGGGGTCGCTCAGGCAGCGCAGATTCTCGCGGTAGCTGACCTGACTGGTGATCGACCGGTCGTAGCGCGTGCGTTGGAGGAAGTCGGGCGTCGGGTAGCGGCAGTGCGTCGGGTTGCCGAGCAGATAGCCGATGTCGCCGAACGCCAGGTACGTGACGGGGGTGTCCGCGCCGATTCGGTGCCGGACGCCGGTCAGCCACCGGGTCAACTCGTGCCGGGTGTCGGCGCGTTCGAGCGAGGTGAAGGTCGAGTGCCGGGTGTCGTACGAGTACGGCGTCGTCGGCCACACCGGGATCGCCAGCGCGAGGAGCAGGGCGAGGGCCGGGACGGAGCGGAGGAGGAGGCCGGGGGAGGGGGCGCGTACCGGCACCTGTCCGGGTACCCGTGCCCGTACGCGTACCCGTGCCTGCACCCGTGCTCGCCCGTGCAGCGAGGCCGTGAGCAGCGTCGCCACGACGACCGCCGAGACCAGCGTGTACGCGGCCGTCTCGTGCGCGTGCCGCCAGTTCCAGGACTGCCCGGCGATCAGGGGGACGGCGACGCCGAGCAGCAGGGCCCCGGCGAGCAGCGGCAGGTCGGGGCGGCGGGCGACGGCGAGACCGCACAGGGCGGCGGCCAGCACCGGGAGCGCGGCCAGGTGGTACTGGAACCACTGCCCCTGCACCACCAGCGCGGCCAGCACGCCCGCGACCCCGGCCGCCGTCAGCAGCGGCCACGCCCAGCGGGCGGCGCGGGACGCGCTGCCGCGCGCGAGCAGCACCACGGCGGCGGGCAGCAGCGCCACCACCGGATTCATCAGCGCCTCGGTGCCGACCGTGGTGATCAGCGCGTGCACGTCGGCGGAGTGCAGGCCGTTCTGCAAAGGGGTGTTGGGGTTCAGCGCGGACAGTTCGTTGAACCAGCGCCACTCGCGCGGCTGCACGAGGATCGCCAGCGCGAAGCCCGCGGGGGCGGCGACGGCGGCGGCTGCCGTGGTCAGCCAGCCGCGCCTCCGGTCCAGGACGAGGAGCGCGCCCAGCGGCAGCAGCGCCGTGGGCGCGGTCGTGTACTTCACCAGCACCGCGAGCGCGACCAGCACGCCGCCGAGGCCGACGGCCACCCAGGTGCGGCGCGGCGCGAGCGCGGCGGCGAGACCGGCCACCGCGCACAGCACGGCCACCCACTCCGGCTGGAGGAAGTCCCAGGCGGGCGCGAAGAGCAGCGCGAGCCCCACGGCTCCCGCCACCGCGTTCGCCTCGCGGCGCGGCAGGTGGCGGGCGAGGCCCTGGCGCAGCCACCACACGACGGCCGCCGCGACGACGATCACCAGCAGCCGTATCGACGCCTCGCGCACGGCGACCGGCCCGGCGGTGAGGTGGTCGAGCCACGACAGCGGCCAGCGGTACGCGAGCGGCCGGTGCACGAAGGTGCCGGACGCCGGAATCCCGCCGCGCCCGCTCGCCCGCATGCCGCCGAGGACGTACCGCACGTCGTGGTTGAGCCCGCTCCAGCACATGGCGGCGACGGCGGCGAGGCCGAGGAGGGCCGCGGCGAGGCGGACGGGGAGGGGGTACGGGGTGGTCGTGCGGCCGGGTCCGCCGTCGCGGTCGCCTTGGTCGGGGCCGCGGGGTGTCGGGACCGCTTCCGGGCGGGCGTCCAGGCCCGGCGCCCGGTCGGTTCCGGGGGCCGGCCGCGCGGAGGTCCCGGCGCCGTCGTCGATGTCGGGAACGGAGGTCACGGCCGCTGACACTAGCCGCGCGCCCGCGCGGTACGGCGGGGTTGGCCGCCTCGTACGCCGAATGTTCAACGGAATTTACGCGGGTGTTCGCGGCGGGCGCGTGAGGTGAGCCGTTGGGGCCTGCGGCCGGGCGAGGTGGGCGCGTACGGTCGGCGCTCGTTTGGTCGGTGCCGGTGCCGGTGCCGGTGCCGGTGCCGGTGCCAGTGCTGGTGCCGTCTCCGCTCGTACGGCCCGCGCCCGCGCCGCCTGTGGCCGTAGCGCCGCCCGCGCCCGTACGGCCCCTGTCCGTACGGGCTCACGTCTCACGCGGGCGGGCGCAGCCGTCAGTTCGCGGTGTCCGCCAGCGTCGCCTCGTCGACCAGCCCCATCCTGATCGCCTTGACGACGGCGCTGGTCCGGTTCGTGGCGTCGAGCTTCAGCAGGACACTGCTCACCAGCCGTTTGGCGCCGTGCTCGGAGATCAACAGACGCCTGCCGATCTGCTTGTTGCTCAGGCCGCGCACCAGCAGCACCAGCGTCTCGTTCTCACGTGACGTCAGCGCCCCGCGCCGTTTTACCGGGGCCGCTGCCGCCGCCTGTTGGATGAGGCTGCGGCCCAGCTCCACCGGAATCGCCATCTCCCCGGCCGCCAACTGGTCGAGGGCGCGGGCCATTCCGGCCGCCGACAGGTCCTGCCGGATCAGATAACCGTCGGCGGGCAGCCCCGCCAGGTCCCCCGTCTGATGCTGCTCGATCACCAACAGCAGCCGTGGCGACGGGTTCTCGCCCCCGGCGCTCCCGACACCCCCGGCGGCCCCGACCCGTCCGGTCGCCCCGGCCCTCCCGGCTTCCCCGACGACCGTCCACAGCCGCCGGTTGGTCGCGGTCAACACCGCCACGTCGGGGGCGTGTTCGCGCACCTTGCCGATGAAGTCGAACTCGTTCGCCGCGAAGTACGTCTCCACACCGGTCGCGAGACCCGACATGATCGCCTGCACCCCGAGGCGCAGGATCTGGTCCTCCATGAACAACACCACGCGGAGCCGCGCGGGAAACGGCATGCGACGCGAATGGTGGAGAATTTCCGAAGTCATAAATCCGCCCGTGTCTCTTCCGAGTAAGAACCACATCGGCGGCCTGCCCCCGAGCGGGCGCCTTTCCACAACGCGACGCCACCCCGACCGGCCGAAAATGGCCAACGAGGGCGACTGCGGGAGCACTTACGGGCCTGAGCGTTCCCCATCGCGTTCGATCACACCTGGTACTCCCCTGGTATCCACCTGGCATGGCAGGAGCCCACGCCCGGTAGCAGGTGATCACATTTTTGCCTCATTACGCTACCAACGGTTAACGTCACCGGTCAACCAACTCGGAACCCCGGCGTCCGCCGAACCGGAGCGGGGCGTACCGCACTTGAGCGGGCGAGACCTCGACGCGGGCCCGTGCGGCACCAGTTGACCGGCCTCGTGGGCAGCCGCGTGAGCAAGCGCTTGAGCGCCTGTTTGAGCGGCTGCCTGAGCGATTGCCTGAGCGGCTGCTTGAGCGACTGGTGGAGTGATCGCGCGAGCTCACGTGTGCGCCTACTTGAGCAGCCGGGACATCCGCCGGTCCGCCAGCGGCTTGCCGCCGGTCTGGCACGTCGGGCAGTACTGCATCGCCGAGTTGCTGAAGGACACCTCGCGGATCGTGTCCCCGCACACCGGACACGGCTCGCCCTTGCGCCCGTGCACCCGCAGCCCGCTCTTCTTCTCCGACTTCAGATCGCGCAGCGGCAGCCCGCGCGACCGCTCGACGGCGTCGGCCAGCGTCGTACCGACCGCGTCGTAGAGCGTGGCCACCTCGTCCTCGGTGAGCGTGGCGGCCAGCTTGTACGGCGACATGCGCGCCGCGTGCAGGATCTCGTCGGAGTACGCGTTCCCGATCCCGGCGATCACGCTCTGGTCGCGCAGCACGCCCTTGATCTGGCTGCGCTTGCCCGCCAGCAGTTCGGTGAAGGCCGCGAGGGTGAAGTCGGCGGCGAAGGGGTCGGGGCCGAGGCGCGCGACGCCCGGAACGTCCAGCGGGTCCCGTACGACGTAGACCGCGAGGCCCTTCTGGGTGCCGGCCTCGGTGACGTCGAAGCCGGTTCCCTCGCCACCGGTCGTTCCGGCCCCGCTTCCAGCCCCGTCCCCGGCCCCGTCCCCGGCCCCGTTTCCCGCTACCGGGGTGAGCCGTACGCGCAGTGCCAGCGGTCCCTTGCCGGGGCGCGGCGGCGCGTCCGCCATCTTCTCCGTCCACCGCACCCACCCGGCCCGCGCCAGGTGGATCACGAGGTGCAGCTCCCCGGCCGTGAGGTCGAGGAATTTCCCGTGCCGCCCCACGGCGTCGAAGGTCCGCCCCTCCAGCGCTCCGATCGGCGGGTCGTACGTCTTGAGCGCGTGCACGGCGACCGGGTACACCCGCTCGACCGTACGGCCGACCAGCTGCTCGGCCAGGAACCTGCTCAGGGACTCGACCTCCGGCAATTCAGGCATACCCCCAGTCTGCCCTGCCGCCGCCCGACCCGCCCCGGACAGACCGCCGCCCCGGGGCGTACGGCCCCGGGGCGGCGCGGGACAGCCGGGATCAGGCGGGCTGGAGTACGGCGAACGTCGCGCCCGAGGGGTCGGCGAACCAGGCGATCCGGCCGATGCCCGGCACGTCCACGGTCGGCACCAGCACCGTCCCGCCCGCGCCCTGGACGCGGGTGACGATGTCGTCCGCGTCCGCCACGTCGAAGTACGGCACCCAGCGCGGGCTCACACCCTCCTGCGCGGCCGTGATGCCGCCGAAGGCCGTGTTCCCCTGGTCGCCCTCCGAGGTCGAGACGAACGTGTACGGCGCGTCACCCACCTGCGTGTCCGCCCCCCGCCAGCCGAACAGCCCGCGGTAGAACTCCAGCGCCGCGGCCGGGTCCGCCGTCTGGAGCTCGACCCACCCCAGCGACCCGTACACCGACGTGGTCTCCAGCCCCTTCAGGGCCTTCGGCTGGAAGAGCGCGAATTCCGCCCCGCCCGGATCGGTGACCGCCGCCATCCGCGCCGCGTCCCGCGCGTCGAACGGCTCGGCCCGCACCGCCCCACCGGCCTGCGCGACCGCCTTCGCTGTGGCCTCCACGTCCGGCGTCTCGAAGTACACCGTCCACGCCGGGGTCGCCCCCTCGTCCACCAGCGGCCCCAGCGCCGCCACGATCTTCCCGTCCTTCTGCAAGGTCCCGTAACTCCCGGCGTCAGGCCCCGCCGGGTGGAACGTCCAGTCGAACACCGCCCCGTAGAACCCGGCCGCGGCCACCGTGTCCTTCGCCGCGATGTCGATCCATGTGGCCGATCCGAGAATGGAATCCGTGGTGAGCATGCTGACGTGCCTGCCTTCCGTCATCAGTTCAAACCCATGGGCCAGAAGCCCCACCCCATCGTATACACGGTATACACCCCCTCGCCTGCCTTCCCCCAACCCCACCCCGCCCCCACGGACCGTGTCCCGCGGCGTGGGGAGCCCCCTACGAGCGTCTTCCGCGGATCGGAAGTGACCTTGGTCGGTATCAACCTCGTCGTCGCGGACATGCGAAGGTCATGACGGATGAGCCGGGCACCACCCCCGCCGAGGACAAGACGCTCTACCAGAGGGAGACCCTGGAGGACGAGGTGATGGACGAGGTACTGGCCTCGTACAGCGAAGCCGTCGACGAGAAGAAGCCGCCGACGCCCAGCGAAACAGCGGACACGGACTGAGCCCTCCGCCGGTCTCGCGGTGGAGATCGGCGGCGCGCTCCTGGCCGCCTCTCCTCGAATCGCGGGCGGGCGATGAGTTCCGGCACGCGGTGAGGTCTTCCTGGGGACGTACGAACTCGGCCGAGCACGACCGGTAGGGAGACCCCAGCGTGAGCGACATCGTGGTGCAGAACATCGTCCGGCCCGACCGCGTGCTGTCAGGCTCCTGGCTGGAGGTGATCGCCTCGAATCTCGACTACCACCGGGCGACCTTCCTGTGGAAGTGCGAGGGCCTCTCGGACGCCCAACTGCGCCAACGCCCGCTGCGATCCTCGGCGTTGACGCTGCTGGGACTCATGCGCCACCTGCAAGGAGTCGAACGTGCCTGGTTCCAGCGGACCTTGGCCGACACCGCGCCTCGCTTCTTCCCCTACCGGACCTACACCACCCCCGACGGCGACGAGTGGTACGACGAGTCGGACGCCACGTCCGCCGAGGACGTCTACGAGGACTACCTGACGTCGTGCGAGGAGTCGCGGCAGCTCTTCACGAAGGTGACCGCCGACCTCACCCGCATCATGCCGAACCCGGAATTCGGCGCCACCGACGTGCGCTTCGTCCTCGAGCACGTGATCGAGGAGTACGCCCGCCACCTCGGCCACGCCGATCTCCTCCGCGAGGCCATCGACGGCGCCACCGGCGAATAACCGACGCCCCTCGCACACACCACCATCAGCAGAAGCCACCCGGCCGACCACGGGCAGCGCGGCCCGATGCCCACGCGGACGTCATCCTCGCAGCCACCTGGCCTTCTCCGGCCTGACGGGAGCTGTCCCGGGGATCGATCCCACCGCCGACGCGAGGGAGCCCCGTCACGCTCCGGGAGGGAGGTGGCGGGGCTCCGGTGCATCTGGTGGGGGTTGCCGCACGGGGCGGCAGCCCGGGCTTAGATGTCGAAGTACAGCTCGAACTCGTGGGGGTGCGGGCGGAGCTGGATCGGGGCGATTTCGGCGGTGCGCTTGTAGTCGATCCAGGTGTCGATCAGGTCGGAGGTGAAGACGCCGCCGGCCTGGAGGTACTCGTTGTCGGCCTCGAGGGCGTCGAGGACGGCGGGGAGGGAGGTGGGGACCTGGGGGACGCCCGCGTGCTCCTCGGGGGCGAGCTCGTAGAGGTCCTTGTCGATCGGCTCGGCGGGCTCGATCTTGTTCTTGACGCCGTCGAGGCCCGCGAGGAGGAGGGCGGAGAAGGCGAGGTACGGGTTCGAGGACGGGTCCGGGGCGCGGAACTCGACGCGCTTGGCCTTCGGGTTGGAACCCGTGATCGGGATGCGCATCGCGGCGGACCGGTTGCGCTGCGAGTAGACCAGGTTGACCGGGGCCTCGAAGCCGGGGACCAGGCGGTGGTACGAGTTCACCGTCGGGTTGGTGAAGGCGAGCAGCGACGGCGCGTGCTTGAGGATGCCGCCGATGTAGTAGCGGGCGATGTCGGACAGGCCCGCGTAACCCTGCTCGTCGTAGAAGAGCGGCGTGCCGCCCTGCCACAGCGACTGGTGGACGTGCATGCCGGAGCCGTTGTCACCGAAGATCGGCTTGGGCATGAAGGTCGCGGTCTTGTTGTTGCGCCACGCGACGTTCTTCACGATGTACTTGAAGAGCATCAGGTCGTCGGCCGCGGCGAGCAGCGTGTTGAACTTGTAGTTGATCTCCGCCTGGCCCGCGGTGCCCACCTCGTGGTGCTGGCGCTCGACCTGGAGGCCGGAGGCCTCCAACTGGAGGGAGATCTCGGCGCGCAGGTCGGCGAAGTGGTCGACCGGCGGGGCCGGGAAGTAGCCGCCCTTGTAACGGACCTTGTAGCCGCGGTTGTCCTCGACCGCACCGGTGTTCCAGGCCGCGGCCTCGGAGTCGATGTGGTAGAAGGACTCGTTCGCCGACGTCTGGAAGCGGACGCTGTCGAAGACGTAGAACTCGGCCTCGGGGCCGAAGTACGCCGTGTCGGCGACGCCGGTGGAGGCGAGGTACGCCTCGGCCTTCTTCGCCACGTTCCGCGGGTCACGGCTGTACGCCTCGCCGGTGATCGGGTCGTGGATGAAGAAGTTGATGTTGAGCGTCTTGTCCCGGCGGAACGGGTCCACGCGGGCCGTCGAGAGGTCGGCGCGCAGCGCCATGTCCGACTCGTGGATGGCCTGGAAGCCGCGGATCGACGAGCCGTCGAAAGCAAGCTCATCGGTCGGGTCGAACGTCGAGACCGGGACCGTGAAGTGCTGCATGACGCCGGGCAGGTCACAGAACCGGACGTCGACGAACTTGACGTCCTCGTCCGTAATGAACCGGTTGACGTCGTCGGCGTTCTGGAACATCCCACTCCTCCTAGGCCCGGCCCCACGGGTCGGGTTGACAACTCGAGGCGCGCCAGTGCGGTGGCGCACACTGCCCCGACCATAGGGATCAGGGATTTCTCCAGCATGACCCATTTGTTTCCGAGGCGTTAACCGCGACGCCGGGGCGGCACCCGGGCAGCGCCGTACGGGTGGGCGTCCGGAAGGCCCCGTCCGCGACCGCGCTGTAGGGCCGCGGACGGCGCCGGGTTACCGTGGTCGGGTGGACAACAGGGATGCAATCGGATCGTGGCTGTCGGGCCCGGGTGCCGCCGCCGAGCAGATGGGCGTGGAGTTCGGCTACCGCGGGCAGCGCCTCGGACTGCCGGAGAACGGGCCGGGTTCCATCGCGCCGGTGGGGCGCCGCGTCGTGGCGCTCTTCATCGACTGGTTCCTCTGCCTGCTGATCGCATACGGCCTGATCGCGCACCGTGACGCCGGCAAGTCCAATACCTGGACACTCGTCGTCTTCGGCGTGGTCAGCGTCGTCCTGCTGCTGACCGTCGGCACCACCTTGGGCAAGCGGCTGATGGGCCTGCGCGTCGTACGCCTCGACGGCGGCCGTCTGGGAGCCGTCGCCGTCGTCATCCGTACGGCGCTGCTGCTGCTCGTCGTCCCCGCCGTCATCTGGGACCGCGATACCCGCGGCCTGCACGACAAGGCCGCCAAGTCCGTACAGGTACGGATCTGACCCAGCCGGGACGCAGAAGAAGACACGGAAGAAGGCACGGAAGAGGGCACAGAAAAAGGGGGTCCGGGGACGCTGTCCCCGGACCCCCTTCGTACAACGACCTCCGTGCCCCGACCGCCTAGCGGCCCTTCGGCATCCGCATCCCCTTGGGCATCGGGCCCTTCGGGATCGGCATGTTGCTCATCAGATCCCCGAGCGCCCGCAGCCGGTCGTTCACCTCGGTCGTCTTCGGGCCGGACAGCACGCGCGGCAGCTTCAGCAGCGTGGTGCGCACCTTCTTCAGCGACAGCTCGTCCGGGCCGTTGCCGACGATGAAGTCGTGCACCGGCACGTCGAAGACGACCCGGTTGACCTTCTTCTTCTCGGCGGCCAGCAGGCCCTTCACACGGTTCGGGTTGCCTTCACCGATCAGGACGACACCGGCCTTGCCGACGGCGCGGTGCACCACGTCCTGGCTCTTGTTCATCGCGACGGCCGGGGTGACGGTCCAGCCGCGTCCGACATTCTGCAGAACGGCCGCGGCGGCGCCCGGCTTGCCTTCGAGCTGCCCGAACGCGGCCTTCTCGGCCCGGCGGCCGAAGATGACCGCCATCGCGAGGAAGGCCAGCAGGAAGCCAAGGATGCCTGCGTAGATGGGGTGACCGATCAAGAAGCCGAGGGCGAGGATGACACCGAAGGTGACGATTCCCACAGCCGCAACGACAAGCCCGACCTTGGGGTCGGCCTGCCTGGTCATCTTGTAGGTCTGGACGATCTGCTTCAGTCGTCCAGAATTCTCGGGGTTCTCGGGTGTTTCCTTCCTCGCCATGCCGCTCAGGATACGCGAGGGGGGTGCCCGCTCAGTCGTTGAGGGCGCTTCCCCGTGCGGCGCTCACAAGGGCGTCCATCTCGTGCTGCGCCTCCCGCCGGTCCCGGGCCCTGCGGCGGTCCTCGACGACGGCTGCCCAGGCGTTACGGCGGGCTGTCTGCTGCCCGCCGCGCAGCAGAAAGGACTCCACGGCGCGCAGCGCCACGGCCGGACGGATGTGCACGGACTCGGACGGCATGGCGTCCCCCTCATATGCGGCTGAGAGCTGAGAGTAGGAAGGTGCGGGGCGGTACGTGATGACGCGCGTGGTGCGGGCAGCGCCGGTGACTCGAAGAGCCCCGTGCGTGACACCAGGGTCGCCACAACGTGTTACCAGTCGGTGACCACTCGGTCAATCTCGCATGAAAGCCTCACTCCGGCAGCACGGCGCCCCGCCAGGTCACTCGCCCGGCGGGGCGTCGTCGGCGGTGAGCGGACTCACACGACGAGGGTCGGAACCGAGGGTCGGAACGGGGCCATGACGGGGGTCACGGCCGGGGTCATACGGAGGGCGCCGCCACCGGGCCCACGGCCAGCCGCTCGCCCTCCCGCAGCCGCTTGTCCACGGCCTGCTGGAAGAGCCGTCCGGCGCGGTACGAGGAACGGACCAGCGGCCCGGACATGACGCCCGCGTAGCCGATCTCCTCGGCCTCCTCCTTCAGCTCCACGAACTCCGCGGGCTTCACCCAGCGCTCCACCGGGTGGTGCCGCACGGACGGCCGCAGGTACTGCGTGATGGTGATCAGCTCGCAGCCCGCGTCGTGCAGGTCCTGGAGCGCCTGGCTGATCTCCTCGCGCTCCTCGCCCATGCCCAGGATCAGGTTGGACTTGGTGACCAGACCGGCCTCGCGGGCGCGGGTGATCACTTCGAGCGAGCGCTCGTAGCGGAAGCCGGGACGGATCCGCTTGAAGATCCGCGGCACCGTCTCGACGTTGTGCGCGAGCACCTCGGGGCGGGAGCCGAAGACCTCGGCGAGCTGCGCGGGCTCGGCGTTGAAGTCGGGGATGAGCAGCTCGACCTTGGTGTGGCCGCCCTCGCGCGCCGCCGTCATGGCGTGGATCTGCCGGACGGTCTCCGCGTACAGCCAGGAGCCGCCGTCCTCCAGGTCGTCGCGGGCGACGCCGGTGATCGTGGCGTAGTTGAGGTCCATCGTGACGACGGACTCGCCGACGCGGCGCGGCTCGTCACGGTCGAGCGCCTGCGGCTTGCCGGTGTCGATCTGGCAGAAGTCGCAGCGCCGCGTGCACTGGTCGCCGCCGATGAGGAAGGTCGCCTCGCGGTCCTCCCAGCATTCGTAGATGTTGGGACAGCCGGCCTCCTGGCACACCGTGTGCAGCCCCTCGCTCTTCACGAGTTTCTGCATCTGGGTGTACTCGGGGCCCATCTTGGCGCGGGTCTTGATCCACTCGGGCTTGCGCTCGATGGGGGTCTGGCTGTTGCGGACCTCCAGGCGCAGCATCTTGCGTCCGTCGGGTGCGACTGCGGACACGACCGGCTCCCTAAAGCTTCGATTCTTCGGCGAACACCAGAGTACGCCCGTGATTCGTACGGCTTGATCCGTGCGGCTTCCTCTGGAAGCAACCAGCCGTGTCGTAGCCGCATTCCCGGCCGGATACCTGCTACCGCCGAGGCCCGGCGGTACGGCCACCGGCCCCGGCCGTCAGCCCCCGGTTGTACGGCCGGCGATACGGCCCGTGAGCCCCCGTCGTACGGCCCACCGCCCCGGCTATACGGCCCGCGGCAGCGGCACGACCGCGCCCAGGACGTCCGCCAGGTGCCGTTCCAGCACCGGCAGCACCTCGGTGACGCCGATGTCGCGGCCCAGTTCGTTGGAGAGCGAGGTGACGCCCGCGTCGCGGATGCCGCAGGGCACGATCCGGTCGAACCAGGTGTTGTCCGGGTCGCAGTTCATCGCGAAGCCGTGCATCGTCACACCCTTGGCGACGCGGATGCCGATCGCGGCGAGCTTGCGGTCCTCGCGGCGCTGCCCGGCGTTGGAGGGCGCGTACTCGGGGCCGTTCAGTCGCGGGTCGAACTCGCTGGCCTCGCCCCCCTTCGACGAGGAGCCCGCTCCCACCCGCGGGTCGAGGTCGAGGGTCAGGCCGTTGACCGCCGGGCGGTCCGCCACCGGGTCACCGAGCACCCACACCCCGCTGCGGCCCTCCACGCGCGTGGTCTCCAGACCGAATTCGGCGCAGGTACGGATCAGCGCCTCTTCCAGACGGCGTACGTGCGCGACCACGTCGACCGGGCGCGGCAGCTTCAGGATCGGGTAGCCGACGAGCTGGCCGGGGCCGTGCCAGGTGATCTTGCCGCCGCGGTCCACGTCGACCACGGGGGTGCCGTCCAGCGGGCGCTCGCTGTCGGTCGTACGGCGTCCCGCCGTGTAGACCGGCGGGTGTTCGAGGAGCAGGCAGGTGTCGGGGATCTCGTCCTCCACGCGTGCGGCGTGCACCCGGCGCTGTTCCTGCCACGCCTCGGTGTACTCGACGGCGTCGGCCCCGAACCCCAGGTGGACGAAGCGCAGCTCGTCCGTCCGCGCGGCGTCCTGCGGAAACCCCATGACCACTCCTCTGCGTGCCCGGCGGTGCTTGTTTCGCGCCTCTGCCACTGTACGGCGGCGGGTCCGTGGGGCCCGAGCGGGGCCGAAGCTTCCCGTCCTGTGGGGGCGGGGCTTGAGGCGGCGCCATAGCACGGCGCCTCCGACCGACCGGGGCGGTTTACCGACCCTTGAGGGTCCTTATCGCCCATTCGGGCGAATAACGAGGTCTTACGGTGAGCTTCCCGGTACCGACCGTTACATTCACGCCGTTCCGGTTACCTCCCCAGTCCCAGGAAGTGGACCGCACTGCCGATGACGGACCGTTCCACGCAGCGAACCCCCACCCGTCCCAACAGCAGACTCGCCTCGTTGATCGCGGAGGCAGGCTTCTCCAACGCGGGGCTCGCCCGCCGGGTCGACCAGCTCGGCATAGAGCACGGCCTCGACCTGCGGTACGACAAGACCTCGGTGACCCGCTGGCTGCGCGGCCAGCAGCCACGCGGCACCACACCCGCGCTGATCGCCGAGGTCTTCACCCAACGGCTCGGCCGCCGGCTCTCCGCCCAGGACCTCGGGCTCGACGCGTGCGCGCCGGTCTACGCGGGCCTCGAATTCGCCGGGTCGCCCGACGAGGCGGTGGACATCGTCAGCGGCCTGTGGCGCAAGGACACCGGCAACCAGACGGAGCTGCGGAAGATCGCCTTCACCGCGGCCGGGCTCGTCGTGCCCAGCCGCGACTGGCTGATCGGCCGCGCCGACGAGAGGGTCGCGCGGGGCGCCGACGCCACGCCGGTACGGGTGCCCGCGCAGAGCCGCGGCCCCGGCCCCCTGGGGCTCCCGCCGTCCGCCGCGCCCGGACCCGCGCCGGGGCTCGCCGCCAAGGCCGGGCCGCCCCGCGCCAAGGTCGGGGCCGGTGACATCGCCGCCCTGCGCGCCGTCGGCGACCTCTTCCGGGGGCTCGACCACGCGTACGGCGGCGGCCACGCCCGCCAGGCCCTCGTCCGTTACCTGGAGCACGAGGCCGAGCCGATGCTGCGCGGCAGTTACGGCGAGGCACTCGGCCGCCGCCTGTTCTCCTCCGTCGCCGACCTCACCCGGCTCGCCGGATGGACGTCGTACGACATCGGCGCGCACGGGCTCGCGCAGCGCTACTTCGTCCAGGCGCTACGGCTCTCGCAGGCCGCGGGGGACCGGGTCTACGGCGGCTACGTGCTCGTCACCATGAGCCGCCAGGCCGTCTACCTCGGGCACGGCCGCGAGGCCGTCCAGCTCGCCCGGGTCGCCCAGCAGGGCGTCGGCTCCGGCGCGCCCGCCGTCGTCCAGGCCCTGCTGCACAGTGCCGAGGCGCGCGGGCACGGGCTGCTCGGTGAGATCCGCGCGTGTTCCGCGGCGCTCGCGCGGGCCGAACGCTCGCTCGGGGCGGCCCGCCCCGGTGACGAGGTGCCCTCCTGGGCGCGCTTCTTCGACGAGGCCCAGCTCGCCGACGAGTTCGGGCACTGCCACCGGGACCTCCAACTGCACCGGGCCGCCGCGCAGCACGCCGAGCGCTCCCTCCAGCTCCGCGCCCCCGCGTACGCCCGCAGCCGGCTCTTCTGCCGCACCGTGCTCGCTTCCGCTCGCCTCGGGCTCGGGGAGGTGGACGTCGCCTGTGCTCTCGGCATCGAGGTCATGCAGCAGGCCGCCGAGATGCGGTCGGCTCGCGCCGTCGAGTACGTGCGGGACTTCGGGCGGCGCCTCGAGCCGTATCGCGATGCCGCGGCCGTTCGCGCCTTTCGCGACCGCGCCGTCGCCTTGGGGCTGGTCGCCCCATGACGACCTCCGGTCACGGTCCCTTACCCACCTCCCGCAAGTGGGTCCCCCCCAGGGGCGCGGTCCCCTGACGTTCCCCCCGCCCCGCCGGGGCAGCTCGGTGGCTCCCCGGACCACCAGCCGGTGGTGGGTCGCCCGCGCAGTTCCTCCCCCAGCCTCCGGCCGGGAGGTGCCCCCAGCGCCCCTGGCGGGGCGACTGTCTTTCGTCGGGGCGGTGAGCCGGTCTTTTGAGGGGCGCGGGGAACTGCGCGCTCAGCCACGATGCTCCTGCGGGTCACCACCGGCCCCGGTGGGGTGGTTCGGTGGTTCTTCGGGCCACTGGCCGGTGGTGGGTTGCTCGCGCAGTTCCTCGCGCCCCTGACGGGGCGGGCCGTCTTTCGCCGGGGCGGTGAGCCGGTCTTTTGAGGGGCGCGGGGAAGTGCGCGCTCGGCCACCGACGGTGGCGCGGGCGAAGAAGAGGCCCCGGTGGGGCAGGGGCTAGGCGGCCTGGGGGGTGGGGGTGTCGGCGGGGTGGGGGACGGCGTCGCGGAGGATGCTGTGGGCGGCGCGGCGGGCGGAGAGAAGGGCGCCCTGGGGCGTGCTGGTGGTGCGGTGGGCACCGCAGATGTAGAGACCGTCGAGGAGCCGGGCGGGACGCCGCAAATCGTGGGGCGCGGGCATGGCCGGCACGGCCTCGGGATCGTTGTGGACGGCGAGCAGCTCCCACGCGTCGGTGGAGGTCTCGTACAGCTCGGCGAGGTGAGCGCGGACGGTCTTGTCGCCCGCCCCGTCGGGCGGCGGCCCGAGGACGACGGACGTGACGAGGGCGCGCCCGGCCGGCGCCCGGCTCGGGTCGATCTCACTGACCGGGAGAGTGTGCGAGACGGGCCCCATGCGGTCGGCGTCGAGGACGAGCACCGGCTCGCGTACGGGTGGGACGGGCGCCGCGTGGTGCAGGACGGTGACCTCGTGGAAGGACGGCACCCGCAGCCCCGGCAGGAGTTCGGCCGCGGCCCGCGCCCCGGTGGCCACCAGCACGGCCCGGCAGGGCAGTTCGGCGCCGTCCTCGGTCTGCACGCAGTTGACGGCGACCCGCACCGCGCGCGTGCCGAGCCGTACCGCGCCCGGCGGGAGCCCCGCGGCGAGCCGCCGCGGTACGGACGCCGCGCCCGTCGCGGGCAGGCACGTACGGCCGCGGGCGAAGCCGCGCAGTACCAAGTCGGCGCAGCGGCTGGAGGTTTGCAGCTCCGGGTCGCACAACAGGGCGGCCAGCAGCGGCCGTACGAAGCCCTCGACGGTCCGCGGCGCGAAACCGCGTGCGCTCAGCGCCCGCGCGGCGGTCGTCTCGGGGCGGCTGGCGAGCCGTGAGGCGGGCGTCGCGGCAAGGCGGTTGAGGGTGGTGCCGAGCCGGGCCCGGTCCAGCGTGGAGCCGATCGGGGCACGGGCCGAGCCGCGAACGGTACGGGAGCCGCGCGCGTCACCGACCCGGTAACCGCGCCCGTCGGCTCTGACCAGGGCGCCGGGCGCGAGCGGCGCCAGCGGCAGCCCCCGCAGCCCCGGCGTGCGGCGCAGTTCCGGATAGGACGTGTTGAGCAGGTGAGCGCCGCGGTCGAGCCGGAAGCCGTCCACCACGTCGGTGGCCATGCGGCCGCCGACGTGGTCGGCGGCCTCCAGGACGGTGACCGACAGGCCGCCGCCGATGAGTTGATGCGCGGCGGACAGCCCGGATATGCCTGCGCCGATCACGACGACGTCCACGATTCCCGCGACGTCACGGCGTGCTGGTGAGAGCACTGTGCCCCTCCCCGAGGTCGGGTTCGAATCCCCGCTCACGTCGGCGTCACGCCCGAGGCGTCGCAGAACGCTGGTAAAGGTCATGCCCTCATCAAAGCCATCTGATGCCGGGGCAACCCGCCGATTCCAGCCCTTATCCAGCGCTTTTCGGCACCCCCGGCCGAATGTCTCCGGCCCGGTCACCTCTCCGGCCTGGTCACCTCTCCGGCCGCCGCCCGCGAGCCGCCCCGCCGCCCGCGCGACGCCCCGCCGCCCGAGAGCCGCCCCGCCCCACCGTAGCGCCGGGCGGCAGCGGCTATTCGGCGAGAGCCGCCGTCACGGCCTGCGCGAATTCGGGAAAGGCGAAGCGGAAGCCGGAGTCCAAGAGGCGCTTGGGGCGGACCCGTTGGCTGCCGGTGACGTCCTGGGCCAGTTCGCCGAGGACCAGGCGCAGGACGGACTCCGGGACCGCGGCCACGGTGGGGCGGTGCAGGACGCGCCCCATCTCGGCGGTGATCTCACGGTTGGTCAGCGGCTCGGGCGCGGTGAGGTTGACCGGCCCGGACAGATCGGCCGTGTCCAGCGCGTGGCGAATGGCGGCCACCTCGTCGTGCAGGGCGATGAAGCTCCAGAACTGCCGTCCGTCGCCCAGGCGTCCGCCGAGCCCGGCCTTGAACAGCGGGAACAGCCGCGCCCACGCGCCGCCGCCCTTGGCGACGACCAGGCCCGTACGGGGGTGGACGGTACGGATGCCGGCCGCGCGGGCGGGATCGGCCGCGGCCTCCCACTCCTGGCACAGCTCGGCCAGGAAGCCGCTGCCCACCGGGCTGTCCTCGTCGACGGCCGTGTCGCCGGTGTCGCCGTAGATGCCGATGGCGCTCGCGCTGACCAGGACCCGAGGCGGGGTGTCGAGCGCGGCGGCGGCCTTGGCGACGGCGCCGGTGCCGAGCACCCGGCTGTCCACCAGCTCCTTCTTGCGGCTGTCGGTCCAGCGGCGGTCGCCGATCCCGGCGCCCGCCAGGTGCACGACGGCCTCGCAGCCCTCGAGACCCGCGGTGTCCACCGTGCCGCGCGCTGGATCCCAGCGCACCTCGGCGGGACCGACGGGCGCGCGCCGCACCAGCCGTACGACGTCGTGGCCGTCCGCGGCGAGCGAGCGGGACAGGGCGGAGCCGATCAGACCGGAGGAACCCGTGACTGCGATACGCATATTCGCATTGTGCCCGCCGACGGCCCGGGACGTCCGATGCCGGCGCGCGGCGCGCCATGGCACAGTGACCGGCATGACCTCAGCGACCGTCCGGCCCGCGACCCGCGCCGACGACTCCGGCCTCGCGGCGCTCGACGCCCGTACCTGGTCCCCGCTGCACTCCGTACAGCCCGCACCGGCGCCCGGCGCCGCCTTCTACGGCTCGCCCGACGGACACCGGTACGTCCTGGTCGCCGAGGCCGAGGGCCGGCTGGCCGGATATCTCAAGCTGGTCCCGCCGACCGCCCTGGCCTGCAACGCGCATGTGCGGCAGATACAGGGTCTGGCCGTCGACACCTGGGCGCGCGGGCGGGGCATCGCGCGCACGCTGATGGACGCTGCCGTCGCCGAGGCGCGGCGGCAGGGCGCCGTCCGGATCACCCTGCGGGTGCTGGGGCACAACGCCCCGGCCCGGCGGCTCTACGAGTCGGTCGGCTTCGCCGTGGAGGGCGTGCTGCCGGGGGAGTTCCTGCTGGACGGCGCCTACGTGGACGACGTCCTGATGGGCCGGGCGGTCGACCTCACGGCGGTCTGAGCCGACAGAACCGCGCCGACAGAACCGAGCCGACGGTGCCCCGTCGACAGTGCCCCGCCGACAAAGCCGAGCCGAGCGACAGAGCCGCGCCGACAGAACCCGACAGAACCGCGCCGCCAGAGCCGGCTCAGCCGAAGCGCGACCACAGCTGCGGATACCGCTCCGCCATCGCCCGCTCGTCGTCCATGTCCAGCGACTCGCCCTCCGGCTGGTCCGGCTGCGCAAGTTCGAGGTCCGGCAGCCGGACCCCGGTGAGCTGCTCGTACGCCTCGTCCGCCGCGTAGCCCAGATCCTCCGCGTCGCCGTCCGTCTCCGGGTCGAACTCGGTGACGAGGAAGGCCAGGTCGTCGGGGGCGGCCAGACCGCCCTCGAAGACATGGCGGCCCTGGCCGATCAGCCAGCAGCGGAAGTAGTCGAAGGACTCGTCGTCCGCGCCGCCCAGCATGATGTCGGCGGCGCCCCACAGGTCCCAGCGGAAGGCCCGGACGAACCGGGTCTCGAAGTGCCGGGCGAAGTCCACCACGGAGTCCGGGTCGAGCTGGGCCAGCCGCTCGATCAGCAGGTCGGCATGCTCCTCCGGATCGCCGTCCGCCGCCTCTCGCGTACGGTCGACGATCTCCCAGAACTCCGTCTCGTCCATCACTGGTCCAGCTTCCCGGTTGCCGCGCGCACCCGCACGCGGAGTGCCCCGGATGCGCCCGTGTCGTTACGGACTCCATCCGTGCGGGGTGGGTCGCCCACTGTACGAGGTCCGGGGGGTCAGCGCCGACCGAGGGTGAGCTGGTACTCGACCGTGCGGCGCAGCGGCCGGAAGCCGAGCGCGGTGTTGAGGGCCAGCATGTGCCGGTTGTCGTCGGCGTTGTCCGTCTGCACGGCGGTGAGCTGCGGGAACTCCTCCCGTACCCGGCGCAGCATCTCGGCCTTCACCCACAGCCCGAGGCCGTGGCCGCGGTGCGCGGGGAGGACGGCCGTGTCGTACTGCTGGGCGGTGCCCGCGCCCTCCGCCGGGATCACCAGCTCGGTGTAACCGGCGACGGAGCCGTCGAGCGCGTCCACCGCGGCGACCGTCAGCAGTTGCTCGCCGCGCCGGGCGATCACCTCGGCGGCCTCGCGGACCGCGGCCACGTCCCAGCGCACCTCGCCGAAGTCCATGGCACCGGTCGGCATGTCGTCCATGGCGCGCCGGGCGTCCGCGAAGCTCTCGGCGAGCGCGTCGGGGACGACCCCGTCCCAGGACGTCAGCCGGTAGCCGGGGTGCGGGACGTCGGGGAGCTTGTGAATACGGTCGGGTACGTCGTCGAGCGCGAGCCGCTGCCAGGTCAGCCGCAGGACCGGATGGAAGTCGCGGGTGGCCAGAAATCCCTCGTGCGGGGTACCCGCCATGACCTCGGTGACCACGCTGCGGCAGCCCGCCTCGGCCGCGGCCTCGGTCACCGTGGACAGCAGCCGCGAGCCGGTGCCCAGCCGCCGGTAGGCGGGGTGGACGGTCATCCTGACCTCGGCGAGGTGGCTGCGCCCCGGTTCGCTGAACAGCCGCAGGGTCGCGGTGGCCACCGGCTCCTCGTTCGCGTTGCGCACCAGCCACAGCAGCAGCCTGCTGCGGTTCCCCGTCGTCGTCAGCTTCGCCTGGAGGGCGGTGGCGGACAGCACGGGCTCACCTGGCCGGTCGTGTGCGAGAGCGGCCGACTGCACCCGGTGCCAGGCGCGGAAATCCTCGGCGGTAGGAGCCGTCAGAGGGCTGGGATTTGGTGGCATCCGAGGGAACGTAGCCGGTAGCTGTATGCGCCCGCAATCTCTTTCCGGCCAGGACGGGAGCGGGCGGTAGCCGATTCACGCACCTCTCGCGTTCCACCGGGCCGCACCCGTACCGCCGCACATCCCGTACGGTACGGGCCGCGCGCGGTTTCGCGGGCTCTGCGGAGGGCCGCCGCGGCCGGTGGCACGGGGTGACTCGGGGGTGGCCGGAAACGTCTGCTGAAACCTATGAATATTCTCCGAGGCGGATACGGCCGCGCGGGGTGCGAAGGTCCGCGCGCGGCCGTACCAGGGCTGTTCGGGGCGCGGACGGGGCGCGTACCGCGCCCGTCCGCCATCGGCCTTACAGGCCGTACCGCTCGGCGGCCTCCTTGACCGTCTCGGGCTTGATGTCGCCGCGCCGGGCGAGCGCGGCGAGCGACGCGACCACCAGCGACCGCGGGTCCACCCCGAAGTGGCGGCGGGCCGCGTCGCGGGTGTCGGACAGGCCGAAGCCGTCGGTGCCCACCGACGTCCAGTCCTGCTCCACCCACTGCGCGATCTGGTCGGGCACGGCCCGCATCCAGTCGCTGACCGCGACCACGGGACCCGGCGCGCCTTCCAGCGCCCGCGTCACGTACGGCACCCGCTCCTCGCCGCGCAGCCGGGCCGCGTCGCACTCCAGCGCCTCGCGCCGCAGCTCGGTCCAGGACGGCGCGGACCACACGTCGGCGGCCACACCCCACTCCTGCGCCAGCATCCGCTGCGCGTCCAGCGCCCAGTGGATCGCGGTGCCGGACGCCAGCAGTTGCAGCCTGGCCGCGTCCGCCGCCGGGTCCTGCGCCTGCTGGAAGCGGTAGAGGCCCTTGAGGATGCCGTCCTCGACGCCCTCGGGCATCGCGGGCTGCACCTTCGGCTCGTTGTAGACCGTCAGGTAGTAGAAGACGTCCTCGGCGTCCGGCCCGTACATCCGCCGCAGACCCTCGCGGACGATCACCGCGACCTCGTACGCGAACGCCGGGTCGTACGAGAGCGCCGCCGGGTTGGTGGAGGCGATCAAGTGCGAGTGGCCGTCGGCGTGTTGCAGGCCCTCGCCGGTCATCGTGGTCTTGCCCGCGGTGGCGCCGATCACGAAGCCGCGGCCGAGCTGGTCGGCCAGCGCCCAGAACTGGTCGGCGGTCCGCTGCCAGCCGAACATCGAGTAGAAGATGTAGAACGGGATCATCGGCTCGCCGTGCGTCGCGTACGCGGTCGCGGCGGCCGTGAAGTCGGCGAGCGAACCGGCCTCGGTGATCCCCTCGTTGAGGATCTGACCGTCCTTCGCCTCCTTGTAGTACAGGAGTTGGTCGCGGTCGACCGGGTCGTACGTCTGCCCCTTCGGCGAGTACAGACCCGCGGACGGGAACAGCGACTCCATGCCGAAGGTGCGGGCCTCGTCGGGGACGATCGGCACCCAGCGGCGGCCGGTCTCCTTCTCCCGCATCAGGTCCTTGACCAGCCGCACGAACGCCATCGTGGTGGCGATCTCCTGCGTGCCTGAACCCTTCTCCAGCGCCTTGTACGCCTTGTCCGGCGGCAGCGGCAGCGGTTTGGCGACCACCTTGCGGGCCGGGGCGAGACCCCCGAGCGCCGCCCGCCGCTCGCGCAGGTACCGCACCTCGGGCGAGTTCTCGCCGGGGTGCCAGTACGGGACCACGTCCGCGTCCAGCGCGCTGTCCGGGATCGGCAGCTCCAACAGGTCGCGCATCGTACGGAACTGAGCGCCCGTCAGCTTCTTCATCTGGTGGTTGGCGTTGCGCGACTCGAAGCCCGCGCCCAGCGTCCAGCCCTTGACGGTCTGCGCCAGGATCACCGTCGGCGCGCCCTTGTGCTCGACGGCCGCGCGGTAGGCCGCGTAGACCTTGCGCGGCTCGTGCCCCGCGCGCGAGCTCTGGAACAGCTCGGTCAGCTTGGCGTCGGTCAGCCGGGCGCCGATGGTGCGCAGCGAGGGGTCCGCGCCGAAGAAGTGCTCGCGCAGATAGGCCGCGTCGCGCGTGGCGTACGTCTGGAACTGCGCGTCCGGGACCTCGCGCAGCCGCTTGAGCAGCGCGCCGTCCACGTCCTGGGCGAGCACGTCGTCCCAGGCCGCGCCCCACAGCGACTTGACCACGTTCCAGCCCGCCGCGCGGAACTGGGACTCCAGCTCCTGCACGATCTTGAAGTTGGGGCGGACCGGGCCGTCGAGCCGCTGGAGATTGCAGTTGATGACGAAGGTGAGGTTGTCCAGGCCCTCGCGGCCGGCCAGCGCCAGGGCGGCGGTCGACTCGGGCTCGTCCATCTCGCCGTCACCGAGGAACGCCCACACGTGGGAGTCCGAGGTGTCCTTGATGCCGCGGTGCTCCAGATAGCGGTTGAACCGCGCCTGGTAGATCGCCGACAGCGGGCCGAGGCCCATCGAGACGGTGGGGAACTCCCACAGCCAGGGCAGCCGTCGCGGGTGCGGGTACGAGGGCAGGCCGTCGCCGTTCGCCTCCTGGCGGAAGCGGTCGAGCTGGCCCTCGGTCAGCCGCCCGTCGAGGAACGCGCGGGCGTAGATGCCGGGGGAGGCGTGGCCCTGGAGGTAGAGCTGGTCCCCGCTGCCCGCGCCCTCCTTGCCCCTGAAGAAGTGCTGGAAGCCGGTCTCGTAGAGCCAGGCCGCCGAGGCGAAGGTCGCGATGTGGCCGCCGAGGCCCAGGCGGCTGCCGCGGGTGACCATGGCCGCCGCGTTCCACCGGTTCCACGCGGTGATCCGCGCCTCCAGTGCCTCGTCGCCCGGGTAGGCGGGCTCGGCGGAGGTCGGGATCGTGTTGATGTACTCGGTTTCGAGCAGCGACGGAAGCCCGACGCCCGCCCCGGCGCTTTCCAGGGTGCGACGCATCAGATACGCGGCCCGGTGCGGACCGGCCGCCTTGGCGACCGCCTCCAGCGACGCGAGCCACTCCGAGGTCTCTTCCGGGTCGCGGTCCGGGATCTGGTCGAGCTGGCCCCGCGGGGGGCGTACGTCGTCGGGCATGGGTGCCGCCTTCGAACGGAGGTTGGGGGTGGGGAATGCGCTTGTCGGCACGACAGGGCTGTTCCCCACCGACGACGATACGCCGACGATCGATGATCGATCAATGGCTTCCGGGCCAGTAATTCCAAGACGGCACGGGGTGCCAGACCTTAAGGCACGGGGTGCCTCGGCCTTGTGGCCTTGCATGTCACGGAAACCGCCGGCCGCCGGGGCCGCGGGGGATGTCGTCAGACCTGGGGAGCGCAGCTCAGGACGTGGGACTTGATGAGACCGCAGATGTCCGGGTCACGGCGTACGAAGGCGTCGACTATGTCCTGGTGCTCGGCCGCGTAAGGGCGGGGCTCCGGGCTCAGCCAGCGGATGGACAGCGTCGTCCAGACCTCGATGCCCAGCGACTCCCAGGCGTGCAGCAATACGGCGTTGTCGGCCGCGCGCACCAGCTCGTGGTGGAAGGCGACGGTGTGCCTGACCTGGGCCTCGCTGTCCAGGGCGGCGTCGGCGTCGCGCAGGGCGGCCACCTCGCGCTCGAGGGCGGCGGGGTCGGCGGCGAGCCGGGCCGCGGCCAGTTCCGCGGCGACCTGTTCGAGCCCGGCGCGCACCGGATAGCTCTCCTTGAGGTCTGCGGCGGTCAGGCTTCGTACGCGTACGCCCTTGTTCGGCGCGGACTCGATCAGCCGCAGCGTCTCCAGCTCCCGCAGCGCCTCCCGCACCGGCGTCTGGCTGACCTGGAGCTCCACCGCGATCCGGCGCTCCACGATCCGCTCGCCCGGCTTCCAGCGCCCGCTCACGATGCCTTCGAGGATGTGCTCCCGGATCTGCTCACGCAGGCTGTGGACGACCAGGTGCTGGACGACGGCAGGGGCCATGGGGCGCTCCTTCACGGTTTGCGTGACATAGACGATACGACCAGGAAGCGGCGCTGCCTCCCCGCAGGCCGCTGCGGGGGCCCGCCGGGACGCGAAGGAGCCCCCGTCCCGGAAGAGGGACGGGGGCTCCTTCGTACACGCCGTACAGGCCCGTGTGCGGCCTTACAGGCCCAGCTCGACCTCGAACTCGCCCGCTTCGAGGATCTCCTTGACCGCCGTCAGGTAACGGGCGGCGTCCGCGCCGTCCACCAGCCGGTGGTCGTAGGAGAGCGCCAGGTACGTCATGTCCCGGACGCCGATGACCGTGCCGTCGGGGGTCTCGACGACCACCGGGCGCTTGACGGTCGCGCCGACACCGAGGATGGCGGCCTGGTTCGGCGGCACGATGACCGTGTCGAACAGCGCGCCGCGCGAACCGGTGTTGCTGATCGTGAAGGTCGCGCCCGCCAGGTCGTCCGGGGTGATCTTGCTGGCCCGCACGTTGCCCGCGAGCTCCGCGGTCTTCTTGGCGATACCGGCGATGTTGAGGTCGCCCGCACCCTTGATGACCGGGGTCATCAGACCGCGCTCGGAGTCCACCGCGATCCCGATGTTCTCGGAGTCGAAGTAGGTGATCGTGCCCTCGTCCTCGTTGATCCGGGCGTTGATGACCGGGTGGGCCTTCAGCGCCTGGGCCGCCGCCTTGACGAAGAACGGCATCGGGGACAGCTTCACGCCCTCACGGGCCGCGAAGGCGTCCTTCGCCGCGTTGCGCAGCCGCATCACGCGGGTCAGGTCCACCTCGACGACGCTGGTGAGCTGCGCCTGCGAGTGCAGGGCCTTCATCATGTTGTCGCCGATGACCTTGCGCATCCGGGTCATCTTGACCGTCTGGCCGCGCAGCGGCGACACCGCGGGCGCCGCCTTCTGGGCCGCGGCGGTCGCCGGCTTCGACGCGGCGGCCTTGGCGGCCTCCGCGGCGGAGATGACGTCCTGCTTGCGGATGCGGCCGCCGACGCCGGTGCCGCGCACCGAGCCGAGGTCCACGCCGCTCTCCGAGGCGAGCTTGCGGACCAGCGGGGTGACGTAGGCGCCGTCGTCACCGCTGGTGGCGACGGGAGCCGGGGCGGCCGGGGCCACCGGAGCGGGCGCCGGAGCCGGAGCGGCGGGCGCGGGTGCGGCGGGCGCGGGAGCCGGTGCGGCGGCGACAGGCGCGGGGGCCGGTGCCGGAGCGGCCGGAGCGGCCGGTGCGGGAGCCGGTGCGGCGGGGGCGGGAGCCGCGGGGGCCGGAGCCGGAGTCGGGGCGGGTGCCTCGGCGGGAGCCGGGGCCGCGGGCGCGGGTGCCGCGGCCGGGGCGGCACCAGCGGCGCCGACCACGGCCAGCTTCGCGCCGACCTCCGCGGTCTCGTCCTCCTGGACCAGGATCTCCAGCAGGGTGCCCGCCACCGGCGACGGGATCTCGGTGTCGACCTTGTCGGTCGAGACCTCCAGCAGCGGTTCGTCGGCCTCGACGCTCTCGCCGACGGCCTTCAGCCAACGGGTCACGGTGCCCTCGGTGACGGACTCACCGAGCGCGGGCAGGACGACGTCGGTGCCGCTCGCGCCGCCGCCACCGCTGGCCGCCTCGGCGGTCGGGGCGGGCGCGGGCGCCGCCTGCTCGGTGGACGGAGCCGCCTGAGCGGGCTCGGGAGCCGCAGGTGCCTGGGCGGGCTCGGGAGCCGCGGGTGCCTGGGCGGGCTCGGGCTCGGCCGCCGCAGCCGGGGCAGCCGCGGGCGCGCCGCCGCCGCTGCCGTCGTCGATGACGGCCAGCTCGGCGCCGACCTCGACCGTCTCGTCCTCGGCGACCTTGATGGACGCGAGCACGCCGGACGCGGGGGAGGGGATCTCGGTGTCGACCTTGTCGGTCGAGACCTCGAGCAGCGGCTCGTCGGCCTCGACGCGCTCGCCCTCGGCCTTCAGCCAGCGGGTGACAGTGCCCTCGGTCACGCTCTCGCCGAGCGCCGGCAGGGTTACGGAAACCGCCATGGTTGCGGTTACTCCTAACGATCTGTGCGGATGGGGTGGCGTGGAGGAGGGTCAGTCGTGCGAGTGCAGCGGCTTGCCCGCGAGGGCCAGGTGGGCCTCGCCGAGCGCCTCGCTCTGGGTCGGGTGCGCGTGGATGAGCTGCGCGACCTCGGCGGGCAGCGCCTCCCAGTTGTAGATGAGCTGGGCCTCGCCCACCTGCTCACCCATCCGGTCACCGACCATGTGGACGCCGACGACGGCGCCGTCGCGCACCTGGACGAGCTTGACCTCGCCGGACGTCTTGAGGATCTTGCTCTTGCCGTTGCCCGCCAGGTTGTACTTCAGCGTGACGACCTTGTCCGCGCCGTACAGCTCCTTGGCCTTCGCCTCGGTGATGCCGACGGAGGCGACCTCCGGGTGGCAGTACGTGACGCGCGGGACACCGTCGTAGTCGATCGGCACGGTCTTGAGACCGGCCAGCCGCTCCGCCACGAGGATGCCCTCGGCGAAGCCGACGTGCGCGAGCTGGAGCGTCGGGACCAGGTCGCCGACGGCCGAGATCGTCGGCACGTTGGTGCGCATGTACTCGTCGACCAGGACATAGCCGCGGTCCATCGCGACGCCCTGCTCCTCGTACCCCAGGCCCTGCGAGACCGGGCCGCGGCCGATGGCGACCAGCAGCACCTCGGCCTCGAAGGTCTTGCCGTCCGCCAGGGTGACCTTCACACCGCTGTCGGTGTACTCGGCGCTCTGGAAGAAGGTGCCCAGGTTGAACTTGATGCCGCGCTTGCGGAAGGCGCGCTCCAGCAGCTTGGAGCTGTTCTCCTCCTCGACCGGCACCAGGTGCGGCAGACCCTCGACGATGGTCACGTCGGTGCCGAAGGACTTCCACGCCGAGGCGAACTCGACGCCGATCACGCCGCCGCCCAGGATGATCGCCGACTGCGGCACCCGGTCCAGGACCAGCGCGTGGTCGGAGGAGATGATCCGGTCGCCGTCGATGGTCAGGCCCGGCAGCGACTTCGGTACGGAACCGGTCGCGAGCAGGACGTGCCGGCCCTGGATCCGCTGGCCGTTCACATCCACCGAGGTGGGGGAGGACAGCTTTCCCTCGCCCTCGATGTACGTCACCTTGCGCGAGGCCACCAGGCCCTGGAGGCCCTTGTACAGGCCAGCGATCACGTCGTCCTTGTACTTGTGGACGGCCGCGATGTCGATGCCCTCGAAGGTGGCCTTCACTCCGAACTGCTCGCTCTCGCGAGCCTGGTCCGCGATCTCACCGGCGTGCAGCAGCGCCTTGGTGGGAATGCAGCCGTTGTGCAGACAGGTGCCCCCGAGCTTGTTCTTCTCGATCAGGGCGACGTCCAGTCCCAGTTGCGCGGCACGCAGCGCGGCTGCGTAGCCGCCACTGCCGCCGCCGAGGATCACTAGGTCGAAAACAGTGCTGGCGTCGTTCGCCACGTCACGTCCTCCATGCATGGGTTCGCCGGAGCCGGTCCACCATGACCGGGCGGCGGCTTTGGTTCGGCCGCTTTGTCTAAAAGGGGGCCCTGTCGTGCCGAACCACATCTTCGCACTTGTTCGCGGCGGACGGGTCATCGGCCTGTGGGGTGAGACCCGTCGAATACGGCCCCGGACGCGCCGTCCGGGGCCGTAAGTGACCTATCTCACCTGTTCGGAGCAGGGTGCGGCGCGGCGGTCAGAGGAGATCGCCGTCCGCGGCCTGGTGGGCCAGGCTGAGCAGGGTGCGGACCGCGGTGCCGGTGCCGCCCTTGGGGGTGTAGCCGAAGGGCGCGCCCTCGTGGAAGGCGGGGCCCGCGATGTCGAGGTGGGCCCAGGTGATGCCCTCGCCGACGAACTCCTTCAGGAACAGCCCCGCGATCAGGCCGCCGCCCGGCCGCACACCCATGTTGGCGATGTCGGCGGTGGGGGAGTCGAAGGTCTTGCGCAGTTCCTTGGGGAGCGGCATCGGCCAGGAGTCCTCGCCCGCGGCCAGCGCGGCGGTGTGGATCCGGGTACGGAAGCCGTCGTCGTTCGACATGATGCCGAACCGGCCCTCGCCCAGCGCCAGCACCATCGCGCCGGTCAGCGTCGCCACGTCGACGATCGCGTCCGGGGCCTCCTCGGAGGCGCGGGCCAGCGCGTCGGCCAGCACCAGACGGCCCTCGGCGTCGGTGTTCAGCACCTCCACCGTCGTGCCGCTGTACATCTTCAGCACGTCGCCGGGGCGCGTGGCGCCGCCGCCCGGCATGTTCTCGGCCAGCGCGAGCCAGCCGGTCACATTGACCTCGAGGCCGAGCTTCGCGGTCGCCACGACCGCGGCGAACACCGCGGCGGCGCCGCTCATGTCGCACTTCATCGTCTCGTTGTGCCCCGGCGGCTTCAGCGAGATGCCGCCCGAGTCGTACGTGATGCCCTTGCCGACGAAGGCGAGGGTACGGGTCGCCTTGGCGTGGGTGTACGCCACCCGGACCAGCCGGGGCGGCGTCGCCGAGCCCTGGCCGACGCCGAGGATGCCGCCGTAGCCGCCCTTGGCCAGCGCCTTCTCGTCCAGCACCTCGACCTTGAGGCCGTGCTCCTTGCCCGCGGCCTGTACGGCGGCGGCGAACGCCTTCGGGTTCAGGTCGTTGGGCGGGGTGTTGATCAGGTCGCGCGCCCGGTTCACCTCGGCGCCCACCGCGACGGCGCGGGCCGCCGCGGCCTTGTGCGCCTTGTCGCGCGGCTTGGCACCGGTCACGGCGACCTCGCCGAGCGTGCCCTTGCCGTTCTCGGCCTGGTACGTGGTGAACGCGTACGCGCCCAGCAGCGCGCCGGTGGCGACCGCTTCCAGGTCCGCCGGGTCGGCGGCGGGCAGCGCGAACGCCGCCTTCTTCGCGCCGCCGAGCGCGCGGGCGGCGACGCCCGCGGCCCTGCGCAGCGCCTCGGCGTCGAAGCCGGTGCCGTCCTCGGGGGTGTCGCCGAGGCCGACCGCGACCACCACCGCGGACTTCAGGCCCGCGGGTGCCGGGAGCTTGGTCACCTCGCCGTCCGCACCCGAGGCGCCCAGCGTCTCCAGTACGGCGGCCAGCTTTCCGTCGAACGCCTTGTCCACCGCCTCCGCCCCCGGTGCGACCTTGGGGCCCTTGGCCCCTTTGGTCACGCCCACGACGACGGCGTCCGCACGCAACGCTGCGGCGGAGGAGGTACTGAGTGTCAGAGCAGTCACGGTGGAGGGGGTCCTATTCGGTCGAGGTCCTGTGCTGCGGCCGGTTGGTTGGCCCGGCCCGGCCCCGGGCATCGTATTCCGCCACATCAGCGGGGCGGCACGCGCCCGTTGCCCAATCCCCGACCCTACGCCTGCGGCGCGCTCCCCCACCCACCCCTCTCCCGCCACTCCTCCCCGCCCCCCACCTGCCGCCGCGTGCGCGCGCTCACCCACGACGCTTCGGCAGGTCATGACCCGCCTCGGCGGGGCAGTTCGGTTGTCCCCGGATCACCCGCCGGTGGGGGCTGGTCGCGCAGTTCCCCGCGCCCCTGACGGGGCGCACTGTCTTTTGTCCGGGCGGTGAGCCGGTCTTTTCAGGGGCGCTGGGCACGCTGTCGCGGGTCACCGCACGGCCCGGAGGGGGTCAGCGGAGGGCCAGGAGGAGGAGGGAGGTGGTGGTGGCGGTTTCGCAGAGGGCGCCGAAAACGTCGCCGGTGGTGCCGCCGAGGCGGCGGACGGCGTGGCGGAGGAGGAGTTCGGCGCAGAGGAGGGCGAGGGCGGCGGAGAGGCCGGCGCGGAGGGGGGTGAGGCCGCCGAAGGGGAGGCCGGCGGCGCAGGCGAGGGCGCAGCAGAGGACGCCGGCCGACCAGGCCCCCCGCAGGGACACGGCGGAGGCGACGGCGGCGCCGAGGCCGCCGGGCCGGGCGGCGCGTACACCCGTACGGCAGGCGAGCGTCATGGCGGCGCGGCCGAGGACGGCGGACAGCACGGCGGCGGTGCAGCCGTAACGCCAGCCGTGCGCGTAGCAGGAGGCGAGGGCGGCGGTCTGGGCGAGCAGGACCAGCACGAGGGTGAGGACGCCGAAGGGCCCGATGTCGGACTGCTTCATGACGCGCAGCGCCCCCTCGGCGGGCAACCCGCTGCCGAGACCGTCGGCGGTGTCGGCGAGCCCGTCCAGGTGCAGGCCGCGAGTGGCGACGGCGGGCACGGCGACCGCCCCGACGGCGGCGAGCAGCGGGCTCGCGCCGAGTGCGGTCAGGACGCCGCCGCCGAGCGCGGCGCCGAGACCGACGACGGCGCCGACCAGCGGCGCGGCCAGCATCCCGCCGCGCGCCGCCGCCCGGTCCCAGCGCGTCACCGTCACCGGCAGCACGCTGAGCGTGCCGAAGGCGAAGCGCAGGGCGTCGCCGACGGTCGCCCTGCCGCCGGGCTCGGGCAAGGGCTCGGGCAAGGGCTCGGGCAAAGGCTCGGGCAAGGGCTCGGGCAAGGGCCCGGACACGGGCTCGGGTTCGGGTTCGGGTTCGGGTTCGGTCACCGCGTGAGGCTATCGCGCCAGGTCAGCGTGGCCGCGGGCTCAGCGCACCAGGTCGGCGTGGTCGTCGCCGCCGTCCCCCGAGGGGCCGTCCCCGGAGGAATCGGTACGGCGCCGCCGCCGCGCCCACCAGGTCTCGACGGCGAAGAGCAGCAGGACGGCGATGATCGCGGTCAGGTGCTCGTAACCGGCGAGATTGGCGAGGGCGAGCACCTCGATGACCATGGACATGGCCACGGCTGCCGCCGTCCACCAGGCGTGGTACCGGCAGGCGACGTACACCCCGAGCGCGACGACCGCGGCGGAGGGCCCGGTGTCGCGGCCGATGAGTTCGGCGACGGGCAGCCCGAGGAAGCCGTCGGGGCCGACCCAGTACGAGTAGCGGGCGAAGGTCGTGCCGGCCAGCGTCGTGTACAGCGCGATGGCCAGCGTCCGGCGCGCGCCCAGCGTCGTCTCGGCGATCCCGAAGACCACCACGACCTGGATGACAAGCCCCCAGATCGGCAGCGTCGGATCGGGGATGAACAGCGACAGGGGCGTGCGCAGCAGCGCCTTCCACCACGGCAGGGTGCAGTAGATGCCGCCGAGCCGGTCCACCCAGTCGCTCGGCCCCTGCGCGTGCTGGACGAGCTGGAGGCAGAGGATGCCCACGCAGGACCACAGCGTCAGCGGAATCGCCCGCAGCCCGCGCGCCCAGAGCCGGTCGCGTACGTCGTACGCCATCTGCCCCCACTCGGCGCGCGCGAACTCCCGCACCTTGTCGGACGCGCTCACCGCGCCTCCGCGGGGCCGGGCCCCCCGGCGGCCCGCGCGGGGCCCCTCACTTGGCGGTGAACCGTTCTCTGCGGCGCAGCGGCGACGGCATTCTGGGCGCTTCGAGGAAACCCTCGGCGCGGGCGCCCGCGATACCGATCCGGGGCAGTTCGCTGGACTTGCCGAAGAGCAGATAGCGGGGCTCCCAGATCGGGCGGAATTTGGCGTTCGCCCGGTACAACGACTCGATCTGCCACCAGCGCGAGAAGAACGTCAGCAGCGACCGCCACACCCGCAGGACGGGCCCCGCGCCGAGCCGTGAGCCGCGCTCGAAGACCGACCGGAACATCGCGAAGTTCAGCGAGATCTGCTCCACGCCGACCTCGTCCGCCCGCTGGACGAGTTCGATCACCATGTACTCGATCAGCCCGTTGTCCGCGCCCCGGTCACGCCGCATCAGGTCAAGCGAGAGCCCGCGCGGACCCCACGGCACCAGGCTCAGCAGCGCCCTGGGCACGCCGTCGCCGTCGTGGCACTCGACCATCACGCACTGCCCGTCGCCCGCGTCGCCCAGCCGCCCCAGCGCCATCGAGAAGCCGCGCTCGGTGCCGCCGTCCCGCCACCGGTCGGCCCGCTCCAGCAGCGCCGCCATCTCCGCGGCCGGGATGTCGGCGTGCCTGCGGATGCGTACGGTGCAGCCGGAGCGCGCGACCCGGTTGTACGCCTGCCGGACCGTCCGCATCGCGCGGCCCTCAAGGGTGAACTCGGCGGTGTCCACGATGGCTTCGTCGCCCAGCTCCAGCGCGTCCAGGCCGTGCCGGGCGTAGACCGTACCGGCCTCCTCGCTCGCGCCCATCACGGCGGGCACCCACGCGTGCCCCGCCGCCTCCGCCAGCCACGCCTCGATGGCGCCGGGCCACGCCTCGGGGTCGCCGATCGGATCGCCGGACGCGAGCGAGACACCGCCCACCACCCGGTAGGCGATGGCCGACTTGCCGCTGGGCGACCAGATGACGCTCTTGTCGCGGCGCAGCGCGAAGTAGCCGAGGGAGTCGCGGTCGCCGTGCCGGTCGAGCAGGCCGCGCAGCCGCTCCTCGTCCGCCGGGCACAGCAGCGCCCGACCGCGCGGCGAGCGGAAGGCGACGAAGAGCACGAGCAGGAAGAGCAGGGCGCTCATGGCGTTGATGACGACGTCCACCCAGCCGGGCGTGGAGATGGTCAGCGAGCCGCTGTCGTCCGGCACCAGGGACACCAGCCGCAGGACCGCGTAGCCGAGGCAGTCGCCGAAGCCCGCGCCCTGGTCGTCGTTGGTGACCGTGACCAGCGCGGTGCCGAGCAGCGCGGCCAGCGGCAGACCGGCGGCGGCCACCAGGGCCGCGTCCCGCGGGTTGGCGGGGTCGCCCTTCGCCCGGAACTCGCCGCGGCCGACGAGCAGCGCCGCCAGGAAGGCGGCGGTGAGCGCCAGCGAGATCCAGTTCTGCGCGTGCCGGTGGATGTCGGGCCACACCATGCTGACCGACAGCGCGGCCAGGAACAGCCCGCACAGCACGAGGTTGAGGATCCACGCGGCGCGCTTGCGGCGGCGCATGGTGACGGCCAGGAAGAGGGCGAAGGCGCCGGAGGTGAAGCCCGCGCTCAGCAGGTACGGGGTGAAGTAGTCCTCGACGTTGTGGCGGCGGATGTCCTGGCCGAAGGAGACCCAGACGGCGCCGAGGAGATTCACGCACGCGACGGTGCGCAGGTAGCGGACGGCGAAGGTGGCCGCGCGTCCCGGACACGCGTGAGGGCGCGGCTGTGTGCTGGTGGTGCTGCCCGTTCCCATAGGAGGGGATTTTATGACGTAATGCCCGATTTGGGGTCGCGCCGGGCCGCTCGCACCTCGGCGGGGACGGTTCCGCCGAGGTGCTTTTCGGTTACGAGGCGGGGTCGGCTTCCGGCTGCGGCGCCGGCTCCGTCTCGGCCTTTGCCTGCGGTTCTGCCTCTTCGGGGTCCTTGGCTTCCTCGGTGTCCTCGGTGTCCTCGGCGTCCTTCTCCGGCTCCGGGTCCGGCTTCTCCGCCGGGTACGGGAGTTCGGCCGACAGCGCCGCCGCGGCCTGGAGGAGGGGGAGGGCCAGCAGGGAGCCGGCCGCGCCGCCGAGGTGCACGCCCTGGTCGAGCAGCGGTTCGAGGGAGATCCGGTCCAGCGCCTTCGCCTGGCCCGGCTCGCCGCTGGCGTGACCCGCCAGCCACCAGTCCGGCGCCCGGAAGGCGATCCGCTGGGCGACCAGCGCGCACGCGGCGCTGACGACTCCGTCGAGGACCACCGGGAGCTTGCGGACCGCCGCCTGGAGCAGGAAGCCGGTCATCGCGGCGAAGTCGGCGCCGCCGACCGCGGCCAGCAGCGCGAGCTGGTCGCCGAGGACCGGGCGGGCCCGGCGCAGCGCGTCACGGATCGCGGCGCACTTGCGCATCCACGCGAGGTCGTCGATGCCGGAGCCGCGGCCGGTGACGACGGAGGCGTCCGTGCCGCACAGCGCCGCGATCAGTACGGCGGCGGGCGTCGTGCCACCGACGCTCAGGTCGCCGAGGAGTACGAGGTCCGTGCCGGAGTCCGCCTGCTCGTCCGCGACGGTCATGCCGACCCGGAACGCCTGCTCGGCCTCTTCCCGCGTCAGCGCGTCCTCGATGTCGATCCGGCCGGAGCCGCGGCGCACGCGGTGCGCCGTCACGTAGTCCGGCAGCTCGGACGGGTCGCAGTCCAGCGCCATGTCGATGACGTCGACGTGCGCGCCGTACTGGCGCGCCAGCACGCTGGCCGGTGCGGTGCCGTCCAGCACCGCCTTCACCAACTCGGTGGCCGTACCGGCCTTCCGCGCCGACACCTCCAGCGAGGCCACGCCGTGGTCGGCCGCGAAGATCAGCGCGCGCGGCGCCGCGATCGGCCCGGTCGGCACCTCGCCGCGCACCGCCGCCAGCCAGTCCGCCAGCTCGGCCGGTTTCCCCAGCCCTCCCGCCGGACGCACCAGCTTCTGCCAGCGCTCCTGCGAGTCGCGTCGAACCCCAGCGTCGGGCCGCTCCACGAGGGAGCCGAAGTCGTCCAAGTCGATGCCGCTCACCCGTGGAACCCTACCGGTCGCCTCGCCGGCGTGGCCTCACGGGTTCACCCGCTACCCCCAACCTCCCCGAGGCCCCGCCCCCACCGGCCCGGTGGTCGGGATACATCCGATCTGCCCCGCCGGGGCGGGCGGTGACGTGCGGGAGCGTTCCCCGCGCCGCTAGAAGGTCGGTTCGCCGTCCGGGCGAAGGACGGCCCGCCCCGTCAGGGGCGCGGGGAACTGCGCGGCCGGCCCCCACCGGCCCGGTGGTCGGGATACATCCGAACTGCCCCGCCGGGGCCGGTGGTGACGTGCGGGAGCGTGGTGGCTGGTGGCGCAGTTCCCCGCGCCCCTAAAGACACGTGGCTGGCGCCCGGACGAAAGACGGTGCGCCCCGTCAGGGGCGCGGGGAACTGCGCGGCCGGCCCCCATCGGCGGGTGGTCCGGGGACGACCGATCTGCCCCGCCGGGGCGGGTGGTGTCGTGCGGGAGCGTGGTGGCTGGTGGCGGAGTTCCCCGCGCCCCTAAAGACATGTGGCTGGCGCCCGGACAAGGGGCGGCCCGCCCCGTGAGGGGCGCGGGGAACTGCGCGGCCGGCCCCCACCGGCCGGTGGTCCGGGGACGACCGATCTGCCCCGCCGGGGCGGGTGGTGACGTGCGGGAGCGTTCCCCGCGCCGCTAGAAGGTCGGTTCGCCGTCCGGGCGAAGGGGTCAGCGGAGGGGGAGGGGGAGGCCGGATACGAGGAGGAGGACGGATTCGGATTCGGCGGCGACGGCGGCGTTGAGACGGCCGAGCTCGTCGCGGAAGAGGCGGCCGGAGGGGTGGGAGGGGACGACGCCGGAGCCGACTTCGTTGGAGACGGCGACGACGGTGCGCGGGGTGCGGCGAAAGGCGGCGACGAGCTCGGTGGTACGGCCGCGGACCTCGTCGAGGGAAGCCCCCGGCGCCCAGGCGTCGGCCTTGTCGAGGACGGACGTGAGCCAGAGGCCGAGGCAGTCGATGAGCAGGGGCGGGCCGGGGGCGGTCAGCAGGGGGACGAGGTCGCAGGTCTCCTCGGTGCGCCACGAGGCGGGCCGGCGCTCGCGGTGGGCGGCCACCCGGCGGGCCCACTCGTCGTCGCCGTCGCGAGACCCCCCGGTGGCGACGTAGAGGACCCCGGGGAAACCGGCCAGCCGCCGCTCGGCCTCGGCGGACTTGCCCGAGCGGGCCCCGCCCAGCACGAGGGTCCGGCGCGGGATGTCCGGCACCTCCTGGTAGTCCCCGACGGTCAGCGTCGTACCGTCGGGGACCGCGCGGGCCCCGAGGGCCGCCAGCCGTCGGCCCAGCTCCGGCCGCGGCGGCGCCCCGTGGTCGAGGTGGACGGCGACCACGTCGGTGGTCGGCCCGACGGCGCCCGCGGCGCGCAGCCGGGCGAGGGCGTCCGGCCGTCCGACGGCGTCGAGCAGGACGAGGTCGTACGGCACCTGCCCGTCCGGCGTCCCGGCGGGCGCGCCGCCCGGCGGGAGGTAGAGCACGCGCAGCCCGTCGGGGGACTCGACGGCGTAACCGGTGCCGGGCGCGTCCATGGCGACGGCCTGCACATGGTGCCCGGTGATCAGCGCGAGCCGCTGCCCGTCGGGGACGCGGGTCGGGGCGGGCAGCCCCGGCGGGATCTCCACGGCCGGGCCGTCGTGCGGGTGCGAGAGCAGCACCAGGCGCAGCCCGCCGAGCGTGTGCCCGGCCCGCGCCGCGGCCAGCGCCACCCCGGGCGTCAGGTCGAGCAGCACCACACCGTCCACCAGAACGGCGGTCGCGCCGCGCGCGCCCGCGCCGACGGCGAGCGCGCACGCCGCGCAGGGGCAGTCGGGCAGCGGCAGCCCCTCGGGGCCGCCGGTGCCGAGCAGAGTCAGTTCCACGGGACGATCGTCTCGCGTCCTGCCGCGCAGGGCGCGCGGGGTCCGCCATGCGGAGACTCCCGATACGGCGAGGACTCCCGATACGCTGCGGTGCAGGCGGCACGCGCCCGGTGATCCCCGCAGCTCGCGGCGGCGGGAACGGGAGTGCGGGCGGCACGGTGGACCGACGGGACCGAGGAGAGACACACATGGCGTGGACGTGGCGGTTCGAGAAGGCCGACGGCACCGAGGTGCAGCCCGCGGTGCAGCCCGAGGAGTTCACCACACAGGGCGACGCGGAGTCCTGGGTGGGCGAGGTCTGGAAGGAACTGCTGGAAGGCGGCACCGACCAGGTCCACCTCTTCGACGGCGACACCAAGATCTACGGCCCGATGAGCCTGCACGGCGACGAGGACTGACCTCGGGGCCTGTCCGGAACGACGGCGGTGCCGCACCCGCGCACGGGGTGCGGCACCGCCGTCGTCATGCCGTACCGCGCTCACAACGAGCCCAGCGTGACCTCCACGGTCTTCGCCGCCCCGTCCTGCTCGTAGCCGACCCGCACCTTGTCGCCCGGCTTGTACGAGGCCAGCGCCTCGGTCAGCGTCTGCGCCGTGGTGATCGGCGTCGAGCCCAGTTTGGTGATCACGTCGCCAGTTTTGAGCCCGGCCTTCTCGGCGGCGCCCCCTTTGGTCACCGAGACGATCGCGGCGCCCGCGGGCTGGAGCCCGTTGTCCACGACGCCGCGCACGGTGATGCCGAGCGCCGCCCGGCCGGAGTCCACGACCTTGCCGTCCTTGATGATCTGGCCGGCGATCCGGGTGACCGTCGAGGACGGGATCGCGAAGCCGATGCCGGGCGCCGAGCCGTTGCCGAGCTGCGGGTCGGTCGCGGCCAGCGTGGGGATGCCGATGACCTGGTTGGCGAGGTTCACGAGCGCGCCGCCGCTGTTGCCCGGATTGATCGACGCCGAGGTCTGCACCATGTCGGGGATGGTCGCGCCGGTCCCGCCGCCCGTGGCGCCCTCGCTGACGGTGCGGCCGGTCGCCGACACGATGCCCTCGGTGACGCTGCTCGACAGCCCCAGCGGATTGCCCATCGCCAGCACGATCTGGCCGACCGCCACCTTCGAGGAGTCCGCGAAGCTCGCCGGGTGCAGACCGCTCGGCGGCGACGACAGCCTGATCACGGCCAGGTCCTCGGCCGGGTAGGTCGCCACCAGGGTCGCGGCCAGCGCCTTGCCGCCGGTGGCCAGATTGACCTGGAAGCTCTTCGCGGTGCCGACCACATGGGCGTTCGTGACGATGTCGCCCTTGTCGTCGTACACGACCCCGGAGCCGAGGTCGGAGTTCGTCGTGATCTGCACGACCGACGGCAGCACGTTCTTCACGGTGTTCTCGTACGAGGTCTGGAGGTCGTTGCTCCCCGACGAGGACGTGTCGGCCGCGGGCGCCACCGTGGCGGGGGCCGACCTCGCCGCCGAGCCGGAGTCGGAGCTGCAACCGGAGGCCAACATCGCCGTCGCGCAGACGGCGGCGGCGCCGGGCAGCAGGAACCGGGTGCGGTGCCAAGGGGTACGCGATCCACTCATGCCTGAATTGTCACGTTTGAAGCTGCCCCTGACTCGGCCCGCACGGCCAAACGGGTCTCGCCCCCGCCGGGACACCGTCCTCCGCCCGGGCCTCCCCGCGGGACCTCACTCGGGCCTCCCCGCGGCCGGAACGCGGATCTCCGTACGGGCCTCCACGCGGCCTTCACGCGGACCTCCGTGCGGACACCTTCACGCAGGCGCGGTCAGCAGCGCACGCCGCACAGGTGCAGCAGCGCGGCCACCGCGCGGTACGGATCGGTCCGCCCGGCGGCCTCCTCCGCGTCGAGCAGCTGGGCCAGCTCGTGCGGGTCCTGCGGAGGGCGCGCGCCGTCCGGCGCGGTGTCGGTGAAGACCCGCACCCCGTACCACGCCTGGAGGGGCACACCGATCCCGGCGAGCGTCGCCGTGAGGCGTTCGCGCCGGTCGGCGCGGGTGGTCAGGCCGAGCCGGTTGGTGTAGCCGGTGGCGCCGACCGCGCCCAGGGCGCCCGACCAGTCGCCGAGCAGCCCCGGCCGCATGGCCAGCGCGTCGCCGTTCCGCACCAGCAGCGAGAGCAGGCCGCCGGGGGCCAGCACCCTGGCGAGCGCGGCGAGCAGCGGCTCGGGGTCGGGCACGTACATGAGCACGCCGTGGCAGAGCACGACGTCGAAGCAGGCGGGCCCGAAGTGGCGGCCGGTCTGGCGGCCGTCGCCGCGCAGCAGCGCCATCCGGTCGCGTACGTCCTGCGGCTCGGCGGCGACCGCGGCCCGCAGGGCGGTGAGCATCGCCGGGTCGGACTCCAGACCGGTCACGATGTGGCCCGCGCGGGCCAGCCGCAGCGCCTGGGTGCCCTGGCCGGGGCCGATGTCCAGCACGCGCAGCGACCGCTGGTGCCGTGCGTGGGCGCCGCCGCTGGGCGGGAAGTGCGCGGTGAGGCGCTCGTCGAGCTGGCGCGAGACCAGCTCCTGCCTGACGGTGTTGCGCAGGCCGTCGAGCCCGGCCAGCCAGTTGCCCGCGCCGCCGGAGAAGCCGCCCGCGCCGGGCGGCTCCGCGGCGGGAGCCGGGGGCGGGACGGGCACACCGGCGGCCGGAGTCCCGAAGCCGTACGCGCCGGCCGGATACGCCGACCCGTACGGCGTCACCGCGCCGAAGGACCCGGCGGACGGGTCGTCCCCGCCCGGAGCGGGCGCACCGAAACCGGCGGCGTCGGCCGCCCTCGCGTCGTTCAGGATCCGCCGCCGTTCAGAGCTGGTCGCCGCGCTGCACCTGCGGCTTGGGCAGCCGCAGACGGCGCATCTGGAGGGTGCGCATCAGCCCGTAGGCGACGGCGCCCTTGTGGCTCTTGTCGGGGAGCCGCTTGCGCAACTGCTGGCGCAGCCGGAACGCGGTGACGAACGAGTCGACCACGATCGCCACGATCACGACCAGCCACAGCAGCAGCGACAGGCTCTGGAGGGAGCCGATGATGCTCATCACGAGGATCAGGACCGCGACCGGCAGGAAGAACTCGGCCACCCGGAACCGCGAGTCGACGTAGTCGCGGGTGAACTTGCGCACTGGCCCCTTGTCCCTGACCGGCAGATACCGCTCGTCGCCACCGGCCAGCGCCTGGCGCTGCTTGGCCATCTCGGTGCGGCGGGCGTCGCGGGCCTGCCGCGTGGCCGCCTTGCGGTCGGTCGGCGCGGTGACGGCCTTGCGGCGCTGGCTCTGGGCCTCACTGCGCTTCGGAGTGGGGCGACCCTTGGGAGCCTGCGGGTCACGTACCTGGTCTTCGATCACCGCGGTGGTCGAGACCTGCTCATCTTCGGAACGACGTCGGAACACACCTCCAGGTTACGTGGTTCCCGGGCCCGGCCCCAGCCCCTCACCTACTCCTTGGGCCTGAGGTCACCGAACCGTGATCGTCCCTACGGATGACCGCATCCGCACCCGAACAGTGCGGTAATGGAACCAGGGCCCGTAGGCTGGGGTCTGTAGAGGTGCTGAGGCATGCTGGAGCAGTTGCCGGAGAAGGGGGCGCGCGAGGCCCATGAGCGGTGTCATGAAGCGGATGGGACTGATTTTCCGCGCGAAGGCCAACAAGGCCCTGGACAGGGCCGAGGACCCGCGCGAGACGCTCGACTACTCGTACCAGAAGCAGCTCGAACTGCTGCAGAAGGTACGGCGGGGCGTGGCGGACGTCGCCACCTCCCGTAAGCGGCTCGAATTGCAGCTCACGGAGTTGCAGAAGAAGTCGTCGACCTACGAGGACCAGGGGCGCAAGGCGCTGGCGCTGGGCCGTGAGGACCTGGCCCGCGAGGCGCTGTCGCGCCGGGCCGCCCTCCAGCAGCAGGTCGCCGACCTGGAGACGCAGCACACCACGCTCCAGGGCGAGGAGGAGAAGCTCACGCTCGCCTCCCAGCGGCTCCAGGCCAAGGTGGACGCCTTCCGCACCAAGAAGGAGACCATCAAGGCCACGTACACCGCGGCCCAGGCGCAGACCCAGATCGGCGAGGCGTTCTCCGGCATCTCCGAGGAGATGGGCGACGTCGGCATGGCGATCCAGCGTGCCGAGGACAAGACCGAGCAGCTCAGGGCCCGCGCGGGCGCTCTCGACGAGCTGCTGGCCTCGGGCGCGCTCGACGACCCGAGCGGTCTGGCCAAGGACGACATCCAGTCCGAGCTCGACCGTCTCTCCGGCGGCAGCGACGTCGAGCTGGAGCTCCAGCGGATGAAGGCCGAGCTTGCCGGGGGCAGCGCGCCGCAGGCGATCGAGGGCGGGCAGGGCGGTCAGGCCGCCAAGCCCGAGCCGCAGGACACCCCGCGGTTCGACAAGCAGTAGGTCTCACCGGCAGGAGGTCATGACCGGCGGTAGGTCGTGACCAGCGGTGGATGTGGACTGCGGTGGACGTGGACAGGACGCGCGCCGCAGGGGTACGCAGGACAGGCAGGCTCGGCCGCCGGGCGGCACGTCAGCAGGGTTACGGAGGAGGCCGTCATGATCGTACGGATCATGGGGGAGGGCCAGGTCGGGCTCGACGAGAGCCATCTCGGCGAGCTGAACAAGCTGGACGACGAGCTGCTCGCCGAGGTCAGGAACGGGGACGAGGAGGGCTTCCGGCGCACGCTGGGCGCCCTGCTCGACGCGGTCCGCCGCTTCGGCGAGCCGGTGCCCGACGACTCCCTGGAGCCGTCGACACTGATCCTGCCGTCGCCGGACGCGAGCCTCGAAGAGGTCCGTGAACTGCTCAACGACGACGGACTGATCCCGGGCTGAGGGCGGGGCACCGGGCGGGTACGGGGCGCGCCGGGCTTCCCGTACCGTTGCCTACCGTGCAGTATCCGCTTCCGCCGAGGAATCCTCTCGTGGGCCCCAGCCGCTGGCTGCGGGCGCATCAGGGGACGGCTGACGCGGGTCTCGCCGCCCTCGTCTTCGCGGTGATCCTGGCCGGCACGGTGGCCGGGATCCAGACGTACCGGCTCGGCCTGGTCGACACCGCGCTCGCGGCGCTGGCCTGCGGGTCGCTCGTCCTGCGCCGCCGCGTCCCGTGGGCGGTGCTGGTCTTCACCTGTGTGCTCTCCGCGGTCTTCATCGCGCTGCGCCCGGTGGACGGCCGGATCCCGGTGATCTTCGCGGTGGCCCTCGCCCTGTGCACCGTCGCCGCCCGCACCGACCGGCACACCACCTGGGTGACCGGCCTGCTGGTCAGCGTCGGACTGACCGCGCTGGCCATGTCCTGCGGTCCGGGGCCCTGGTACGGGCAGTCCAACTTCGGCGTCTTCGCCTGGACGGGCATGGCCGCGGCGGCCGGTGACGCGGCCCGCAGCCGCCGCGCGTACGTCGCCGCCGTCGAGGAACGGGCGCTGCGTGCGGAACGCAGCCGCGAGGAGGAGGCCAGGCGGCGGGTGGCGGAGGAACGGATGCGGATCGCCCGCGAGCTGCACGACGTGGTCGCCCACCACATCGCCCTGGTCAATGTGCAGGCCGGGGTCGCCGCGCACGTCATGGACAGCAGGCCCGACCAGGCCAAGCAGGCCCTCGCGCACGTCCGCGAGGCGAGCCGGTCCGCCCTGCACGAACTGCGCGCCACCGTCGGCCTGTTGCGCCAGTCGGGAGAGCCCGAGGCGCCGATGGAACCGGCGCCGGGCCTCGCCGTCCTCGATCAGCTCCTCGACGGCTTCCTGCGCGCCGGGCTGCGCGTCACCGTCGAATGCGCGGTGGACGGCCACGAGGTGCGCGAGGACGCGCGTGCCGGGCCGGGGGAGCGGGGCGGGAGCGCGGCGGACGACCCGGCCGTGCCGCCGCTGCCCGCCAGCGTCGACCTCACCGCGTACCGCGTGATCCAGGAGTCCCTCACGAACGTGCAGAAGCACGTGGGCCCCGGCGCGGGCGCCGTCGTCCGCATCCGCCGTGAGCCGGGCGTGCTCGAAGTCGTGGTGGACGACGACGGCGCGCCCGGCGAGGCCGCCTCGCTGCTGCCGTCCGGCGCGCTGCCGGGGCCCCGGCGCGGCAGCGGTGCAGGCGGCACGGGCGGCACGGGCGGTACGGGCGGTACGGGCGGCGCGGGCGGTACGGGGGACGGCGGGCCGCCGTGTCCCGCCGATCCGCGCGACGGCGCCCCCGGCGGCCACGGCCTGCTCGGCATGCACGAACGGGCCAGCGCGCTCGGCGGCATGTGCCGCACCGGTGCCCGCCCCGGCGGCGGCTTCCGCGTCTGGGTCCGGCTCCCGCTCTCCACGCCCCCGCACCCGGCCGCCGCCCCGGCCGTCCCGCCGCGCGCCCAGGGGAGCGCCGGATGATCGGCACCGGCCGCCTCGCCGACGAGCGCGAGCGGGGACCGCTGCGCGTCGTTCTCGCCGACGACCAGGCCCTGCTGCGCGGCGCGCTGCGCGTCCTGGTGGAGTCCGAGCCCGACATGGAGGTGGTCGGGGAGGCCACCGACGGCGCGGAGGCGGTCGCACTGGCCAGGACCGCAAGCCCCGACGTGGTGCTGATGGACATCCGGATGCCCCGTACCGACGGCCTCGCCGCCACCCGCGAGATCACCGCCGACCCGGAGCTGACCGGGGTCGCGGTGCTGGTGCTGACCACCTTCGAGGCCGACGAGTACGTGGTGCAGGCGATCCTCGCGGGGGCCGCGGGCTTCCTCGGCAAGGGCGCGGAGCCCGAGGAACTGCTCGGCGGCATCAGGACGGTGGCGGCGGGCGACGCGCTGCTGTCGCCGTCCGCGACCAAGAGCCTGATCGCCCGTTTCGTGTCGCAGCAGATCGACGCCGGGGTCCGTACGGTCGCCGGTCTCGACGCGCTGACCGTCCGGGAGCGGGAGGTGCTGATCGAGGTGGCGGGCGGGCTGTCCAACGCGGCCATCGCGGCGCGCCTCGGCGTCAGCCCGCTCACCGTCAAGACCCACATCAACCACACCATGGCCAAGCTCGCCGCCCGCGACCGCGCCCAACTGGTCGTCGCCGCCTACGAGTCGGGCCTGGTCCGCCCCCACCCCCGCTGACCGCGCCCCCCGGCCGGGCCCTTCGCCCGCCCCGCCACCGCCCGCCCGCAGCGGAGCCGCCTCGTCAGACTCCTCAGAGGAAGGTCTCCGAGGGGATGTACGGCATCGGCGGGCGCATGCCGCGCAGGCAGACGAATCCGGCGTTGGCGATCTCCAGGCCGGCGGCGATCCCGACGTCCAGGGCCCAGTCCTGCTCGGCGGTCAGCCGGTCGACGCGGGCGGTCTCGCCCTCGGGGACGCTCAGCAGCGCGGCGGTCAGGAGGCGGGAGGCAAGACGCCGCGAGGTGGCGGCGATCAGCTCGACGCTGCCGCCGCGCAGATAGCAGTAGCCGCTGCCCGCGAGGTCGTCGACCACGAACAGCCGGTGGTGGCGCAGCAGTTCCTCGTGGTCGGCGCCGTGCGCGCCGCCCCGGGTCCTGCGGTCGAGGGAGTCCAGCAGGTCGCGGTGGCGGGCGGTGCCCTCGTGCACCGCGCCGTCCGGCGGCTTGAGACCGGCCGCGTCCACCGGGCCCGTGAGCCGCATCGCGGGGTGCAGCGTGAAGCCCGCCCTGCGGTACGTACGGGCCGCCACCGGGTGCCGCGAGCCGCAGATGATGCCGCGCAGGCACGCCCTGCCGTGCACCAACGCCCGCGCGAGCAGCGCCTTTCCGACGCCCTTGCCCTGCGCGCCGGGCACCACGGCCAGCAGCGACAGGCCCCAGGTGCCCTCGCGCCGGGTGGACAGCGCGACCCCGACCGGGCCCGCCGTCCCGTCCTCGATCAGCCAGCAGCCGCCGGGGTCGCTGCGCGCCAGGTGCCGGGTGGTGCTGTGCTGTCTGGCGATCTCCGCGGCCGGTAACGGCCCTTGCGGCGCCTCGCCCTTCAGCACGTGCGAGGCGCCGAAGGCGGCGGACGAGATCACCCGCACGACTTCGGCGTCCTCCTCGTCGTCACGTACCGGTCGAAGGATCACGCGTCCATCATCGCGCCGCGCGTTACGGCAGGGCCAGCATCTGTTCCAGTGCCAGCTTCGCGAAGTGCTCGGTCTCCGCGTCGACCTGGATGCGGTTGACGAGCTTGCCGTCGGCCAGCGACTCCAGCGTCCACACCAGGTGCGGCAGGTCGATCCGGTTCATCGTCGAGCAGAAGCAGACGGTCTTGTCGAGGAAGACGATCTGCTTGTCGGGGTGGGAGTTGGCGAGCCTGCGCACCAGGTTCAGCTCGGTGCCCAGCGCCCACGCGGAACCGGCGGGGGCCTCGTCCAGCATCGTGATGATGTGCTCGGTCGAGCCGACGTAGTCCGCCGCCGCGACCACCTCGTGCTTGCACTCGGGGTGCACCAGGACGTTGACGCCGGGTATCCGGGCGCGGACGTCCTCGACCGACTCCAGCGAGAAGCGGCCGTGCACCGAGCAGTGGCCGCGCCACAGGATCATCTTGGCCGCGCGGAGCTGCTCGACGGTCAGACCGCCGTTCGGCTTGTGCGGGTTGTAGACGACGCAGTCGTCCAGCGAGAAGCCCATGTCGCGTACGGCGGTGTTGCGGCCGAGGTGCTGGTCGGGGAGGAAGAGCACCTTCTCGCCCCGCGAGAAGGCCCACTCCAGCGCGCGCCGGGCGTTGGACGAGGTGCAGATGGTGCCGCCGTGGCGGCCGGTGAAGGACTTGATGTCGGCGGAGGAGTTCATGTACGACACCGGCACGGTGACGTCGGCGACGCCCGCCTCGGCGAGCACGTCCCAGCACTCCGCGACCTGCTCGGCGCTGGCCATGTCGGCCATCGAGCAGCCCGCGGCGAGGTCGGGCAGGATGACCTGCTGCCGCTCCGAGGTGAGGATGTCGGCCGACTCGGCCATGAAGTGCACACCGCAGAAGACGATGTACTCGGCCTCCGGCCTGGCGGCGGCGTCCCGCGCGAGCTTGAAGGAGTCGCCGGTGACGTCCGCGAACTCGATCACCTCGTCGCGCTGGTAGTGGTGGCCGAGGATGAAGACCTTGTCGCCGAGGCGGGCCTTGGCGGCGCGGGCGCGCTCCACCAGGTCCGGGTCGGACGGTGCGGGCAGGTCCCCGGGGCACTCGACTCCGCGCTCGCTGCGGGGGTCGGACTCCCGGCCGAGCAGGAGGAGTGCGAGAGGCGTGGGCTGTACGTCCAGCGGTTGCGTCGTGGTCACGGGCCCGTAGCCCTTTCTTTGCAGCGCAGACCTTTTCGTCTACTTGACGTTATCTATGATAGCCCGTTCGTGTCAGATTGACGATGCCGGTTTCGTCAATGTGACGCATTCGCTCTCACCGCTCCCCGCGCCCTCCCTCGCCGCCGCCGCGGTGTGCGAGCATGGAGGGGAATAAGTCGTAGCGGACCTCGACACGCACGGAATGAATCCGCGCGGTTGCCGGTTAGCAGTCGGTAGCCAGCAGTCCGTACAACCCGGGAGAGAAGCACATGACGGTTCAGGACGAGACCACCACGACGGACGGCATCCTCCTGTCCGACGCTGCCGCCATCAAGGTGAAGACCCTGCTGGAGCAGGAGGGCCGTGAGGACCTCGCTCTGCGCGTCGCCGTCCAGCCCGGTGGCTGCTCGGGACTGCGCTACCAGCTCTTCTTCGACGAGCGCTCGCTCGACGGCGACGTGGTCAAGGACTTCGGCGGCGTCAAGGTCGTCACCGACCGGATGAGCGCCCCGTACCTGGGCGGCGCCTCGATCGACTTCGTCGACACCATCGAGAAGCAGGGCTTCACGATCGACAACCCGAACGCCACCGGCTCCTGCGCCTGCGGCGACTCGTTCAGCTAACCGGTCCGCGGCCGGGCCCCCCCCCCGCCCCCCCCGCGCCCCAAGGCGGGGGGCCCCCCCCCCCGGGGGGGCGCCCCCCGCCCCCGGGGCCCGCCGGACCCGGGGGCGCAGCC